>NZ_JBIORB010000001.1:537500-2400000 GCF_051714025.1 Enterococcus sp. AZ167
TCGCTCTTTAATTATGATGTCAACTTGGTATTGGCGCATTTAAAAGAATTAGGCTTTACGGTTTCACCAAGCTTGATCGACAATACCCAAACATTGGCTGTCGATATGGAGACGGACTTTGCTGTTGCAGCAGAAATTCTCGATCAAATTTTCATTATTACAATGGAGAATCAGCAATATGATTTTATCACAGAAAACAAAGGTGAAATTCTTGTTTTACTTGATAAAAATCAACGATTGACGATCCATTTGTATACAGAGTCCACTTTACTAACGATTGATTCAGATCAATGGAAGCGATCCTTATTAGATTTCTTCACAAGCTATCCATTTTTGGTTCCGCTTGTCGTGGAAGGTGAAGAATAAATGTTCTAAATTCATTAAAAGTGCTAGAATGGTTTTTATAACTATTCAGCACTTTTTTTTTTGGAAGGAGCAGTATGATGAAAAGCAAAGCACTAGGTTTTTATGAAGGACGATCTTTAGATGAGTCAAATGTATTTATTGAAAAGGAAATTCCGATACCCAATTGCCAAGCAAATGATTTATTGGTGGAAGTACAGGCAGTTTCGGTCAATCCAATCGATACAAAAAGACGGCAAATGACTGCTTTAAGTGAAGCGTTCCAGATCCAAGGGTATGACGCCGTTGGGATCGTTAAAGAAATCGGCTCAGCAGTTAATGGCTTTGCCGTTGGTGATCGGGTGTTTTATGCTGGAACCACACAACGACCTGGTGCGAATCAAAGGTTCCAGACAGTTGATTCTCGGATCGCAGCAAAGGCACCAGCCGGCTTTTCTGATGGCGATCTTGCAGCTATGCCATTAACGAGTATTACAGCGTGGGAATTGCTTTTTGAAAAATTTGGGTACGTGCCTGAAGAAAACGCGAATGAAGGATCGATTTTATTGGTCAATGCCAGCGGTGGTGTTGGCTCAATTGCGGCGCAACTAGCAAAATGGGCAGGATTGACAGTCTATGGCACTGCGAGTCCTAAGAACGATCAGTGGCTTAAAAACAATCAAGTGGATCAAGTACTTAATCATCGCTTGCCGTTGGCTGAACAAATCACTGAGCCTTTTTCAGCCGTTGCAATTTTTTATGACGCCTCGGCCTATTTGCCACAATTAACGAAAGCAATCTTGCCGTTTGGCAAAGTCGGAATGATCGTGAATACGAAAGAAGCGCTAGATTTAAATCCATTTAAAAACCTCGGCATCGATTTTTATTGGGAGTATATGTTCGCAAAAACAGATGTTCAGTTGATGATAGAAACACAAGGGAGCATTTTGCAACGGATCGCCTCGTTGCTTGCTGACAAAAAGATCCATACGACTGCGGTGCAAACGTTTGATGGAGGAATTACCATCGAGACCTTAAAGCTCGCTACAAAAGCGGTTGAGCAAGGAACGAAAGGAAAGACAGTGATCACTGGAGGCGTCCGCTAGATGGAAGAAGAGGAAGCGATGCTGTTTTGGGATGAATTTGCCCAAGAATATGCACAGATTCAAAGAGAATCCCAATTGAAAATTGCCGAAGAGGTAGCAGCTTTTTTGGTGGAGCAGAAAGTGTTCCCGATATCGGCCTTCGTTGACTTTGCTGCGGGGACTGGCCGCTACATTTCAGCATTTTATCCTTATGTAGATGAGTATTACGCAATTGATTTTTCAAAAGAAATGTTAAAAATCATTGAAGAAACGACGGAAGATCCGATGAACAAGCTCCATCTGGTTCAGCAGAGCCAAAAAGACTTTTTATCTGCAGACCAGCACTGGCCCTGTATTTTTATGGCAATGAATCCAGCAGTCAGAGACAAAGAAGCATTGCTTCAGTTTCAAAAAAAGGCCCATCAATTGATTATTCTAAGAATGATCGCAGAAGAAGAAAACGTGTTTCAGCCTTATGAAAAAAATCTTTCAGCGAAGAATGACCTGAACTTAAACACTTGGTACAAGAAGTGGTTTTCAGAAGAAGCGATCGATTGGCAGAGTCGGCAATTCGAGTATATTTTGAAGGAAGAGATCGATCAAGAAATATTTCATCTTTATTTTGAGGAGGAGTATTCATTGGAACAACGGCAACAAATGGTTCAACATGTCTTTGGTGAGGCATTGACTGTCGAAAGCCAAACAAAAATCACCTTTGAGCTTCTCTTAGCCTAAGTAAAATCACACAATGGGGATCAAAAAAACGAGATTCTGACATAAGATCAAGAAACAGGTACAGGAGCTAGGCTTCTTTTGGCTGCTGACTGGAAACATCTTATGCTGGAATCTCGTTTTACAGTGAATTTGCTACAATAGAAGGTATACGATGCTGCCTAATAACAGTAAAAAAATGATGTTGACGATAAAAAACAGCTTTTGAAACGTTCTCGCTTCTTTTGGTCTGGCTTGTTTCAATAATTTGTACCCAATCAAATTCGCCAAAGAAGCAATCAATGTACCCAAACCACCAACATTGACGCCCAAAAGAACGGCTTTTTCTAAATCGGTAAAAGGAGCAATCAAAATTGCTGCTGGAACGTTAGATATTCCTTGGGAGAGTAAAATACTACCTAAAAAAGCGCGATGCGTTTCTTGAAAATACGGTCGAATGTGATCGGTGACCAGAGATAGGTCTTGAATATTCCCGACGATCAAGAAGAAGCAGAGAAAGGTAAGTAGTAACCGATAATCAACTTTTGCAAATAATCGTTTATTGCTAAACCAAACCACGGCTGCGACGACAAGCACGGCGATTGAAATAGGGAGAACACTAAAAATACCAAGAATCATAAGAACAAATAATCCTGCATTAAGCAGCGCTGGCTTTTTTTCAAAGGGTTCTTCTTGCAGGGCGATTTCCAATGGAGTCTTTGGGATGAGCTGGATCGAAACAAGGAGTAATAGTAATGAAAGTCCCACAAAGGTGCCGGTAGTCCACATGAATTGTGGCAGCGAAATCTGATAGCAGGAAAATAAAAATAGATTTTGCGGATTTCCAAATGGAAACAGGCTGCTTCCTAAATTGGCTGCTACGATCAAATAGACAGCGCCTAATAAGACGCTGGTGTGCTGTTGTTCTTTCCTCGTTAAGAGTAAATAGATGGGCAATAAAGTTAAGATAGCCACGTCATTTGTTAAAAACATCGAACTGAAGAAGCTTAGCAAGACGATTGCGCGGATCAAGTCACGCAAATTGCGACTTTTTTCCACTATTTTTTGTCCAAATGCTCGTAAAAGACCAGCTTCTTCTAACCCATTGATTACTAACATTAATCCAAACAGTGATAAAATCACTTTAAAGTCAATAAACGACCAACGGAAGGTGCCGAAAAAACACGCATTAAGTGCTAGTAGCAGGGAAATCGAAAATAATCGATCCGTTCGAAAAAATGCTAACATTCGTTTTCCCATAGTTCACCACCTTTCTTCTCAAGAATTTTACCATTCCTATGCTTTAGGAACAATAAATAACGCTTTTTCCATCGAACTCAAAGACATTCAGGCAATTTTTATAGTTGACAAACGACTCATTAATTGGGAAATTAGTATGTGAAAGGTGAAGGAGGTTCAAGAATGAATGTGATGCAGCTGCTTGAAAAAAATCAGCAGGTACATTTTCAAATTTTGGCTGTTTTTTTTCAGAATGGCTCAGAAGTCTCTTATAAAAAACTTGCAAAAACGTTATCCATTTCCGCGCCCACTTTGCAAAAAGAACTTCAAAATCTTCATCAAAATTTAGCTGCTTTCCATGAAGACGCAGCTTTGATCTATTCAGAAAATGATCAAGTGCAATTGGTATTGCCTCTTGATTTTTCCCTAAAGCAATTTTTTTATGCGTATCTTTCAGAAGCAATCGATTTTCAGATATTGTCGTATTTGTTTTTTCATCGAGATGAGTCAACGACGAAAATGATGTTAGAACTGATGTTGAGTGAAGCTTCATTGTTTCGTCGATTCAAAGGGATCAATCAGTTATTGAAAGAATTCGACATCCAATTAAAAAATAAAAAATTGATTGGGGATGAAAAACAGATTCGCTTTTTCTATTATCAGTTTTTTTCACAAAGTTATCCCAATGAAGAATTGATCGCTCGCTTGAATGCACCAGCCATCAACAATTTGATTCGAGTCATTGAAAAACAGTTGCAGACAACGTTTAGTCAAGCAGAGCGTTGGAAAGTCGGGCTTTGGTTAGGCATTATGGAAGCCCGTTTTGATTATCGCGGCTCGCAACAGCATGAAGCCTCGTATCCATTGTTGAAGTCATTGGAAAATGAAGCGATGTTCCAGCTTTTGCGGAATATATTAGGGCGCTATCTCAGTCGTTTTGCCGTATCCTGGAGCGATTATGAAACGGTATATTTCTATTTATTTTTATTAGCTGAAGGCTTGATTCGCCCTTCACTGGATGACTCCTTGCAAAAATCACTTTTCTTCCAAGAGATCGATGCGTTAAATGGGGAGCTGCTGCAGGCCATTGGTGATAGTGAAAGAAAGACTACAGAAACTTCTACGGAATTACGCGTCTTCTTGACGAGTGTGACGATCCAAGCGTTGTATATTCATGGCGGCATTATTGCCTTTGCTGAATTTCAGCCGCAAAGTGTTGCGAATGAGAGCTTGATCGAAGTGGCACAGCAAGCAATCGAACAGTTGGAGAAAAACGTAAACCAGTCCTTTTCTCTTGAGAAAAAGCAGCATTTGACCAATGAATTGCTTTTGATCCGTCAATGGATTCAAGTAAAACAGGAAAAAGCATTTACGGTAGGGATTTTACTGACTCAATCACGATTACGCAGTGGCTTTTTACGGCGCTTTTTGATCAAAGAATTGGCTGGCTATCCGAATATTCACTTCGATGGGACGAAGGAGAAGGACTATGATCTATTGATCGTTGATCATTCTGAGATCTCGGAAGGCTATCGTTATAAAAAACGATTGATTTTAACAGGTGGTGCAACCCCATTTGAAGAAGAGCGGCTTCATCAAATCGTGGATGAAATACGAAATGAGAACCTTGAAAGCGAGTTGGAAAAGATATGAGAATAGTGATTATTGGAGGCTCTCATGCAGGAATTGCTGCTGCCCGTCATTTAAAAAAAGTTGACCCAAAAGTCGATGTGATAATTATAGAAAAATCAAGCGTTCTTGGTTATGTTGCCAGCAGTTTGAATTTAGTACTGGAAGGTTACATTCAGCGTTTGGAAGATTCCAAAACGGCAACTGCCAGTGAACTTCTTTCAGAAGGAATCAATGTGATGCTAAACAGTGAAGTCACAAAAATCTTTCCGCAAGAACAAACGGTTCATTTTGTCACATCAACGGAATCTTATCAGCAAGAAGATGAAGTGAGTTATGATGGCTTGATTTTGGCGATGGGATCGAGTACTTTCCGTTCGGAGTTTGCCTCAGATGTCGAAGCACATATAACGACCTACAAAACCATTGGTCAATCAAAGCAAGCATTAGAAAAAATCGAGAATGCCCAAACCGTTGCGATCGTCGGCGCTGGTCTGATCGGGTTTGAATTAGCGGAATCTTTAAGCGGACAACAAAAAGCCGTTCATTTGATCGATCGCATGGATACGCTGTTGTTCCGTTATTTTGATCATGAAATTGCCAAAATTTTGATGGAACGCTTTCCTAAAAATTTGCAGATCTATCTTAACAGCAATGTCGCTCATACGATCAAAAATGAGAAAGGCGATTATCAAGGAATTGAGCTGTCAAATGGAACGAAAATTCAAGCTGACGTGGTCGTTTATGCTGTCAATCCACGTCCAAATGTTGCGCTAGTAGAAGATTTTCTGAAACTAAATCTGGATGGCACGGTATCGACAAATGAGTATTTGCAAACGTCTGACCCAGCGATTTATGCAATTGGGGATCTTGTTTCGATCCCATTTAATCATTCGGATAGCTCCTTGTATATTCCTTTAGTAACAAATGCTTACCGCACCGGGATCGTTGCTGCCACCAATTTATTGGCAAATGAACGGGGAACAACGAAAATTCCTTTTCCAAAAATGCAACGGACCGTCGTCAGTAAATTGTTTGGCTATTTCGTCAGCAGTTCAGGTATTAATGAGACCGAGGCACCGTATTACGGCTTTGAAGTAGATTCAGTGACGCAAACATTTCATTCTCGGACATTTTTCGCGACAGATGAGGATTTTGAAGTAACGTTAAAACTGATTTTTGATCAGCAAACGAAAGTGATCATGGGGGGACAAATCATTACGAGTGATCGTGGAAGTTTGGAGATCATCAATACGATCTCAACCTTGATCAATAGCAAGACGACCTTGCACCAATTAGCAACAATGGATTACTTTTTCAATCCAACCATCTCATTTCCACTGCACTTTTTGAATCAATTGGCCCTTGATGGCTTGTTAAAGTAAAATAGTAAGTCTTGATAAACCTGCGATGATCGCAGGTTTATTTTTGTGAATTGACATTAATCGAGAGAAAATAGCAATTGCGCCCATGAAAGGTATCGCGTATTAAAACCAAGTGGGGTTGTGCTGAACTTTGATGCCAACTGGTATCGCTATCTTTTTGATGAAGAAACTCGTAAAAAATATGACGACGCTCGTTTTATGACTGAACGATTTTTGGTAAAGGATTGTTATCGGCAGACGAATGTTCCTTGGATGGAAACGTTAGCTCATCAGTACTCTTTATCTGAAAAGCTACGCCTAGCATGGGATGAGCATGTGTGAACTACACAGGGGGTTCAACAAATTGAAACGAATGAACGTGTGAATGATTTGTTATTGAATGAAACTCAGAAGTTGAATCTAGCCTTCTCAAGTATTTATTTGATTTAAGCGATTAAATAGGCTCCGTTGAGAAAAAAAGACGTGCTCGCAGTCTTTTATAAGAGAAAAATATCACATAATCCCTTGCCTTCGCAGATTCGTTTTCACTGAAATTGCGTTGGTAAAGCGATTTTTTTAAAAAACTTCTTGTGATTTTAAGTGAAATACGTTACCCTATTAAAGAGAGTGAGAATCATTCTCAATAAGGAAGGGGCGGGGCATGTTGAAAAAAATCGGATTACTGCTGATCTTGATTCTTCTTGTGGGCTGTTCTTTACTGGTAGGTACCCATGAATTATCATTAAGTGGTTTACAGCAGGGTGATCCGAATCATTGGCTTGTTTTGGTAAAAGTTAGGCTCCCACGGACGATCAGTTTGATCATTGCAGGTGGAATCATTAGTTTATGTGGGAAAATCATGCAGCATATGATGCAAAATAAATTTGTGGCATCAGAGTCGATCGGATTATCTGATAGTGCTCGTTTAGGAATTTTGCTAGTCATGCTTTTTCTGCCAAATGCTTCTAACTTGATTCGGACAACCGCAGCATTTGTGTTTGCTTATGCAGGTGTTTTGTTCTTTTTATTTTTAAGCCAATTTCTACCAAAGAAAGATCCAATGATGCTCCCTTTGACCGGGGTGATGTTCGGTAATATCATCGGTGCCATTAGCAGCTTCTTGGCCTACCGTTTCCAATTGGTTCAAAATGTCTCTTCTTGGCTACAAGGAAATTTCGCTACCATTATGGCTGGCCAGTATGAACTTTTGTATTTGACGATTCCAGTATTCGGTCTGTTGTATTTTCTAGCATATGAGATCACGATTGCTGGTTTAGGAGAAAGTGCCGCCAAGAGTCTAGGGATCAATTATCTGTTTTTACGCTTTGCTGTGTTCGCTCTGGTGGCGTTTGCCAGTAGTGTCGTTTTATTGACCGTTGGACAAATTCCTTTTCTGGGGATCGTTATCCCAAATATGATCGGCATGGTCTTTGGGGATCATTTGAAGAATAATCTACTGTTGATCAGCTTTGCTGGAAGTGCATTTTTACTTTTATGTGATGTATTGGCACGCATCGTGATTGCTCCGTATGAGATGCCCGTAAGTGTGGTTGCCGGTGTACTAGGTGGTTGCTGCTTCTTGATTTTGCTGCTGGGGAGGAAGTTTCAATGAAGAAAAAACTCTTTCTTTTGTTCTTTCTGATCCTTTGTGCCGCTACTGCCTATCTGACCTATAACACCTATGGTAATTGGTCATTTGCTTTTGCATTGCGGGGCCGTCGGATCTTCGCCTTTGCTCTGGTGGCGATCGCAATTTCCTTTAGTACGATCACCTTACAGACTGTTACGAGCAATCGCTATTTAACACCAGGAATCTTAGGCTTGGATCAACTATATGTCCTGGTTCAGACCCTGTGTTTCTTTTTTATCGGCGGGATCCAGATGCTAAGCCAAGAAACAGCAGCGATGTTTTTATTCTCTGTCAGTCTGACTGCCATTCTAGGAAGTTTATTGATCGGTTTTTTCTATCAAAAAGCCGTCAACGGATTGTTTTTGTTGTTGATGGCTGGAATGGTATGCGGCACGATGTTCAGTAGTCTGAGCACGTTTTTGCAAGTCTTGATGGACCCGAATGAATATGATTTACTGCAAGGACGCTTATTCGCTAGCTTTGGCAATATCAATACGCAACATCTCTTAATTGCTGCTGTGATCATTTTGATCGGTAGTAGCTGCCTGATTCTGTTGATTCCAGAATTGAATCTATTACATTTAGGAAGCGGGCAAGCCAAAAGTCTAGGCGTTCCTGTTCAATGGCTTCATAGAGGTATTTTATTTTTGATTGCGCTTCTGACAGGTACCGCTACGGCACTCGTAGGTCCAGCTGTTTTTCTCGGCTTTGTAGTGGCAACGATCACCTATCAGCTTTTTCCCACCTATCGCCATGGGTGGTTGTTTGCTGGTGGCAGCCTGATTGGTTTTCTCCTGTTAGTAGGAGGGCAGTTCTTAGTGGAACAAGTGTTTCAATGGCAAACGACCATTGGTACGGTGATTCAATTATTGGGTGGCGTCTTCTTTATAAGCAAATTGCTGCTGGAAAGGAAAAAATCATGATCGAAACAAAAAACGTATCCAAAAATTATGCGAAAACACAGGTGTTGACCGAGTGTTCTTTAGCATTACCTGAGCAGAAAATGATTGCCTTTATCGGGCCAAATGGTGCGGGAAAAAGCACCTTACTCTCCTTGGTCAGTCGGATGCTGGACCAGAGAACTGGTGATATTTATTTAGATGGAACTGAGATTCGCCAATGGAAATCCAAAGAGCTAGCCAAAAAAATGGCTTTTTTGCAACAAAGCAATCGCTATGCAGTCAATCTGACTGTAAGAGAACTGGTGGCATTTGGTCGCTATCCGTATAACCGCGGGCGACAATCGGCAGCGGATGATAGGATCATTGATGATTCTTTAGCTAAGCTATCCCTTACCGAATACGCCGATCAATCGATTCATGAGCTTTCTGGTGGTCAGCTACAACGAGTTTACTTGGCGATGATCTTGGCTCAAGATACAGATTATCTGCTGTTGGACGAACCGTTAAACAATCTAGATTTGAAGCACGCCAACCAGCTGATGAAGCTATTGACCACCTTGGTGGAAGACTATCAGAAAACCGTTGTGATCGTTTTGCACGACATTAATTTTGCCGCTCGCTACGCCGATCACATCGTTGCCATGAAAGACGGTCAGATTTTTAAAGCGGCCGACACTGAGGCTGTAATCCAGGAGCAAGTGTTGGCATCATTATATGAGATTCCAATCAAACTGGTACAAGTGGATGGTCGACAATTTTGCTATACCTTCCAATAAAATGTATTCCTAAGGAGGAAAAAAATGAAAAAAATTGTAGTAAGCTTTATGAGTATTTTCGTATTAGCGGGGTTGACCGCATGCGGATCAAATAATACTGGTACAATCGAATCGACAGGGACACAGCAAAGCCAAACTGCTCAGAGTGAACAGACACCGACAGAGGTTGAAATCACCGATAGCAATGGAACCGTTACTGTTCCTTATGCACCAGAAAAAGTGGTGGTTTTTGACAATAGCGCCTTAGACACGATGGATGCGCTTGGCCTTGGGGATCGAATCGTTGCTGCTGCGACCAGCAATTTACCAGATTATTTATCAGCGTATGCAGATGTTGAATCAGCAGGGGGAATCAAAGAGCCTGATTTAGAAAAAATCAATCAACTGCAGCCAGACCTAATCATTATTTCTGGGCGACAACGTGATTTCCAAGAGGAATTGTCTGCAATCGCGCCAACCGTTTTCTTAAGCGTTGACAATAGTGATACTTGGGCATCGATCGAAGCCAACATTACGACCATTGGTCAAATTTTTGGTAAGGAAGAGGAAGCGCAAGAACAACTAGCATCGTTACAAGGTCAGATCGATACCTTGAAGGAGCAAGCGCAAAATGCTGACGAGAAAGCCTTGGTTGTTATGGTAAATGAAGGCAATCTTTCTGCTTTTGGGCCAGGTTCTCGTTACAGTATCTTGTATGATACGTTTGGTTTCCCTGCAGTAGATGAGGAATTAGAGGCGTCGACACATGGACAAAGTATTTCTTATGAGTACTTGCTTGAGAAAAATCCTGATATCATTTTCGTGATCGACCGGACAAAAGCGATCGGCGGCAATGAAAGTGAAAGTGAATTTGTTGCAAATGAAATCGTCCAAGAAACAAATGCTGGGCAAAACGATCAAGTCATTGAATTGGATGCTGCGGTTTGGTATTTAGCAGGTTCAGGCTTGGAGTCGATCCAACTAATGATGGACGATGTCAAACCAGCCGTTGAATAAATAGGTGAGAAAAGCAATCAAGTAATTAGGACACGCGTATCAGTTTACTGAGAATGCGTGTCCCTTTTTATTTTCCTATTTTCTAAGACCTACGACTGATTTTTGATAACTTTCCCTGCTTTACTTTACCTGTCGTAGTAATTGTTTTATAATTAGTACGACAGATGAAGTAATTTAGGAGGCGATTGCGTGATCTCGAGTGACGGAATTCGCGGCTATAACGACGCAATCATTTTATCCATTCTTTCCAATGAAGATTCTTATGGATATGAAATATCCAAGCGTATTCGCGAAGGAACAGATGCTTTATATGTGATCAAAGAAACGACGTTGTATTCCGCTTTTACTCGGTTAGAAAAACAAGGATTGATCCGCTCATATCCTGGAGAAGTGACGCATGGCAAAAAGCGGACGTATTACCAGATAACTGCAGACGGAAGAGCAAGCCTTACGGAGAAACTATTGGAGTGGCAGCAGACAAAGATCGTCGTTGACCAGTTCTTACAAGGAGGAGACAAATGAAAACCATTCATGACTATCTAGACAGCTTATTTTTATCAGTACCCATCACACCGGAAACCAAAAAGGCGAAAGAAGACCTCTTAGCGATTATGGAAGACCACTACTTAGAACTGATTCACCAAGGGAAAAGCGAGCATGAAGCCATCGGTGCAGTAATCAGTGAGTTTGGTTCCGTAGATGAGCTGTTGCAAGAGTTAAATGTTTCAAAAGAAGAAGCGCCGATTGATGATTGGTCCGATGCCATCACAGAAGACGATGCGTTTGATTATTGGGGAACTGTGCGACACTTTGCTTTCTCGTTATCTATAGGAATCGGTTTTTGTATCGCATCCCTAGCAGCCTTGATGCTCTTTGTTAGTATATATGCTGAGACCTTTGGAATAATGGTGATGTTTCTTTTTATCGCCATCGGGGTCGGTTTTATTATCTCTAGCAGTTTGCACTTTTCCGGTGCGCGTAAACAGTTGGATGATCGTCCAATAAAAAGGGATGCCAAACGAGAAGCCGCTCAGCAACTCGCAAATTATGAAAAAAGTTTTCGGATTGGTCTTGTTTTAGGAATTGGTGCCTGTATTTTATCAATTGCGCCTGTACTTTTAAGTGAATTGTTTTATTATTCTGTTGAATTTGGGATTTCCTTGTTTTTCTTGACGGTTGCAGCAGGTGTGTTCTTTATTATTTATGTAAGTATTATCCGTACAGGCTTTGCGAAGCTGGCAACTGAGACGTATTTTATTCGCGACGAAGACCATCCGGGGGATCGAGCAACACGCCATAAATATGGCGAATCCGCTGGTAGAGTTACCTTTTTTCGAACAGTCTACTGGCCAGTGATTTTGGTCGTTTACATGCTTTGGTCCTTCATGTTTCATGCATGGGCTTACTCTTGGGTCATTTTTGTTATTGGTGGTGTCTTAGAGGACTACTTTATCGGACATACGAAAGCAAAAAAATAAGAGACACTTCAATCGAGAGTGCTTTCTTTACTTTTAAAAAAAGGAAGATTATAATACGCCTTGTAACTGAACCAATCAAAAAAGAACAGCGAGAAATATGGTTCTCTCAATGCTTTTTAAAAGTTCAGAATACAAGAAAAGAGGCAATGAATATGTTAGAAATTCATTATCTGAAAAATGGCAGCAAAGAAATAGCAACAGTCGAATCTCCGGAGCGCTTTCTCGCAAGTCAATACTTGGAAGTTCCACCTTTTCAAGACCATTACCCAGTCGAAGAAGTTTTTTTAGACGGTAAGCGGATTACATTGAGGGATCGAACGATCAGTGGATTGTTCAACTATTTAAATACTAAATAAAAAATTGCCTTTTTCTATGGCTCACTTTACTTGGTGAGGAATCATAGGAAGAGGCAATCTTTTTTATTTAATTGAGAATGAGAGGTGTAATTGAGAATCTAACAAGTAGGGAATTAAAATGGAAACGATTAGTCAAACTTACAACTATACTCTATTTGTATTGGATAGAAAATAAATATGCTCATTTCTGAGGAGGATAACATTTTTTTTGACTATTTCTGAATAAACTATTGCTTTTTATAGTTAGATATACTAATAATTAATAGAGATTATTCTCAAATAATTATTCTAATTGGAGGAAATGATATGTCATTAATTGGAAAAGAGATTGGTTCATTCGAAGCGAAAGCTTACCACAATGGAAAATTTATCGATGTTTCATCAGAAGATTTTAAAGGAAAATGGAACGTTGTTTGTTTTTACCCTGCAGATTTCTCATTTGTTTGTCCGACAGAGCTTGAAGATTTGCAAGATCAATATGCATCATTAAAAGAATTAGGCGCAGAAGTTTATTCTGTATCAACAGATACTCATTACACTCACAAAGCATGGCATGATCATTCTGATGCTATCAATAAAATCGAATATATCATGATTGCAGATCCTTCTCATGTTATCTCAGAGATCTTTGATGTACTAGATGAAGCTTCTGGGTTGTCTCAACGTGGAACATTCATCATCGATCCAGATGGCGTAGTCCAAACAGTTGAGATCAATGCGGACGGTATCGGTCGTGATGCTAGTGGCTTGATCGATAAAATCCGTGCTGCACAATATGTCCGTACTCATCCAGGTGAAGTATGTCCTGCAAAATGGAAAGAAGGCGAAGAAACTTTAACGCCAAGCTTAGACCTTGTAGGCAAGATTTAGGAGGCTCTCATGGCATTAGATAAGGCAATCAAAGACCAACTGACGCAGTATCTCGCGATGCTAGAATCAGAGGTTGTTTTTGCGGCAACTTTAGGTGAGGATGATTCTTCCACAAAAGTACGTGAATTCTTAGAAGAAATCGCAGAAATGTCGCCAAAAATCACTATCCAAGCTGTAGCAAGTGAACGGACACCAAGCTTTTCGATCAATCGTCCCGGTGAAGAAAGCGGCATCGCTTTTGCTGGTTTACCGTTAGGACATGAGTTCACTTCGTTTATTTTAGCGTTGCTTCAAGTAAGCGGTCGTCCGCCGAAAATTGACGAAGCACTTCAAAAGCGCATCAAAGCGATCGATAAGCCATTACATTTTGAAACCTATGTCAGTTTGACCTGCCATAACTGTCCTGATGTTGTTCAAGCGTTAAATATCATGGCAGTGCTAAATCCTTCCATCAGTCACACCATGATCGAAGGTGGGATGTTCAAAGAAGAAATTGACAAGAAAAAAATTATGGCTGTGCCAACCGTCTTTTTAGACGGTGAAGAATTTGCAAGCGGCCGTCAAACGATCGAACAGTTGTTGGAAAAAGCAGCTGGTCCGACGAGTAAAGATGACTTTGCTGAAAAAGAGCTTTTCGATGTGTTAGTTGTCGGTGGCGGACCTGCAGGCGGAAGCGCAGCGATTTATGCAGCGCGTAAAGGCATCAATACTGGGATGGTCGTCGAAACAATGGGTGGACAAGTAATGGAAACCCTGGGGATCGAAAACATGATCGGTACTCCTTATACCGAAGGACCAAAATTAATGCGTCAGGTAGAAGAGCACATCAACGAATACAATGTAGACGTGATGAAAGGGCAGCGTGCGAAAGATATTCGTCGCAATGATGTCATCGAAGTTGAATTAGAAAATGGTGCAGTATTAAAAACCAAAACAGCCATTTTAGCAACTGGCGCTCGCTGGCGTAACATCAATGTTCCAGGAGAAAAAGAATTCAAAAATAAAGGTGTTGCCTATTGTCCACATTGTGACGGCCCGTTATTTGCTGGGAAAGAGGTTGCTGTCATTGGCGGCGGAAACTCTGGGATCGAAGCAGCGATCGATTTAGCTGGCATGGCAAAACACGTCTATGTTCTTGAATTTTTACCGGAACTAAAAGCGGACCTTGTGCTACAATACCGTTTGAACACGTTAGAAAATGTGACTGTTATTACGAATGCGGCAACGAAGGAAATTGCTGGATCCGATCATGTCGAACAATTGACCTACGTTGATCGTGAAACGAGTGGTGAATTCACATTAGCTGTTGAGGGTGTCTTCATCTTGATTGGCTTGATGCCGAATACCGAATGGTTAAAAGATCGCATCGTTTTAAACGAACGCAATGAGATCGTCGTAGACAAACACGGCGCAACCAATATTGAAGGGGTCTTTGCAGCAGGGGATTGTACCGATAGTGTATACAAACAGATCATCACTTCAATGGGTTCAGGTGCGACTGCGGCATTAGGTGCCTTTGATCACCTGATTCGCTCGTAAGCGCCTTGCATCATTTAAAATCAAAAAACGTCTCAGGGGCTTCTAGGAGCTGCTGAGCGTTTTTTCTTTTTGTAAGGGCAGTTTGGGACCAGTTGACAGAAGGACAGCTTCTATATTACAATGAAAAAAACTCGTTCAAAAAAGAAAGAGGTATATTGATGAGTGTCGTAGGTATCTAATCAGCCAATTAAAACAAATAAGCAAAAACAGACTGTTTATTTGTTGTGCCTGTAGATACCGATAAAAATCGTTATTGATGAATCAGGTGATGGGAGACTATCGCTTTTTTTGTACACTTTTTTGGACGGGGATCTGATCGGAATCCTCAGGCACAAGAAAGGATAACTCATGAAGATACCTCAAGCAACTGAATTTGAACAAATTAAAGAACAAGTAAGTAAAAAAATAATCAGCGATTACGGCAAAGCGCGCTTTGCGAATGAAAAACCAGCAGCGACGATCCACTCTGCCCAAAAACGAGTGACAGAGACCACTGAAGCGATGGCACTATTAGCTGCTGGTCGTCAAGTGCCTTTTATGGGGCTGCAGCATGTCTTACACCATACGGAGAAAATTGAAAAAGGGTTTGTTTTAGAACCACAGGAGCTTATCGAATATGGAGACTTTTTACGGTCTTTTCGAATCATCCGTCAATTGTTCGAAAAGAATCAATCGATTGCCCCAAGATTACATCAATATGCACAAGGGTTAGAAGACTTTTCTGAAATCGCCGAAATGATTTTCCAAAAGATTCGCAATGGTCAGGTTGATAGTAATGCCAGCCGAGAATTGCGGAAAATTCGCGGTACGATCGAAAAATATGAAGCTGATCTGAAAAAAGTTTTTGCAAAGTTTTTTAAGGAAAGTCGCTATTTACAAGAAAATCGTGTCATCAAAAAGAACGACCGATATACGTTACCTGTGCGTGCTGAATTTCAACAGCAATTTAACGGAACGATCATCGAACGTTCCAATAAACGAGCGACTGTCTTTATTGAACCGGAGGCAGCTGCCCGTTTAAATGATCGATTGATCTTGGCACAAGCAGAAGAAACAGCCGCTCAATACCAAGTGTTGTCAGAGTTGACAGGGGCGATCGCCGAACAAATGAACGCCGTGTTTGCCTGTCTTGACATTTTAGTTGTGCTGGATATTATTTTTGCTCGGGGAAAATATTGTCGAGAAATCCATGGGCAGCCGATAACTATGACTGAGAAAGAAGTTTTGCTTCTTGATCAAGTCCGCCATCCTTTGCTGGGGCGTGATGCGGTTCCTCTTTCTTTAAAACTTGGCGAAGAAAACCGCTGCATGGTCATCACTGGACCCAATGCTGGAGGCAAGACCGTCGTCTTAAAAACCGTTGGACTTGTTTGCGCCATGGCTCATTATGGCTTATTTCCAGCGCACAATGGCAAAAGCATTGTTCCGTTTTTAAAAAGTCTTTGGATGGATATTGGCGATCAACAAAGTCTAGAAAATTCTTTAAGTACCTTCTCTGGGCACATGTCGAACATTGCTCAGATTATGAAGAATGCTACCCGACACAGTATTGTTTTATTGGATGAAATCGGCAGCGGCACTGAGCCTAATGAAGGGGCTGCTTTGGCGATCGCCATCATGGAATCCATCTATCGCTCAGGAGCTTTAATGATCGCAACAACGCATTATGGTGAAATCAAGCAGTTTGCCGTCGATCATCAAGATTTCGAAACAGCGGCAATGGCTTTTGATGCCAAAACCTTGACACCAAAATATCGTTTGCTGACGAATGCAGTCGGTGATAGTAATGCGTTTTGGATTGCCGAAAAGATGGCGATCCCCGCTGACGTAGTCCAAACAGCAAAGGAATATTTAAAGCATAAAACCTATTCTTTTGAGAAGCAGCTTTTTGAAAAGGGGAAGAAACAACCCCCTCAACAAGAAGCCAAGATAGATCTTATTTTTCAAAAAGGAGACTTGGTCTTTTCAACAGAACATAACCAGCGCGGACTTTTTTATGAGTATTTGGAACAAGGACAAGCGAAATTTTCAATTGAGAAACACTTTTTTGTTGTTGCCGCACGTCGCTTGCAACTCCTCACAAAGCGAGAGGTGCTCTATCCCGCAGGTTATGATCTTGATCAGCTATTCGTTGAGTTTGCGCAGCGCAAGTTTACTCGAGATATTGAACGAGGATCTAAAAAAGCGCAGAAGCAGTTACGAAAAGCAGCGCAAGAACGGCAAACCAATCGACCCGTGGATTGATAGATTAAGAAAACTTTCAATCGATAGACCAAAATCAAGCAAGCAGTCCTTTTTCAGCACCTAGAAAAAGGACTGCTTTTTTTAAATGTTCGTTTTTTTAATAACGTCCTTTATCGATGCCGTTCCTTTGTTTGGATGATTATTTTGGTTGTTTTTTCTTTATAGAGCAGAAAATATTCGAAATATCTAAATTCTTTAAGAAAAGTTAAAGAAAAATAAAAATAACAGAGAATTGGTTGTATCTTTATTCGAGGAAGGGTACCATTCATATTGGATTGAAAAATAACATATAACCTTGTTAGGTGAGGCTCCTATACAAACACAAGCTATTGCGCAGAAACGTCGAAAGACGCCAATGTGTAAAACAGGAATTGTCGGATTAAGGCTTTTCATAAAATAGCTAAGAGAGCAAATGACTTTCTTTACGTTGTATAGTGCTAAAACTCGGACGATGAGATTGCTGCTAAAGTCTGACGTCCTAAGAGAAGTGAGACTTTTTTGCTTTTCTTTCTGATGGATGACGAAGCTCATAGAGCAAAATAACTGGTACCGTCTGAACACCTACTCCAAGGCAAGAGGAGTGGAAGCAATGATAGAAAAAAAGAAGATCGATTGGCTGCTGATCATAGCTTATTTGCTATTGAGCCTTATCGGTCTTTTAATGATTTATAGTTCAAGTTCATACCGTTTATTAACGAGAGATCAACCACCAGCGTCGCTATTTATCCGTCAATTGGTCTTTTTGTTACTTAGCTGGGTTCTTTTATTCATTATTCAGCGGACGCGAAGAGAGATTTTGCTTAGCAAATACTTAGCGATCGGTCTGCTAGCATTTGGGATCTTTACCTTGCTCTTAGCTCGTTTGCCCTTTTTCGGTGTCTCTGTTAATGGGGCACAACGCTGGGTCTCGATCGCAGGGATTCAATTTCAACCATCAGAGATTGTGAATGTAGGGATGGTCTTGTACCTTGCTCATTACTTTCAAACTGCAAAAACCACCTTGCAGGAAATGAAACGTCCGCTTTTCGTTTTGTTTTTGTGCTGTGTGTTGATCCTGATTCAACCGAAAGTAGCCGGTGTGATGATTTTACTCTTTTTAGCATTTGTCATGATAACTACGGTACAAGTCCCCGTGAAGCTGACGGCTCTTTTATTTGGTGGCTTAGTGATCAGTCTATTCCTGGTTGCCCTGTTGATCATGTTTTTAGGCGACAATGATTTATTGCCCCACATGTTTATGCACGTATATAACCGAATTCGCTTAGTAGGCGATCCATTCTCCGACCCTTACAATCAGGGGTTCCAAATGATCCATTCTTACTATGCTTTATTTAATGGAGGGCTTACTGGTCTCGGTTTAGGAAACAGTATTACGAAAAAAGGCTTTTTACCAGTTGCGGAAACCGATTTTATTTTTTCCGTTTTAGTAGAAGAGCTTGGCTTGCTTTTCGGGATTTTTGTTATTGGCTTATTATTCGTAATCATCTTACGTTTATTTATTCGTTCCGCAGCTATTGAAAACCCTCAGATTGGGTTGATATTGCTAGGAACAAGTACATTACTTTTGTTGCAAACAAGTATCAATATAGCCAGTATTTTAGGGTTGATGCCGATGACGGGGGTACCGTTACCCTTTATCAGCTATGGTGGCTCCAGTTACTTTATTCTTTCATTTGCCTTTAGTATGTGCCTGAAATTAGAGCGAGAGGAGGGCAAACGAAATGAAGTTCCTCAAACGACATGATGCAAACTATGCCTTGCTGCTACCCGTTTTTCTGCTTTTTTTGCTAAGCATTTGGGTACAACATCAAGCTTCTGTAATGGATGGCAATGATCCTTCTGGAATCGTTTTTCGACAGATCGTTTTTTGTGTTCTATCCGCCATCGCGCTCTTCGTTACAAGTTTGATCCCAACCAATTTGCTCTTACGCTTTTCGGGTCTTTTGTATGTATTGGCGCTAGGTTTGATGGCTTCTCTTCATTGGTTCTACGATCAAACGATGTTTGAGCAGACTTCTACCAAACGCTGGATCAGAATCGGCGACTTTACCATTCAGCCCTCAGAGTTTATGAAAGTGGCCTTTATGCTTTTTATGGTCTATCTCACCTTAGTATATGAAAAACGAAAAGCCGAACGGACCATTAAATCTGATTTGATCTACGTCACTAAGATCTTGCTTTATAGTATACCGACATTTCTATTGATGTTTATGCAACGGGACTTTGGTACGAGTTTAGTGTTTATTGTGATGTTAGGGGCTTTATTTATTATCTCGGGTGTTCATTGGAAAATTTTGACCGTAGTGATCGGTTTGATCGCAGCCCTCGGCGCTATTTTATTGCTGCTCGTGTTTACGGAATGGGGCAATCGTGTCTTGTTTCGACTTCATTTCTCGCAGTATCAATTAGACCGAGTGCGAGCTTGGGCAGATCCCCTAGCGTACCAAGACTCTATCGCGTTCCAACAAGTTCGCAGTATGTGGGCGATTGGCTCAGGAGGCTTATTGGGAGCGCCTGACACCCATACGACAGTGTACGTGCCGGTTCGTGAATCAGATATGATTTTTACAGTTATTGGTGAAACCTATGGCTTTTTAGGAAGTACCTTAGTGATCTTCTTGTATTTTTATCTCATCTATCAAATCATCTTCGCCGCGTTAAAAACGAATAACAAGGCGTCGGTCTATATCGCCATCACGTACGTTTTTGGCTTAGTCTTTCAGATCTTTGAAAATATCGGAGCGGCGATTGGGTTGCTGCCATTAACGGGAATTCCTCTGCCATTCTTAAGCCAAGGAGGAACCTCGTTGATTGCGATCAGTATTGCGATGGGAATTATTTTCGGGTTAGAAAAATTCCCGACTAAAGCGAAGAAACGATCGTACGCATTAAAAGAAAGTAGGGGATTAACATGAGCAAGACAGCAAAACAAGGGGTGATAGGTGGACTGCTTTGTAGCTGTTTCGCATGGTTGTTTTTCCTTGTAGCATTAGAGCCGCAGTGGTTCCAAACGCTTGATACCCTGTTTTCCCACGTGCCTCAATGGCGGACGGCTACAGTAGAAGCGATTTTTGTTCCGCTTGCTAGCACGGCAACGATCGTCCCGATAGCAGCTATTCATTTTCTATTGGCAGCAATTTTGTTTCTTCGAAAGAAACGGATCGAGAGTTTTTGGTTGATGGGAAATATGATCATAATCAGTGGTGTTGGCCAAGTGATCAAGAAATTCGTTGATCGCCCAAGACCGGAGTTTGCTGACAGTATGGAACGGGCGTCCGCCAGTTTTCCAAGTGGCCATACACTATTAGCGACCACGCTAATTATTTCTCTCCTCTTTTTCTTCGCACAAACAGCGCCTGGCAAAAGAGGCAAACGTCCTATTAGCCAAAAACTAGCTATGTTTTTGGGATTGGTTTATTTACTGCTTATTATGATGAGCCGCTTGCTATTTGGGGTTCACTATCCTAGTGACTTGTTAGCGAGTCTCTTGTTGGCAAGTGGAATCAGTTTTATCACATCTGCTTTTGTATTTTCGTTCAAAAAAAGTGTGCGTAGGGGGAAGTAAAATGAGTACAGCGAAAAAACTGATAATTGTCTTCTTAGTACTGTTGATGGGCATCGTATCCGCCGGAACCGCCTATGCTATTAGGGTGTATTTTCAAGTAGAGGATGTCGTGGAGTCTATCCATCGACCGATCGAAGGGCGAGAAGAGGCGGAGGTTATCGAAAACGCCGAGCCCTTAAGTCTTCTCTTGTTAGGGATCGCCAATGACTCTCGTCGCAAAACGGATTACCGGGCAAACACGATCATGGTAGCGACGTTGAATCCTGCTACACGCAAAACGACCCTCACAAGTATTCCTCGAGATGCTTATGTGGAGATCGTTGGGCAAGGCTATCAGGATAAGATCAATCATGCCCATTCATTCGGTGGCGCAAAAATGATGATCGAAACTGTCGAACAATACTTGGATATACCGATTCATCATTATTTCTCCTTAAACATGGATGGGATGGCAGATCTTGTCGATGCGATTGGTGGAATCACGGTTGAAAATGAGTTTGCTTTTACGGCAGAAAAAATCGATTATCCAGAGGGAACGCTCGAATTAGATGGCTGGGAGGCACTTCAATATACTCGTATGCGAAAAGATGACCCCGAAGGTGACTATGGACGCCAACGTCGTCAGCGAGAAGTGACAGAGATTTTGGCGAATGAATTAGTTTCTCTATCAAGCGTGATGCGGATTCAGGATCTGTTAACGATTATTGGGGAAAATGGTGAAACAGATTTAACGTTTTCTCAGATGAGTCAACTATTCACCCAATATCAATCGGCACTCGTTACTGTCGAATCTTACCAAATGGCGGGTACTGGGTTCACTGGCGATGGCTTTAGAGGTGAATACGGTATCTCTTATCAAGAAGTGTCGCCTGAAGAACAACAAGCGACGAGTCAGCGTTTAAAAAGCGAATTAATGCTTGATTAAGTAAGCCTTGGGTTTAATTAGTAATAACACCACTTCCTCTTTGTTCCTTTAGTAAATCGTGATTAGAGTTGACAGCTGCTTTTCCTCAGGATACTCTTTAGTCAAGCAAAGCAATTCGGCTTGAAGGGTAGCAAGAGCCTGTTCGGAGAAGGACTGTTAACTCTTTATTTGTTGCTATATCGTTTGGTTAAAAGTTACAAGGGGGAAAAGAATGACTATCATCTTTAAAGATCAATTACCAGCGGATTCAAATCAGATTCTCGCTTTATATAAATGTGTTGGCTGGGTCGCCTATACGAAAGAGCCAGAGCGACTATTAATCGGCCTAGCTCAGTCACAGGTGATCACTGCCTATGTTGAAGAGCAGCTAGTCGGACTTATTCGATGTATAACCGATGGACAAACCATTCTTTATATTCAGGATCTATTAGTAGCGCCAGCGTTCCAACGTCAAAAAATTGGTCAGCGATTGCTCAAAAAAATGCTGGCGAGATATCCATCAATTCGACAAAAGGTTTTGATCACGGACAACACAGAGAAAACGCGCCGATTTTATGAGTCTTGCGGCTTTTCCTCTGTAGAAACGCAGCAAATTGCAGCATTTATTTATTTGCCTAAAAACGAGTAAATAGCCAGAAACCCGATCGCTAGTTGAAAATGGTCAATTTATTAACGGTTTTATGTTTGATGAAGGAGTGGGAGAAATGAAGCTGCGATTTGCGTTATTTGTGTTAAGTTTAGTGATTGGTGTTGGCGCATGTGGAGGAAGCATGCTGGCGTTTATGAGTATTGAGCCATTAAGGAAAGGACAGTCATTTGCTGGGTTGGAATCGTCCATGCTCCAAGGAACGCCATTTACAACATTTTTGATTCCCGGGGTGTTTTTGCTAATTGTGTTAGGACTGGGCAATTTATTGGCAGCTATCCGATTGTGGCGCAACCAAGGGTATCATGGCGAATTGCTTTTAGGCATCTGTTTAGTTATCTGGATCATTGTTCAAGTGATTTTATTAAGGGGCGGGAATGTTTTGCATCTGATTTTCTTAGTGTTAGGTTTACTCCAGCTCGGTGTGGCAGCTTACTGTATCAAACACTTGCAACTCTCGGTTCCTTTTTCTGCTCATCAAAATTGATTTTGCAGAAGGGTTTTATGGGGGAAATAATTAAATTACTCAAAAGTTTCCTATGTAAAACGTGGATTTTTGAAAAAATATTCGCAAAAGGATCATTCGCTTAAAAAATTATGATAAACTGAAAGAAGTGAACGTATTTTCTAGAATCAGGAGGATCAATTATTGGAGTTTCTTAAAAAATCAAAAATTTTTGCAGGTCTGGTGATCGTCTGCCTTTTAGGGATCGCCGTCTGGATCTATTCAAATATACTGTTTGTTTTTCGACCATTAGAAGCAATCTTTTCTAGTGTCTTTTTACCTGTACTGATATCCATTTTTATTTTTTATATCTTTTTGCCTTTCTTTAATTGGGTAAAAAGAAGGACGAAAAAGAAAAGCATTGCGCTGTATGCGACACTGTTGTTGATCGTTTTTGCAGCCTATTTGATCATTCAGGTGATTGGACCCGCATTAGCCTATGAGATGGGACGCTTTATCAATCAAATACCCGTTATCATCAATTTGGTGATCGATAACATCGATCATTCCTATTTGGAGGAACTTTTCGGTCCTTTCATTGATTCGATCGATATTTCGCAAGCGAGCAATTTCGCTTTGCAGTTTATTACCGGGGCAACGAATAGTCTAACGAGTTTGATCTCCATCGTTTCTCACTCAGCGATCGTCTTGTTTACGATCCCACTGCTCTTAGTCTATATGTTTAAAGACGGTGAGAAAGTGCCAGACTTTTTAGCAAACAAAACACCGAAAAAGTACCAAGGATTAATGCGTCAATTATGCAGTGATTTTCACCAAGCAGCGTCTGCTTATATTGGCGGAAAATTGCTTGTTTGTTCGTACGTTGCCGTTTCCAGTTATTTGATTTTTTCTTTGCTAGGTTTGCAGAATGCGTTGCTTTTAGGCCTGATTTGCGGTGTCTTGGATATCATCCCATACTTCGGACCATTTATCGGAGCGGCACCCGCATTTCTATTTGCTTTAAGTTTAGATATCCGTACTGCCATTTTATTGGTAGTGGGCATCACGATCATTCAATTGGGTGAATCGTATCTAGTTTCACCTCTAGTAATGAATAAAGTGTTGCATATCCATCCGATTATTGCGGTGTTCTTATTATTGATCGCAGGCAACTTGCTGGGATTTGTTGGTATGATCGTTGCACTTCCAGTGTATTCGATCATTATGGCGATGTCTGGCACGCTACTCCGTTTTTTCCAGGAACGCAAACTAGAACGTTCTGTGATCGATAAGGAGTCATTGTAACAATAAAACTTGCTGTTGAAGAAATCTTCATCAGCAAGTTTTTTGTTTTAGATGACACATAGCACGGTACAAAGACTCATGCTATACTGATTGAAACGAAAACGACGATAGGAGTGAGGAAATGAAGGTTTTGTGGAATGGTCAGATCGTTGATCGAGAGGTAGTGAGAATTGATATCGAAGACCGTGGCTATCAGTATGGTGATGGGATCTATGAAGTTATCCGAATATATAATGGCCACTGTTTTATGTTAGCGGAGCATATGGCTCGATTGGAAAGCAGTGCACAAAAAATTAAGCTAACGTTACCCTATTCGATTCCCCAATTGACTGAAAATCTAAAGTTACTCATTAAGACTGAAGGAATCACAGAAGGAGAAATCTATCTTCAGATCACCCGAGGAATCGCTTCTCCGAGAAATCACGAGTTTCCACCAGCTGGATCGGTCAAAGGGGTGGTGACGGCAAATGTGATCCCCTTTGAACGACCAGATGAAATGCAGCAAGCAGGGCTTTCGGCAACCGTTCTTCCTGATGAACGCTGGTTGCATTGTGATATCAAATCATTGAGTTTGTTAGGGAATCTTTTGGCGCTGGATCAAGCGATCGAAGCTGGCTTCGATGATGCGATACTGCAACGAGATGGCTTTTTTACAGAAGCATCTGCATCCAATCTCTGGTTTGTCATTGATGGGATCGTCTATACTCATCCGGATGGGCGTTTGGTGTTACCGGGAATCACGAAATTGAAGGTCCTTCAGTTGTGTCGCCAATTAGAAATTCCCTATCGAGAAGAACCCGTCCCGATTGAGGCACTACGCAACACGCAAGAGTGTTTCTTGACCAACTCAGTTTGGGAAATCGTTCCGATCGTTGCCATTGATGGGAAACCCGTTGGCACTGGCGTATTGGGTTCAATCACGAAACAATTGCAAGCAGCGTATATCGCTGCCACAAAGAATAAAAGCGATTCATTGTGATTATGCAATAGAAACCACCTAAAAAAGCTTTGGCAACACCCAGTATTTTTAAGGCTGGGTGGGACCAAAGCTTTTTCTTGCGTTGAAAATTATTTCTTACCATTCACTAGGGTTCCACAACTTCCCGTCAAGTTCTCCTTGTTTCAATTCGATGCGGGTTTCTTGCTGCTGCAACAACTGTCCCAGCTCTTGCAAAAATGCTTTTTCATGGTAATCAGTGGTTTCTTGAATGGATTGTTCTATCAGCGGTGTTAGCCAATCATGCCCCATCAAAGCACCTCCAATTCAGCTAAAGCATCTTCTAATTCGTTCAATGTTTCATGGTTTTCCTGCAACAGGGATAGCAAAGGAGAAAGCTGCGGTTTTTTAGAAACCAAATGTGCCAGTTTCTCAGCAAACCATTGTTGCTTTTGGTCAAACGTAAAGGGAGCGGGCATCGATAATAATTGCTGATAGGCAATGACAAAGGCACGCTTTTCTTTTTCCGTTTTATACATCAGTTGGTCAAGGACAACGATGGGTAACACGGTCATTTGGTGTTTTTTTGCCATCAGTACGAGTGGATGCAAAATTTCGTTAAAGGTCGTATTTTCTCGACCGCCTAACTGAAATTCTTTGGCAGCAATACCAGTAGAAACGGCGAAACTGATTTCTTTTCCCACCAAAGCAGGCGCACAATTTTCCCAAACCGTATCGATCCAAGCTTTCATTTTTGCTGGAACACTGTACCAATATAAGGGGAATTGTAAAACTAAACGGTCACAGTTTTGCAGCAGCGCCTGTTCATCGGCAAGGGAAAAGTCAGAAAAATCATCAAGAAAGTGTATGGTGACATTAGGAAGTTTGGCACTTTCACTGAAAAAACGTTGGGAAAGAGAGTTGTGGAAATCTGGGTGGCTAGCCACCACTAAGGTTTTTATCATGAGATTGATCATCCTTTCCTACTACATGTACCATATTTTACCAGAAAGGGAAACTAGTCTGCTTTGCTTTTCGTAGTGTTGGTCCTCTTTTAGTTTGATTTAAGGTACCTCGTCTATATTCATTGATAAGGAAGTGTCAGTAACGACTTACACGTGAAGGAAATGGGGGAATAGAGGATGGAATCAAATGATCCCTTGATCAAAGGTCTAGCAAATGTAGTAATGTTCGCCGCCAATACAATGGAATATGTCGAAAATAAACTTGCCAGTTGCCGACAACGAATATCTGGAAAGCAACCCTCAAAAGAAAGTGACTATGGCAATGGGCAAGAGTTTACAGAATTGACTGCGCAAAAATGATAGATAGAGAGAAAATAGAAGAAGTGGCTCACCTTTTACCTGGTGAGTCACTTTTTTGCTGTCAAGTTCTTCATCATCAGTTGGTACTTTTCTTGATGGAAGGTATAATGAGTAAATGAAGCATAGTGGAGAGGAGAAGAATAAAGAAACAGTAGAGAGGAGAAGCAGTAGAGAGGAGAAGCAGGTGATGAACCATTTATACAAACGAATCCAATACAAAATCCCTGAGCTAAACCGAGTAGAACGAACCGTCCTTAACTATTGTTTGAGGGCGCCTGAGAAAGTTTCGGAAATGACGGCCGATGAGTTAGCTTCTCAAACCTATACTAGTCAAGCAACGATCAGTCGAATGGCGAAAAAGCTTGGCTTTACGGGTTTTCAAGAATTCAAATTTTCATTGAAAAGTTATCAAAGCCTTGAAAGAAACGAGTCTGCTACCCAAGCCTCTCTTGGCTTATCCCCACTGATCAAGCAAATGATTGACCAGCTGACGACATCCCTATCAATGATTGAAGAAGCTGACTTTCAGCGTGCCGTGGAAATGCTGCAGCAAGCACAACGAATCGAATTTTTCGCTTTAGGGCAAAGTGCGCCGGTCGCATTATCTGCAAGTCGAAAATTGCACTTTTTAGGTAAAACAGTGGGTGCATCAACGGATTGGGATGAATTGACAACCATCGCGAACCAACTATCAAAAAATGATTTAGCTCTTTTTATTAGTCATAGTGGAGAAACGATCGGGATGCTAAATTATGCTACTCGTTTGAAACAAAGAGGCGTGCCGATTTTAGCCTGTATTGGTCAACCAAAAAGCACGTTAGAAAAGCTTGCCACCTTCTCTTTTCCTGTTGAAATGACAGCGATTTATCATCATGAAGTCGATTTGATCCCTCGGATCTCCTTAGCGGCGTTACTGGATATTTTAATTATTCAATACGCCAATCAAATCGAAGCAGGACTTGATCCTGAATGACCATTCCATTTTGTGAATGGTCATTCTTCTTTGGGGAACTGTATTGTAAGCCTTCTTGATATCGTTTACATTTTAAGAGATAAAAGTGTTAGGAGGAAATGATATGCAAAAAGGAAAGAAAGCAAGCTGGATGGAAATTTTTCAAGGACTTGGGAAAACATTTATGTTGCCAGTCGCTTTACTCGCATTCATTGGTTTATTTTTAGGGATTGGTAGTTCATTTTCATCTTCTTCAACGATCGACGTTTTCCCATTTTTAGGTGCCCCTTGGCTCCAAGTGGTTTTTCGTTTCATGTCAACGATCGGTGGGTTTGCCTTTAGTTACTTACCCGTCATGTTTGCGATGGCGATTCCTTTAGGTCTAGCAAGAAAAGAGAAGGGAGTTGCGGCATTCTCAGGCTTTGTGGGCTATGTCGTGATGCATTTATCCATAAATTTTTATTTGCAAGAAACGAATCAACTAGCTGCTGCAGATCAACTACGAGAAGCAGGGCAAGAGATCGTTTTTGGCATTCAAACATTATCAATGGGTGTTCTAGGAGGTATTATCGCAGGATTGATCGTTTATAAATTGCATATGCGCTTCTACCATTTTCAATTGCCAGATAGTTTTGCATTCTTTTCAGGAGCACGTTTTGTTCCAATCATCACCTCGCTTACTTTAGCTATGGTCGGGGTGATCATTCCGATGATTTGGCCGTTGTTTGCTATGATCATCACAGGAATCGGACATTTGATCCAACAAGCTGGTCCTTTCGGTCCGTTCTTATTTGGTTCAGGTGAGCGCTTGTTACTGCCATTTGGATTACACCATATTTTGGTTTCCATGATTCGCTTTACCGAAGCCGGGGGAAGTCAGCTGATCGATGGTCAGCAAGTCTTTGGGGCGTTGAATATTTTTTATGCGGAATTACAAAACGGCTTGAGCATCTCACCAAGTGCAACTGCGTTCTTGTCTCAAGGGAAGATGCCAACCTTCATGTTTGGCTTACCGGCAGCAGCATTAGCTATGTACCACACGGCAAAACCTGAGAATCGTTCAAAAATAAAAGGTTTATTGATTTCAGGCGTCATTGCAACTTTTGTGACAGGAATTACTGAACCAATCGAATTTTTATTCTTATTCATCAGCCCTTTATTATGGATTTTTCATGTCATCATGACAGGTGCTGGATTTATGGTAATGAGTCTATTAGGTGTCACGATTGGAAATACCGATGGGGGCGTGCTTGATTTTCTTATCTTTGGCGTGATGCAAGGCGCATATACAAAATGGTGGCTCGTTCTGATTGTAGGAGCTTGCTGGTTTGCCCTTTATTACTTTGTCTTTAAAACAGTAATCCTTCGCAAGAACTTGAAGACACCTGGTAGAGAAGAGAACAGTGATCAAACGAATGAGTTGGAAGAGGAAATGACCTATTCTGGAAAGAGTGGCTACGATGCCCATGGTATTTTGGCAGCTTTAGGGGGAGCAAGCAATATTGATTCTTTAGACAATTGCATTACACGGCTACGCCTCGTTCTAAACGATGGTACATTGGTTGATGATGAACGGCTGAAAAAACTAGGTGCGCTTGGGGTCGTTCACTTAGATGATACTAACGTGCAAGTAATCATTGGAACGAAAGTAACAACAGTCAGAAATCAACTTGATGCGATTCTTTAGCAAAATTGTCAAGTAGTAGGAGTGAAGAAAATGTTTTTTGATGAACCAATCAATCGTAAAGGAACCCAGTGTACTCAATGGGATTATGTTGAAGACCGTTTTGGTGAAAAAAACTTGTTGCCATTTACGATTTCCGATACGGATTTCAAGGTGCCAGCTGCAGTTGAAGCGGCACTTATCAAGCGGATGCAGCACCCGGTTTTTGGGTATACACGTTGGAATCATAATGAATTCAAGCAAGCGGTCTGCAAATGGTATTCTGAACGTTTTAACAGCATGATCAAAAGCGATTGGCTGGTCTACAGTCCTTCCGTTATGTATAGCGTTAAACAGCTCGTCACCCTACTCAGTGAACCAGGAGATGGGATCATTGTTCAGACGCCAGCGTATGATGCGTTTTATAAAATGATCAAAGAGAACAAAAGAAAAATCGTACCTAATGCACTCATCTATGATGCTAAGTCGTATCGCATTGATTTCGAAGAGCTAACAAGATTGATGGCACAGCCTGAAAATAAAGTTCTTCTCCTCTGTAGTCCTCATAACCCAACTGGGAGAGTCTGGCAAAAGGATGAGTTGCAACGAATCATCGAATTGGCGAAAACCCATGATTTATTTATCATCTCTGATGAGATCCATATGGACATTGTAAGAAAAGGGCAAAGGCATCAACCGATCATTGATTTGTTGCAAGAAAATGTAGCCCTTGTTACTTCGGGAAGTAAAACATTTAATTTTCCAGGGTTGATTTATTCTTATGGAATCATTCCTGATCCCAAGTTGCGTGAGCGCTTCTTAACTCAGTTAAAAGAAGCCGATGGGTTGAGCTCCACCAGTATTTTTGGCATGACCGCAACGATTGCTGCCTACGATAATGAAAGTAAGTGGGTGGATCAGCTCAATGACTATCTTGATGGTAACTTTGCTTATGTGATCGCTTATTTACAGGAACATCACCCAGAACTCGTGGTCACGAAAAGCGAAGCCACGTATCTTATGTGGATTGATTGTACAGCACTGGGTTTAACGATGGCGGAATTGCAGCAACGAATGATTCGAAAGGGGAAAGTCGCGATTATGTCAGGAGAGATCTATGGGAAAGAGGGGAGAAATTTTTTGCGCCTAAACATTGGCTGTTCGCGAGAAAAACTCATTGATGGCTTGAAGCGATTCACATTGAGTTTGACATAAAAAAGAACCCACTGAGCGATCAGAAAGATCCTGTATTCTTTCTGATCGCCAGTGGTTTTTTAGTCTTTCGTCGTGCGGGGAGTCATTGCAGTAGTAACGGGGATTGGTTCAACGACATGGAAATAACCTTCTTTGTCTTGAATGATCAGCATATCTTGCTGACTCTTGCTCTTGATGATCTCACCTTTAACAATTTCGTTGGTGACAGTCCGATAAATGCTTGTAGTCATGTTCATTCCTCCCAACGGTTTTTACCAATTGATCTTCAATAGGGGGACTAGTACAAATCAATTGCTTGATTTGTACCAGCAAGGAAAAAGAAAACGAATTGGTATCTTTAGTATAGGAGAGCAATGTTTAGATTGCTGCAATTCCATGTAAAGTTTTTGTTAATCCTTTTATTTTCAGCGATTGACTAATCGGCTAAAGAAAAACGCAAGGCCATTTTATTACTGCCAGACTCCACCATTTTTCCTAGTAACGTTGTTGCATTTTTTAAATACAGTTCGGCCATCTCAGCGTTGGCTTCTTCAAGCAGACGAGTAGGCTGCTTGTCAACGGAAGCTTTACGATCAGTTTCTTGTTGGATGCGGCGACAAGCCGCCATCGTTTCCATTTCAAAACGGTTGGCAAGATCACTATAGCGATCGTAGTCGCTGTCTCCAATCAACGCCAAGGTGCGTCCTAACCAATAGCTATTTGATGGATCGTAGGTCTTTGTCGTATCACAATAGCCAAGTGGGGTCTTAGTGATAGCTGCATAAAAGGGCACAACGCCATTGAAGGTATTGGGGCCAAAGGCAAGCCAATAAATGCCAGCGATTGCTGCGGGCACGTGGTTGCGGATCTGTAAAATATGGACTTGCTGGTTGCGATTGAGAGCAATCGATCGGAATTGTGTTTTTTGTGTCTCGCTCCCTGTACCGTAAGGGTCAAAAGGCGTATTTTGGAAGTGGGAGCTCAATGCCCATTTTACATCTTCCACGGATAGCTTTTGTTTTGGGTAGCATACAAACGGGAGCTCTTGATCGATCGGTTCAGCGGCTGTTCCGCTAAAGTGTTTTTGAATGTACCATGCCCGCGGGTTATTGTAACGGGTATCTTTTTCTGAGGAGCTGCCAAAAATATGGCGTAGATTAATGCCTTCAAAATCAGGATTTAATTGATAGTCTTCAATCAACTGTTCGAGATCCTGCGAACACAACGTCATTTCTGAGGCGAAATCGAAGTGATCAATGTTTAAGCGATTTGGTGCCACGACATAGGCATCATCTGGTATGCGAACAGCTGCCCAGTGATGTCCACCGATGGTTTCCATATACCAGATTTCCTCGGCATCAGAAAAAGCGATCCCGTTGGCTTCATAGGTCCCATAGGTTTCTAAGAGTTCCCCTAAGCGTAAAACACCTTCTTTAGCGGAATGGATGTAAGGCAGTACGATGCTGACGAAATCAGCTTCCCCGATACCATCTTCCACATATGGATCAATAGCCAAAACGCGTGAATTGGTTGTGATCGTTTCTGTTGCAGTCATGGCGATATTTTCTTCATTGATTCCTGAAGCTGCCCAAACTCCTTGCGATTCATCTGCTTCAGGGGTTGAAGTATAGCGTAATGATTTTGCTGGCAAACTGATTCGACAGTCGCTTAAAACGGCGTAAAACTCATTTCCTTGCCGTTCTGGAGTGATGACGACGAATTTTTGCGGTTCCGAACCGCTTCCAGAATCTTCATTGCGGGCAATCATGGTCGAGCCGTCGATCGATGCTTTTTTTCCTACTAGTAAAGTGGTACAGGACGCTTTTTTTCTATCCATCTTTCCAACACTCCTTCATTTCTTCTTACGAATGATTGAAGCTAGTATACCCATAGTCTCATGGTTTTACAATGCTTTCTATAGAGAGGAACAAAAAATTTTCGCCTTTTTTATTAATTTTTAGTAGAATAAGGTGTTGTAAAAAAAATCAAAGGAGCCATTATTATGAAGAAAACAGTTGTTTTTAGTTATATTTTTTTACTAAGTCTGGTTTTTGCCGGCTGTGCCAAACCATCGATGGATGCGGGAAACTCCTCCAGTGAATCTTCGTCAGTCCAACAAAACGCCGAAGAGCGCACTGCCCAAATCAGCTTCAATAATAAAAGTGAAGAGCAAGACCAGGAGATCGAAACCAAAACGGTCACTTTTAAAGAAGGGGTTTCTTTGATGACTATCATGAAAGAGAACTTTGACTTGGAAGAAAATCAAGGGATGATCACCAGCATTGACGGTTTAGCGCAAGATGAAAAAGCTGGCTATTATTGGACATATACGATCAATGATGAAATGATTACAACTGGGGCAGATGATACCTTTTTAGGAAACAACGATAAAGTGGTTTTCACCTATGAAAAATTCGAATAAACCACTTGCATTTGCTGGAAAAGAAATTGCTTATTTAGGGTTGCTTGTGGCAGCGGCCGTCGTCGGCAGGTCACTTTTTCAACCCTTACCCAATGTTCAACCAATGACGGTGATCTTTTTATTAGTAACCATCCATTTAGGTCTTAGTCGTGGATTGATCGTTTGTCTGCTCTCGATGCTGATTACCAATTTTTACATGGGAATGGGAATATGGACGATTGCTCAATTAGTTAGCTATGCAATCATTATTTTGGGGATGTATCTGTTGTCAAAAAGCAAGCTGTTTATGAAACGGTTGCTTTTACAAGTCATCTACAGTGTATTTGCAGGGTTTGCTTATGGCTTTGTGATATCTTGGATCAGTGTCAAACTTTATGGGTTTCCTATCTTTTGGGCTTATTATTTTCAAGGATTGAGCTTTGATGCCCTCCACGCAATAGGCAATGGCATTTTTTATCTGTTACTAGCACCGATCTTTCTGCGGCTTTTCCAACACTACTATCCAAAGAACAACAGCGAAGGGCACTAAGCGCTTCGCTTTTTTTGTTGAGTTAGCTAGTGTCGGGCAAAACGTCCATGACTAGAGGAAAAAGTCTTTGACGATCAAATGAGGTGAAAGGGGTTATGTGAGGAAACAAGCAGGCATATTGTTGTGCAAAAGCGGTTTCTGCAGGTATCCTTAAGGTATCTAAGGAAGGATGTGGCTTTTGATGAAATGGATCGTGAAAAAAGATGATTTAGAAAGCTACCGTGCGAAGTTCCATGGAAAACTGGCTGGTTATGCCGAGGAAGCCAAAATGATTGCCCTGCCAACACCAAAGTATTTTATCGTGGTGGTTGACGAAGAAAAAATCCACTTGATTCAGTTAGATCTGCAATTTCATGAAAAAGGGATGCAGACAATTATGATCCACGAGATCACAAAATTACAACTAGGCGGTGTGGTAAATAAAAAAGTCCAGATTCAGACACCTTCGACCACTGTCAAACTAATGATCAAACCGTTGGCGATCGGTATCAAAGAGGAACAAAAAGCCTTGATCGACCGGTTTACTAGAATGTCGCGATAAACATCGGAGGAACACGCGGGAAAAATCAGCTGGATTTTTTCAAAAAAAAAGCAAGGGCAGTTGCCTGCACTTGCTTTTCGTGAGTCCTGTTATTCTGGTGTACCGACGATTTTAATAAACTCATCGATATTCTTGATTTTCATATGCTTGATCACTAACTGTTCCCGCTTGTTCCATTTTCCTTCGACTTCTAATTGGTATTTATTTAAAGGAAGGCGTAAGACATAACTGGCTAAGTATCGATCCTTAATAATGCAATTCACGATTTTGTGGTCTTCTAAAAGTTGGATACCTGTTAGCATCATTGGCGTTTCTTGAAAAACACGGCTATTGACTAACAATCCAGTGTGGGTTTCGTTCATGGGATCTTCCTTTCTGATAAACCTGGGATAAATCATCTTTCTGTCTGTTATGTTACCTGATTTGCATCAGAAAGGCAATTCCTATAAAAAATCCTCGTTATTATGTGTCACGCAAAAAGAAAGGAGGCAAAAGGAGTGGTTGGGTATAACCGTTTCTCAAAAGAGTTTCAAAAGGCTTCGAAAGAACTCCGTGAAGGGAAGAAGTCCAAAAATGCCAATAAAGGGCTGCGAACACGACAAAAAATCGCTGCTGAAAAAGAACAAAAAGCACAAAATGCTTTTTCGACTGGTTTTTTGATCGGTTCCTTCAGAGAAATATTCCGCAAGAAATAAGCAAGTTCCGCTGCCAAAGCGGGACTTGCTTTTTGTTTAGAATAAATAATTGAAGAAGACACCGTTGAGAAAGGAAAAGCTCAGATAAAATAGAAAAAGTGTCACGATGTCCAGAGGTAAGCCTTTCAGAATTGGCGGAATTGCGGCAATTTGATTTCGTGTATGAACCCCTGACAAAGCACAGGAAAAGAGAAAATACATGCCTACAGCAACAAATAAATTGGTTAAATAATCGGTATAGGGAAATTGGGTCACAGTGGCGATCGTCAGCAAGATGACACTGACTAGGGTCGTCTTTTTTAGATCATTCGTCAAGAAATGTTTTTTTGCTGGAACGATCAGTAAGCATAAACTGGCAGTAATCAAGGCGATGATGGCAGCACTTACCAAATTGGTGACCACTTTATTGCCATAGACAAAGCGATTTTGAAGCAAAAGATAAAAACTTAAACCGCTCAACAAGTATGCGACTGCAATGATCCCTGACAGGAAAACCACCCGTGTCGTCACGTTCGGTTTTTTTTCTTTGACGGTCGGCGCCAAATTTTGACAGGCGTAATTTGTGAGTAGAATGACTAGGAAGACCACTAGTCGATTGGCGATCATCATATGAGAACGCTCCTTTCTTGCGTTTTAGCTCATGATTTTAAGGTTGAACGGGGTCTTTTTTCCTTCCCCTAAAATGCGAAGGCGTAAGAAGCGATCGATGAGTGGAGTAAAACAATTCATGATCAAGATGGCATAGCTCATGCCTTCGTTTGTGAAACCAAAGAAACGGAAGAGGACAACGAGAAGCCCCACGCCTAAGGCAAAAAGATTTTCTCCTGCTTTTGTTCCTGGAGTCGAAGAATAATCAGTCGCCATATAGATCGCACCCAACATGGCACCACCGCTGATGATATGCCCAATCACCGTTTGCCAACTGCCAGTAAAAAGTCCTTCTGGACCAAGGATAAAAGCAAAGAGCCCGATCGTTGCAAAAATAATCAGCGGGATACGAGGGGAGATGATTTTCTTGTAAACGAGAAAAATTCCACCTAGAAGTAAAAGCAAGGCACTGGTTTCACCGATTCGTCCCCCAGTAAATCCTAAAAAAGCATCCAACAGATCAGAACCGCTTAAGGTGTCCCCGGCCTTCATGACAGCTAATGGCGTAGCACCGGAAACGACATCGTTCGCCGTAGCTTGCGAAACCACATCAGGAGCGATGCTGCCAAAAGGTGGATCTGGCCAACTGATCAAAAACATCTGGTTATAAAACAAGCCAATCAACAAGGCGCGACCGCCAAGGGCTGGATTTAAAAAGTTATAGCCGATACCGCCAAAAAATTCTTTGACGATGATCACGGCAAACGCCACCCCGATCACTGGGAAATACCAAGGTGCGGTCGGTGGAAGATTCATCGTTAAAAGCAATGCCGTCACAACGATACTTAGATCGAAACGAAATGGCCGTTTGATGAGGTAGGACCAAATTCCGTCGGCGGCAAACGCCGTGGCTAGCGCAATGAAAAACAACCCATATACCTTGAGCCCGAAAAGGTAGCCAGAGAATAAAACTGCTGGTAGTAAGGCTAGTACTACACAGCCCATGATTTTGACTGTTTCGTCATTGCTGCGAATATGTGGGCTTGGTGGTGTTTCTTGGTTTTTTCGTTGCTGAAAGAGGCGCTCGCTATCGGAATCCTTGTAGTAATCAGGCACTTTCCTTCGCCTCCTTCTGCAGCTGTGCAACCTTGCCTTTTGCGGCAGTGATGTTGGCAGCTAAGGAACGTTTGGCTGGACAGACAAAGGTGCAAGCACCACAATTGATACACGCTTCTGCCAGCAATTCTTCACATTTTTGATAATCGCCTGCTCGATAGAATTGATCGATCTCCATCGGCATCAGGCGCATCGGACAAGCTTCGACACATTTATTGCAGCGAATGCAGGGGTTTTCGGCATATAGCCAATCGGTTTCTTCATTAAAAACAACGATCCCGTTGCTGCCTTTGGTGACCGGAACCTTTAATGTTTTGACGGATTTCCCCATCATGGGGCCGCCAAGAATCAGCTTGCTGGGCGCACCTTGAAAGCCGCCAGCAAAATCGATCAACTCTCCTGCGAGTGTTCCTAAAGGATTTTTGACGATGCGTGGATGTTGAACATCACCAGTCACGGTTGTATAGCGTTCAATCAGCGGTTTGTCATAACAGACCGCTTCAGCGATGGCAAAGCTGGTGGCAACATTGATCAATACGATCCCAATATCGGCAGTCAAGCCGCCTAAAGGTACCTCCTGATCGGTCAATAACTCTACTAACTGCTTTTCACCACCGGTTGGATAAACAGTTGGGACAGTAACGACTTCTATCGTGTCATCCTCTGCACTTGCGGCTTGCATCGCTGAAATGGCTAGCGGTTTATCATCCTCGATGCCAATGATGATTTTTGGATCAGCTAACAATTTTTGGGCAATTTTTGCCCCTTGGATGATTTTTTGGGCTTCTTTTTGCATTAAGAAGGCATCACTGCGCAAAAAGGGCTCACATTCAGATCCGTTTAAGATCAAGGTATGGATTTTTTTATTTTCATCAATACTGAATTTGACATGGGTGGGAAACGTTGCACCGCCTTTGCCGGCGATACCGCCTTGACGGATTTTTTTGAGGATCGTTTCGTTAGCAGCAGATTGCCAGTTGAATGGGGTAGACAAAAAATCATTATCGAAGGCATAATCGTTTTCAATGATGATGGTTTTTCCTTCTTCATTGTTTTGATTTGGCCAATCGACAATATCGACGATTTTGCCCGAAACAGATGCATGGACTTTCGCAGATACAAAGGCATCTGCTTCAGCGATCACTTGCCCTTGCTTGACGTACTCACCAACGGAAACCGTCGGTTCGACAGGGGCACCAATATGTTGTGCCAAAGGGATAAAGACCATCGTGGGTGAAAAGGTAAGGATTTCATCTTGTTCGATCATTAATTTTTCTTTTAACATTTGTAACGGGGGACTTAGTGGAATTCCACCAGTAAATGTTCTCATAGCCAACACTCCTTTTTTCTCCTAACTTTATTCTAGCATGCCATCCGCATTCTCAAAACCATAAACGCTTACATTTCACAAGAAAAACTTATTTCGGTTGACATATGATTGTTCGTTCATATATAATCAGGGTATAAACATGATTGATCGTTCATATGTTCGATGGAATAGAGGAGGTTTTGATGATGGCTGAACATACTTGTCAACACGAGCACACAAAAACGAAGGGACATACGCATACCCATGATCATGGGACGTTTCCTCGTAAAGTTTACTTCGCGGGGGTAATCTTCTTTATAGTGGCGCTGTTTATTTCGAATCAATGGGTAAAAGACGGGGTTTATTTTGCTGCAGTTTTATTAGCGGGCTACCACATTTCGTGGGAAGGGATCGAGGATACCGTAAAAAGCACAAGAATCAATCGGCGCTTTACGCCAAATGTACATCTATTGATGTTATTAGCAGCGATAGGGTCAATGATCATAGGCAATTTTAATGAGGCAGCCTTACTGATTTTGATTTTTGCTGGTGCTCACTTTTTAGAAGAATACGCGGAAGGGCAAAGCCGACGAGAAATCACCAATCTTCTCAAATTGAATCCAACGGAAGCACGTTTGATGGGCCCAGATGGGAAAGCCAAAAAAATTGCTGCTTCAGAGATAAAAAAAGGGGATATTTTACAAGTTTTGCCTGGTGATCAGTTAGCAACAGATGGGGTGATTCTTTCTGGCACGAGTGCCATCAACGAAGCTTCCATCAATGGCGAGAGTATACCGCGAGAAAAAACAGCGGGAGACGAAGTTTATGGCAGTACCATCAATGGCAATGGAACATTTTTGATGGAGGTCACAAAAGACAGCTCGGAAACGGTCTTTGCCAAAATTCTTTCAGTCGTTGAAGCGGCACAGTCGAATCAGTCACCAACAGAAACACGAATCAAAAAAATCGAACCAATCTATGTAACCACTGTTTTCATTGCAGTCCCTTTGTTCATCTTAACAGCACCGTTTCTACTTGGTTGGGATTGGTATACCAGTTTTTATCGCGGGATCGTGATGATGATTGCAGCGTCTCCTTGTGCGTTAGCGGCAAGTGCGGTACCTGCTAGTTTATCTGCGATTTCAAATCTAGCGAAAAAAGGGATTCTTTTTAAAGGCAGCAACTACTTAACGAATTTTGCTCAGATCAAAGCGGTGGCATTTGACAAAACGGGCACGTTGACCGTCGGAAAACCAACGGTCACGGATGTCATTTTCGCTGAAGCCATCGATCAAGCAGAGGCCGCTTCCATCATCGTTTCGCTGGAAAAACAAGCCAATCATCCATTGGCAGATGCGATCGTTACTTATTTTGAGAAGAACAATAAAGAGCAGCAAAGCGAACAGCTGACGGTTACGAATGAGATTGGTTCCGGTTTAGTAGCCGTCTCAGGAACAAAAACCTATCGATTAGGAAAAAGAACCGAAAACTCCCAGTTAACAGGTTCGTTGGAGCAACAGTACCGTCACCTGGAGGCGCAAGGAAAAACGATGGTCGTTTTTTCCATTAATGAAGAGGTTGTCGCAATCATCGCTTTGATGGATGAGCCGAACGAACAGGCAGCTTCTGTGATTCGTTATTTAAAAAATGAAGGGATCCATACCGTTATGATCACCGGAGATAGTGCGTCTGCTGGGGAAGCCATCGGAAAGCGGCTAAACGTTGATCAAGTGGCGGCTAATGTGTTGCCTGAGAACAAAGCGGAAGCGGTTCGAGCACTCCAAGAAGCCTACGGACAAACCGCCATGGTGGGGGATGGCATCAATGATGCGCCCGCACTTGTTCAGGCAGACATCGGTTTTGCGATGGGGGAAGGGTCAGATGTTGCTATCGAAGTGGGGGACGCCGTGATCATGAAAAATGATCTTTCACGCTTCGCGTATGCCTATCGCTTAGCGAAGAAAATGGATCGAATCATTTGGCAAAATATTTTCTTCTCCATGTTTATCGTCGCATTATTAGTCGGGTTGAATCTATTTGGAAAAATGAATATTGGGCTGGGGGTATTTGCCCATGAAGGAAGTACGTTGATTGTATTGTTTAACGGGTTGCGCCTTTTGCGCAAACTGCCAGATGCATAAAAAAAAGCGGCTATCGAAGGATAGCTGCTTTTTTAATGACTGAATTGTGTCGAAGTTGGAAAATCAAAGGCATCGATTTTTTGCAATCGATTTTCGATCCTTCTTAAAATCCCTTCAGAGGAATCCAACGGTTTGATTGCATGATAAGCAGTCAGTAACAGGTCTTTTTCTTTAGCGGGACGGTTTTCGATGCGGTAGATATTTGCTAGTCGTTCCACGTATTCATAATGACTATAGTCTGTTTTGTTGATCAAGAAATGCAAAAGATCTTTTGCTTTTGCGTAGTCTTCTTGAAGATAGAAACTGATTGCTTCACGATACAATTTGATATCAAGTTCTTCGATCTGGTCAGGGGTTGCTTTAAGCGCACGCCACTCATTGATCGAGATTTTTCGTACGACTTTGCCAGTTGCATCGGTCAAAAAAATTACCGGTACATCGTTTGGATGTTTTGCTTCTTGCTTGATTTTCTTCATGTCGCACCTCCCGCGTGTCAATGGACTGACTGTTTGATATCTCCTATTTTAAAAGGAATAGCGGGAAAAGTCTACATGTAGATGTTAGATTCGTAGGAAATTTTAAAACACTCTCATTTATTAGGCTCTTTTTCGTTGAAAATGGTTGACCGCATCGGAGGCACCCATGAAAATCAAGATCCCGCCAAAAATTTGGAAGAACAACAACCAAGTGGCGAAGGGATTCAATACTAGGATGATCCCTGCAGCAATGATCAATAGACTGATGATCAAGCTAGTGATATAAGGTAAACCAATGCGTTTTTGGTTAAAGCTTGCCATCAATCGGGTGCAACCGCTGATGGTGATCATGATTCCTAAGAAAAATGGCACGATGGCAAGTAATCCTTTGGCAAAAACTAAAATCGCAGCTGCCGCAATCAACAGTAAGATACCAGAGACGGATTGCACATTGCGATAGCCCTTTTGTTTTTCTTTGTAGCTCGTATACAAGCTAATGATCCCTAAACATGCAATATACCCGGCAACAAGATAAACGATCGTGTTGAAGACAGATCGTGGTGCAATCAAGATGATGAAGCCAAAGACGATATATACGACGGCACGAAGTAAATCATAGCGTTGTAATTTATCAAAAAATGCATTCATGATAATTCCTCCTTTTTTTCCTATTGTACCGAATTCTTGTTAAAATAGATATCAAAAAACCTACGAAATAGGCTAAGCCTTTTGTATCAGAGGGTTTTTTGGTAGAATAAGGAAAAGAAAACAGAACGGAGAGTATTATGAGTGGGTTAACGCTAGTGATGTGTGCCTTTACGATCGTTTTATACCTTTATTTATTCGTGGTACGGAAAGACATTCAATTTCTTGCTGTGGAGCGCAAACTAAGCAAGGTCGCCATTACGATTTTTTCAGTAATGATTATCCTATCTATGGTGATGATGGAAGAGGCACTTGATAATCGGGTGCGAGGGATCGTTTCGGGTTTGGTCTTTTTGAGCTTTGTTTTAGATAGCCGCGGCTTAGCACTTGATCGAATCATTGTCCATCCAATGAGTATCAAAGGGGTACTCTACCAAGAGATCGATCGAGTCGTTTTATTTCAAGAAAAGGAAGGGCAGCCCATCAAGATGAACTATTTTCGAAGAGGGATGAGAGGCCCATTAATGAAATTCAAGCAGCCATTAGCAGAATTGGTTATTTTCTTGTCAGAACACTTGAATGAAGGGACACCGATCGATATTTTAGTCGATCATGATCAAGGAACAAAGGACTAAAAGACCCTCGATTACTGCCAGTTTAAGGCGTAATCAAGGGTCTTTTTTAGGTCGCAAATTGGATTAATGGAACACGCGGAAGCGCTCATCGTCACTTAGAAATTCTTTTTCGTTCGGTTCGCTTTCTTTTGAACCAAAGACTAGTTGCGCCCGTAGTTGCCAATTTTCAGGAATTGACCATTCAGCTGCAACAGCATCATCGATGACAGGGTTGTAATGCTGTAAGTTGGCACCTAATCCAGCTTCTTCTAAAGCGGTCCAAGCGTTCGCTTGAGCGATCCCATTCGATTGTTCTGCCCAAACGGGAAAGTTCTCTGCATATAGAGCAAATTGCTCTTGCAAATTTTTCACGGTATCCGTGTGAATAAAGAATAGAACGGTTCCGTAACCCGCTTTAAACCCAGCAAGTTTTTGTTTTGTCGCTTCAAACGCTTCGGGTGGTGTCAATGGTTCTATTGCAGCCTCTGTTAATGTCCACAATTTTTCGTGGGCTTCGCCAAATAAAATCACGGCTCTTGGTGATTGTGCGTTAAACGCAGTTGGACTATTTTTCACTGCTTCTTTCACAATGTCTTCGATTTCAGTGTCGGAAAGAGCCACATTTTTACCTAGCCCATAGATTGAGCGGCGCTGTTTGATTGTATCAAGAAATTTTGTCATCGTATTCCCACCTTTTCTATTGTCATAGAGTGAAGTATACATTCTTACTTAATGTTAGTAAAAGAAAATGCTTGGGACGTCAAAAAGTCAGGCAAACGCACCTGACTTTTTCTTATTGGGCATCAATAGCAATGAATTTAACGGTCACGTATTCTTCAGGGCCATATTTGCCGTTTTCACGACCAAAACCGGAATGCTTGACGCCGCCGAAGGGAGCCGCCGGATTTGAGATCGCAATGTCATTGACCCCAACCATTCCATATTGGAGGTTTTGGGCTACATCCGAGATCGTTTGCAAATTCGTTGAAAAGAAGTAGGAAGCTAGTCCAAATTCCGTATCATTTGCCGCAGCGATGACTGCTTGTCGATCCGTAAATGAGATCAATGGGATCACAGGTCCAAAGGTTTCTTCATAGTAGATAGCCATCTCAGAAGTAATCCCATCGATGACCGTTGGTGCGAAGAAGTTGCCTTTTTCGTACTCACCTTCAGTAAGCTTCTTACCACCGAGTAAAACTTTAGCTCCTTTATTTACCGCATCTTCCAACTGCTCGATGACTTTTTCAACGCCTGCTTGGTTGATCAAAGGACCAACAGTAGGGTTTTCCAGACCATTGCCGACCGTTACGGTTTCCATTTTCGCTAGTAATGTTTTGGTAAAGGCGTCTTTGACGGACTCTTCGACAAAAATTCTATTGGGGGATGTACAGACCTGACCGTTGTTGCGGAATTTTGCTGCAATTAATTTTTCAGCAGCTAAATCTAAATCAGCATCAGCAAAAACAAGAAACGGGGCATGACCACCTAACTCCAATGAAACTTTTTTCAGAGTTGGTGCTGCTTGTTCATATAATTTCATCCCAACTTTCGTGGAGCCGGTAAAGGTGATTTTTTTGACTTGTTCATTTTCGGTCAATTCTTTCCCAATCTCAGAAGAATCTCCTAAGACGATATTGACGACCCCGTCAGGAAGTCCTGCTTGTTGAAAAAGCTCGCCTAAAGCTAATGCGGATAGAGGGGTTTCTTTTGATGGTTTCATAACAAGGGTACAGCCAACGGCCATAGCAGGTGCAATTTTTCTTGCAATCATGTTAGAAGGAAAGTTCCAAGGCGTGATCGCGCCAACAACCCCGATCGCTTCTTTGCGTACCAGCCAATGATTGTGTTCAGGGGCTGGAATCACTTCGCCATAGACCCGTTGCGCTTCAGCTGCATTCCAACGGAAATTGTCAACGTTGGATTGGATTTCTGCCTCCGCTTCTTTTAATGTTTTTCCTTGTTCCATACTCATGATTTTTGCTAAACGATCGCTTTCTTCCTCCATCAAATCAGCAATGACGTTCATCAAATCGGCACGTTCTCGAGGGGAGCGTTTTGACCATTCGGGAAAAGCAATTGCTGCGGCATCGATTGCTTGCTTGGTTTCCTCGATCCCTCCTTGACTAACTTTTACGAGTTCTTCATTAGTGGCAGGATTGGTAACCGAAACCGACTCTTTTGTTCCTTCAAGCCATTTTCCGTTAATCAATAACTTTGTTGGTACTTGTGGTAACTGTTGGTTCATCTTGGCACTTCCTTTCAATAATGGGTTCTTATTTAACCCTAGCACGGATCAGAAAGGATGACAATTCATATGCAAGTCTCTTGATTCTCCAAATTTTTGTAAAGAACCAAAGGGGAAATGTCCTGCTCCTATCATTTTATGGTAGAATAGAAAAATAAGAATGTTTGTTCGATTCTTGGAAAATATAGTAAAATATTCAAGGAGTGAGGGACGCGTGCAACAAGTAAAAGAGCTTTTAAAAACAGTAGGATTTGTCGTGATCTTCACTTTATTCCTCTTGTTATTAAGACAGTATGTCTTTACTCCTGTGATCGTAAAAGGAGATTCGATGGACCCCACATTACATGATGGTGAGCGGGTGATTGCTTTGAAAAATACCGAGATCGAACGTTTCGATATCATAACGTTTGAAGCACCGGATGAAGCAGGCAAAAACTATATCAAACGCGTGATCGGTTTACCTGGCGATCAGGTTTCCTATCAAAACGATACCCTTTATATCAATGGACAAGCATATGATGAACCCTACTTGGATGAATTCAAAGCAGCTGTCCCAGATGGCTTTCCATTGACCAGTGATTTTGATATGGGGTTATTTGGTGTTGAAGTCATTCCTGAAGGTCAAATTTTAGTGTTAGGGGATAACCGCCGAATTTCCAAAGATAGTCGTCAATTAGGTCTGATCGATGAAGCAACGATTTTGGGTGATGTAAAATTTGTATTCTGGCCAATTGCCGATTTTGGTATGTTAGGCAAAGAGTGAAATTCTGCGACCGTTTTTTTGTTTTTAAGGAGATTCTTTTAAAACAAAGACGCATTTGAAGAAGCGTGTCGCTGATTTTTAGTGTTTTTTTTAAAAGACGATGGAGAGAAGGAGTCCTTTCATGAGTTTACGATTTATCCTTGGCGATGGCCGTTGTCGTCATGATCAAGCAGTGATAGAAAATGCAAAAAGTTGGTTAGAAAAAGACCATCAAGAAGTATTTTTTCTGGTACCTAACTACAACAAATTTGAACGAGAGCGCGAGATCCTTCAATTACTGAAAGAGGATCGCGTAGAAGATTTTGCTTCTATTCGCGCGCAAGTGTATAGTTTTCACCGTTTGGCTTGGTTTTATCTGCAGCAAACCGGGTTGCTTTCTCAAAATGCCATCACTGAAAATGGTGCCTCCATGATCATGCGTAAGCTGCTTTTGGAACTAGAAGAAGAACTCGTCTTATACCGTGGTGAGATCAACAAAGCGGGTTTTATCCAGCAATTGTTGGCGTTCTATCAAGAAATGCATACAAGTCGATTGGGGATCGAAGATTTATTGGCAGGTGGTGCTGCACCAAGCACAACCCAAGACGAGGAGAAAAAATACAGTGAATTAGCGAAAATATTTCAACGATTTGAACAAGAACTTCTGGAGCGTGCATTACAAGTCGAACAACCGATCACCTTGTTGACACGCTTTCTTGAAGGTTCCTTGCTGGATGATTCTCCAGTGGAGCAAGCAATGCCTAACGCGGTGTCAATGAACAAAGCACCAGATCTTTCCCATGCCTTATTTATTATCAGTGGGTTTTCCGCTTTTTCAACACAGGAACAGCAGCTGATTCAAGTGTTGATGAAAAAAAGTCATGTCATTATTGATCTTTTTCTGGATCGTGGGTATCCACAAGAGCTGCCTTCACCGTTAAATTTGTTTTATGAAGCAGGGCGAACCTATTATCAATTGATCAGTTTTGCCCGAGAAAATCAAGTGCCGATTTATTTGGATCAGAAACTTTCGGTCAACCAAAAGGTAGACAAGGAAGCGAAGGGATCGATGCAACAGGCGTATAATGAAATTGAAACATTTTGGCGGCAGACCCAGTCACAAGTCAACTATCAGCAACAGTCCTCTGTGAAGGACTTTCTGGCAGTTTGGAAAGTTGGGAATCCAGAAGAAGAGATCCGTCAGATTGCAGCGTCGATCCGTGGGATGATGAGCGATAAGAAACGGTACCCAGCATTACGATACCGAGAGATCCAATTATTGATCGCTGAACCAGAAATCTATCATCAATATATCCCTAAAATTTTTACTGAGTTTGAGATTCCTTTTTATATCGATGAAGAGCAGATGATGGCGCAACATCCATTGGTTGAGTTTTTGAATGCTTTTTTTGCTTGTCAATCCTATGGCTTTCGCTTAAATGATATTTTACGGTTGCTTAGAACAGAACTTTACTTACCGGCAGCCTATCGCTCCGAAGCAGATTGGCTCGTTGGGCGTGACCAGTTTCGTAAGTTGGTGGATATTACCGAGAACAAAGCGTTGGCTCATGATTTCCAAGGAGCGAGTTGGACGAGAAACGAAGATTGGGAACTGATCGAGTATTTACAATCGGAAGAAGAGCAGACGGATAAAGTGGATTTGACAGCGTATACCAACCAGTTGCGCAGGGCCTTTAAACAAGATGTTGCTGATACTCTTGACTGGCTGACAGCTGCTAGAACGAACCGCGATGCGGTCGAACTGCTGTATCGCTTTTTACTGAATGCCGGTGTTGAAGAACAACTGCGGCATTGGCGAGATCAAGCGATCCAGCAAGGGAAGTTGGATCAAGCCCGTAATCATGAACAAGCATGGCAAGCCTTGATGGATTTGCTGGATGAATATGCTGCGATCTATGGGGAAGAGTCCTTTGATTTTGCGCTCTTTGAGGATGTCTTATTGACTGGCTTAGAAAATGTCACATTCGGGAAGATCCCAACAGCGATCGACCAAGTCAACATCAATCGCCTTGATCTGGCACGTCCAAAGCAAGCAAAGATCACATTTGCACCGGGATTGAATGAAACGGCGTTACCAAGAAAAATAGAGAACAAAACGTTGTTGACGAATGAAGAACGTCAGCATTTCAATCAGTTGTTCAATGGTGAAAAATACCTTAGAGATACAGTGGTGGAAGGCAGTGTCAAAGAGCCATTTGCCTTTTATTCTGTCTTGCTTTCAGCAACGGAACACTTATCACTGTCCTATGCCGTTAATTTTGATACCCAGCAAAACATCAAAATGTCGCCTTATTTAGATCGCGTGGTCAAACGTTTGGATGTCCCACTGCAAGAGCGAGGAATATTGACGCTAGTCAGCGATCCAAGAAACTATGTCGGCAGTTACCGTGGCCTGATCTATCAAATCAATAACCTCAGTCAGCAAGCGCAAAAAAACAAAGAGAATTTGCCTAGGGTTTGGGAGCAGCTGAAACAAGCACTGCTGCGTTCGGAATGGACAGATTTAGCTGCCCAAGTATTTGAAAGCCAAACTCATCAAAATATTCCGATTCCTTTGTCTCAAGCACAAGCTGCGGCACTATATGGACCGTCGATCTACAGTTCCATTTCTCAGATGGAGACGTTCTATCAGTGTGAATACAAGTATTTCGTCAGCTACGGATTACGGTTAAAAGAACGGGAAGTTTATGGCTTAAATCCAGCAATGACCGGTGAGTTTTTCCATGATGCGTTGGACCGCTTTGTCAAAGTCCTGATTGCTGAAAATATTTCCTTGACCCAGTTAACTGCTGACCAACGCGTGCAATTTGTGGAAGTCGTTTTGCAGGAAATTTTTGGCGAAAGCCGTTATCGCTTACTGACGAGCTCTGCTCGGATGAATTTTATTCGGTATCAATTAGGCAAGACGATTCAGCGAGTAGCGTGGGCATTAGCGAAACAAGGACAAAAAATGCATTTTAGTCCTGAAAAGACGGAGGTGCTATTCGGTCAGATCGCTGGCTCAAATGGGATCAATGGGATCGAATTGCCATTAAGTTCTGGCGGGAAACTGCATGTGCGGGGGAAGATCGATCGTGTCGATACGGCAAAAACGGAAGAAGAACAATGGCTTTCTGTTGTTGACTATAAATCTAGCAGCCGAGATTTTGACCTTTCTGAAGCATACTACGGACTTGCGATGCAGTTGATCACCTATCTCGATGTCGCATTGACGGATGCTGTCCAACTGGTTGGTTCGCCAAATGTGCGACCAGCGGGGGCTTATTATCTGCATGTGCATAATCCGCTTTTGGACGGACAAGAAGCCAGTGAAGAAGAACGTTTAAAACGTTTCAAGTATGACGGGTTGTTTATTGACGAACCGGCTGTTTTCCCGTTGCTAGATGAGGATGTTGAAGCCAGCAAAAATTCACCGATATTTCCTGTTCGAAAAGACAAAAACGGCAATTATCAAAAAACAACGCAGGCGAAAAACAAGTTTTATACAGAAGAAGAGCTTGAACTGTTAAGAAAACACAATCGTAAAAACATGCAGCAAAGCGGTGAGAAGCTGTTGAGCGGTGAAATCGCCTTAAACCCGTCTTATAAAATAAAAGACAAAAAACGGGCGTGTGAATTTTGTCCGTTTCGCAGCATCTGTGACTTTGATGTATTGTTGAAAGAAAATGAGTACCACCGTTTAGAAAACTTATCTAAAGATGAGATTATCCATCGCTTAAGGGAGGAAGAAGATGAGTAAGATCCCTTTAAAACCGCAAAATGAAACCTTTACGGATACCCAATGGCAAGCCATTTTTGATAAAGGGGATAATATCCTCGTTTCCGCTTCAGCGGGTTCAGGCAAAACCACCGTTTTGGTTCGGCGAGTGATCGAAAAGCTAAAAGCAGGAACGACGATCGATTCTTTACTGATCGTAACCTTTACCGAAGCAGCTGCTCGAGAAATGAAAGAACGGATTCAAGTGGCATTGCAACAGGCCATCAATCAAGAAAGTGACGAGCAAAAGCGCCAGCACTTCGTTCGTCAGCTGCAGCTGTTGCCGACAGCTAACATTTCTACCTTGCATGCGTTTTGTTTAACTGTGATTCGGCGTTTTTATTATTTGATCGATTTAGATCCCAATTTCCGCATGATGACCGATGAAACCGAAATTTTATTGATGAAAGAAGAAATCTGGACACAGCTGAGAGATCAACAATATGAAGCCAATGATGAAGCCTTCTTTCGTTTGACGGAAAATTTTTCAAGTGATCGTTCTGATGAAGGCGTCGGGGATCTGATCCTGTCTCTTTATGACTTTGCCCGAGCCAATCCAGATCCAGTCAACTGGTTAGCCCATCTAAGTGATCACTATATCGGCAAAGAAACCTTTGCTGAAAATATCCTGTATCAATCGCAAATCAAACCGAGTTTGCAAGAAAATTTGAAGACAGCGGCGCATTTGCTGCAGGCGGCGCAAGACTATGCCCGTTCTGATGAAGCGATGGAAAAAGCGGCACAGTTGATCGATACCGAATTGGGCATGGTGGAAACCTTAAAGGCTCTGCTGGATGCAGACGATGTCGATGGCTTCTATGAGCAGATCCAAACATTGCGTTTTGGTCGTTACCCAGCTTTTCGCAAACCAGAACAAAAGGAATTGTCCCAAGAAATCAAGCCCTTACGCGATGATGCGAAAAAATTGGTCGAGCAATTGAAAGCCACCTTCCCGTATCCACCAGCTGAAATGATGGAGCTGCTTCATCGATCAGCACCTGTCGTTGAAAAAATGGCAGCGATGACCGAAGCATTTATGAAAGCATTTCAAGAAAGAAAGCTTTCAAAAGGCCGTTTAGACTTTAATGATTTGGAACATTTCACCTTGCAGATTTTACAAGGAGATGGCAGTGGAAGTGAGGCATCGACCTATTATCGTGATCGCTTTGAAGAAGTTTTAGTCGATGAATACCAAGACGTCAATCGGCTGCAAGAGGCAATTTTATATTGGGTCAGACAAGTCGATCATAACCCTGGCAATATGTTTATGGTGGGGGATGTGAAGCAGTCGATCTATTCGTTTCGACTAGCAGATCCGACGCTATTTATCGAAAAATACTTGGCATTTGAAACAGAGAATGGTGGGCGAAGAATCGTCTTAGCAGAAAATTTCCGTTCTCGTTCCGATGTATTGGATTTTACGAATCTAGTTTTTCAACAACTGATGGATGAAAGGGTTGGACAAATCCCTTACGATGAGGCGGCAGCCTTGATTACCGGTTTTCCTGATTTTCCAGAAAGCGAGGCCTTTGCCACAGAGCTCTTGTTATATGAAAAAGAGCATGAATCCGAAGAACAATTGATCGATGACAAAACAGAAGGTGAAATGCAGATCACTGCCTTGAAGATTCGAGAGTTGATTGAATCAAACTTCATGATCTATGACAAAAAAGCCAAAACAAATCGACCAATCACTTACAATGACATCGTCTTATTGACCCCCACACGTAAAAACAATCTTGTCATTTTAGATGTCTTTAAGCAGTTTGGGATTCCGATGGCGGTCAATGATGCTCAAAACTATTTTCAGGCAACGGAGATCCAAACCGTCGTTTCTTTGCTGCAGATCATTGATAACCCGTACCAAGATATCCCACTTGTGGCCGCTTTGCGTTCGCCAATCGTCGGCCTAACAGAAGATCAATTGGCTGAGATCCGTTTAGCGAATCGTTCCAGCGACTACTACGATGCAGTATTGGATTACCATGGGCAACAAGAAGCGTCACCCTTGTGGCAAACGGTGGATGGATTTTTAACAAAACTGGAACAATGGCGAGAGGAAGCACGACGATTACCAATCCCAACCTTGCTTTGGCAAATCTATGAAGATACTGCCTATTTGGATTATGTCGTGGGACTGCCTGCAGGTCAGCAGCGCTATGCCAATTTAGCGGCATTGGTCCACAGAGCGGAGAAATACGAAAAGAGCAGTTTCCGTGGGTTGTACCAATTCATTCGCTTCATCGAAAAGATGCAAGAAAAAAACAAGGACTTGGCAGAGCCATTAGCTACACCAGTAGAAGATGCGGTTCGTGTGATGACCGTCCATGCAAGTAAAGGTTTGGAATTTCCTGTAGTCTTCTTATTGGATACAACAAAATTCTTTAATTACCAAGATTTTCAAAAACGCTATATCTTTGAAGAACAGCTGGGGGCTGGAATCCAATATGTGGAACCCGCAGAAAACCTTAAATTTGAAACACTGCCGTTTCAAGCCATCAAGCAAGTTCGTTTGAAAAAAGCCTTGTCAGAAGAGATGCGAAAATTATACGTAGCATTGACACGAGCAGAGCAGAAGCTTTTCTTAGTAGGCTCCTATAAAAATCAAGCGGATGCCTTTAAGACGTGGCAATCTGGCTTGACACAATCCGAGATGGTTCTTGATCCAGCGTTGCGCCTTGTTGCTCGGGGGAGCTTGATGGATTGGGTCGGACGGACCTTGATGCGCCATCCAGATATGGAAGCAGTATTCTCCGAAGCGTCAGAGCGCAAGCGAACGATCGATCATCCTGCTCATTTTCGTCTGTCATGGTGGAATCAAGAAACGATCACGCAAGAAGTCCAAGAGACGCTTGCGCCAGTCGAGGAGCCTAAACGATTGATTGCGCCAGATAGCAATATCGATGATCTTTTGAAACGCCTAGCCTATCGCTATCCTTATCAAAAAGCGACCCAAACGACTAGTTATCAATCTGTTTCAGAATTGAAAAGACTCTATAACGATCCTGATGATCAACAGACCACTTTGTTGGAATGGCGGTCGGTTTCCGAGAAGACGAATCCTCAGCAATATCGCTACGTACAAGATGAATTGGCGAAACCCAAATTTCTGCAAGAAACGAAGCCTCTCGCCAGCAGTATCGGAACCGCAACACATACGGTTTTGCAAATGATCCCCTTAGGAATGAAGCCAACACAAGATACTTTGGCGCTCCTGATTGCTGAACTCGTGAAAAAGCAATTTTTTTCTGAAGAAATCGCCAAAAAAATTGACCGATCGAGTATTTTATGGTTTTATCAAACTGAACTAGGTGAACTGCTGAACCAATTCTCTGATGTGGTGAAGCGGGAGCAGCCGTTTTCGATGCTAAAAGAGGCCGATACGATCTTTGAAGGGTTTGACGAACCAGATGCGCCGCTTTTGATCCATGGTATTATTGACGGCTATATTGAATTGGCGGATGAAATCATTTTGTATGACTTTAAAACGGATGATGTGTTCGGCAGTCAGGCTCAGATTGAACAGAAAATGCGCGAACGATATTATGGTCAATTAAAACTCTATTGCCAAGCATTGGAGAAAGCATTGAACAAACCAGTGAAACAGACCTATTTAGTGCTGTTAAAACCTAAGATGATCGTGGCATTCTAGCTGATCGATCCTAGTTTCTTACATTTCGTAAGTCATATGCTATAATAGGTAAAAGAGGTGATGGAGAATGATAAAAGTAGAATCGGATTATGCCCTTTGTCCTAAATTTGAAAAAGCTTTTTCTATTTTAGGCAAAAAGTGGAACGGCTTGATCATTGATGTCCTTCTTGAAGACGGCAAACAAAGATTTGTTGAGTTAGCAAACAAGATTCCTCAAGTGAGTGATCGGGTGTTAGTCGAACGCTTGAAAGAATTAGAGCGGGAAGAAATTGTCTGCAAAGAAAACAATCTTTACTGCTTGACGCCAAGAGGTATTGCTCTTGAAAAGAGTATGATGAGTGTGAAGCGTTGGGCAGAAACCTGGGTACGTGAGGAAGAATGCAGTTGATTTCTCAACGGAAATTAGGTAAACTAAGCTTAAATGAATAGTAAAAAAAGCGTTGATAGAAACTAGTAATTTGGCTGGATCAGAAAAAGGGAGACTTGTCACAGACTGAAAGCAAGTCCTGTATTCGAAAAATGAATTTCACTTCTGGAGCTTGCTGAGAACAATCAGTCGGCAGTGTTGCTGTCGTTAGCCGAAGTGAGTGCGCGGAACTTTCCGCGAATGAGGATGGTAACACGAGACGTCGTTCCTTTTTTAAGGGATGACGTCTTTTTTTGTCTTTTTATCAAAAGATCGTCACTTTTTCCAGTCAAATCGTTTTTTACACTATTCACTGTATAGAAGGAGGAAACACATGTCTTTACAAGAAAAATTAGAAGCATTGAAGGAAACGACATTGCTTAAAATCAAAGAAAGTCCAACCATGAATGACTTGAATCAGATTCGAGTGGAAGTGCTTGGAAAAAAAGGTCCCATTACTGAAGTTCTACGGGGGATGAAAGATCTTTCTGCGGAAGAACGGCCGAAGGTGGGGAGCTATGCCAACGAGATTCGTGATATCTTGACAGAAGCGATCGAAGAAGCCAAGACGTCTATCGAAGCAGCAAACTTGGAAAAAGCCCTTGCTGAAGAATCCATCGACGTGACTTTGCCTGGTAAACAGATGGACCGAGGAACACGCCATGTGCTAACGCAAATCATGGAAGAAATCGAAGATATCTTTGTTGGTATGGGTTACCAAGTAGTCGAAGGCTACGAAGTGGAAAAAGATCATTACAACTTCGAACGGATGAATCTGCCAAAAGATCATCCAGCCAGAGACATGCAGGATACTTTTTATATTTCAGAGGAAGTGCTGATTCGGACCCATACGTCACCAGTGCAAGCGCGAACAATGGAAACTCATGATTTTTCTAAAGGGCCGCTGCGGATGATCTCACCAGGGAAAGTTTTCCGTCGTGACACAGATGATGCGACCCATAGCCACCAATTCCATCAAATTGAAGGATTGGTGATCGATAAAAATATTACGATGGGTGACTTAAAAGGAACTTTAGAAGTCATGATGCAAAAAATGTTTGGTGAAGATCGCCAAATTCGCTTGCGACCAAGCTATTTCCCTTTCACAGAACCATCGGTCGAAGTCGATGTCAGCTGCTTCAAGTGCGGTGGTGCGGGTTGTAACGTTTGTAAACAAACTGGCTGGATCGAGATCCTCGGTGCTGGAATGGTGCATCCTAACGTCTTAGAAATGTCAGGGATCGATCCAACCCAATATTCAGGATTTGCTTTTGGTTTAGGTCCTGATCGAGTGGCAATGCTGCGCTACGGCGTAAACGACATTCGCCAATTCTATCAAAATGATGTGCGTTTCATTCGCCAGTTCAAGGGGGAACAATAAATGTTAGTATCGTACAAATGGTTAAATGAATACCTTGATCTGTCTGAGATCACACCAAAAGAGCTGGCGGACAAAATGTCAGTGACGGGGATCGAAGTCGAAGGTATTGACGTGCCTGAAGAGGGTTTAAAAAAAATCGTTGTCGGAGAAGTGACCGACTGCCGACCACATCCAGATTCTGATCATCTATCGATTTGCCAAGTAAATATTGGTGAGGAAGAAGACACGCAAATCGTTTGTGGAGCACCAAATGTCAAAAATGGCATCAAAGTCATCGTGGCATTACCAGGCTCTCGAATCGCAGGCAATGTAAAAATCAAAAAGGGCAAGATGCGGGGAGAAGTTTCGAACGGCATGATTTGTTCATTGCAAGAACTAGGGTATGCTGATAGTGTAATCCCCAAGGAATACGCAGAAGGAATCTATTATTTACCAGCAGAAGCAGAAGTAGGAACACCGGTTTTTCCTTATCTCGATATGGATGATCACATTATCGAATTATCGATCACACCGAACCGTGCGGATGCGTTGAGCATGCGGGGGGTTGCTTATGAAGTCGGTGCCATCTATCGGCAAACACCGAAGTTTCCTGAAATTGCGCTTAATGAAAGTGAAGTAGCTGCTGCCGATAAAATTCAGGTGAAGGTCACGGAAGCAACCGATGCACCCGCTTACCAAATTCGAATCATTGATGGTGTAACGATCGCCCCAAGTCCACAATGGCTGCAAAATCGCTTGATGAATGAAGGCATTCGTCCAATCAACAATGTTGTGGACGTGACAAATTATATCTTGCTATTATTTGGCCAACCATTGCATGCTTTTGATTATCAAAAGCTAGACAGCAAGGAAATACTGGTACGTCGCGGCAAAGAAAATGAAAGCCTGGTAACCTTAGATGGAGAAACACGTCAGCTTTCATCAGAAGACATCGTTATCACCAACGGAACGACACCCGTTGCGCTCGCAGGCGTCATGGGAGGGCTTGATTCTGAAATCACGGAAACAACGACCACAGTCGCTTTAGAAGCGGCGTTGTTCGATCCATTAGCGATTCGTTTAACCTCAAAGAAATTCAATTTAAGAAGTGAGTCCTCTGCTCGTTTTGAAAAAGGGATCAACCAAGCAACGGTTGCAAAAGCTTGTGATGCAGCAGCAGCACTGATTGCAGAACTTGCTGGCGGAACGGTCTTAAAAGGGGCAGTAAAAGGTTCCCAAGTAGCTGTAGAACCTGTGGAGGTTACAATCACTTTAGCTCGAATCAATAGCTATTTAGGCACAGAAATCACTGATGAAGAAGTGCAAGAAATCTTTGATACATTAGGCTTTGGTCATCGTCAAGAAGCAGACAGCTATATTGTTTCTGTCCCACCTCGTCGTTGGGATATTACGATCGAAGCAGATATCATTGAAGAAGTGGCGCGTATTTACGGTTATGATCGTTTGCCATCGACTTTACCGCAAGGAGAAACGGTTGCCGGTCATCTAACCAAAGCGCAACGTCTGACTAGAGAAGTTCGGACGCTATTGGAAGGCAACGGGGTCAGTGAAGCCATCAGCTATGCTTTGACCACTGAAGAGAAGGCACAACAATTTACGGATAAATCGAGCCAAGTGACTCGATTGGATTGGCCAATGACCGAAGAGCGTGCCGTCTTGCGCTTGAATCTGATTTCAGGCTTGTTAGACGACGTTGCGTACAATTTGGCACGTAAAAACAATCGTGTTGCTTTGTATGAAATTGGTCGCGTCTTCTATCAAACAGGCGACAGTAAGCACGAGCTGCCAACAGAAGTCAATCACTTAGGGCTAGCTTTGACAGGAAATATCCATGAGAAAGACTGGCAAACCCAAGCTCAAAAAGTTGATTTCTTCCATTTGAAAGGCATTTTAGAAAATCTATTTGATTCGTTGGCATTAACCGACCGTATTCGTTATCAAAAAACGGCAGCCCTCAAAGAGATGCATCCTGGCCGTACGGCAATGATCTTGCTAGATGACCAAGAAATCGGCTTCTTGGGACAAGTCCACCCATCGATCGCCAAAGATTATGAAGTGAGTGAAACCTATGTTGCTGAATTGAACTTAGATCAACTGTTAGCAGCGAAAACAGAACAATTGGTCTATCAACCAGTTTCTAAGTTCCCATCAGTAACGCGAGATATGGCACTCTTGCTTGATGAAACGATCGATAACCAGTCCGTGATGGAGATCATTCGCGAAAGTGCAGGTCGCTTCTTAAGTGCGATTCGTTTATTCGATGTTTATCAAGGGAAAAACATCGAAGCAGGCAAAAAATCATTAGGGTACAGCCTGACCTTTAGCAATCCAGAAGCTACCCTGACGGATGAAGAGATCAATCAAGCAATAGCGAAAATTACTCGTAACTTAGAAGAAAAAGTTCAAGCAGAAATCCGCTAATCAAATAAGTAGAAAAACGTTCTCCACCATACAAAGAAGTTGGGTGGGGAACGTTTTCTACTATTATAATAGATGCTCAGATGACACAAGAATGTGAGGAGTTGAGTGAAAGCCGTAAAAGATTTCTCTATAGAAGGCAATCCAGTTTTTTTGGTACAAACTTTTTTAAACACTGGCAAGGCTGAAAAAATGCATTTTCTAATCCACATTTTATGAAGATATTTTTTAGGACAGCTCTCTTAGTTTTTGTGCAAGAAACAGCATCAAATCAAATTACACAAAGTGTCAGTCTGGGGAGGAAGGGTTCTTGTGAAATCTGACACAGAGTTGACACATAGGATTTGTATGAAAGAATTCATTCCGATTTGTAAACAAAAAAACAAGCCGTAAAGGCTTGTTTTTTTAGGCAAAGTAATTGATGCCCATTGCATTTTTGACTTCAGCTAACGTTTGGGCGGCAACTTGTTCTGCTTTTTCACTACCAAGTTTTAATAAGTTCATCACTTCACCGGGATCTTTTGCAAAAGCTTCACGGCGTTCACGAATCGGTGCAAATTCGGCTTCTAAAACATCGATCAAATAACGTTTGATTTTGACATCGCCTAATCCACCCCGAGTGTAATGTTCTTTTAATTCAGCAATTTTTTCTTTTTCAGTGCCAAATACATCAAGATACGTAAAGACCATATTGCCTTCAACTTGTCCAGGATCGTTGACATGAATGTGATTTGGGTCCGTATACATGCTCATCACTTTCTTTTGTAATACATCGGCTGGATCAGCTAAGTAAATACCATTGTTCAGTGATTTGCTCATTTTCCCGTTCCCATCGATTCCCGCTAAACGTCCCATGCCTTTTGGCGGTAAAACCGCTTTTGGTTCGACTAATACTTCACTATACGTAGAATTAAAACTATGCACGATTTCTTGCGTTTGTTCCAGCATTGGTTTTTGATCTTCTCCAACGGGGACTAAATTTGCTTTAAAAGCGGTGATATCCGCTGCTTGAGAGACAGGGTAGATGAAGAACCCTGAAGGTACGCCTTCGCCAAATTTTTTTTGTTCAATTTCGGCTTTAACGGTTGGATTTCGTCGTACTCGAGCAACACTGACTAGATTGAGATAATACATCGTCAATTCAGAGAGCTGAGGGATTTGCGATTGAATAAACATCGTTGTTTTTGCTGGATCCAATCCAACGGCTAAATAATCCAAAGCAACTTCTAGAATATTCGCTGAGACCTTCTCAGGTGTTTTCGCGTTATCTGTTAGTGCCTGCATGTCAGCGACCATAATATAAAGCTGATTTTCAGGGTCAGCTTGCATTTCGACCCGTTTTTTTAAAGACCCCACATAATGGCCAAGATGCAATTTGCCAGTTGGGCGGTCGCCAGTTAAAATCGTATTCACTTTTATTCCACCTTTTCCTTTGTTATATGGTTTATCTTACCTTTTTTTAGCAAAAGAAACAACCGGTTCTCCTTGTGATCTGATGGGGTGAGAAAAATTTTCATGGACAAAAACCTCACATCAAAGTAAAATAGCACTTGTCTTTTCAGAAATAAGGGGGGAACATTGGAAAAGCACCTTTACAAATGAAAAAAGATTGAGCTATAATATGAATCAAATCTTTCCAATTACTCATTTAATTTTAAAAAAAGCTAGGAGTGTGAATCAATGGCAATGATCGAATTTAAGAACGTAGAGAAATATTACGGAAAGTTCCATGCATTAAAAAACATCAACCTTGAATTTGAAAAAGGTGAGGTCGTTGTTGTTATCGGACCTTCAGGATCTGGTAAAAGTACAATGCTCCGTACGATTAATGGTCTAGAAACCATTTCAGGTGGTCAATTATTGGTCAATGGCAAGAACTTGTTTGACAAAGATGTCAAAATGACAGAAATTAGAAAAAACATCGGCATGGTGTTTCAACATTTCAATTTGTATCCAAATAAAACCGTGTTAGAAAACATTACGTTGGCACCGATCAAAGTATTAAAACAAAATGAGCAAGAAGCCATCAATTTGGCGGAAAAGCTTCTTGATCGGGTAGGGATGTTAGATAAAAAGGATTCCTATCCTTCCATGTTATCTGGCGGACAACAGCAGCGGGTCGCAATTGCCAGAGGGCTTGCGATGAAACCAGAAATGCTGCTTTTTGATGAGCCAACGTCAGCATTGGATCCAGAAATGATTGGTGATGTCTTGGATGTCATGAAAAAAATTGCCAGTGAAGGCATGTCCATGATCGTTGTTACCCATGAAATGAGCTTTGCCCGTGAAGTAGCAGATCGAATCGTTTTTATGGCGGAAGGACAAGTCCTAGAGGATCGGCGCGATGTCGATGGATTCTTTGATGCACCAAGAGACGAACGTGCAAAACAATTCTTGAGCAAAGTCAGCAATCATTAAGCAATAGGAGGAACCCTTATGAGAAAGAAAATATTTTCCTTTCTAGTCTTAGCCTTTGCCCTTGTGACTTTCTCAGGTTGTAAAGGACAAAGTGCCGCAGAGATCGATATTTTAGAAAACAGCAAAGAGACGAATCAGATCGTTTGGGGCGTAAAAAACGATACCCGTCTTTTTGGATTAATGGATATCGCAACCAGAGAAGTACGAGGATTCGATATTGATATCGCTCGTGCAATCACTGAGAAAATTTTAGGTCGTGATGGCAATGCCATCTTTGTTGAAGTAACCTCAAAAACTCGGATTCCTCTTTTGAAAAACGGCAACATCGATGCAATCATCGCCACGATGACTATCACGGAAGAACGTAAAAAACAGGTCGATTTTTCCGATGTCTACTTTGATGCAGGCCAATCGTTATTAGTTGCCAAAGACAGCCCTATTCAAGGGATTGAAGATTTGACCGCAGATACCACTGTATTGGTCGTGAAAGGCTCTACTTCCGCTGTGAACATTCGTGAAGCAGCACCAGAAGCGCAAATTTTGGAACTTGAGAATTATGCGGAAGCCTTTACCGCTTTACAATCTGGTCAAGGGGATGCTATGACCACGGATAATGCGATCTTATTAGGGATGGCGAGTGAAAATCCCAATTACCATTTAGTTGGCGAAACTTTTACAGAAGAACCTTATGGTATTGCTATCAATAAAGGACAAAAGCCGTTTCTTGATGCAGTGAATCAAGCGTTGCGGGAAATGCGTGAAGATGGAACCTATGATGAGATTTACAACAAGTGGTTCCCTGAAGACGAATCAGGAAAAGTAGAGTAGGAGGAAACTGAATGGTTGAATTATTTCAAACGTATACCGGTCAGTTTATTGAAGGCTTTAAATACACAGTCATGGCGAGTTTGATCGCACTGTTTTTTAGTCTTTTGATCGGAACCTTAATGGCAATTTTTCAGTTGTCAGACAATCGCCTCATCAAAGGGATTGCCAAAGCGTATGTTGAGTTTTTTAGAAATATTCCCTTATTGATCATCGTGATGTTCTTTTATGTCGTTGTGCCAATGTATTGGGTTTCTTTTGACGGCTTTCAAGCAGGAACGATCGGCTTAACGATCTATACTTCGGCATTTATCGCTGAGACGATCCGTTCAGGAATTCAAACGGTCCCTAAAGGCCAGATGGAAGCTTCCTTGTCTTCTGGTTTTACTTACAGCCAAGCGATGCGCTACATTATTTTGCCTCAAGCATTTAAGATCGTCGTACCGCCGTTAGGCAATCAATTTATCAATCTTGTCAAAAATTCATCAATTTTGGCGATGGTTGCAGGATTAGATATTATGTATCAAGGCGATTTGATCGCAAGTGAGACCTTCAATACATTTGATACGTATATCATTGTTGGTCTTTTCTATTTGATCATTACCCTACCATTGTCTTATTTGATGGTTTACTTGGAACGGCGTTGGGCTGTCCGCTCATAGAAAGGAGCTAACGAACTATGGACTTTTTTGAAGCTTTTTCAGCGATTAACATTCGCTTCTTGATCGATGGCTTGCGGGTAACAGTTGAAGTGTCGATCCTATCGATTTTATTTAGCTTTATTATCGGAGGGATCGCCGGCATTTTGCGCTTCAGCTCGATCCCAGTCTTTTCTAAAGTATTAGGTGTCGTGATCGATGTTATTCGTAACTTGCCTTTGCTCTTGATCATCTTTTTCACTTACTTTGCATTGCCGCAGATCGGTATCCGCTTTAATATTTTTTGGTCAGCGGTTGTAGCGTTGACGATTTTTGAATCAGCGATGCTTTCTGAAATCTTTCGTGCTGGTTTGAATTCTGTGCCAAAAGGACAGATGGAGGCTGGTTTATCTACAGGGCTAAGCTATGTCGAAGTATTGCGGAGCATCGTCGTGCCGCAGGCATTTAAAGCGATGCTGCCAGCGATCGTCAGTCAGTTGATCTCTTTGATCAAAGATACGTCATTAGCTGTGATTATTTCTTTACCAGAGCTGACTCATCATGCTCGAATCATTTATGGCCAAAATACAAACTATGTTTTGCCTATGTTTTTGGCAATGACTGTTTTATACTTTTTGGTTTGTTATGCCTTGTCATTGCTTTCTGGCTTTTTGGAAAAACGTCAGTACGATTACTAAAAAGAATAATCAACAAAAACATCCCCACGATCGGTCTTTTACCCATGCAAGTGCAACTTGTGGGGTGTAAGCCAATCGTGGGGGCTTTTTTCTTTTTGACCGTTTCGTGCTTTTTGGGAATGCTTTTTTAGCAAACGAAAGGAATACTTGAAAAATAGTCAAAAAAAGTCCAAAATGAATAAGAGAGAAAAATGCACCAAACTCTTTCTTTCATGTAAAGGATGGAAACTATGACAAACAACAGACCAATTGGTTTTATCGATTCTGGTGTTGGTGGGTTGACGGTCGTCAAAGAAGCAATCAAGCAATTACCCAACGAATCGATTCTTTATCTGGGAGATACAGCCAGATGCCCGTATGGTCCGAGACCTGCTGAGCAAGTCATCGAGTATACGTGGCAAATGACCCGTTTTTTATTAGAAAAAAATATTAAAATGTTGGTGATCGCTTGTAATACAGCGACAGCGGTCGCCCTTGAAGAAATCAAAGAACAACTAACGATCCCAGTGATCGGCGTGATCCTGCCTGGCAGTCGAGCAGCAGTCAAAGCAAGCAAAAACCAACGAATCGGTGTCATCGGGACAAACGGAACGATCAAAAGTGACTCTTACAAGCGCGCGCTTCATGGCAAAGCGCCCCATGCGTCCGTCGTCAGTTTGGCTTGCCCGAAGTTTGTGCCGATCGTAGAAAGCAAACAATACCATAGCTCGGTCGCCAAGAAAATCGTGGCAGAAACGTTGCGTCCATTGAAAAACAAACGGCTAGATACAGTGATTTTGGGTTGTACCCATTATCCTTTATTGCGTCCTTTGATCCAAAATGAATTGGGCGCTCATATCCAGCTGATTGATTCAGGGGCAGAAACGGTGGGGGAAGTCAGTACCTTGTTGGACTATTTTTCCATTGCTGCAACGAGTCAGGACGATCCGCATCCGCAACATGCATTTTTTACTACTGGTTCACCGAAAATGTTTGATGAGATTGCCAATGATTGGCTTGATTTAGACACGATCTCATCGATTCACACTGATTTAGGAGGCTTTTAAATGCGACATGATGGCAGAAAAGAAACAATGTTAAGACCAGTTAAAATTCAAACCAACGTCTACAAACACCCCGAAGGATCGGTTGTGATCTCTTTTGGTGACACAACCGTGATCTGTTCGGCAACGATTGAAGAGCGGGTCCCTCCGTTTTTACGAGATACGGGAAAAGGCTGGGTCACAGCCGAATACAGTATGCTCCCACGAGCGACCAACACTCGTAATCGTCGAGAAAGTGCCAAAGGCAAGCTTTCTGGTCGGACGATGGAGATCCAACGGCTGATCGCTCGTTCCTTGCGGGCAGTAGTCGATTTAGAAAAATTAGGGGAGCGCAGTATCGTGGTCGATTGTGATGTCGTTCAAGCAGATGGCGGTACCCGAACAGCTAGTATTACCGGCGCATTTGTCGCGTTGCGTTTAGCTATCGATACCTTGTTGCGTGACAAAGCGTTGACGGAAGATCCAATCAAGGAGCATTTGGCAGCAATTAGTGTCGGGATCTTACCAGATGGCACCTGTGTGACCGATCTCGATTATCAAGAAGATTCTTCAGCTGCTGTTGACATGAATTTGGTGATGACGGAATCTGGTCGATTTGTCGAATTGCAAGGAACTGGGGAAGAAGCGACCTTTGATGGTCAGCAGTTGAATGAGATGCTGATCTACGGAAAAACAGCTATCGAAGAATTGATCGCCTATCAAAAAGAGGCACTGTTTTTACCAGATGAACCCCCTTATGAGATTCCCGAAAAAACGATCGTCATTGCTACAGGCAATCCAGGAAAAGCCAAGGAATTTAAAGCCGTATTTGGCGCAGCAGGTTACGATGTCCGTACCTTAAAAGACTATCCTTCCTTACCAGATGTTGAAGAAACCGGCACCACCTTTGAAGAAAATGCCCGCCTTAAAGCGGAAACCATCGCCAGAATTTTGGGAAGACCGGTGTTAGCTGATGACTCAGGACTGAAAGTCGATGCACTAGGGGGACGACCAGGGGTGTACTCTGCTCGATTTGCTGGTGAGCAAAAAAGTGACGCTGCCAATAATGCAAAATTGCTCTATGAATTGACGGATGTCGAAGATGACAAACGCAGTGCCCAATTTCACTGTACGTTAGTTTTCGCAGCACCAGGAAAAGAGAGTTTGGTGGTTGAAGCTCAATGGCCGGGGAGAATCGGCCGCATCCCTCGTGGAGAAAATGGGTTCGGCTACGATCCATTGTTTATTCCTGATGGTTCAGAGCAAAGTGCAGCCCAAATGAGTCAAGAAGAGAAGAACCGAGTGAGCCACCGTGGTCTAGCAATCAAAAAACTGCAGGAACAGTGGCGGGAGTGGTTAGAAGGAGAAAATGTATGAAATACTTAGTTGTCAGTGACAATCATTCAGATCGTGAGATTCTTGTTGATCTTAAAAATGAATTCGAAAATCAAGTCGATTTGTTCCTTCACTGTGGGGATTCAGAACTTCCTGAAACGGATCCTTTATGGGAAACATTCCAAGTCGTTTGTGGCAATTGCGATTACGGTGGTGGTTTTCCGAATGAACGTATCGTTAAAACGCCACTGGATACCATCTATATGACCCATGGCCATTTGGCGGATGTTCGTTTTGGCGTAACCAAATTAGGCTTAAAAGCGCAACAAGCAGATGCTTCGATCGCTTTGTTTGGTCATACGCATCAAATTGCTTGTGAGAAAGTCGGGAATCGACTTTTCTTGAATCCTGGCAGTATTTCTCAACCGCGAGGGCAAATCCAAATCAAAAGTTTTGCGATTATTGAAAGTACACCAGAACAATGGGCAATCCAATACTATGATCGTTCCTTTCATAAAGTCCCAGAGCTAGCTTTCGTTTTCACACGTTAAGTAAGCGGAATCAAAAAGTAAAAATTTCATTATAATTTTGCAGGTTTCTACTTTCTATTCTCATTTTCAAGTAAAATAGAAGAGTAGCTGTGAAATGGAGGCAATTAGATTGATAGGACAGACCGTAGAAAAAATATTACTCGAGAATCAAGAAAATTTCTTGGTGCCGGCAGAGAATGTGGCATCGGTATTTTATAACCACCCTTTGAGTCACGCATTGCTTGTTTTATCAAAAGTGGGCTATTCAAAGATCCCAGTACTAGATAGTGAGGACCATTTAGTCGGCTTAATCAGCCTCTCAAACATCGTAGAACGAATGATGGATCTCACTGGCTTCAGTATGGAAAATATTGAAGGGCTGGCTGTGGCAGATGTCATGGAAGTCAATGTGAATTGCATCAAAGAAAACGATGAGTTGGAAAGTATGCTGCATCTGTTAGTGGATCAAGCATTCTTGCCGATCGTTGATGATGACAATGTCTTTGTTGGGATTATCACCCGCAAAGAGATTTTAAAATCCGTCAATCATTTGGCGCATGAAATCGAAAGACGCTATTTGCTGATTTCGAAAGAAGATGCCCCAAAGATGACAGATGAACTGCATGTGGTATAGAAAAAAGGTTATCCCAGTTTCGGGATAACCTTTTTTTAAATACCGACGATCGGCGCATTGGGGATCGTATAGCCTTTGGCAGTTAATGCATCAATCGATGCGGCCAAAAATTCCTCTTTGATTTTCCATTGCGTACCGTTGGTCACATACATGGTCGTGCGAATTGCAAAGTTGTTGTTTCCTAGATCCACCAGACCGAAGACCGTAGGGGCCGTTTGAATCTCTTCTTCGTGCTGCTGAGCAATCTGTTCATTGACTTCTTCAATGATGGCACGTATTTCATCTAAGCCTTCAGATGGTAGGATACGTACGTCTACCACGACTTGCATATTGGCTCTTGATGTATTACTGATGGTTGTGATGTTACGATTTGGGATATAATGAACGGTTCCATCAACGGATTTTAATTGAACAGTCCGAATACCGACGGCCGTCACCGTACCCTCAAGCGTCAGATTGGTCAAGCGGACGTAATCACCAACGTTGATTTGTTGTTCGGTAATAATAAAGAAGCCAGTAATCAAGTCATTCATAAAGCCTTGGGCACCGAGACCGAGGGCGACACCGACGACTCCGGCACCGGCTAGTAGCGAGCCTACAGGTACGCCGATGGTTGAAAGGAGTGCATAGACAAAAAAGAAGCCTAATGTGTAATGAACCGTATTGCGGATCAGGGTATGGATCGTGTTGATTCGACTCACATTGAAGGTGGCTTTTTTTTCATAGGACCGATAGATCCGGTCAATGATCATGTTGCTTATTTTTAATAAAATTCCGAATAAGATACACAAAAAAAGCAGCATCAGTGCTTTTTGGATCAGTAGGCCAATGATCGATTCCCAGTCGATCGATGCCCACCATTTTTGTAATGCATTGAGCTGAGCAGCTGCTGGTTCGGTAATGCTGGAACCACTTGAATCGGTCGTGCTAGCTGCAATTAGCAGTTGTTTCATAAAATCCCTCCAAGTCTTACTGCATCTATTTTAACGAAGATAAAATAGAAATGCAAAGGAGGTTTTCTGAAATATCTGTTTTTTTCAGAAAAAGCCTGCTTAGCCAACGGAGAGGCAAATAGCAGACTTTTCTATGACAATCATTGATTAAGATAAATGAACGCCTTTATCAACGAAAATCACTTCGCCGATAATCCCGCTTGATAATGGACTGATCAAGAAGGCACAAGTATTGCCCACTTCTTCAATCGTCACACCAATATGATCAGGTGTTCGATCCTCTGACAATTGGATCAGTTTTTGATAGTCTTTTACACCAGTTACTGCCAGCGTCTTGATGGCACCAGCTGAAATCGCATTGACGCGGATTTTTTGCGGTGAAAGTTCGGCAGCTAAATAGCGAACGCTTGATTCTAAAGCGGCTTTTGCAATCCCCATCATATTGTAGTTCGGTACTGCCCGTTCGGCACCTAAGTAGGAAAGGGTAACGATTCCAGCATTTTCAGCTAAGATTGGTTTGGCATATTTGGTGACGGCAATCAATGAATAACTGCTGATGTCTTGCGCCAAAGCATAACCGTCACGAGAAATATTTAAAATATCGCCAGATAGATCTTCTTTATTGGCATAAGCAACGGCATGGACAACACCGTGGATCTCACCTGCATATTCTTTGATCGTTTCAAAGGCGGAAGCAATGCTTTCGTCATTGGCGACGTCACATTCCACTACAAATTCATCAGATTCCAATAAGCGCTCTAAAGGCTTTTTCATGCGGTCGTTTTGATACGTGTAGATCACTTCGGCTCCTTGTGCTTTTAATGCTTGTGCACAGCCCCAAGCGATACTGCGTTTGTTAGCAACGCCCATGACGACAACTTTTTTACCGGTTAAAAAACTCATAATTCCACTCCTTAATAAATTCAACAATAATAAAATACGTATAATGACAAATAGTAAATCAAACTATCTTGATTTCTAATTATTAAGCATAATTGTTTGATTGTCAAACTATTTTTTTCTTAATAAATATTTAGTTGCGAATTTCGCTGAACTATGATACTTTGATAATCAAACTATAATAAATTCTTAAGCAAGGAAGGGAAACCATGAAAAAACTATTGACTGAAACAGAAGTCATGGATTTGATTCCAAATCGCTACCCAATTATATATATTGATTACGTCGATGAAATCGAGTCTGGCAAAAAGATTATCGCAACGAAAAATGTCACCATCAACGAAGACTTTTTCCAAGGACATTTCCCAGGAAATCCAGTAATGCCAGGTGCCTTGATTTTAGAAACATTGGCACAAGCAGGATCGATCCTGATCTTGAAATCCGAGGAATTCCAAGGTAGAACGGCGTATATCGGCGGCATCAACAAAGCCAAATTCCGTCAAAAAGTTGTTCCGGGAGATACCATGAAACTTGTTTTCGAGATCACTAAAATCAAAGGCTCTGTAGGAACTGCTGATGCGGTCGCTACAGTGGACGGCAAAAAAGCTGCGGAATGCGAATTCACCTTTATCGTTGGCGACCAAAAATAAAAGAAAACCGCTGAAATTCCCGATTAACGGAGACTTCAGCGGTTTTTTATTTATTCTTTGGCTTCTTGCAAGACCTTGATCGTTTCGATCTTCACTGGCTCAACCGGTTGAGAATTCTCACCATTGCCAGAGTCTTGGGTTTCTGCTTGCGCAATTTTATCTACGACATCCATGCCTTCGATCACTTGACCAAATACGGTATAGCTACCGTCCAATCGTGGTGTTCCACCATTTTTGTAGGCTTCGATGATTTTTTCAGGATAGTGTTGGATCGCTAGACCGTCAGATACATCCTGATCATTTTGAACGATGTAGAATTGACTGCCTTGGCTGTTTGGCGCACTTGATTTTGCCATTGCTAATGCGCCTCGCAAGTGATAAAGCTGGTTGGAGTATTCTTCGCCGAATCCTTCGCCCCAAATGCTTTCTCCGCCAGTGCCATCACCATTAGGGTCGCCCCCTTGGATCATAAACTCTTCTACGACACGATGGAAAGTCAAGCCGTCATAATACCCATCTTTGGCATGGGTCAAAAAGTTTTCGACTGCTTTGGGCGCGATCTCTGGGAAAAGTTTGATTTTGATCGAGCCTTCTTCCGTTACCATTTCAACTAAAGCTTCATTCTCTTGCACATCCGTTGATAATTGCGGCAATTCCAGGGCATTCAAGTCAACAGATTCTGAGGTTGACGTGCTTTCTGCCGAATTGCTTGATGAGGGATCGGTGGTACTTGAACCTGTACAAGCAGCTAATAATAAAAGGCTAGCAGCTGCTGTCAGTGTGAATAGGATTTTTTTCATTCTTTCATTCCTTCCAGTTTTCTTAATGATAATCATAACAAAAAAGAGACATAGAAGAAAGCGCAGATTTTGTGGAATGAGAAAGAAACAGACGGAAAGGTGTAGACCACTTTTTAGATGTTTGCTATAATGAAAGAGGATTCATTATAATAAACGGATAGAATTTACAGGAGGTTTTTTTGATGGGAAAATTAGGGATATCGATTTATCCAGAGCGCTCAACGTTTGAAAAGGACAAAGCGTATCTAGACTTGGCACACAAATACGGCTTTAAACGGGTATTTACCAGTTTGCTGCAAATCAACGATGACAAAGAAAAAGTCTTGGCAGACTTTAAGCAAGTCGTGGATTATGCCAATCAGTTAGGAATGGAAGTCATGGTAGATATCAATCCTGGTTTATTCGAACAGTTAGGTATTTCTTATGATGATTTATCCTTCTTTGATGAGATGGGGGCTTACGGTGTTCGGTTAGATATTGGTTTCACTGGTTCAGAAGAAGCCAAAATGACCCGTAATCCTTACGGGATCAAAATCGAAATCAATATGAGCAGCGGCACGAGCTACGTGGATAACATCATGAGTTATTCACCTAATACTGAAAATTTACTCGGTTCGCATAACTTCTATCCTCATCGCTATTCAGGGTTAGGCTATGACCATTTTGTTTTTTGTTCGGAAAAATTCCGCAAATACAATTTAAACACGATGGCTTTCGTGAATTCTCACGAAGCTGATTTCGGTCCATGGCCAACACAAGATGGTTTATGCTCTTTGGAAGACCATCGTGATCTGCCACTAGCTACACAAGTCAAACATTTAGTGTTGACTGGTTTGATCGATGATATCTCTATTGGCAATGCCTATGCTTCAGAAGCAGAATTGGCAGCAATGGCTGAAGCGTTTCATGCTGATTATCCGACATTAAGAGTCGATGTCGTTGACGGAATCACTGAAGATGAACGAATTTGTCTCTTCGATAATCTGCACAGCTATCGAGGAGATCGCTCAGAGTACATCTTGCGTTCAACGATGACGCGGATCTATTATAAAGACAAGGAATTTCCACCTCATGATACCCGTGATATGGTAAGAGGGGATGTCTTGATCGATAATGCTGGCTATGGACAATACAAAGGTGAGACGCAAATCGCCTTGAAAGCAATGAAAAATGACGGTCGTGTCAATGTAGTTGGTAAGATCGCTGATGAGGAACTATTCTTATTAGAATTTTTGAAACCTTGGTCAAGTTTTAAATTGGTCGAAAATAACTAATTATCACGAAAAATCAACCATTGCCAACAAAGCGTGTTGGCAATGGTTTTCTTTTTGGGCGCTTGCAATTGACAAACACGAGCAAAAAACGGTAATTTATGTAGTGGGTTCTTTCCATGAAGAACGATGAAACCATAATAATATTATGTAAACTATATAACAAGAGGACGTGACAAGTGTGAAATTGCGCTGGAAGATTGCCATCGGAGTGGCTGTATTAGCAATTGCAGGATTAGGGTATGCAGGAAACTATTTTTACGATTATGCGGTGGTTCCTTCAGAAAAAGATTTTTTGGAAGGAGATACCCCTGGTACGGATGAAAATCAGACAGGAAATGAATCGCAAAATTGGTTTACAGATCCCGCAAATCGTGAGATGTGGCAGCTGACATCTGAAGATGATTTAAAATTATCCGCCATTTATCTACCGGCGGAGGAGAAGAATCGAGGAAAAACGGCGATCATCGCGCATGGCTACATGGGGAATGCAGAAACGATGGCGGACTATGCTAAGATGTATCATGATTTAGGCTATAATGTCTTGGTTCCAGACGCTCGAGGGCATGGTCAAAGCGAAGGAGATTATATTGGTTTTGGGTGGCACGAACGTAAGGATTATCTGCAATGGATCGATGAAGTACTCGCAAAAAATGGTCCTGAAGAAACGATCACTTTGTATGGCATCAGTATGGGGGCTGCCACGGTAATGATGACCAGTGGGGAAGACTTGCCGAAAAATGTCACTTCTATCATTGAAGATTGTGGGTATACCAACGTCAATGAAGAATTGGGTTATCAACTCGATCAATTGTTTGGTCTACCTGCCTTTCCATTGATGAATGTCACTAGCCTTGTCACAAAAATCCGAGCGGGGTATTTCTTTGGTGAAGCAGATGCAGTCAAACAACTGCAAAAGAATACGCGTCCAATCTTTTTTATCCATGGCGATGCGGATACGTTTGTTCCTTATTCGATGCTGGAAATTTTGTATAACGCGACCGATGCACCAAAAGAAAAGTGGGTTGTTTCAGGTGCCGAGCATGCGAAAAGCTACAAAACAGATCCAGACCTTTATAAAGAAAAAATTGCAGCTTTTTTGGACAAATACGATCACCCAGCAAGTGAATAAAAAAGTGCCGGTTCAAAAAAAGAACCGGCACTTTTTGCTTGACCCTTGGCTTATAAACGAGCAAATTCTTCTAGCAAACGAATCATTTGGCAAGTAAAGCCATATTCATTATCATACCAAGCGACGGTTTTCACCAGTTGGAAATCGCCAGCCGTGGTTACTTCTGTTTGTGTCGGATCAAAGATAGAACCTTGAGTGGTACCAATCACATCTCCAGAGACGATCTCACGGTCATCGTAACCGAATGACGGATTATCGACGGTGTGTTTTCTGATCGCTTCATTGACTTCATCGGCGGTTACTTTGGTTTTCAAAATTGAGACTAATTCTGTTAAAGAACCATCGACGACAGGAACCCGTTGGGCGTGTCCTTGTAATTTGCCATTTAATTCTGGGATAACTAGACCGATCGCTTTAGCAGCACCCGTCGAGTGAGGGATCGTGTTATCTGCAGCGGACCGAGCGGCTCTTAAGTTTCCGCCTTTTACCGGACCATCCAATAGCATTTGTGTAGAAGTATAGGCATGTACCGTCGTCATCGTACCAACTTCGATCCCGAATTCCTCATTTAAGAAGTAGGCCATCGGAGCTAAGCAGTTGGTCGTACAAGAACCTGCGGATATGATAGTATCCTCTGGTGTTAACGTGTCGGAGTTGACATTGTAAACGATCGTTTTCATATTACCAGCTGGTGCGGAGATAACGACTCGTTTGACACCCGCATCAAGATGGGCTTGTGCTTTTTCTGCGGAAGTGTAAAAACCCGTGCATTCTAAAACGATATCGACGCCATTTTCTTTTGCCCAAGGGATTTTGCTTGCGTCTGGTTCAGCGTACACACGGGTCTCTTTGCCATCGACAACGATAGCATTATCCGTTGCAGTAACAGTTCCAGGGTACGTGCCGTGGGTCGAGTCAAATTGCAATAAGTGTGCTAACATGACTGGACTCGTTAAATCATTGATTGCCACAACTTCAATATCGGCAGAAACTTCTTTGATCCTACGAAAAGCCAAACGTCCAATTCGTCCAAAACCATTGATTCCAACTTTTACTGTCATTTCTTGTCTCCTCCTTTGATTGTGTCTGGTACACTTAAAAGTTTGCTACGATTTCAAGTGACTGTCAAAGAATAACCCTTAAGAATTCGCGATTTCTTACGGAAACCCATGAGAAAAGATAGACAAAAGACGTTTCGGTCGTTACAATAAAATAGACTTTCTTATTAGAGAAATAGTAACCACTTAAGGTGAGATAACTGATAATCAAAAAGTATAGAAGGTAGTAAAAAAAGAATGGAGGACAAATAATGTCCATGTTTTTAGATCAAGTGACAATCGATGTCAAAGCAGGAAAAGGCGGCGACGGAATGGTTGCTTTTCGCCGAGAGAAATATGTCCCAGACGGCGGACCCGCAGGTGGTGACGGTGGACGTGGTGGTGATGTCATTTTAGTCGTAGACGAGGGTCTGCGTACATTAATGGATTTCCGTTTTAATCGTCATTTTAAAGCGCAACCCGGGGAAAACGGCATGAGTAAAGGAATGCACGGTCGTGGCTCAGATGATACCTACATCAAAGTACCACAGGGAACGACCGTTCGTGACGCTGAAACAGGTGCCTTATTAGGTGATTTGATTGAGCAAGGCCAAACATTAGTGATTGCTAAAGGTGGCCGTGGCGGCCGTGGCAACATTCGGTTTGCCTCTCCGAAAAACCCAGCCCCAGAATTAGCTGAGAATGGAGAACCTGGTCAAGAAAGAAAAATCGAGCTCGAATTAAAAGTTTTAGCAGATGTTGGTCTAGTTGGTTTCCCTTCAGTTGGGAAGTCTACATTACTCTCTGTGATTTCCTCTGCTCGACCAAAAATTGGTGCATATCATTTTACCACGCTGGTACCAAATTTAGGTATGGTAACAACTACTGATGGCCGTAGTTTTGCGGTCGCTGATCTGCCTGGTCTGATCGAAGGAGCCTCACAAGGGGTTGGTTTAGGGACTCAGTTTTTACGCCATATCGAACGGACCCGCGTCATTTTACATGTGATCGATATGAGTGGCATGGAAGGACGCGATCCATACGAGGACTATTTGTCCATCAACAATGAATTGTCGACCCATAACTTGCGCTTACTAGAGCGACCACAAATCATCGTTGCCAATAAGATGGATATGCCGGATGCTGAAGAAAACCTAGCCTTTTTCAAAGAGCAGCTGGCAAAAGAAAAAACGGATGAGTTCGCGGATGAACCATTGATTTTCCCAATCTCTGGTGTCACTCGTAAGGGAATCGATGCCTTGTTGAATGCGACAGCGGATCTATTGGAAGTCACCCCTGAGTTTCTTTTATACGATGAAGAAATGGAAGAAGATGTAGTTCATTATGGCTTCCAATCGGATGAACCAGAGTTCTCAATTGATCGCGATCCTGATGCAACTTGGATCTTGAGCGGTGAAAAAATCGAGAAACTATTCCAGATGACGAATTTTGATCATGATGAGACCGTGATGCGTTTTGCTCGTCAGCTGCGTGGTTTAGGTGTCGATGAAGCGTTACGGACGCGCGGTGCCAAAGACGGCGATATCGTTCGGATCGGCAACTTCGAGTTCGAGTTTGTCGAATAATCGTTTAAAAGAACATCATTTGCCTAAAAAATACCTTTTTAGCTGCAGTGTATTTGACTACTGATCATTGATTTTCACTAAGAAATCAATGATTGGTAGTCTTTTTGGTTTCTTTTTTCATTTAAATGATTTATTGTTAAAATAAAGAAGAGAACAAATAAACCAAAGGGAGCGATTTTTATGTCAAAACGTGTCATTGTAATGAATTTTGATGCCAGTGCCAAAGCGTACCAAGCCTTTTCGGAAGTGAAACGGATGCATATGGAACGGAAGATCAAAGGGGAACAAATGGCAGTTCTTACCCACACCAATGAAGGCGTGCATCAATTTAAAGTCGAGGACTTTCTCGATTTTACTGGGAACAATAAGACATCAACTGGTGGATTGATTGGGATGCTCGTTGGTGTGCTAGGCGGACCTTTAGGAATCATGCTGGGCTGGTTTGGTGGCAGTATGATCGGTGCTACTCGTGATGCAAAAGAGATCCAAAATGCGCAAATGCTTTTTGAACATGTCGGAAACCAAATTGGTGTTGGTGATACGGGGTTATTATTGATCGCAGATGAAGAAGACAATCGTCCTTTGAATCAATTGATCATGAATGAATTAGGCGGTGACATCACGCGCTTTGACTACGATGAAGTGGAAGCAGAGATTGAAACGGCTAAGAAAGTCGAAGAATCCACCAAAGCACGCGTTCAAGAAGACTGGAAAAACTCTCATAACGACGCAGAAGATCGCCAATCTGAGAAATAAAATCCACAAGCTTCAATTGCAACTTGATTTCTTTTCCGCTAAAATTGGAAAGAGATGAAAGGAAAGAAGCTTATGGAATTAGAATTTTTAGGAACAGGCGCGGGTGTGCCTGCGAAACATCGAAACGTGACCAGCATTGCGTTACGACTTTTAGATGAACGGAATGCCGTTTGGCTTTTTGATTGTGGCGAAGGGACGCAAATGCAGATTTTGCATTCTACGATTCGTCCACGAAAGATTGAAAAAATCTTTATCACTCATCTTCATGGTGACCATATCTATGGGTTGCCAGGATTGATCAGCAGCCGCTCCTTTCAAGGAGGCGACACGCCTCTAGAGATTTATGGACCCAAGGGGATCAAAGCATACGTTCAAACCGTTTTGCGGATTTCTCAGACCAAAGTCAGCTACCCCTTACATTTTTTCGAGATTGAAGAAGAAGGGATTCTTTTTAAAGATCAGCAATTTGAAGTATCGTGTCTGCGTCTTGATCATGGCATTGACAGTTTTGGTTATCGGATTGTTGAAGCAAGCCATCAAGGGGAATTGCAAGTGCAGGCTTTACTGGAACTTGGGTTGAAACCTGGGCCGCTCTTCGGTCGTTTGAAAAAAGGTGAAGTAGTTACCCTTGACGATGGACGTCAAATCAATGGGGCTGATTTCTTGGGCCAAGCGAAAAAAGGTCGGATCGTGGCGATATTAGGTGATACGCGTAAATGTCAAAACGCCGTACTGCTAGCAGAAGATGCGGATGTATTGGTGCATGAAAGTACCTTTAACAAAGAAGAAGCCAAGTTGGCTCGCGCTTATTTTCACTCGACGACGCGGCAAGCTGCCGAAGTGGCACAAGAAGCTCAAGCTAAGCGTTTGCTGTTGACCCATATCAGTGCGCGTTACGTTGGCAAAGATATTACAAATTTAGTAAATGAAGCAAAAGAAGTATTTCCGAATACGTTGATCGTCAAAGATTTTGATATTGTCGAGATCCCTTTTGCCGGAGAGGAAGAAACAGATGAATTTAGAGAATAAAGTTGTCGTTGTAACAGGTGGCTCTGCTGGACTTGGCGAACAAATCTGTTATGAAGCCGCAAAACGTGGTGCGATCGTCGTGACTTGTGCCCGAAGAACGAATCTGATTGGAAAAGTCAAAGAACAATGTATGGAATTAAGCGGCAAAGAAGCGTATGCGTTTCAATTGGATGTAGCAAATCCTGAAAGTGTGGAGCGCTTACTAGAAAAAATCAATGAAAAAGTTGGTAAGATCGATGTCTTCGTCAATAATGCTGGCTACGGGATCTTTCAAGAATTTACAGAGATGGACCCGGCGGTCATCCGCAATATGTTCGAAGTCAATGTGCTTGGCATGATGGTTTTGACCCAGCAAGTAGCGATCCAAATGGCTGAACAAAAGCATGGTCATATCATAAATGTTGCTTCGATCGCAGGTAAGATCGCTACGCCAAAAACGGCCGTCTACTCTGCAACAAAATTTGCTGTGCTCGGTTTTTCTAACGCATTACGTTTAGAACTAAAACCATTAGGGATCAACGTAACAACGGTCAATCTTGGACCGATCGAAACGGCATTCTTTGACCAAGCAGACCCAAGCGGTAGTTACTTATCGTCGGTGGGCAGCCTAGTGCTCGAACCGAACAAATTAGCGCAAACGATCGTCAAAGCGATGATCCATCCAAAACGAGAAATCAATCGCCCACATATTTTAGGCGCTGCTGCGAAACTATATACCCTGTTTCCTTCAATCGGCGATTATATGGCGGGAACGATGTTCAACAAAAAATAGGAGTTGAAGCCCATGAAAAATCAATGGCGTGTTATCGTTGGTATTTTACTGATTTTAGTGATCGTTTTATTTGCCGTTGCAAACAATATGACTGTCCCGATCAACTTTGGCTTCACAACGATTCAATCGCCACTGATCTTAGTCATTATTGGTTCTGCTTTGTTAGGCGCATTGATTTTGCTGCTGGTTTCCACAAGCGCAATGTTCCGCCAAAAAAAAGAACTAAAGCAATTGAGAAAAGAGCTCTCAGATTATCGTTCGAATAACGAGAAGGTTCTCCAAGAACAACGAGAAGCTTTGGAACGGGAATACACGAACAAGCAGGCGGAGTTAGCGGCAAGACAGCAGCAGCTCGATGATCAAGAAGCCCAGCTTTCCTCACGTGCTGCGGGCGCATCCACGCCGCCAACGATCGATGAGGAAATGAAGTCTTTTGAATCGCAAGCCTAAAAGAGCGACATTTCACAAAAAAAGAGTTTGCTAGTGCAAGATTTGCTGCAAGCTCTTTTTTTGTGTTGTAAAACGAGTGCTGTTTCTCTCGTTGTTTTTCTTTTTTGCATAAACTTTGCTATAATATCCTAGTTAGGAGTGATTTGGTGAAACGTGCAAATTTTCATTGGGTGCGTCCGCAAGAAAGCGAAACGACCCCAGTATTTAAAGAGCTGATCCAAGAAAGAAAGATCCCTGAGCGGATCGGCGCTTTGCTATGGCAGCGAAATATTCGAACAGCAGAGGCGCTCGATGCTTTTTTATCAACGGACCTGCAATATCTTCATGATCCGTTTTTATTTCATGATATGGCTAAAGCCGTGGAACGAATCCATGAAGCGATTTTAAATGGCGAACGAATCTTGATTTATGGTGATTACGATGCGGATGGGATTACGAGCACTACCGTGTTAAAGGAAACGTTGGAATTGCTAGGGGCGGAAGCTGAGTATTATTTGCCTAATCGTTTTACAGATGGATATGGGCCCAATCTAACTGTCTATCAAGATAAAATTGCAGCAGGGACGCAATTGATCATCACCGTCGACAATGGGGTGTCTGGTCATGAGGCGATTGCTTATGCTCAAGGACAAGGAGTTGACGTGATCGTCACAGATCACCATGAACTACCTGCAGAACTACCGGAGGCGTTTGCTATTGTCCATCCCCGTCACCCTCAAGGAAACTATCCTTTTGGTGATTTGGCTGGAGTCGGCGTCGCATTTAAAGTGGCTTGCGCTTTGTTAGAAGAAGTGCCAGTGGAATTGCTTGATCTTGTTGCGATTGGGACGATCGCTGATATGGTTTCTTTAACCGATGAGAATCGGCTATTAGTCAGCAACGGGTTGAAAATGATTCAGCAATCGGATCGCATCGGACTGAATGAGTTGCTGTCAGTCAGCGGTTTAAAAAAACAAACAGTCAACGAAACAGACATTGGCTTCGCCGTTGGACCACGGTTAAATGCGATCGGTCGTTTGGAGGACCCCAATCCGGCTGTTCGCTTGTTGACTACCTTCGATGAAGAAGAGGCAGTCAGCTTAGCCAAAACCTTAGATACAATCAATCAGCAGCGAAAAACCTTTGTTGAAGAAATCATGAAAGAAGCACAAGAAAAAATCGATCCTGCGAACCATGTTCATTTGGTGGTGGGAGATCATTGGCACGAAGGCGTTTTAGGGATCGTGGCAGGGCGAATCATGCAAAGTACACGACAACCAGTGATCGTTTTGACCAAAAAAGAAAATGGCTTAGCCAAAGGGTCGGGAAGAAGCATTGCTGCGTTGAATCTGTTTGAAATGCTGTCGACGATGAAAGACATGTTTACTAGCTTTGGCGGCCATCATGCAGCAGTTGGATTAAGTATCCCCATCGATCATTTAGATATGCTGCAAGCCCAAATGAATCGTTACGTTGAAGAAAATGCCATTGACCTCAGTCAGGGCATCCCATTAGCGATCGATGAGGAGCTACCGTTAACAGAAGTTTCGATCAGTTTTATTGAATCATTAAAAGTCTTAGCGCCTTTTGGAACGGACAACCCCTTACCGAAATTTTTATTTTCTAATCTGATGACTCAAAATGCTCGCCAGATTGGTTCAGAAAATCAGCATTTGAAGTTAGTGATGAGCGATGAGTCTAACACGCAGCTGGATGTCATTGGGTTTGGTTTTGGAAAAGATTTAGTAGCGTTTGAAAACGACCGCTTATCGATCGTTGGTCAGCTTTCCATCAATGAATGGAATGGCAACAAAAAACCGCAGCTCATGTTGGATGATTTTGCAGTGGAAGGGATTCAGCTATTTGATTATCGTTCGAAAAGAAGCCGTCAAGGTGTCTCTCTGGGCAGTCAAACACTAGGCGTTCTTTTCAAGCAGAAACTTCCTCGGGAATTGCAAGGCTTTTGTGGGCAAACCACCATATTTGACTCAGTTACAGCCTTGGAAGATACTTTTCGTGCTGGTCAGTTCCAAGAGATTGCATTTTTAGATTGTCCTGCTGACCCTGCATTGATCAAAGAGATCGTTCAAGCGCTCCAGGCGTCAAGAGTTGCTTTTGTTTTCTACTCGACAGAAGATGCTTATTTAGATGGGGTAGGGACAAGAGAGCAATACAGTCGTCTCTTTCAACTGATCAAACAGCAGCCTCGTTTGGACATTCGTTACAAACTAAAGATGGTCGCTGACTATCTAAAAATTCCACAAAAATTACTTATTTTCATGATTCAGGTGTTTTCTGAGCTGGAATTTGTTACAATACAAGATGGTGTTTTGAATAAAACTGCTGATCCTGTTTCCCGTCCATTGACGGAGAGTCATTTGTATCAGCAACGACAAAAACTGATCAAAACAGAAGAATTTTTATTAATGAGTGATTTATCAACCCTTCGTCAGTGGTTGACAGTCTAGGAGGAAAGAAAATGGATTTAAAAGAGTATATTGCTAGTATTCCTGATTATCCCCAAGAGGGAATTATTTTTCGGGACATCTCGCCATTGATGGCAGATGGAGAAGCGTATCGGTATGCGACACAACAAATCGTTGAGTATGCACAAGAAAAAGGCATCGATATGGTGGTAGGACCTGAAGCCCGCGGCTTTATCGTTGGTTGTCCAGTTGCCTATCAATTAGGTGTCGGCTTTGCCCCAGTGCGTAAAAAAGGCAAATTGCCACGGGAAACGATTGAAGCAGAATATGAAAAAGAGTACGGTGTGGATGTCTTGACGCTGCACGCCGATGCCATCAAACCAGGTCAACGTGTCTTGATCTGTGATGATCTACTAGCAACTGGCGGAACGATCAAAGCAACGATCGAACTCGTAGAAAAACTAGGTGGCATCGTTGTTGGCTGTGCCTTCTTGATCGAACTGATGGATCTACATGGAAGAGACAAGATCCAAGGTGTCGAAATCAAGACGTTAATGGAATACTAAAAAAGCAGAAACAAAAAAGGACTCGCTGGAGTCCTTTTTTGTTTCTGCTGCCTTATGGGCGTATGTAGGGGAAGGATCATGGTTCATAACGATAAAAATCATGATCGTGATAATAATGGCGGTTACGTTTGCGCTCTGCTTGGCGGAATTTCTTTTCATCCCAAAGCATGAACCAAAGCATCATTAGAGGGCAAAAAATCAGAACAGCACTTAAAACGCCAAAATAGCCAATAACAATTCCCATCAATAATACCCACAACATAAAACCAAATCGACGAACTGCTTTCATCTCATTCACTCCTTAAATAATACGAACTTATGTTTGTATACTTATTATACGAATGTTTGTTCGCTTTGTAAAGAGGAAAGAAAAAAAATCTTCGTAAAAACGAAGATTTCCTAGTCAGCTCGTTGAGCATCAAAGCAGATGGCGATACAATCCAACAACCAATCCTAAAATCGTTACGTCAGGCAAAATGATTGGTTCTAAATAATCATTTTCTGGTTGTAAACGAATGTAATTCTTTTCTTTATAGAATCGTTTGCACGTAGCTTCGTCTTCATCTGTCATAGCAATCACGATATCGCCATTTTGAGCACTTTGTTGTTTACGAACGATTACTTGATCACCGTCGAGAATGCCAGCATTGATCATACTTTCTCCTCGGATCGTCAACATGAATAAACTTCCTGTGCTATTCGCTAAATCTGGCGGAATCGGAAAGAAATCGGATGCATCTTCCACGGCTAAAATCGGTTCTCCAGCAGTTACGACACCAAGCATCGGAATGGATGCTGGTTGAACATCGATTTTTTCAAGACCGGAAGCAGTTAATTCAATGGCTCTGGGTTTTGTAGGATCTCGTAAGATCAGCCCTTTTTTTTCAAGTCGGGACAAATGGCCATGAACAGTTGAGGTAGAAGATAACTGAACGGCTTCGCCAATTTCGCGAACAGTCGGCGGATAGCCTTTTTCAGTGACACGTGTATGAATGAACTTAAGAATTTCGATTTGTCGATTTTCTGTTCGTTTTGCCAAAACTGACACCTTCTTTCATTTGATAACCTTAGTGTACCATAGCTATATCGATTATTCAAACAAATGTTCGCTTTTTGTGCTATTGTTTTTGCTCGCTAGTTTGTAGTAAAATCAAGAGGGAAAAGGAGGAACAACTATGCTATCTCAAGAAAAATTAGCTCGAATCAATGAACTTGCCAACAAGAAAAAAACAGAAGGATTGACTGAGGCTGAGACCCACGAACAAAAAGTTCTGCGTGAAGAGTATTTAACCGCCTTTCGTGGAGGGATGCGACACCATATCGAAGGAATGAAAATCGTTGACCCTGAAGGTGCTGATGTAACACCAGAGAAGTTAAAAGAGATTCAAAAGAAAAAAGGTCTCCACGGCAGATAATTGTGAATTCCTTTTCATTGCTATTGAAATAAGCTTCTGAATCACGTATAATGAAAGATGTAATAAAGGTAAAAAAAACCTAAATTAGGAGGAACTACCATTGTTTGATAAAATCGATCAATTAGGAGTGAACACCCTTCGTACATTAAGTATCGAAGCCGTACAAAAAGCCAATTCAGGACATCCAGGATTACCGATGGGGGCAGCACCCATGGCCTATGCCTTGTGGACGAAACACTTGAAAGTCAATCCAACGACTTCTCGCAACTGGGTGGATCGTGACCGCTTTGTTTTGTCTGCTGGGCACGGTTCGGCGTTATTGTACAGCTTGTTGCACGTGTCTGGTTACGATGTGACCATTGAGGATCTAAAAAACTTCCGTCAATGGGATAGCCGCACGCCAGGACATCCAGAAGTCGATCACACAGACGGCGTGGAAGCAACCACTGGACCTTTAGGACAAGGGATCGCCATGGCAGTCGGTATGGCGATGGCCGAAGCCCACTTGGCTGCAACCTACAATCGCGACAAGTATCAAGTAATTGATCACTATACCTACGCTTTATGTGGCGATGGCGACTTGATGGAAGGTGTTTCGCAAGAAGCTGCATCCATGGCTGGTCACATGAAATTAGACAAACTGATCGTCTTGTACGATTCAAATGACATCTCCCTAGATGGCCCAACTTCAAAAGCCTTTACAGAAAATGTCGGTGCGCGTTTTGAAGCGTATGGCTGGCAACACATTCTCGTTGAAGACGGCAATGATTTAGAAGCGATCTCGAAAGCGATCGACGAAGCAAAAGCTGAAAGCGACAAACCAACTTTGATCGAAATCAAGACTGTGATCGGATACGGTGCGCCAAATCAAGGCACCTCTGCCGTTCATGGTGCGCCGATCGGTGCCGAAGGCATTTCTGCAGCCAAAGCGATTTATGGTTGGGAATACCCAGAATTTACAGTACCTGAAGAAGTTGCCGCGCGCTTCAAAGAAACCATGATCGATGAAGGGCAAAAAGCTGAAGCAGCTTGGAACGAAACCTTCCGTGCCTATGAAGCAGCCTACCCAGAACTTGCTGCGCAATTCAAACAAGCCTTTGCGGGTGAATTGCCAGCAGATTGGGATGCAGCATTACCAAGCTACGAAGTTGGCAGCTCACAAGCTAGTCGAGTATCCAGCAAAGAGATGATCCAAGCCTTATCCCAAGCCGTCCCTAGTCTCTGGGGTGGATCGGCTGACCTTTCTGGATCCAACAATACGATGGTGGCAGCAGAAAAAGACTTTGAACCTGGCCAATACGAAGGCCGCAACATTTGGTTTGGCGTCCGAGAATTTGCGATGGCGGCAGCGATGAACGGAATCCAATTGCATGGCGGTACGCGAATCTATGGCGGAACCTTCTTCGTCTTCGTTGATTACTTGCGTCCAGCGGTGCGTTTGTCTGCAATCCAGCATGCACCTGTAATCTATGTCTTGACGCATGACTCCGTGGCGGTGGGAGAAGATGGACCGACGCATGAGCCAATCGAGCAATTAGCTAGCGTCCGTTGCATGCCAAATGTCCAAGTGATTCGTCCAGCAGACGGCAATGAAACCCGTGCTGCCTGGAAATTGGCTATGACAACAACGGATAAACCAACGGTCTTAGTCTTAAGCCGACAAAATCTACCAGTGATCGAAGGCACGCAAACCGGTGCGGATGAAAATGTCGCAAAAGGTGGCTACGTGATTTCAAAACAAGCTGGTGAAACACCAGCGGGGATTTTGATCGCCACAGGTTCTGAAGTGAATCTTGCGGTTCAAGCACAAGCTAAATTGGCAGAAGAAGGCATCGATGTATCGGTGGTCTCCTTACCAAGCTTTGATTTGTTTGAAGCACAAAGCTCAGAATACAAAGAAAGCGTCTTGCCAAAAGCAGTGAAGAAACGGGTAGCGATCGAAGCGGCTTCCCCATTTGGTTGGGAACGTTACACCGGTTGCCATGGAAAAGTGATCGCGATCGATCATTTCGGTGCATCGGCACCTGGTGACAAAGTCTTAGCGGAATTCGGCTTCAGTGTTGAGAATGTCGTGAATACTTTCAAATCAATCGATTAATTGATCGACAATCAATCAAAAATAGCACGTTCGAGAATCTTTTCGATTTTCGAGCGTGTTTTTTGTCTGGATTCTTGCCACTTTAAACGTGTTAGAGTGACTTATTTAAAGTAATAGTGGCTAAGATTTCCCAAAAATGGTTGTACCGCAAGGCACAAGCACTTGTGAATAGTAAGAGGGAATCGATAAAATAGCAATCTAACAGTTTTTAAAAAAACTTATCAGTAGTTAGCAAACCAAGCGGGATACCCATACAGTTTTTTTAAAAGTCTTTTGTTGTTTGCGAAGTGATCATTGTTTGCACTGTTAGATGTTTTTCCGTATAATAGCTGTATTGATTTATTTGAAAAAACGTACAGTTACTGGAGGAAAAAAATGGGAAGTTATCAAACAAGAAGTGAAAGACATCATCAACCAAAGAAGACGATAAAAAGACCTACTAAAAAGGCGGTGGTCTCTTTGATGGGGGCAGGAATGATGTTAGCGCCAATGACGGTCACTTTCGTTCCTCAACAGGTACAAGCTGCTGAGAATCAATATGCGACGCAGGACATTTCAGGTTTTATCGAGCAAATTGGCTGGTCAGCACAAGATGTTGCTGCCAACAATGATCTCTATGCTTCTGTGATGATTGCTCAAGCGATTTTGGAAAGCGGCTATGGTTCTTCCGCGTTATCCAATGCACCCTATTACAATTTGTTTGGGGTCAAAGGCAGTTACAACGGACAAAGTGTCTATATGCCTACACAAGAGTATTTGAATGGTCAGTGGGTAGAGATGAATGAACCGTTTCGTCAATATAACTCTTACTGGGAATCGTTTCAGGATCATGCGAATGTCTTGCGCAGCACGAGTTTCGCGACAGGAACTGCTCATTACAGTGGTGTTTGGAAAAGCCAAACAACCTCATTTTATGATGCAACGAATTACTTGACGGGGCGCTATGCTACCGATCCAGGGTATGCACAAAAACTGAACTGGTTAATTGAAACGTATCAGCTCACACGCTTTGATACTGGGACAACGCAAAGTACCGCATGGACAAGTACAACGAGCACGACTAGCACGAGTACTACGCAAACTACAACGACGACTCAGGTAAACAGCGGATCTACAGCGCAGAGCTATCACGTTGCTTCAGGCGATACACTTTGGGATATCGCCAATAAATTTGGCACAACGGTCGACGCTCTAATGGCAACAAATGGGTTATCTAGTGAGGTCATTGTTGTTGGCCAAGAATTAATCGTTTAATTATCTGATACCGCCTTAAGAATGATTGCTCTAAATGGCATCATTCTTAAGGTTTTTTTGTAATGGAAAAACAAAATCAAGAAAGTGAATACAAACAAATATAAAAAAATAAGAAAAAAATTGAAATTGCTTACTTTTTATTCGCAACTCGGGGTTATTTTAGGTAGAATGGAAGAATAAGAACGGGAGGGATTTTCAATGACAAAAATCTATCAATCGGTCAATGAGTTAGTTGGGCATACGCCAATCGTCAAATTAAATCACATCGTAGAAGAAGGTTCTGCGGATGTGTATCTGAAATTAGAGTTCTTCAATCCTGGGGGAAGTGTCAAGGACAGAATTGCTTTAGCCATGATTGAAAAAGCAGAAAAAAATGGCTTGTTAAAAGCTGGTGATACCATCATCGAACCAACTTCTGGGAATACTGGGATCGGCTTAGCCATGATCGGTACGGCAAAAGGCTATCGTGTCGTGCTGGTTATGCCAGAAACCATGAGTATTGAAAGACGTAAAATTGTTCAAGCTTATGGCGCAGAGTTGATTTTGACCCCTGGGTCTGAAGGAATCACTGGTTCTATCAATAAAGCAAAAGAATTAGCAGAACAAGACGGCTATTATATGCCATTACAATTTGAAAACCCAGCCAATCCAGAAGTCCATGAAAAAACGACAGGGAAAGAAATTGAGGATGCGTTTGAATCTAAAGGGTTAGACGCTTTTGTTGCTGGGATCGGCACAGGTGGCACGATCACTGGTGCGGGGAAGGAGTTGAAACGCGTCTATCCTAATTTGAAGATCGTGGGCGTTGAGCCTGCAGAATCAGCTATTTTAGGAGGTGGCAAACCTGGTCCCCATAAGATCCAAGGGATCGGCACGGGATTTGTTCCTAAAGTACTAGACACTGAGATTTATGATCAGGTGATTGCCATCGCTAGTGAAGATGCCATGGAAACTGCGCGTCAAGTTGGGATGAAAGAAGGAATCTTAGTAGGGATTTCTTCTGGTGCAGCGATCAAAGCGGCATTAGAGGTTGCTAAGGACTTAGGAAAAGGCAAAAAAGTCTTAGCGATCGTACCAGATAATGGTGAACGCTATTTGTCTACGGCACTGTATCAGTTTGAAGACTAGCAAAGAGGGAGAAAGCAGGCATTCGTTTGTCTGCTTTTCTTTCTCGAAAAACTGAGGGAAGACGGGCTGGGAAAATGCGCTATTCCTTTGAAAAAAACAAGGAAAGCTGTTTGAATTTTTAGGTTTTACATAGTATGATAGGTAAGATAAGAGAAATGGAGGAACTCCTGTGAGTACGATCTACGATGAAGCGATCAAACGATTAAAACATGAAAATATTCGTATTACACCGCAGCGAGTAGCGATATTAGAATTTTTAGCCAGTCATGATGCCCATCCGACCGCTGAAGAGATTTATCGGGCGATCGAAGTTCATTTTCCTGGTATAAGTGTCGCAACGGTATACAATAACTTACGTTTGTTCACAGAAATTGGCTTTGTAAAAGAAATGAATTATGGAGATGCCTCCAGTCGTTTTGATTTTACAACGGAGCCTCATTATCATGCTATCTGCCAAAAGTGTGGAAAGATCGCTGATTTTTACTATCCAGGATTGGAAGATGTCGAAATGGCGGCTTCGAAATTAACTGGGTATCAAATAAATAACCATCGACTAGAAGTTTATGGTCTATGTCCTGAATGCCAAGTGAAAGAGGAGGAAACAAAATGAAGATAATTTCTACAGATCAAGCACCACAAGCAATCGGTCCTTATGTTCAAGCAAAAATCGCAAACGGCTTTTTGTTTGCTTCTGGTCAAGTGCCATTAGATCCTGTTTCGGGGGAAGTTGTCGGTACGACGATTGAAGTACAGACTCAGCAAGTATTGAAAAATATCAACGCGATTCTTGAAGCGGCGGAACTTACGCCAGATGACATCGTTAAGACGACATGTTTTTTAAAAAATATGAATGATTTCGTTCCTTTCAATAATACGTATAGCACATTGTTCAATGAAGCGTTACCTGCACGTTCTGCTGTCGAAGTTGCTCGCTTACCAAAAGATGTTTTGGTTGAAGTTGAGATCATCGCAGCAGTCAAAGAAAAAGCGTAACCAACAAAGAATCGTGGGACGTCCGCATTTGCGTCGTCCCCTTTTTATTGATTCGATCCTGATAGGAAGAATCTTAATGTTTCAAGTGAGCCAAGGAGAAGAGGATGTAGTATGGTTTCGTTAAAGGAATATTTGGCAAAAGGGCAAACGACGATTTCAAATTTGCTTTTAGAGAATTACCATCATCTTGGTTTGACGAATGATGAATTTTTGTTATGGCTGCAACTGTATCGCAGCCATGAGCAAGGCAATGATTTTCCAGATTTACGTGAGATCGCCTCGGTGATGGGCAGCGACCAAAAAGAGATCTATCATTGGTTGAATCAATTGCTGAAAAAAGATGTGCTGCGAATGGGTTCTAAAAAAGACGACGCAGGAAAAATGGTTGATTATTATGATTTCACTGGCATTTATGAACGGCTCGAGTTTCTTTTGCAGCAGCAATCCAAAAAAGAAGTCGCTGAAACAAATGAAGAGAAGATACGCGAGTTGTATCGCTTATTTGAAGGAGAATTTGGTCGCCCCTTATCGGCGATCGAATACCAACGGATCGGGCAGTGGTTGGATGAGGACCACTATGATCCCGAGCTGGTCCAGTTTGCTTTGCGAGAAGCGGTCTTGAATCAAGCGTATAGTTTAAACTATATCGATCGTATTTTGCTTTCGTGGGAACGCAAGAATATTACCTCAAAAGCGCAAGTAGAAGAAGAGCAAAAAAGAAGAAAAAAACAGTTTCTTCAAAATGAAACCACGCCACAAGAAGATGGCCCAATGCCCAAAATCCCTATGCATAATTGGTTAGAAGGAGAGTAAGATACAAGGAGTTTAATTCGTCCAATGATCAGTAAAGAAAAAACAATGACTGCGATAGAAATAATGTATGAGATGTTTCCTGAAGCACATGGAGAACTAGTGTCAAAAAATGCCTTTGAATTGCTGATTGCTGTCATTCTAAGCGCACAGGCAACAGACGTGTCAGTTAATAAAGTGACACCGGCACTTTTTGAAGCATATCCAACGCCGCAGGCTCTCAGCGAGGCGCCGTTAGAAGACATTATTGAAAAAATCAAATCGATTGGCCTCTATCGAAACAAAGCGAAAAATATCAAAGCTTGTGCCTCTGAATTGTTGCTGCGTTTTGGAGGCGAAGTGCCTCAAACCAGAGAAGACTTAATTTCTTTGCCAGGTGTCGGCAGAAAAACAGCGAACGTCGTTCTTGGCGATGCATTTGGCATTCCAGCAATCGCTGTCGATACGCATGTCGAACGGGTATCAAAAAGGCTGCGCATCTGTAAACTAGATGCCAACGTATTAGAAGTCGAACAAACATTGATGAAAAAGATTCCAGATACGTTGTGGGTCAAAACGCATCACACGTTAATTTTCTTTGGTCGTTATCATTGCACAGCACGGGCACCTAAGTGTGAGGTTTGTCCATTGTTGACAATGTGCCAAGAAGGAAAACTTCGGATGAAGGGGAAGAAAACCATTTAATGGTGAACATAAACCAAAAGTAACTAGGATCAAGACGCTAAGCGAAATCGCTTAGCGTTTTTTTTTGCACAAATTGATAAAAAAAACAGGTAATTAACGTAATACCCTTTATTAAAGCCCTTTCAAGCAACTGGAAAAACAGAAGCTTACCGAATTTTTTTGATTACACCACTCAAAATCAGGTGTTTTTTCACAAAGAGATCGTGTGAGGGGTGATGCTCGATGCGAAATGAACCTTCCGATACGCCTTTTTTTTGAAACTATTTGTAAGCTTAGTATGATGGGTTTTTTTCGCACAATTTTCATCCTTTCTTTTTATAAAACTGCTTATATTTAGTCAATAAAACGTAAAATTTATAAGAAAATTCACCTATTGGTGAAAAATAGTATTTCAAATCTGTGAAAATCATCAGTATAGTGAACTTTGTCAAAGGTTATAAGTCTTTCTCTGCTATTTTACGAATGACAGAAAAAGCGTTGCACAGTTCAAATGATTCTGTAACGATCTCAAAATCATTTTTTGTTAACGGGTCTTAGACAAACGCAGTTTTGAAAAGATCACTTATAAGATGTGGCAAGTATAGAGGAGGAGGGAGAATGAAAGGAGAAAAGGTATGGAAATTAGTTCGTATGGTTCTGTTTTGCACTCTTTTTTATGGGATAACTATTTCTACGGCAGCGGTGAATGCTCAGGAAGTGCAGTCGGTTGAAACAGAAAGCTCTGTGCTTTTTACCGGTGTTTATGAGCCTATTGGGCAACCCGAACCAGCACCGCCAGCAGGCCCTACAGAGAATATCTCGCCACCAAACGAGGTAGCAAAACCAGGTGGTATTTTACCAAAGACCAACGAGACAAGAACTTACGGCGTAATCTTACTTGGATTACTGCTCGTACTGGTTGTATTGTATGTGCAATATACCAAACATCGATCAAAATTTATGATGGTTAAAAAGAAAAGACAAATAATTTGAAAGCAGGGATGAATTTGAAATTCGTAAAATTTGCATCGGCAGCTGTTTTAGCTGCAACTTTATTTACTATTAGCGCGCAAGCCTTGGCTACTGAAAGTGTAACAAACCATGATACAGAAGGGAAAGTTCTCTTTGTACCAAACGATAGCGAAGCGACAGTGGTTCAACCACCAAATCCTGGTCCTAATGGTCCAGATGTAGAGATCGATCCAGTCGGCCCGGAAGGACAAACGGGACCATTGACGATTGCTTACGCACCTACGCTTAATTTCGGTGAGCAAGTGATTTCTAATACCGATCAAGAATATAAGCTAGTGGCTGAATTACACAAGCTAAAAGATGCGGAAGATAGTGAAGAAAGAGTTCCTTATGTTTCTTTTGCCCAAGTCCAAGATACGCGTGGGACAAATGCTGGGTGGGATTTAAAAGTTTCCTTAAGTGCTTTTGAATCAGGAACACAAAATAATGAACTGACTGGAGCAAGAATTCGTTTTAATTCGCCAAAATTGGAATATAACGGAAGCAACCAAGAAAATGAACCACAAATTCATGCGGATGGATTGATTTTAGATGCTACAAATAGTGAGCGTTCGGTTCTGACCGCTGCTCAAACAAAAGGTGCTGGTGTATCGTCAGTCGTTTGGGGCGATCAGGAAGAAATCAATCGACAAGTGGAAGCAGGCGCAGAGGTTGTTGAAAATGCTGGAATCGAGTTACTTGTTCCTGGATCAACAGCGAAAGACGCTGCTCTTTATGAAGCAACCCTTACTTGGACATTGGCTGCAACAGCTGGACCGGACGGAGAAACGGTTCAATAACTTGGTTTTGTACTGAATAAAAAGAAAGAAGGAACTAGAAATGAAAAAGATTCGTTTAGCTACGGTCGCTGTATTATCCACCACTTTACTAGCAGGAGGCGTTCAAGCCTTTGCCCAATCTTCATTAGAAACGACTACCGATAACGTTGTAGGGTTTACCTCAGACGGAAGCGATCTAACAGTGGTACAACCGCCAGTCGTGCACCCAGAAGTAGAAACGATCGAACCAACACCGCCAGGACAAACGGGTCCATTTACCATTGCTTATGCACCACAAACATTCGATTTTGGTCAGAATGCTATTTCTACCAGTGATCGTTGGTATTCAATCGTTGCTGATGAGCGTAATTTGGCTGATCAATCAGGTACGACACCGTATGTATCGTTTGCCCAAGTGCAAGATACCCGAGGAACGCATGCTGGTTGGACATTAAATGTTAGTCTAACTGATTTTACTTCTGAATCAGGGGATGTCTTGACTGGGGCAAAAATCAAGTTGGCAAACCCTGAGATCGTGTTCAACAAAGGCGAGGGTGATCCAGACTTACAGCCAAGTGCCGTTATCAATAATGAAGAACAAAATGCGTTGATCCTAGATGTCAACGATCAAGACATTCCTGTCATGCGTGCTTCGGTCGGTCAAGGCGCGGGCGCTTCATCGATTTACTGGGGAGATCAAGAAAAATTGACGGAACAAAATCTTAATAAACAAGAAGGCGAAATTATCAGAAATGATGATATTCAACTATTTGTACCAGGTTCTACCACGCAGCTAGCAACTAACTATACTGCGGAAATGACATGGACGCTAACTGCTTCTGTTGATAGTGGCGGCGAAACAGTAAATCCGTAAGAAGGATCATAGCTTGCAACAAGAAACAACTGGCGGGAATAGTAAATTATTCCTGCCTTTTTTGGAAGGAGAACCACTTTTGACTGAACAACGTATGAGAATGAAATGGATAAAAACGGTTACCTGTGCGGTCATCCTATTATCATTCTTTTTTTCACCAAGATTGAGCTATGCTCAGACAGAATCAGAATTAAACTTCTATGTGACGCCTATCTTACCGGAAAGTCAGCTGGAAGGAGGGGCATTGGGGTATTTCGATTTAAATCTTGGGGCAGGAGAACGTGATGAATTGGCTTTAGAGATCGGAAATGGTTCTGATCAAGCGATCGAAATAGAAATTTCTGTCCATACGGCATTTACGAATGTGAATGGTGTTGTGGAATATGGTAGGGATGCAGAATCCCCTGATCCGACTTTACCTGCATCAATTGATGAACTGGTAGAGGTGCCTGAAACCGTATCGTTCGATCCATTAGAAAAACGAATCATTTCTTTACCGATTACGATGCCAGAAGAGGAATTTAAAGGGGTTTTGGCAGGTGGCATTCGAATCAAAGAGGTTATTTCGGAAGAGGAGCAAACACAATCTGCTGAACAAGGATTAGGTATTCGGAATGCATTTTCCTATGTCATTGGTGTGGTAGTAAGCAACAATCGGTCCGCAACGGATCCGGGATTGGAACTGCTTGATGTTTTTGCCGATCAAGTAAACTACCGAAACGTATTTAGTGCTGTTATCCAAAATTATACTTCAACATTTGTCAATCAATTGGAAGTAACAGCTGAAATTCGATCTGTTGGCAGTGAGACAATTTTATATGAAACAAGTCAATCAGCGATGCAAATGGCTCCTAATTCACATATGCATTTCCCAATTCCCTTGAATGGCGATCGTTTTCGTAATGGGGAGTATGTATTGAATCTTACTGCGCGGTCAGGAGAGGAAGAGTGGTCTTGGGAACAGACATTTAGCGTAGAGGCAGAAGATGCTCGCCGCTTAAATGAACTCGATGTCACTGTAGATACGTCACTCAATTGGTGGATGATCGCCACGGCTGGTCTAATCAGCTTGTTTCTATTGCTTGCGATCATCCTAATTGTTCGTCAGAAAAAAAATGCAAAGGAAGGTGGGAAAAGTTGAAATGAAGAATACCCCACACAAGGTAATAATTGCGATCATTATTGGATTGCTAAGTGTGCAAACTTTTTTTCCAAGTCTGAGCAGTTTACTATTGCCAGAAATCCACGCCATCGATCACACGATTGAACCATTGGACGAAACGCATAACATGTCCTTGCTTGATAAAGCAACACAACCGATCCAAACAAAAGAATTTGACATCCATACCCCTTTTTTTCAGTTTCCAGTTAGTGTGATTGAAGGTGTCGTGGATCAACCGATCGATGTTTTCGTCGTATCAAGCCAACCGTTAGATGAGATTACGCTGGTTGTAGCGAAAGAAGCAGCGATCGCGGAAGAAGAATTTGCTGCAGAAGTGAAGAGTAAAAAGCTGTCTGAAGAAGAACAGGAATGGACGCTTACCTTTGATGAAGAGCTAATGGAGTTCGAGATTCCTATCGTCTTTAATAAAATAGGCGATTATCAACTGGTTATAGGTGAAGCGGAACTAACGATCGAAGTACAGGCAGAAGATGACGAGGAAGAGGACTCGGATGATGATGCAGATAATGAAACGATCGAGACAGAAGTCTCACCATCAGAGACGCCGCAGGAAGGGGAACGAACCACGCAACCTTCCAATGACGCGAACCTAAACGAGAATCAGCAAGACACAGAAGCTGATCAAGCAGAAGCGATTGCCCAATTGACAGAACCGGTCACACCGTTAAACGAAATCAGTCACCGGGATGTTTCCAACTGGCAAGAATTTATGGCGGCAATCGTGAACAAAGATGTAAATTATATCAATATCGTAAATGACTTTGTATCTTCGGATAATCCTACTCAAGGAGTTTCTGGAGTGGCTGCGGGAAGTGCAACTTCCAACCCTACAAATGGATTAGCCTATATTTGGACCAATGCTTCTGGAATTTCAAGAACGCTTGTGATCGAAGGCAATGGGTATCAAATCGACTTTAGAGCTGTTGCTGTCGGATTTTATGATAGTACCGTCAATAGTGCAACGCCGTGGGACATCACGTACCAAAATATCGATATCGTTCATGGCAACTATTATGGCTTCATGAATTTTACGAATATGAGCATTCCACAACAGAATCTATCCAGAATGCGCTACCATAATTTGACCAATGCGGGAAATCAATTGATTCACTCGCACGCAACACCTGTCGTTATGTCTGGCGAGGTAACATCGCATCAATCACCGACGTATACGTCCCGATCAGGACGAGTACAAACGATCAACGCAACGAATCAGGTAAATATGGAAATAACCCAATTAGAAGTTCTCGATAACGCAGTAGTTGACATGTCAACGATTAATGCGGGAAATATTTATTTGTACTATGCAACGGGTCGAATGATTATTGGCGATGATGTGAAAATGACCTTGCGAACAGCTGGCACAGGAGGAGAAGCCTATGGGGCAAATATTTACATTCAAAATGGTCGGATCGATATCGGTAATCGATCAGAGCTTCATTTGAATGCTCGAGCCAACTCCCCCGCAATCAGTATGTACGCTAGCGGCGCCCACTTTGAAATGTCTGAGGATAGCATGCTTTGACGGGCACTTATGCGACCGTTGTTAATTATAGTAAAAAAATCAATTCACTGATTGCGGTCTATGGATTGACGCAATATGACCAAGTGATCGCAACAGAAACAGGCTTGTTTATCCAAGGAAAAGAACAAATTCCAGAAGAGTATCGCTCCCTCATGACATTTCCAGAATACAACGGTCGTGACTACAATCTTTCTGGTTCGTATCCTGTTGGACAATGTACTTGGTATGTGTTCAATCGCGTGAGTCAATTAGGCGGTCAAGTAGATGACTACATGGGAAATGGTGGTCAATGGGGCAATACTGGACGACGTTTAGGTTACAACGTCAGTCAAACGCCTAAAGCAGGTAGTATGATCTCTTTTGCACCTGGAACAGCTGGATCTGATCCTCGTTATGGTCATGTCGCTTTTGTTGAAGCCGTTGGTCCAAATGGTATTTTGGTTTCAGAAGGAAATGTCTATGGTGGAACCACAATCTCTTATCGCGTGATCAGCAATGAATTGGCGCACTCATCAAGTGTTTCATATATTATGCCAAAATAAGGATGGAGGGCTGGCAATATGAGTAAAAGGCATAGACAAATAGGTCTTCCTATCAGCGGTATCTTTTTGATGGTCCTTTTGCTTATTGCGTTTCTTCAGCCGTATCGACTGGCGTTAGTCAGAGGAACGTCCATGCTGCCGACGATCGAGGATCGACAAGTTGTGCTGATTCATAAAAAGCACCAGCCAAATCGCTATCAGCTGATCGCTTTCGAACAGGAAGGAAAATTTTTGATCAAGAGAGTGATTGGTGTGCCGGGGGATTCCTTCGTTCGTACACAGGAGCGGTTGTTGATTGGGGTGGAGGATACTGACTTTGATTTTTCATTTATGATCACTGTGAAGGATGAAGCCGTTGAGGCGTTGCCGATTCGGGGGTACCTCAAAGAAGATGAGTACTTTGTCGTTGGCGATGCACTGCTCACTTCAAGTGAAAGTAGATACAGAAAAACTTGAAGTAAAAATCCAGCAATTAGAATCCAAGTTAGCTGTTCAGCAAGAAAAAGAGCAACAAGAGAAACAAACTTACGAAAAGGAACGCGCTGAATGGACCTTGAAGCGGCAAGAAATCCAGCAGCTGCAAGAGGTAATTGCTGATTTGAAACAGCAATTGGCAGAAAAAGAAGAGCTTGCTGCAAATGTATCAGCTAGCGAATCAAATGAAGAAGTCGCAGAGCTTCAGGCGACAATCGAAGCATTAAGGGAAGAAAATGCAGCCCTACAAATCGAAAACGAGCAGTTCCAAACAGAAATCAGTGAGGTCTTAGTCTTTGCTAGAAGAAAAGCGAATCGCACAATTCAGGAAGCGAAAATCGAATCTGAACGAATGATCCGTACAACAGAAATGCGGATCGATGGGATTCATGATCGTGCCAAAGAGATTCTTTTTGAAGTGAACGAGACGAAAGAAAATGTGATTCACTTGTTTGACGATCTGCATAATCAAGTTCATCAGCTTTCCGATAAAAAATTGCTGTTTGAAGAGCTTGAAAAGTAAGCTTCTACATTTATATGGCAGGAATCGCAAAAAAACAGTAGATCAGATTTTGATCTACTGTTTTTTTGCGATTCTCCATTATTCGACACTACCATCGTTTGGTTCCGGCGGGTCCGGTGGTGAGGAAGGATTATCCTCACTGCTGGAAGGTGTTGTTGAACCGGGATCCTGACTAGAAGTAGGAGGCGTAACGACCGATGATGAATCATCCTCATCAGGTGTTGTCACTGGTGGTGTTACTTCGCTTGATGATTCTGTTGTACTTGATGGTGTTGATTCGCTACTTTCTGTAGAAGGTGTCGTTGGTTCAACGTAGGAACTGCTGCTGGACGAACTTGGTGCTGAATAGCTTGGTTGGGTGTACGTCCCTTCAAGATAAAGCTCTCTTCCGATCCGTGTCAATCCGTCAGGCATTGTCCAGTCCGTGTTTTCTACAGAAGCAGAAACATAGCGCATCAATTCACGATAGACATCTGAAGCCACATGGGTACTACTATCAGTGATCGGTGTCATTTTGTCGTTGTAGCCTGTCCAAACCGCCAATGAGTAGGAGGGAGTATAGCCGGCAAAGGTAATATCAGGGTAGGCGCCATTCGATGTATCCAGTTGTGCTAACTGGTCATCGGTGTAGTTGGACGTTCCCGTTTTCCCTGCTTGGTACAAACCATCGATTTGCGCGTTGGTTCCAGTTCCGACAGAAATAACATCTTTCAAGATATCGGTCACCATGTAAGCTGTCGTATCATCCATTGCTTCTTGACCAGAAACTTTAAAGGATTCTTCGTCTTCTGTGCCATCTTGCATGACGATTTTATTGACGTACTGTGGTTCATAATAGGTGCCACCATTTGAAAACGCAGCGTAAGCAGCGGCCATTTTCAGACTGGAGATCCCATACTTTGTGCCATCCAATTTATCCGTATTGCTGGAAATCGCATTGGATTGGGTGATCGTATCATATTCGATTCCTAAACCACTGAGAAAGTCTGCGATATTGTCCGCGCCGACTTCATCAAACAGCTTCACTGCCGGCACATTTCTAGACTCTGCTAGAGCGGTCCGCAAGGTGATATTGCCCATATATTGGCGATCCCAGTTGTAAACAGGAATATTCGTCCCTTTATATGTGTAAGGTTCATCTAAAATCATTCTACCCGTGGAATCTTGTAGAAATTGAAAGGCAGGGCCGTAGTCTGTGATTGGTTTGACGGTCGAACCAAAGTCTCGTGCGACATTGACAGCCAGGTTATTTGCTAGAACATCATCAACATTACGGGCACCGATCTGAGCGGTCACCTTGCCTGTGTTAACATCAACTAAGGTAGCGGCAACTTGCATCTTGTCATCTGGGTAATCAACGTAGTCGTCACTGTTGACGATGTCATATAATCGTTTTTGTGCATCGATATCGACATTAGTATAAATATCTAAGCCGTCAGTATACACATCTTTCCCAGTTTTTTCTTTGACTTCAGCGATCACTTCGTTAAAGTAGTTGTCAAAGTATTTCCACTCTTGGTTTTCACGGGGATTGTCTTGCAAGCCTTCTTGAATATCCTCGGCAACGGCCGCATCATATTCCGCTTGCGTGATTTTTTCATTTTCCAGCATCGCACCTAAAACAACATCTCGCCGACTTTTCGCATTATCAGGATGCGCAAATGGGTCAAAAGCTGAAGGGGCATTTGGTAAACCGGCAATCAAAGCGGTTTGCGCAAGGTCTAGTTCAGCTAACGGCTTGCCGTAAAACTTCATTGCGGCCGTTTGCATCCCATATACACCATTGGACATATATACTTTATTGATGTAGTAAGTGAGGATCTCTTGTTTTGATTTCATTTGTTCAAGACGAACCGCCATCCATGCTTCTTGTGCTTTTCGACGTAGTGTTTGGTCTTCAGCGCTGGTAGAAAAGAAGGACAGCTTGATCAATTGCTGTGTCAACGTACTTCCGCCTTGCATACCGCCGGTTGTGGCATTGGATAATGCGGAACCGACGATCCGAATCGGATCGACTCCGATATGCTGGTAGAAGCGGCGATCTTCGACAGAGACGATCGCGTCTTCCAGCAGTTGAGGAATCTCACTTGCTGTAATTTTTTCTCTGGTTTCACTACCGAATTCAGTGATCAATTCGCCATTTGACGCATAGAAACGAGAAGAAACCGTTGAATCCAAACGTGTTTCATCAAGTGCAGGCGCATCTTTGGCATACCACCAGAATAGCCCCATCCCGGATAGAATCCCGATACAGCCCAAGAAAAACAGCCCCATAAATACTTTTAAAAGAATACTCCCAATGCTTCGTTTGCCTTTTGCCTTAGGAGGCTTTGGTGCTTTTTTAGCTGTACCTTTTTTAGAATCATGCCGAGAGGTCCTCGATTGTGATCCATTTGCCATACTAATCATTCTCCTTCATCGTTAAAAATTGATCAACTGCTTTTAAATAGGGAATACGCGGCGCAATTGAAGGGATGATTTCAATCCCATTCGTTTCAATATAGGCCAGTGTCATTGATTTTTTCCCCGTTTCTTTTTGCAGGTGCCATTGAGAAATTAAGCACTTGCTATCGAGAAAAAAGCAGCGTTGTAGACTAGAAAACCATAAAAGAACGAAACATAAACCCGCTTGTTCCAAACAGTCTTCCATATGCTTGATTTGGTGTGGATGAAAATTTTTAAAGGGAAATGACGTTTTGTTTTGAGTCTCTTTCGCTTCAAAGTCGATATATTGCCCTTGATAAACCCCATTGTAATCAGTGGTGGATGCCTCACGGAAATAGGCTTCTTTGATTACGGCGGCGCTTCTTCTTGGATAATCTACTTTCACGATTTGAATTGGTGTCGGTTTCTTATGAATGACAGCAAGTTTCCGATTCAAATAATAAAGGTTGCTTTCATTGATCGCTTCTTCAAAACGCATCCCACGATTGGCATACGTTTTTGGCTTTATTAGTTTCTCTTGCATTTTTTGTTTTTTGCCGTCATCATAGGTAGTAGATTGTCCATTCGGGTAACGAATAACCATGTTGTTCACACTCCTAGGCAACATTATACCAAAAAGTCGTTTGGAAAGAAAAGAGATGACCAGAGAAACAATGAAAACCTTATACTTTACTGGCTATCGTAATTATGAATTAGGTGTATTTCAAGCAAAAGATCCCAAGATTGCAGTTATTAAGAAAGTAATAATGTCGACTTTGACCAATTATGTCGAAGAAGGGTTAGAATGGCTCTTGATCAGCGGGAATCTTGGCGCGGAGCTGTGGTGTGCCGAAGCCGTTGAACAATTAAAACAAACATACCCAGAACTGAAACTAGGAATTATTTTTCCTTTTGAAGGGTTTGGTGAAAATTGGAACGAAACAAATCAGCAGGCACTGCAAACAGCGAAGTCATTTGCCGATTATGTCAATTCCACCAGCCATAAGCCTTACCAAGACCCCAGTCAATTAAGAAATCACACGGCATTTTTACTGGAGCATACCGAAGGCGCACTTGTGTTATATGATGACGAATTTCCAGGAAAACCTAATTATTTCTTAAGAGATGCCAAAGCTTATAGTGAGCAAAATCCCTACTTTATTCATCAAATAACAATGGATGACCTACAAAACGCAATATTTGATAGTAATTTACTTTGATTTTCGTATATTTTTTGATAGAATGGTCTAGAAAGTGAAAACCATTTGGAATAAACAATGAGGTGTAAATAATGGCAAATTTAATTTATAGTCCAAAAGATATTCTGCAACAAGAATTCAAAACAAAAATGCGCGGGTATGATCCAGTTGAAGTGGACGAGTTTTTAGATAATATCATTAAAGACTACGAAAGCTACAATAAAGAGATCTTAGCCCTGCAAGAAGAAAATGACCGTCTGACAGCGAAAATCGATCAATTGTCGAAAAACCAAGCGATCGCATCTCGTGTTCAACAAGAAGCGCCGAAAAGCCAAACCGTTACAAACTTTGATATTTTGAAACGTTTGTCTAATCTTGAAAAAGAAGTGTTTGGCAAAAAGCTTGATCGTGAATCAGAACCTGTCACTCGTTCTTCTTCCTACAACAGCAACTATACAAATGCTGATTTTGAAGATGACAACGAAAAAACCCGTCAATTCTAATCTAATGTAGAAAAGATAGTTGTGGTTTTCGGGTAATTGCGGCATAACTCGATTATGCTGAGGAAAGTCCATGCTCGCACAAGCTGAGATGCTTGTAGTGTTCGTGCCTAGCGAAACCATAAGCTAGGGTACTTGAGAAAGTAACGGCAGGAAAAATGGCTAAGGTGTAAGCTATGCCAAAGTATCCTTGAAAGTGCCACAGTGACGAAGCAAGGCGGGAAACCGTCTTGGTGGAACGCGGTAAACCCCTCGAGCGAGCAACCCAAACAATGGTAGGGGCACTTTTTGCACGGAAATGAACGGAGCAAGAAGGCAAGTAATTGCAGATAGATAATTACCCAGTGTTTTCTTCTCCCTGAGGAAAATACGGACAAAACATGGCTTATAGAAAATCACAACCTATCAGGGAATCCTTCCAGCAACGGAAGGTTTTTTTATACCAAGAAGGAGAGCGTTATGACTGAAAAAACATTTAATTGTATTGCCACCGCTGCGAGCGGTTTAGAAGCACTAGTGGGCAAAGAATTACGGGATTTAGGGATCGAGTGTGAGGTTGAAAACGGCCGAGCGCGTTTTAAAGGGACGATGGAGACCATTGCTACCGCGAACTTGTGGCTCCGTACAGCGGACCGTATCAAAATCGTCGTCGGGGAATTTGACGTATTGACTTTCGATCAGCTGTTTGAAGAAGTTAAAGCGTTACCGTGGGAAGACTTTTTACCTTTAGACGCTGAATTTCCAGTAGCTGGAAAATCAATCAAATCAAAATTGTATAGTGTACCTGATTGTCAAGCAATTACCAAAAAAGCAATCGTCAATCGTTTAAGAGAAGTATACCATCGTCCAGCAAGTGTGCCGCTGACTGAAACGGGCGCTTTTTTCCAATTAGAAGTCGCTTTATTGAAAGACCATGCGATGATCACATTGGATACGACTGGCCCTAGTTTGTTTAAACGTGGCTATCGTTTAGAAAAAGGAGGCGCGCCGCTGAAAGAAAACATGGCTGCGGCTTTAGTGATGCTGACAAATTGGTACAAAGACAAGCCGTTTGTCGATCCTGTTTGTGGATCAGGCACGTTGTGTATTGAAGCAGCGTTGATCGGTCACAATATCGCCCCTGGCTTTAATCGGGAATTTGTTTGCGAAACGTGGGATTGGTTCCCAGCAGAAGTATTTGAAAAAGTACGGAAAGAAGCAGATGAAGCAGCAGATTATGATGTCGAATTAGATATTACCGGTTCGGATATCAATGGTCGAATGATTGAGATCGCCCGCAGAAATGCGGAAGAAATCGGTCTAGGAGACTCGATCACCTTCAAACAACAAGCCGTTAAAGACTTTAAAACAGAAAAAGAGTATGGTGTCGTTGTGGCTAACCCTCCTTATGGCGAACGCTTAGGAGAAGAAGCGTCCGTTCAGCGACTGTATCAGGAAATGGGCCAAGTGTTTCGGCCGCTTAAAACCTGGAGCAAGTACTTTTTGACCAGTGACTTGACTTTTGAGACCCATTACGGCGAAAAAGCGACAAAAAAACGCAAATTATACAACGGTGCGATTCGTACCGATCTCTTCCAATACTGGGGACAACGTCCGCCACGCAAAAAGGAGTCTGCTGAATGAAAGAACAAGAATTTCTGAAAGAATTAAAAGAAATCGATCTATTACAACAAGCAATGGGGATCTTAGGCTGGGATAATCAAACAGGGATGCCAGAAAAAGCCAGTGATTACCGTGCGGAAGTTGACAGCTATTTATATGGTCTATACTTTGATAAAAAAGTGGGGGAACCAATCCAAGAAGCGATCAGCTATTTCAGGAAACACCCAGATGAATTATCAGAAGTAGGGAAAGCTGCGTATCAATTAGTCAAAGAAGAATATGAATTGCAAAAAGATGTACCCAATGAGTTGGCGATGGCGGCTTCCGCAGCTACGTCAAAAGCACATACTGCTTGGCTCAAAGCCCGTAAAGAAAAAGATTTTTCTTTATTTAAAGACGCTCTTTCTGAAAACATTCGCTTGACGAAAGAATTGATTCCTTATTGGAAGAAAAATGAGCTGACGAACTATGACGTCTTGTTAAACCAATACGAGCCGAATATGACGGTTGAGATCTTGGATAACGTATTCTCACAAGTGAGAGACGGTATCATGGATATTCGTCGTCAATTGGCTGAAAAAGGAACAGCGCCAGATACTTCGATCCTTTCACGTAAGATGACCGAAGCGCAACAACGTAAATTTATCTCAAAAGTGATCGCCGACTTAGGCTATGACTTTTCTCGCGGCCGTTTGGATAATACGGTCCACCCATTTGCTACGGGGATCAACCACAATGATGTACGGTTGACCACACGCTGGAGCGAAACTGACTTTTCGATGGGACTGTTCGGTGTGATTCATGAAGCTGGTCACGGGATGTACGAGCAAAACATCGATGAGAAATACGAAGGCACGCCTGTTCATGAAGGGGCGTCCATGGGAATCCACGAATCCCAATCGCTGTTTAATGAAATCATTATCGGCAGCAACCGCAATTTCTGGGCAAAGCAATACCCATTTTTCCAAGAATGTGCGGAAGGCACGTTCGATGATGTGTCTTTTGACACTTTCTATGACTCCTTGAAGCATTCAAAAGCTAGCTTGATCCGTATTGAAGCCGATAGTCTGACATATGTCATCCATATCATTATTCGTTACGAGATCGAAAAAATGATCTTTAACGAAACCGTATCGATCGATGAACTGCCAAAAATCTGGAATGACAAATACGAGGAATATTTAGGGATTCGTCCAGAAAATGACCTGGAAGGGATCTTACAAGACGTTCATTGGTCTGGTTCAAGCTTCGGGTATTTCCCATCCTATGCTCTAGGATATATGTATGCAGCGCAATTACTCCACGCTATGGAAAAAGAAATCAATGTCGATGAAGTGTTGGCTTCGGATGATTATTCACCGATTCGTAAATGGCTGACTGAAAATATTCATCAATATGGCGCATCCAAGAAACCAAATGAATTGATTTTAGATGCAACGGATGAATTATTGAATCCTCAATATCTATTAGACTATTTACGCAAGATCTATTTTAGTGTCTATAAAATCAGCGAGACGCAAGATTTCGCTTAAAAGTAACGAGTGGAAAGAAGCTTCGCAAGACGTTACCGCCCCAATTATTTCATGGGGTGCTCGTCTTGTTGAACTTCTTTTCCTTTTGTATCAATCACCATCGAAAAAAGAAGGCTAGCTGCTTTCATATCGAAAGAAGGAAAAAAATGAAGGAAGAAAACAATGTTGCCGATCTTAGCAAAGTAATTGCTTATGCCGAAAGTATTCTGGGGAATGATTACACAGGACATGGGTTTGATCATGTCAAACGAGTGGCTGGGTTAAGTCAAGCCATCATTGATGCCGACGAATTGGCAGTTGATTGCTTTGTCGTACAGGCGGCAGCCTATCTCCATGATACGGTGGATGACAAAGTTGTGGCGGATGTCACAGCGGCGTCTAATGAAGTGCGAGCTTGTTTGACCACAGCGGGAGCCAGTGAAGCACAAACGAAAGAAATTTTTTCTATTATCGAGAATCTGTCTTTTTCAAAAGAACTTTTGCAAGGCGCGCAAGTTGTCTCAGTAGAAGGCCGCGTCGTTCGTGATGCAGATCGTCTCGATGCTTTAGGTGCGATCGGTATTTTACGGACGAGTTATTTTGGTGGCAGTCATCAACACCCGATCCATGTCAGTGACTTAGCCCCAAAGACGTTTCAAAATCATGAAGATTACCGAAAAGGGACGACGGTGATCAATCATTTTTATGAGAAACTATTTTTACTTCCTGAAAAGATGACCACGGCGTATGGCAAAAAAGAAGCCCAACGACGTGTGGCTTTCATGAAGGATTTTTTAGAAGAATTCTATGCAGAATGGGATGTTTAACTTTGTTTAGAGTTTTTTAAACTGAAATTCGATTATTTCCTTTTTCCTCCATTGTTCTTTATAATAATAAGTACAAAGGAGGGATGGAAATGTACTACCAACAGGCATTACAACCGAATGAACTATTGCCAGCGATTTCCAATTCAGGGGAATGCTTTTTTGTCATTCGGGCTGAGCTACCCATCCGGCAATATCAAATCGCAGTCTATCTTTACGACGATCAATTCTTTTTGTTGCAAGATGATCGCTTGTTTGATCAAATCGACCAAATCTCTAGTGAAACATTAGGGGATGAAGAAGAGATTTTACCATTTATCGAAGAAGCGCTGGAAGAAAACCATTATTTATTAGTGGAAAAAGCGTTTATTCGTTTAGATCTATCTACTTTACAAAAGATGACCGATCTTACTAGTTTCGATATCTTGTTTTATGAATTTTTTGACTCATGGGGGGAAGAAGGATGAAACGGACTGAATACGTAACGCTACAAGACCAAACATTGATCGACCTATTCCAGCAGTTAGGAGAGGATGTTTCAAATCTCGAGCTGATCGATGAAGAAAAGAATATCGATGTGGTGGTTGTGTCGAATAGTGACTGGCAATATTTATTGGAGCAAGTCAATGATGATGTGAAAGAGTCTTTTGCTGATACCTCAGAGACAGACCTGGATGAAGAACTAGCCGACGAATAAACCTTTTTTTAGTTGATAAACTGTTTTACTACGAAAGTGGCGGATGGATCTTTAGAACGGGTCTAGCAATCTAGGCAGCTTACCAAAAAAATACGAAGCGATCTCATTTCCCGTCAAGAGGAGCAGGATCAATTCGTATTTCTAGGTAAGTTGTTTTTATTTTGTCCGCAGACGAACGTTTTTGACTTTTAAATAGCCGCGAATCAAGTTGACAATCAGTAAAAGAATGCCCACAATCAATGGAATCGCTAATAAATAAGGCGAGTAAAGGTGGGTTTCTTGCACGTGTTCAAGAGATGTTTTCTCCACTTCATTGATGGCTTGTTGAATGACTTGTAAACTAAATCCTGTCAGAAAACCAGCAATGATGAAAAGGACGAAGCCTAGATAGGGAATATCGGAAGACCGGCGAAAAAGAGCAAAAGCTGCATATAAAACCAAAAGGAATGCCGGTACGCCAAAGGCAAAATAGGGATTTAACATGGTTTTTTAACCTCCTTTTCTTTTATGATACTCCAAAATTTACGTTTTGGGAAATAGCGTGTAAGATAAAAAGAAAACGTGAAGGAGTTCTTTATGTCCGCTTATATTACCCCAATAAAGGTTGCCTTGCTGGTTTTTCCTTTCCTAGCATTGGCGATATCAATGATTTTTTTTGTTATCCAATATCGAAAATACGGTCGTTTTATCTTGTCACGCGCACTGGTTCTGTATTCATTTGTCTTCTATTTATTGTGCGCCTATTTCTTAGTTATCCTACCATTGCCCTCGATCGAAGAGGTAGCACAGATGACTGGTCCTAAGATGGAATTGCAGTTAGGTTCATCGTGGCAACATTTTGTCCAACAGACCGTCTTAAACATTCACGATCCGCAAACCTATCTTCCCGCTATGAAGCAGGGGGTCTTTCTTGAGCCACTCTTTAATTTATTGTTGACCTTACCATTTGGGGTCTATTTGCGTTATTACTTCAAATGTTCCTTTTTAAAAACACTCGTTATTACGTTTTGCCTGACGTTGTTTTTTGAATTAACGCAGTTGACGGGCCTATATTTTATTTATCCTCGTCCGTATCGCTTATTCGATGTCAATGATCTCTTTGTCAATACAGTTGGAGGGCTTGTGGGCTGGACGATCGCCCCACTTTTTACGTTCTTATTGCCATCAAGGGAAGAGATGGATGCCGATTCTTACGCCAAAGGCACTCGGGTGACTGTGACACGAAGGGTGTTTGCTTGGTTGATCGACTGGGGAATACTGAATGTGATCAGTTTCCTTGTGGTGATCGCTGTTCGTTTGCTCACTCAACAGACGGTACGGGACTTTAGTGGGGACTATTGGTACTTTGCTCTTGAAGTGTTGCTGTACTTTGTGTTGTTGGCTTACCTTGCCAAAGGACAAACGATTGGAAAAAAACTCGTACGAATCAAAATCATGCAAGAAGGCCGTGAGCGTGTCAGCTTGGGGGCGTTATTGAAACGCTATGGCTTGTTTTATCTGATTTATGCCAGCATCAGTCGGGTCAATATCTTCTTCGCTCCGTTTCTTGAGTCGGATAATATGCTGCTTTTAGTCGTTAGTTTGTTGATGGTAGTTATTTTTGGGTTGATCCAGTTTGGTTTTTACTTGAATCTCTTGTGCGCAGCAATAAAAAAAGAAAGTCGCTTTTTCTATGAGCGCCGCAGTGCAACGTATACTATCAGTACGATCGATCCTCAATCGATTACAAAAGAAAGTTAGGAAAACAAGGCAACATATGCTATAATCCAAAGGATGCTAAAAGAAAGAAGGTGTTTGAATGTCTTTTGAGTCATTTAAATTTCAACCATTTATTTATGAAGCACTTGCTGATAAAAAGTTCTCTAAACCAACAGAAGTGCAAGAAAAACTGATACCTGTTATCCAAAAAGGACGCAGTGTTGTAGGGCAATCACAGACCGGAAGTGGTAAGACCCACACATTTTTACTGCCGTTGATGGATAAAATCGATGCCGAAAAAGATGAAGTGCAAGTAGTGATCACTGCACCGAGTCGTGAATTAGCCACGCAAATCTATCACGCCGCAAAACAAATCGGCGGATTTCATGATCCTGAAATTCGAGTGTCAAATTTCGTCGGAGGAACGGATAAGCAACGTCAATTAAGCCGTCTGCAAAACCAACAGCCCCATGTCGTGATTGGGACACCTGGTCGTATCTTGGATATGATCAACGAACAAGCGTTAGGGGTTCACACTGCCAATGTATTTGTCGTGGATGAAGCAGACATGACCTTGGATATGGGCTTTTTAGAAGAAGTCGATCAAATTGCGGGGCGTTTGCCTGAGAAACTACAAATGCTGGTTTTCTCCGCAACGATTCCAGAGAAATTGCGCCCATTCTTGAAAAAATACATGGCCAATCCATTGATCGAAGAAATCAAATCGAAAGCAGTCATCTCTGATACGATCGAGAATTGGTTGATTTCTACCAAAGGAAAAAATACCAATAAATTGATCTACCAATTATTGACTACAGGCCATCCCTATCTTGCCATCGTTTTTGCCAACACGAAGAGCCGTGTGGATGAAATTACGGATTACTTAAAGGAACAAGGCTTAAAAGTAGCGAAGATCCACGGTGACATCAGTCCTCGTGAAAGAAAACGGATCATGCGCCAAGTGCAAAATTTGGACTACCAATATGTTGTCGCAACAGATTTAGCTGCGCGAGGAATTGATATTGAAGGGGTTTCTCATGTCATCAATGCTGAGATTCCAGCTGATTTAGACTTCTTTATCCACCGTGTTGGTCGGACCGGTCGAAACCAAATGGATGGGACCGCGATCACTTTATATGATCCAAGCGATGAAGGGGCAATCCAAGCCATCGAAGATCTAGGGGTTGTTTTCCAACCGAAGGAAATCAAAAATGGCGAGATCGTTGCGACTTACGATCGGAATCGTCGGCAAAAGCGGGAAAAATCTCGTGACGAATTAGACCCAACCTTGATTGGCTTAGTCAAGAAAAAGAAGAAAAAAATCAAGCCTGGCTACAAGAAAAAAATTCAATGGGCCGTTGATAAGAAGAACAAAGAAAAACGGAAGATCGAACGTCGTCAAACGACTCGAACCGCCCGCAAAAACAAGAAAAATTCGAATAGCTAATGCTTACCAAAACAGCAGTCAAGGAAGAGAACTACTCTTCCTTGACTGCTGTTTTTAATTGTTTGGTCATTTCTACACACAATACGCCATCTTCAGCATAGGGTTCAGATGTTTTTTGATACCCACAGGATTCATAAAACGCACAAGCGTCGATCTCTGCGGATAACACTGATTGGAGGGCACCCTCTTGGATACCACGCATTTCGAGATAATGCAATAATTTGGTGCCGTATCCTTGGTGCCGATAGGCCTTGGCTACGCAAAAGCGATCAGGTTGCAGGGTGTTTGGCGTAGAGAATTGATATCTGCTGGTAGCGATCGGTGCGTTTCCATCTAGCCAAAGATAGTATGGGCAAGTTTGGTCTTTTTCATCAAATTCCCAATCTATAGGAATGTGCTGTTCTTCCACAAAAACGGCTTGCCGCAGGGCGAAAACCGCTTGTAGCATCAACGGACTGCGTCCAAAATAAAGCATCAGTCGTTTTCCTCCTTTTTCGTGGTATACTCGTTATATAGTAATTGTAGCAGATGAGAGGAGAAATGACGTGGATTTTTTTGAGGCGTTACAATGGTCAAATTGGAAGACACTGTCCTTTGAAATCAAAGAACAGCTGATCCAGCAAATTTTAATGTATTTTGTCAGTCCTTTAAAGGAGATCACCGATGTCCATTTTAGTCAGTTGACGTATGCAGGGTTGAAATGTGCTACCTTTGAATTAACGATCGATGGCGAAGACTTTGTCTTTATACCAGGGAACTCTGAGGCGATCTTAGGTTGGGATCTCGGTGTGCAAGGATTACCAGCTACTTGCTGGAGTAAAAATTGGCAGTCACCACCCAACGAGATCATTCGCCAGCTGGAAACAATCTATGAGTTAGAAACCAGCCAGGATTGGGGGATTTTTGTCAATGAGTCTACGAGCCCTTTGCGCAAAGCTGTGATTGATCCTATGCTAGTCCAAAAAAGTTCTCTGCCTGCTGGCGCAAGGTATATCGGGCAGTTAAATACGATCACTGGGGAGTTTCACGGGTTAGTCGATCAATTCAGTGTTTTCGAAAAAGAGCTAAAGGCACAATTCACAGCACCAGCGTCCTTTGAGGAAAGCTTGCGTTGGGAATTACCCGCTTTTTATCACGAAGAGAATCGCTATTTTGCTGCACTCGAGCCGTTATCGGAAACCTATCAGTTATTTACCCACGAATCCGTCAGTCAAACAGAATTGAAACAGCAGTTAGACAAACAAGGCTTTCAGCTGCTATCAGAGGATCAATGGGAATACGTTTGCGGTGCTGCGACTCGGCGACTTTTTCGCTGGGGCAATGAAAAGTCCTGCGACGATGGTGTCTCTTTGTCAACCGCTGAATTGCTTGAACCGAATTTATTTGGCTGCACCTATGGGCTTGCGGATGCGTGGGAGCTGACAGATGGCTTGTCTTTAAAAATGGAAAACTGGCAGATTTGTGGGCATCCTTTATTCGATGCCTTGCCATATGCCAGTTATTACCGTTCACGGAAAATGCTGCAGCCAGATCAAAAGCTTTCTCCCCAGAGCTATCGTTACCGCAAAGCGATTCTGATCAACAAAGAACGGATTTGAGGATTGACTTTTTCGAAACATTTCCTTATACTTTGAATGACGAAGGATATGGTCGGTTTGATGATTCATTACAGAAAGTTTTTCACTGCTGAGAGAAAAACATGAATTCGGACGGATTGCTCCCTTTGGTGCTCAACTGCAGCAGAAATGTTGCCGTCCACTCCGCGTTAACGAGTCTAAGAGGTAATGAGTCACATCATTGCAAGCAAGGTGGTACCGCGTATCGACGTCCTTGCTCTGCAATGGTGTTTTTTTATCGTCAAAATGACTTTACAGGCATAAGAGCGCCTTACCAGCAATTTTGTCAGCCCCTGTATCTTAAGCGAACACAGAAGAAAGTAGGAGAATAACGTGAAACAATTATCCAGTGCAGAAGTACGCCAAATGTTTTTGGACTTCTTTCAATCAAAAGGTCATTCCATCGAGCCGAGTGCGTCCCTTGTTCCAGTCAACGATCCAACCCTATTATGGATCAATTCAGGGGTAGCAACGCTAAAAAAATATTTTGATGGCAGTGTTGTTCCTGAAAACCCAAGAATTACCAATGCGCAAAAATCGATTCGGACTAACGACATTGAAAACGTTGGGAAAACAGCAAGACATCATACGATGTTTGAAATGCTAGGCAACTTTTCAATCGGCGATTACTTCAAAAATGAGGCGATCCATTGGGCATGGGAGTTTTTGACCTCACCAGAATGGATGGCTTTTGATCCAGACAAATTATATGTCACGGTTTATCCAAAAGACACAGAAGCAAAACGGATTTGGGCAGAAGAAGTCGGCTTACCACCAGAGCATATCGTTGAGATTGAAGACAACTTTTGGGACATCGGTGCAGGACCTTGTGGACCGGATTCAGAGATTTTCTATGACCGTGGTCCTGAGTTTAATGACGTAGCGGAAGATGATCCCGAAAACTATCCTGGTGGCGAAAATGAACGCTATTTGGAAATCTGGAATCTGGTCTTTTCAGAATTCAATCATCAACCAGATGGCTCCTATGAACCATTACCACATAAAAACATTGATACGGGGATGGGGCTGGAACGAATGGTTTCCATCGTTCAAAATGCACCTACCAATTTTGAAACAGACTTGTTTCTGCCGATCATCAATGCAGTGGCAGATTTAAGCGGTCGTGTGAACTACGGCGACAGCAAAACGACAGATATCTCCTTTAAAGTGATTGCAGACCATATCCGCGCGCTTTCTTTTGCGATCGGCGATGGGGCACTTCCTTCAAATGAAGGCCGTGGCTATGTTTTACGTCGTTTATTACGTCGTGCAGTCATGCATGGGAAAAAATTAGGGATCGATACTGCCTTCTTATACAAATTAGTACCGATCGTTGGCGAGATCATGGAAAGCTACTATCCTGAAGTACTAGAGCAGCAAGAATTTATTGAGAAAGTGATCCGCAACGAGGAAGAACGTTTCCATGAAACGATCAATGAAGGGTTAGATATTTTAAATCAAGTGATCGCCCAAGTAAAAGCAGACGGTCAAGATACGTTAGCTGGTCAAGATATTTTCAAATTGTATGACACTTACGGCTTCCCAGTTGAATTGACAGAAGAAGTGGCGGAAGACGAAGGGTTGAAAGTGGACCACCAAGGGTTTGAACAAGAAATGGATGCACAACGTGCCCGCGCTCGTGCGGCTCGACAAACAGAGCTTTCGATGGGCGTACAATCCGCTTTATTGACAGATATCAAAGTAGACAGCCGTTTCGTTGGCTATGATTCACTTGAAGCAAACAGCGAATTATTAGTGATCATCCAAGACGAAGCGTTACATGATTCTGTTTCGACAGGTGAAGCAAAACTGATTTTTGCCGAAACACCATTCTACGCAGAAATGGGTGGACAAGTTGCGGACACAGGCACGATCGTAGCAGAAGATGGTACGATCGTAGCGGAAGTGACGGATGTCAAAAAAGCACCGAACGGTCAGTTCTTGCATACTGCTACAATCAAAGCGCCACTAAAAGAAGGCGTGAACTATTTCTTACAAGTGGATCAGCATCGTCGCAATAAGATCATTAAAAATCATACGGCGACTCACTTATTGCATAAAGCCTTAAAAGAAGTATTAGGCAGCCATGCGAACCAAGCAGGTTCATTAGTTGCTCCAGGACATTTGCGCTTTGACTTTAGTCATTTTGGGCAAGTGACCAGCGAAGAGCTGAGCCAAATGGAACAAATCGTCAACCAGAAAATTTGGGAAGCTCTTCCTGTTGTGACGATCGAAACGGATATCGATACCGCAAAAGGCATGGGAGCGATGGCACTCTTTGGTGAAAAATATGGGCATGACGTTCGCGTCGTCAATGTTGCCGATTGGTCGATCGAATTATGTGGGGGAACCCATGTAGCAAATACGGAGGATATCGGTATTTTCAAAATCGTTTCTGAATCAGGGATCGGTGCTGGTGTTCGTCGGATCGAAGCAGTGACTAGTCAAGAAGCTTATACGTTATTGCATGAAGAAGAAGCGCAATTAAAAGCAATTGCAGGGATCGTTAAATCCGCCCAATTAAAAGAAGTCGTTGCCAAAACAGAACAACTGCAAGCGCAGCTGCGTGAATTGCAAAAAGAAAACGAAGCTCTTGCCAGCAAGTTAGCAAACCAGCAAGCAGGGGATGTTTTCAAAGATGTCAAAGAAGTAAATGGTCTGCGTCTGATCACAGCAAAAGTGACTGTAAAGGACATGAACCAATTACGTCAACTAGCTGACCAATGGAAACAAAAAGACCATTCTGATATTTTAGTGTTAGCTACCGCGAATGATGGCAAAGTGAATCTTTTAGCTGCCATGAACAAAGCATCCAACGAAAAAGGATTGAAAGCGGGCGATTTGATCAAAGAGATCGCACCTAAAGTTGGCGGCGGCGGTGGCGGCCGTCCTGATATGGCACAAGCCGGCGGGAAGAATCCAGAAGGAATCGCAGCAGCACTTGAGACAGCAGCAGCGTGGTTAGCTGCCAAGTAAGCACACTATGGTTGAATCTGTACCCGCGAGTTCCTTTCCTTTAAGAAGATAGGTGAAAGAGGAGCGTAGGTCTTTAACACATTCCTTTTTTGAACGAAGATGACGGAGGGGGAGACCCTTCCGTTATCTTTTTCCTTTTTTCCTACGTGTTATCTGAAAATGCGTTTGATAATTGAAGGGAATTCGCTTTTTTTTCGAAAAAACGATACGAATAGTTGTTTAATTGAATTCCTTCGGGGTAAAATAAGAAAGATGGTTTTTTGAGAGGGTGATGATTTGCTAAACTTTTTTTTAGATCGTAGCAAAAAAAATGGTGTCTACGAACGTACAGCCATCGGGAAATTAGCAGGTAGCCTCGGGTTGCTTTCCAACCTACTATTATTTGCTGGGAAATTTATCATTGGCTTATCTGCCCAGTCTGTTTCGATTATGGCAGATGCCATCAACAGTCTTTCAGATACCGCTTCGTCTATTTTAACATTGATCGGTTTTCGGATCTCTGCGAAACCAGCCGACAGTGAACATCCATATGGTCATGAGCGATTTGAAGCCATCAGTGGGTTTGTAGTATCTTTGATCATCACGTTTGTTGGCGGCCAATTTCTCATTAGCTCTGTGCAACGCATCATGGAACCGACGAGTATCCGTCTTTCCCCACTATTGTTTATCGTTTTGGTCTTATCGATTTTGATCAAAATCTGGCAGGGAGCGATGTACCGCAAACTGGCGAACCTGATCGGCTCTCAAACACTTAAAGCCAGCGGACAAGACAGTCTCAACGATGTGTATACAACGGGGGCAGTTTTGTTTTCAGCGACGATCGAGTGGCTGACTGGCCTACGTATCGATGGCTTTGTCGGCTGTCTGATTGCCTTGTATATTTTGATTAGCGGAATCAAAATGATTCGTTCCTTTATCAACGAATTATTAGGGGCACGCCCAACGCAAGAAGAAGTAGCTGCCATGGAGCAACGCTTGGATCACTATCCGACGATTCTCGGTTACCATGATTTACTGGTTCATAATTATGGACCGAAAAATCGCTTTGCCAGTGTGCATATCGAAGTGGATGAAACGTGGTCTTTACGAGAAGCGCATGAGGTGATTGATGCGATTGAACAAGATTTTCGCCAATCTTTAAAGGTCGACCTGGTCTGTCATCTTGATCCCGTACCAATTCAAGATCAGCAGTATCGGCATCTAAAAAAAGAAGTGTCAAAGATCATTCGCTTCGTTGACGCACAGTTACGGATGCATGATTTTCAGGTCAAAGGAGATCTGTTGGCTTTTGATTTAGTGATTCCCGCAAAACCGGCGTATAGTGATCAAGAAATCGAAGAAATGCTGAAACAAAAAATCAAAGAAACACTAGGGGACTATGAATTGAAGCTTGCTTTCGATCACAGTTACCTATTATAGGGTTACAGGATATAGGAGGAAACTATGATAAAAATGGATATGAGCATGATTTCCACGGTATTATTGGCACTTTTGTTTATTAATACGATCGCTGCCTTTATTACTGTTTTTCGGAAACCACGCTCGATTGCAAGTGTCTTTGCTTGGATGATGACGTTGGTATTCATCCCCGGCATCGGGTTCTTGTTGTACTTGTTTTGTGGTCGGGGGATCGACGGAGAAATTATTTATAAATTTAGTGAGCACCACCAAAGTAGGATCAATGAGTTGAATCAAATCATCAAAGTGCACAATTATTCTTTTCCTGAACATCCTTACTCAGATGACAATCATCTATTAGAGCGCTATTTTAAGAACCTTGATGAATCGCCCTTGACGAAAGGAAACAAAGTAGAATTTTATACAGATGGAAAAGAAAAATTTGCCGCATTGTTTGAGGACATGAAGCAAGCAGAAGATAATCTGCATGTGGAGTATTATTCGTTTTTTAATGATGAGATCGGTGGCCAATTCTTGTCAATCTTGATCGATAAAGCCCGTGAAGGTGTTGAAGTGCGTTTGGTCTATGATCCATGGGGGTCACCGAAGGCCAATCGGAAATTCTTTCAACCGTTGATTGATGCCGGTGGAAAAGTCGTGCCTTTTATCACTTCGAAGAACCTGATCCGCAACACACGATTGAACTACCATCTACATCGAAAAATCGTTGTGATCGACGGTCAAATCGGTTGGACTGGCGGCTTTAATGTCGGCGATCAATATTTAGGAAAAAAGGCCAAATTTGGCTATTGGCGAGACACCCATGCGAGAATCGTAGGTACTGCCAGTTTTACACTACAAGAGATTTTTATTCGTGACTGGAACGCATCTGTAAAAAGAGAAGAGGATCAGCTGGAATACGAGGATCGCTACTTTATTCTACCGCCGAAAGAGCGCTCTGGAAATGTTGATTTGCAGATCGTCGCTGATGGGCCTGAAAGTGAGACCCAAATTCTCAAAGGCGGTTTTGTAAAAATGATCTTAGCTGCCAAAGAATCGATTTGGATCCAAACGCCTTATTTGATTCCTGATGACAGTATGATGAACGCATTGGAAATTGCCATCCACTCAGGTGTAGACGTCCGAATCATGATTCCATGTATGCCTGACCACCCATTCATTTATCGGGCAACACAGCATTATGCCAATTACTTGCATCGCCGTGGTGCAAAAATCTACATCTATAACAATGGTTTCCTCCATGCGAAGACGGTCATGATGGATGATACCATTAGTTCCTTTGGGACGACGAATCAAGACATTCGGAGTTATGCCTTGAATTTTGAAGTCAATGCCTTCGCCTACGATCACGATGTCACGCAAACGTTGAAAGGCTTCTTTGAAGAGGATATGGCACAATCAACATTACTGACGGATGAAATTTTGGCGAAGCAATCTTACTGGTTGCGCTTCAAACAAAACTTCTCTCGGTTATTGTCTCCGATCCTTTAATTTCATCGCTTTTGCTAATCCTTGGCGTGCCAAATGGTCGGCACCTTTGTTTTGACTCTCAGGGACCCATTGGATGATTGCTAAAGCGAACTGTTTCAACAAGTATTGAATTTCTGTTAAATAATCAGAAAAAGCAGGGTTTTTGGTATAATTCTTGTCGATGGTCTGCGCAACGACTTTGCTGTCGGTATAGAGCATAATTGTCTGTTCCTGTAAACCTTTGTCAATCAGCAGCTGCAACGCGTTGACCATCACAGCGAACTCTGCTTGGTGGTTGGTTGAATCAGGTAGCGGAAACGCAATTTGTTCATGCAGATCAGTACCGACAATGACGATTCCACCGCCACTAGGGCCGGGGTTGCCTTTCGTGGAAGCATCAAGATAAACTTTTAACATTGTCTCACCCTTTTTTGATATGATAAAGATAGTATACTAGAAATTTTATGTTGTGAGGAACTTTTATGAAGCGTAAATTGTATTGGCAACCGGAAGCTGCTACAGCGATCATTTATTGGTCGTTTACTATGATGATATTATTTATCAGTTTGATTCTTTCGTTAGAAAATACCAGACCTTATTGGAAAAGCAACCTCGTTTTAGCCGTCTTTTTCTTTTTTGTATGGTTAGGGATTCACCGAAGCATGCTCATCAGGAATGATTTGGTCCTGATTCGCTATGCGCGCTTATGGAAGAAAAGCCTTATTTCTTTACCTGAGATAGAAAAATGGCAAATTATAAACCGTTTAATAAGCATTACCGATCATCAAAAAACGTATACCTTCACGTTGCGTAAAAAAGATGTGGCATGGTTAGAAACTTTTTTTCAAGAAAAAATCCCTGAAAAAAGGGTGCAGGTCAAAACCAACGAGTAATTCATTGGAATCTAGAAAGCAGCGATCACTCCTTTTGGCGTTACAGCCTTAGGAGGGACGTTGTTTTTTGTTTACATAAAGGATTCGTGAAACTTCTTGTAAAAGTGTGAAAAATCTCTCTTTCTTTCTGAATAAAATCAAGTATAATAAGAGCATAGCAAACAAAATACATTTTAAAGTGCTAAATAGTTCGTGAATTGAGGGTAAAAATGAAATCAGATATCGAAATTGCACAAGAATCAATGCCTAAACCGATTATTGAAATTGCTGAACCACTTGGTTTAACAGGCGATGACCTGGAACTTTATGGCAAGTATAAAGCAAAAATCGAATGGTCGGCAATCACCGAAAAAGCAAACAATCCGCTGGGTAAACTCATTTTAGTCACAGCGATCAGTCCGACACCCGCTGGAGAAGGCAAGTCAACCGTGACCATTGGACTTGCAGATGCGTTAAATCAAATCGGCAAGCAAACCGTCATCGCTTTACGTGAGCCATCTTTAGGACCAGTAATGGGCATCAAAGGCGGCGCCACCGGCGGCGGCAAAGCACAAGTGTTGCCGATGGAGGACATCAACTTACACTTCACTGGCGATATGCATGCGATCACAGCAACAAACAATGCCTTGTCTGCATTGATCGACAATCATATCCAGCAAGGCAATGAGTTGGGGATCGACGGACGTCGGGTCACATGGAAACGGGTTGTCGATTTGAATGATCGAGCGTTACGACAAGTGATTGTCGGTCTAGGGGGACCGTTACAAGGCGTTCCCCGAGAAGACGGTTTTGACATCACCGTTGCTAGTGAAATCATGGCGATTTTGTGCTTGGCAACAAGCATTGATAATTTAAAAGAGCGATTAGGAAAGATTTTAATTGGTTATTCTTTTGAGAAACAACCGATTTACGTAAAAGATCTGGCGGTCCAAGGTGCTTTAGCCTTACTTTTAAAAGATGCCCTCAAACCGAATCTTGTTCAAACGATTGAAGGAACCCCTGCGCTGATCCATGGCGGACCTTTTGCAAATATCGCCCATGGGTGTAATAGTGTCATCGCAACCGAGACGGCTTTGCACTTAGGCGAATACACGGTGACCGAAGCTGGGTTTGGTGCTGACTTAGGGGCAGAGAAATTTCTTGATATCAAAACACCGAACTTATCAAAGGCACCAGATGCGATCGTAGTAGTAGCGACGATCAGAGCACTGAAGATGCATGGTGGGGTCGCTGTGGCTGATTTAGGGACAGAAAACTTAAAAGCATTAGAGTTAGGCTTCAGTAATTTAAAGCGACATGTTGAAAACATGCGTAAATACGGGATTCCAGTTGTCGTTGCGCTTAATGAGTTCTCACAAGACACCGAAGCGGAGCGAACACTAGTCGAAACCATGTGCCAGCAAATCGACGTCACCATCGCACGGACAGCCGTTTGGGCAGACGGTGGTGCAGGTGGAACGGATCTAGCAAAAGCAGTGGTTCAAGTAATCGAGGAAAAACCTGCCAACTATCAACGCTTGTATACCGACGATTTGCCTTTAGCGGATAAAGCTTCTTTGATCGTGCGTGAAATCTATGGCGGGGCAGAGGTTGAGTTTGCGCCGAAAGCCAAGGCACAGTTGCAAAGCTTCAAAGAACAAGGCTGGGATCAGCTGCCGATCTGTATGGCAAAAACCCAGTATTCCTTCAGTGATGATCCAAAGCGATTGGGCGCACCAGATGACTTTACAGTAACGATTCGCGAATTCGTGCCAAAATTAGGGGCTGGCTTTATCGTAGCCTTGACAGGTGCCGTGATGACGATGCCAGGATTACCGAAGAAACCTGCCGCCATCAATATGGACGTGACTTCTGATGGCCAAGCGATCGGTCTTTTCTAAAAGAGCACTCACAAACAAAGAAGGCATTCGCGGCATTTGAAACGGAAAAACGGAAAGAGATGATTTGAAAGGACGGGTGCAAGCGGCATTCGTCTTTTTCTCGTTCATTAGACGTGATGGAAGATAAAAGTAGGGATTCTTGTTATAATAATCAAGGAAGCAAGCAAAAGTCTATTTTCTTTCTTTTGATAATCAAGTATACTTAACCAATTGAGGTGATCTTTGTCAATGGAGCTACAACTAACTAGGAGGACTGGTTTTTATGGAATGGGCAGTCCCTTGGAGGTCATGCAAGGAAAAAAAAGAATCGCTGCCATCAATCATCAGCAAACGATTTTTTTGGCGCTGGCTGAGCAGACGCCGATTCGTGTGCGCATGTTTTTTTTAGAAAGTCAGCCTTTTCAGTTACCAAAAGGCCAATCAGCGCTCAAGCTGGAGGTCGTGATGAATCCTGCGCTTAAAAGAATATATATCGGCTTTTATTTAAGCCTTTTTCTCATGATGGGGGTATTGGGCTTATTATCCATCTCCCTTTACTCGTTGCTTTTTGTCGGTGTGTATTTAGTGGCATATTTTGTCTTTGTTTTGATTTATTTAAAAAAAGCGTATCTTATCAAGGAGGTTCCTCATGGCTAGTGGTGCAGATCAATTTTTGAGCAGTTTTAATCGAATCGAAAAGCGGCTTCGTGACGAATTGGATAATCCGCGGAATATGGGTTTTTCTGAAATGGTTCGTCGCTTGTCAAAAAGCAAAAATATCAATGTCAGAAGAGCAGAAGATGATCTATTACAAATGGCTCAGCTGCGCAATGCCATCGTACATGAAAAAATCGGAGAAAACTTTGTCATTGCAGAACCGAATGAATGGGTCGTCAATCGCATCCAAGAAATTGAACACTCCTTACTGGCACCTGAAAAAGTCATGCCGCGTTTTGCGAAACGAGTGACTGGTTTTGAAAAGTACCTGCCATTACCAGAGTTATTGAAAATCGTTGCCCAAAAGCGCTATTCACAATTTCCGATCTATGATAATGGTCGATTTTTGGGCTTGATCACCTTGCGTATGCTGGGTTACTGGTTAGCGAAAGAAAGCCTCCATGGTGAAATCAAGTTGGCAGGCAGAACGGCAGATGAATTATTAGCAGGAGATGGGAAACGATCAAATTATTGTTTCGTGTCGGCTGAAACGACCATCGTAGAAGTGGAAGAATTGTTTCAAAAAAATGCCCTGCTTGAGGCGGTTTTGATCACCAAGGATAAAAATCCGAATGGAAATCTCTTGGGCATCATCCGTCCACGAGATATTTTTAAAGAAGAAAGAGTGGAAAATTTATGATCGCGTTGTTTTTTTTGTTAAGTGCTGTTGTCATTGGCTTGGATCAATGGCTGAAAATTTGGATCGTTGCCAATTATCAACTGGGTGAAACACATTCTCTGATCGACAATGTGTTGTCCCTGACCTATCTTCAGAATACGGGCGCAGCTTGGAGTATTCTAGAAGGAAAAATCACCTTTTTTGCGATCATCACCGTTATCGCGGTTGCTGTTGTTGTTTACCTATTGTTTCGCTACCAAAAAAGCAGTCTATGGTTTCGTTTCGGACTGGCGTTTGTTCTAGGTGGGGCGATCGGTAATTTTATCGATCGATTGCAGCATGGCTTTGTGGTCGATATGTTCCAGCTTGATTTTATCAATTTCCCAATTTTCAATATCGCTGATATGTCATTAGTGTTCGGGGTGATCTTGATTTTTATTTATGCACTGGTAGATGACGAAGCAAAAGGGAAACAAGGAGAATCAAATGGAAAAGCAAATTGAAGTAATCATTAAAGAAGAAAAAGGGCGGGTCGACAAAGTGTTGGCTGAACGCTTGCCAAATCATAGTCGGTCACAAATCCAGCAGTGGCTAAAAGAAGATGCGGTCACATTGAAGGGCGAAACGGTTCGGGCAAATTATAAGGTAAAAGCAGGTGATCACTTGATCATCCAAGTACCAGAACCTGAAGTTGTAGACTTACAACCAGAAAATATTCCTTTGACGATCGTCTATCAAGATGCTGATGTGGCAGTCATCAACAAACCGCAAGGGATGGTGGTTCATCCATCCGCTGGGCATCCAAATGGCACCTTGGTTAATGCGTTATTGTACCATATGGATGATTTATCCACGATCAATGATGTTGTTCGGCCAGGAATCGTTCATCGAATCGACAAAGATACGTCGGGTCTGTTAATGATCGCCAAAAATGATCAGGCACATGAGTCGTTAGCGAAACAATTGAAAGACAAAACATCGTTACGCAAGTACGTAGCATTGGTTCATGGTACGATCAGCCACGAAAAAGGCACCATCAATGCACCAATCGGTCGCTCAAAAGTCAATCGCAAAATGCAAGCCGTGATCGAAAATGGCAAACCCGCTGTCACTCACTTCACCGTGTTGGAGCGCTTCGAGCAGTTCACCTTAGTAGAACTACAGCTGGAAACAGGAAGAACCCATCAAATAAGAGTCCACATGCAGTACATCGGTTTTCCACTAGCTGGCGATCCACTATATGGACCTAAACGCACGCTAAAAGGCAATGGGCAGTTTTTACATGCCAAGCTTCTAGGCTTCACCCACCCAACAACAGGCGAGTCGCTGGTCTTTGAAGCGCCATTACCAGAGCTGTTCGCGGACACGTTAAAAAAATTGCGAAAAAATGATTGATTTTTTTGTGTGAGAACTGTATAGTAATTGTAACAACTAAATAGCTCCTTTAAATGTAGTCCCGTGAGGCTAAGAAGGAATGAGTAAGCAGACGACTCCCGCGTTGGAGATTCGAACCCTTACTAGATGATAACGTGTACCCAAAATCCACAGAATGGGATTTTAGGCAACGATCGGAAAACATGACTCCTACCTCAAGCAGGTAGGAGTTTTTTTATGTTCAAAATTAGGAGGGAATAACATATGGCAGCGAAAGAAGTAGTAGATGCAGTAACAATGAAACGAGCGTTAACGCGGATCACCTATGAAATTATAGAAAGAAATCGCGGCATTGATAACTTGGTGCTGGTAGGGATCAAAACCCGCGGCATCTATATCGCGCAACGAATAGCAGAACGTTTAAAACAACTAGAAGGCGTAGAAGTACCTGTCGGTGAATTGGACATCACCTTGTACCGAGATGACAAAAAGACAGAAGATGATCCAGAGATCCATTCATCAGACATCCCGACTGCCATTGATGGCAAAGAAGTCATCTTGATCGATGATGTCTTGTTTACAGGACGGACGATTCGGGCAGCTTTGGATGCAATCATGGATATTGGTCGACCAAAAAGAATCTCACTCGCCGTTTTAGTTGACCGCGGTCATCGTGAACTGCCGATTCGGGCAGATTTTGTTGGAAAAAATATTCCAACTGCTTTAAGTGAAGAAATTATCGTGGAGATGGAAGAATCAGATGGTTCTGACCGGATCATGATCAATAAAGAAAACGACTAGGAAGAAGAGTGACAGCAACATGCAGAAGCAAGAATTTCGTAATCCAGACGCAGTTTTAGACATCAAAGATCGGCCCAAAGCACTGCCTTGGTTAGGCCTAAGCTTACAACATCTTTTCACGATGTTTGGGGCAACCGTTTTAGTTCCGATCCTCGTTGGGATCAACCCCAGCATCGCATTAGTTAGTTCAGGTATTGGAACATTGGTTTACTTGGTTACGACGAAAGGGAAGATTCCAGCGTATCTAGGCAGCAGCTTTGCGTTTATCGCAGCGATGCAGATGCTGATGAAATCTGACGGCTACCCAGCTATTGCACAAGGCGCCATCACGACTGGGTTGGTCTACGTGATCGTTTCGATGATCATTAAACGTGCAGGTGCTGCTTGGTTGGATAAGATCTTACCACCGATCATTGTCGGTCCTGTGATTATGGTGATTGGATTAGGGTTAGCCGCTAACGCAGCTCAGAATGCGATGTACAATGACTCAGTCTACGATTTCAAGTACATTCTGGTAGCCTTGGCTACCTTAGGATTAACGGTTTTCTTCAATATGTTTCTGCGAGGGTTTTTAGGACTGATTCCGATCCTTCTGGGGATCGTGGGCGGATACTTGATCGCCTTAGCAGCGGGAATCGTCGATGTACAGCCCATCATTGACGCCAACTGGTTTGGCATGCCGAGCTTCGAGATTCCCTTCATTAACTATGAACCAAAACTGTATCTGAATGCGATCACGACGATGGCGCCGATCGCTTTTGTTACCATGACCGAACACATCGGTCATCTGATGGTCTTGAACAAATTAACGAAGCGGAACTTTTTTGAAGAGCCAGGCTTGAACCGAACACTTTTGGGCGATGGTTTTGCTCAAATCGCAGCCGGTCTCGTTGGGGGACCCCCAGTGACAAGTTACGGAGAAAACATCGGGGTTTTAGCCATTACACGGGTCCACAGTGTGTTCGTCATCGGTGGTGCGGCAATTCTAGCCATCGTACTAGGCTTCGTTGGAAAACTAAGCGCATTGATCTTAAGTATTCCTGGTCCAGTCATCTCAGGGATCAGCTTCCTGCTCTTTGGCGTCATCGCTGCCAGCGGGTTGAAAATTTTGATCGACAATAAAATCGATTTTGATCGTAAGAAGAATTTGATCATTGCGTCAGTGATCCTTGTGGTAGGAATCGGCGGGCTTGTCTTCACGGTCGGTACCTTCACCTTATCCGCAATGGCGTTAGCAACTGTCCTAGGAATCTTCTTGAATCTTATTTTACCTGACAGCTCTCGCAGCGAAGAAAAATAACTTGTGCCAACTCATCGTTTAAACAGAATCAAAGGAGGAATTCATTCATGATTATTCAATCCGAAAGAATCAGCTTAAAGCATCTTTTGACGGTCGAAGCATTGACAGACCGTGAAGTGATGGGACTCATCCGCAGAGGACAAGAATTCAAAAGAGGGGCGAAATGGATGCCCCAAAAAGAACAATATTTCGCAACAAATCTCTTTTTTGAGAACAGTACCAGAACCCACAAAAGCTTCGATGTTGCTGAGAAAAAACTAGGGATCGAAGTCATCGAATTTGAAGCCTCCACCAGTTCTGTTCAAAAAGGCGAGACCTTGTATGACACGGTCTTGACGATGTCGGCTTTAGGTGTAGACGTTGCGGTCATTCGCCACGGCGATGAAAACTACTACGACTCTTTGATCCAAAGCAAAACGATCCAGTGCAGTATCATCAATGGCGGGGACGGCAGCGGCCAACACCCAACGCAATGTTTGCTAGATCTGATGACGATCTATGAAGAGTTCGGGCACTTTGGTGACTTGAAAGTCGCAATCGTAGGCGATATCACCCACTCACGGGTCGCAAAATCAAACATGCAAATGTTGAAGCGTCTCGGCGCGAAAGTCTTCTTCTCAGGTCCAAAGGAATGGTATGACGAAGAATTTGAAGTATACGGTCACTGGATGCCACTCGACGAATTGGTCGCAGAAGTCGATGTCATGATGATGCTTCGTGTCCAGCACGAGCGCCATGATGGAACGGAAAGCTTTTCAAAAGAAGAATACTTAAAAAATCACGGGTTGACCGTCGAACGCGCCGCAAGAATGAAAGAGCATGCGATCATTATGCACCCAGCACCAGTCAATCGCGATGTGGAGTTAGCTGATGCCTTAGTTGAAAGCTTACGCTCGCGAATCATCACCCAGATGTCCAATGGCGTCTTTGTTCGAATGGCAATTCTTGAAGCGGTGTTGAACGGTAAGGCCTAACAGGAAAAAAGGAATGAATTAGAGGAGGAAGTTTACATGAAAACACTCATTAAAAACGGTAAAATCATCAAAAAAGACAATCACTGTGTGCCTGCAGCAATTTGGATCGAAGACGGAATCATTCGCGGGATCAGTACAGCATTTCCCGAAACAGATTTTGACGAAGTCATCGATGCCAAAGAGCAATTGATCACACCAGGTTTAGTGGATGTTCATGTACACTTCAGAGAACCGGGCTTTGAATACAAAGAAACAATCGAAACGGGCAGCATGGCAGCCGCTCGTGGCGGGTTTACGACAGTTTGCGCAATGCCAAACCTTGACCCAGTTCCTGATACACCAGAAAAATTAGCAGCTGTTTACGAAAAAATCAGCGCAGATGCATCAATCAATGTCTTACAATACGCTCCGATCACCGAAAACTTGCGCAGCGAAACGTTGACGGATGCAGCTGGAATGAAAGCCGCGGGGGCATTTGCCTTAACAAATGACGGTGTCGGGGTTCAGACTGCTGGCACAATGTATTTGGCAATGAAGCAAGCCGCCGAAAATGACTTGGCCTTGGTTGCCCATACAGAAGATGATTCCTTACTCTTTGGCGGCGTGATGCATGCTGGTAAAAAAGCGGAAGAACTTGGATTGCCTGGGATCTTGAGTGTAACAGAAGCTTCTCAAATCGCTCGGGATGTGCTTTTGGCGGAAGCAACAGGAGCCCATTACCATGTCTGCCATGTCTCTACGAAAGAAAGTGTTCGAGTGATTCGAGATGCCAAAAAAGCTGGGATCCATGTGACAGCCGAAGTTTCTCCCCACCATTTGCTTCTAATCGATGAAGATATTCCTGCCGATGAAGGCTTTTGGAAAATGAACCCACCGCTACGTGGGCAAGAAGACCGTGAAGCGTTGATCGAAGGTCTGTTGGATGGCACGATCGATTGTATCGCGACGGATCATGCCCCACATGGCTATGAAGAAAAAATGCAAAGCTTTTTAAAAGCACCCTTTGGCATCGTCGGATCAGAATATGCCTTCCAATTGTTGTACACTCATTTTGTGAAAACAGGACGCTTTACCTTGCAGCAGCTAGTGGATTGGATGACCGTGAAACCAGCGTCGCTCTTTGGTCTAAGTGCTGGAACGATGATGGTCGGAGACAAAGCCGACCTGGCAATTTTTGACTTAGAATCAGCTTATAACGTGGATCCTAAGCAATTCCTATCAAAAGGAGTCAATACGCCTTTCGGTGGATGGACGTTATATGGGGATACGAGTTATACATTTGTAAATGGTAAAACAGTATGGCAAAAAGGTGGGCAATAATATGAAGCGTTGGCTTATTTTAGAAGATGGAACATACTTTGAAGGCGAAGGGTTTGGTGCCAGTGTCAATGTTTTTGGTGAGATCGTTTTTACCACAAGCATGACAGGGTATCAAGAAGCCATTACGGATCAAAGCTTTAACGGACAAATCATTACGTTTACGTATCCGATGGTTGGCAATTACGGCGTCAACCGAGACGATTACGAATCAATTTCACCAACTTGTAAAGGGGTTGTTGTGAAAGAACACGCGCGTCTAGCGAGCAATTGGCGGAAACAGCTGACGTTAGACGAATTTTTAAAACGCAAAAATATTCCAGGGATCGCAGGAATCGATACACGAGCGCTGACGAGAAAGATTCGTCAACACGGAACCATGAAAGCGAGTATCGTTGATGCAGGCGATGTCTTTGATCATGCCTTTGATCAATTAAAAGCGGCGGTTTTACCAACCAATCAAGTGGCACAAGTTTCTACCTCAAAACCTTATCCAAGTCCTGGAACGGGTCGCAATATCGTGGTCATCGACTTCGGCTTGAAGCACAGTATTTTACGGGAGTTGTCACGCCGCAACTGCAATTTAACGATTTTGCCATACAATACGACAGCGCAAGAAATTTTAGACCTCGCACCAGATGGCGTAATGCTGACGAATGGACCAGGCGATCCCAAAAGCTTGCCAGAAGCAATTAAAATGATACAAGGGATTCAAGGCAAGGTACCAATCTTCGGGATTTGTTTAGGTCATCAGCTCTTCTCATTAGCGAATGGAGCAGATACCTATAAAATGAAGTTCGGTCACCGCGGACTAAATCATCCGGTAAGAGAGATCGCCACTGGTCGGATCGATTTTACCTCACAAAACCATGGCTTTGCTGTGGATGAAGCATCCATCGATCCAGAAAAACTAATGGTGACCCACGTCGAAGTAAACGATGGCACGATCGAAGGAGTTCGTCATCGCCGTTACCCAGCATTCAGTGTCCAATACCACCCAGATGCGGCACCGGGCCCGCATGATGCAGTCCACTTATTTGACGAATTTTTAGAGATGATCGATGCATGGAAGGAGCAGAACTAATATGCCAAAACGTACAGATATCAAGAAAATCATGGTTATCGGTTCTGGACCGATTATTATAGGACAAGCGGCAGAGTTTGATTATGCCGGTACACAAGCTTGTTTAGCTTTACGAGAAGAAGGCTACGAAGTGGTGTTAGTCAATTCGAATCCCGCAACGATCATGACGGACAAAGAAATTGCTGACAAAGTCTACATTGAACCAATCACATTTGAGTTCGTCTCACGGATTTTACGTAAAGAACAGCCTGATGCAATTTTACCGACATTAGGCGGACAAACGGGCTTGAATATGGCGATGGAATTAGCCAACTCAGGTATTTTGGATGAATTAGGAATTGAGTTGCTAGGAACCAAATTAGCAGCAATCGACCAGGCAGAAGACAGAGATTTATTCAAACAATTAATGGAAGAATTGGATCAACCGATCCCAGAATCAGAAATCGTGTCAACGGTGGAAGCAGCAGTTGAATTTGCGAAAAAAATCGGCTTTCCAATCATTGTTCGTCCTGCATTTACGCTAGGGGGAACGGGCGGCGGCATGTGTAACAATGAAGAAGAACTTCGCCAAATCGCTGAAAACGGCTTGAAGCTCTCGCCAGTGACCCAATGCTTGATTGAACGGAGTATTGCTGGATATAAAGAGATTGAATATGAAGTGATGCGAGATTCTGCTGACAACGCGATCGTCGTTTGTAATATGGAAAACTTCGATCCAGTCGGTATCCACACCGGCGATTCCATCGTCTTTGCGCCGAGCCAAACTTTGTCAGACCATGAATACCAAATGTTACGGGATGCCTCATTAAAAATCATCCGCGCGTTAAAAATCGAAGGTGGCTGTAACGTTCAATTGGCGCTTGATCCTCATAGCTTCAACTACTATGTCATTGAAGTAAATCCACGGGTCTCACGTTCCTCTGCGTTAGCAAGTAAAGCTACAGGGTACCCGATTGCCAAACTGGCAGCGAAAATTGCCGTCGGTTTAACATTGGACGAAATGAAAAACCCAGTCACAGAAACCACCTATGCAGAATTTGAACCCGCCCTTGACTATGTCGTCGCAAAAATTCCTCGCTGGCCGTTTGACAAGTTTGAAACTGGGGAACGTCGATTAGGAACACAAATGAAAGCGACTGGTGAAGTGATGGCGATCGGTCGTAATATTGAAGAGTCATTATTAAAAGCCGTTCGTTCATTGGAGATCGGCACACACCATATCGAAATGAAAGAATTAGAAGCTCTTTCTGACAATGATCTGATGGAAAAAGTCATCAAGGCGCAAGATGATCGCCTATTCTACGTCATGGAAGCCATCCGAAGAGGGTACACCATCGAAGATTTGAACGAAATGACGAAAATCGACTTGTTCTTCTTGGATAAGATGCTTCACATCTTTGAGATCGAACAAGCATTAGCAAACGAACCACAATCCCTTGATGTGTTGAAAAAAGCCAAGCAAAACGGCTTTACGGATAAAAAGATTGCTGAGCTGTGGGAAACAACGGAAGCTGAGATCCGCACGCTGCGTCATGAGCAAAAGATTTTGCCCGTCTACAAAATGGTAGATACATGTGCCGCAGAATTTGAATCAGCAACACCTTATTTCTACAGCACCTATGAGTTTGAGAATGAAAGCAAGCGCAGTGAAAAAGAATCTGTTCTTGTCCTAGGTTCTGGACCGATCCGAATCGGACAAGGGGTGGAGTTCGACTATGCAACAGTGCACTCGGTGAAAGCGATCCAAGCTGCTGGCTATGAAGCGATCATCATGAACAGTAATCCTGAAACGGTTTCGACTGACTTTTCTATCTCCGACAAGCTGTACTTTGAACCATTGACCTTAGAGGATGTCTTACACGTGATCGACTTGGAACAACCAATTGGGGTCATCGTCCAATTTGGCGGGCAAACGGCGATCAACTTAGCAGAGCCTTTAGTAAAAGCTGGGGTCAAAATCTTAGGCACCAGCATTGAAGATCTTGATCGTGCCGAAAATCGTGATCTCTTTGAGCAAGCATTACAAGCGCTAGATATTCCGCAACCACCAGGGGATACAGCGACGAATGAACAAGAAGCGATCGCCATCGCTCAAGAAATCGGCTATCCTGTTTTAGTCCGCCCAAGTTATGTCTTAGGGGGACGTGCGATGGAAATCGTGGAAAACCAAGCCGATTTAGAAGATTATATGCGTCATGCAGTGAAAGCATCACCAGAACATCCTGTTTTGGTCGATCGTTACTTGGTCGGTAAAGAATGTGAAGTCGATGCTATCTGTGACGGCAAAACTGTTTTGATACCTGGAATCATGGAACATATCGAGCGTGCAGGGGTCCATTCAGGAGATTCAATGGCGGTCTATCCACCGCAAAATCTTTCGGATGAACTAATTGCTACGATCGAAGAATATACCAAACGCTTGGCATTAGGTTTAAATTGTATCGGTATGATGAATATCCAATTTGTCATCCATGAGAACAAAGTGTATGTCATTGAAGTAAATCCTCGTGCTAGCCGAACCGTACCATTTTTAAGCAAGGTAACAGAGATCCCAATGGCCCAAATTGCCACGAAGGCGATTCTCGGGGAAGAGATCACAGCGTTAGGTTATCAAGACGGACTTGCGCCAACGCCAAATGAAGTACACATCAAAGCACCTGTCTTCTCCTTTACAAAACTTTTAAAAGTCGATACTTACTTAGGCCCTGAAATGAAATCAACGGGTGAAGTAATGGGATCAGACAAAGATTTGGCAAAAGCACTTTATAAAGCTTTTGAGGCATCAGGCCTGCATATTCCTGAATTTGGAAAAGCACTTTTCACCGTTGCAGACGAAAGCAAAGAAGAGGCAGCAGCACTGGCAGCGCGTTTCGTAGAGGTCGGCTTCACCTTATTGGCTACCAATGGAACCGCCGATTACTTTGAAGAAAAAGGACTACAAGTGACTCGGGTTGCCAAGATTTCCGAACAGCAAGCAGAAGAAACGGTTGTTGATTTGATCCGTAAAGGAACGACCCAAGTTGTAGTCAATACCATGGACAAAGATCGCCAAAATGCAACGGAAGACGGATTTATCATCCGCCGAGAAGCGGTGGAACATGGTGTACCGACCTTTACTTCTCTTGATACAGCGGATGCGATTCTAAAAGTGATGGAATCCCGCAGTTTTTCAACAAAAGCAATTTAACGCAGATAAAGGAGTTTTTTGATGAAGCAAGAAATCATGACCATCAGCAAACAGCGTCAACTGGCACCGCGGATTTTTGAAATGACATTGACGGGTGAATTAGTCAATGAGATGAGGACCCCAGGGCAATTTCTACACCTGCGGGTTCCTCAAAATGCCTTTCTTCTTCGCCGACCGATCAGTATCAATCATATTGATGCTGAGAAAAAAGAATGCCGAATCATTTATCGGGTCGAAGGAGATGGCACAAGAATTTTTTCAGAAATGACTGTTGGTGATCCAATCGATGTGATGGGGCCGTTAGGAAATGGGTTTCGCTATCATCATTTAAACCAGGGGGACACTGCATTTATCGTAGGTGGCGGTATCGGTGTACCGCCGCTCTATGAATTATCGAAACGCCTGACACAACAAGGCGTCCACGTCATTCACTTTTTGGGCTTTGCCAGCAAAGACGTCATGTATTATGAAGAGGAATTTCGCGCACTGGGAGATACGAGGATCGCTACCGATGATGGCAGCGCGGGTTTACAAGGAAATGTTGGCAACCTGTTATTAGCTGCAGAGCAAACACCTGCGGCGGTCTTTGCTTGCGGAAATAACGGTCTTTTAAAAACCACCGCCCAGCTTTTCGAAGACCTTCCAGATGTTCAATTATCAATGGAGGCGCGAATGGCTTGTGGGATGGGTGCCTGTTATGCCTGTGTTTGCCATACGAAAGATGATGAACAAGGCACAAAAAGTGTCAAAGTTTGTGACGAAGGGCCTGTATTTCAGGCGAGAAAGGTGGTCATTTAATGTCGATCAATGTCGAGCTACCCGGATTGAGTCTAAAAAATCCGATCATGCCTGCCAGCGGCTGTTTTGGGTTTGGTGCAGAATATGATAAATATTATGACATCAGTCAATTAGGTGCGGTGATGATCAAAGCGACCACACCTGAACCACGTTTCGGCAATCCGACCCCAAGGGTAGCAGAAACGCCTAGCGGTATGTTAAATGCCATCGGGTTGCAAAATCCTGGGTTAGAAGCGGTCATGAATCAAATTTTGCCCGACTTGGCTCAAAAACACCCCGATTTGCCAATCATCGCGAATGTTGCCGGTTCGACCGTCGAAGATTATGTTCTTGTGTGTCAGGAAATCAGTCAGGCAGAAAATGTCAAAGCGATCGAATTGAATATCTCTTGCCCGAACGTCAAGCATGGCGGTATCACGTTCGGAACCGATCCTACGGTTGCTGGTGCATTGACTGAAGCGGTCAAAAAAGTCTCGCAAGTGCCGATCTATGTCAAACTTTCGCCGAATGTGACGGATATCGTCCCAATTGCGCAAGCGATCGAAGCAGGCGGCGCCGACGGGTTTACGATGATCAATACACTTTTAGGCATGCGGATCGATCTAAAAACACGGAAACCAATTTTAGCTAACCAAACGGGGGGCTTGTCTGGTCCGTCAATCAAACCAGTGGCGATTCGCCTGATCAAACAAGTGGCGCAAGTTTCTCAATTACCAATTATTGGCATGGGGGGCGTGATGTCAGTGGATGATGTCCTTGAAATGTATCTGGCAGGTGCTAGTGCTGTTGCAGTCGGAACCGCAAACTTTACCGATCCTTACATTTGCCCAAAGTTGATTGAAGAATTGCCTATACGAATGGCAGAATTAGGAATCCCTTCTTTGGAACAGCTGATAAAAGAAGTGAGAGAGGAGCACATGTGATGAGTGAACGGCCAATTATTGCCTTAGATTTTCCTAACATACAGGCTATTGAAACTTTTTTAGCGCATTTTCCTAAAGAGGAAAAGTTGTTTGTGAAAGTGGGAATGGAGATTTTCTACCAAGAAGGACCAGCGATCGTTACTTGGTTAAAAGACTGTGGTCATGATATTTTTTTAGATTTAAAACTACATGATATTCCCAATACAGTAGGACGAGCAATGGAACGCTTAGCTTCTTTAGGTGTGGCTTTGACGAATGTTCATGCAGCCGGTGGGATCGAAATGATGACTGCTGCTAAAAAAGGCCTGCAGCAAGGAACCCCCGCAGGGCACAAAGTTCCTGATTTGATTGCAGTTACCCAATTGACCTCCACTAGTGAGGCACAAATGCATCATGATCAGCAGATCATGACGTCACTGCAAGAAAGTGTCATGCATTACGCCACTTGTGCCCAAAAAGCTGGGTTAGACGGTGTTGTTTGCTCCGCTCACGAAGCAAAGCAGATCAAACAAAAGACAACGGATGCCTTCATACGCTTGACCCCTGGTATCCGACCAGCCGGCAGTGAAGTTGGTGATCAAAAACGGATCATGACACCTGCACAAGCTCGTAAAGCAGGGGCTACCATGATCGTTGTGGGACGTCCAATCACCCAATCTAAGGCACCGTATGAAAGTTATCTGCAAATAAAACAAGAATGGAAGGAAGCTAGCCAATGAAAGAACAATCCAATCAAATCGCCAAAGATCTTTTAGACATCGAGGCGATTTTCTTACGACCGAATGAACCATTTACTTGGGCAAGCGGCATCAAAAGCCCTATTTACTGCGACAATCGAATTACTATGAGTTATCCACATGTACGTCGCGCCATTGCGAAAGGCTTAGCTGCAGTCATCAAAACGACTTACCCAGAAGCAGAAGTGATTGCAGGGACCGCAACAGCTGGGATTCCCCATGCTGCATGGGTCGCTGAATTGTTAGATTTGCCAATGGTTTATATTCGCAGCAAAGCAAAAGAACACGGTAAAGGCAATCAAATTGAAGGGCGTATTCAACCAAATCAAAAAATGGTCGTCATTGAAGATTTATTGTCAACAGGTGGCAGTGTCTTAGAAGCTTGTGAAGCAGCCAAAAGAGAAGGAGCCGATGTATTAGGCGTCGCTGCGATCTTTACTTACGAGCTGCCTCAAGTCCAAGAAAATTTTGATCAAGCAGGTTTATCCTATGTGACTTTGACAAACTATACAGCGTTGATCGAGTCGGCTTTAGAAACGGGTGCTATTCAAGAATCTGATGTTGCCCTGTTACAAGAGTGGCGTAAAGATCCTGCTGCTTGGTTGAGTGAATAAGGAATTGAAATAAGAAACGGATATGTGAGGAAATGACCAAGCATATTCGTTTTATTTTTACCTATTTTCTGATAGCATTGGGAGAAAGTTTTTTGATAGGAAGGGCTATACCTTGCTGTCAACTTGAATTAGGAGGCTGTTTTTTTTGAAAAGAAATATGGACGTTCCCTGGAGTTATTCCGGAGACAATGGACCTGAACATTGGCACACTTTATGCGACTGGTATGCACAAGGCGCCGAATTTCCTTACCAATCCCCAATCGCTTTAATCCACGATGAGACCGAAGAACCCATCGATCAGGACTTGGCTTTTCACTATAAACGAGAGCGGTTCACGGAAAAAGAATTCAAAAATACGATTCACTTCGTTCCTTATAACAAAGAAAGCTATGTCACATTTAAAGGGATCAACTACTATTTGACGGATATTCATTTTCACATGCCGTCTGAACACATTATCGATGACGAGCAGCAAGAGTTAGAGTTTCACCTCGTTCATATGAATGATGACGGTGAAAACTTGGTGGTGGGTATCTTATTCAAACTGACGGATAAACTCAACTGGATCTGCAATCAGCAAGACGACAGCATCTGGGACTTTGAGAACCACACCCAATGGTTTGATCCGAGCATGTTCTTGCCAGAGCGCACCCACCATTTTCATTATGTTGGTTCCTTGACGACCCCACCAACGAAAGGGCCAATCAACTGGTTTGTCTTTGACTGGATTGGGGAGATGAGCCGTCGCTTCATTTTAGAATTCCGCGAAGAAGTATTAGAAAATAATAATCGCCCATTACAAGACCGCAAAGATCGGCCTATTTATTTCTATTGATTTATAAAAATGGTTCCTTTTACGTATTTTTTTTCGGACTTCTCTTCTGATTATCCTATAAAACCCGACGTAGTGGGAACCTTCAAGCAATACAATAGTTTAAAACGAACGGAAAAAAAGACGAAAATTCTCGTCTTTTTTTATTTTCATGGCCATCGAGCACAAAGGCTATGCTAAACTAATTAATAAGCAAGTTCTAAGCATTCGTTTTATTGTGAAATAAAACACAATTAATTCAATTGAAAAAGAGCAGACACGGTAAAGCTTTTTTAGCGAATTATTTTATAGTAAAAGAAAGGAAATTCATATGCATGCATGGGAGGCAATCCAAAAATCAATCGATTATATTGAAGACAATCTTACCGAGCCGTTAGAGATCGAAACGTTGGCGCAAGTTGCATCATTGTCCGTTTTTTATTATCAGCGCTTATTCACTCGTTTGGTTAAAATTTCTGTTAGGGAATATATAAAACTGCGTCGTTTGGCAAGAGGTGCGCTTTTATTGAAAAACCAAAAGAAGCGAGTCATTGATGTCGCTTTTGAAGTCGGCTTTAGCAGTCATGCCGTTTTTTCAAGAACGTTTAAAACGGTCTATAGAATTTCACCCTCGCTTTATCAGAAAAAGCCCATTGGCTTACAAAACTTTGATAAGCCAGATCTTTCATTAGGCTATATTGTGACGGAAGAGGGTATCCCATTGATCAGTGAAGGGGTTGTTTTAGAAATCCAGAAAAAAAGCAATCCGCATCCGCTGGTCTTCTATGGGATCGTCGGTTACTACCCATTCAACTATGGGAAAATGCTAGGGCAACGGACAGGGATCGACCCGATTGAAGAAATTTGGCATGAATTTCTTCAAAAGATTGCCAATCAACCGGGAAATGCCAACTACCAGATCGGTGTTTCGTTTCCAGGAGATGCGCCAGAAGGCTATTCGAGTTACTTTGTTGGCCAAGTAGGTGATGACTCACAGGGATCGACCTTCAGTGAATGGACGCTACCAGCTCGGGATTACGTTGTTTGCAGTTTTGATACGATTTCAGAATAAACTTAGAAACAGCTAGGACTGTTTTAATCTCAAAATTCCCTCATCAGGTGTCACAAAAAGTGTTTTTTGATTCTCATAAATGACGAATCCAGGCTTGGCACCATTCGGTTTCCGAATATGTTTGACTTGCACGTAGTCCACCGGTACTTGGGCAGATTGACGATATTTTGAGAAATATGCGGCAAGCTCTGCAGCTTCCATTAAGGTTGTCTCACTAGGATCATCCGAACGAATGATGACATGAGAGCCAGGAATATTTTTAGTATGCAGCCAGATATCACTCTTACGAGCTGTTTTTAAGGTCAATTGGTCATTTTGTAAATTGTTTTTTCCGACGAAAATTTCAGTTCCGTCTGAAGAAAGAAATCGTTCTGGTTGCGAAGGAGCAGCTTTTTTACGCTGTTTCGCCCGATTTTTGACATAGCCTTGTGCGATCAGTTCTTCCCGAATAACCGCCAGATCCATGGGAGAGGCGATTTCTAATTGGGCTAACACGGATTCGAGATACGCGATTTCTTCTTTCGTTTCGGCAATCTGCTGATGGATCAGTTTGACTGCATTTTTTAATTTCTGGTAACGTTGAAAATATTTCTGAGCATTTTGATTGGGAGAAAGAGCAGGATCGAGTTTGATCGTCAAAAGCCGATTCTCATCATAATAATTTTCCAAATCAACTGAAGCAGCACCACGAGGGACTTGATTCATAAAGGTCGTCAAAAGCTCACCTTTTTGACGGAATTCTTCGGCGTTTTCTGAATCGATCAACGTTTGTTGGCGTTTCTTTAACTTCAATTGGTTCCGTTTCAGTTCATTCTCAATCTTCTTTAGTAATTCGCCACCTTGTTGTTTGACCCGATCTCTTTCCGCCTTGTCGTGATAAAAAGCATCTAAAAGCTCGCTCAGACTCTGATAATGGGTGACAGTGGTGGTCGCATCGATCAATGATGGATAGGGAATTGGTGTAAAATATTCCTTTTTCTCTGACTGGAGATAACTTGGTACTAGCTCCTGGGTAAGCTCTGTAAAGAAAGCTTCCCACTGACGCAGTTTTTCATTGGGATTGGCATTGATTCGAGCGATCAATTCTTCTGCTGTATCGCGGCCTAAGCCTTGGAATCGTTGTTGAAGTTCTTTTGCCGTCAATGGATCAAGAGTAGATAATTCTTCAAAAATTTTGGTGCGAGAGGCTGTGAAAGGATTAAGCGTCGATTGCTTTGGTGGTGCAACATAGACAGCACCTGGCAATAAGGTACGATACGTATTTTGTGAATGACCAATGTGTTTGATCGTATCGACGATTCTTCCGCTCGTCTTATTCATTAATAAAATCGTACTGTGACGGCCCATTAGTTCGACGATCAAGACGAGGGCTTGCAAATCACCTAATTCATCTCGTCGCGTGAAATGAAAATGGATCACACGGTCATTGTCGATTTGTTCGATTGATTCTAAGATCGCCCCTTCTAAATATTTCCGTAGCATCATCAAGAAATTCGGTGGGGTTTCTGGATTGCTATAGGCGATCGTTGTGCATTGTACACGAGCATAGGTGGGGTGTGCCGATAGCAAAAGTTTGTGATTTTTCCCTTGGGAACGAATCACAAATACGACCTCATTTTCATAAGGTTGATGAATTTTGTTTACACGTCCACTGGTTAATTGATTTTGTAATTCTTGGACCATTAAATGGGTAAAGACACCATCAAAAGACATATTGTTTCCCTCTTTTCTTTTAAGGATAGTTTGACTGAGGGATTGATCCTTCCAATGTCAAATATTCCTATCTATTATACCGAAGAATCCAAAGAAAAGCCATGGCAGCTAGCTTTCCTTTTTCTTGGTAGGTTGGTGATCGGTGGTTTGCAGTGCACGCTCGATTTCCTTATTCAAGAAATAAGAGATGACTGTCCGAATAATAACGACGGCAGCTAGACGTACGATGTCTTCGAAAGTAGGGTGGATGATCGTCTCAATAATATCTGCTGCAATCAAGATCTCCAGACCTAATAAAACATAACTCCCTAAATAATTGCGGATAAAATTATTCTCTCTGGCTGCCACCAATCGATCCTTTTCTGTTAATTCGTAGCGCACAAAGTCAATGCCTGCGATCAATACACCCCAAACGATGACAAAAATGGAGAGAAAGTTCAAACAGACAACGATGAAATCGAAGATTGGATTGGCTCCAGACATCAATGAATCAGCTAGATTATGCATAATGACTCCTTTACCGTTTTCTTTTATCTTACCGAATTATCGAAGAAATGTGAAGTTTCTTGACGTTCTAGGAGGGAATTGATAGTATGAATTAATAGTAGGATTTTTAAAAAAGGTGGGCAAATTATGGAACAAGTTAGGAACTTTGTTCATTACACGAAAGAAAAAATAGTTGAAAGCTGGCAAGCTTTTTTAGATGATCTTTATCGAGATCAGAAAAAAACGATTTTCACGCTGATCGGGGGAATTCTTTTCGCACTGGTCTTCGCAGGTTTGATCGTCTTTTCTCAAAATCGTATCAATGCTTCTTTAGTGGATCGGATCGCTTTTGACAAGCTGCCGTCAGAAAAAGTACAGCCATTGCCTTATCTGACTGCAGACAAGACGATTCGTGAAACACGAGCGATCTCGGTGATGTTTAGTAAGCCCAACGGACCTCAACTCGATCAAGTATTTGATCTGATCCAAGCGCAAGAAGATGAGCTGAATCGGACATTTTTTTATTATCCAATCGTCTATGATGCGGCTTTTTTCTCCAATGAATACAGCGTTGATCCTGATAAAGTGACGTTTGTTTTTTATGAAGAAGGGGTTGAGAAAAATCGCTTTACCTTTGATTCATTTGAGCAGCCAACGACGGAATTCATCCCAGAATTGAATCGTTTACCGATGTGGACGATTCGTTCTTCTGCCAATGATCGATAAAAAAATCTGACAATTTGACAGAAAATTGTTGACGTTTTTTTATCAATAAGCTAAACTGAATTCAATCAAGAAAGAAAACAAGTTGAGAAGGAGGAACAATCATGAAACTATTTATTCCATTGCAAGTGAAATCATGGCAAAACTGGCGTAGATAGTTGTATTGATGGGACCTCATTCCATAGATACAACTTTTTAGAGAACCTTCTAAAGTGCTGTATCTATGCTGGTAGTTGAATTTATCGCCGCATAGGACAAGCTTCTATGCGGCTTTTGCTTACTTGCAATTGCCGTCACATAGGCAGTTGTTTTTTTTGTTCTCAAAAACCATAAAATGAAAAACACGAAAAACGTAAGCAGAAAAAGGAGAATGAAAAATGAAAAACAAGGGATTAATTGCATCGGTTGCCGTTATTTTATTATTTTTAGGAGCGACATTTGTCTATCAGTTAGGAATGAGAAGTGGGACCAATCAAGCTAGTGAGACTTCGGAACCAGTAGAAAAAGCTGAAAAAACAGTCGGGATCCTACAATTTGTCAGTCATGAAGCACTGGATGCGATCACCGAGGGGATCAAAGAAGGCCTTAAAGAATCAGGCTATACCGAAGGGGACAACTTGACGATCGAATTCCAGAACGGTCAAGCGGATCAAAGCAAATTGGCAACGATGAGTCAGCAGCTGCTAAATAAAGATGCCGACGTTTTGGTTGGGGTAGCAACACCCGCAGCACAAGCGTTGGCGAATGTCACTCAGGATGTACCGATCGTTTTAGGAGCGGTCACTGATCCAGTTGGGGCAAATCTGGTGGCAGATATGGATCAACCCGGCGGCAATATCACTGGTGTTTCCGATAAAGCACCAGTTGCTGCACAAATCAAACTAGCAAAAGATTTGCTGCCAGAGGCAAAAACAGTCGGTATTTTGTATTCTTCGACCGAAGACAATTCGAAATACCAAGTGGCAGAAGCAGAAGCTGCTGCCGAAGAAAATGGCTTGACCAGCAAATCGTATGCCGTTCCTTCAAGTAATGAAATTGCGCAAATGGTGCAAGTGATGGCACGGGAAGTCGATTTTATCTATATTCCGTTAGACAATACGATCGCAAATGCTATGCAGACCGTAGTTCAAGAAGCCAATAAATCAAAAACACCAATCATTACTTCCGTAGACACGATGGTGGAACAAGGCGGTTTGGCAACGGTCGGACAAGATCAATTTACGATAGGCGTGGAAACTGGGAAGATGGTGGCAGCAATTCTTGATGGGACAGCAGAACCTGCGACAACACCGATCTATACATTCAGCGATGGCGAAACGATCATCAATGAAACTCAGGCGCAGTTATTGGGCATCACTATCCCAGAAAACCTCAAAGACGAGGCGAAACTGATTACAACCACGCCAGAAAGCGAAGCAAGTGACGAGTAACAACCAAGAACAGCGACCACCTGCGATCATCGAGAGGGTCTTGAAAGAGAAAACTTGTAAGAATATGGAGGAAGAATGATGATTGTTTCAGCAATAGGGCAAGGACTACTTTGGGGAATCCTGGGATTAGGGATTTTTATGACCTATCGAATTTTAAATTTCCCGGATATGACGACGGAAGGGTCCTTTCCGTTAGGCGGTGCTGTCTGTGTGACAGCGATCACCCATGGGGTGTCGCCCGTCTTAGCGACTTGTTTAGGAGTATTGGCTGGGATGTGTGCGGGCTGTGTGACAGGACTTCTTTATACAAAAGGCAAAATTCCCGTGATTTTAGCTGGAATCTTGGTGATGTCTTCATTGAACTCGGTCATGCTGTTTGTGATGCGCTCACCCAACCTCTCTTTATTAAACCAACCGAAAATTCAAGATTTTTTTACTAGAATGAATTTACCGAATTATTATGATACGGTGATCATTGGATTGATCATGGTCTTGTTGATCGGGGGCGTCTTGGTTTACTTTTTCCATACAAATTTGGGTCAAGCTTACATCGCTACAGGTGATAATGAGCATATGGCAAAATCGATGGGGATCAATACCGATCGAATGAAAATCATTGGATTGATCGTCTCCAATGGCGTGATCGCACTCTCAGGCGCATTGATTGCGCAAAATGACGGCTATGCCGACATAAGCAAAGGTATCGGTGTGATCGTTATTGGACTGGCGTCAATCATCATTGGTGAAGTGTTATACGGGGAACTGACCTTGCTGGAACGTTTGATCGCTATTGTGATCGGCAGCATTATTTACCAATTATTGATCCTATTTGTGATCAAAGCTGGATTTGATACGACCTACTTGAAGATCTTCTCTGCAATCGTCTTGACGATCTGCTTGTTGATCCCTCAATTTAAACAAGCCTTGCATCTACGCACTGGTTTTGAAACGGAGGACGAATAATGTTAGCCTTAAAAAAAGCCTTTAAAGTTGTCGGCAACGGACCAAATGAGAAAAAAGTACTCTTGAATAAAATCGATCTTTCTTTAAAGCCAGGAGAATTTGTCACGGTCGTTGGAGGAAACGGCGCCGGCAAAAGCACGTTATTCAACTGCATCTCAGGCACCATGCCCTTGACGAGTGGGCAAGTGATGATCGATGATCAAAATGTGACTACACTTTCGGAAGAAAAACGCGCACGCTTTTTGGCGCGGGTTTTCCAAGATCCGAAAATGGGCACTGCTCCCCGTATGACAGTGGCAGAAAATCTGCTGTTAGCCCAAAAAAGAGGGCAAAAACGGTCACTTGGTCTTCGACAACTCCAAGGACAAAGGGAAATGTTCTTTGCGCTTTGTAAAGAAATCGGCAACGGGTTGGAAAATCATTTGGATACGCCAACGGGCAGTTTATCTGGTGGTCAACGACAGGCATTAAGTTTATTGATGGCAACGATCCAAACTCCAAAACTGTTGTTGCTAGATGAACATACGGCTGCGTTAGATCCAAAGACCTCCAAACAGCTGATGCAAATCACTGCAAAACGCGTGGAAGAACAAAACCTGACCTGTCTAATGATCACCCATCGGATGGAAGATGCATTAAAATACGGAGACCGCTTGATCCTGCTCAGAAAAGGGGAGATCGTCAAAGATCTTTCAGCAGAGGAAAAAGCGCAATTAAGCTTACCTGAACTATTATTGTTCTTTGAGGATGACTTATAAACCCTTGATAGAACAGTGTTTTCAAAAAAACAATCAAATAAATGAAAAAAATAAGAAAAAATCATTGACATCTTTCAAAGTTAAACCTATACTTAGGACAATCTTACATCAGTTTGGAGCGAACGACTATGCAAAAATTATTGCTAACGAACCCCACACAACTGAATAAATATTACTTTAGCTATTTTAGATAGGTTTGTATTCATGAAGGCATGGGTACAAACGCTAAGTTTGTATCTATGATGGCTAGAGCATTTCGTAATGAATTCGCAGCCACGTAGATCGTAAAATCTATAGTGGCTATTTTTTATATTCACATATCGGCTCTGTCGTTATGTAATGTTTGAAGGTGTTCACTGTAGATTCTTAAATTTACGGTGGACATCTTTTTTTGTTGAAAGGAATGAACCAGATGAAACAAATGATAACCGGACACACACGGTTGGCGGCACTATTTGCCAAACCAGCCAAACACAGCATCTCTCCAGCGATGCACAATCTTTCTTTTGAAGAACAAGGGATCGACGCCGTGTATCTGGCCTTTGATGTTGAGCCGGACGATTTAGCCGCTAGTATCCAAAGCATCCGTCAGTTGGACCTCTTAGGTGTCAATTTATCGATGCCTCATAAAATGGCGGCAGTAGCGCTGATGGATGAATGTTCACCAGCAGCCGAGTTGATCGGCGCAATCAATACGATCGTCAATCAAGAAGGTCGCTTGATTGGGCACAATACAGACGGCATCGGCTTTATGCGAGCTCTTGAGGACATTCAAGTATCCATCATTGGCGACACCATGACGGTGATTGGAGCTGGCGGAGCGGCGACAGCGATCATTAGCCAAGCCGCACTAGACGGCGTCAAAACGATCCATGTCTTTAACCGCAAGGATGAGTTTTATCCAATCATCCAAGAAAAATTAACACAGATTGCACAAAAAACAGCTTGTGAAATTACCTTAACCGACTTAGAAGATCAGATGGCTTTAAAAACAGCCATCGATCAAAGCAGCTTATTGGTAAATGCCACGGGCGTGGGAATGAAACCAAATGATACCGTAAGTCCTCTGAAAGATAAAACACTCCTGCGGGAATCATTAGCTGTCTATGAAGTCATCTATAATCCAAGAGAAACGCAGCTTTTGAAAGATGCGAAAGCAGTCGGCGCCAAAACTGCAAACGGCTTAAGCATGCTACTCTATCAAGGTGCAGCCGCATTTGAACTTTGGACTGGCAAAGCGATGCCTGTTGAAAAAGTCAAAGCACTCATCGAATCCATGTGAAAAATAAAAAACAGAAAAAAACGAAAGTAGGAAGAAAAAATGATCGTAATTATGAAACCAGGCGCTACGCCAGAACAAGTTGAAGTTGTTGTAACAAGAATCAAAAAAGAAGGCTTAGATGTTCAAGTCAACCAAGGAAAAGAACAGGTCGTTATCGGCTTAAAAGGGGATACCCGCCGCATCCAAGATGTTGCTTTTCGCAGCTACGAGGGTGTCGAAGATGCCATTCGGATCTCAAACACCTACAAATTGACCTCTCGTGAGTTCCATCCGCAAGATACGGTTGTGGATGTAGATGGCGTGAAAATCGGTGACGGTAACTTTGTTACGATGGCTGGTCCATGTTCGATTGAAGGCTTAGACCAAATTCGTGAATGTGCCCGAATCGCTAAAGCTGGTGGTGCCCAAATCTTACGTGGTGGTGCCTTCAAACCCCGCACGTCGCCATACGCATTCCAAGGGCTGGAAGAAGAAGGGCTAAAATACATTCGTCAAGCAGCGGATGAAACGGGCATGAAAGTCATCACAGAAGTCATGGACGAAGGACATATCGATATGGTTGCGGAATACAGTGACATTTTGCAGATTGGTGCTCGGAACATGCAAAACTTCAAATTGCTAGCTGCCGTTGGGAAAACTGGGAAACCAATTGGCCTTAAACGAGGCATCTCTGGCACAATCGACGAATGGTTGAATGCAGCGGAATACATCGCTGTTCAAGATAAAAGTAAAGTGATTTTCATTGAACGTGGGATCCGAACTTACGAAACAGCAACCCGTAATACCTTTGATTTAAGCGCGGTACCAATCATCAAAAAACTGAGCCACTTCCCAATCATCGTTGATCCTAGTCATGGAACAGGTATCTGGGATCTCGTACCGCCTATGGCTAGAGCAGGTGTTGCTGCTGGCGCCGATGGGATGATCGTTGAGATCCATCCAGATCCAGCCAATGCTTGGTCTGATGGTCCTCAATCACTTAACGAAAAAACGTACATGAACATGATGAAAGAAGTCCATATCATGGAAAAAGCGATGAAAGAAATCAAAGCGTTGCAAGATTAAGCGTGAAGACAACCAATAAAAGAGGTGCAAAAATCAATGTTACACATTCATTTAGAAGAACATTCCTATGATATCCTCATCAAACGAGGGGCGTTTCAAAACGTCGGAACCTGGGTGCAACAGTTGTGGGACAAACAGCGTATTGCCGTCATTACAGACAGCAACGTCGCACCCCTGTATGGCGGACAGATCGTCGATTCCTTAACCGCTGTAGGGTATGAGGCAACACTGTTAATCGTACCAGCTGGCGAAAAAAGCAAATCACTAGAGCAAGCAGCTAATTTATATGATGGTCTTGCCCAACTCGGAATGACCAGAAGCGATGGGATCATTGCCCTTGGTGGCGGTGTGATCGGTGATCTCGGAGGATTTGTTGCTTCTACTTATATGCGCGGCATTGATTTCTTGCAGATTCCAACGACGTTATTGGCACAGGTCGATTCAAGTATCGGCGGAAAAACAGCTGTAAATACTGGCAGTGCCAAGAATCTCGTCGGGACATTTGCACAACCAGCCGGTGTGATGATCGATCCAGATTTACTTACAAGTTTGCCCCTCAAACGCGTCCAAGAAGGCATTGCTGAAATCATCAAGTCAGCCGCTATTGCAGATCCTGAGCTTTGGCAAACGTTAGCAGGTTTGAAAGATGAAGTCGATCTTTTGGCACATGCTGAGAAAGTAATCACTGCTTCTTTAAAGGTAAAACAAAAAGTAGTAGAAGAAGATCCTTTTGATCATGGCAGTCGTCTGACACTGAACTTCGGTCATACGATCGGGCATGGCTTAGAAAGAACAGCCGCGTTTGACACCAGTCATGGCGAAGGGGTTGCAATGGGGATGATCATGATCACCCGTCATGCAGAAGCCATCGGATTAACACCAAAAGGTACGACCCAGCAGCTTACAGAAATGGTTGAGAAGTTTCATTTGCCGATCACACCAAGTGAAATAGATAAAGAGCAATTATACCAAGCAATCACTCATGATAAAAAAGCCCGCGGGCAACAATTGAAGATTATTCTATTAGAAGCGATCGGACAGGCGAAAATCGTGACGATCCCGACTGAAAAAATCAAAGACTACCTATTATAAGAAAGGAAGGTAACGGATCATGCGTTATATTACAGCAGGCGAATCACATGGACCAGAGTTAACCGCCATTATCGAAGGTTTACCGGCAGGATTGCCATTAACAGCAGAAGACATTAATTTTGAATTAGCGAGACGACAAACCGGCTATGGCCGTGGGGGACGGATGCTGATTGAAAAAGACCAAGTCCGTATCACTTCGGGTATCCGTCATGGAAAAACACTAGGCTCTCCTGTGACTTTAGTGGTTGAGAACAAAGATTGGAAAAACTGGACCAAGGTCATGGCGATCGAAGAGGTACCAGAAAAAGACCGCAAACTACGACGAGTGGCACGACCAAGACCTGGTCATGCTGACTTAGTCGGTGGCATGAAATACCATCATCAAGATTTACGAAACGTTTTGGAACGCTCATCTGCTCGTGAAACGACCATGCGGGTAGCCATCGGAGCAATCGCGAAGAAAATTTTAAAGGAGCTTGGCATCGATGTGGCGGGTCATGTAACAATGTTAGGCGGCATCAAAGCGGAAATTCCTGAAGGGTTGACCGTCAAAGAAATCGCAGAACGCTCTGAAGCTTCAGAAGTAAGGGTGTTAGATCCGTCAGTCGAAGAAGAAATCAAGCAGCTGATCGATCAAACGAAGAAAAATGGCGATACGATCGGCGGTGTAGTGGAAGTACTTGTTGGCGGCGTTCCTGCTGGTTTAGGCAGTTACGTGCAATGGGACAAAAAACTTGATGCGAAAATCGCCCAAGCCGTGGTCAGCATCAATGCCTTTAAAGGTGCTGAGTTCGGCGTTGGCTTTGAGGCTGGTGTTTTGCCAGGTTCCAAAGTCATGGATGAGATTTTATGGGACGAACAACGAGGCTATACCCGTCGCAGCAACAACCTTGGCGGGTTTGAAGGCGGCATGACGAACGGTGAACCAATCGTGGTTCGTGGTGTTATGAAGCCGATCCCGACCTTGTACAAGCCGTTGCAAAGTGTGGATATCGACAGCAAAGAACCGTATAAAGCAAGCGTCGAACGCTCAGATAGCACCGCTGTACCAGCAGCCAGCGTTGTTTGTGAGAGTGTGGTGGCGACAGTGGTGGCCAATGAACTATTAGAAAAGTTCCCAAGTGATTCATTCGCAGAATTGACCGCATCTGTTCAGGCGTATCGAGAATACTTGTTAACCTACTGATTAAAGAACCAGCAAAAATTCCAGTAGAAATGAGGATTCTTTTCATGAACCAAAATATCTTTGTCGCCGGTCTAGGATTGATCGGCGCTTCCTTAGCAAAATGTATCAAAAAGGCACATCCGCAAGTGCATTTGATGGGCTGGGATTGTCAGGAAACCAATGAGATCGCATTAGCAACAAGTTTAGTAGACGAAGTGCCCCCTTCATTTTCAGAAGGTGCTGTCCGTGCCGACGTGATTTTGTTGGCATTGCCGGTAGAGATCACCAAAAAATATCTTGCCGAACTGGGGGCACTTTCATTAAAGCCTTCGGTGCTAGTAACAGACACCGGCAGTACCAAAGCGGAAATCACCCAATTCGCCGAGTCCTTTTCCTTTGATTTTATTGGGGGCCATCCGATGGCTGGCTCTCATAAATCAGGGATCACAGCAGCCGATGAGAACCTTTTCGAGAATGCTTACTATATCTTCACACCGACGAAAAGTCAGCGGATGGAAGAGCTGCAAGAGCTTTTTCGCGGCACCAGAGCCAAATATGTGGCGCTTGCGCCAAAAGAGCATGATCAAATCACAGGGATGTTGAGCCATTTGCCCCATATTATTGCTTCTGGATTAGTCAATCAGGCAGACGCTTTCAACCAAGCCCACCCCAGAGCGCAACAACTTGCAGCAGGCGGTTTTCGCGATATCACTCGCATCGCTTCTTCAGATCCTCGCATGTGGACCGATATCTTATTGAGTAATCGACAGGAACTGCTGCAGCTGATCGATGAGTGGCAAAAACAAATGACGACCATGGCTCACTGGTTGCAGGAAAAAGACGAACGGGCGATCTTTCGGTTCTTTGAATCCGCGAAGGAAACACGGGATCAATTGCCGGTTCATCAAAATGGCGCGATCCCGGCATTCTATGATCTATTCATCGATGTACCGGATCATCCCGGTGTTGTCGCTGAAGTGACGGGGCTATTGAGCGAGCATCAGCTCTCTTTGATCAACTTAAAAATTCTTGAAACTCGAGAAGACATCATTGGTGTTTTACAGATTTCATTCAAAACGCAAAATGATTTGCTGCAAGCAGAGCAGCTGATCCAAAACAAGACGACCTATTCGTGTCGAAAAAAATAGGAGGCTGGGATGAAACTAAAAAAAGCAACACATTTAAAAGGGACGATAGCGGTCCCTGCTGACAAATCGATCTCACATCGCAGTATCATGTTCGGGGCGTTAGCTGAAGGAACAACGACTGTCCGAAATTTCTTACGTGGAGAAGACTGCTATAGCACCCTTCATGCATTTCAATCATTAGGGGTTCCGATCCATGATGACGGTCAGACGATCACGATTGAAGGACAGGGCTTTAATGGTCTTAAGCCTGCTGACGAACCAATCGATATCGGTAATTCTGGCACAACGATTCGTCTAATGATGGGGATTTTGGCTGGACAGCCATTTACAACTACCTTATTCGGTGATGACTCATTGAATAGACGACCAATGAATCGCGTGATGCTGCCATTAAGAGAAATGGGTGCCAATGTGAGAGGGCATGAACAGACGGAGTTCCCACCGATCACCATCAATGGCACGGCTTCATTACATCCCATCAATTATCAGATGCCCGTAGCAAGTGCTCAAGTAAAATCAGCGCTGATTTTTGCGGCACTACAAGCACAAGGTACATCTACGATCATTGAAAAAGAAACAAGCCGCAACCACACCGAAGAAATGATCCGTCAATTCGGTGGTGTCATCACAACACAAGGCAAAACAATCACTGTGACGGGACCTCAAACACTCCAAGGACAAGAAGTAGTTGTTCCCGGTGATATTTCCTCCGCTGCCTTTTTCTTAACAGCCGGCGCGATTATGCCAGAAAGTGAGATCGTTTTAAAAAATGTCGGGATCAACCCCACTCGTACAGGAATTCTTGACGTGCTAGAGGAGATGGGTGCTTCGATTGCTTTTTCTAATCAAGACGATCAGAATCAATCAGCTGACCTTACCGTTCAAAGTTCTACCTTGCAGGCAGTAACCATCGCTGGCGATATTATCCCACGCTTGATCGATGAATTGCCGATCATTGCGTTGTTAGCCACGCAGGCGCATGGCAAAACGGTGATCAAAGATGCGGAAGAACTAAAAGTAAAAGAAACTAACCGAATTGATGCAACTGCCGAAGAGTTGACAAAACTAGGAGCGGACATCACTCCCACCGAGGACGGGTTGATCATCAACGGTCCAACCCCTTTGCATGGCGGACGTGTGTCAAGTCGGGGGGACCATCGTATCGGCATGATGCTGCAAATTGCCGCCTTATTGACAGATGAAGAGGTAGAATTAGAAAAAGCCGAAGCCGTAGCAGTTTCTTATCCTGATTTTTTTGAGGATGTTGCACGTTTGGCTAAAGGAGGAAACAGCGAGTGAAAAAAGTGGTATTAATTGGCTTTATGGGTGCTGGAAAAACCACGATTGGTCGTCTTTTGGCTGAAGAAACGAAACAGTCTCATGTGGATTTTGATGACTTGATCGTTGCTGAGATCGGCATGACCATTCAAGACTTTTTCGATCAACACGGTGAGGAAGCCTTTCGCAAAATCGAAACGGATATTTTAGCTAAAACTTTGGTAAAGGAACAAATTATTTCCACTGGTGGGGGCATCGTGTTAAAAGAAGAAAATCGTCAACTTTTAAAAGAGATGCCGCTCGTCGTGTATTTAAAAACAGATCCCGAGGAACTGATCCATCGCTTAAAGGCGGATACTGGCAGCATTCGTCCCTTAGTCGTCTCAAAATCACCAGAAGAAATATTGGCTGTTTACCGTCCTCGGATCCCTCTTTATGAAGAAACTGCTTCATTGATCGTTGAAACGACGAACAAAACACCAGAAGAAATCGTACAGGAAATTTTGATCAAAGCAGGTGCATAAAATGAAGATTGGTTATTTAGGACCGAAAAGTTCCTTTACGCATTTAGCTGCGCAAGAAGCGTATCCAGAAAATGCCTGTATCCCTTATGGATCGATTCCACTTTGTATTCAAGCGCTAGCTAACGGCGTGATCGATCGCGCGGTCGTTCCGAACGAGAACTCATTAGAAGGGTCCGTTCATGCCACTATTGATACACTGTTTCGTCAAAATCAATTGAGCATCGAACAGGAAATTATTTTACCGATCAATCATCAATTGTTAGTTTCTCAGCAAACAGCAAAAGACAACCGTCCTATCACTAAGATAATTTCTCATCCGCAAGCCTTGGCGCAATGTGCCGACTTCATCGAAGCCCGATTTGCTGGAGCTACTGTTGAGGCGGTTGCTTCCACAACGACTGCAGCAGCCTACGTAGCAAAACATCCAGAAGAAGCAGTTGCGGCGATTGCTTCCAAAGAAGCCGCTTTGGCTTATCAGTTAACGATCAAAGAAACCAATATTCAAGATGTTGCCTTTAATCAAACCCGTTTTTGGGCTTTGACGAAGAAAGCAGCAAACACCCAATTACCAGAGCAGACCATCGAGAAAGCAACGATTTTTGTGACGCTGCCAGCAAATCGTCCGGGAATCTTGCACAAAATCTTAGCAACCTTTGGCTGGCGAGAAATTGATTTAAGCAAAATTGAATCGCGACCGTCAAAAACCACCTTAGGGGAATACTTTTTCGTGATCGATCTAGTGATGGACAAACCGTGGCAACTGATTGTAAATGCCTTTGAAGAGATTCAGTTGTTGGGTGGACACGTCCATCTTCTCGGCGTGTATTCGGTAAATGTTGTTGAGGAAGTGACAAAAAATGACTCAAGTCAAAATAAAAATTAGCCAAGATGAAACACTTTTAGCAACGTTTCATAAAGAGATCCAAACACAGCACCATCAATGGTACCCAACGATTTTTAAGCCCTTTGATCAGCCAAGATTTGAACAAGCAATCACACAGCAGCTGCAAGAGCCAAGCCACCACTTTTTTATCGCTTGGTTGGCGGAACAGCCTTGTGGCTTTGTGCATCTTCAAGAGGTCTGTTTGCCACAAAATGCGATGATGCATGAACGAAAGTGGCTGGAAATTGCAGCGATCGCTGTTGACCCTCGGTACCAAGGGATGCATATTGGGAAACAATTGTTGGCATTTGCTGAAAACGTTGCGCTGGAAAAAGGCTTCGATGATCTCTCACTAAACTTTTGGTCGGCAAATCAAGTGAAATCATTTTATGAGCAAGCAGGATTTGTGAGCACACGACAAGGAGCATCAAAGCATCTAAGGTAGAAAAATGAAGAAATTTCCTAGAAAAAGGTTAAAATTTCAGAAAATAGCTTTCTTTCTATAAGGTCTAGGGTATCCTTATAGACAGAGAGCTATTTTTTAGTTGGAGGATCAGAAGCAATGAGCAGGATGGAAAAAAATAAAAAACTGCATGAACGGCTAGAAAAGGAATCCAGTCAGGCAGCCAAAGAAAGTATCTTTGCCCGCCGAGAAGCCAAAAGAAGAAACCAGCGCGTCAGACCGAGTGATTCTACTTCGTCTGCTGATGAGCCAGTAAGAGACATTTTGTCTCAAAACACCGAGCATCCTAGGGCAAGCGACCCTCGTGCGGCTCAAAGTTCCCGAGAACAGTCACAAGTAGGAATAAAAAAATCTGAGGGACGAAAAAGCGCAATCCCCCCGCTATCTGCTCAGGGACCTGCGATGCATCAAGGCCAGGAACAAAGCAAACAAAAACCGCAAAAGCTTAAGAAGAGCAAGCAACCCAAACAAAAGAAAAAGCGGAAGCACCCAGTTCTACGTATTGTGGTCCGGGTACTATTGGTGCTTTTTGCCTATTCATTGATTGCGTTTCTTGTCGGTCAGCAAGTCGCAAGAAGTGACGCTGCTTTTGCTACGACTGATGAAGAGACCTTTAATGGTACGGCCGCTACAAATGGTGCTCGTAATATATTGCTCATTGGTAGTGATAGTCGTGAAGGAGAAGCTGGACGCGCAGACACTATTATGGTTTTGCAATTAGATGGTCCCAGTAAGCAACCGAAGCTGCTTTCCTTTATGCGGGATACTTTAGTTACGATTCCCGGTTATGGCGAAAACAAGATCAATGCGGCTTATGCCTTTGGTGGTGCTGATTTAGTTAGACAAACGTTAGCGGAAAACTTCGGTTTAGAAACCAACTATTATGCAAAAGTCGACTTTCGTTCCTTTGAAAAAGTGATCGACACACTGTTTCCCTCAGGCGTTGCTATCAACGCGGAAAAAGATATGAGTAAAAATCTTGAAGTTGCCATCAAACAAGGGCAACAACAAATGAATGGGCTTGAGCTGTTGCAATACGCACGCTTTCGGATGGACGAAGAAGGGGACTTCGGTCGTGTAAGAAGACAGCAGCAAGTAATGGATGCGATCTTTAGCGAAATGAAAAATCCTTTAGCTATTTTAAAATTGCCTTATGCAGCAGGAAAAGTCTTAGGCTATGCTTCCACCAACCTACCAATGTCTTTCCTATTAAAAAATACCTTCTCGATTGCTCGAGGGGCGGGAGGCGTCGACAGCTTGACTGTCCCAGTCGCTGACTCTTGGCAATACGGTTCAAGTGCGAGTGCTGGAAGTGTGTTAGTCGTCAATCTTGAAACCAATCAACAAGCGATCAGGAATTTTCTTAATGAGTAAGCAGAATGAAAAGTTCTGAAAACCATTTGAAAGTAAGTAAATTTATGCTATATTATTAATGACGTTTGAAATTTGTTGAAACGAGGAAAAAGAATGAAATTAGCCGTTGTTACTGACAGTACAGCTTATCTGCCGGAACGGATCAAAAACCATGAAGATTTGTTTATCATACCGATCCCTGTTATTTTAGATGGAAAAGTCTACAATGAGGGTATCGACATTGAAGCTGATGAGTATTACGCTTTGCTGAAAAACAGCAAAGAATTCCCAACCACTTCTCAACCGGTATTAGGGGAAGTGTTAGCCTTATATGAGTCATTGAAAGATCGCGGTTACGACACGATCATTAGTATCCACTTATCAAGCGGGATCTCTGGATTTATCGGAACGCTTTATGGAATCACCGATGAAATCGAAGGCGTTCAAATCATTCCTTACGATTCGAAAATCACAAGTATGCCGATGGGTCACATGGTAGAAACCGCTCTTGATCTGTCAAGTCAAGGCAAAACCGTCGAAGAGATCATTTCCCATCTGGACACTATCAGAGACAATACCTATGCCTATTTGATCGTGGACGACTTGAATAACTTGGTTCGCGGCGGTCGCTTAACCAATGGGGCAGCCTTGATTGGCGGATTATTAAAAATCAAACCGATCTTGACCTTTGATCAAGGAAAAATTGTGCTTTACGAGCGCATTCGTTCCAGTAAAAAAGCATTCAATCGCGCAGAAGATATCATTGGTCAACGGGAGCAAGAAATCGCATTGCCTGTTAAATTTTATGTAATCCACGCCAACAATTTAGAAGTAGCGAAAGAAGAAAAAGCGAAGCTACAAGCGAAATACCCAAATGCAGAAATTGAGATTGGTCACTTCGGACCAGTTATCGGCACGCATTTAGGAGAAAAAGCCATTGGGATCGCTATTTCAGCGCAATAATTTTTATTTTTTCTATGTTTATCACGCCATTATCTTTTCAAGACGATGTATGTAAGAACCAGTTAGACGTTTGTCTAGCTGGTTCTTTTTTCTGCTTTTTTGAGATTCGCTTGTAATAAATCACACAAACTCGTACAATAAGATCAAAATGAAGGACTGACAAAGGAGGAATTGCTATGAAGTGTTCCTTAAGAAGGTGGCAAATGAGCGATGCGCAAGATTTAGCCCATGCGTTAAATAATCAAACCATCCACGATTATTTACGAGATGGGTTGCCATTCCCCTATACGGTCGCAGATGCACAAGCCTATATTCGATCTGTGGAGGAAGCAGAATTTGCCTTTGCGATCACTGTGGATGACCGAGCAGTCGGCAGTATCCGTGCTGTTCGCAAAGAAAATATCCATTATAGAACGGCTGAGATTGGCTACTCGATTGCACAAGAGTATTGGGGAAAAGGCTTGATGACCCAAGCCGTTCAGCAACTATGTGACTATGTATTTACTACATCAACTATCGTTCGTATTTCTGCTGAATCTTTTGCGAAGAATCATTCCTCTTGTCGTGTGTTGGAAAAGGCAGGTTTTACGTTAGAAGGCGTTTTGCGAAAGCATGCGGAGAAAAACCAGCAGCTGTTCGATATGAAGCTCTATGCGTTGGTTCGTCAAGAGAAAGAGGGGCAAGATGACCACAATCAAAAAGGAGAAACCTATGAATGAACTGCAAAAATTACCAAATGTAGGTCAGGTTTTAGCGGATCACCTGGTTCGTATCGGCATCAATACCCCTGAACAACTACGCACAAAAACGGCCGAAGAGGTTTTTCTCGCTATCCGCCACCAATGTGATACGGACGCTTGCTTGCATATGTTCTACGGCATTGAAGGGGCGATCCAAGGCATTCCTAAAGCACAGCTTACATATCAGAGAAAACAAGCGTTGCGCCTTTTTTTCAATCAATTGAGTTAGTGAAGTAATGCATCATAAAAAAGCATTTTTTAAGAGCGTTTGTTTTTAGATGCTTCTTATCAAGTGCTTTTTCTATAGACATCTGTCCCTAGCTACTAGAAAAGACCTTTTGCTTGTTCCAAACCAGCTTCCTCATTATACTTACTCTATCTAGTAAATTACTAATTTACTAAACAAGGAGTGAGAATAATGAAAATACCAGAAAACTTGAAACATAAGCCCGTCATTAAAGTTGAAGACTATGATACTGTTGACGGAAAAAATGCGTTACATACAGATGCAAAAGGCCTTTCCCTCGGATTAGCACAATGGAATGATCGCGGAAAAGTCGATATCTCAGGCAAGGTTTGGCGCCATACAGGTGAAAAATGGTCTCGTCAGTCAGAAGAACTACCCCTCACTAGAATCTTAGATCTAGCAATCTTAGTGGCGCAATCTAGTTTGTATTTTCAAGAGGCCTATCGCCATGAAAAGTTTTACGATCCTGAAAATCCGTTGATCGAGATCATTGGCTTGCAAGGAAATCGTATGACCGTTGAAGTAGACACCGAAAATCCTAAAATCGATGAAGACATTCTGCTTTTTTATGATTCCTTGCAAAAAGATGGCGAGCTATACGGCGAACGCTTCAAAATCCTAAAGCGGCTTTTAGATGAGCTAGGTTATTAAGAAAAGGAGCAGATTGCCATGACACAAAATCAACCGTCTTTTGTCGTAACGAAAGGACGCGCTTTTAGCAAATTAGAACAAACCATGATTTGGAAAAAACCACAAAGTCATCAGACCAGTGCTGAAGAACTACGAATTGCTTCAGAGATCGCGTTGAATTGGGCGGATCCAGAGATGAAGATCTTCAATGTGTTGCTGGAAGGCGATGCTGGGTCGGGTAAGACTCAGTTGGCAAAGGCACTTTCTGCCGACCTGCAACTGCCCTACACCAAAATCACCTGCTTTGCGGATATGGATAAGTCAGATGTATTTGGTGCTTTATTACCAGTGATCAACACCGACCAAGAAGAGGACAAGGACTTGCTGGATGCGATTTATCAAAGTGATTGTTTTGAAGATGTCTTGGCATTGATCCAGCGGCATTTTTCCTTGACTCGTGAGCGGGCACGGGCGAAATTTGCGGAACTGATCGAACGGATTGAAACCAGTGATCAGCAACCGACGATTCAATACAAATTTTATCCCTCCGAAATCGTACGGGCGCTGGAAAAAGGCTATTTGCTTGAGATTCAAGAACCAACGGTCATTCGTGATGCTTCGGTACTAGTGGCACTAAACTCGGCCCTTGAACAAAACGGGATGCTAAATATCCCGACTGGTTTTGTTCGACGACACCCTGACTGTGTGGTGATCATCACAACGAATCGGAATTACCAAGGCAACCGCCCCTTGAACGAATCCTTGCGAGATCGGATGCAGCATGCTGAAAAAATGGATTTACCTGAGCTAGCAGTCATGGTGCAGCGAGGCATTGCCAAAACCAGTTATCCGGACAAAACGACTGCAGAGAAAATGGCTGAAATCATCCGCTTACTAGACGTGACCGCCAAAGCCAACGCCATCAAAGGGGTGGCGGGCATGCGTTCTTATTTTTATTGGTTAAATGCAGTCAAACAAGGACAAGATCCCTTTACAGCAATTGATAGCAAAGTGCTCTACAAAATCACTACCGATCCAAATGAGCTTTCTCTGTTACAACAGGCGTTAGAAGCTTCAGGGTTATTGGCGCAATTGCGGCTTTTGTTTTCTGGACAACCGCTAAATGCCTTTAAAGAACAAATCAAAGGACGCAGAGTCAGCAGCGAAGAGGCTGACCAACGCAATGTAGTGGAAGAAGGCACGCCCATCCTAAAAAATGAGCAAGTCCTTGAGACCGCCAATCAAGAAACTGAGGCGGAAACGATGGAAACCAGTGATTCTGACAAACAAGAAGCGAAAAGCGCAGCAACTGAGGCGACGTTTTCAGAAGAACTAGAACGCAATAGTCATGATGGCCAAGCAAAAGCTGGGAGTGAGACACAAGAGGCAGCTCCTGCTTCTCATTCTTTGTCGATCGAAGCGTATGAAGCCCAGGAGAAAGAAAAGAAAACCACGGCATCAAAGGCAGCACGACAAGCATTGAAAGAATCGATCCATGCCAAAGAAGGGCTGATCGTTCATCGACCACCCGTCGATTTAGAAAAAGCGACTGAGGCCCAACAGCGTTTGCAGCCGTTGCTGCCGATCGTAGAGTCATTGATCAAGCAAACCCAAGAAGTATTGGAAAACGAACAAGCTTCGGCATACAGTAAAGGTAAGTACAGTGGTACACGCTTTGATGCCAGCAAGGTTGCGTATCAGGATTTCCGGACCTTTGACAAGAAGAATCCACCTCACGAACAGCCTTCCTTAGCTCTTGCTTTGCGCATCGATGAATCAGGTTCGATGATTCGAGAAGATCGGATATTGTATGCCCAACAGGCGGTCTTAGCGGTGAATGCTTTTGCCGAACGTTTATCTTTGCCATTGATGATCTATGGCGATACAGCGGACGTGACCGCTCGTGAAAAAACCTCGCTTTTTGCATACAAAGAATTTAATGAAGGCTTTGAATTTGTGCCAGAGAAACTCATGACAATGAAGCCTCGGCAAAATAACCGTGATGGAGCTGTCTTGCGCGTGCTAGCTGAAAAGCTCGCTCATCAGCCGGCAACCACTAAATTACTCTTGAATATCAGTGATGGCCAGCCAAAAGCTCTTCCTGATTATACAGGGGTAAAAGCCAAAGAAGATATTCAGCAGGTGATCGCTGACTATGAACGACAAGGGGTGCTGTTTCTTGCAGCTGCTATTGGGCAAGACAAAGAGGTGATCAAAGCGATTTATGGGGAAGAACGCTTTATTGATCTTTCCAATCTAACAGAATTTCCGCAGCGTTTGTTGCAGCTACTAACAAGGTATCTGTAAACGTCGATAGCGAAAGGGAAAGGGAAAAGAGTGTGGACTGCATGCCGCACTCTTTTTTTTGATCATAATTATATTATGTAAACAAGATGATATTTGTCTAAATTTGGATAGTTCTGTAAAATAGACGCCAAAAGGAGGGATATCATGAACAAATGGCGGTACTTCTACTATCCTTGCCAATTCGGCTGGCACGCAGCACTTCGTAGGCGCAATTTGCTGATGAGTGGTGTTTTGGCGATTCTTCTACTGATCATCGCCATCTTTGCAGAGCATTGGCTAGTGTTTTTTCATCAATGGCTACAATATGAAACAAATAGCAGTGAGAATCATATGGATCTCACGTATGCCAGTTGGCTTTTCTTTTTGCAGTTGCTACGCTTCGTACTAGGCGTTCTAACTGTAGGCTTGATCGCCACCTTTTTATGGCACTGCAATCACATGTATCGTTTTCATTTGATGGGGGAGGAGCAGCAATCTCTGAGTATTCGGTTGTTGTTAGGACAGTCTCCGTTGTTGGTCACCTTTGAAGAGCTTTTCTTTGTAGGCATTCAAAGCACTGTTATTAGTTTGATAGGGCTTGTCAGCGGTTTGTGGCTTAGTCAAAAAGCACTGCAGGATTTCTTCCATTTCTTTCATCTTCCCACAGGCTTTACTTTTGAATTTCCCATTAAAGGTCCATTAATCGCTCAACTTGGTGTGCTCTTGTTGCTTTTTTTGTTACGATTCCGCGGTACAAAGAGGACGGTTGAAGAGATTCTCGTTAACGGATGCCCGAATGGGTGAGGGGATGATAGGCTGCTTTTATTTCCCTCTTCCAAAATGCGAACGTATGTTTTATAATAGGTGAAACAAGACAAAGGTCGTGAATTTGTGAAGACATCCTTAACTTTAGAAATGGAAGAGGCACTTTATTATTATTGTCGTGAAAACAGTGATATTGTGGTAGAAGAGGTAGTCATGCCAGATGATCACGGCATCGTGGATACTTTGAGTTGTCGCTTGACGACTGAAAATACCTTTGAATGGCGTTGCTACGAACTCAAAGTTAGTTTGGCAGATTTTCGCTCAAAAGCAAAACTATCCTTTATTGGGAATTATAATTATTTTGTCTTACCTAAGGCATTGTATGAAAAAGTCAAAGATCAGATTGGACCTACAATTGGTGTTCTGGTCTATCATGCATTTCTTGAAAAAGAAACGGGCAGCAAAGGGTATTTCAGTGTCGAAAAGAAGCCCCAACGGCAAGAGCTGCAGGTTCCAGAAAATGCCTTATTGTTTCGGTTGATTTCGGCACAAGCGCGAGAAGTCGGCAAAGCAAAACAGACTGCTCGAGGATTGCGGGTATTTTCAACAGAACGTTTGTACCAAGAACTGAAGAAACGTCAGCCTGAGTATGACTTGTTCGGTGGTGGAGTCAATTACTATGATCGATTTATTGAAGATACTCAGCTGCAAGCGATCGAAGCTTTGAAAGAAGAATTGGCCGCTACGAGAGCAGCCTATGAAGCGCTGGAAAAACGTTTTTTATCAGGCGAGTAAGAAGGAGAGAAGAAGATGTACTTCCCGTATATTCGTGGCAAACAATTTGATTTATTGGCGTTGAAAGCATTGTTGGAACAAGATTGTTTGTCAGACGCGATCCAGCCGATCATTGAACCAGTCAAGCAATCAAAAACGTTTTGGACGACCATTGACCTGTTTCAAAGGAAGCAGCATCCTTTTTATCTGGTTCGCAATCCACAGGCGGGGGCTTTTCTGACGGCAGAGGGGTTAGCAGAGTTGCAAAATGTTACTGCCCCTAAAGCAATGATCGTAGATCGCCCCATTGAGACAGTGGAAGAAAAGCCTGATCTTTGGATCATCCATCAAGCGGACCAAGCACTCGCTAGTGATTGGCGGGAAAATACACTGCCGGTGCTGGTAAGCAAAGAGTTTCGTTTGTTAAATAAAATCAACGGCCCGAAACTACTGATGGAAGATCCGTTTACCCGTTTACCTAAAAATAGTTTTTATACAGAATGTCCGGAGGAAGGATTTTCAAAAACCCATCATCTTTATCATAAATTGGGCTATGCGGGATTTAGTGATTTTTCTGTCGATAGCAAAATTTATTATGAGCACAGTTATCCCTCAAAACGGTTGGTTTTGCATTGGATCTATCCGACAGCAGAGCAAGACTTGCGAATCGTTCACTTATTTTCTGAGGAAGAATTACCAAGTCAGAAAGAAAAGTTTTTCGAAGTCATGGAAGCTTTGTTGCAGCATGAGGAAGAGTATCCTACGCAAACAGCTGGGCTGCAGCTATTAGTTGCTGCCTATCAGCAAAGGTCGTTTCCTGGTATGGGCGTTATTCGGAAAGCTGCCGTTATGAATCACTTGGAACTCGTCAGTCGTCTTATTTAGTCGCTATACGCATACGATTGTAGGCTCTAACAAAATACTGCCATTTATTGTACAAAACACCTTGATTGCACCCATTGTTTTCAGGATAGTGATAAAATCAGGGAAAAGGAGTTGGCGCTCGTGGGAACAAAAGATAGAGAATATTATCGAAATGAAGGAAAAGAATTTGAAAAAAACAAGAAAAACCTGCTTATTCGACGTTTAAATCAACTAATCGTTGTCTTGGTCATTTTGATCATTGTCTTTTCGGCGATCCTGTATTACATAGTTTGAAACTTTCCGTAGCTGTCATTGCTTTATTGGCAGCAACAAAACGAAACTTGTACTTAGATGACTGTGCACCCTTGATTAGGACTCGCTATGGGAATCTGATCCGTTTAGGTGAAAACTGAACGCAACGAAACGTTTCTTGTTTATCGTTGCTGGTTTGCCTGTGATCAAGATTCCCATTAGGCTATTAGTTAGCACAAATTTGCTGGGTTAAGTACGAATCATTACTGATAAGATCGTGAACAACGATTACTTGACTGATTCATTGAGTTTGGTCAGCAGCTGCAAACAAAGCTTGAATTCAAAGATTCAAGAATCAACAAGATCAAATGCAGACAAAGGTACAGAGATAATTTGTCAGTTGATTCTCTTATCAATTGTAGAACAAACAAAAACAAAAACTATCGCTCAAATGACCATTTTTTTAGATTATGCTGCCAATTAGGTGAATTTGAAGGAAATAATCCTAAATAAGAGGGAGGAGAGCCGTAAAATTATCCGCTAAATACGGTGTTCGAAAAATTTTATAATTTAGTTTACATAATATATATTATACAAAGTTGTATTCGAAAAAGAGTTCGTGATATTTTAGACAGTTCAAGTCAATTTTGCATCATTTTACCTCCCTCCGAATGACTTTTATCAGGAAATTGTCACTAATTCATCTAAATTTCAACTAAAGCTAAGAATTTCTTATTTTACAAGTTTCTTCAGATTCTTTTTTATGATTTACTGATCAACAGATTGTTAACGGTCTTGTAGCAAGTTACATACGGATTCGTCTTTTTTATCTCAGCAAATACAGATTCAAACTATCAGCCTTGATTCACGAACCAATCGGTTTGATTGTATGCTATAATCATTTTGAAAATCTTTGAGCTTTTACCTAGAACTTTATTCATATAGCCAATCCGTTTCAAAATTCTGACACAAGTAGTTAGACGTTGCAAATGCCAACAAATATCTACTACATGATTCGATAAAAAAGAACCCTAAAATCATGTAGATAACTTAGGGTATTTCGTTATTTAATATAATTGTAATGTTCATAGGTCGCCATAAACGTCCATATTTTGCTAAAAAAGTCTGAATAAAGCGCCGTTGATCATTCCTTGGAATACTAGAACCATAATCGCTGATTGTTTATTATTGTCATTTTATCACCTCAACTCATTTTACCATTAATGAGTTGCAGACTACTGATTTGCCTAGTTTGCAGCTTGTTTTTTCCATTTGTGTAATTAACACCCGATAAAAGCAATTCCATCCGTATAAGCTGACAATTCTAAAAGGAGAATACAAATGAAAAAGAAGAAGCAATTAAAGCTAGTCTTTTTACCAAAAATCTGGGCGTCACTCCTCTACTTGCTTTTCGTGTTCACAGCCCTCTTCCTCTACTTATCAAAGTACTTGGACATTTCTTTCTTTACTTCGATGTATCCTGACTTTTATTTTCATATCTCCAATTTTTCGATTAGTTTGATTATTGGCTTACTGGGGTACTTTTGGCTTCTCGTAGGTGCGCCATTTAAAGCCGTCACGCTATTGCCCCTGCTCTTACTCATTGCCAATCTATTGAGCGAGACTGTCTTGGGCTTTATGAACACCCCTGATCGAATCGATTTACTTTTTGGGATTGCAGGAACGCTCGTCGCATATTTTACTTTGGCAATGATCAAAAGATACGGTTTAGTCAAGAATCAATCGGTTTGATTCAAACAGTCGTGACTTCTCCTTATATGATCCCTTTGCTACTTAGGTCCAACCCAATTTTTGGGAAAAGAAACATCTTGCTGCAGTGATTTAGCCGAAAAAAAGCACTCAATAAAGGGAGTGCTTTTTTTCGTTTCCATTGGCGATACTTTCGTATGACTAGTCACTTGGTAGCCAATACAATGGACTTAGCTGTAGATTTTCCCAATACGGGTTGTGAAACCCTATCAAATAGTGCATAGCTAAATACCCGAAAATCATAAAGCCAAATGACAAAGTCACGATCCGTCCCCACCGTGGTATTTCTTTGATAAATAGACCTAGCATACATATCAATAAGGGGAACGAATAATTAAACAGTAAATCACTTCTAATATTTTGGTTCCGAGGATCCTTCATTATTTTGTCATTTAAGCCCCAACTTATGCCGATGATCACAAACATAAGCGCCAGAATAGTCAATCGTTTGCGATCAAAAAGCCACTGTTCTTTATCTTTCCTACTTGCAAAGTAGATCGTAAGCAGGACCACAATTAATCCAGACATACTATTCTCCTTTTTCGCCAGCTATTTTCTAAAACGTTCATGATTCCTTCAGGATAAATTATAACATATATAGTATAAAAAAACGATACCCGCCACTATCCCCTTGTTTGATGCACTTTTTAGATGTTTCATAGAAGAATCAGAAATTTAAAAATCTGTTCGCTTTACAAAAGAGAACGTATGTTTGTATTATATAGATAAGAGGTGATTGCTATGGGTATGCTGCAACCATATGAAGATCGGAAAAAGCTAAAGTGGCAAGGATTCTTTTTATCTGAGCATACAACTGAAATTGAAGAAGAGCCGACACGCACGTTTGATTGTCCGCCTAAGCCGTCACTCACAACGGAAGAAATCAATCAATGCTTATTCGAAGCGATGAAAAAGAACGTAACTGTGGCGATCCAACGAGAAGAAGTCAATGAAGAAGGCGGCTATCCCCCAGATATTGTCGGAAAAATCAGCGGATACGACACATTGGGCATTTATTTGACGGGAGAAACCATAGAAAAAATCCATTATGATGAGATTCGTCATGTTGCTTTTTATGAAGAGAAAAAATGGTTTGATCTCAACGAATGATCCGCTTTTTACTACTTACTAAAGGAGGAATACCTGATGCAAACACAAAAAGGCGCTGTCTCAAAAATAAGGATCGTCTCCTTTGCCCCCTCCCCTTTGGTCCGCTTTACACTAGGCACCACCAACTGTTTGATTGCGAAGCACAGTTTGAATTTTTTAGGGGATGTTGATGAGGGCATGTTTCTAACTGTGGGTGGCTATTGGAATAAGCGCCACCAATTCGTGGTGCAAAAGTATACGGTGTACGGCAAAACAAAAATCATGTTGGATATCGATGCTTATCGACAAAAAACAGTAAAGGCGGGTTCACTATGAGAGCAAGAGACCTCTTGACAGCACTGACAACGTCGTCGAGTGCAGCAGATTACCAAGGAATTTATTTAACTTACAAAGAAAACCTGATTCCTTTTACGACGATCGCACAAGATAGTCATAACCAATTGATTTTATTTTTCGAACCCAAAAAGCCTGCTCTGACTCTGAAAGAATTATATACACAGCTAATGCTGCATAAGAATTTGGACTTGCTCTATTGGGATGGCGAGTCACGACAAAAGGTATTGGGGTTTCGTGAACAAGAAGAAAAAATCATCCTTTAGTCCCCTCGCCTATTTTGGCACACAACAAACGTTGAAAATCTCGGCAAAAAGAAAAAAATGAAGTATACTTTGTGTAAAGACTAAAGGAGTTTATCATGAAAAATCAAAAGATTACCCAAATGAGTTTTGCGAAAGTCTATCCTCTGTATATTGCCAAAGCAGAACGGAAAAATCGGACAAAAGAAGAAGTAGATCAGATTATTACCTGGCTGACTGGGTATGACCAAGAAACACTCCAACAGATGGCTGATGATGTTTCTTTTGGACGCTTTTTTAAGCAAGCCCCTCAGCTCAATCCTGCACGAAAACAGATTACTGGTGTGATTTGCGGGATTCGGGTAGAAGAGATCGAAGAGCCAATAGTTCAAGAAATTCGTTACCTAGATAAACTGATCGATGAATTGGCGAAAGGAAAAGCCATGACGAAAATTCTGCGCTCTGCTGAATGAGGCGTTTTTTTCGAGTTGCTATTTAAGAATCAACGCTTTATACTAGAAATACCTTGGCAGGGGCAAATCATTGCTCAAAACACAGTGGGACAACACCCCGCTGTGTTTTTTTATCCTGCTTTTCTTGACGACAGCTTGTAACCAGGCAGGCGATCTTAGTTTAGTTCAACCACTTAGCATGTAGTGCCCTTTGAAATTGGCCGCCTTTTCATGAAAACACAAGAACATTGGCTGCGGCTCTCCTCTTCTTTACTCAACAAGGCGCTCTTGACACGTACAAAAAAGCACTCCTCTTATAGAAAGGAGTGCTAACTATTACTTTTTCATTTCTTTGATCTGTTCTTTTCGTTTCAAATACGCCAGCTCTTTTTCCATTTTGCGATAGCGAGCGAAGGCTGCTTCTGAAAGCTCACCGGCAGCAATAGCTGCTTTTACCGCACATTTCGGTTCTGTTTCATGCTGACAGTCTCTGAAGAAACAACCTTCAGCATATTGATTGATCGCTTCAAAGGATTGCTCGATCGAAGCTGACCGAACGGTACTGATGCCAACTTCCCGCATGCCAGGAGTATCGATGATCATTGCGCCAGAGGGCAGTGTGAACAACTGGCGACTCGTCGTCGTGTGTCGTCCTCGACTATCCTCTCGTATGTCATTGGTTTTTTGAACGGCTTGTTCCATGAGCTGATTTAATAAGCTGGACTTCCCGACGCCTGACGAACCGATAAATGCACTGATTTTTCCGTCTGAAAAGTAGGCTTCTGCCAGCAATTCGTTCGGTTCATAAATAGAAGTAGCGAATGCTTTCACACCAAAAGCATCGTTTAATGCTTGCAGCAGCTCTGCTTTTTCATCAGCTGTGACTTGATCGGCTTTGGTCAAGAGAATCACTGGGTTAGCGCCACTGTCCCAAGCGATCGTGACAAAGCGCTCTAACCGAGCGAAATTAAATTCTTCATTGGCATTAGTAGCAATAAAAACCGTGTCGATGTTCGCAGCGATCCCTTGTTCATCCGTCCGATTTCCGGCTACTTTTCGTTGTAAAAAACTCTTTCGTGGGAGCAAAGCATCAATCAAGAAATGATCTTGATCATACACCTGCCCTTGGACAAAATCACCAACAATAGGATAATCCTTTGGCGCTCGTGCCTGTTGACGAAATTTTCCTGAAACGGTTGCTAAACATTCTTCTCCTGTAGTCAGGCGGACTTTTGCGATATCCTTAGCCTGAAAAACCACGATTCCTTGTTTTTCCATGATTTCCCTCCAGTTAATTAGGAGGCCGCACTTAAAAAGAGAAACCTCCGAGTTGATGTTGCTTCATTTGATTTGTCATAGGACATTTCCCCTTTCTATGTTGTGCTCATCATGTGATGTCGCTTTATTATACCACTGGAACGGACAGTATGCTAAAGCAAATGACCCAAAAGAACATTTACTGAAACGAAGTAGATAAACAAGCCAGCAATATCTTTGATCGAGGTGATGATCGGTGCCGAGCCGGCTGCTTGGTCGATGTTTAGTTTAATAAGTACAAACGGGACTAAAAAGCCAAGTGCTGCGGCTAAAGTCATAGCAAAAACTAATGAAATCCCAACAGCGACCCCTAACATCGGGATCCCTTGCCAAAGTGAAGCAGCGGTTCCTGAGATGATCCCGACGATCAAGCCTAGACTCAAACCGATCCAAACTTCTTTAAAGAAATGTCTGGTGAAGGTTGAAAGATCAATATGCCCTAACGACATCCCCCGAACAAATACAGTAGAGGATTGTGTACCAACGTTTCCACCCATATCCATGATCAAAGGAATAAAAATCGCAACGGCTGCCACCGACTCTAACGTTTGTTCAAATTCATCAATGACGACCCAGCTAAAAGTCCAGCCACTAAAGTGATCACTAAGAATGGCAAGCGGACTTTCCAGATTTGCCACAGGCTGCCATTGATCAAAACATTACTACGGTCTGCTTCGTTGGAGGCGACATCGACCAAACCAGCGGCATTAAACATGTCTTCCGTTGTTTCCAACTCGATGACATCGATCGCGTCATCGACGGTAATGATCCCAACGATTCTTGATTCCTTGTCTACGACTGGCAGCGCAATGATATCTAGTTCATTTAGCAAACGGGCTGCTTCTTCTTGGTCGGTGTCAGTGGTCACATAAATAACTTTTTGGGACATGATCTCACTGATGCGTTGATCCCCTTGTGCCATTAAGAGATCTTTCAGCGACAAAACACCTTCTAACGTTTTCGTTTGATCAGTAACATAAAGCGTATAGATTGTTTCTTTTTCTTTGGCTTGCATTCGCACTTTTTCCAATGCTTGATTGACTGTCATATCTTTTTTCAATGTAATGAATTCCGGTGTCATCAAGCGACCCGCAGTTTCAGCTTCATACCCTAGTAAGAGGTTTGTTGCAGCTCGTTCATCAGGCGCCAACGATTGTAAAAGTTTTTGTGTTACGGTCGCTGGCAACTCATCTAAAAGCCGTACACGAACATCTGGCGCCATCTCATTCACAAATTCGGTTGCTCGTTCATCGGTGAAAGAGCGTAATAAGTGTTGTTGGGTAGCTGGTGTCAAATCTTCAAACAGGATAAGGGCTTTGTCTTTCGGTAACAGTCGGAAAACGATCACTTTTTCATCCGCGGATAAGTTGCTGAATAATTGTAATAGCGGCAGCTCTTCCATTCCTGATACGAGTTCTTTTAACTTTTCAGAGTCTTTCTTATTTAAATAATGTAAGATGGTTTCTTGCTGGTTCATGGGATACACTCCTTCTCCTATAATTTTGGTCAAAGAAAGAAAGGCAATCGTTCAGAAAATTGTCCAGTATTCTTTCGTTTGAACGTTGTCTGCTAGACAGCTGAAAGTTTGTTCCGCAGCTGGAGATGACTGTTATTAAAACAAGCATCAAAGGGATAGAGCAGCAACTTTATTCATTATATCACATAGTTTTTTTAAAATATGAAAAATATCACTCGCAAACGAAAAATTCTTTTAAAGGACGTCGCTTGTAAAGAAAATTGACTGAAGTTTATCAAGAACAAAAGGCAAAAGAAGCTAGCAGACGCTGTAAAACATCCCCCGCAAATGGTATGATAAACTAGTTGTGATTTTTTTACTCACCGTTTATTCTAAACCTATATCAATGAAAAGAGAGGCAATAAAGAGATGGCAAAGAAAAAAACATTGATTGGATCGGTCACTGCGCTTCTCGCACTCGCAGCAGTTGGCTTTGGTTTCCTACAAAACAATGACCTATTTCCAAAGCAGGAAACGCAACAATCAGAGGTAAGCACCCCTTCTGCTAAAGATATTCGCGCAGACGAATTGGCACAGCTAACCTACCAAGGCACCCAAACAATTGAAGTCAATCAAAACATCCCTGAGTTTTCAGAAGACGACCTTTCACTTGAAAATGGTGCCTGGGAAGCATACGGCGACCTTGACCACCTCAATCGAGCGACTTCGGCTGAAGCAATGTTGAATCAATCCTTAATGCCTACGGAAAAACGTGGCGATATCTCCAGCGTGAAACCGACAGGCTGGCGTAATAAACAGCTCCCCAATGGGAAATATTTATATAATCGGACGCATTTGATTGGGTTTGCTTTAGCTGGCGAAAATGCAAACTGGAAGAATTTGATCACGGGAACTAGTCAATTGAACAATCCAGAGATGTTGCGCTTAGAAATGGATATCAACTACTATCTCAAGCAAGACAAAAACCATTATGTTCGATATTCTGTCACTCCAATCTATCGTGATGACGAGCTGGTTGCCCGTGGGGTACAGATGCAAGCCCAATCTATTGGCGACGATACGATCCAATTCAACTATTATATCTTCAACATCCAAGATAGCGTCACGATCAACTATGCGGATGGCAGCAGCGAGATTTCAAACGAAGATATGACGCAACAGGAGAATGCTACAAGTAGTGAGAACAACACGACAACAGCCACTTCTCAAAACAGTGAAACAGAGGAGAAACAGAAAGAATATGTCGATCAACAAGGAAATGGTTTGATCAAAGGATCAAGAAGCGGCATCTATCATTTACCAGGATCTAAATACTATGATGATACGACGAATCCGAAAGAATGGTTCAAAACGATCGCTGAAGCGGAAGCCGCTGGCTACCGTGCACCAAAATAAAAAAGCCTAGAGGCTTTTTTATTTTGGTGTTAAGTTATTCTTCATTGCCATGCGTTAGTTTTTCGTCTGCTAAAAGTGCTTGTCGCAACGCTTTGACATAGGCCTTCCCTTCGTCTGTAAAACGAACCGAACGTGACTTAAAGCGATAAGCTCGGTAAATTAGGCCTCTTTTTTCGAGACGCAGCAAATGACGATAAACCAAAGAGGTCGTTTTTATTTCTTCATTGGCACAGATTTCTCGTATGGTAGGTGCGCAACCTTGAGCTTGCATATATTCGTCAATGAAAAGTAAGATTCGATCTTTTCTAGGCATAAGTCCTCCTTTCCGCAAAACAGTCTTCACTGCTGCAAATTCGTAAAAACCGATAAACTGCTACCTGGTCTGCTTTTTGTCCGATCAATACACTGAAAATCTATTGATCTGTCTCTTTTCCCCTTCTTCCAACGAGTAAAAGATCTTTTTATACGCTGAAATTTTCCCCTTAACGAGAAAAGCATCGGCTAGCAGCGCTCTTTGGTATTGATTTTATCAAATTTAGCAGCAAAATATAGCAAATTTCAAAATTATTTTCCTTTTTATTGACATAAAAATAAATAGAGCTATTATTTTTTCTTAGAATTTGTTATTCTAAATTTAAGTAAAGGAGGATTTTATGTTAGGGATCGGTTTATTTTTTGTAGGAATTACTTTGATAATCAACGGCTGGGGCAGCTTACTTCACATTGACTACCGCTCACTTGCTTTGATCAATCTTTTTACAGGTACGTTATCTTTTATTATCAATCTAATCTATATGCTTCAAGGCGCTTATTATGAAGCAGGCACTGGCTTTCTCTTTGCCTTCACGTATTTGTTGGTAGGGATCATTTACCTTTTTGATTTAGATCTACGTATTTATGGGATTTTCGCACTATTCGTAGCCATCAATACCTTACCTTTTGCTTGGGTCTCTTGGCAATGGGAGCAAGATCCCCTCTTTGCATTGATTTGGTTAGCATGGGGAGCGTTATGGTTTTGCGGCTTTTTGGATACGATCGTGAAGGTAAACTTTGGTCGTAAGATTCATTATTTTGCGATCGCTTGTGGTATCTTCACTACGTGGGTCCCAGGCTTGCTGATGCTAGTAGATCTCTATTAAAAAAGAGTGATTATCTCAATGATAATCGCTCTTTTTTAATAGGAAAATTTAGAAAAATTGTTTTTTTCTAAAAAGTGTTCAATCTCCTGCATCGCTTTCTGAGGACCATTTGTCGGGAAATCCTTCTTTAACTGATAGGCTTGTTGGCAAATCTTCGGAGCTCCAACCTCAGTCAGGGCAGCTTCCAGCTTTTTCTCAGTTAATGGTTTTGTCAGCGCGATTGCATTGCCATACGCCACGCAGTACTGCATATTGCAGCATTGCTCATAGTGCATCCCAATTCCGATAAACGGCTTCCCAGATGCACAAGCTGTTTGAACAGTCCCTTCCCCACCATGGATAAAAGAAAAATCGATATGCTCATGCAATAGATGACTTGGCAGATATTCGGTCAAGAACAGATTCTCTGAGTCGTTGTGTTTCCCCTTGAGTAGATGTGTAACCGGAGCAATGATCGCTAGTTCCGAACGGTTTCGCAAGAAAGCTAAGATTTTTCGCACCATGCGCGGATTCCCCGAACTGCCCATCGCAAAATAAACGATTCGTTTTCTTTCCCGCCGCTTTTGTTGAATAAAAGTCAACACTTCGTCTGGTAAAGAAGACCCGAGCTTCGCAAAAATCGGCCCAACGATTTGATAATTTTCTGGCAGCTGCTCTTTCGTTAAAAATAAATCAGGAGTGGTGATGAGATTTAAATCAGCGTCCATCATTCGTAAGCTCGTTTCAGGCATAAAAAGTTTTTCTGTTTGAGCAGCGTGTTTGAATGCTCGGGGCATCCAGCGGGATTTTACCAATTGTTTTCTTATCCAATACCAAAGTGGTTTCCTTAGCGGTCCGAAGAAACGCAAACTAGAAGGGATAAATGCGCTATCTGATCGAAAAAAGGGATCGCTCATCGCATAGGGTTTTACGTAGACTAAGGGAATCTGTTTGCTGCGAGCAGATAGAAAGATCGTGACATTCGATCCAGTTACAATGACCTGAGGAGCAAGTTTATCGATCAGCTTTTGTTCGCTCAGAATACGCGCGACAACCATCTCTTTGGTGAAGGGATTTTTTATTGAGCGTAGTTGATCTAATTTTATGATCTGTTCCTCTTGTTTTTCTGTCAGATTCGGCGTCAGCAAATGGTACGTAAAGCCACTTTCAGTGATAAGTGAAGCAAAGGTTTTTGAAAAACCAAAGAACTCGCAGTGGTGATTTCCTTGCATTTGTTTAGCGACTTCGATCATCCTTGTCGTTTCAGCCAAGTTGAATACCGCAGGCGCAAAAAGAATCGTTGGCATGAAATCCTCCTTATGTATCGAGTCCATCCACTCGTTTCTTTCAAGTATTCTAAAAGTAGGCACATGTAGGAGAAGTTTTTTTGCAGATCTTCTCGTTCATCTTTTTACATTATTTAATTAAAAATTTGCTATAATAAAGAGAACCTTTCAAGGAGTAAACCAATGCGAAAAAAAATATCTTCCTTGCGGCTTAGTACATTATCAAGCGGGCTCATTCTCTTTGCTTTCTTTTTCTTGATTCAACAATTTTGGGAAATGGTTGTTTCTGACTTTGCACTTTTGCCTTCGCTGGCATTCATCCAAATTCTCTTGATGATCCTTTCAACCTTTCTCATTAGCAAGTTTGTTAAAAAACGCTCGTGGCGGCAAGTGCTTTTTGGCAGCTACCTATTCATCATCGGCTCGCTATTTTCTTTCTGGCTAGCAAATAATCCATTGGAGCTGCAAGCAGTCATTCTTTATATGATAGGCGCTTTTTTTGGCGGCATTCTTTTGGAATATTTGGCCCAGCGCTTGGCAACAGATCTTCTGGCCAAAGAACATGAACCTCGTTAACAGAGGTTTTTTTCTTTTTCTGATAGAAAAGGCAAACATTCTTCGTATATAGTGTGAAGGGGTGAAGAAGGTGCAGGATGAAGAAATCATTGAACGAATCAAAAAGAAAGACTATGCCGGCTTAGAAGAACTGTTAGCTGTTTATGGTGATAGCATGCTGAGGACGATTCATAGTGTCCTCTCCCAACCGCATGAAGTGAGCGAGCGCCAAGATGTAGCGAACGAAGTTTTTTACGAGGTTTGGCAAAAGATTGCTGCGTACCAACCAGAAAGAAGCCGCTTGATTACTTGGCTGCTTTTGATCAGTCGTAGTCGTGCGATTGACCACAAGCGGAAATTGAACAAGCGCTCACTGGAAGAAAAACCTGTTGATGAGCAGGAACTAGCTATTGAAGAATCACCTTTGACAAAGGAAACCTTTTTGGGCTTTATTGAAGACCTTGAAGCCCTCGATCAAAGGATTTTTCTGCTCTACTATTTTTACCAAGAGTCACCCGAAACCATCGCAGAGCAGACGGACTTAAATGTCTCAGCGATCTACAATCGTCTTTCCCGTGGCCGCAAACGCTTAAAAGAAAGGATGACTATCGATGGATTTTAAACAGTTAGTCTTAAATGAAAACAATTCACTGACAAAAATATCTGAACAAGTAAAAGCAACAACTTTCGAGCTGTCCAAACAATATGTTTTCTTGCAAGATCTATTAGAGGAGCTTCAGACGCTTTTAGCAAAAGACGAAACGATTCTTGGCTATCTGCCTTTGACGCCAGATGGAAACCTCGCCTTCGCCAATCAAGGACTTGGCGCCTATGCCTATGCAAAAACCGAGAAAGCAAAAGCATACCGGGACATCTTTCATGATACCCGCGGCAATCGTTTGTTAGTTTTCACAGAAACCCGCATGCTTTTTCTGGTCATCATCGACTATTTAGAAAGTAACACCTATTTCAGTTACCCCTATGAGACCATCAAGGCGTTCACGATCAAGCCAAGAAAGCTGATGAAGCACGAATCACCAGAGGATAAAGAACAATTCCATTGGGGCTATTTCGACTTTCAGGCAGGGACGCACATTTTCTCAGAAGTACTGACGAAAAAAGACTACGAATTATTTACGTCCTATCATGAATCGATCCCTGCACTCAAGAAAATTCCGATTCAAAACAAAGTTTACCGAGCAGCGAAATATCAGTATTTCCTGAGTAATTGGCATTTCAGTTTTCGCTTGATGACCGCTTTCAACCTGCTTTTTCTGCTGCTGTTTGTATTAATGATTCTCGGATTTTTCTTACACATTGGTCCACTAAAAGGATTTTATTATAAGGATCTGTTGGACATAGGTATGGTCATTTCCCTTTTTTATAGTAAGAACATCTTGCCATAAAAAAGGACTGCTGCTCCTTCCTAGGCATTTCTTTTATATCAATTGAATAAAGCACCAGATTTTCTAAAAAAGAGTACCCCTTGCAGGATTCAAGTCAAAATGAATGCTGCAAGAGGTATTTTTTGTCTCGGACTATTGGGATATTCCTAACCGTTCGTTTTTTCATTTCCTTTTGAAATTCTCAGATTTCTTGTGAACTTTTCAGAAGACTCCACTCATAATTTCATACATGCCTAATGGGATTATTTTTTCCTTCACGCTTGCTTTTTAGGAAGAAACGTTATGATGATTTTACTTGCTAGGAGGTGTGAAAAATCGAACTTATCGGACATTTGGTCTTTTGGATCCCGTTTTGTCTTTTTCTAGTGATTGGATCGTTTTTCATACAATGGCGGAAACGTTTCGTTTCAACCCTTATTGCAGCGATCCCGTTTCTCTTTTTTATGGTAAAAATATTCAATTATCGGCACTATGAGCCAGATTCTGTTTTCATCATCTATTTGGTCGGACTCTTCTTGTCAGCGATCTTACTGATTGCAGCTGTCCGCCGACTGTCAAAAAAAGCCTAAACCTAGGGTTACTAGAAAACAAAGACATTGCCTAAATGAAACCCAGCCTAACTTTAAGGTTCATTTAAGGTTCACGGACTATAGTCAATACGGACATAATAATTTAGAGCCTGTGCTAGCGGAAACTAGCGCAGGCTTGTTTGATTATTTATAGAAAATAGGACAAATCGCTAGCAGGTGTTGGGTAGGCAAAAATCATTTGGGCCAGCGCTTCTTTCGATAGCTGATTCTCCAACACAAAAACGAAGTGGTTGATCAACTCATCGGCCAATGCAGAAACAATCGTGACCGCAACGATGGTATCAGATGTGTCATAAACCAATTTGATTTTTGCATCTTGATCATTGATTCGTCGATAGGTATACCAAGAAGAAAGATCCATCACCTCGCTATGATACTCTGAGGCATTATCGGCAATCTCTTGCTCACTGATCCCGATTCTTGCTAGTTTTTCCGCACCAAAAACCAGCGTAGGGATCAGCGGATAGCGGATGGGTGTTTTCTGGTCATCTATATGATCGACAAGATAGGCGGCTTCAAAGCTGGCAACAGGCGTCAGTTTGGGCTGCTTTTTCGCTACCACATCCCCAATTGCATAGATGTTTCTTTGACTAGTCTGCAAAAACTCATTTACTACGATCCCTTGTTTTGACGTTTCTACCCCTGCCTTTTCCAGTTGCAGCTGATCGCTATTGGGTCTGCGTCCCGTGGCACCAATCACTGCTTCTACGGTGAGAGACAATGCTTGTGTCTGGATCGTATAGTGGTTTTGTTCTTTCGTGATTCGCCGCGTGTTCTGATTAAAGTGGAACGAAACGCCTTGGTCCTGCATTGAACGAACCATTTCTGCGGTCAATTCAGCATCAAATCCTTTTAGCGGCTGGTCATTATGATGGATCACATGAACTTCAGCACCTGCTGCTTGAGCGATCATAGCCAATTCGAAGGTAATATACCCAGCACCTATGAAAGCAATCGTTGCTGGCATCTTTTCAAAGGAAAGAAAATCAGTACTGCTTTGTAAATGCTCCTTGCCGACGATGGGCAGTACGGCTGGACGCTGTCCTGTCGCAATAATTATTTTTTCTGCTTGAATCTCTTCTGCGTCCACGACGACCGTATGGGCATCACGAAAAGCGGCTTGTCCGTAGTAAGTAGTGATCCCTTCTGCTATTAACCCTTGTTTGGTTGACTCTGGCACCCGATCGGTATACGAGCGCTTAAACGCCATCAGTGCCGGCCAATCAATGGCTACCTGCCCTTGAACACCATTGCCTTGCATACGTTTCGCCTCTGTTTTGACTTCTACGCCTCGCATCAGTAGTTTTTTTGGATCGCACCCGCGATTGGGGCAAGTGCCACCCCATAAATCGGCTTCAACGATCGCCACTGTCTTACCTTTGGCTTTTAACCCATAGGCAGCAGCCGTTCCAGCTGGACCCGCTCCGATAATCAGTACATCCACCTTTTTCATCTGTCTCCTCCTTCTCCTAAAAAAATATTCCTGCGCTTTCTGTTCCCTTCAAGTATAGCGAATCACGGCCAGTCGACAAAACAATTCGCCTTTAGCGGCTCCTGCGAAAGATCACATTCAGCCCTTGAAGTTGCATTTGATGTGGTATACTTTTCTTGTCAGTTTAACGACAAAGGAGAATGAATGACTGTGAGTTTTAAACGTTTTTTTCAGCTCTTTCTTTTTTATTTTCTCTCGATTCTGGTGGCATATGGGCTGATTGCATTTCTAGCAGTAGATAACTTTTGGCTGGTAGTCTGTTTGATGACGATTGTCGGCTACCTCACCTTGGGTATCCCACTAACCTTATTGAGTTTAAAGAAGAAAAAATAAGACAACAGACAAAGACTCCAGCAACTTTTCTAAGAAGCTGGTGTCTTTCCTCATTGATGCGATTATCCTAATACGATCTGGGCATCTGCCAATGCTTTTTCCACGACTTCCATCACCAGCTTGCTATGGGCAAGACGTTCCTTGACAAAGGCCTGATCATTTTCGTGAATGGCTTGTGCAAAACGGACAAATTCTTCAAACATACGATGTCCGTGAACGCTGCGATCCTGATGGCTTTTTGCCCCATGGACCGGTTCAACGTCATAGCTGGCAAGCATATTCGTCGGCCCATTGACGATGATCGATCCTTTCGTCCCTTGGATCGTTGAACGAATCGTCGCTGTCGAATCTTTGGTGCCGATACAAACGACTTTTGTTTGTTCATAGTCTAAAAACAGCATGCCAGAAGTATCGATCCCCTGTTCGACATTAGCAAAATAGCGGACACTTTTTGGTTTTCCTAAAAGCCCGACGACAAAATGAATATTATAGATATTGATATCCATCAATGCCCCACCACCCATTTTCGGGTTAAATGCAGGTAAAACGGTTCCCTCTTTGAATAAATCATAACGAGAAGAATACTGCGAATAGTTGCATTCAATCACTTTCAGCTCTCCCAATGTTTCAAGCTGCGCTTTTATTCCTTGATAGTTGGCTAAGTACTGATTTGTGATGGCTTCGATCAAAAGCACCTTGTGGGCAGCAGCCAATTCTGCTAATTCTACTAATTCTCGTGTCTGCAACGTAAATGGCTTTTCACAAATGACGTGTTTGCCAGCGAGGATTGCTTCTTTGGCAAAGGAATAATGCAAATGATTGGGCAGTGCGACATACACGGTGTCAACGGATGGATCCGCCAAACATGCCCCTAACTCTGTGTAGACGGTTTGAATCTTGTATTGCTGTTTTAAGTGATTCATTTTTTCTAAATCATTTTCTGTCCCAAAAATAGCGGACAGTTCAAGTTGTGGGACATCCCCTGCCACCGTTAAAAAATCATGGACGATCATGCCTGCCCCTAAAATCGCTAAGTTCATCTTGCTTCCCCTTTTCTATCTTCTTAAATCATTTGTTTCAATACTTCGGTGATCACTTTATGATCCTCTAAATGAGCCAAACCTGACACACAGATAGCACCAGTGACTTTTCTGTCTTCGATAATTGGAAAACCACCACCACAAATTGCATAATGTTCGTCTTGTGCCCATTTAGCAAATTGTATATCTCTATCTTTTTGCGCATAGACGTACAGTGAACTATGCCCGCTTTCTAGTACCGTTCGTTCTTTTCTTTCAAGCCAAGGGCTCTCTTTTCGCCCTGCCATTAAAAATCGAATGATCGGCAAGCCCTGATGAACAACTTTGATCCCTACCGGCTTCGGATAGTTCCTTTTAACGTACTGATCGATGGCAATAACCAACCGCAATGCGAGGTCATTGTCAAAATGAGCAAACTGCAGCTGCTGTTCTTCTTGCAGGATTTCTGAAGGTTCGATTCGGATCTACTCCTTTACGTTGAGTCAGTTGATGCCTTCAGGCGCTTTGTTTGTCAAAAGCCCCATAATCACCCTGCATTATGACTCAGTAATCACTTGATTGATGCCTGTTTCTAGCATTTCGATTTGTAAAATCGTTCCTTCGTCTTTCACGATTTTCTCTTTGCCATGGATGATCGTTTCATAGACGCCCTCATACACACGGCTATAATCACCAATTTCAGAGATGACTTTTTCTTCATGGTAGTTCCCGTTAGCATCCATATAAGTTAGTGTGCCATAGTGCTCTGGCAAATCGATCCCAAAATCGGCATGATCTGGGAGATAAAACTGTTTTAGATGCTCTTCTTGTCGATCCTTGGTTTGTTTTACAAAAACGCCGTTTTCGCCATAAACGACAAAACTAGGCCGCTCTTTTAATCGGAAGTAACTAGATTTGACTGAGACTTTCATTCGACCATAAAACAGATCCAAATCGAAGTAATCATTCATGCGATTTTTTCCAAGCAATTGCCGAACCTCATAATGGACATCGTCTGGCTGTCCAAAATAGGAGATCACTTGGTCCAGTGTATGACAAGCGTGTCCGTACAAGTAGCTAGTATTCAATGAAAATTCGGTCACTGACCGTGGAATCTCTGGACGAAAATAATCATAATGCATCTCTACTTCTAAGAGATCTCCGAGCACGCCGCTTTCGATCACTTTTTGCGTGGTCAAAAAATCGGAATCAAAGCGGCGATTTTGATAGCATTGCACAAACAAGCCTTTCTCTTGCGCCAGTGCGAACAATTCCTTTGCTTGTGCCGAAGTTTCCGTAAAAGGTTTTTCGATCAAGACATTTTTCCCATGGAGCAAGACATCCTTGCCTAATTCATAATGCAAATGACTGGGGGTCGTGACCACAACTAATTGAATTTCAGGATCACGGTAGATATCCTCTAAGTCAGAGGTGTAATGAACGCCTTCTAGTGTTGGCCAGGTCAGCTTGCCGCTTGGTGAATAGATCGTCTTTACTTTGATCTTATCCTGTAGCTTGGTTGAAAAAGGCAGATGGTAGCGATTGGTGCTTTTTCCGTTTCCGAGATATGCGATAGTTAACATTGTGACGCCTCCTATGAATTGATAGCTTGATTATTGCTGATATCCTTCGAAATGAGAAGTCTTTTGCCAAAAACAGGTTCTTTTGACCAGACTTTTTCGCACACTGCTCAGTGGTTCTGAACATTTTTACCAAATTGCCAAAAAGGTACAGTTTTTGCTTTTGGTTTTCTTTGTCCTAGGCTATGATTAGAAAGAGGTGGTTTGATGTTATTAAGAGATAAATTACGGCTTCAAGAAGGATTGACCAATACGGAGAAACGGATTGCCGATTATATTTTGCAAAATATCAATGATGTGCCTTTGTTGACGATTGAAGTCATCGCTAAGCATACATACACATCCCACTCTTCCGTCATTCGTCTAGCCAAAAAGATGGGGTATGAAGGATTTAAAAGTTTTCGCTTAGGTCTGGCTGAAATTGCCCATAATCAGATGTTCAACCCAACCTTTGTTGACGCGAATTTTCCCTTTTCGCCTAAGGATCAAACACCTGACATTTTGAAAAAAATGGCCGATCTAACGATCAACTCGATCCACAAAACCCATGCTCAGGTCGCTCCAGAAATGATGGAAGCAGTGGTGCAATCGTTGGAAGCTGCGCAACGGATTTTCTTATTTGCTCGCGGCGATTCTCAGATCCGGGCAAGAAGTTTTCAAAACAAGTTGGTCAAAATCAATAAGTATCTGATCGTTGCTGATGAATATGGGGATGATGCGTGGAATGCATCGAACGTCACGCAAAATGATTGTGCCGTGTTTATTACCTACCGTGGGAAAAATACGCAATACGAAAAAATCATGCAGCACTTTCGTGATGTCGGGGTACCAGTGATCGTGATTTCTGGAAACGCTCATGCGAAAATCATCCCATTAGCGACCCATGCGATCATCGCTTCTCATGATGAACGTGATTTTCTCAAAGTCGGCACCTTTTCTTCACAGGTCGCCTTTGAGTATATTTTAGATTCACTGTTTGCATTGCTGTATGCCAAAGAATACCAAAAAAATATTGTCGAGTTAAGAAAAAAACAAACTGTTTTGGAATCAGGGATTCTCTCAGAATACCCGTCAACTGAAGAAAAGAGGGAAATAAAATGATCAATTGGGGAATTATTGGTGCCGGAAATATCGCCAATCGCTTTGCTGCTAGTTTAGAAAATTTTCAAGACGCCCAGCTTTATGGGGTTGCTTGTCGTACGATGGAAAAAGCGCAAGCGTTTCAAGCAAAATTTCCGTGTGACGCCGTCTTTGATGACTACCAAAACCTATTAGATGATCCAACTATCGATGTCGTTTATATTGCTTTGCCGCATTTGTATCACTATGAATGGATCATCAGAGCCTTTCAAGCGAAAAAAGCTGTTTTATGTGAAAAACCAGCAACCTTGACTGCACAAGAAATGCGCGATGTACAAAAACAAGCCCAAGCACACGAAGTCTTCTTTATGGAAGCCATGAAGCCACGCTTCACCCCAGCGTATCGCAAACTAAAAGAACTTGTGGATGGTGGTCATATCGGTGAGCTAACAAGTGTCACGACTACTTTTCGCCGCCATTTACCAGTCGAAGGCAGTTCTTACCATTATCTGCCAAAACAAGGGGGTGCTTTACTGGATATGGGGATCTATAACTTAGCCTTTATCCAAGATTTTTCACCAGAAAATTTAACTGCCGAAATGATCGATTACAGCCTGTATGAAACTGGGGTTGATACCTATGTTGAAGCACGCTTTGTCAGTGAAGACTTTGTTGCAGTGATTGAGACTGGATTTGACCAAACAAAAGAGACGGTGGCGGAGTTACAAGGAACAAAAGGGAAAATCACGATCCCCAACTTCCATCGCCCCGCTTCTTTTACCGTGACGATTGACCAAGAAGACACGGTCTATGATATTGGGTACGAGATCGATGATTTCCATTCGGAGATTCAAGCAGTTCATATCGCTCTTGCACAAGGACAACTCGAAAATCCCCTGATGTCCTTAACGGATAGTATTGCCTGTATCGCTTTAGCTGATGAACTAAGAAGCTTACTAGATGCGGAAAAAAAGACAATTAAGATCATGCCCCATCGTTTTTGAATAGAACTGACCAGTGGTTGCCACTCGGTCAGTTTTTTTGTCAAAAATTGAGCGCTTTCTTTGACGCTATTGAAATGTTTATATTATATTTATTGAGTATATTTTTATACAAATAAAAAAGAAAGGAAAACGCTTATGACTCCAGAAATTATAACGTACCTTATTTGTTTATTGACCTTCGCTTATCTAGCTGTGACGGTTTTTACTTTTGTAAAAAATCGTCGGACAGGTGACGGCTATCGCCTCCGTATTTTTTACGTGTTGGCAGCAGCACTCGTCTTTTTGCTTTCCGTTTATGCAATCGCTACCGGTCAAACCTATGACGACTTAGTGACATCGATAAATGATCTTTTTCAATAAAACAACGACGGCACGAACCCCTGCGGATCTCTTCGTTTGTGAACCTGTGGTTGAGGGAAGGATCAAAACAGAAACGAGCCAATGAAAGACTGCTAATCGATGGCTTTTCCATCAGGATCTGCTAAGCCGAATCAATGTCTTTCAATAAATGATGTCTGATTTTTTATGGAGGTGTGCATGCTCATTCAGCTTAAAGAAGCGAAGCTTTCCGATCTGCTTTCAATCTACTTGATACAAAAAGCGGCCTTCAAACCACTCTTTCTCCGTTATCAAGACAAAGAAACTTCTCCCTATTTACAAAGTTTCGAGAAGCTAAACGCAAAGTTTTCTGCGTCGAATACCACTTATTATTTAATCATGACCGCTCAGAAAACCGTGGGCTTTGTAAAACTGACGGTTGAGCAGGAACATACGACGAAGCTATCTTCCATCGCCCTTCTTCCCTCCTACGAGAACCGCGGGATTGGTAGACAAGCAATGACCTTGATTGAAAGGCTCGTTCAAACAGATACGTTACGTTTGAATACGATCCTGCAATAACCTAAGCTGGTTCACTTTTATCACTCGTTAGGGTATTCAGCAACAGGGATGTTTCAAAGCCCCTCTTCAGCAATCTGCTTTGTCTCCTTTACGAAAAAAATTGCTGCGAAATAAAAAAGCCATCTCGCCTTTCATCGGCAGAGATGGTTTTTTCTATCAATTGCCATCCTTTATAGCAATCATTTTTATTGGTCCTGCAAGGTGTCATGGGATTTTTTACGCAATCGCGGAATCTCTTTCACATTCATTAAATCTAAAAAGAAAGTGAACAATGGGATCCCGATGATCAAGCCCCACAAGCCAAAGAGATGTTCGCTAAGATACAGGAGAATAAACGTGTAAAACATCGGGATCTCTGTTTTATTAGCCATCAAGCGCGGGTTTAAGATATAGGATTCCAACGCATGAACAAACACTATGATCAATAGAATGTAGATCACGTCATTAAATCCGCCGATAGAATAGGCAATAAACGTCAATGGAATACACGAGATGATCACACCAGCAACAGGAATCAAGCTGAGAAAGAAAATCATCAACGCCAAACTCAACAGCTGCGGAAAGCCCATCACCGCTAAGGCGAAAACAGTGATCGCTGTATTGACTAAGGCGATCACCAACTGCGTCTCGATCACATTTCCGAAAGCCCGCGTAAACTTAGCTCCTAAATAGTAAACATCTTCAAAGAACCACGCCCCTCGCCCTTGCAAAAACAGCCGAGAAAACGCAACGGTCTTTTTGTTATCGATCATAAAGAAGAAGCTAAGCAGAAAGGAGATCAGCACAGTCAACGCCAACTCACCGAAATTATACAGATAATTGATCACGACTAGAACGCCGCTTTGTAATTTCTGGATGTATTCGCTGGTCTGCAATAAATTCAAGACATATTCGATCAATTCATTATTGGAGTCTGTCCGTTGGTAGAAATCAGCAACGGAATTGACTAATTGGACGGATTGTTTGATGATGATGGGTACATAATTTGTTGCTACTAAATAAAGAATAAAAACAATCAAGCTGTAGGTCAGGATGCTCGTAAGCTTGATGGGCAGATGGCTTTTTCGATGGAGCAAAAGAACCAGCCGATAAATCAGATACGTAAAGATAAAGGTCAGCAAAAGAATGGTCATCAGACTGCGAAACAAAAAAAGAATGCCCGCAAGCATAAACAGGACAGTCCAGCGCCGCAACACAAGATTTTGAAGAAAAGCATTATAGTATTTCATCTGTAACTCCTTTATTCGTTGCAATGGAGCAACGAAGCATTTCAGTAGTGCCTAAGAATTATCTAATCATTAAACTATGCAAATAGCAAGAGATTTTATTTTTCTTAATCGAGCGAAAAAATGAAACAAAAAATCCTTAGAAGAATCGTTGCCTTTCTTCTAAGGAAAAGAGTTATTGGTAAACGGTCTTTCCTTCGTTTACGGGTAAAACCGAGTTGATGGACAATAAAAAGAAGCTGGCAGCCAACAGATCAGCACTGCCGCCTGGAGACACATTTTCTGACTGGCAGAAGGCTGCTAGTGCATGAAATGCTGGGTTCGGCAACGCTTGCTGATTGGCTTTTTGTGCGAGTTGCTGAACCAGTGCCAGTACCTCTTGATTGCTGCGGTATAAAATACACGTATCGTCCAGCGTAGCGATGATCGCCAACAGCATGTGGAGCCTTTTTTTGGTCTCATTGGAACAATCCCGAGAAAAATAATCTGCTAGAGCGATTTGAACATGAGGGAACCCAGCAGCAGCTTCCCCATACGCACCGAGATGTCCATATTTGGCTTGAACAGTTTTGCCATGACTTTCTGTTTGTTGAATCAGCGCACGATCAGGAAATGCAGTGAGAAGCTGGATGTCAGAAAAGACTTCTGGTAAAAAAATCCGTTGTTTGCGACTAAGTTGGCTACTGACGGCGCTGATGAGCAAGCCTAGTGCCCAGATGGCCCCTTTATGAGTGTTGATGCCACCAGTGGCTGCCAACATCGCCTGTTCTGCCTTCCGACCGATGGCAGCGATTGCTTCCCGCAACTCTTGAGACATGCTGCTTCCCCAAGACACCAAGGCCATTTCTTCAAAGTATGGCGTCAATGCTCGAGCTGATCGTAGAAAGAGTGCTTGATCCATATCGTGATGGGCACCTGAATCAATGGCATCCACTAACCCAGGTTTTGGGGACAATGTCACTTCTGCAATCAAGGCTTCTTCTACCAATTGGGCGAGTCGTCGACAATTTTCTTCTACAGCTAATGCAAACATCCAACTCCTCCTCTAGTTTTTGATTTGACCTTTGATCGTTACCCATAAAACATGCAAAACATAGCTTGTTAAAAAACCACAGCTGGCAGTTGCCAAATAAGCGACGATGATCATGATGCCCATTGGCAGTTGCAGCAACAAATCTTTGAAGCATAGCAACAAGACTTGAAAGACAAAAACATTGGCAAGATAGGTTCGATACGCATAAGTAGACAGCCACTTAAACGTCCCTAACTGTGGGGCATTGTTTTTGATCATGGTTGATCCAAACATAAAGACTGCAAAAATCAATACTAAGCTATATAAGCTTTGCAATGTATTTAAATACGGTGCATGAGCGAAACTTAGATCACCTGCATAATGTAGCAGATGATTGGCAGATAATAGCCCTAATGCTAAGCCCACTGGCAAGAAAGCGTAGCGAATCTTGTATAGGAAGCGATAAACGGTTGCGTGATAAATCAAAGCGGCTTCGCCATAGATCCCGTAGATCACAAAGCTAAAGACAAACCGATCCAATAAATACCAGCTTTCATGATGCGGTCCTTCAAAAACTTGGCGATCATAAAATACATACCAAACGACATACAAAGCAGTTGCGACGATCAATACTGGCCAAACAGCTTTTTTCTTCGTCAACACTTTGTAGCCTAACCAGACAAAAAACGGCATCAACAATTGGATCTGCAGCATCATGATCGTATACTATAAGTGTGGCGCCGCATCCCCCGTCACATATTTCAGTAAAAACGTTGCTGTGTCAGTATAAGGTTTTCCTTGTTGGACAGCGGGAAACAGCCATAAATAAGCCGTCGTCCAAAGCACATATGGCACGACAAGTTCAAAAACTTTTCTTTCAAAAATTCTAGATAAGACAGATGTTGACTAGTCTTAACCATGTTATAAACAATAGCAAAAATAAACAGGGGTGCGGTAAATTTCACCAAGACATAAAAGGTACCGATGAATGCTGCAGTCTTTTCATCTTGGGTATTGGATAAGGCAAAAGTCAAAATCGTTTGCATCATTACTGCTGTCACGGCAAATACTTTTTGGAAATCACTGATGTTGATTTTTAAATCGTTGTTCTCAAACATGTTTTTCGCTCACTTTTCTAATAATTACCAAATCTCAGTGGTGAGTTTTGGCCCTTCGTCTGTTTTTACTAAGATTTTTTTTGATGGATGTTCCAAATACTCCTTTAAGGCAAACCCGCCTTGTTTTGTGATAACTTGAACATCGATCTGTTGAAAAAAGGCTGCCTGCTTTTCCAATAGTTCCAGTGGCAGCTTTTCTTTCGTGTCGGCATAAAGCAACAGATCTAAATCACTGGTCGGCTTGATTGCTGCCTGTTTTGCAGCCAATTCAAAACCCAAGCTGCCACCGATTCCCCAAGAATAGTGCTTCAATAAAAGCCGTGCTTGTTGATAGCTGCGGTAAACTGGATAATTGGCTACTTCATTGAAACGAAAGCTCTCACGAGTGATCAATTCCCAAGGATGGATCGTTCGTTTGATCATGTTGCAGGGTGCCTCAAAGGCAAACCGTTCTTGCCGCTTTTCCCCGCGCAACCCCACTGGTAAATAGCTGGGGTTACGGGGTTTCCCACGACGGACGGTCGCAAAAAGCTGTTCTTTTTCAGAAAACCATTTGGGAATATCAATCATATCAAGAACTTCTTTATCTAATTGAACGATATCGTGGGCACGGTTCATTCGTTACTCATTCCATTCTGCATTCATTTTTTCAAATACGTTATTCGTTTCCAGCCGGCCGCTCTTTTTAGCGATCGGATTGGTGTAGCGACTGGTCAACATCGTGTCATTCGTTTTACGCACATCATCAATCGCCTCATTGATCGCTTCAATTACAGTCGCTTTGCTTTCAGAGGTGACAGACTGATCCGTAATGGAGGATAAGAAAGTGAAGATTGCCCCAAGTTTCGTATAATTTTTGATATCATAAGCAATACTTGGTACTTTTTCCGCCGCGGCTTCAATCGCTGCAATCGACCGTTTGGTGACTCGACTTGCACTTTCTTTTGACATTGCTTGAACAGTGATCTTTTCACTATTTGATGCGATCAGACGACTTGATTGCAAGCCATGCGCTAAGAAAGCCCCAGAGATCGCATTACCAGCGATAAAACCGATTACTGGATGACCCGCATGGCGTAGTTTGGCATAAGCTGCCGCACTATTTGCTAAAGCTGCATGAATACCAATCAATTCTTCATTATAGCCATACGCTTGGCTAGGGACATCGATGACCGCAACGATTGGCCGTTTGATTGCTTTATCTTTGTCTTCGTGATAAACAGTTTCTAACAGATGGCCCATCTCGTACCCTTCGACTAAACCAACTTCTCCATTGCGTACCCGATACATCGGATTATTTGGGTTTGGCACGATTGCTGTAACAACGACTTCTTCAGTAAAAAGGTCAGATGCAGCTGCATAGACTGTTGCACTAGTTGAGGTTGGGAACTGCAGATTCGTCAATGCTGAAAACCAATGATAACCGATACTGTCAGCAGCAGCTTCTTGGCCTTCTGTTACAGTAATAGGTGCCACTTCAGTTGCTTTATGCGCTGCAATAGCCTTATTGAATGCCTCGATAGCCAGCGGTTTTGATAGATCAAGTTTGTTTAAAAGAGAAAGATAAAAACCACTTTTTTCGCTGCGATGACTGTCTTTCTTTTCAACCATCGCCGCAATCACAGCTTCTTGGATCGATTCGACACTGTCAGTCACTAGTTCATCGATCATCTGTGCTTCCAAACGTTGTTTGGCGCCAATGGTATTCCAAATCAAATCTTTATCACTGGAATCAAATTCTCTCACGCCAGCTTCTTGCTCGATGACTTCAGGACCGTTCAAACCGATACGGGCTTTCTTCGTCGCTATCAAGTAACTCATAAGTGCTGAGGTAATCGACATACCGCCAAAAGAACCCACCCGACCTGGCACTAAACCAATCACTGGCACATACGATTTTATTGCAACGATCAAATTGCCGATTTCTGCGATCGACAATAAGCCGTAATTCGCTTCTTGGAGGCGTACCCCACCAGTATCGAGGATGATGATCGGTGTGATCGGATTGCCCTTTTGGTTTTCTTCCAACACATGCGTCAATGCAGCGATGGTTTTAGCACCAGAAACTTCACCGATCCCGCCACCTTGGAATTTCCCTTCCATAGCGATCACGACTACGTTTTCTCCAGAAATCGTTCCACGACACACAACGATCCCATCATCGCTTTGTGGCACGATGTCTTGAGCCACCAGATTGGGTGCGATCATTTGGTCGAATGGATCGATCAATTCACGACCGCTCTTGGCATCCAATAAGGCGTGCACCCGTTCTCGAGCATTTAATTCTACAAAACTATTCTTCATCTGCTAGTTCCTCCATTGCTTGGGTTAATCGTAGGTAAACCACACCGGGAGTGGCGCCAAAGTCGTTGATCACTATTTGCGCACTGATTGGATAGCGCTCAAAAAAACGCGTCAAGACATTTTGCCACACATCGCCAAAGCCGTCACTTCCTGTACAAACTGAAACGGTGGTTTCTTGTTTGTCTGTTGGAAAAAGCAGAATTTCCAAGTCACCAGAACCCACCACGCCAACATGGACTTTTTTGGTGACTGGTTTCGTTGTTTGATACGTATAAGCTAATTTTTCCATCTCTTCTTCTCTCCTCTTGCTCTTATTAAGACCACGTTCTGAATTTCATTGGCGGTTCGTACAACCCATCGGACCATTCGATCAAATCATCAACGGTTTGAGCTGCTAGCAATGATCGTTTGGCATCACTGCGTTTGATCCCTAAGTCTTCTGGTAATTTCACGATCCCCGCTTTGCGCAAGGCATCCAGAGAAGCTTTTGTGCTGGTCATTCCTAGTGGAGTTACACCGCCGATGGCTGCGATGGCTGCTTGTTTTTCCTCTTTTGAGTTTGCTTTATAAAGATAAGCGATGCCTTCTTCTGTCACGATATGCGTCGTATCTTCGCTATAGATCATAATTGGGGCATTGGCTAAACCAGCTTGCTTTTGGACAGCCAACGCATCTAACGTTTCTACAAAAACAGGTTTTTTATTGGACCCATACGTTTCAACCATTTGAACGACTAATTTTTGTCCTTTTGCTAAAGGATCTGTTTCATCCCGCAAGGATTGCCAAGCTGGAGTCGAATGCCGACGGCCCCCCGGATTATGCCCCATATTTGGTGCACCACCAAACCCAGATAAGCGGCCTTTCGTCACTGTAGAAGAATTTCCATGATAATCTAGTTGTAAGGTCGAACCGATAAACATATCGATGGCATATTGACCTGCAGTTTGTGATAATGCTCGATTGCTGCGCATCGTGCCGTCTTTTCCGACAAAGAATACATCGGGTCGAGCGGCAATATATTTTTCCATACCAACTTCCCCACCAAAACTGTGGATGCTTTCGACCCAACCAGATTCGATAGCTGGAATCATCGTTGGATGAGGATTCAAGACCCAGTTTTTCGCTACTTTTCCTTTGATTCCAAGCGTTTCTCCATAGGTTGGTAAAAGTAACTCGATCGCAGCGGTGTTAAAACCAATCCCATGATTCAACGATTGTACTTCATGTTCTGCATAGATTCCTTTTAATGCCATCATCGCCATCAAAATTTGTAATTCCGTAATGTTCTGTGGATCTCTCGTAAAGAGGGCTTCTAATTGATACGGTTGGTCTGCTACCACGACGACATCGATCCAATCGCTGGGAATGTCGACCCGCGGCAAACGATCGACCACTTCATTAACTTGGACGATCACAATCCCATCTTTAAAGGCTGCTGCTTCGACGATCGTTGGCGTTTCTTCCGTATTGTAACCTGTATAAAGATTTCCTTGGCGATCGGCTTTGTCCGCCGCCACAAGGACCACATTCGGAATCAAGTCGATAAATAAGCGACCATATAATTCCAAATACGTATGAATGTCCCCTAATTTCATAGTTTTGTCTTCAATCATTTGGGCAACGCGCGTACTTTGTGCGCCTGCATAAGAAAAATCGATTTTCGCTGCAATGCCTTTTTCAAATATCGTCAAATGTTCTGGACGGGAGATACTCGACATGATCATATGCAAATTATTGACTTTTTGAGCATCGACTTGTTCTAAGCTTTTTGATAGGAAGCTTGCTTGTTTTTGATTGTCGCCTTCAAGGACCACTTTGTCTCCCGGACGGATCAACTGTTCTAAGACTTCAATGATCGCTTCCGTTGGGACATATTTTCCATCGAGAAGATGCTCGATTTTTTTCATGGTTTGGGCCTTCTTTTCACGTTTACTTGCCCAGTTTCTTGCAGGTTTTTCCATTCTATTCATCTCCATTTTTGATATAGGAATAAAGCATCATCCAAGCCATGTTGATCCAAATTGATCACACGGATCGCTTTGTTTTCACCAAATTTTGCTTGGATCAGTTTTGTTAGGGTATTGCCAGGAGGAAATTCAAGAGCCAAATCAAGTCCTGCTTCGTAGGCAACATCCATGATCTTGTTCCACTGCACCGGATAAGCAATATTTTGCAGCAAATCTCGACGGATCTCTTCAGGGTTCATGGTCATCCGACCATCCGTATTTTTGAGGTACGGACAGATAGGCACATCAAGGAATACCGTGTTCATAAATGGCGCAAACCGTTTCACGGGTTCTGCCATCAACACACAATGGGACGGGACAGGCACTGCTAAAAGTTTGGCGGTTTGCGCATGATAATCTTTCGCTTGAGCTAGCGTCTTGCGCAAGCCTTTGATATGACCAGAGATCGTATGCTGCATGGGGAAATTTTCATTTGATAAATAGACGGGAGCAGCAGGATCAAATGTTTTTGCCACGAGCGCTTCTGCTTCACTTCTCGTTACACCAACCAGTACCCCCATGGCATAATCAGTCGGATAGGCTTCTTTCATCAATGTCGCCCGATGATAGACCAAGCTAGCGGCATTTTCGAAACTCAAGCTTTCACAAGCTAACGCAGCGGAAAAAGCGCCAATCGAATGCCCCGCCACAAGCTGAGGTTGCACACCAGATGCTTTCATCTGGTCCGTGTAAAAAGCCGCTTTTACTAAAAGGGCCAACTGAATAGAGACGGTATCTTGTTTGAGACCCCCCGATACAGGGTGTAAATCAAAGCCTGTCGCCTGTTCTAGCCGATGGAAATAACTGGCAGGCACGTCCTCAAGCATCTTGCTGGTCTGACTGCCTTGTCCTGGGTATAAGAAACCTGTACTCATGAAACACCTCCTAAACAATTTCTCTTTCCTGTGTCATAATAACGGAAGTTTGTTATAATAAAAAATACCAGTTTCGTGAATATCCATAACCAAAAGGTATGGAAAGAGGAGTATCTGATGAACCTTGATCATTTACGCTACTTTAAAAAAGTAGCCGAATCGAAAAATATTACCCAATCTGCACAAGAATTATACATCTCACAACCTGCCTTGAGCCGTGCCATGAAACACCTAGAAAGTGAACTAGGCGTTCCTTTGTTCTATCATGCCGGTCGGCATATCGAGTTGACGATGTATGCTGAAGAATTTTATCCCTATGTCGTTGAGACGTTAGCACGTTTCGACGAAGGAATGAGTGCGATCCAAGCATTAAATGGAGAAATGGTCCCTGCAGTGACGATCTACTCTGAAGTCGCTTCTGTTTCCTTGCCCAACTTGGTGGCGACATTCGTTGAAAAGCACCCTGAGATCCAACTTTCGATCAAGCAGCACGGCAGTAAGGAGACCAACAAAGAACAAGCCTTCTACATTACCTCTGAGCCAAAGAACGGCTTGACCAATCTGCCAATATTCACGGAACCAATCTTACTGGCGATCCCGAAAAAGCATCCCTTGGCAGAAAAAAAAAGACTTGCAAGTTGCCGATATCCAACACGTGCCTTTGCTGATGCTGGTTGAAAACAGCCCGCTGCGTAGAACCATCGACGAAACTTTTGAAGCAAAAAAAATCAGTTTGGCTATCGGTTCAACGACGGACGATCCGGCGACGCTGCGCTCCCTCATCAATCAAGGACTAGGAATCACGTTCTTTCCTAAAATTACTTGGGGCTATGAAGATCAGGCACCTTTCGTTTTACGTGAACTAGCAGATTTTCCCTTATCAAGGACGATCTATTTGGCATCAAGCTTTACTAAAGGTCATCCCATGACAAAATTGATTGCAAAAACGTTGATTGAATTTTATCTTGGCTAAACAAAAAGAAGCGTCCATTCGCACGTTAGCTGTGCAAGTGGACGCTTCTTTTTTCTCTCCTATTTACAAAGGTTGAATCATCGGCTCGACCGTACATTCATTCACATTGATCACTCCGATCTCTTTTGACTCGCCACACTATTGGCTGCCCCAGTCAGGTGAGACCCCATAAGATTTGTTACACGCCTTCCAGTACGGCTGCCTTATCATCGCTTATGCATCGGGCAATTGATCGTATTCTTCATCACTGACTGCTTCTAACCATTCTGAAGCACCAGCAGTAATCGCTACATGGGCAAACCAACTATTTTTTGCTGCACCATGCCAATGTTTGACCCCTTCCTTGATGACTACGACATCACCAACAGTAAGTTTTTGCGGTTTCTTTCCTGCTTCTTGGTACCAGCCTTCTCCTGAAGTCACCAACAACAATTGATACCCACCATCGATATGCCGATGCCAATTGTTGCGGCAACCTGGTTCAAAAGTCACATTGCCAACGTTGACTGGAATCGCTGGATCAGCTACTAAAGGATTCAAGTAACTCTGACCGCTAAAATATTGTGCATAGGCGTCATTTGTGTTGCCTAATGAAAAGATTCCAGCTTCTTTTGCTGCATCGAGTTCTGACATTTATTTTTCCTCCAATTCAGCTAGCTCTTCTTGATAAACCGTTTTGGCGATGTTAAAAGCAGACCAAGCTTTGGGCCAGCCAACATAGAAAGCCAGATGAGTGATTACTTCTGCAATTTCCTCTACAGTGATCCCGTTTTCCTTGCCAATCGTCAGATGGGCAGTCAATTGTTCAAAATTGCCACCCGAAATCAAGGCAGATATCGTTAATAAACTTCTTGTATGAGGAGCCAATTCTTCCTCACGTGACCAAACTTCACCAAATAACACATCATCATTTAATTGCGCAAATTTCGGCGCAAATGTCCCTAGATTATCTCTTCCTGCAGTTTGTTTCTTTACCATATCGATCGACTCCTTCTTCTATTGTGATAAAATGCTGGCTCACCCAATTTTGAATGGCAGTATCCGCCTTATTCACTCGTGAACCACGGATGGCTAATCCAGGATAAATGAGGGCTTCAGGACAAGTTTTTTTAAAGTCTTCTAGGCTATTGCCGAATCCTGAGCCTTCATGAGTACAAAAGGGAAAAATAATCTTCCCATCGAAATGATGGTCTTTTAAAAAACTCGCCACGATCCTCGGATAGCTCCCCCACCAGTTGGGAAATCCAACAAATAGTACCCGTTCTTTAAAAAACGCAGACGGTACTGTTTGATGACGGGGAAAATCATTAGTAGCTTTTTCTTTTTGTGCTTGTTCGACCATCGCCTGATAGCTTTCAGGATAAGGTTCCACAGGGGCAAGGGTATAAAGGGGGCATTGCAGCTGCTCTGACAGCTTCTCTGCTAGAATCTGCGTATTTCCTATGCCCAGTTTTTTGAGCTGTCCCTCAATCAGATTTTCACCAGCTCGTGAACAAACAAGTATTGCCGCCATTGTGTCACCTCCTACTCTTTGTTTCCTGATAGATTTAATGGTAAGCCAATCGAGTTGGATTGGCTAATGCTTTTTCACACAAGACCTTATGCTTACAAAGCATAGCTGGTTTCGATATACAAAAAAGAAGCGGATATCACCGCTTCTTTTGATGTTTACACTGAGACTATTGAAAGGAATCGCGAAATCGTCGAATAAACTCGATAACGACTGGAGACAGTACACGATTCTTTTTCCAAACCAATACACAGCTGGTCTCGATTTGTGGTACTAAAGGCAGAAACTTGATTGCCTCATTCCTTCGCTGACCAACAGCGCCACTAACAGTCAGTGCCGAACCAACATGGTTTTCTACTAAGGAAAAGACATTGAATATTAAATTGTAGGTACCCACGATCGGCAACTCTTCCACTGGTGTCTTCGACCATTGGCTGAACATTTGCTGTACTTCTGGACGCTTGGAGATCAATAAAGGAACACCTTTGATGTCTTCGGGTGTAATTTCTTCTTTATGCGCAAGAAAAGAATCAGCCGAAGTCAAAAAGCCCCATGTTTCTTTTCGTGGTAGAACGATTTTTTCATACTTCTCGATTTCAATCGGTTCGATCAAGATCGCTAGATCCAACAAGCCTTTCTCTAGACGATCGCTGATATCATCTCCGGTACCACTATGAATATGAAAGCGAACATCCGGATAATCATTGATAAATTCTTCCAACATCAAGGAAAGCGTATCGGAATTATCTGCTTCCACACAACCAATCGTGAAGTGACCGCTAAATAAATGTTTTTTACGATCTTCAAACGCTTGCATTGTCTGGTCTGTCAAACTCAAAATCTCTTCCGCACGGCTTTTAAAAAAACGCCCCGCTTCCGTTAAAACCATTTTACGATTATCACGAGTGAATAGTGCCGTCCCTAACTCGTCTTCTAATTCTTTTAATTGTCGACTCAATGTCGGTTGTGTGATGTGGAGCACTTCTGCAGCTTGAGAAATCGTCCCTTCCTCCGCAATCGTGTAGAAATATTTTAATAACCGAATTTCCACAAAATCTCCTCCTCATTTTTTCTTGTGCATTCAAGGTGTTCGAAACAAAAGGGAACCTCCCTCTCCAGTCTCCTTTTCAATTCTTATGATAACAAAGAATTACTGTTCCAGCGAATCTAGCTAAAAAAGCGTAGGAAATTGCAGAATTGTAAAAAGATTCGTCAACGACATGTAAAAACTGTTCGCTTAAACGAACAGTTATGTCAGCTGCTTGCTTTTTACGGCTTTTGGCGTAGGATATATGAGTATCTTGGTATGAGTCCTCATACAATGATTTGGAGGAATACAATGTTAAATTTATCAATTCTTTTATTTTGTGTAGCGATCGCTTTACTCGGACTTGCAGGATTCATCTTTAGAGTGCGTGCGTTGCTGAATAAACGTCCGTGGAATGGTCCTGTATTGCCATTGTCGGTCATTGGTGTGATTCTTTCCATCGTCTCTTTGGTCATGATCTACCTTTCTTATCCGAAATAACAGAATTGTAGTCAACCTAGAACGAATACATCGGAAAAACTGACTATTCTCGGGAATAAGTAGGAGCTTTTGCTTCTAATCCATCAGCGCATCCCCAAATGATTCATAAATCAACTGCATTGGTTTACCATAATTATATTATGATTATTTCGGTTTGTGGTACATCATGAACATGTAGCCAATTGAGAAACGGCTACTAAACTTGAATTTTGCTAATATCCTAGTTCATCGAGCCAATTCAACAGATTCGGTTCAGCCTCTTCAACACTTCCCGCTCTTGCTGCAAAGCCTTCCAGAAAGTCATACGCTGGATACAACGTTTGAAGTTCGTTTTGACTATTGGTCAGTCCACTTCCCCCATGGGTTGCAAAAGGAATGATTTGTTTATCCGTAAGATCATAGGTTTCAAGAAATGTTAAAACGGCTCTTGGGGCACGGTTCCACCAAACGGGAAAGCCGATAAAGAGAACATCCACTTCAGTCATTTCGGCAACGTCAGTCATCAACATTGGTCGGGCATCTTCTTCCACTTCTCTAGTCGCTAAAGCTGTATGTTCATCGTAAACGTTAGGGTAACCTACTTCTGTTTGAATCGAGAACAACGCACCGCCGGTCTGTTCAGCGATCATTTCTGCTATCACCTGGACATCTCCTACTAAGGTGTCATCGATTACATTAAAACTACTTCCAGAAACTGCTTCGACCGCTGGTTCATGCTCTAAATTTTCTGGTCTGATGAAATAGGCAATCAAAATATCGGACTCCCCATCAATCCCTGTTTCTCTCATTTGTTGCGTAACGGTGTCACTAGTACTTGTTTCCGTTGTACCAATGTCTGGCTCGTCATTCATTGAATCACTGCTGCATCCTGCTAGAAAAATCATTGTCAGAAAAAGTCCTTTTGTCCATTTGTTCATTGAATTGCTCCTTTCTTTTCCCACCAAAAATGGTAGTTCCAGTATAATTCTTGAAGTGGACTTTAAGGCAAGGCTCTTGAGCAAACCTTCCCCTATTTTTTACATCTTTCTCACAACTTCCTCACAAAAAGTCTTCCTTCCCAGCATACTGAAAAAAGTCGTAAACAAAGCTTTGTTTTACGACTTTTTCATTTAGTTATCGATTTTTCTCAAACTGGCAGCGACAAAATGATTTGTTCCTACCTGAACCCAATCCGGGTCCGCTGTTTCTTCTGCTTTAAATGTGGTGAAATCAAAGACATTGTTTTCCTTACTGTAAAAATCATCAGGCGCTGTTTTCTTGTTTCGAATGTCGGTTCTTAAAAACGCAGCAAGTAAGCGCCTTGTGTACGGATGGTAAGCATTTTTGAATATCTCATTGATTGGGGCACTCTCGACGATTTTTCCCCCATGCATCACGATCACATCATCGGCCATTTTACTAATGACACCCAAATCATGGGTAATAAATAAAATACTTGTATCCAGCTTGTCTTTTAACTCATTCATTAACTTAAGGATTTCTGCTTGGATGATCACATCGAGTGCGGTAGTCGGTTCATCGGCAATCAATAGCTTCGGATTGCAGGCTAATGCCATTGCGATCATTACCCGCTGACTCATTCCTCCAGATAACTGATGAGGATATTGCTTGGCTACTCGTTTAGGATCTGTGATCTTGACAGCTTCTAACAGCTCATATGCCCGTAAAGTCGCCGTCTTATTGTCGACGTGCTGATGAAGTTTCAAGGCTTCTGTCAGTTGTGCTTTGATTGTAAATACCGGATTCAAACTTGTCATAGGCTCTTGAAAGATCATTGAAATATCATTTCCACGAATTTTCAAAAGCTCTTTTTTGCTTAATTCGAGGATATTTTTTCCATCAAAACGGATCTGCCCTTCCGCTATATATTGATTTCGCTGAAAAAGTTGAAGGATCGACATGGCTGTTTGACTTTTGCCACTCCCACTTTCTCCAACGATTCCTAATGTCTTCCCTCTTTTTAATGAAAAAGTAACGCCTTTGACAGCTTTGACAGTGCCCCGTTTCGTATCAAAATACGTATGCAGATTATCAACTTCTAGTAAATCCATCTGGACCTCCTTTTGATTTTTTCCCATTAAACCAATCGTATCATGCTTATGGTTCGATTGATTGACTCATCAACCATGTTTCAATTCCTATGTTCTAAAAAAACTATTTTCGCGTACACTTCACAAAATGATTCGGCTCGACTTCTACCCAATCTGGATCAGCATCGGTTTCTTTTGAATAGTTGAATGCCAAATCAGGATGGGTTTCATCAAGAGGCCATGGTCGATACTCTTCGTCTAGCGTTGGAATGGCATTTAATAATTGCCGTGTGTACGGATGGATCGGGTTAGAAAAAATCGTCTCAGCTGAAGCTAATTCTACAAGATGTCCAAAATACATCACACCGATCCGATCAGAAATAAATTTTACGACTCCAAGATCATTGGTGATAAACAAGTAAGTCAAATTGAGTTCTTCCCGCAAATCATGAAGCAAATTGATGATCTGTGACTGAATCGAAACATCTAACGCTGAAACAGCTTCATCGCAAACAATGAATTTGGGCTTTAAAGCTAAGGCACGAGCAATCCCGATTCGTTGTCGTTGTCCACCAGAAAATTGATGCGGATAGCGATGAATAAATTCTTTCTTTAACCCGCATTTTTCCATGATATCAAGAATATAGGTTTCATGGTTTGGGTCCTTTTTACTAGCAAAAAATTTGTGTATCAACAAACCTTCTCCAATAATATCACCCACTGTTAACCGTGGATCTAGTGAGGAGTAAGGGTCCTGAAAGATAATTTGCAGGTCTTTTCGTAAAACTCTTGATTCCTTTTTAGTCAAAGCAGCTAGATCGATGCCAGAATCAAGCTGCTCTTCGTAGTATGAGAAGTCTTTTTTGTTCATGACTTCATTTTTTAGTTGTTCGACTTGCTTATCAATAGCTGCTAAATCATTTTGTTGTTCAGCGATCGTTTTTTCCAAGTTCATGAGCTCTGTTTGATCCACTGCCCCATTCATCGCTTGTTTTTGCTGATTAAACGTTAACGCTCGCTTGCTAGCGGCAACTTTTGCTGCAGCTTCGTAACGAGACGAAAGAAGCTTACTGACCTTTTGTAGATCATCATGCAAAATTAAGCCTCCGACTAATCGTAGGGTATTGCCATATTCATTTTCAAAAGCGATTTTCTTTAGACGCAACCGTTCCGTTGTTGCTTCTACATCAGCAGCTGAATCGGTAGCAAGTTTTGATTCGATCGACTGGAGCTCATTGACAGAATCAGTAAACTGTTTCATCTTTTGTGGCAGTTGTTGATAGACTTTTTTTACGTAACGAGGCATGAAATCTTCGATCGTCTCTCCATAGTAAAGGGTCGAGCCTCCGGTTTGTCGTTGGAGCTGAATAATCGTGCGTCCAAAGGTCGATTTTCCACAGCCACTTTCACCGACGATGCCTAATGTTTCTCCTTCATATATATCGATCGTAAGATCTTTATTTGCTTTCACATAGTCTTTTCCCACCCCAAAAAAGTTTTTCTTCTTTACAGGAAAATACTTTTGTAGATTCTTGACGCGCATGATCGTGTCCATAACTGCTTACCTCTCTCTCATCTTCGGATCGATGGCATCTCGGATTCCGTCACCGATCAAATTGAAGGATAAAATGGTCAACATGATCGCGATCCCTGGATAAATCGTCAGGTAGGGATGTGTTCGGATATAGCCTCGTCCAAAATTTAACATCGTTCCCCATTCCGCAACGGAAGCCTCCATACCTAAGCCAATAAATCCTAAGCCAACAGCAGATAAAATTGCTGTGGCAACGCCCATTGATGAATGCACGATGACTGGTGAAAGGATATTTGGCAAGATGTGTTTAAAAATCAGCAATCCATTATTTGCGCCCAGCGCTTTTCCAGCTTCAATAAATTGCTTCTCTTTGACCGCCATCACACTTGCCCGAATAATACGAGCAAAAATGGGGATATTCGCCAACCCGATCGCCAAGATCATGTTCGGCAGACTGGATCCCAAAGAAGCCACGATGGCGATTGCCAACAAAATAGAAGGGATGGATAGTAAGATGTCACAAAAACGCATAATCAGCGTATCGATCCAACCTCTGAAATAACCGGATAAGACACCTAAGATGCCACCAAAAAAGAGTGCCAGTAACACCGCACAAACGCCTACAGTCAGCGATATTCTCGTGCCGTAAATCAAACGAGACAATACGTCACGTCCCAAGTCATCTGTCCCAAACCAATGAGAACGACTTGGAAATTGCAATGCATTGGCTAGATTTTGCTCCCTCATGCCATAGGGAGCTATAAAGTCTGCAAAAATCGCAGTAATCGTCAGTAACGTGATAAATAGTAACCCAAACATTGCTCGGCGATTTGCTTTTAAGGAAAGCCAAATCTCTTGTTTCGATCCTTCTGGTACGCCTGCAAGTGCTTGCGTTTTCGCTATGGCCTTTTTTCTAGAAAACATGAGTTCCTCCCTTAATCATATGAGGTTTTAATTCGCGGATCGATATATGCATAGAGAATATCGACACATAGATTAACCATCGTAAAAATAAATGCAATAAATAAAACGCCGCCTTGGACGATCATTGTGTCTCTTGTACGGATCGCATTCACCATCAATGTCCCGATCCCATTGATACTAAAAACAGTCTCGGTCAATACAGCCCCACCTAATAAAGCCCCAAACTGCAAACCAATGACTGTCACTACGGGAATCAAGGCATTTCTTAAAGCATGATGGAACGTCACCTTTGAACCATTTACTACTTTGGCTTTTGCCGTACGAATATAATCTTGGTCTAAAACGTCCATCATACTCGACCTTGTGATCCGGGCGATCGTGCCAATTGATGAGGAAGCCAATGCAAATACTGGCATGATCATTTGCTGCCAAGTATCAAAACCAGATGCTGGCAACCAGCCCAGGGTAGAAGTAAAAAGAATAATTAAAAGGAGTGCCTGCCAAAAGGTTGGCATAGAAACCCCAACTAGTGAAAGAAACATCACGAAATTATCAACCTTGGAATAAGGTCTCGAAGCAGAGATCACTCCCAGTGGAATACCAATCAGCGAGGCAAATAACACACTCCATACTGATAATTTGATTGTGTTGGGCAAACGGACTAGGATTTCATCCATGACCACCCGGCCAGAAACATACGATCTCCCAAGATCAAATTCGACAACAACATTTTTTATATAATGAAAAAATTGTTCGATAAAACTACGGTCAAGCCCCATTTGCACACGCATCGCCTCATATTGTTCAGGAGTCGCTCCTTCCCCCAACACCATCGTTACAGGATCTCCAGGTGATAGATACATAATCGTAAATACAATAAAAGAGACGCCTAGCAGGATAGGAAACAACCACAGAATTCGTTTTACAATATATTGGAACATCTATTCATCTCCTCAAAATAAAGAGCCATTGCGGCTCTTTATTTTTTACTCTCAATCCAATTTAGTTTTTTGACACCGTATCTAAGAAGTAACTTCCAGTTGGATGATGTTCGAACCCTTGCACCCAGTTGCGGATACCTGAAACATTTTCTCTGGTTTGTAAGTAAACCCATGGCATCTCATCATTGATAATCTCTTGCGCCTCGTGATAATAGGCCAAGCGTTCCTCTTGGTCAGAAGTGCTACGAGCTGCATCAAGTAATTCATCTACCCGTTCATTATGATAGAACGTACGATTTCCCGCTTCGCCAAAGCTACTTGAATCGAACAGTGGATACAATCCATAGTCAGCATCTGTTGTGATCGTTGTCCAACCTAGTAAGAACATATCTGGTTCACCAGCTGCTGCAGCATCTAAAAATGCTCCCCACTCCATTTGGTTGACCTCAACAGTGATACCTAATTCTTCTAAAGCAGCGGAAACAACCTGCGAGACACGGATTCGTTCTTGATTGTTATCACCGACATACAACGAAAGGGAGAACCCGCCATCTGGATAACCAGCTTCTGCTAATAGTTCTTTTGCTAATTCAACGTCATAAGGAGTAGTTTCCAAGTTTTCATTATATCCAAAAACCAATTCGTTGATCGGTCCACTCATTTGAGTCCCGATCCCCATATGAACCGTTTGGATAATCGATTCGACATCGATAGCATGGGCAATCGCGCGACGTACCCCTACTTCTTGCAATGGTGTATCATTTCGAACGTTGAAACCTAAGTATTCCGTTCCTAAATTTTCTGTCGCTAATAAAGTCAATTCATCGTTTTCTTCAACCTTTTCATTATCAGAAGGAGCGATATCATAAACAATATCGACGGTTCCTGACTCTAGTTCAATCAAACGAACACTTGAATCTGTAATTGTCCGAAACTCAATTCTTTCCATTCCCGCTGGCTCATCCCAGTGATCGTCAAATCGATCCAACGTCACGTGACTACCGGTTGCCCATTCAACAAATTCAAAGGGACCCGTTCCCACAACGCTGCTGATACCATAATCTTCACCAGCTTCTTCCACAGCTTTCTCACTCAAAATTCCAACCGCAGGATGTGCTAAATGAGTCAAGAAAGGCCCGAAGGCACCATTTGTCCCGATAAGGATCGTATGATCATCGATCACTTCGATCGTATCAGGATCGATCGAACCAATGATATGACTGATCGAAGGTGAGTCAACCGCCCGTCGAAGGGTGTAGGCAACATCAGAAGCTGTCATCGCTTCCCCATTATGAAAGACAACATCTTCTCGCAACTTGAACTCATAAAGGTTCTCTTCAATTTCTTCCCACTCTGTTGCTAACCCTGGCACTAACTCAAGATCGTCGGTCTGTTTGATCAGTGTTTCGTAAATCTGTCTTGCTACCCTGGTAGTTGCTTGGTCGTTCGTTTGATGGATATCTAATGTCACTGGATCCGCACCTGATGCGACCACTAATACATTAGGATCAGAACTAGCTCCCCCTGACACATTCCCTCCCGAACTATCTGTTGGGTCTTGGCCTCCACTACCACAAGCACCTAATACCATCAGACTTGTTAACAATACGAGAGCCCAGCTTGTTTTCCTTTTTTTCATGTTATCCTCCATTTCATCCCCTGTAACTTAAGGATTTTTTTTGCGCTCTTCTTCATACCAGCAAATATAGAAATTAGACGCATTGGCGTGTAACTTGGATCGAAAACACATACGCTCGTCCTGTTTTCTATCAAATAACTATAAAAAATTTGCTCATAATGAAGAAGCTTTTATCTGAATGATGAAAATTTTCAGATAATAACAAACTTTAGCTTGGAAATGTGATAGATTTGTGATGAATACCTAAGGAAATTGTCATTTTGTTAGAATAAAATGAAGAATTGCGATTTATTATCATTAATTTGACTTTTTCTTATAAGAACTCATTCAGTTAACCACTACTAATTCTTATTTTTGTTTCTTTTGATTGAAAGTGTGAAAACGATTCTGTACTAGGAATTTTGAGTCTCTAAATTTTATCGTTCTCAAATATAAACGTCATATGTCATTATGTGATAAACTATTTTTGAATAAAGATGGGAGTGATTGAATGAACATTTTCTTCAGACCACCGAAAGAAGATGATATCGATCAAATCATGCAGATTGAAAATGCAGGATTTACAGCTGATGAAGCAGCATCCAAAACATCGATGATGGATCGAATACATACAATAAGTGACAGTTTTATTGTTGCTATAAATGAAAAGGATTGTCCGATCGGCTACATTGTAGGGCCCATTATTTCTAAACGTTATCTCTCTGACGATCTCTTTGAAAGTACTTGTCCTAATCAGCCTTTTGGTGGCTACCAAAGTATTCTGAGCTTAGCTGTCGCTCCTGATTATAGAAACTGTCAGATTGGTAGTAAACTACTGTCAGCTCTCGAAGAACAATGTTGTCTTCAAAACAGAAAAGGAATCACCTTAACTTGTTTAAAATCATTGATTCCATATTACAAAAAGCATGGCTATCAACTAGAAGGGCTGTCAGATTCCCAACATGCAAATGTTGCTTGGTATAATATGGTGCTGGAATTGGACGATTCGCCTAGTGAATTCTAATAAAAACTGCATACTAAATGAAACGCCATTCAAAAGTTAGATATTTAGTCTAACTTTTGAATGGCGTTTCATCTCAAATTAATATTATTTAGGAATTTTTCTAAAACTTACTCTGATTTTTCTTGCTAACTTTTCATCCGTCAGCGCTTTTTTAGTATTTGAAAGCAACATAACTCTTGATTCAGTGGAATCCATAATATATTTTCTCTCCCACTGATCTTGATCTGGACCATCGCCAATGATGCGAATGTAAGACAACAGACTTTTGATCATCTCTTTTGTCAATGTTAGGTTGGTATAGCCGTCATTTTCATAAAAATCATACCATGTATCACTAGGATTTTCCTTCAGTATTTGAATTAGTTGATGGATTTCTTCTAACGCATCGAAAACTTTTACAAATACAAAAACCATTTCTTCCCGATCAATCATCTGATAAGCGTCTAACAAATGGAGCAGTGCTTTTAACGTTTTGCATTGAACGGCTACTGAGAGGTAAATATCATTAAAAAAGCGAGCATTTTGCGCACGTTTATCCTGAAGGGATGATGTAATCTGCTGGCATCTCAGCAATAGATCCTCCCAGGCTGCTATCTTTTCTCTTACCATAGAGAAAATTTCTGTGACTTGCTCCTTGATTTTCCGATCACCCGTCAACCATTCTATCCTCGGAATTTTTGTTTCTTGCTTGAGCCATGTTTGAATAATTTTTCGAATCAAATAACAGGCAAACTCGTCCCCAGCGGTTTGATCCTCATGTGTTCCATAGCGAATAACCGCTTCAAAGTAAGCTTCATAGACAGCTTGGATCTCTTCTTGCTGATTTTGATAGTATTGTGTTACATGCTCAGAAATTATCTCTTGATTGGTTCGTAACTGATAATCTGCTCGCCAGTAATTCGCTATTTCTTGTAAGAACAAAATATGCGGTTTTATGTTGCCTGTATTGACTAAGACAAACTTATCCATCTTGACTTCTCTAACAGCCATTAGCTCTCTAGAAACAAATTCTGGGCTATTAGGCAAGACCGTCAAGAAATTAGATGCTTGTAAATCATGAAAGGCAACGTGATAATAGATTCCTCTTGATTGATTTGGTTTTGGTGTGTTTGTTAACACCTCATCTCGTGGATCGTGATTTTCTTGTCTACGAGAAACCATTTTGCCATAACCATTATCCGCCCAAATCTCAATCACATCATCCGGAAGCTCAAGTAAGCCAAGATTAAATAATTCCGTCATCTCCCCATAAATGTTCATTGAACATACTGCATGAGGATCGACTTCTTTAACCATATGACATTGCAGATGAACGATTTCGTTGATCACTGCTGCTTTTTCCGCTGCTGACCACTGTCGATCAAGATCTTCTGCCCAAAAAGGACAATCCCCTTGTCCGCGAAAACCAAGTGTGTAGATAACCTTGGTACCTTTTTGCTCGTGTAGGGCTTTTTTCCATAATTCCTGAAACAACGCAAAATGTTCCTCGTATGAAGGCCTCAAACCAGGATACCTTCTAGCAAACATCTCTGCGCCTAGTGGCTCGGCATGATGATGTGTATAGATCAACCCCATCGCTTGCGCACTTTCTCGATGTCTATGACTGTTCTTATCTGTTCCAGGGATGATGACATTTCCGCCTAAACGTAACAATGTTTCATAAATACGTTCCCATACGTATTCATTCGAACCATTATCTTCCCATTGATCCAGCAGCAACTCATCATTGACGAACCAGCCACGATAGTCCGTTGCAAAATCAGGCAATGTTAAGTCAAAACCTGTCCATTCAATAAATGGCTTTTTTATTGGGTGAATCTCCATGAAATACCAAAAGGGTTGAACACCTAAAATTTTATGAGAGATTTCAAGAACCCCATACATTAATCCTAACGGTGTTTCAGCACACACTTTTACTTTATCTGGCGATACGAAAAGTATATGAAAAGCATCCGTTTCATTTTTTTCATCAAGTAAAACCAATTCAATTTCATTTGCCTTCCTCGTGTCTGTCACAACGGTTAAAATGTCACGCTGCAAGATCTTGCAAGCATGTCCAATCACTTCATTTTCCAGCTGTTTTGACGTGACAGAAGTATTTTTCGAAATGAAAAATGTTGTTTCCATGTAATCACCCGTTTCATCTATATAGTTTATTATTTTATCTTCAATAAAGAACTTTCTACTATGTTGTAATAGACAATCGGATTGCTCATCAGCCATAAACATCTCGTCACTATTTTCTGCAAAGATGTTTTTCAGATGGTCTAAACGTTTTGTTAACTGTTTACTATGATACCGCTCATAAATTTAGAATAAGCGAAAAGCTTGTCTAAAAAAATAGAGAAAGTCGATGAAAAATACGAAAAAACAGACTTTCTTTGTTTTTGGATTTTTCCCCGTCCCCCTTTAACTAATGTTTTATCTAGTCGTTGTAGAACATGATCTTCCATGCCTATTCAACTTGGCGTGGTTAATCAGTTAATCATATGTACAGCAAATAAGCCCACACTCATAAGAGCATGGGCTTATTGAGATCATTGTCAATTCTATATCTTCAATTGAAATCTGGCTTTTATCAGTTCAGATTTCAATTGCTGAATAATGGTGACAATTTCTTATTATTCTTCAATTACATATACTTCTCAACTTCATCAATTTCTTTTTGTAGTGCTTTTTCATCGTACTTTTCATACTTACCGGCTTCGTGTGCGATCTTTTTGATTTCATGAATCGCTTTTTTCTCAACGATCCATTTCTTCATACTATGTTTTTTTGCGTCTGCATCTAGTGTGTCTAATTCAGCTAAATTTTCATCTAACTTATCAAGAACCTCTGCAATCTTTACCAATGCTTTTGCTTCCTTTTCTTCATAGTTTGTCATAGATATCACTCCTTAAGTATTTGATATATTTATCTTACTGCTGTAATTAAATATTTTCAAATTAAATGTACTGTTTATCACAAAGTTTTATCTTATTCTCACTGAAGAAATAGAAAACATTAGATTCTTGCAATATTCTATTCATTTTACATTTATTTTTATCCTTAAAGATGTATCAAAAGAGAAATATCGATTATGTAAAAAAACGCCTTAGTGAAACATCAAACATTCGGTGTATCGTTTGCAATAAAAACATCTATTTTTTTACCTTCTTATGGTTGCAGCAGAATTTTACCGATACTTTTTCCAGATTCTAAATAATCATGGGCAGCTTTTCCGTCAGCTAATGAAAAAATGGTTGGTTGACTGATTTTCATTTGATCCTTGCTAAAGTAGTCAAACAATCGAGAGCTTCTTCTCTCCCGCTCTTGAAAACTTGTCAAGTAATCCCACAGATCTCCTGTCAAAATACTTTTTGATTTAGATAGCAAGGGAATAAAGTCGATCGCTGGCGGATTTCCGCCGGCCATGCCAAAAAAGACAACCTTCCCTCTATTTTTGAGCAAGTCGACACTTTCGGCTAATGTATGCCCAATGCCATCATAAACGGTATCAAAGAAAGAAGTGTAGGTATCTTGCCATTCTGTATTTCTTAAAAAGACTTGTTTTGCTCCTTGGTCTAAAGCCAGTTGTCGCTTTTCTTCCGTAGAAGTGACGCCATACACTTCTAGGCCATCTGCGGTTAATAGTTGCGATAAAATTTGTCCGACGCCACCACTTATCCCATGGACGAAGACCTTACTATGATTCACATTATTGCCAAGATCATGAGCTAAAAAATCAGCTGTCAACCCTTGCAGACCGATACTGGCTGCTAATTTAGGTGGTGTACCTGATGGAATACGGATAGCATTTTCCTCAGGGACAGCCACCAATTCTGCATTAGCAAAAGGAACATCCACAAAAAGAATCGTTTCTCCTAGCTGAAACTTGGAGACAGATCTTCCTTTTTGAACAATCCTCCCTACCCCTTCATAGCCATTAATAAGAGGGTCTCGGGATTCAATATGATAGTTACCCTTTCTCCGATAAATATCAGCATAATTCAACCCAATATACATCATCTTTACCATTAGCTCATTTTCGTGAATGATGGATCAGGCAAATCCCCATATGTTAAAACAGTTGAATCACCGAATTCATTAAAATACAACGCCTTCATGCGCAAATCATCTCCGATCTTCAATCTATCAAAAGCCACGCATCAATCGATTGAAACTATCTACTAAACAACCAGTGTATGTCCCTTCGGTCATTTTAGATTTTCCTTTTATTCAAAAAAATCACCTTCTCTCGAAGGTACTTTCATTTTATTCCTCTTGTTGATATCCGTCAAAACAGATTATTTCTTCGGTTCGTCTAATACATTTAAAAATGAATAATGGTTATTTATATTATACGAATAAAAAATTTTAGATTTCCTCTCTCGAATAGGGAGCGTCAATAATTTTGTGTAAATGATTCTTCCCTACTGCAGATTGTTTCTAATTCTCAATCAGTTGGCTTAGCATTTGTTCAAGTTCGCCTTCGGCCTGTTGAAAGCCTTTATGACTGCGACCTAGGAATTTTTGGTTGTAAGTATCAAAAGACGAGACTAAGAAACGTTCCATCGACTCTTCGTTTTGGAACTGTTCCTTGCGGTGGCTGTATTTCTTGATTTGCTTATTAAAGGATTCAATCAAGTTCGTAGAATAAATACTCTTGCGTATGGCCAAGGGGAAATCATAGAAAGTGAGCAAGTGATCGTTCGAAAGAATCGATTCAACCACTTTTGGATAGCTGGTTTTCCATTTTTCCGCAAAAGCACCACGTGCTTCCAACGCCACCTCTTTAGATGAGGCTTGATACACCATTTTAAAATCATCACAGACTTCCTTACGATCATCGACACGCACTTTGTGACTGATATTACGGGAAACGTGTACACAACAATGTTGAAAACGAGCTTTGGGATAGAACCGACTAATCGCTCCTACCATCCCCTTTAAGCCATCCGTGATGAACAGGAGGACATTTTTCAAACCGCGCTCTTGAAGGTCCAATAAAATTTCCTCCCAAATCGTGATGGATTCAGTCGGTGCAATCGCATAGCTCAATACTTCCTTTGATCCGTCCGGGCGAATGCCAACTGCGATATGAATAGCTTCCTTGGCGACGGTTTTCCGCTTTAACGGAATATACGTTGCGTCCATATAAATAGCAGCATAACGGTCATGAAGCTCCCGCCCTTTAAACGCCGTTACCTCTTCTGTAAATGATTTTGTTATATTGGACATGGTTTGGGGCGTGTAGTGATGCCCATACATTTTCTCAATCAAGTCTGCGATTTCCGACATGGTAATACCTTTTCGGAAGAGGTGAATGACGGTCTCCTCTAACGTGTCATTCGTCCGTCTATAAGCAGGAACAGTCTGTTGCTTGAACTCACCATTGCGGTCGCGCGGAATCTGGAGATGAAGTTCCCCATACTCGGTCTTGACCGTACGGTCATAGGAGCCGTTACGAGAATTACCCGTGTTAAAACCAATGCGATCATACTTTTCGTAATCTATGAAAGCCGTTAACTCCGTTTTGAGAAGCGTATTGACTGCTTTCTCCAAATGGACACGGAATAATTCATTCAAATCGCCTTTGTTCGCTAGAGTCTTTAGAATTTCTGTAGTAAAATCGTTCATAGGGAAGTCCTCTCTTCTGTGAATGTGTTGTGGTAACTCTATTCTACAGAAGGGACTTCCTTTTTTCTATTTACACAAAATATTTTACACTCTCCTCGAATAATCACTCTAAGATAATATTATGATAAACGAATTTATTTCGATAGATTTTTAACTTTATTAAATACATAAACCTATTTTTCACTTCACTTTATGTATTGGAGCCATATTTACAGATATAATATACTTCACTTTATCACGTTTTGTGATTTTTTTGTTTTTATCTATGCAATCACATTTAGTGATAGTAATATAATATTTAAAGGAGTTATTTTTATGCAGACTGTAGGTGAGCGATTAGCTATTTTAAGAGAAAAAAGAAATCTTTCCCAGCCACAATTAGCAAAAGAGCTTAATGTAGCAACTAGCACTATAGGAATGTGGGAGATAGGAAAACGTGGACTTAAAGACGATGTAATACGACAATTGTCAAATTATTTTAATGTTTCTACTGATTATATTTTAAATGGGCACCAATCTAATTTTTCTGAATCAGACAATCAAGTGTCTTTTTTAACCAATAATATTACATCATCTATTGATGATCTGTCACAAGCCCAATTGATAGAAATATTAAATTATATTGAATTTGTTAAAAGGCGAGATTCAAGAAAATAAATTCTTATTAATACCTGGTACATGAAACGGGAAGAGAAAGTATCGAATTTCTGCGTTATTTATCTTCATTTGCATACCTAAATTAAAGTGAATAAATGTTTTTCTTTTTGATATGAATTGTACGTTTTTAAACAAACCGATCATCACTTTTTTACATTATTAAATATGTTCAAATAAGACAATGATCAACTAGTAGTTAATAAAGACTTCTTTCGAGTACTTTTCGTTATTGAATGATCGAATGATTTAAAAATTGCTGATAATTTCTTTGTAATCTGTATATTTATAAACTAATGAAGATGCCCGGGTACATGCTCTTCAATTAGTCAGAAACGTTTTCGAGCAGTAAAATGAAAACAACTACACTCTCCTATTAAATCTTATAGGATTGTAGCAGTTTTGAATTATTATTTTTTGGAGGGTTTAATTTGGAAATCGAAAAATTTAGAGATGATTTAAAAAATCTAGGTAAAAGAGTAACAAGTTTGAAAGACAATATTGCTACGGAAGAAGCTACAAAAACATCTCTTATTATGCCATTTTTTGCCGGTTTAGGTTATGATTTGTTCAACCCTACTGAGTTTGTTCCTGAATTCACAGCAGATGTCGGTATAAAAAAAGGAGAGAAAGTTGACTATGCAATAGTTCTAGATGGCAAACCAATGATTCTTGTTGAAGCTAAGTCTATTAATGAGCCACTAACTAAGCATGATTCACAACTTTTTAGATATTTTGGTACTACTGAATCAAAATTTGGCATTCTCACAAATGGAAAAGAGTATAAATTTTTTACAGACTTAGATGAGCCTAATAAAATGGACTTAACTCCTTTTTTAACAGTAGATATTACAAAAATTAAAGATTCCCAGTTCCCTGAATTAGCTAAATTCCATAAAGATAATTTTGATGTTGATAAAATTATCAGTAGTGCTTCTGAACTAAAATATTTGAACAACTTAAAAAGCTATTTAAACAAAGAATGGGAAAGTCCGAGTGATGACTTCGTCAAATACCTTTTAGGAGAAATATATGATGGAATGAAAACCAAGCAAACAATTGACAAATTTCAACCTGTTATAAAAAAAGGGCTTAATCAATATATACAAGAAAAAGTGAACGATAAGTTAAATGCAGCATTAAAAACTTCTGCTTCTCCAGATGAGGTAATAGTTGAAGAAAATGATGAAGAAGTGATAATAAAAGATGGTGGAGATATTGTTACTACACCTGAAGAATTAGAATCCTACACAATAGTGAAAATTGTTTTAAAAGATCTTATCTCTTTGGATAGGCTTTTTTATAGAGATAACAAAAGTTACTTTAATATACTGCTGGATGATAACATCAGAAAATGGATTTTACGTGTGAGAATCGGTCAAAATTCGAGTAAAATCGAACTTAATAATGAAGAAAAAACCATTCATGATATAAAGTCACCCATTGATATATATAACTTTTCTAACGAGATTATTGAGGTTACAAAAAAATTTTTATAGAAGACTGTCATCGTTCCTGTAAAAAAAATTTAAAGAAAATGTCTAGCCAATTTTCGGCTAGACATTTTTCTTTATTTCTTCGGTTCGTCCTCATCCATCTTCAGAACTGCCATGAAGGCTTCTTGCGGTACTTCGACGGAGCCGATTTGTTTCATCCGCTTCTTCCCTTCTTTTTGTTTCTCTAGGAGTTTGCGTTTTCGAGAAACGTCACCGCCGTAACATTTCGCCAATACGTTCTTACGCAAGGCTTTGATGTCGGAACGCGCAACGATTTTTTGTCCGATGGCTGCTTGGATCGGTACTTCAAATTGTTGTCGTGGGATCAGTTTTTTCAGTTTTTCAACGATGGCTTTACCGCGTTCATAAGCAAAGTCACGGTGAACGATAAAGCTTAACGCATCAACTTTTTCAGTATTCAGCAAGATGTCCATCTTCACTAGCTTGCTAGTTCGGTAACCAGACATTTCATAATCGAGTGATGCGTAGCCTTTGGTGCTGGATTTCAATTTATCAAAGAAATCAAAGACGATTTCCGATAATGGGATCTCATAAACGACGTTCACTCGATAATCATCCAAGTAATCCATCGTGACAAAGTCTCCCCGTTTGCGTTGGGACAATTCCATTACAGCACCGACGTAATCATTAGGCACCATGATTTGTGCTTTGACGTAAGGTTCTTGTACGTTTTCGATCGTGACTGGTTCAGGAAATTCTGCTGGGTTATCAACGACGACCATTGAGCCATCTGTCTTGTTGACGTGATAGATTACGGATGGTGCAGTCGTAATCAACTCAAGGTTAAATTCACGTTCTAGCCGTTCTTGCACGACATCCATGTGTAATAGGCCTAAGAAGCCGCAACGGAACCCAAATCCTAACGCTTGAGAGGTTTCAGGTTCAAATTGCAATGCTGCATCATTCAATTGTAATTTTTCCAATGCTTCTCGAAGGTCGTTGTAGCGTGAGGTATCGATTGGGTACAATCCGCAATAAACCATCGGATTCATTTGACGATAACCGGCTAAGGCTTCTTCTGCTGGATTGTTGGCTAATGTCACCGTATCCCCGACTTGCGTATCTTTAACGGTCTTGATGGCAGCAGTGATATACCCAACATCGCCCACCATCAACGCATCTCGTTGAATGGCTTTTGGTGAAAAGACACCAACTTCCGTGACATCAAAGGTCTTGCCATTGCTCATCATTTTGATTTTATCTCCAGGTTTGACCATCCCGTCCATGATGCGGACGTTTAAGACCACCCCACGATAGGAATCATACACGGAGTCAAAGATCAACGCTTTTAGCGGTGCTTCAATATCACCTGCTGGAGCTGGGACATACTCAACGATTTGTTCCAAAATGTCTTCGATCCCAATACCTGCTTTGGCACTTGCTAAAACAGCTTCACTGGCATCGATACCGATCACATCTTCGATCTCTGTTCGTACTCGCTCAGGATCGGCAGCTGGCAAGTCTATTTTATTAATGACTGGTAGGATCTCTAAATCATTGTCTAACGCCAAGTAGACGTTTGCCAATGTCTGTGCTTCGATCCCTTGAGCTGCATCAACGACGAGCACGGCGCCTTCACAAGCAGCCAAACTGCGGGAAACTTCATAGGTGAAATCGACGTGCCCTGGGGTGTCGATCAAATGGAAGATGTAGGTTTCGCCGTCTTTGGCGGTATAGTTAAGTTCCACGGCATTTAATTTGATTGTGATTCCTCGTTCACGTTCAAGATCCATGGAGTCTAATAGTTGGTTTTGCATTTCTCGTGACGTTACCGTATGGGTTTGTTCCAAAATACGGTCCGCCAATGTTGATTTCCCATGGTCGATATGGGCGATAATGGAGAAATTACGAATCTTCTCCTGTCGTTTTTTCATTTCTTCTATGTTCATGGATACGTTCCTCATTTCTTTTAGTCAGCTTTTCTATTATACCAACGAAACGCCAATAGATAAAGTATTTTTCTTAACCGTTATTTAGACATATTCATTCAGGTTTTGCTATACTAGAGCTAGCAAATAAATTGGAGTTGAAAGAATGGACAATAATTTTCATCAAAATCTACATATTCGAGCGGTGGAAGAAAAAGACGTTGATCAGTTCAACGAACTGTTAAGCTATGTTTTTCAGATCACTGAATCGGATATTGAAGAAAGCGGCTATGAGAGCAAACGGGAAATGATCAAATCTAAGCGCCCGATCTTAGAGCTTTCCAAAGTCTTTGGCTGGTTCAATGAAGACAAGTTGATCTCGCAAATCGCCGTTTATCCTTGTGAAGTCAATATACACGGCAAATTGATCAAAATGGGCGGAGTGACCGGTGTTGGGACCTACCCTGAATATGCCGGACATGGCCTGATGAAAGACTTGATCAAGCTTGCCTTAGAAACCATGCGGGAAGATCAGCAATGGATCTCCTATCTTTATCCTTATAATGTGCCCTACTATCGTCGCAAAGGCTGGGAGATCATGTCCGACAAGCTGACCTTCAAAATTCGTGATACCCAGCTTCCGAAAACCAAAGAAGTCCCTGGGATCGTAGAGCGCAAAGAAGTGGATGATCCTGATGTCTTTACTGTCTACAACCAATTCTCCCGCGACAACCATGGTGCCTTGCAGCGGACCTCTTTTCACTGGGAGGAGTATTGGCGCTATGAAAATGAAGAAGAGCGCACCGCGGCTGTCTATTACAATGCCAGTGGTCATCCGACTGGTGTACTTTTTTATTGGGTAGCCGAAGAAGTCTTCCATGTAAAGGAAATGTTCTACTTGAATCAAGAAGCCCGCAATGGTCTTTGGAATTTTATCTCTGCCCATTTCTCAATGGTTTATTGGGTCAAAGGAGACATTTATTCAAATGAACCCCTGTCCTTTTACTTGGATGACAGCCAAATCAAAGAAACCATCGAGCCATATTACATGGCGCGGATCGTCGATGTTGAACAGTTTTTGAAAAACTTCCCATTTGAAGCCTTCAAAACACCCTTTCACTTTGTTGTTTCCGACCCAGTTGCCGATTGGAACAACGGGATCTTCGGTGTCCAATACAATCACGGGGAGATCGTGGTTTCAAGAGAAGCCATCGGAAAAGCGGTCCAGCTGGATATTCAGACATTGTCTTGTCTGTTGATGAATTACCGCCGTCCAGCTTACTTAGAGCGTGTGGAACGGCTAAATACCGATTCAGAAACACTGGCATTACTGGAATCGATCATCCCTGATATGGAAGCCTATTTCAGTGATTATTTCTAAACAACGAATCAACCAAACGTACAACTATGAATGATTAAGGAGTGTTTTTGAATGAAACTATATTTTGCTGCTCCCCTGTTTGCTGCTAGTGACCTGCACTACAACGCCGAACTTGTTGCGTCGATTCGTCAGCAGTATCCGCAGCTGGAGATTTATTTACCTCAAGAAAATGCCGCGATCAATGATAAATCCGCCTATGCGGATAGCAAAATGATCGCTTTGGCAGATACCGAAAAAGTGCTGGAAAGTGATTTGATGATCGCATTGCTGGATGGTTTGACCATCGATGCTGGGGTTGCCTCTGAGATCGGTGTCGCTTATGCTAAAGGCATTCCTGTTTTAGGGCTTTATACGGATAGTCGCCAACAAGGTGCCGACAATCAGCAAAAGCTGGCAGCATTACAAACCGTTGCGGAAAATCAGTTCCACTATGTCAATCTTTATACGGTGGGTTTGATCAAGCTAAACGGGGAAATTTACTCCTCTGAAGCAGCCCTTTTAGCTGGCTTAGCCGACTATCTTTCGGAGGACAACTAAATGGGGCAAAATTATCAGCGACTGCAAAAGGTATTCACTATTTTTGGTATTCTCGTGTTTTGTTTTTCTTTGTGGGAATTTTTCCGTGGTGTCTATCCGCAAACACAAGGATTGATTTTCCTCGCCCAAGCCTTGCTTGGGATTTTATTGATCTTCGTCCCAGAAATGAGTAAAAAGTTCTTGAAAATCCAGCTACCAAACGCCACCGTCTACTTTTATTGGTTTTTCTTGCTGATCTCTGTATTTATGGGGACGATCTTACATTTGATCGAAACCATTGCTTTCTGGGATAAAATTCTGCATGCGGTAAGTCCAATGGTCTTGACGGCTGTCGGCTATGGATTGATCTGTCTGCTACTGAAAGAAGTCAAAGTTTCAAACGTCTCTCCCTGGTTATTCTTACTGATGGGCTTTGCTTTTGCTGGCTTGTGTGGTATCTTCTGGGAGTTTTGGGAGTTTATCTGCGATTCTGTTGGTGGAATGAACCTCCAACGTTATGCAACCTTAGATGGTACTCCGTTTATCGGTCGTGAAGCATTGATGGATACGATGGGTGATTTACTGACCAACACGATTGGTGCTGCCTTAATGGGCGTGATCGCGTATGTGCAAGGTCGAGGCAAACCTGATTACTTTGAAAGTTATCGGATTAAAAAATTATCATAAACGACCTTTAAAAGCTTGTTGAAACAATCGTTTTTCAACAAGCTTTTTTCTTTTGTTCTTTTATTCATAAAGAAAAATTTATAAAAATACTTAAATAACACATCTTATTTTTATAGATTCGCTGTCTAACAAGGTTTGACCTTTCTTACACTTCCCTATAAAACGATTACATCCACAAAAAAATTCCCTCGTTTAATCATTTTTATTTCCCCAAAAAACCATGGTCTGTTATAATTACATTATTCATTTGACGTTGCGTCAGTAAAGGAGAGGCTTATGGTTCTAACAGTGTTTTTTATTTTATGCTGCTTGATTTTTTCATCGATCACCTATGCGTTCTCTAAAGATGCTCGAAAATTTGTCCAACCTTTATCAATCAAAATTATTTTTATTGCATCAGCTATTATTGCGGTTTGGACAATGTTCTTTTCAATGGTTGCATTTGTCGCTTGGGTCATCTAAAAAACATTCTTGTCAGTTGCGATCGTTTTCGCTGCACTGGCAAGAATGTTTTTTCTTTTGATTAAAATAGTTTGATTTGATTCAATGGCCAAAAGCGCAGCAGCACTTTCCCTTCCATTTGATCTTCCGTTACAACCCCGAAACTGCGACTGTCTCTAGAGATCAAACGATTGTCTCCCATCACAAAATAGCTGCCTTCAGGCACCGTTACTGAGAAATCTTCCGTAAACTGTTCCGCACCAGCGGCGATTTGCTGAAACATTTCGCGATAAGAATATTCGTCTTGTAATTGATCGTCTGCAAATTTCTCTTTAAACTCATCTAAATAGGGTTCTTCGTATACTTCTCCATTGATCGTTAGGACATCATCTTTCATCTCGATGGTATCACCGGGTAAACCAATTAACCGCTTGACAGCGATTTTACTTGGATCATCTGGTTCAACACATATCACGATGTCTTGTCGGTCATAGGAGGAGATTTTTGATGCAATCAAACGCTGTTTATCTGCCAACGTTGGGTCCATAGAATGGCCACTGACTTGAACTGGGGTCAGGACAAACAGACGGATGAGAACCACGGCGACGATAAAGAAAAGCAGTAACCAATTTTCTTTGAGGATTTTTACCATAGCTGCTCTTTCGCTCCTTTACTGCATCTTTTGTCATCGGCGAAAGCTTGTTCTGCCATTTTGACAAAAGATATCTTCCTCAATCTTACGTGGAATTTTTGCTTTGAGCAAGAGAAATTATCGATTTTAAAAAATTTATGATATTTCTCGTTGAGAAAAGAATCGTTTACGTTCGATCACGACTCAAGAAAGCAAACACATCTTTTCGACGTAGACTCCCTATCAGTTGGTGATTTTCTTCGATCACCAACGTCTCATGACTCGCAAATAAAGTATACAACTCATTTAATGGCGTAGATGCTGCAATTTTCGGGTCAGCTTGATTGATGTCATTGCTGAAAAAGTTCATCCGTATCAAATCTCCTGCTGTGACCAGTTTCGCTTCATCTTCCCCGGTTTCTTCAAAGAAGCTTTTCACAAAAGCGGTCTTCGGTTGTGAAACAATGACTTCTGGTGTATCGCATTGAACGATCTTCCCTTGATTCATCACAGCGATGCGCGTCCCTAATTTTACCGCTTCTTTCATGTTATGCGTGACAAAAATAATCGTTGTCCCAAGCTCTTGGTGTAGATCGAGGACTAGCTCCTGTAAGGAATTACGAGAAATTGGATCAAGGGCACTAAAGGGTTCGTCCATCAGAATGATTTCGGGATTGGCAGCTAACGCGCGCAAGATCCCGATCCGTTGCTGTTCTCCACCAGACAATTCTTTCGGCATTCGATGACGGTATTGCTCTGGGTCAAGTTTGACCTGTGTCAGCAAACGATCCACGGCTTCTGAGCGATCTTTTTTTGACCACCCTAACATCTCTGGGATCACTTCGATATTTTGTTTGACATCCATCGTCGGAAACAGAGCGATTTGTTGGAGAACATACCCCATTTGCCAACGCATCTTTTGAATATTGTATTCTTTGATGCGTTTTTCTTTGAAGTAAATATCACCATCTGTCGGTTCTGACAACGCGTTGATCATCTTCAAAGTCGTCGTTTTCCCACTCCCAGAAGGACCGACCAAAACAAAGATTTCTCCTTTATTGATACTCAGATCTAATTGATCGATCACTAGTTTTTGATCAAACTTTTTACTGACGTTTTTAAATTCAATAATTGGTGTCATTCTTGTCCCTCCTTAATTAATCCTTCATCTATCAGGAAGGTACGTGCAACTTCTGCTGGATTTTTTCCTTCGACATTGACCTGATAATTCATTTCACTCATTTGTTCTTCGGTGATTTTCCCTGCCAACTTTTCCAATGCACGGACGACTTCTGGATGTTCCTCGGCAAAGGCTTCTTTCATCAAAGGCGCTCCTTGATAAGGTGGAAATAGTTCCTGATCGTCTTCTAGAATAACTAAGCCATATTGACGCAATTCACTGTCCGTGGAATAGGCATCCAGTAGATTGATATCACCATTATTGATGGCTTGGTAACGCAATGCTGGTTCCATACTTTGGACACTTGGAAAATCTAGCCCATAAAGTTCTTGGATCCCCGCATATCCGTCCGTCCGATCAATGAATTCGAGAGTGAAGCCAGCTTTGATTTGATTTTCGATTTTCTTCAAATCAGAGATCGTGGTTAGTCCATTTTCCTCAGCAAATTCTTTTTTGACAGCCAACGCATAGGTATTTTGATACGCCATCGGCTGAAGCAAGGTCATCTCAAACTGATCCTTCAATAGATTGACTGCTTCGGTATAGGTTTCGTCGGAGTCAAGGTTTTGACTCGCAAGCTCTTCTGGTACCTCAACTAAGCTCTCCAGCACGGTACCAGTAAACTCTGGATATATATCAACTTGACCATTGTCCAATGCGCTGAATAAGAAAGAGGTTTTTCCAAAATTTGGCTCTAGTTCAACTTGGGCATCAGGGTCTTCTTGTTCAATCAATTCTTTGTACATGTTGATCAAGATATCAGGTTCAGACCCTAGTTTCCCTGCGATCGTAATGGTTTTGGGAGCAAAAAATCCGCTTTGTGAGAAGGAAACCCCACCAATCAGCAAGATGATTGCTGCCAACGTGATCAAGGTATAGCGCGGTTTTAAATGTTGCAGGTAACGGATCAGGGTACTGAAAACAATCGCCAACAAGGCAGACCCGATCGCACCAATCAACGTTAACTCAGGCGCATTTCGATCGATCCCTAACAAAATAAAGGAACCTAACCCGCCAGCGCCAATCAAAGCGGCTAAGGTCGCTGTTCCGATGATCAAGACCAGCGCCGTGCGAATCCCAGAAATTATGACAGGCAAAGCAATCGGCAACTCGACTTTGATCAATCGGCGCATCCGAGACATACCAAATGCCGCAGCAGCTTCTTCGATTGATGGATCGATCTCCGAAAGGCCAATATAGGTATTTTGAAAGATCGGCAATAATGCATAAATAACTAATGCGATCAATGCAGGTGGCGTTCCGATCCCCACGAATGGGATCAATAAACCTAACAGTGCCAGTGATGGAATCGTCTGTAACACACTCGTTATTTGTAGGCCGACTTCCGCTGCCCGTTTATGATTAACCAGCCAAATAGCTAAAGGAACAGCAATAACGATCGCCACGAGCAGCGCAATGATCGACAATGACAAATGTTCAAAGACAGCTGTCAGCAATTCCCCTTTTCGCTCATTCAACGTTTCAAAAAAAGTATTCATCTTTTCATTCCTCTCCTACTCCATAAGAACAGTATAATCGAAGTGCGAATTTCCTCCAAACAACAAGCAAGGAGAACTTTTTTGTCATATGTTGAGAGACAAAAAAACGATGGCTGCCAATGAAATGGCAACCATCGTTTTGTATTTATTCATTTGTTCTCTTATTATTACTCGGTCATTGGCGTATTTTCAAAAACCAGCTGATCGTTCAATAATTCGATCGTGACTTGGGTCTTTGGTAAGACTCTGCCAGCAACGATTTCTTTTGCCAATGGGGTTTCGACTTCTCTTGTGATAAACCGACGGAGAGGTCGCGCACCATACGCTGGCTCATAAGCATTTTCAGCGATCCAGCGTTTGGCCTCTTCAGTGATCGTCAACAGTATATCTTGGACTTCCAGTCGTTGTGAAAGCTGTGCGATGATCTTGTCGACGATGCCTGTCACATCGCTTAGACTAAGCGGTGTGAATAAAATCGTATCGTCGATCCGATTTAAGAATTCTGGTTTGAAATGGCCTCTCAAGAGATTACGGACAGTTTCTGCGACAGTTTCTGGGATCGTCCCTTCTGCAGTCACGCCATCTAGCAAGACTTGAGAGCCGATGTTGCTGGTCATGATCAAGACGGTATTTTTGAAATCAACGACGCGTCCTTTTGAGTCTGTCAAACGGCCATCATCAAGCACTTGCAATAAGATATTGAAGACATCTGGATGGGCTTTTTCGATCTCATCCAATAAGACGATCGTGTATGGATTGCGTCGAACGGCTTCGGTCAATTGTCCGCCTTCTTCAAATCCAACATAGCCTGGAGGGGCACCGACCAAACGAGACACCGAATGTTTTTCCATGTATTCGCTCATATCGATCCGAACCATATGCTCTTCAGAGTCAAAGAGGTTGACCGCTAACGCTTTCGCTAATTCGGTCTTACCGACGCCGGTCGGTCCTAAGAACAAGAAGGAACCTAATGGTCGATTTGGATCTTGCAGACCAGCTCGGGAACGAATGACTGCGTCACTGACGGCATCGACTGCCTCGTCTTGTCCAATCACTCGTTGATGCAAGGTCTCATTTAATTTCAACAGTTTTTCTCGTTCGCCCTCCACTAATTTCGCAACAGGGATTCCTGTCAAGCGGCCCACGACTAAGGCGATCTCATTTTCTGTCACTGACTCTTGAACCATCCGAATGCCTTCGTCTTGGTTTTTTTCTTCCAATTCAGCGAGTTCTTTTTCCAGTTGGGGAATCGTCCCATGACGAAGAACAGCTGCCCGTTCCAAATCATAGTTATTTTCAGCATCTTCCAACTCATGCTTGGCTTTATCGATCTCTGCCCGTTTATTTGAAACTGCATTGACTTCTTCTTTTTCCGTTTCCCACTGCATTTTCATGGTATTGACTTCTTCACGCAATTCCGCCAATTCTTCTTGTAAAATGCCTAAACGTTTTTTCGATGCATCATCAGATTCTTTTTTCAGTGCGGCTTCTTCGATCTCCAATTGCATCAAACGTCGAGTGACCTGATCGAGCTCGGTAGGCATCGAATTCATTTCTACCCGAATCGTGGCACTTGCTTCGTCGATCAAATCGATGGCTTTGTCTGGTAAAAAGCGGTCCGTGATATACCGATCAGATAAGGTCGCAGCAGCAACAAGCGCATTGTCATGGATATTGACGCCATGATGGATCTCGAACCGTTCTTTCAAGCCACGTAAAATCGAAATCGTATCTTGAACGGTTGGTTCCTGTACCAGCACTTTTTGGAAACGACGTTCCAAGGCTTTGTCCTTTTCCATGTATTGACGGTATTCATCAAGGGTGGTTGCGCCAATCGTATGCAATTCTCCCCGTGCCAGCATTGGTTTTAGTAAGTTTCCAGCATCCATGCTGCCTTCCGTCTTACCAGCACCTACAATATTGTGGATCTCATCAATAAAGAGAATGATCCGTCCATCGGCTTTTTTCACTTCTTGTAAGACGGCTTTCAAACGCTCTTCAAATTCACCTCGGAACTTGGCACCTGCGATCAAGGCACCCATATCCAGAGAAAAGATCGTTTTGTCTTTTAGGTTTTCTGGGACGTCTTTTCGCACGATCCGTTGAGCCAATCCTTCAACAATGGCTGTTTTACCAACCCCCGGTTCACCAATCAAAACGGGATTGTTTTTTGTTTTCCGAGAAAGGATGCGAATCACGTCGCGAATTTCTTCGTCTCGTCCGATAATGGGGTCCATTTTTCCGCTGCGGACTTGTTGGACCAAGTCAACGCCGTATTTTTCTAATGCTTTGTATTGTTCTTCTTGATTTTGTGAGGTCACACGATCCCCTCCTCTTAATGTTTCGATCGTTTGCTTGATTTCTTTAGCGGTGATTCCTTGTTTCTTTAAATACACCGTCAATGGATGATTTTTCAATTTCATCAACGCATAAAGGACGATTTCTGTGGAAAGATACTCGTCTTGAAATTCATTTTTTAATTGATCTGCCTCAGACAAAAGATGAAACAGATTTTGACTCATGGATTGACCATAACGAACATTTCCTCCTTCAACCGAAGGCAGTTCATCTAGTAGCTGGTCGACTTCCTTTTCAAATGCATCGACATCAAGGCCTGTATCCGTATAAAAATTGCGGCCGAATTGATTGGCTTGCAATAAAATCTTCCATAAATGCGGTATATCGATTTCTTGGTGGTGACGCGTCATGGCAATCTGCTGTGCTTCCGCGATGGCACTCTGTAATGTAGTCGTCATTTTTTCTGGGTTCATACTTTTCCCTCCCAAAATGGTAGTCAGAAAAATTAGTACACTGCAAGCAGCATCCTTTTTTCTACTCTTCTATTATACAATATTGGTCAGTAATGGTCAAAAGATTTCCCTCGAAGATCAAGATTTTTTTCAGTATTCTTTCATGAAAATTGACAGATAGGAAGCCGCAATGGTATGCTAGGTCCTGATTGGTCAGGAACTATTGATTTTCCTGATCCTTTTGATCGCTATTTGGCGATAGTTATTCAGTAAGATTATCTACTTAGCTGTAACGTCTACTGTTTACAGCTTTTTTATATGGAGGAAACGATGTTAACATTAACGAATATTAGCCAACAATTTGGCGACAAATTGCTTTACGAAGATGTTTCCGTTCAAATCAACCGTGGGGAAAAAGTCGGGTTGATTGGACGGAACGGCGCTGGCAAAAGTACTTTAATCAAAATCATTACAGGAGAAATTCTCCCAGACGATGGCTTTGTTCAATTTCCGAAAAATTTGAAAATGGGCTATTTGGATCAATACGTCAATGTTGATGAAACGCAATCGATCCGTGATTTTTTGCGCTTCGCCTTTGCAGAAGACTTCGAAAAAGAACAACAGATCGCAGATCTTTATACTGCTTATGGCGAAAGTCTTGACGATAAGCTTTTAGAAAAAGCCGGCGAATTGCAAAATCAATTGGATCAAGGGAATTTCTACCAAATGGATACATTGATCGATGATTTAGCAGAAGGATTAGGTATTTCGGTTCTCGGCATGGATACCCCCCTTGCTTCCTTAAGTGGTGGTCAACGCTCAAAATTGATCTTAGCAAAAATGCTGCTAGAAAAACCCGACATGCTGATTTTAGATGAACCGACCAACCACTTAGATGATGAGCATATCAAATGGCTGGTTGAGTTTTTACAGGACTTTACTGGTACCTACTTAGTCGTTTCTCATGATCGTCAATTCTTGAATGAAATCACTACCCATATCATTGATATCGAATTTGGCAAGCTTTCTAAGTATACGGGGAATTTAGACAAAGCATTAAAGCTAAAAACGCTGCAAAATGAAAGTTATATGAAGCAATACGAAGCACAACAAGAGCATATCAAGAAAACCGAAAGCTATATCCGTAAATACAAAGCTGGTTCTCGTTCAACAATGGCAAAGAGTCGTGAAAAACAATTGGCAAAAATCGAACGTTTGACCCCACCCCAAGATGTCCCTAAACCACATCTAGGATTTGATTTGGCACCGATCGTTACGACCTTGGCATTAGAGACGACCAATCTAGTGATCGGTTATGACCAAAAGCCTTTACTATCGCCAATCAACCTAACGATCCGCTATGGCGAAAAAATTGCGATTCGGGGATTTAATGGGATCGGTAAATCGACGTTGATCAAAACAATACTTGGTGTGATCCCTGCAATTGAAGGAACCGTTTCTTACCCACAGCATACAAAGTTTAATTACTTTTCTCAAGATCTTGACTGGGAGTATCCATTACAGACGCCTCTGCAATACCTCGAGGATCTTTTCCCAAAGGCAACCAACAAAGAATTGCGACGACAACTTTCTCGTGCGGGATTACCTAGCCAGCTTGCTCAAGAGGAATTGAAATTATTGAGTGGTGGCGAGCAGACAAAAGTGAAGTTAGCTGAAATGATGCTGATCAAAAGCAACTTTTTGATTCTTGATGAACCGACCAACCATATCGATCAAGACACGAAAAACAATTTGGAAGAAACCCTGGCAACTTTTCCCGGAACCGTTCTGATCGTTTCCCATGAAGCTGAATTCTATGAATCCTTTGTTGATCGGATCATTGATTTGAAAGACTAAAAAAAACGCTTATCCTCTACTCGAAGATAAGCGTTTTTTTAACTTTCCACTTTTTCTTTTCTAAGCTCTGTCAGCTCTTGGCTAATGTCTTTGCGCTTTTCTTTCATTACATATGCAAAACCAATAATGAAGGGCCAAATGAATGTCGCTAAGCGATACAGCAGCATAGAAGATGCTGCATCGACTGTGCCGACTAATGGACCAAAAAGCAGCATATAAATAAATTCAAAGGAACCGATCCCTGCCGGTGTTGGAATCACCCCGGACAAGACGACGGCAAAGCTGATGAAGGATAACGTCAACAAGAAATCGATCTCTGGGTGCTGCACGACAAGAATCACATAAGGGATCACGTACCAAGGCAGCATCTTCAAAAGATTCCAAAGGTAGATGCGTAAGAAAGCGGTCCGGTCGGTAATGATTGCATTGACCGTTTCTCGCAAAGAATAGATCTGGGTGTTGCATTTGTCAACGATCCCTCTTAACGTTGCACTTTTGAATAGCTTATTGCTGACGATCACAAAAAAGACTTGAATGTTGATACTGACAGAAAGTGCCAATAAAGCGGCTATGATCAAAAAGACGAGTACGATCCCCGCCAATATCACCCAAATCATATTCGGCGCATTGTCATAGAATAGCGAAAATTGAATGATCAACCCAGCGATCGCATAAGTCAATATGGCAAACTTATACATTACCATGTGTAAGGTGGTGACCCCAACCCCTTGTGACAACTGCAAGCCATTTTTACGATAAAAATTCACCTCTGAGATCAAGGTGCCCGCGCCAAACGTCACGATCCGATAAAACCCACTGTAACAGACGGTTAGAAACCCCGCCTTGGTGGTGAATTCCGGTTGAAAAGTCACTGCGATCTCTTTGACTGTTCGTCCTTCAATCACTAAGTACAATGTGCCAAGCCCCATAACCAGTAAGACGACGAGAAAGCTGGTCTCTCTTAGCCCCGCTAAAATTTCCATCATCGAGTTACGGACAAAAAAATACATCACACCCAGAATGCCTACTAGTAAAAGTAAATTAAGGGCGAACTTCACTTTAGTTTTCATATTAACTCCTTGCTTGTTAAACCGAATTTATGCAAAAAAGACCATCAGCAGGATAGCAAAAACGGTGCCGAAAGCAAAAAAGAAATAAAATTTCTTCTTTCTTGTTTTATGGCGAAACACGCGTTGCGCGATCAAACCGCCTAATCCGCCGCCAATCGCCCCCATAAAAAGGAGATTTGCTTCGGGAACCCGCCAACCTTGTTTTACTGCCTGATATTTATCATAACCCATCAGACAGAAAAGATAAAGATTGACTGCAATTAAATAAAACCACAATGGATTGTAAATCAGTGCATCCATCCATTTCCTCCATATGATTGATCGTAGGGACCATTATTTTGATTCTTGTGCTTCCTCAGGTACCAACATCGTCAACCCGTGCTTGATGACTTTCATCTCGATTGGCAGATCATCCGTTGGATCGCCGTCGGTCCGAGTATGAACCGTTTTTTCTTTCGCTTTGATCGAGACCTTTGCGGCAGTGAAGTATTCAACACTTGGTACTTTGGCAATTCTACCCCGAATAATTCTTGGCAAATACAAAATAAACCGTAAAATGTTCAATTTTGGCAAAAGAATAACATGGAACAAGCCATCGTCAGGTTTTGCTTCTTCATCAAAGTTCTTAAACCCACCTGCTGAATTCGACATAACGATCGTCAGTAATTGACTTTTCCCCTGCCATTTCCGTTCGTCAGCAATGATTTCCAATTTGTATTGTTTCTTTTTGATCAACAGATGAATGAACCGTTTCATAAACGCCAACGGACCGTACTGTTGTTTTTCTTCTTGGGAAGTTGCGGCGGCGGTATCTGCCAAAAGACCAATGGTCATCGTCGAGATCATTACTTGATCATTGACCATCCCATAATCGATCGGACGTTCAACCCCTGTTAAAATATTCTCAAACGCTTCTTCTGGCTTGTCTGGAATACCTAACATTCGAGCGAAGTTATTTACCGTTCCTCCAGGAATGATCCCGATCTTCAGCTCATCCAGCTTTTCTTTGAATGTTTGCAGCCCATGATGGATCGTGCCATCTCCGCCGATGATCACAATCGTATCGACTGCGTGTTTTTTGGCAGCCTCTCGAACGTCTTTTGGATCCACGTCTGGATTTGAGGCCTGCAAGAACGCTTGATGCTCATCGCCTTGTTCATTCACATAGGCTTGGAATTTTTCTGCTGTTTCTTTTGCTTCACTTTTCCCCGCTGTATCGTTGTATAATACGAGAATTTTCATCCTATTCACATCCTAATAAAAGGCCGGGCCTTACGCAAGACCTGCGTGAAGAGTTCCCAGCCCTAAAGTTGTTCTTTTCTTTCAATGAAGAAGCTGCTGCTATGCTTGCGCATTCAGTTCGGCGATTTTCACGATCACATCGGTCGCTTTCATCATTGATTGTAGTGAGACGAACTCATAACGTCCATGCATATTTTCTCCACCAGCAAAGATATTCGGGGTTGGAATCCCTAGATAGGAGATTTTCGAGCCATCGGTCCCACCACGGACAGGTTCTGTCATCGGTGTGATTCCAACTGCTTTCATCGCATCTTTCGCTAAATCAATGATGCTCATATCTTTTTCGATGATTTCTTTCATGTTGTAGTATTGATCATATAGATGTACATGCACTCGTGGTTCATCAAAGCGGGCATTCAAGCTTTCTTGAACCGCTAATAATTGTGCTTTTCTTTCTTCGAAACGACTCCGGTCATGATCTCGAATAATGTATGCCATTTTCGCTTCTTCTACTGAACCACTAAGGCTCATCAAATGGAAGAACCCTTCTGTCCCTTCGGTTTTCTCAGGAACTTCATCAGCAGGTAGCGCATTTTGAAAATCGACTGCTAGTTGCAAGGCGTTGATCATGGTGTCTTTGGCTGTTCCAGGGTGGACATTTTTTCCTTGGATCGTAATTTCAGCTTGCGCCGCATTGAAGGTTTCGTATTGCAATTCTCCTACTGGACCGCCATCCATTGTATAGGCAAAATCAACATTGAAATCTTCAACATCGAACTTATCTGCACCAACACCAATTTCTTCATCAGGGCCAAAAGCGACTTTGATTTCCCCATGCTTGATCGTTGGGTTTTTCAGTAAAATTTCCATGGCTGTCATGATTTCTGCAATACCTGACTTATCATCAGAACCTAATAAAGTGGTACCATCGGTAGTGATCAAGGTTTCGCCAGCATAATTTTTTAAATTCGGAAAATCTTTTGTGTTTAATGTGTATTTTCCTTCTTTATCTAATTTAATGGTCGATTCGCCATCGTAATTTTCGATGATCTGCGGATCAACATTTTCTGCATTAAAATCGGCGGTATCCATATGGGCGATAAAACCGATGGAGCGCACGTCATGATCGACGTTACTTGGTAATGTTGCGATCACGAAACCATTTGATTCATTGTAATGAACATCGCTTAACCCTAGTTCTTCAAGTTCTTTTTGCAGTTCTTTAGCAAACGCGACCTGTGTTTGGGTGGAAGGGGTTGTGGTGCTTGTCGCATCTGAGCGAGTTTCTGTTTTGACATATTGTAAAAAGCGAGGCAATAAATTTTCGTACATAAAAGATTCTCCTATCTATAGTCAAATGGATTTGTTGAAGTGGTGGAAGGAACAAAGGTCACAGCCCAGTTCTCTTCTGCTTTCCACTGATTGAATTTCTCAATAAACCGAGGAATACATTCCTTTTCGATGTTGTGCCCTGGATCGATCCCGATCAACCCATTGGCTTGCATGTCATGGGCGAAATGGTAACTGATATCGCCAGTGATGTACACATCCGCTTGATGGCGTAAGGCATCCGAATAAAACGATTGACCACTGCCGCCACAAATGGCGATTCGCTGAATTTTTTCAGGTGCATTAGGAAAACTGACAACCCGTAAAGCAGTCAAACCAAACCGCTCTTTGACACGTGCGACAAACTGATCAATGGAAAGAGGCTCAGCGAGGTTGCCAACCCGTCCGATTCCATAGGTCTTCGGCAAATTGTCTAAGGCATACAGATCATAAGCTGGCTCTTCGTAAGGATGAGCAGCGATCATTGCCGAAAGGACCTTTTTCTCGATCGTTTCTGGAAAAATGACTTCGATTTTCGCTTCTTGCACCTGTTCTTCTTTTCCGATCTCACCGATGGCAGGATGCGCCGCTTGCTGTGGTGTAAAGCGACCGGTGCCAATCAATGAATAGCTGGTGTTTTGGTAATTGCCTTGCTGACCAGCACCAGCTTTTCCTAATGCCTTTCGCAATGCTGGTGCCGATTCAACTGGTGTAAATACAGCTAGTTTCTTCATTTTTACTTGATGGGTTTGCTTCAAGTACGTATCTGGTTCAACTTCTAGCAGTTCACAAAACCAATCGTTCAAACCGTCTTCAATAATATCCATATTGGTGTGGGCGGCGTAAACGGCGATATCATGCTTGACGAGATCCATCAACATCTTTTGTTGCGGATCATCGGTCAGCAAGCGGTTCAAAGGGCGAAAGATCGGTGGATGTTTCGCGATGATCAAGTCGATCTTTTTCTCGATGGCTTCGGTTACCACTTCTGGACGGACATCAAGGGTCATCATGACTCGCTCGAGGGGTTTGTTTAATGTACCAACATGCAGACCAACAGGATCGCCTTCTTCTGCCAACCATAATGGGCAATATGCTTCAAAGCGTTTGATAAATTCTTGACCAGAAATCATGCCAGTACCTCCTTGATCCATTCGATTTGTTCTTTCAATTCATTCATTTTCTCAGCAGGTGGTTCTTTGGCTTTCTCTAACTCTTTGACCACTCGTTGACGCTGCTTCAATTCATGCTGCCATTTTTTATAAAAAACTGGATTTTTTTCTTTTAATAAACAGGGACCAAAAAATAATTGCTGGGGCGTGTACGTCGCTTTTCCAGTTTCCGCAACGATGATTTCGTAATTTTTGTCATTTTCTTCTAACAGCACTTCATGAATGATCGTAAAATTGTGATCAACGAGCCATTCCCGCAAAGTCCTTTCGCCAACATTCGGTTGTAAGACCAAACGTTTGACCCCCGCTAAGCGATTTTTTCTGCTGCCTTCTTCTAAAATAGAGCGAATCAAAGTCCCCCCCATTCCAGCAACAACAACCGTGTCGATCTTATCTGCTGGCTGAATAGCGTCCAATCCGTCTGCTAAGCGCACCACGATCTTCTCTGTTAGCCCGTTTTTACGTACTTGTTTACTGGCAGAATCATAAGGTCCTTGAACGACTTCTCCAGCTACAGCATAAGTGATTTTGTTCTGCAGCATCAATGCCACAGGTAAATAAGCATGGTCGGAGCCGATGTCGGCGATACGTGCTTGGTTGGGAATTTGTTCGCCCACGCAAGCCAAACGATCCGATAATGCATGTTCGTTCATATTGTCACTCCTTCTTTCGTAGTATAACACGCTTTCCATAAATAGAAAAAAATGTGCGTCTTGACTGTGGTGCCATTGCCAAGGCGCACATTGCATTAATCGTTCACTAATTCAACCTTTTGAATCGAGTTACCGGGAATTTGCGGTGGGATCGACATCGTCATGATCGGGACGCCTTGCAGCGACACTTGGACTTTGTCTCCTTCAGCTAACTCCTCGATCTCTCCCGAATAGGCCTCGACAGGGACATGGAGAATGACCCCATCATTTTGAAAACTTTGGACGACTTGATCCTCATCTTCAACTGCCGCTACGTCTTTCAAAAATAATTGAAAGGTATCATCCGAACCTGCTCGGGCATCTTCTTGGATAATACCAGTAAAAACCGTCGCTGTTTCGCTCTCTGAAGAACTATTGGCAACGGAACTAGCATTCTCACTTGATTCAGAAGGCGTGTTATCGCCACTTGATGCATTGTTGTTTTCGGGACTGCCACAAGCCGTTAACAGCAACACTGCTGCTAAGGACAAGCCTAGAATCACTTGTTTTTTCATCATCTTCTTCCTCCAGTAATGGTTTTTTTAGGCATCATTTCGTCGATTTTTGCCCGTCATTTGGATCTCTTGTGTCAAGTAACGAATACGTTCCATAATACGTTTGGCTTTCAATGGTTCGGATTCGCCGCGTTGCGTTACTGAAAGATGCTGCTCCAACTCATGCATAGTAAAATTCGAGGTAAAGAACGTCGGGAGTTGCTCTTGCATTCGGTATTGTAAAATCACACCGAAGACTTCATCACGAATCCAACTGCTCATCGCATCCGCACCGATATCGTCCATCATTAAGATTGGGGCTTTTTTCACTGCGTTCAGCTTATCCCCCACCTGATCTTTGCCGATTGCTTGTTTCATCTCTACTGCAAATGTCGGGAAGTGAACCAATGTCGTCGTGTAGCCTGCCTCCGCTAAATCTCTGGCGATCGCGCCAAGCAGATAGGTTTTTCCGATCCCAAAACTCCCCACAAAGTAAAGTCCTTTATGAAACTCCTGTGGATTGGCTGTCAACTCACTAATAAAATCAACGGCAGCTGCGATGGCCTCCATTCGGCCAGGCGTTTGCTGATAATCTGCAAAACTTGCTTCTTGTATATCTTTAGGCATATCCATCGCTTTGATGCGACTGCGAATTTCTTCTTGTTTCTGATATGCTAGTAGCTCTTTCGTTGGTACGTAGGTGACGTCAATAAAATGAAAATTTAACGCTAAGCGCGGCTCATAGCCCGGTGCGATCATGGATGGATCATTGATGCGGAATTTCCGCTTTTCTTGGACGAACTCATACAGTTTCGCATAGCTTTTTTGAATATCTGCTTCGGTCAATACCTCTTCATTTTCGGCAATAAACGCTTTGACATCAGGATCTTGTAAAACTTCTGCCATCATTGCTGAAAACTGATCACGGTAATTGCGTTTATCCAATAGTTTTCCTAAGTTTTTCCCTACATCTTCCATTACTTGTCACCAGCTTTCTTATGCAAGTAGTTTTGCAGTTTTTTATCTAATTCTGCTTGTCGCTCTGGCGTTAAGGCTGTCTCTTCCACTGGTTTTTCAGCCCAAGAAGGCAGCTTTTCTTCGCGAATGATTTTTTTGCCGCTGGTTTGTGGTCGGCTGCGTTTTTCCTTGGCACTTCGAACAAGGCTCCGAACATGTTTGATGGCATCTTCTGCCGTACCAATTTTTAATTCTGACCACTGGGCGGCGATATTGTTCACATAATTCCCTGACAAAGCGGCATTGTTTTGGACCACCAAGACATAATGAACCAGAACATTGATCACACTATTTGGCAATGGTGACCGTTCGACAAGGCTCTTGATCAGCCATTGTTCTGAATCCGTCATGAAACTGTTTTTCTCCGCTTTGATCGCCTTGAGAAAAGCGATCGGTGCATTGTTCTCACTTTCTTGAATCAATAAGACATCATTTTCTGAAAAACCATTCTGTTTTAAGGTATTGAAGCGGCGCAACTGACTTTCCGCTTGGGGATCTTCTCTTTTTGATGTTTTCGTGAATGTTTGTCGTGATTTCTTCATGATGGCTTGTTCCAGCTTCTTCTGGTCGACCTCGCCTGTTGTCAAAGAAACATTGTCCGCCATCAAATCCAACAATTCCAACACATCATAGCCATATAAAGAATGGTATAAAACTAACTTTTGTCGAAAACTTGGCGTGAAATTAGCGGCACGGATATACCGACGCTGCGCTTCATATAAAAGAAAGTCCCAATCCAACTGCTTTTCGTCAAGCACCAAGTTCGCTTTGGTTTCTTGAAAAGAATCACTGACTGCCTGTAACGTTTCTTCATGTGAAGCAAAACGTGCGGTATTTAACCCATAGGCGGCTGAGAAGGATTGCGTCACTTCCTGATAATCGGTCAAGGAACACTGCTTTGGCTGATACAGCTTGACCAGCTGATTAAATTTACGCTCCCCGACTCTTTCCAACAACAGATAGGCATACAATTCATCTTGAAAAAACGCTTCTGGATGGACCGGTTCTTGCAACCAATACAGATACGAGCTCCCGTTTTGAGCATCTGCTTTCTCATAAGACTTTAGCAAGCCGATGCCCTCTAAGTTTTGCTTGGCTTTTATGAAGCGAGGCATTCCCGCATTCATGGCATTCAAGATATCTAGATGCACGGTCGTCATCGACTCCTCGCCAGAAAAGCTTTGGGCTTGGACATCGCTTGCGAGTGTCAAATACAACGCTAAAGCATCACTTTCAATAATTGGTTGATACAAATAAATGAGGGCGTCTTTCCCTTCCGTTGTAAGTGGACGGCTTTTGAACACTTTGTACGATTGATTCGGTAAACTATTGCCCACTTGTTGTCCCCCTCTATTCTTGTGGTTCTTTCGCTTTTTCGACGATGTTTTGTAGTTCTTTCAAGAAAACTGACATGTCTTTAAACTGGCGATAGACACTGGCAAAACGGATATAAGCGATCTCGTCTAAATCAACTAAATCCTCCATCACATACTCACCAATCTGTGTTGTAGAAATTTCATTTTCACCAAGAGCACGAACACGACTTTCCACATGATCGACGATCGTTTCCATTTGATCCATTGTCACTGGTCGTTTTTCAGCAGAACGAATCAAACCCCGTAGGATTTTTTCGCGATTGAATTCTTCACGGGCACCATTCTTCTTAATCACAAGTAGGGGTGCCTCTTCGATACGTTCAAATGTTGTAAAGCGATAGCCGCAATTTTCGCATTCACGACGGCGGCGAATCACACGTCCATCATCGGCTTGTCGACTATCAACTACCCTAGAATTGTTATGATGACATTTTGGACATTGCATAGTTCCACCTCATTTTCTCTCTTATGCGCTTACGTATTCACGTAAAGTCATCGGTTTCTATGATTAATTATAACATGAAATCCGTTGGTACAATAGCCAAAGTGGTTTATTCTGTTCATTTATTACAAAATTTAAATAATGTTATAACTACTGTTTTTTTGAATTTGAAAAAACGGCAGAAATCTTTCTGCCGTTTCATTTCGTTATTTATCTTTCATTTGCAGCAAAGAAACAAAGTCATGCAAATTTGCTGGCTTTTCCATCTGCTGATTGCACCGTTGGCTATCACGACAAATATAGTTCCCCCGTTTGGTATACGTTCCATCGCCATTGCTTTTCGTCAGAGAAAGAAACATCGAGACATTCCCTTCATGCTGGCACAAGGGACAGATTCCTTTCTTGACCTCGGTTGAGACATGACCGTGAAGTCCTGTAAAACCCTGCTCAGTGGCAATGATCATAAACTTACTTTGACTACCGATATCATCCCAAGAAAGATAGGTGGTCTCTTTTAAATCAACGGAAGCAAAATCAGGGATTTTCAGTTTTTTTACTTTCCGAAACATTTTTTCAATTTGTTTTGTTGTCGGTACCTGAAAGGGTCGGACGTACTCTTTGAGTTCTGTTAACAGCTCATTGCTGCGACTGATTGTCATCCCAGGTTGAAAGAAAGCAGCTAAAATTTCACGTGGCGCTGTTTCTTCTTCAGGAAAAAATTGTTCTATGGCATCTTTTGTCATCGTTTCAACCGTTTTGATCGTTCGAGGATCATTGACCGATTGATACGTTCGTACTAATTGGTATACTTGATGTTTAATTGAATGAAATTGGTAAGGTTCGATCATAAAAAAGCCTTCTTTCTAATTTTCCGTTTCCTATTGCGGCTGTTCTACTTTCTTGACAGTCGTACACAATGCATAAATAAGCATTTGATGACCACCTCCCAATTTCTTTGCTTCTTTCCATGCGATCTTAATGGATTATAATGAGAGGTTGAGAAATTGTCAACTGTGTAGGTGGTTGTCTTTCAACCTCTCTTTGGTCTCATTAACAAAAAATGCCTCGTCTAGAAGACGAAGGCATCCATGTTTGTTTATAATTTATCTTCAATTCCTGTGTAATGCTTCAGCTGGTCTGCATCCCGTCGATCATTCGAAGAAATTTTATTCACATCGGGATTTTCAGCTCGCAATAGTTCTTCGCTGCTGACATTTTCAGGGGTGGTTCGATCATTGCGGGCATCACGCTCATCATTTTGATCATCTAGTTCATTGACTCGTTTTTGATCGTGCTCTTTCTTGATTTGACCTTCTTGTGCTTGTTCTTTTCCAGAGTGGGCAAGTTCTTCATTATTGGTCCACTCACCGATTTTTTCTTTGGCTTTGCCAACGATCACATCTTTTTCATCTTTAAAAGTACCCATAGTTATCATCCCTCCTGTATAGTTTCATCATAACAAGCATTCTGTTTTCTGACAAAAGATATGAATGCGATACCAAACAGTCAGCAAAATGTTTTTCTTTATGCTATAATATGAGCGATTATTTTCTGAATATTCATACAACTGGAGGTGAAGAACCTGTCTAAGGTTCGACAATAGATGACAATCCTCGATTTCCAACAGGTTTCTTTCGTTCGCGACAAGAACTATTTATTAAAAGCAATCAATTGGCAAGTGAAAAAAAATGAGCATTGGGCGATTTTAGGTCTGAATGGTGCTGGCAAAAGTTTATTACTCCAAATGATCACGGGAAGTTTATGGCCTTCTTCTGGTCAACGAACGGTCTTAGGTGAGCGTTACGGAAAAACGTCTGTGCCCGATCTTCAACGGCGCATTGGTTGGGTCAGTTCAGCGCTGCAAAGCAAGTTTTATGGTCGCGATCTTGCCGAAGAGATCGTTCTTTCGGGGCTTTATTCCAGTATTGGTCTTTATGAGTCCTACGAAGAAGAGCAGCTGATCCAAGCAAAAGCGCTTTTGGCTGACTTAGGTTTGTCGCATCTGATCCATCGTTCCTATCACGTCCTTTCTCAAGGGGAAAAACAATTTGTCATGATCGCACGTGCCATTATGGCACAACCAGAGATCCTCATTTTGGACGAACCTTGTACGGGCCTTGATTTATTTGCGCGAGAAGAACTGCTAACCCGTCTGCAGGCTTTTTCACAGCTGCCGAATACGCCGACTCTTCTTTACGTTACCCATCATACGGAAGAGCTACTACCGATTTTCACTCATTTGCTGATGTTAAAAAATGGCAAAGTCCACGCCGCTGGTCAACGAGAGACGATTTTTACTGAGGAGGTTCTCACCTCTTTTTATGATCAGCCGATCATTCTTCAACCCTTTTCCAGCAATCGCGTGATCGTGACCCCAAAATAAATCAGGGCTGGTACTTTGATATTTAACCATTCATACACGATCGTCTTACTTTCCAAACCAAACAGTTTCCGACATGTTTCAGCGCCAGTTGTTTTTGGAAATGATAGGGCTAGGTTTGCTATTGAAAGACAAATAGCAGGTTCCCTTTTACTGAAGGGAACCTGCTGTCTTATCTATTTGTTTAAGGATGCTAACCAATCATCGATCTGCTGATTGAGTTGGGCGATCGTTCCTTGATTATCAAAGACAATATCGGCCCGTTGTTTCTTTTTCTCAATGGAAAGCTGACTGTCGATTCGTTGTTGCGCGTCTTGCTCACTCAGTTGATTACGTGCCATCAACCGCTCTTTTTGAAGCGCTTCTGGCACATAGACGACTGCGGTTTGATCCATGTATTGGTCGTAGTCGGCTTCATATAACAAAGGAATGTCAACGATCAACAAGGGCACTTGCTGCCTTTTTTCTTCGATCTGAGACAAAATCTCTTGTCGAATAAATGGCGACAGCGTCTGATTCAGCAAGCGACGTTTTTCTGGATCATTAAATATCAGGGCACCGAGGGTTTGCCGATCCAGGTGTCCGTCATCGGTCAAAATCTGCGGACCAAAGGCTTGTGTCACCGCCTGCAAGCCCTCCGTATTCGGTTCAACGACTTCTCTGGCGATGATATCGGCATCAATAATCGGTAAGCCCAGTGAGCGAAAATGCGCGACTGCGGTACTTTTCCCAGTGGCGATCCCGCCAGTGACCCCTAAGACAAAACTCATTTGCTGGACCTCACATGCAATTTTTGGCACTGAGGACAAAAGTGCGTCCCCCGTTGGGCAACCTTGGTCTTGACGATTGGTGTCCCGCATCGCCCGCAAGGATTGCCCGTTTGGCCATAGACATTTAATGACATTTGGAATTTTCCTGCTTCGCCCAATGCATTGAGATAGGTCCGAATGGTTGTCCCCCCTGCTTCAACGGCGCGTTCCAAGACATCGATGATCGCTTGATGCAACACGTTGGCTTCTGCTGGGGTGAGCGAATCTGCTGGTTGTTCAGGATGGATCTTCGCTTGCCATAGCGCCTCATCTACATAAATATTGCCCAAACCAGTCACAAGTTTTTGATCTAACAAAAGGGGTTTGATGGCTTTTTTAGACCGCTTCAATCCTTGCTCAAATGCTTCTAATAAAAACAATTCAGGCTTAGGCTCAGGACCTAATTGCATGATGCCTTTATAGGCTGCGCTTTGGTCTTTATCCACTAAAGTCATACGACCAAATTTTCTTACATCATGGTAATTTAACTGACTGCCATCCGTAAAATGGAAAATGACATGTGTATGTTTATCGACAATCGGTTCTGACTCAAAATACTCGTACTTGCCTTCCATTCGTAGATGAGAGATCAGATCATAATCTGTCAATTTAAAAATCAAAAATTTTCCACGTCGTTCAAATTTTTCAAAACGTTGCCCTTTCAACAGTGCCGAAAAAATCGGCACTTCAGGACTTTCGATGATTCGTGGCCAAAGGATCTCGAGCGATTCGATCGTTTTATTTAAAACAAGTTTTTCAAGTCCTTTGCGGACCGTTTCAACTTCTGGTAATTCAGGCACCTCTGTTCACCTCATTTATTTTGCATCGTACCATGTTTTGCCCCAATTGCTGTCTGTCAGTAAAGGGACATGCAATGCAACGGCTTGCTCCATCACTTCTTTCACTAAAGCGTCAAGACGAGGCAATTCAGATTCAGGTACTTCAAAGACTAGTTCATCGTGTACTTGCAGCAGCATCGTTGCTGCTAATTTTTCTTCTTTCAAACGTTTCGCCAAATCGATCATGGCAATTTTTAAGATATCCGCCGCACTGCCTTGGATCGGTGTATTGATGGCGGTTCTTTCCGCAAAAGTCCGAATATTGAAATTGCGCGAATTGATATCAGGCAGGTAACGACGGCGATGATACAAGGTTTCAACGTACCCTTTGTCCTTCGCCTCACGAACCACATCCTCCATATACGTTTTCACACCAGGATATTTTTCAAAATACGTATCAATGTATTGTTGGGCGGCTTTTCTGGTGATCCCTAGATTCTGGGATAAGCCATAATCGGAAATACCATAAACGATACCGAAGTTGACCGCTTTGGCTTGACGACGCATATTTGGTGTCACATCTTCTGCTTTTTCGATACCAAAGACTCGCATCGCTGTGCTTGAGTGGATATCTTGACCTTCGATAAAGGCTTCTTTCAAATGGGTATCATCTGAAATATGTGCCAACACCCGTAATTCGATTTGAGAGTAGTCAGAAGAATAGATCACCCAATCAGCTTCTCGTGGCACAAAGGCTTCACGGATCTTTCGACCTTCTTCTAAACGAATCGGAATGTTTTGCAGGTTCGGATCGACAGAACTTAATCGACCAGTTTGGGTCAAGGTTTGTACATATCGTGTATGGACTTTGCCATCCCCTTGGATCACTTTTAATAAGCCTTCTACATAGGTTGATTGGATCTTAGCGATTTGACGATAAGTCAAAATGTCTTCAACGATCGGTGCTTGCTCTTTTAGTTGTTCTAACACATCGACTGCTGTCGAATAGCCAGTTTTGGTTTTTTTGATGACTGGTAAGCCCATTTTTTCAAATAAGATCACACCCAATTGTTTCGGTGAGTTTAAATTGAAGGTTTCACCAGCTTCGGCATAGATTTTTTCTTCAATTTCATGCAACCGTTGCGCAAATTCGCCCTTCATCTGATGCAAGCGAGACGCATCAACTTTGATTCCAGTAATCTCCATATCAGCTAAAATCATTGATAAAGGCAATTCCATTTCTTCAAATAGCGCTGTTTGATTCTTCGCTGCCAATTCTTCCGTAAGCTTTGGTGTTAGGTTCGTAATCGCTGCTACTTTACGGGCTAAATGAGCAAAGAAGTCTTCCTCATCCGCTGGCAGACCTTTTTTCGCACCTTTTCCATAAATCGCTTCATCCGATTGGATCGCATCATAGCCATAGTGAGCGGCAACACCTGCGATGTCATTATTCGTATCATTCGTGTCTAAAAGATAAGCTGCCAATAAAACATCAAAAGCGATTCCTTTTGGTGCTGTCGTGTATCGGTTTAATGCCACGTACGTGCGTTTGGCATCATAGACGAACTTTCTACGCTCCTCGTCTTTTAACCAATTGGTAAAGACTGGACTTTCAAACAATTCTTCACGATTGCTGACATAAATTTTTTCTTGATTGCCCCAAGCAACACCGACGATGTCTTCCAAATGATAGTTATCCCCCATCATCTCGACATACAATGCCGTGTCTCCTTGGAACATATCTTCTGTTACTTCTTCAACGACCGAAAATAAAATGTCTTCCATCTCAACTGGTTCAGCTGTAATCTGCAACTTCTCTAAGAAGCTATTAAAGTTCATTTCTTGGTAGAATGGCACCAATTTCTCTAAGTCTTTGCCTTCATATTTCAGTTTGTCGACATCGACCTCAATGGGCGCATCCACATCGATGGTTGCTAACTGTTTTGAAAGAAAGGCGATCTCACGGTCATTGATCAAGTTTTCTTTCATCTTGCTTTTTTTCATTTCATCGATGTGTTCATAGATCCCCTCAACGGAGCCATATTCCTTCAATAGCTTGATGGCTGTCTTCTCACCAATTTTGGTGACACCAGGAATATTATCGGAAGCATCACCAGCTAGTCCTTTCATGTCGATGATTTGTAAGGGCGTTAGGCCGTCATATTTTTCAGCCACATGAGCGGGTGTATAACTTTCAATTTCGCTAACTCCTTTGACCGTAATGTCAACTTTCACGTGCTCCGTTGCCAGCTGGGTCAAATCGCGATCGCCAGATAAAACGACAACGTCAAATAGCTCCTTGTCGACTTTATTCGCCAATGTACCAATAATATCATCGGCTTCGTAATTATCTAATTCGTAATATTGAACACCTAACGCGTTGATCAATTCGCGAATGTAAGGCATTTGTTCTTTAAATTCCCCAGGGGTTTTTGAACGTCCGCCTTTATAGTCTTCATACATCGCTGTCCTGAAGGTGGTTTTTCCAGCATCAAAAGCCACTAAAACATGTGTTGGCTGTTCTTTTGCCATCACATTTTCAAACATAGTATGAAACGCATAGATGGCATTTGTGTGCAGCCCATTGGCATTTTTAAACCGTTCTAATGAATTATGCAACGCAAAAAACGCGCGAAAAGCCACACTATTTCCATCAACGAGTAGTAATTTATTTTTTGGCATTTGATTACTCCTTTTCTCAAAAAGTTCCTCTTTATTCTATCAAAGAACGGGCACAAAAGCGATGAATTGCTTTGTTTTCTCTCTCATTTTATACAAAAAAAAAGGCGAGTTTCCTCGCACTTTTTTTAGTTGTTTTTTCCAAAGATTCGCAATAACGCAAGGAATAAGTTGATAAAGTCCAAATACAGTTGTAATGCCATGAAAACGGCCACTCCTGTATTTGCGCCACCATTCGTTGCGAAGTATACATTGCGGATTTGCTGATTGTCATAAGCGGTGATCCCCATAAAGACAAAGACGGTCACGATCGATAAGAAAAAGTCAACCGGTTGACTGCGTAAAATAAATACATTCAAGAGCGTCGAGATGATGATCCCGATCAACAGACCATAGCCGATACGACCAACCACACTTAGATCACGTTTAGTCATGATCCCAAATGCTGACATGACACCAAAAGTGACAGCTGCTGAAACAAATGCTCCCACGATCGATCCAAAGTCATAGATCATCAGTGTCACAGACAAGGTCAATCCATTCAAGAGCGAATAGACTAAAAAGCCAGCAACGGTCAAGGACGGATTTTTCTGCGCCTTCACCCCTAATACAATAACTAGAATGATCTGTAAGATCCAAAGACCAGTAAATCCTAGCGGAAAGTTGCTGATAAATTGTAGGGTTTGCGCTTGAAAGACTTCCCCAAATATATAGGCTGAGATCGCACTGATCGCAAGCCCAACGCCGAAGAATAAGTACACTTTTGAATAAAAGCGATTTAAGCCTTGGGCTTGGACAGTTTCATTATTTAAATTATTCATCTTGTTGTTCCTCCTCATTTTCTGCTACTGCTTTTGGTGGCTGGACCATGACCACAGCATCTAAAATACGATGATCTTCTGTGTTGATCGCTTCAACCGAAATAGTTACCACGTCTTTCATTTTATCCACTTTGATCACTTCGAATTCAAAGGTCAACGTTTCATAATGATATACAGGTTCAATAAAGTTTACCGAAAAATTGACTACATGAGAGCCAGGACCAGGCAAATGTTTCGATACGGCACTGGTGATGATCCCCATCAACATAATGGATGGTACGATGGGACGCTGGTACTCAGTTTTTTGCGTGTAGTCATGTTGTATATACAAAGGATTGGCATCATTAGTCAGCCCTAAATATAACAACAGTTGATTGTCTTCGATCGATTCTGTTAAGGATAACGAATCGCCTTCCTCGATATCTTCAATACTTTTTCCTATTTTTCGCGGTTTCCCTATATTCAAAATTTAATTCCTCCAAAAAGAATAGTTTCATCTGAGTATATTCTATCAGATGCCGACAAAAGTGCAAGTTCGCGGTGCTGCTTTTGCAAAAACTTCAGATGTAAAAAACTCTTGCAGCAAACACGCCACAAGAGTCTTTGATTACAATACGTTACGAGTTGTATTGCTTAATAGTTTTTCATAGGCTGTCTCAAATTTTTGCACATCGCCTGCTCCCATGAAAATCACGACAGCATTTTGATGATCCAATAGCGGAGATACGTTCTCTTCTTTGATCACAGTTCCACCTTTTTGAATTTTCTTGCCTAGATCTTCAATTTTAACATCTCCTCGTGATTCACGAGCAGATCCAAAAATGTCACATAGATAGACATGGTCTGCAAGATCCAATGCTTCCGCAAATTCATCCATCAAAGCGATCGTGCGGGTAAAGGTATGTGGCTGGAAGACAGCAATAATTTCTTTCTCTGGATATTTTTGACGAGCGCCATCGATCGTTGCTTTGATTTCTGCAGGATGGTGGGCGTAGTCGTCCACGATCGTCATATCCGCCACGATTTTTTCGCTAAAGCGGCGTTTCACTCCAGGAAATGAAATCATCTCAGCAGCAACTTCTTTCATATCCAATCCTTCTTTGTAAGCCACAGCGATCACACTTAATGCGTTGTTGATGTTGTGCTGACCAAACGCTGGCAAGACAAAATGGCCAATATTTTCACCATGGATAAAGACGTCGAACTCTGAACCTTGGGTGGTGCGTTCAATATTTTTCGCTTGGACATCGTCGTTATCGTTGACGCCGTAATAGTAGATTGGGACATCGGCTTCAAGTTTACGCAAGTATTCATCATCACCAAAAGCAAAGATGCCTTTTTTCACTTGACTTGCCATCGATTGAAAGGCTGAGAAGACATCCTCGATCGAGTGGAAGTAGTCTGGGTGATCAAAATCGATGTTGGTCATGATTGCATAATCCGGTGAATATGCTAAGAAATGACGACGGTATTCACAGGCTTCAAATGAAAAGAATTCCGCATCAGGTTCCCCATGACCAGTCCCATCGCCAATCAAGAAACTTGTTGGACGGATGCCGCTTAAGACATGAGAAAGCAATCCTGTCGTACTGGTTTTCCCGTGAGAACCGGTCACCGCAATACTCGTATAGGGCTGAATGAATTGGCCAATAAAGTCATGATAACGAGTAACTTCTAAACCAAGTTCTTTTGCCCGTACGATTTCTTCGTGGGTGTCAGGGAAAGCATTCCCTTGGATAATGACCATTTCTGGTTGAATGTTTGCTTTATCGAAAGGCAACAATTTGATCGCTGCTTTTTCTAGATCACGTTGAGTGAAGAAATATTCTTCCACATCAGAGCCTTGTACTTGGTAGCCTTTTTCGTGCAGAATCAAAGCCAATGAACTCATACCGGAACCTTTGATTCCAACAAAATGATGTATTTTGTTTTGATTTTCCATTATTATAATCCTCTTTTCTCAAATCCGCGTCGTAAAAAAACGCGTGTATTGACAAATATCAGGTTGTCACACGACCTACATTATCATACAAAATGAAAAAAATAGCAACGAGTTTTATTTTTCGACTTGACTTTTCTCATCATTTCCTATTTCTAGCAAACGTCCACGACATTTTCCACAAACATATTTTTTGATATCCACACGTCGCTGCCGCCGAATCTCGCAGCCGCAATTTTGGCATCGATAGCGATGTTTGGCTGTCCTTTTGGCAGGAGGTGCATAACGCAAGCCTCCCGTTCTTGCCAGCAATGCTTTAAAGGCAGGATCTTGGTGACGGTGACCAAGACCTGCTAAGTGCAAATGATAATGACACAATTCATGCTTGATAATGCCGATAAAAACCTCCATCCCGTGTTCTGTGAGCATGGTTGGATTGAAATCCAAGTGGTGATCACTTAGATGGTAGCGGCCACCGATTGTTTTTAAGCGAGAATTAAACACCGCTCGATGCGTGAATGGTTTGTTGAAAACAGACAGCGACAGCTCTTCCACCAAATGCTGCAATTCTTGTTGGGTCATTTTGCATTTCCCGGATCGACCATGGTTAAACTGATACGGCCTTTTTTGACATCTACTTGCTCGATCCAAACGGTTACGACATCACCGACGGAAACAACGTCTTTCGGATGCTTTACAAACGAACGGCTCAGCTTCGACAAATGCACCAGTCCATCTTGTTTGACACCGATATCGACGAAAGCACCAAAGTCGATCACATTTCGAACCGTTCCCTTCAGTTCCATTCCCGGTTTTAGGTCCTCCATACTCAGCACATCTTTGCGCAATAATGGCGCTGGCATTTCATCACGCATATCGCGTCCAGGCTGCATTAACGCCTTTAGGATATCCGTGATGGTTTCTTTACCGACTGACAATTTTGCGGAAAGCTCCGCTGGGCGTAGTTGGGCAAGTTTCGCTTTATTTTCTTCCATTTGCTCTTTCCCTAGCTCCGCTAAAGAAATACCCGCGATCGCCAAAATTTCTTTGGCAGTGTCATAACTTTCTGGATGGATCCCGGTATTGTCCAAAATGACTTTTCCGCCAGGTATCCGCATAAAGCCGATCGCCTGTTCATAAGCTTTTGGTCCTAAGCGAGGGACTTTTTTCAGTTGATTCCGCTGCGTAAATACACCATTTTCTTCTCGATAAGTCACGATATTTTGAGCAGTGGTTTTATTTAAACCAGCTACATGCTGCAAGAGTGCCGCACTTGCGGTATTGACGTCAACGCCAACTTGGTTGACAACAGTCTCAACAACAAAATCCAATTGTTCAGCGAGGCGTTTTTGCGAAACGTCATGCTGGTATTGTCCGACGCCCACGGATTGTGGATCAATTTTGACTAATTCTGCCAAGGGATCTTGCAGACGGCGGCCAATACTGATAGCGCTGCGTTCTTCCACTTGCAGATCAGGGAATTCTTGACGAGCGATCGGACTGGCAGAATAAACAGAAGCGCCTGCCTCATTCACGATCACATAATATACTTCTTGATCGATCAATTTTAATTGTTCAGCGACGAATTGCTCTGATTCCCGACTCGCAGTCCCATTACCGATTGCGACCATCTCGACTCTATAGGTTTGTAATAAGCGACGAAACGCTGGTCCGGCAGCTTCTCGCTTATTCATAGGCGCTGGTTTATGAGGATAGATCACTTCGATCGCTAGTACTTTTCCAGTCTCATCAATGACGGCTAGTTTACAGCCTGTACGATACGCTGGATCAAAACCTAAAACGACTTTGCCCTTCAATGGCGGCTGCAGCAACAGATTGCGAAGATTTTCTCCAAAAATCGCAATTGCTTGTTCGTCAGCTTTTTCTGTCAATTCATTGCGGATCTCTCGTTCGATGGCTGGTGAAATAAACCGTTTCAGCGCATCAGCAGCTGCAGCTTCAACAAAACCGGCTGCGGGTGAATCCCTATTCGTGATCAATTTGCGACGTAGGTAATCCATGATTTTTTCTTCATCTGCCACAAGGGCGACCTTCAAGATGTCTTCTTGTTCCCCACGATTAGTGGCTAAAATTCGGTGGGATACCATCTTATTGATAGGATGCTGGAAATCGTAATACATTTCATAAACGCCTTTTTCATCTTTTTCAGCATTTTTGACCGTGCTTTGATACAGTCCTTTGTTTGTGTAATAGCTGCGGATCCAACTACGAAACTCTGCAGTATCACCAACGCCTTCTGCAATGATCTCGTGCGCGCCTGCTAAGGCATCTTCTACAGTAGGAACAGCATCACTGATAAATTCGGCCGCTTTTTCTTGAACGTCACCTGCTTTTGGGAAGCTTAACAGCCACTGAGCAAATGGTTCCAAGCCGTTCTCTTTGGCGATCGTCGCTTTGGTGCGTCGTTTTTGTTTATAAGGACGATACAGGTCTTCGACGGCCTGCATTTTTGTCGCAGCTAAAATCGCCTGTGATAGTTCAGGCGTTAGCTTTTCTTGTTCTTCTATCAAACGCAAAACCTCTTGCTTGCGTTTCTCTAAGTTTTCTAAGTACTGGTATCGCTCTTCAATTTCTCGAATCTGAACTTCGTCAAGTCCATTCGTCATTTCTTTACGGTAGCGGGCAATAAAGGGGACGGTATTTCCTTCTTGCAATAACTGCAACACCGTACTGATTTGTTTTTGGGTAAAAGCGGTTAATTCTTGTTTTACTAAATCAAGTACCTCTTGATTCATTTCTGCCATTTGTTCTCACCTTTCCTTTGTTGCTTTTGCTATTTTAACATAAAAAAGACAGCCATTGAGCGAACAAGATTGCACGAAAACAATGTTGCTTTCGCGACTCTTGTTATGGCTGCTTTTGTCTTTTATCAAAAAGACTTTTAAAAGTCTGGTTGCCAAGGACCTGCTAAATTTTGGTATTCGATGTCCTGAACGATCCCTTTATCATCAAAAATCACGCCATGCACCGATCCACCAAATACTGCCCCGCCATCGATGCCGATTTTGTCGTCTTGTTGCCATAGATCCGTCGTCTGCATATCTCCATGCAGCATGGGCGTGACGGTATGGCCAAAAACGATCGTTTTTCCTGTACGGTTTTTTCCTTTATGAAACGGCTCGCGAATCCAGATAAAATCATGGTCTGCGGTCTTACGCCAATCTTTTTTACTTAAATCCACGCCCGCATGAACAAAGAGATACTTTCCCCATTCGTAATAAAGCGGTCGCTCCATCAAAAACTCTATTAAGTCTCGATAGCTACTGCGGATCATTAAGGCGATTTCCGTCGGCGAATACTCCTCAGTAGCGCCTGTATGCAAAAGACTTTCAATCGTTTCTTTGCCGCCATTGCGTACGTAAGCGGCAAACCAATCCTCAGGGGCATTTAGAAATTGCAGAAAATACTCCTCGTGATTGCCGCGTAAATAAATCGCTTGGTATTCTTCGACTAACTTTTTTCCCAGAAAAAAACACTCTTTTGACTTCGGCCCCCGATCATTTAAGTCTCCAATCAAAAGCAGCTGATGGAGCTTAGGGTCATAATCGGTAAGAAGTTTTTTAAACAGATCGGCCATTCCATGAATATCACTGATTGCATATAGATAGTTTTGCATAGTCAATTCCTCCTTAAAGGCAATTGATTCTCTTGTTATCAATTTTAGACCTTTGCCTGTAAAATGTCTTGCAATAAAACGAAAAAACCAACCATTTGTCCTGAACAGTACGACAACATAAAGTCGGGTTCAAAAGGACGAATGATTGGTTACGATCGACAAAAGCTATTTTCCTGAAACAGCAAAATAATTGCCATCCGGATCGGCAAAATTGAAAACCAGTTGTTCTTCCATCTGAATCAATTCACCCACTTCTGCTTCCATCTCTAAAAGCTTCTTATAAAGTGTCGTAATATCTTCTGCAAAAAACATGATCGATGGGGAATTCAAAGCGACTTCAGGTGAATGTGTTTCGATAAACTCACGGTCATATAAGACAAAATGTACCTCCGCCTCTTTTGATGGCGCGATTTCAACGACGGATGTTCCATCAACGGTTTGTTGTTCAATGATCACAAACCCTAGTTCTTGCCAAAACTCAACTGCTTTCGTCACATCGTCGACGTATAGCATCACTTGCATTTGATTGGAAAACAATGGGCATCCCTCCTATTTCTCGTTATTCGTCTGCTTCCTTCGCTTCTTGCGCAGCGTTCGAATTGGTATTAAAGTTCAATTGTAAACCTGGTTTGTCGGTCACGATCTCTGTCACTTCATAAGTCAAGCGTTTGACGATATCAAACAAGGGCTCAACCAAGCGATCAGTTTCGGCTTTCGTCAAATCCTCTCCAGAATTGACTTTGCGATTCAAAATATGATTGACTTGTCCGACACGTCCTGACAAAACGTAATCAGGGAACACCAATTGGAATTCTAAGCGGGCACCAATAATACTGTTTTTTTCCATATATTCTTCATCTTTGACTTTTAACGGCGCAAAGCCGACATTCAATTTTGTTTCCATTTCTTTGTCTTTCGGTTTCATATCAAAATGATATGCTTCAACGATCGGTTGTTGTCTTTTTAATTCCACTAGATTCACACTCCTTACCTAAAAGTATAGCATAACCTTTTCTTTGAGCCTACTGTATTCTTTAGACAATAAAAAAAACGGCAAGTGCCGTTTTAATTTGCTTCTTTTAGTGTTGCTAGGTAGTCCAATGCATCTTGAACATTGGCGATCGGAACGATTTTCATGTCTGTGTCTAACTTCTTCGCTGCTGCCACTGCCTCTTCGTAATTCGTTTTAATGGAAGGATCTATTTCACGCTCTTCGTCAGTGATTTCATCGTCCGGAGCAAAAAAGATTTCTGCTCCACTTTCGCTGGCACTCGCTACTTTTTTGTCAATCCCACCGATTCGACCAACCGTCCCATCAGCTGAGATCGTTCCGGTTCCAGCAATATTATGGCCTTTACGCAAGTTATCTCCAGTTAGCTGTTCATAGATTTCAAGGGTGAACATCAACCCAGCTGAAGGCCCACCGATATTGCCAGAATCGATCACGATCTCTTCATCAGAAGTGATCTCTGTATGATCGACGAGTGAGATACCGATACCTGCTTTTTGATTGCTTTCCAGTTCAATTAATTTGCCTGTTGCTTCTTTTTCTTCACCATCTTGCAAGTAAGTTACGGTGATCTCATCACCAATGGTTTGACTTTGTACATAGTCGATAAAGTCTTGGCTACTTTTAAATTCTTTGCCATTGACAGCGGTGACGGTATCTCCAACGGATATTTTCCCCGCAAAACTGGAATTTGGATCGATCCCCATGACATAGACCCCTTTATAGGTCATTTCATAAGGCAAGTCTGCCAGCTTTAATGCTTGCTCAATCGCACTATTTTGCGAGGATTCCATATAATAGCGCTGGATGCGATTGTACTCCTCATCTGTCGCACCGCCTAAAAGTTCTTCCTCACTGATCAAGTCTTGAAATTCATTGAATTTTGTTCCAATCGCCGTAAACACGGTAGCCTGTCGAATCCCGACACTGGTTAAAGAAAAGGAGCCAGCTGAGGTGTCTTCTTTTTGATTGACGGTAATCAATTCTTTTAAATCGATCGTTGCACCAGGTTGCTCGATATAATAAGGAATCGGCAAAAAGGCACAGGCTGCGATGATCAGTGCTAAAACAAACAAGAGAACATATTTGATCGTTGATTTAAGATTCATTGGTATCACGCTTCTTTACTATAGCATCGTAGATATTTTGTGGTAAATATTCCGCAACATCGCCGTTAAAGGTTAAGATTTCTTTCAACAAACTGGAGCTGATGAAACTATGCTTTGCATCTGCTAAAAGAAAGACGGTCTCCAGGGAAGGTTCTAAGTGATGATTCATTTCCATGATGTCCCGCTCATACTCATAATCTTTCACACTGCGAATGCCTCTAAGCAGAAACTGGGCGCCTAGTTTTTTCGCGATCGTGACCGTCAGCTCCGTTTCTTGCGCCAGAATCTTGACGTTTGGAATATGAGCGAGGGCTTCTTCAATTAGATGAACTTTTTCTTCACTTGTAAAAAAACTTTTTTTATTGGTATTTGTAAAAACACCCACGATCAGTTCATCAAAAAGCGTTGCGCCTCGCTCAATCAGATCCACATGACCTGACGTCAGCGGATCAAAACTTCCTGGAAATAAAGCAATCTTTTTCATGTTATCCCTCATTTCTATAGATCGTCACCGCAGATATGCCATAGGTTTGGGCGCGCATCAAATGCAAAGAACCAATCTTTTCTGGCAAGACGATGGACTTATCTGTTTCGCAAACCACATAAGCAAACGGACGAATCAATTCATCCTTCAGCATAGCTTCTAGCTGTTGCAGGATCTCTTGCTTTGCGTAAGGTGGATCTAAAAATAGATAGTCAAAGCTTTGTCCCTCAGCTGCAAACTGGCGTAAGGCTTGATTGGCATCCATTTTTAGTACCGTGAACTTTTCTGGTTCTTTGGTTATTGCAATATTTTCACGGATCACTTTGATAGCTGGAAAACTACGGTCGACACAAACGGCATGCTCCGCACCACGAGAGACCGCTTCGATCGCTAAGCCCCCGCTCCCACTAAACAGATCCAGTACAACTCCTCCATCTAAATATTGCCCTAACATGTTAAAGATCGCCCCTTTTACTTTGTCTGTCGTGGGGCGAGTGTTATCTCCAGCAAGACTTTTTAATCTGCGGCCACCATATTCTCCGGCTACTACACGCATGCGTTTTTCCCTCCAAGATCTTCGTAAATACAAATATAGCACTGTTTCTATAAATAGCAATAAAAAAATGGCGGTGACTCAAGGCACCCCCACTTTTCTATTACACGTTTTCTGCCAATCGAATCATCGTATTTTTTTCTTCGATATCAAACCCTTCATCTTTCACTGGATAGGCTGCTGATGTACCAATTTTTTCAGCAAAATCCATTTCGACATCTGGTCGATAGGAAGCTTCAACTTGTCGAACAAAGTGAAACTGCTCGATTTTTGTTTTTTTGCTTTCGTATTCTTCTTCGTTCAAATACATGACCACGTATTTCATTTTGCGTGACACATAATGAACGAAGCCAAAACGACGCAAATTTTTTAGTTGACGTAGGCTGTAGACCCATACGATCAATCCTCGACGCTTCTGCATCGTAAAAGGCGTTTTATCCTCGTGCATGACAATTTCCTCCACAACTTGATTTTGATTGAAAAAAAGGACTTCCAGCATCCACTTTGACAGTTGGTGAAAAACACGTAGAAATCGCTACGGTCAGTTCATCCAGCAAACGCTGCAGCTGCGTTTCACTCCAGCGGTACTCGCTCACTTGCTCATGGAGATCCAGCTGTCGCTTAGCTGTGCGCATCGCACGCTTTTTCTCTTTGAAATCAGGGGCATATGCGCCGTACGCTTCAATTCTTTCAAAATCCAGCTTTTTTTCTAAAAACGTTCGCATCAATTCCTGAGCAACAGGATCTTGATGCATGGTTTGTTTCGCTATTTGATAGTTTCTACACGTTTCACTCGCTTTGATTGCCGTTACAAGTGAATCGATTTGATCTTCAATCTCGAAAAAGGCTTCATCGTAAATCATCTGATGTACTATCCTCGGTCCCTTCTACATCTTCTTGCACTAAGACTACCATATTTGCTTCAGAAAAAGCAATTCCTATCTTTTCTGATTGTTCATGGGTCAAACGTTCAGTAAATCTTGGGTTACTGAACCAAGATAAAATAGTAAAGGTTGGATCATAGACAGGCGCTTCAAAAATCGAAGCAGAAGCCTCTAACTCCTTCGCTGCTAATAACTCCTGCCACTCATCGTTCGTCAAAACAAAATTACTCGTTTTTTCCGAAGAAAGAGCACGTTGATAGGAATGGATGCGTTGAGAGGTCAAATGATCCGATAGATTATTCGTCAAATCTGCTAAAAGTCCGACCGCATCTTGATGCGTCTGGGTATCTTGTACAAAGCTTTCCAAACCGATTTGATTACGAAGCTTATCAATAATGACAAAGGCTAACGTCTCTTTTTCAAGATCAGCTTGTGCTTGGTCAATCGTTTGCGAAACTTGAAACAGCGGTCGTTCTCCTTCTGTCAAGGGATAGGGCGCTAACTTAAGCAGGGTCGTCTGATCCAAATAAGTGATCGCCTGCAGTTGAGCCGTCTCTTGATCAAAGAATAAAACAGCAAATGTCCCATTATCAAACGCTACTAAGGGTCGGTAGTTCATATCTTCTTCCATCAACTCAAAACTGATGGTGCGATCATTTTGTGTCAAGGTAAAATTGGGATAAATCATGGTCAGCTCAGTCAAGTCAGTCAAGGTCATGCCCATTGCAAAGGGCGCTAGGGAAGATCCCCCGGCGCCGATCACTTTGATTGCCTGCACACTCTCACCATCAGTATTGATCTCAACATATTGCTGATCGTCTAATTGATTGTAGACCCGAATTTCAAACTCGTAGCCCGAGCGATACGTTTGAACTGGAAGCCCGTAGATTTCTTCAAAATCAGAAACAGGCTCCCCAATCAATTCAGCTAATCCTTGGGCTGCGATTGGTTCATAATTCATGGTCGTTGGTGCTTTGATTGGGTTCTCGATCGTCATTCTTGAATCTGAAGCGTTTTGCATGAATACTGGCTGCAAATACACGATTATCAGGGCTAGGACAAATAAGCCGCAAAATAATAATCCCCTTCGCTTCATCTGCTGATCGACTCCTTATTTTTCTTTGACTTCAATCAGAAGGTCTCCTGACTGGATTGGTTCCCCATCGGTTACGTAAACATGCTCAACTACACCAGAGAAGCGAGCTTCGACGGAAGTTTCCATCTTCATCGCTTCAGTGACCATCAACGTCTGTCCACGTGCCACTCGATCACCTTTTTTGACTAATACTTCTAAAACTGAACCACTCATGGAGGCACCGATTTGTTCTTTGTTCGTTGGCTCTGCTTTGCGTTTTGTTTGAACAGAACTGATGATCGAACTATCTTTCACAACGATTTCTCGTCGTTGACCGTTTAAGTTAAAGAAGAGGGTCCGATTGCCTTCGATATCTGGTTCACCGATTTCATCGAGACGAATGATCAAGATTTTGCCTTTTTCTAATTCGACATTGATCGTTTCGCCTAAGCGCATACCATTAAAGAAGGTTGGTGTATCAAGGACTTTTACATCGGCAAACTGCTCATACGCTTTTCGATAATCAAGGAAGACTTGCGGATACATCAAGTAGCTCAAGACTTCTTCGTGTTTTGGTTCATAGCCGATTTTTTCGGCTAGTTCTTGTTTCACTACGGCAAAATCAACTGGTTTGGCAAAGGCTCCTGGACGTTCCGTAAAGGCTGGGCGTCCTTTTAAGATAATGCGTTGCAATTCTTTCGGGAAACCACCGACTGGCTGACCTAACTCGCCTTGGAAGAAGGTGATCACTGATTCTGGGAAACTCAATGTATCGCCTTTTTCAAAAATATCTTTTTCTGACAAGCCATTTTGTACCATGAAGAGCGCCATATCGCCCACGACTTTCGAAGAAGGTGTCACTTTCACGATGTCTCCAAACATCATATTGACTTCATGATACATTTCTTTGATTTCATCCCATTTTTCGCCTAAACCAACGGCTTTGGCTTGTTGCTGGAGATTGGTATATTGTCCTCCTGGCATCTCATGCTTGTACACTTCCGTTTGAGGGGCGTTCAAGCCATTTTCAAAGGAATGGTAGTACATACGGACATCTTCCCAATAGTGATTCAATTGTTGGATATTATCCACATTGATCTCTGGGCAACGCTCGCCGTTTAAAAGAGCATAATACAAACTACTCATACTTGGCTGACTCGTTGCGCCACTGATAGCTGACATAGCGACATCCACGATATCAACGCCAGCTTTGGTAGCTGCTGAGTAAGTGATAATCCCATTCCCGCTGGTATCATGCGTGTGCAGATGGATCGGTACATCGATCGTATCTTTTAACTCACTGATCAAACGATAAGCCGCTTGCGGTTTTAATAATCCAGCCATATCCTTGATAGCAATAATATGGGCACCAAGATTTTGCAATTCTTTTGCCATATCTTTGTAATATTGTACTGAATATTTTTGGCGGGATGGATCATTGATATCCCCTGTATAACAAATCGTCGCTTCTGCAATTTTCCCCGTATCACGAACAGCTTGGATACTTTTCTCCATTTGTGGGACCCAGTTCAAACTATCAAAGATTCGGAATACATCGATTCCTTGTGCCGCAGATTCTTTGATGAATTCTTCCAAAACATTGTCTGGATAATTGGAATACCCGACAGCGTTGGAGCCTCTAAACAACATTTGTAAGAGTGTATTTGGCATTTTTTTCCTGAACATCCGCAATCTTTCCCATGGATCTTCTGTTAAGAAACGGTACGCAACGTCAAAGGTTGCCCCACCCCACATTTCACTTGAGAACAATTGTGGTAGGCCAGCTTCCGTCATCGCGGCAATTTTCTTAAAGTCATGGGTTCTTACACGAGTTGCCAACAAACTTTGATGGGCATCTCGGAAGGTTGTATCCGTCAGTAAGACATTCTTTTGTTGACCGATCCATTCAACGACACCCTCGGCACCTTTCGTATCTAAAATATTTTTGGCGCTGACAAAATCAGGCGTTGCTTGGATGTGTTGTGGCATCCGTGGTTCATTGTAGAAAGGTTTCTTTTGTTTTTCGATTCCCGGGAATCCATTGATCGTGATTTCACCGATATACTTCATGGTTTTGTTTCCACGGTCACGAATCCGAGGGAAATTGAATAGTTCTGGCGTATTGTCGATAAAGGTAGTTTTGGCTTCCCCTGAACGAAAGGCTGGATGAGAAACAACATTACGCATAAAGAGAATGTTTGTTTTCACACCACGTACTCGGAATTCTTTCAGACAGCGCATCATTTTTTGAATTGCTTGGTCGAACGAAGCAGCATGCGTACAGACTTTTACAAGTAGCGAGTCGAAATAAGGGGTTACCACTGCACCGGCATAAGCATTTCCGACATCTAAACGAACCCCAAACCCACCCGGAGAGCGGTAGGTATCGATCTTACCAGTATCTGGCATAAAATTATTCGCTGGATCTTCTGTCGTCACGCGACATTGGATCGCAACACCCTCAAAGCGAATGTCTTTTTGTTCAGGAATTCCGATTTCTTTATGCAAGTCTTTGCCTTGTGCAATCAAAATTTGTGTCGTCACGATGTCTAAATTGGTGATCATTTCAGTGATCGTATGTTCCACTTGGACCCGTGGGTTTACTTCGATAAAGTAGAATTTGTCGCCCTCTACTAAAAATTCCACGGTTCCAGCATTGATATAGCCGACATGCTTCATTAGTTGAACGGCTGCTTGGCATATTTTTTCCCGTTGTTCATCAGTCATTGACACACAAGGTGCCACCTCGACTACTTTTTGGTGGCGGCGCTGAACCGAGCAATCACGTTCAAATAAGTGAACGACGTTTCCGTGCGTATCTCCTAAAATTTGGACTTCAATATGTTTTGGATTACTAATGTATTTTTCAACGTAGACTTCATCGCTACCAAATGCCGCTTTGGCTTCACTTTTGGCACGTTCGTAGCCGTCTCTTGCTTCTTTTTCATCATGAGCGACACGCATGCCTCGCCCACCGCCCCCAAGGGCTGCTTTGATCATGATTGGATAATCATGTTCGTTTGCAAAAGCTAAAACGTCATCGATCGATGCAACTGGACCGTCAGAGCCAGGAATCGATTGAATCCCTGCCTCGATCGCTGCTGCTTTTGCTTTGATCTTGTCGCCAAAAATATCTAAATGATGGGTGGATGGTCCGATGAAAATCAAACCTTCTTCTTCACAGCGTTGAGCAAATCCCAGATTTTCTGATAAAAAGCCGTATCCAGGATGGATTCCTTCGGCACCGGCCTTTTTCGCCGTGCGAATGATATCTTCAATGTCTAAATACGCATCGATCGGACGTTTGCCTTTCCCCACTAAATACGCTTCGTCTGCTTTAAAGCGATGGACGGAGTATTCATCCTCCGCAGCATAAATTCCGACAGTTTTGATCCCAAGTTCCGCACATGCGCGGAAGACACGGATCGCGATTTCTCCACGATTGGCAACAAGAATTTTCTTCATCTAATCCACTCCATTCAATTGATCAATAATTCAAATAAACCTGTTTCCTCTTTTCTTCGGCACTGATATTTAACACAAAACCGATACAAATCGATAGCATCAGCAAGCTTGATCCACCTTGACTTAGAAATGGGAAAGTGATTCCCGTCAATGGGATCAAACCAGTGATTCCACCTAAGTTGATAAAAATCTGAGACATAAATAATGTCCCTATACCTATGCACATCATGGAATTAAAGGGATCTCTTGAACGGATACCGACAAGAAAGATTCGTCCCACCATATAGAACAAAACACCTAAAATGATGATCGATGGGATCAGCCCTAATTCTTCCATAACGATCGAAAATATATAATCGGTGTGCGCTTCGTTTAAGAAGCCACGTTTTTGGATACTATTTCCAAGCCCGCGCCCGAACAGCCCACCGTTGAACATTGCGTAATACCCATTAACCATTTGATGACCTGTATTGTATTCATCAGCAAACGGGTTCAAAAAAGATGAAAAACGACTATAGACATAGTCGGGTAAAAGCTTACCACCGGTTAGATTCACAAACAAGACGATCAACATACTACCGATAATACCTGCCACACCTAATATTAAGGTATACAGGTAATTCAATCCGCTAGACAATAACACGACAAATGCCAGCAACATAACGATTACAGCATTCCCTAAGTCGGGATAAAGTGCCATGATCCCGGTGTAGACAAAAACGATTCCGATTGGACGCCAAACCGTTTTCCAAAATTCTTGTTGGATACCTTTTTGACGATAAGATAGCGTCACCGATAAAAACCAAATCACAATAAACTTTAAATACTCTGCTGGTTGAATGGAAAAGCCAGCAATCGATAACCAACCGAGTGCCCCATTTCTTCTTGGGAAAAAGAAGGCAGCGATCAATAAAAACAAGATGACGATCATGGCGATCTGGACAAATTTTTTGTTCCGAAAAACATCCGTTTTCATTTTATACATGACAGTGATCGCTATTAGGCTCACCAACCAAAACAATGTTTGATTGATGACGTAAGAAGCAGCTGTCGTCGGTTGTGTGGCGGTCATCGCAACGTAAGATGTGGAACTATAAACCATCATCAAGCCCGTGACACACATAACAATATATGGTAACAAAATACTATAATCTAATAAATGTCTTTTCTTTACTTTCTCTGGCAAGTTTATGCCTCCTTGCCGATGTCAGGTGTCCGCTGGTCCTCGTAGACCTCGCTATACAATTGGTTCAAATCTTTTTCAAGATCCGCCATCAATTGCTGCCCTGTTTGATTATCAACGATCCCCAAGCGGATCGCAAATGCCACTTGTCGTGATAGACCATACATCTGGGTATCAACCACTTCTTCAAATGCTTTGCATTGTGCGATACATAAACTATTTTCTTGGTTTCGGATCAGCTTTTTGATTCGTTCTGCGTCATCTCTCAGCAGATCAAGCGCTTTTGTAGAATCGATTTGCTCCATTCCGGTCCCCCCATTTCTTCGTTTCACCATTATAGCATATTCTTATTCGCTTTTGCATCCATAGATTGGATAGAAATACGGAAATAACGAACTTTAATGAGCATATATTCGAAAAGTTCGCTTTTTGATGATTATCATTCGTGTTTTGGAAATTTTATTCGTTTTATTTATATGATCCGCGCCCGATCTCGTGAAACAAAGGCAGATCGTGAAACGCTTTATAAAAAACGTCCTTTACTAAAATTTAAGAAAAGCTATTCTATCAAGTATTCGAAAAAAAATCGGTGCCTGCTTTTCCACAATTACGTTTTAAAAAAAGAACAGGTCCAAAAGTCCCTGTTCTTTCAACTCGCATGAAAAGAAAAATCGTTTACTTTGTTTCATCGCCGATCTTGCCATCCCCATTGATGTCCTCATCGGAAAGACGTTCGACTTCTTTAATAAAACCTTCGCTCATCTCTTGATAATTTTGCTCACCAACGACCGCATCGTCAGGGATTTGATCGACATTTGCAAAAAACTCAATATGATTGTGTAGGTTTTCAAAGCGCATAGGAGCATCTCCGCCGTATTCGCCATCAAGGTTGATCATTAAACGATTGACCTGTTCTGGTGCGTCTACTTCAAGAAAAGATGTTTTCGTATAAATCAGGCGACGATCGTTGATGTGTTTTCCACCATTCATCATTAAAGCAACTAAGTGGACGATCTCAAAAATATTGGCCGTTTTGACAATGATCAACGAAAATTTCCCATCGTCAAGCTTTGCATCAGGCGCAATCTGTTCAAAGCCCCCAACTGAATTCGTCAGCCCTAAAAAGAACATCGACGCTCCGCCAATGTATTCTCCGTCTTCATACTTTAGATGCATTTTGATTGGTTTGACACGAGGGAGTAATTCCGCTCCTTTTGCTAGATAAGCTAAGTAGCCAAAAACACTTTTCAGTTCAGAGGGAACATCGTAGGTCAATTCCGTTAAGTGCCCACCAGCAGCAATGTTGATAAAATACGTGTTGGGTGTTTTTCCGACATCCATTTTCACTGTCTGCTGCTTCAAAATCACTTCCGCAGCTGCTTTGATATCCGTACGGGGAATCTTTAGCGCTCGTGCGTAGTCATTGGTCGTGCCTCCAGGAATGATCGCCATTTTTGGTCGCTTTTCTAAAGGAGCGATCCCATTGACGACTTCATTGATCGTGCCATCCCCACCGGCAGCTACCACCAAATCAAAACCAGCTTCGCCGGCTCTTCTTGCTTCATCACGAGCGGAAAATGGCGCAGCGGTCGTGGCAAATGCACTCGCCTCATAACCGCCAGTTTCCAAAACATCTAAAATATCTGCTAAGTTTTTTCGAATCAATTCTTTCCCAGATGTCGGGTTGTAGATTACTCTTGCTCTTTTCATCGCTTGCCTCTTATCGCTTTGCTAGTTCTTCTTGCAACAGCTTGTTCACAACGCCTGGATTCGCTTGTCCTTTGGTTGCTTTCATGATTTGACCAACTAAGAAACCGACTGCGCGGTCTTTTCCGTTTTTGAAGTCATCGACGGATTGTTGGTTATTATCTAATACTTCATTGATCATTGGTAGTAATTGCGCAGGATCTGATAATTGGATCAATCCTTTGGCTTTTACGACTTCTTCAGCGTCGCCGCCGTTTGTGATCAACTCTTTGAAGACTTTTTTCGCAATCTTCGAACTGATCGTGCCATCGGCGATCAAACGAATCATTCCCGCTAAATTGTCTGGGGTTAATTTCGTTTCTGGCAGTTCCAATTTCTCGCTGTTCAGATACGCTGAAACTTCACCCATCAACCAGTTAGAAGCTTGTTTAGGATCAGCACCAGCATCGATGGTTTTTTCAAAGAAATCGGACATTTCTTTTGATAAAGTCAAGACCATTGCATCATATTCTGGTAAGCCCAATTCAGAGATGTAACGGGCACGACGTTTTTGCGGCATTTCTGGCAAGCTTTGACGTACACGTTCGATCCATTCATCATCGATCACAAACCGTGGGATATCTGGTTCTGGGAAGTAACGATAATCAGAAGAACCTTCTTTGACACGCATCAATAAGGTTTTGCTGGTTGCTTCATCAAAACGTCGAGTTTCTTGTTGGATCTCGCCTCCAGAAAGCAATACTTTGGCTTGGCGTTTTTCTTCAAATGCCAACCCTTTTTTCACGAAGGACATAGAGTTTAAGTTTTTCAGTTCTGTTTTTGTTCCGAATTGTTCTTGGCCGTAAGGTCGCAACGAAATATTCGCATCACAACGCATGGAACCTTCTTCCATCTTCACATCGGATACTTCTGTAAACAAGATGATTGAACGCAACGCTTCTAGATACGCATATGCTTCTTCTGGTGAACGCATATCCGCTTCGGAAACGATCTCGATCAAAGGGGTTCCTTGACGATTTAGATCAACATAAGAATAACCGCCTTTGCCGTGCATGTTTTTCCCAGCATCTTCTTCCAAATGAACTCGCTCGATGCGAATCTTTTTCTTTTTGCCTTCCACTTCGATCTCGATCCACCCATCATGACCGATCGGTTGATCGAATTGCGAAATTTGATACGCTTTTGGATTGTCGGGATAGAAATAGTTTTTGCGGTCGAAATGCGTTTCTTTTGAGATTTCACAATTCAGCGCAAGCGCAGCTTTCATCCCAAATTCGATAGCCGCTTTGTTCATTACTGGTAAAACACCTGGATAGCCCCAGTCGATCACATTCGTGTTGCTATTTGGTTCAGCGCCAAAGTGAGCAGGTGCTGGAGAAAAAATCTTTGATTCTGTTTTTAATTCTACGTGGACTTCAAGCCCAATGACTGTTTCGAAGTTCATGCCTTATCCCCTCCTAAAATCACTGGTTTTTTCGTGTGGAAATCAGTTGCTTGTTCAAAGGCATAAGCCGCTTTATACATGGTTGCTTCATCAAAATGTTTCCCAATGATCTGCAAGCCGACTGGCAGTCCTTCAGAAAAACCTGCTGGGATCGACATCCCTGGCAGTCCTGCTAAGTTCACAGGAATGGTTAAAATATCATTCAAGTACATGGTGATCGGATCATTGATGTTTTCTCCAATACCAAATGCTACCGTTGGGGAAGCTGGGCCAATGATCAAGTCGTATTGGCTGAAGACCTTATCGAAATCTTTTTTGATCAACGTCCGTACTTGACCGGCTTTTTTGAAGTAGGCATCGTAGTAGCCAGCACTTAGTGAAAACGTACCTAACATGATCCGGCGTTTTACTTCTTCCCCGAATCCTTCACTGCGAGAATTGACATAGACATCTTCTAGATTGCTGACATTTTCTGAACGGAAACCATAACGAATACCGTCAAAACGTTGCAAATTAGAACTTGCTTCAGAAGAAGCGATGATATAGTAAACGGCTACCCCGTATTTTGAGTGTGGCAAGCTGACTTCTTCCACAGTCGCTCCTAACGCACGGAAAGTGTCCGCTGCTTTTAAGATTGCTTCTCGAACGCCTGCTTGGATCCCTTCACCTAAGTATTCTTTTGGCAAAGCGACTTTCATACCTTTGATATCACCCGTCAAACCTGCTGTAAAATCAGGAACAGCAGCGCCTGCTGACGTACTATCTTTCGCATCAAACCCACTGATGGCATTTAATGCAAAGGCATTGTCTTTCACACCACGCGTCATCGGACCAATTTGATCTAAAGATGATGCAAACGCGATCAGACCAAAACGAGAAACCCGTCCGTAGGTTGGCTTCATCCCGACGATCCCATTGAAAGCTGCTGGTTGACGAATCGAACCACCCGTATCGCTACCTAATGATAGGGGAACTTGTCCAGCTGCAACGGCAGCTGCCGAGCCACCTGATGAACCACCAGGTACTTTTGTTTCGTCCCAAGCGTTTTTCGTTTTCTTAAAGAACGACGTTTCGGTACTTGCGCCCATGGCAAATTCATCCATATTTAACTTACCAACTGGAATCATGTCTGCTTGGTAAACTTTGTCCATAACGGTCGCATCGTAAATTGGATCAAAATTACCTAAGATTTTTGAAGCAGCTGTTGTCCGCAAATCTTTGGTAACGATGTTGTCTTTGATTCCGATTGGAATTCCCGCCAACACATTGCTTTCAGTGATGCCTTTTTGATCGATGGCTTGTGCCAATTCCTGCGCTTTTTCTTCATTCAACGCTAGAAACGCATCGACTTTCGGCTCTGTTTCTTTAATGCGAGCAAAGGTTTCGCTCGTTAAGTCTGTTGCAGTAATTTCCTTTGACACTAATAAGCTGTGTAATTCTTCTAAGCTTTTTTTATATAATTCAGTCATTAGGCACCCGCCTCCCCATTATCAATGATTGCAGGCACTTTGATAAAGCCTTCTTCGGATTCTGGAACATTTTTCATTAATTCATCACGGTCCCAGCCGCCGGTCGTTACATCTTCACGCATCACGTTAATCGTTTCTGCGACATTCGATGTGAATGGTACTCCTGTGGTGTCCACTTCTTCAAGTGTTTCAACCATATCAATAATTTTCCCTAGCTGAGAGGTAAACTCATGTAATTCATCGTCTGAGAATGAAAGTTTTGCTAGTTTGGCAACGTGTTTGACTTGTTCTTCGCTGATCGCCATAAAATCCTCCTCTTTCTCGTATCCGTAATCTACGTTTACGTTTTTCCAATGTATTGTATCATTTTTTTAACAAATCATGAAATAGAATTTGAAAATTATCAAATATAATTGTAAATAAAAGCAGAAATCATTTCTTTCCTCGTAGTGCAGGGAAGAAATGATTTCAATTAGACAAGAAAAAACAACTGCTTCTCGTCTGTGACAATGCTTAAAGGTTATTGATCTGCCGAATGACTGCCTTCGATCGCAGCCACCATTTGAGCTTCATCCCAAACGGTGACACCTAGGGATTGTGCTTTGGTCAGTTTGCTGCCTGCCTCTTCCCCAGCAACAACGATATCGGTCTTTTTCGATACACTCCCTGTTACCTTCCCACCGAGATTTTCAATTCGTTCCTTGGCTTCTTCACGAGTGAAGTGACTTAATTTTCCTGTTAAAACGACGGTTTTCTCTTTAAATGGTGATTCGACGTCTTCCAACTGTTCATTTCTAAGCCCCAAATAAGCAAAGTTGACACCCGCTCTTTCAAGTTCATCTAACAGGTCGTGAACTTCTTGATTGTCAAAATACGTGACGACACTTTCAGCAATCGTTGCGCCGATAGCTTCTAGCGAAATGATTTCTTCTTCCTTGGCTTTGCTGAGCGCCCGCAGATCACCGAAATGTTCTGCTAAAATCCGAGCCGCTTTCGCACCGACATGACGGATGCCTAGCCCAAAAATCAAACGTTCAACCGAATTTCCTTTACTTTGATGAATCGCCCGCAACAGGTTATTGGCTGATTTCTCTTTGATTTTATCAAGGGTCAACAATTGTTCTTCTGTTAAAAAGTACAAGTCGGCCACATCTTTAACTAAGGATTTATCGAACATTTGCTCTAAAACACGGGGCCCTAAACCGTCAATGTTCATAGCATTCCGTGAAACGAAATGGCTGAGTCCTTCTTTGATCTGTGCTGGACACTTTGGATTGATACAACGCAAGGCAACTTCTTCATCTAAATGGATCAGCTCACTCCCACATTCGGGACAATGTGTAGGCGATTCAAAGGGTTGACTTGCTTCTGTTCGTTTTTCTTCCAAGACTTTCGCAACCTCTGGAATAATGTCCCCCGCCTTATAGATGATGACCGAATCGCCAATGCGGATGTCTTTCATTTTAATGAAATCTACATTATGGAGACTGGCACGGCTGACCGTCGTTCCAGCAACACGAACAGGGGTCATAACAGCGGTCGGTGTCACAACACCCGTCCGTCCCACGGTCCATTCGATCGTTTCGATCACTGTTTCCGCTTCTTCCGGTGGAAACTTATATGCTGCCGCCCATCGGGGTGCTTTTACGGTAAAGCCTAGCGCATCTTGATCTTTGAAATTATTGACTTTGATGACTACGCCGTCAATCTCATAGGGAAGCTCACTGCGCTTGTCATGAAACTCTTCGATATATGCCCAAACCTCATCGATGGTGTGACACACTCTGCGTTCGTGATTTGTACGAAAGCCTAATTGATCCAGTTCATTCAATGCTGAAAATTGATCATTGGCTTCAATTGGTCCAAAGTCAGCTAGTGTGTACAAGAAGGTGCTTAAGTTTCTTTGGGCTGCGATCCGTGTGTCTAATTGTCGCAAGCTTCCAGCCGCTGCGTTTCTAGGATTGGCAAAAACTTCCGCCCCTTCTTCTTCTCGCTGTTGATTCAATTTCAAAAACGAAGCCTTTGGCATATAGCATTCGCCACGAACTTCCAACGAGATCGGTTCTTTTAATTTCAGTGGAATCGATTTGACGGTCTTTAGGTTTTCTGTAATGTTTTCACCTACCGTACCATCTCCTCGAGTTGCTCCCCGAACAAAGCGCCCTTCTTCATATTTCAAGGAAATTGACAATCCATCGATCTTTAACTCGCAGACATAATCTACCGCTTTCCCCAGTGCTTTTTGAACACGGGCATCAAAAGCCACGATTCCTTCTTTGTCAAAGACATCGTTCAGGCTATACAGCGGAATATCATGCGTGACCTTTTCAAAGCCAGGTAAAATGATACCGCCTACTCGTTGGGTGGGTGAGTCTTCGGTTACTAGCTGCGGATAATTGGTTTCAATTTCAACCAGTTCTGCATATAGCTGATCATAGAGATAATCTTCCACGGAAGGCTGATCTTTTACATAGTATTCGTAAGCATACTGATTTAATTGTGTGCGCAGCTCTTCTGCTCGTGATTGGATTTCTTTTGAAGGGACATCCATCCTAATATCCTCCTTATTTTTCAACTTTTTCAATCGGCGCAAAGGCCGCCAACAATCGTTTGACGCCTTGTTGTGGGAACGCCACATCTAATTCAACATCTTGCGCGCTGCCAGTCGTCCGAACGACGGTACCGATTCCCCATTTTTTATGTTGAACTTTCTCGCCTACTTGCCAAGTATTACCAGCTGCAGAAGTCTGTTGTTTAGAAGCGACGGTCGTTTGACGCGGTTGTGTATAGCTCGGTTTGAACACTTTTGGTTGAAACGGTGCAGCAGCTTTCGGCTGTGAACGCTCGCCTAATGATTGCAGCAGATCTTGTTCGATCTCTTCGATAAACCGAGACGGACGATTGTATTGGGTCCGACCGTATAATGTTCTGGAAAAAGCGTTGGTCATAAAGAGCTCTTCCTCGGCACGAGTGATTCCCACGTAAGCAAGGCGCCGTTCTTCTTCGAGCTCGCTTTCTTCCATTAAGGCACGAGAAAGCGGGAAGATATTTTCTTCCAACCCAATCAAAAATACCACTGGAAACTCTAGTCCTTTTGCAGCATGCAAGGTCATCAAAGTCACTTGACTACTTTCTTCTTCATAACTATCGACGTCTGACAATAAAGCTAAGTCATTTAAGAAAACACTCAACTTCTCATCTGGCGCATCTGCATCGTCTTCGTTTTGCGCCTCAAATCGTTTGTCGAATTCTTGGGTAACCGATAAAAATTCTTCCAAGTTTTCAAGTCTAGCTTGTGCTTCTAAATTATTCTGGTTGACTAACTCTTGACGATAACCCGTTTTTTCTAATATTTCTTTCGTCAGTTCGGTTACTGATAGGTAAGGAACCATCTGGGCGAAGCCATCCATCATCATCCCAAAGCTCCCTAATTCTTTGCCAGCCTTTCCAGAAATATTCGCTAACTCGACGTTCATGGCTGCTTCTAACAATGACCATTCATGAAGATTCGCAAACGCTCGTAGTTTCTCGACGGATGTCGCACCGATCCCACGTTTTGGTACATTGATGATACGCTCTAAGCTGATGGAATCTCGCGGATTGGCGATCGCCGATAAATAGGCCAAAATATCACGGATTTCTTTGCGGTCATAGAATTTTCTGCCGCCGACCATCGTATAAGGAACGTTGGCTTTTAAAAGCATTTCTTCAATGATCCGTGACTGGGCATTGGTCCGATACAATATCGCAAAATCACCGAATTTACGGTTCTTTTCTGCAATTTGTTTTTGCATTTCACTGACGATAAATCGCGCTTCATCTCGTTCACTATCCCCGCGATAATAAGTGATCTTTTCCCCATCATGATTTTCTGTCCACAGATTTTTATCTGGACGGTTGCGGTTATTTTTGATTACTTGGTTTGCCGCATTTAAAATCGTTTGCGTTGAACGATAGTTTTGCTCTAACAAAATCGTTGCGGCATCTGGATAGTCCTTTTCAAAGTCTAAAATATTTTGCATGTTGGCACCACGCCAACCGTAAATACTTTGGTCCGCATCCCCAACAACACAAAGATTTCGAAAACGAGCGGCCAATAAATTGACCAGCGTGTATTGGGCGTGGTTGGTATCTTGGTATTCGTCGACATGGATATAGTGGAATTTCCGTTGATAAAATTGCAGCGCATCTTCATTGTCTTGGAAGAGGCGGATCGTATTCATGATTAAATCATCGAAGTCCATGCATTGATTGTTTCGCAGCTCTTTTTGATATTTTTCATAGCAACGACCTACGATCTGCTCAAATAGACTACCTTCCATGGCTTGGTAAGCTTCAGGTGTCAACAGCTCGTTCTTGGCATGAGAGATCGTTCCCAAAATAGAACGAGGATCATATTTTTTGGGATCGATATTCAATTCTTTTAATACCCGTTTCATCAGTGTATTTTGCTCAGAAGAGTCAATGATGGTAAAATTCTTCGAATAGCCGATACGATCAACATCCCTGCGCAAGATTCTGACACACATCGAGTGGAAGGTTGAAACCCAAACGTCTTCTCCACCTGATCCTAATAGTTGACTGACCCGTTCCTTCATTTCACGTGCCGCTTTATTCGTAAATGTGATGGCTAAAATATTCCATGGATTTACATTTTTTTCTTCTATTAAATAGGCGATTCGGTGGGTTAGGACACGGGTCTTCCCGCTTCCTGCACCTGCCATCAGCAGCAACGGTCCTTCCGTATGCATAACGGCTTCTTTTTGCCGTGGGTTCATGCGTTCAAGTAATTCACTTTTGGATGACATGATTTTAAACATCCTTTCTTTCTCAATCTTCTCAATTATAGCATTATCCGGGAAAGGGGAAAACCGAACGCTTTGAAAACTTTTAATTAAAAGCGCTTTGATTTTTTCCCTTACGATTCATGCGATTTTTCAAGAGAAAGCAGGCTTGGTTTGTTTACATAATAAAAAGGCTGTAAACCTACCAGCCTTTTTATTCGTTTGAAGATTTTGGTTAACTAAAGTACTTCTCTACTAGTTTTTCATTTACATAAATCGAGACTTGCCCATCATTGACCGGGAAAACACCTTTTCCGGTATCATCTAAAACAACTTTCGCTTCATTGTTTCTCAATATATCCACGAATGTCTCTCCACCATGGATCGCACTGATAGTCATTTCTTTTTCCGCTCCTTGGGCATTGGTCATCACGACCGCTAATCCAGAAAGCTCATGTTCATAATCGCCAGTTAATACCCAGCCAATGCAATTAGGATCATCGAAATAATCGACTTGATTCCCGAATGCAAGCTTCTCCCGAAGTTTCAGCATATGGACCAGCGCATCCCCGACAGGGGCGATTTCTTGCGCGGGAATCCCAAATAAATCCCCCCAGAAAACTACTGGTACGCCAGCTTTACGTAAAAGGATCAATGAATAGGCATGGACTTTGAACCATCCGTCTATCCAAGATTGTAAACTTTGCCCAACCTGCGTGTCATGATTATCCACAAAAGTCACTGCATAATCTTCGCGAGCGGCGGTCAACGTACCTGCAAAAATTTGGCTCATATCGTATTCGCCATTTGAGTGAGATGCTTCATATAAATTGTAGTGCAATGGCACATCAAATAAATAAATCAAATTTCCTGAAGAATCTAAATACTCTTCTAATTTTGGCAGCTCCCCTGACCAATATTCTCCGACAACAAATAGTGGTTTGCCTTTTTCCTCGCGTCGGTTTAAGATCCAATCCGCGTAATAGTTGAACTCAATGTGTTTGACCGCATCTAGTCGATACCCGTCAACGCCGGTCAGTTCTTGGTACCATTGGCCCCATTTATTGAGTTGTTCCACTGTTTCGGGATTTTCCATGTCCAAATCACAACCCATTAAGTAGTCGTAATTGCCCATCTCATCATCCACTTGGTTTTCCCAGCCCTTGTCAGCGAAGTTAAAAATCCCGTGGTCTTTGTTGCGGTCATCATAATCGACACCAGAAAAATTATGCCACGTCCAAACGTAATCATTGTACGTCCCCTGACGTCCTGGGAATGTGAACTTGGTCCAAGCTTCGATTTCTTCCTCATCACTGATCGGTTCATTACGGTTTTCGGTATTGTATTTAACCGCTGGAACGACTTCTTTTTCATCGGCACCAATCAAGTGATTGAAAACGATGTCGGCATAAACCTCTATTCCTTGTTCTTGCAGTGCTTTGATGGCTTCTAGGTATTCATTCTTTGTCCCATATTTTGTTGGCACCGACCCCTTTTGATCGAATTCGCCTAGATCATAATAATCATAGACACCATACCCAACGTCTTCGGACCCAGCTGTCCCTTTATAGGCAGGCGGCAGCCAAATTGCGGTAAATCCATACTCTTTGATTTCTTTACTCATTTCTTTCAATTTGTTCCAGTGCTGGCTATCTGCCGGCAGGTCCCATTCGAACCCTTGTAAAATGACTTTGTTATTCATTTATTTATCCCCCCTTACTTCAATTAAGCCAAATAATAGTAAAAATTGTCAAATATAAGAATAGCTATTAAATCAAAATGAAGGTTATCATGACCGTTTATGACCGATTCCGTTTATTCACGCTTTCATTTTGAATGTTTTTTACTGTTTATGATTGATTTTGAACGAATCATGTGGTATCATGGCAAGTGAAGAGGTGATGAAAATGCTTACAGAGGAGCGTCATCAAGCGATTTTGGCACGATTGGAACAAGAAGAGATCGTCAAGGTCAGTGAACTGATTCAACTGTTAGATGCTTCAGAATCAACGATCCGTCGAGACCTGCAAGAGTTGGAAGACAAAGGATTTTTAGTCAGAATTCACGGTGGAGCCAAGAAAAGTCAGCAATTAGGCTTCGAACCAAACATGTCAGAAAAAACGGCGAAGTTTCAAACGGAAAAGCAAAAGATAGCAAGAGCAGCTGCCCAGACGATCAAAAATGGTGAAGTCATTTACTTAGATGCTGGCACAACGACCCTCGAAATGATTCCTTTCCTATCGGCTATCACAGGCCTTAAGGTGGTCACAAACTCCGTCAAACACGCTTCCCTATTGATCGATCATGGGATCGACACCATGATTTTAGGGGGGACCATTAAGATATCGACGAACGCTGTGTTAGGGATCAATGCTGGTGAGCAACTGCGAAAACTACGCTTTAATCGTTGCTTTATGGGCATGAACGGGGCTCATTCTGAGGCTGGATTCACAACACCTGATCCTGAAGAAGCCCTGATCAAGCAGATCGCTTTAGAGCACAGTCAACAAGCCTATGTCTTGCTAGACCATTCCAAATTTCAGCAAACGACTTTTGCTCAAGTTGCCTTTATCGAAGGTGCGACGATCATCACCGATTATTGCCCAAAAAACTATTTAGCGAAATTCAGAGCAAAAACAACCATTATGGAGGTAATACAATGATTTACACAGTAACACTCAATCCTTCGATCGACTTTATCGTCCATGTCGATCATTTGGAAATCGGCGCCCTTAATCGAATGAAACAAGACTTTAAACTACCTGGCGGCAAAGGAATCAATGTCTCACGGATTTTAAAACGCATCGGCATCGCCTCGACTGCCCTTGGTTTCGTTGGCGGATTTACTGGTCGTTTTATTGAAGAGTGGCTGACCAAAGAGGAAATCAACAGCAACTTTACCCAAGTCGCTGCGGACACACGAATCAATATCAAACTAAAATCCGGCGAAGAGACAGAAATCAACGGTCTTGGTCCAGTCATTCGCCAGCAAGAAATTGCTGAATTGAAACACCAATTAGCCACTCTTTCTGCCGAAGACATCGTCATCCTATCAGGAAGTAAACCAGCTGGTCTTCCAACCGACTTTTATAAAGAATTGATCAAAATCGTTAAAGAAGCGGGTGCGGAATTTGTCATTGATACGACCGGCGCGGAACTTTTTGACGCTTTATCCGATCAGCCTTTGCTGATCAAACCAAATAATCATGAATTAGCCGAACTTTATGAAACTTCTTTTTCAACAATCGAAGATATTTTGCCTTATGGTCAAAGAATGCTAAAGGATGGCGCTAAAAATGTCATTGTCTCTCTAGGCGGCGATGGCGCCCTGCTCTTTACTGGCAATGAGATCTATCGATCCAATGTGTTGAAACGACCTTTGAAAAATTCAGTTGGCGCTGGAGATTCCATGATTGCTGGATTCATTGGGCATTATGCAAAGACCAAAGATGTGGTTGAAGCATTCAAATGGGGAGTCGCTTGTGGCAGTGCCACTGCGTTTTCAGATGATTTAGCTGAGGCGTCATTTATCGAAGAATTACTACCGGAAGTCATAATTGAACAAGTGAATCTATAGGAGGATGGAAAAAATGAAAATCAATGAGTTGATGCTGAAAGATGCCATGATCATGGATTTACAAGCAACAGACAAAAAAGGTGCCATTGATGAAATGGTAGCAAAATTATATGCTGTCGGACGAATTTCAGATATCGAGGTCTACAAAGAAGGAATTCTTGCCCGAGAAGCTCAAACATCAACAGGGCTAGGTGACGGCATCGCAATGCCTCATGCCAAAAACAGTGCGGTCAAAGAAGCGACGGTCTTATTCGCAAAAAGTAATGCGGGTGTTGACTATGAGGCGTTAGATGGACAACCAACGTACCTCTTCTTTATGATCGCAGCACCAGAAGGAGCAAATGATACTCATTTACAAGCATTAGCAGCGCTATCTCGCTTGTTGATCGATCCAGACTTCGTTGCTAAATTAAAAACAGCGACGACTGCTGATCAAGTACAGCAACTTTTCTCAGAAGCTGAGGCACAGCAAGAAGCCGATGCTTTAGCAGAAGAAGCGGCAAACCAAGAAGCAGCACTTGCTAGCGAACGTCCCTATATCGTCGCAGTTACAGCTTGCCCGACAGGAATCGCCCATACCTACATGGCAGAAGATGCTTTGAAAAAGAAAGCCAAAGAGCTGGGTGTTGACATCAAAGTCGAAACAAATGGTTCAGAAGGAATCAAAAATCGTCTAACAGAAGCTGATATCGCCCGAGCTACTGGTGTAATCGTAGCTGCTGATAAAAAAGTAGAAATGGATCGCTTTGACGGCAAACATTTAGTAAACCGTCCTGTCAGTGATGGTATCCGTAAAACCGAGCAATTAATCAATGAAGCAATGAGCGGTACTGCTCCTGTTTTTCATGGTAGCGGCCAAGCTTCTGATAAAGAGGACGCTTCTGCTGATGGTTCAGTCGGTCAACGAATCTATAAAGATTTGATGAATGGTGTTTCTCATATGCTGCCATTTGTTATTGCCGGTGGAATCATGATCGCTATTTCCTTCATGGTGGACCAGTTCATGGGTGTCCCTCAAGATGCCTTGAGTCAATTAGGAAACTACAACCAAGCAGCTTCTTGGTTCAATCAAATCGGTAGCGCGGCATTTGGTTTTATGCTACCTGTCTTAGCTGGATTTATCGCTTCAAGTATCAGTGACCGACCTGGATTGATCGTCGGTTTTGCAGCAGGTGCGTTAGCAAATACAGGTGGTGCTGGTTTCTTAGGTGCCTTGATCGGCGGTTTCTTAGCTGGTTACGTCATCAAGTTCTTACGTTCATTATTCAAAGGCTTACCAAAATCATTAGAAGGAATCAAAACGATCCTCTTCTACCCTGTTTTCGGCCTATTGATCACTGGCTTCTTGATGTTACTGATCAACGTGCCAATGAAAGCTATCAACGACGGCTTAAACAGCTTCTTGACTGGCTTAAGTGGTACCAACGCAGCTTTACTTGGCGCTTTGTTAGCAGCGATGATGGCAGCCGATCTAGGCGGCCCAATCAACAAAGCCGCTTATGTTTTCGGTACTGCAACATTGGCAACGACCGTTGCTGAAGGTGGTAGCGTCGTAATGGCATCTGTAATGGCGGGCGGAATGGTTCCTCCATTAGCAATCTTTGTCGCAACGTTATTGTTCAAAAATAAATTTACAAAAGACCAAAAAGAAGCAGGTTTGACAAATATCGTCATGGGGCTGTCCTTCGTCACAGAAGGTGCGATTCCATTTGCAGCAGCAGATCCACTGCGAGCGATCCCAAGCTTTATCGTCGGTTCTGCCCTGACTGGTGCACTTGTCGGTGCCTTTGATATCCAATTGATGGCGCCACATGGTGGGATCTTCGTTGTCCTATTATTATCTAAACCAATTTTGTTCTTGCTATTCATCTTGATCGGTGCGATCGTTTCTGGCGTCGTATTCGGTTTGTTGAAAAAAGCGCCTGAGCAAACAGCTTAATTGAAAAGACCCACAAGATCCTCGTGATCTTGCGGGTCTTTTTCATTCTTGATTGGTAAAAAGCTGCTGCTCGACTAGCTTTTGGGTGTTCATAAAATACACTCGTAGTTTTTTCCCATCCTTCTTTAGATTGACCCATGTATATTTGCGCGTGCGGTGCAGATAGCCAAAATGAACATCAGGCATGGCCGCTTTCAAAGCATCTAGCGGTAAGTGCTTCAAAGCAGTCTCCGGCAAATAAAATTGCAGGCAAGCAGTATAGTCTTTAAAACGATCCTCTGAATATTCAATCTCAAGATGGCTACGAATATAGAATGAATAAGCCTCTACTCCATCGTCTATCGTTAGTTCTGGCTTTAATACGATATAATCCATCATGCGCAACCGCTCTTGATCCACCCAAGGAAAATACGCTTGGGCATTCAAATACCCTTTCACTCTCCGCTCTTGATACTCTTCGTTCACGAGGTCGAAGCTTCTGGTGACAAAATGTGTCGCGCTTCGTTTTGTTGTTGGCTGCAGTCGATCATTTTGGTATTGGATGGTTTGGATCAAGTGATCGCCAAAGGCATATTCAATATATGGTTCTCTCAAAATACCGACCCCGTTATCCCAAGTCAATTGATCGATTCCAGTTTGATCGCGAAACAATCGCTGGTAGGATAGATTCAATTCGTGATCCCACTGGAAAGGATCTCGATACAATTCCACCATCACAACCCCTTGGTCTCTTACCTGCACTTGCTCCACCTGCTGCGCATCAGTAATGATCACCTGAGGAATGATATGCGCGTAGAATGCCGAAAAGTACATGCGCCAGCAAGAAGTCAGTGTATAGCCATTGTAAAAGACGTCGTAACCAGAAAACTGATTGCAGTCGATGACGATTTCTTGTTCAAAGTTTTTCCGCTTCGGTAACGCGTTGATTTCAGCAATCGATTGAAAATTTTGCCTTTTCTCGATTCCCTCGACGTTATGCATCAAGTACTCATCATATGAACGCAAATAGCCGAACAAGCCATCTCTTTGCATCGTTTCATCGAAGTAACTTAAAATCACGGGTTTTTGCGTGGAAAATACGTCTTTCGTAAACAGGTGCCGTTGTAAAACAGCCTCTTGAATGATATGGATACTGGACTCATTTTGGCCGTCCGTCACAATCAATTCCGTATTGATTTTTTCAGGGGCGCTATGCAGTAGTTGACTGACCTCATCCAAATCATAAGGTTTCTTTGCTTGCTGATTGTAGTAGTATTCCGTCGGCTGATAGCTAAGACGAACCAAAGCGAACCAATTTTCAATCAACAAACGCAACTGTGCTGCTTCCATTTGGGTTGATTGTAGAAAGCCATAGATTTTTTCAGTTTTGATCATCGCTACCCCTCTTTTCTATCCCCTTTCTTTAATTATAGTAAAGGGGGAAACGATTGAACACTATTTCGCTTTTTTTTGATGAAATCTACCACCGTTCGTGGTAAACTTAAGGCGCTTGGAGGTGAACCTATGGGCTTAAAATTCCAACGAGAAGACTCGCTAGATAAAATGTTTGATGATTTTGCCTTTCTTCCCGATAACGACAAAGACAAGAAAAAGCAGGAAAACGATATTGAGCGTTTCTTGAAAAACGAATCTGATGAAAAGAAAAAAACACAACCTAAAGATAGTAAGAAAGCAGACTAATAAAAAAGGCAAAGGACGCGTCAGTCCCTTGCCTTTTTTTACTTGTCGAAATAGAAAATGAGCCACTGAAGCTACATAAGTTCAACGATCAGAATCATCATCTAGAGGTTTTCTTATAGCTCTTCATACAACATGCTTTGACGTAATCGCACCAAGCCAATGGTCAACAAGCAAAGAATAAAAAAGATGGTTGCTAAGATCGTCATCACGAAGATCACCACAAAAATCGGTGAGCTTATAAAACGAATCATTGGTTCAAAGATAGTTGTTTTAATCAAGTCAGGGATCTCAGAGACTAAGAGTTGTTGAATCGCTTGGTTAAAATCTTCCGTTGATGAATTTGCGGGCAAAACAGCCATAAAACTCCCTACACCATAATTTGCGACCCCAATCCAAGCAATTGCGATGTTTGCTAGAGCGAGCCAGCCAACGCCAAGATTACCGACAACGATCGAACCGATCGCAAGATTGCCAATCCCAACTAATAAGCCAAAGCAGAGATTCCCTATTGCAATGACACCGATACTGACTGTCCCAATTCCCAACATTCCGAAGGACAATAAGCCAATCGATAAAAAGCCTAAACTGACAACCCCCAAAGCAATAATCCCTTTGGCTTTGACACCAAGGCTAAACCAGCCGCTGGCAGTTGGTAACTCTTTCATCAGCACAAAAAACGCTCGAACACTCGTCACTTGATTCAGTAATAAGAATAAATTGGGAATCAAAATGTGCATCAACGGAAGCCGCAGAACCGTCCGTTCACTTTTGTATTCATAATAGTAGGTTTCTTTTTTTTCTTTTAATAGCTCTTCCACTGGTGTGCCTAATAAATCGGCTAGACGGACCAATGTCTCGATGTCTGGCAACCCATTTCCTCGTTCCCATTTTGAAATGGCCTTATCAGAAACAAATAACCTCGCAGCTAATTCCTTCTGTGTTAAATTATGTCTTGATCGATACTCTTTTAATTTTTTACTTAATGATTCATGCATTCGACCACACCTCCTTGTTACAAGTTTAACAAATAACAAGGAGATTTTCGCTAAAATGGAGCATATTCAGCACTCTACGCTGCGTAGAATAGCTTAAATCAGCTGATTTCCACTGTAAAATGAGAAAAACCGAAGCAAAGGACTTTCTTGCTTCGGTTTCCTAAATGATAATTATTTTATTGCTGCTTCAATCGCTTTCCACGCTTCTTCTTTTCCTTGTTTGGTAATGGAAGAAAAGAGGATAAACGTATCTGCTGGATCAAAGGATAATGCTTTTTTGATCATGCTTTCGTGCTTGTTCCATTTCCCACGAGGGATTTTGTCTGCTTTGGTGGCGACCACGATCACTGGAATCTCGTAGTATTTCAAAAACTCATACATTTGAATATCTTCTTGTGAGGGGGCATGACGCAAATCAACAAGAGATACGACTGCACGCAGTTGCTCTCTTTGTTCAAGATATGTCTCAATCATTTTCCCCCATTTCGCTCGCTCTGTTTTCGATACTTTTGCATAGCCGTAGCCGGGGACATCGACAAAATGCAGCGTATTTTCAATCAAATAAAAGTTCAGCGTTTGCGTCTTCCCAGGTTTTGATGAGGTACGGGCTAAATTTTTACGATTGATCAATGTATTGATGAAGGATGACTTTCCGACATTTGAGCGGCCTGCTAAGGCAATCTCCGGTAAAGGTGTAGCTGGATATTGTGCTGGAGAAACGGCACTGATGACGATTTCAGCATCATGTACTTTCATCGAATCGCTCCTTTCTATTTTTTCAAAAAGAAAGCCGGATAGCAATGAAACTATCCGACTTGGTCTCGATTAGACTGCTTTTTTTGTCTCTTCATTGTAAATGATTTTTGGTTCACCAAGTCCTTTTGCCGCTTCTTCCGTGATGGTGACTTTTTGGATCGACTCATCAGAAGGGACATTGAACATGACATCCATCATGATATTCTCGATGATCGAACGCAACCCACGAGCACCGGTATTTCGCTCAATGGCTTGCGCAGCAATGGCACGCAAAGCCTCTGGCTCAAATTCCAGCTCGGTGTCATCTAATGCCATTAACTTTTGGTATTGTTTGACCAGCGCATTTTTTGGTTCAGTCAAAATATGCACTAAATCATCTACTGTTAATTTCTCTAGCGCAGCCATCACTGGCAAGCGGCCAATAAATTCAGGAATCAAACCGAATTTAAGCAAGTCTTCAGGAATGATTTGCTGCATCACGCTTTCGCCTTCTTCAAGGCGCTTATTGTTCGTGCCAAAACCAATTGTTTTTTCACCTAAACGGTTTTTAACGATGGTTTCGATTCCGTCAAACGCCCCGCCAACGATAAAGAGAATATTGGTGGTATCAATTTGGATCATCTCTTGATGTGGATGTTTCCGTCCACCTTGTGGCGGTACACTAGCAGTCGTTCCTTCTAGGATCTTCAGCAATGCTTGCTGTACGCCTTCACCGGATACGTCACGAGTAATCGATACATTTTCACTCTTACGGGCGATTTTATCGATCTCATCAATATAGATGATTCCTTTTTCTGCCATTTCTACGTTATAATCAGCAGCTTGTAACAGTTTCAAAAGAATGTTTTCCACATCTTCACCGACATAGCCGGCTTCTGTCAAACTGGTTGCATCAGCGATTGCAAAAGGCACGTTTAGTGAACGTGCTAACGTTTGTGCCAAAAATGTTTTCCCAGAACCTGTTGGTCCGATCAAGCAAATATTGCTTTTTTGTAATTCTACATCTTCTGCTGTCGTTTCTACATTGACCCGTTTGTAGTGATTGTAAACCGCTACAGCCAATGTCCGTTTCGCACGATCTTGTCCAATCACATATTCATTGAGAACATTCAGTAGTTCTTGCGGTTTCGGCACTTCGGTAAATTCACGAATTGCTTCTTCGTAAAACTCTTCATCAATGATTTCTTTACACAAATCGATGCATTCATTACAGATATAGACCCCAGGACCTGCAACGATCTTCTTCACCTCTTCTTGCGTTTTGCCACAAAAAGAACAACGAACAGCTTCATTACCGTTTGTATTATCGTACATACTGTTCACCCCTTGAAAATTTTCCAACCTATTTAAAGGAGTGGAATTTTGTTTACTAACTTTGCAGTCTTAAACAATCATATCATAACTTTTTTGAAAGAAAAAGTTCTTTTTACGTTGCCTAACGTTTTCTTATCATTTGTTAGTAATTGTTAAACTAGCCCCTCTTACTCCCAAGAAAAAACGGCAAACACCGCTAGATGTTCGCCGTTTTTAAGCATTTTGCTTACGCTTCTTTTGCAGTACCTGTGACAAGTTCAACTGCTTTCTTCATCGTGATATCATGTTTCAACATGTCTTCTGTTAAGACGCGTTTGATTTGATCCACTGGCATGTTGTAAGCTTCAGAAAGTTCTTTGATTTCGTTTTCGATATCTTCTTCTGTTGCTTCCAAACCTTCTGCTTTAGCGATTGCTTCAATAACAAGGTTTGTTTTCACGCGGGTTTCTGCTTCACCTTCAAATTGTGTGTGCAGATCTGCTTCAGTTGAACCAGTTAATTGATAATACATTTCTGGTGAGATTCCTTGACGTTGCATGTTGTTCAAGAATTCATCCATTGAACGGTGTACTTCATCATGAACCATTGAATGTGGTAATTCAACGATTTCTGCGTTTTCAACTGCTTGACGGATCGCAGCTTCATCTTTTGCATCTTCAGCTGCTTTTTCTTTTGTTTCAGTCAATTCAGCACGGTATTTTTCTTTTAATTCAGCTAATGATTCAACGCTGTCATCAACGTCTTTTGCGAATTCATCATCTAATTCAGGAAGTTCTTTTGCTTTTACTTCGTGAACAGTTACTTTGAAGACTGCTTCTTTACCAGCTAAATCTTCTGCTTGATAATCTTCTGGGAAAGTAACGGTAACGTCTTTGCTATCACCAGCTTTTGTTCCTACTAATTGTTCTTCAAAACCAGGGATGAATGAGTTTGAGCCAAGTTCAAGTGAGTAGTTTTCACCTTTGCCGCCTTCAAATGTTTCTTCCCCTAAGAAGCCTTCAAAGTCGATAACGACTGTGTCGCCATTTTCAGCTGCTTCGTCTTCTTTGATAACTAATTCAGCTTGTGCTTCTTGTTCACGTTTGATGCGTGCATCCACGTCTTCTTCTGTTACTTCACGGTCTTGTTTTTCAACTGTTAATTCTTTGTAATCACCAAGTTTTACTTCAGGTTTTACAGTAACTTCTGCTTTGATAACCCAATCTTGGCCTTTTTCCATGCTGTCAACGTCGATTTTTGGTTGCGCAACAGGATCGATCCCTGCTTCTTTTACAGCAGCTTCATAAGCTTCTGGAAGAACAGCGTTCAATGCATCTTCATACAACGCTTCTTCGCCGTACATACGGTTAAATACTTGGCGTGAAACTTTCCCTTTACGGAAGCCAGGTACGTTAAGATTGCCTTTCACTTTATTGAATGCAGTCGTCAAGCCTTTTTGGATTTCTGCTTGAGCGATCGTAAATGTCAAAACACCATCATTGGTGCCTGTTTTTTCCCATTTTGCAGTCATTTATTTCCCTCCGAATATTAATTGATTTACATATGAAATAGCTTCATGCATACCTTTAAATAGTACACTAACGTTGTTTAATTGTAAACATTTTACCATGAAAGTTGCGAATTTTTCTTTCAGCGAATGCTCAATCGTAGGATATTGCGTAGGTGTCGTTTGCGTTCTTCTATTTCATTCGCTGCTTTTGGCTGTTCTTTTTCTTCAAATAACCCACGATAATCTTCAATGTAGCTTGCCACCCATGCTTTTGCCTCCTCTTTTGCAGGTAAAAATGGGTAGCTGATGGCTAAATGATCATTGATTTCTGCTGAGATGCTTTCTGCTAAAATCGGATCTTCTTGGGCGATCGTTTCGTCAATCTCTTTCTGGATCGCTTTAACAGCGGCATCTTCTTGCAAAAGTTTTAACTCTTTCGGAACGATTTGCTGCATATTCCCAAGGTAATCAATCAGTTCAAGAGGTTCGTCCACTTCAAGACGCACGAGCTCATCCACTAATTTGGGCAGCAAATATGGATTTTTGATGGAAGCTAACGTTTCATGCATCAGCGTGACAAATTGTGGTTTGGTAATGGCTTGGGTAAAAACGTGCCATTCTGTTGCACTCACCGGTTGATTGGCTTCATCTAATGCACGTAAATGCTTGCGTTTCCCATGAAAATCTTCCAGCCCTAAAATTTGCTGCACTTCTTCTACCTTTGCTAATTCACTTGCTAACTGTTCCTGATAGCGGCTTGCAATTTTTGTTTTTTTACCTAATGTAAGCCAGCGCCGAGCTTTTAAATACTGACCATCCAAGATCAGCAGATGACCAATTTGTAAATACCCGTCGGTTTCTTTTAGATAATCATCCAAATAGTCTTCCGCCAGATCTAACGCTTTGGCAAAATCATTCAACTGCTGCAGACATTCAACAAGCCATTGATTGATCTCAAAACTGGCATTTTTTTGATAGAGTTCATTGTACAGGCGAAAAGCTTGCAAAAACTCCTTTGACTGGTAGGCTTTTTCTGCCGCCAGCCGAAGCCGTTCATTTGGTCCTGGGAAATCAATCGTCTCACCCATTCTCGATCCCTCCTTTACTACTTGCTTGATCTGCTAGTTAGTTTTGTGCGCCAATCATTACGTGATTGGCATCCACCTGTTTATTGAAAGCTTTGATCAGATTAATGGTCACCACACTGGTTTCTGCAAAATAATCCGCAGCCTGCTGCTTATTTTTATTAAAGACGATTGGTAAATAACCGAGATAAAAGAAAAGATTGAATTGTAATACGTAGCGTCCGCATAGCTCGCGAATCAACACAGTTTGCCAGCTGAGTTCTTCCTCTACAAAAGAAACCACTCGAATGCCAAAAAGCATTTTTCCAATCGTTTGACCATGATTTAGCTTTGTCATTAGAACAAAATAGCCTAGATAGATTGCTAAGGCACAGATGTTGTAAAGGCCAAACCGCTGATTGGTTGCCGTTAAATTCGCTAGATTGTAGATACTACCGATCGTTATTTGGGTAATCGCTCGGATCACCAACACATCAACGAGATAAGCAAAGAAACGAATCCAAAACCCAGCAAAAAAGTAGCTAGGAAAATCATTGAAGAACCGTTTGTCTTCTGCCTGTTTTTCAGGTTCTTCATACCGTTGCCAGGCTTGTTGTTTTTCCTCGATCTCGCTTTGGGTATACTCTTCTTCCCTAAAAGACGTCAAGACTTGTTGGTAAAAATCATCGGGATGATTTACTTGTGTGTTCCTCATCGCTTTGTTGGCAGTTACTGGTTCGGTTGTTTCTGAAACCTGCGCTTCAGTTTGCACATCCGTATGATTGGTTGACGGTGTCGAGGTTTCCCGCTGTTCCCTTTGATCGATTGACGAACTTGTGTGATTGTCATCCCTTGACGATGTGCCAGCGGAATACTTGTTTTTCTCTGTCATAGTCATTCACCTCCATAGTAATAAAGAGGTTTCGGAGCATCGCTGGTTCCAAGGCTTTCCATCAATTGGATCACTCGCTCTGTGTTTGATTCTTTTAATCCTTGTAGTTCGGCTAAACTTGAACCTAACCAAGTAGAAGCAAATCCAGTAGATGAAACATCATAGCTGAAAATCTCGGCATCTTCCAAGCCTAGATCTGCTTGCATTGCTGCTAATGTATCTTCAGGAAAACCGATTTCATCCACTAAACCAACGGACACTGCTTGCTGCCCATCATAGATGCGGCCATCAGCGATCTTTCTAACGGCTTCTTCTGTCATGCCACGTCCTTCTGCTACGATTTTTACGAACCGACCATAGGCATTGTCGACATAGGTCTGCAAGACTTCCTTGTCGGCTTCTGTGGGTTCTCTCGTTGATGAACCTACATCTTTTAGTGCGCCACTTTTATACGTATTGTCTTCGATCCCTAGCTTTTCGAATAAGCCAGCATAGTTTAGCCCTGACATGATCACCCCGATTGAACCAGTAATGGTTTCATCCGTTGCAAAAATTTTATCAGCACCTGCCGAGATATAATAACCGCCACTGGCTGCCATGTTTTTCATACTGACATACATTGGAATCCCTAACTCTTTGATTTTTGCTAACTCACGAGCGATCTCCGCACTTTCATAGACGCCGCCTCCTGGGGTATTGACTTCCATCAAGATGCCCCCAATAGTTGGATCTCCTTGGATCATCCGTAGTTCTTCTAAAAATCGCTGATGATCATAAGATTCTGTTGTGAATAAGCCACCACTGGAGCGGCTGGCGATGGTTCCTTCTAAAGATAAGCGAACAATACGATTGTCTTGATCTCCGGCAACTAACGTTGTCTCTTCGATCGCATTACTTCCATAGAACAAAGCATTTAACCCTTGTAGCGTCTGAGTTTCCTCTTGCTCTGGACGATTTATGATTACTGAAAAAACCCCCGAGCAGATAAATAACCCTGCTGCGATCGCCGCTGCGATCCATCTTCTTTTATTCATTTTCCCACCTAACTTTTCACCTTTCCCATTTTTAGTATAGATTTTTGATGACGATCACTGCTTCTTCGTCTCCAACCGCATCAAATTTCTCGCTTTTTTCAGCTAAGACGTAGCCACCAAAAAATTCCTTTGTCAGTTCATCCTGGACTTCGAATGTTTGCGCGGTTTCCACGGTGACTGATCCAGGCAAAATTTCTTGCAAGCTGTCCCAGCCCGTATCCAACATGACCTTTGTTTCATCTGTGACATTAGGATCTTTTTCTATCGCAGCTACCATTTTCTTTAGCTCTGAAAAAGTCATACAATTTACAAATTCTGGCATTTCATTCCCTCACTTTCTTACTTTTTTATTGTAGCGAACTTAAAAAAAAAAGCATAGCTTTATGAGGAAATTTCTTGGGAATCTTATTCGACAAAGCTATGTCAGCTGTTTTGATTTCCTTTAAACAGGTTCAAATCAACCTTACCAATAACTATACCAATTATTTTTATATAACTTTGAGTTGACAGAAACAGGAATAAATATTATGATATTGCTTGTATTTCTATAAAATATCTCACAAGGAGGATAGATAGACCAATAAGGATAGCGCCTGATCTGGAAACAGATGACGAGGAAAGAGTTTATCGAAACATTCGGCGGATGACTCTAGGGACTGCACTCTACAGGCAAGAACAAATCTCATCGTAAGGTGATGACAAAGACTTGCTACGCAGATAGAAATACATAATGCCAAACTAAATTTTTTGAAAGTAGGATTATCATTATGTGTGGAATTGTAGGAATCGTAGGAAAATCAAATGCAGAACGAATTATTTTGAACGGATTGGAACGCTTAGAGTATCGCGGCTATGACTCAGCAGGTCTTTATGTCGCTGATCGGACTTCGGATCACTTAATTAAAGCCCAAGGAAGAATCAAAAACTTGGAAGAAAAAGTGACTTCTGAAGTAACAGGAACGATCGGTATCGGACATACCCGTTGGGCGACCCACGGCAAGCCATCAGAAATGAACGCTCATCCTCACACTTCAGCAAACCAAGCACTCGTGTTGGTTCATAACGGTGTGATCGAAAACTTTGAAGAGCTTCATCAAGAATATTTAAGCAACCACCAATTTGAAGGTCAAACAGATACGGAAATCGTTGTTCATTTGATTGAAGCATTGAAGGAGCAAGACAACAGCACGACCAAAGCAGCCTTTAAAAAAGCTTTGTCCTTGATTCGCGGCTCTTATGCCTTTGCCTTAGTAGAAAAAAATGATCCAGAAACCATTTATGTTGCCAAAAACAAAAGTCCTTTATTGATCGGTTTGGGAGATGGGTTCAATGTCATCTGCAGCGATGCCTTAGCAATGCTCGATCAAACGACTCACTTTGTTGAGATCGAAGATGGCGAAATGGTGACCGTAACAGCCGATGCGATCGAAATCGAAGATCCAAAAGGAAACCTTGTGTACCGTGAGTCTTATGAAGCACAACTAGATCTGACTGACATCGAAAAAGGAACATACCCTTACTACATGTTAAAAGAAATCGATGATCAACCAACTGTGATGCGCCGCTTGATTCAAGAATATCAAGGAGAATCTGGTGAAGTAGTGATCGATCCAGCGTTAAAAAACGAACTTTTAGCTAGCGATCGGATCTACATCATTGCTTGTGGTACCAGCAATCATGCTGGCTGGGCAGCAAAAGCCATTTTAGAAAAACTAACACAGATTCCTGTTGAGGTTCATTTATCTAGTGAGTTTGGCTACAACATGCCATTGTTGTCAGCAAACCCCTTCTTCTTGTTCTTATCACAAAGTGGTGAAACGGCAGATAGCCGTCAAGTATTAGTGACGATCAACCAGTTAGGTCTTCCTAGTCTGACGATTACCAACGTTGCTGGTTCTACTCTTTCTCGAGAAGCGAACCATACCTTATTGCTTCATGCTGGTCCAGAAATCGCTGTTGCCTCTACAAAGGCGTATACTGCACAGATCGCAGTGATGACGTTATTAGCAAAAGCCATTGGTGATGAAAAAGCTGTTCCTGAAGCATTGGACTTTGATGTTTTCCATGAACTAAGCATCGTTGCTTCTGCAATGGAGGCTTTAGTGGATGAAAAAGCTGTTATCAGTCAATTTGCTGAGGATTTCCTTTCCGAAACCCGTAATGCGTTTTACATTGGACGTGGAAATGATTACTATGTATCGATGGAAGCGGCATTGAAATTAAAAGAAATTTCTTATATCCAAGCGGAAGGCTTTGCGGCTGGTGAATTAAAACACGGCACCATCGCGTTGATCGAAGAAGGTACACCAGTGATCGGTGTGATCACGGAAAAAGTGACCGGCTCTCATACGCGAGGCAATTTGAAAGAAGTCGAATCTCGTGGGGCTCATACCCTTGTGATCGTTAGCCAAGAATTAGCAAAAGCGACTGATCAAATCATTTTACCAAACGTTCACCCATTGGTAACAAGCTTAGTGGCAGTCGTTCCAACACAGCTGCTGGCTTACTTTGCCACTTTACAGCGCGGATTCGACGTTGATAAACCAAGAAACTTAGCAAAATCCGTTACCGTTGAATAAGTTTTTTAAAAGATTGAAACCGAATTGGTTATCTTCTGTATAATAAAAAGAACTCCTCGTTCGATGACTCGATCGTTCATAGGGGTTCTTTTTTTCTTATTTTCTGCACAACAAATCCGAAAAGACTTTTAAAAGCAACTATCCTTCGCAAGGCTTGCCCACTGCGTCTCCTCTGTTAAACGTTGCCGACAAATTCGTTGACAAGTTTCTCTAATTCGCAATTGGCTTCTTGCTGGTAAGTAGACAAAAGAAGACGACCAAAGGATATCTTTGATCGTCTTACTTTTTCATTTATTCCGCACCGATTTCCTCTCGAACGACCGCTGCGATTTTTTCAACATAGTAATCGACTTTTTCAATGGTTGGCGCTTCTGCCATCACCCGAAGCAATGGTTCTGTTCCTGAAGGACGAACCAAGATACGGCCTTCGCCGTTCATTTCTGCTTCTGTCTCTTCCACGATTTTACGGATAGCTGGAACATCCATCGCGCCATTTTTATCTGTCACTCGAATGTTGACAAGTTTTTGTGGATAGATCGTTACCTCTCCTGCTAATTCCGACAGTTTCTTGCCCGTTTGTTTCATGATATTCAATAGTTGAATTCCTGATAGCAAACCGTCACCTGTCGTATTGAAATCCAAGAAAATCATGTGACCTGATTGCTCGCCACCAAAATTATAATCGTTTTTACGCATTTCTTCGACGACATAACGGTCACCGACTTGTGTGATGACATCTTTCAGTCCAATTGCTTCCACTGCTTTATGGAACCCTAAATTGCTCATGACTGTTGTCACGATCGTTCCTTGGTTCAAGCGCTTTTGCTCCGCTAAATATTTCGCACAGATATACATGATTTTATCGCCATCAACGATGTTTCCTAGTTCATCTACTGCGATGACCCGATCACCATCTCCATCAAACGCAAGACCAGCATCCGCCCCTTTTTCAACGACAAATTCAGCTAACGCTTCAGGGTGAGTCGATCCCACACCATCATTAATGTTCAACCCGTCTGGAGACGTCCCCATTGTGAAGAATTCTGTTTCTAGATCGGCAAACAAACGATTGACACTTGTTGCTGTTGCGCCATTTGCTGCATCAACACACACCGTGATTCCTTCCAAATCATCAGGAATCGTTTGACGTAGAAATTGAGAGTATTTCAACAACCCTTCTGGAAACTCATCCACTGTTCCTAAGCCATCGGCAGAAGGACGTGGAAGCGTATCTTCCGGTGCATCAAGTAATGCTTCAATTTCAGCTTCTTGTTCATCGACTAATTTAAAGCCATCATTCCCGAAAAACTTGATGCCATTGTCTTGTGCAGGATTGTGAGAGGCAGAGATCATTACACCTGCACTCGCTTTTTGCACTTTCGTCAAGTACGCAACACCCGGTGTAGAAATAACACCTAATTGGAATACCTCGATCCCGACAGATAATAGTCCAGCAATCAATGCATTTTCTAGCATCTGTCCAGAAATCCGTGTGTCCCGTCCCACCAAAACGCGGGGACGGCGGTCACCAGTTTCATGTTGACTTAATACATAGCCGCCGTAACGACCTAATTTAAATGCTAATTCAGGTGTCAACTCCTTATTTGCTTCTCCTCTAACACCATCAGTACCAAAATATTTTCCCATTTTAATAACCTCTCTTATTCATTCTCTACAGTCAAACGACTAAGAACTGCTTGTCGTCGTTCTGCTTGCGGAATTCTCTGTTTGTTCTTGCGTCGTGTCGACTGTCGAAGAATTGGCTTGAGAATTCGCACTGTTCGTTGCTTCATCGCCATCATTGTTTGATTGATTCTCAGTAGTTGTTTCTGCAACCGGAGTGATTTGGATCGTCACTACTGTTGGATTGATCGTTGTTCCCTCTGGTACTGGAATCGTTACTGTCCGTTCGGTCGTGGTTGTGATCTCACTAACATCCACTGGGACACCGATCTGCTGGGTCTCATCCAAAATACTTTGTGGTCCTGTTAGCACCGCACTGATACTACTCATCCGGTAGATGTAATGAGAGATCCCATCTGGTGTTGTCCCCTGTTGAGTGACAAACAATTCAATTTCTTTGCTTGGTGCTTCCATCATCAATGCCACATCGACCGAATCTGGCTCAGGAATGATCGCTAAAGGATTGTTTTCACTATCCCAAGCCTCGATCGTTCCATCCACCGTGATCGAATCGCCAGTAATATCATCTGGATTCACGATCGCTATCACTCGGTCGATTTCTGCCAGTGTCTTGTCGCCAGTAGTGATCTCTACTTCTTGCGGTTCAACACTCATTGAATCAACGCCGTAACCACTCGTTGATCCATCAGTCGAGATGACTGGCTCAACGGTAAACGTTTGGGTGACTTTTTTCTCGATCGTCACAGTGACGGTTTTGGGTTCGATTTCGGCTGTCACACTTGAGCTAAGATTTTTCACTTCTAAAGGGACCTCATGGGTTCCTTCATCGAGTCCAGTCAAATCAGCAACTACTCGAAAGCTCCGCGTTTCCTCGCTACGTTCAGCATTCAATTGCACCCGATTTCGACTAGACAAAGTCACGTCTACTGTTGTTTCAAATCCTTGGATAAAGTATTCATCTGTGTCATAGGTGGTCTGAATCGGTACATTATCGATCTCTTCCTCATAAGGATTTGAAGTTCCTGCAAGGTTGACTTGCAGGCTTGATCCGCTGGCGATGAAAAACAGAACCAGACTAAAGAACAGCGCTAGTATACCATAAAATACGTTTTGACGACGTTCTTTCTTGATCATTTTCTTCCTCCTTTGTTGACCCCTTCAAAGAAAGATTGCAGCAAGTTGCGTTTACCAGGCTTTTCTTCTGGCACTAATTCGCGATTCAACACGTCGAGATACTCTTGTCGCGAAAGCTCAGTAAGCATCCGATTATTCAGGGTAATACTGACGTCTCCCGTCTCCTCTGAGACGATAATGGTCAACGCATCACTAACTTCTGAAATCCCGACAGCCGCTCGATGGCGCGTCCCAAATTCTTTGGGGATCAGCGGACTTTCTGACAGTGGTAAGTAGGCACTAGCAACAGCGATCTTATCATCTCTTAAGATGACTGCACCATCGTGTAGCGGTGTATTGGGAATAAAAATATTGATCAGTAATTCGCCCGTCACATCCGCATCTAAAGGAATCCCCGTTTCAATATATTCTTCTAACCCCGTCGTCCGTTCGATCGTGATCAATGCACCGATTTTTCGTTTTGCCATATATTGAACAGCTTTGTCCAACGCTTGGACCAACACTTCATCCCGTCGTTTTTCATTCTTAGAAGTCTTGAAGAAAGAGCTACGGCCAAGATGCTCCAGCCCTCGTCGAATTTCTGGTTGGAAAATAACAATCGCGGCGATCACCCCATATGTGATGACTTGATCCATCAACCAAGATAGCGTCTTTAATCCTACGATACCTGCCAAAAACCTTAGAACAATGAATAGGCCAACGCCTTTAAACAACTGGATCGCTTTTGTTCCTCGCACAAGCTGGATCAGCTTATAAACCAAGTACCAAACAACGATCACATCTAAAACATTTACTAAAAATGACCAAGAAAATATATCAAATGAGAGCAATTCTCTCCAATAATCTAAATTAAAAAAATCCCTGAAATTTATCAACATAAACAGCCTTCCTTTATTCTTAAGACTTCAGATAATAGTATAACATAGGACCTCTTCAAAGATTTGAAAAAAAACAAATTTATGAAAAAGTTTTGAAAAAATAAACAGCTCTTTTACTTAGTTTACCATTATCCTGAAATCATTGTTTGTCAAAGGTCTTAGAAGATTTCATCTAAACGAGCTTCTTGCACTCATTTCTTAGGAAAAACAACAAATGACCCTGAAAAACGGGTCAAACCGTTTTTCAGGGTCATTCCTCAGCGAGCGATTACTCTTGCTGACGGCGCTTTGCGCGCGCTGCACGCCGTGCTGCTCTTTCAGCGAGCTGTTCTTCGCTTAACGGCTGCTTTTCTCTTCGTACACGCTCCGTTTTTACTGCCGTTGGTTGTTCTGCATCAGTACTTACCTTTTTTTCAAGCTTTGCTCGTATTTTTTCTTCTTGACCTGCTAAGCGGGCATAGTTGTAGAAACGAGTTTTCGCATCTGAAACGGTTTTTTCAAACAATGCTTGCGCCGCATTCGGATTGGCAGACTGCAAGGATGCAAATCGAACTTGTGTCTGCATAAAGGCAGGCATTTGATCAAATGCTGGCTTTTTGAAGTCGAGTGTCATTGGCTGTTTCCCTTTTTCTGTCAACAGCGGGTTATAGCGGTAGAGACTCCAATACCCCGATGCAACTGCTTCTTGTGCTTCTTTCAAGGATTGACGCATTCCGCCTGCAAGACCGTGGGTGATGCATGGCGTATAGGCAATGATGATTGACGGTCCTGGGAACCGCTCGGCTTCTTCAAAGGCTTTGATCGTTTGCATTTGATTTGCACCAGATGCGATTTGTGCGACATAGACATGTCCGTAGGTCATCGCCATCATTCCTAAATCTTTTTTGGAAACAAACTTGCCACTCGCAGCGAATTTAGCAATGGCCGAAGTCGGTGTCGCTTTAGAGACTTGCCCCCCTGTATTAGAATAGACTTCATTATCTAACACGAGAATATTGACGTCTGCACCAGAAGCGAGAACATGATCGATACCGCCAAACCCAATATCATATGCCCAGCCGTCACCGCCTATCATCCATTGGCTTGGCTTAACAAACAAATCTTTCTCCTGCAAGATTTTGTTCAGCTGAGGTGTTGTGGCAGCTTCAGCTTCTAAGGCGGCGATCAATTTTGCTGCTCGCTGTTGCGTCCCAGCACTTTCTTCTCGATGAAGGTCCCAATCATCAATCAAAGCCTGCAATTCTTCTGATACATTGGCTTTCAACGACTGCAGCTGGGCCGCTAATTTCTCCCGTCGGGTTTGGTTGGCTAAGAACATGCCATAGCCATATTCGGCATTGTCTTCAAACAACGAGTTTGACCAAGCTGGCCCTTGTCCTAAGTGATTGGTTGTATAAGGAGATACTGGTGAGGTTCCACCCCAAATCGAAGAGCAGCCGGTCGCATTGGCGATCATCATGCGATCACCAAACATTTGGGTCAATAGTTTCACATAGGGGGTTTCCCCACAGCCCGCACAAGCACCAGAGAACTCCAACAAAGGTTTATTGAATTGAGAGCCCAAAACAGTTCCTGGTTTTGCTGGATTTTCTTTTTGACGTAAAGTCATCGCAAAAGCCCAATTTAAAGCTTGTTCTTTTTGTTCTTCGTAAGGACGCATCGTCAAAGCTTTCCCTTTGGCGGGACATGCTTCCACACAAAGGCCGCAACCTGTACAATCTTCAACGGAAACTTGAATTCGATATTTTTGCCCATTCGCGCCTCGCATCTCTCTGACGATAAAGCCTTCAGGTGCTTCGGTTAATTCATCTTCATCTGCCAAAAACGGACGGATCGCCGCATGAGGACAGACAAAAGCACACTCATTGCACATGGTACAGCGATCTGATAGCCACTCGGGCACTTCAACAGCGATGCCCCGCTTCTCAACCGCTGTTGTCCCGACAGGGATCACCCCTTCAGTCATTTGATTTCGTACGAGGGTACCCACGCTTAGTTGGTTGCCTTCTTGACGGTTGATGGGCTCCACGATTTCTCGCACAAATTGTGTTGTAGCAGTGGATGTCCTCTTCGGTACTTCGATCGTTGCCCACTTGCTTGGAACAGGGATTTCTTGTAATAATTCGATGGTGCGATCGATGGCTGCTTGGTTCTTTTCAACGATCGCCATCGATTTGTGCCGATAACTTTTCAGCACCTCTTCTTTTAAAATCGGCAAGATTTCCTCAGTCGGAATGATGTTTGCCAAGTAAAAGAAGGCTGTTTCCATCGCGGTATTGATCCGCCCACCTAAGCCGACTTCCATTGCCAACTGCATGGCATTGATGGTATAAAAGCGAATCTCGTTTTCAGCAAGATAACGTTTCATTTTCTTCGGTAGATTTTTTAAGATTTGCTCTTGTGACCAGGTCGTATTTAATAAAAAGGTTCCGCCTTTTTTGAGTCCTTTCAGCAAATCATACGTATGCAAATACGCAGGCGTATGACACGCAACGAAATCCGCGTGTTCGATCAAATAGGTAGAACGAATGGGGGTATCCCCAAATCGCAGATGAGAAACCGTTAGACCACCAGATTTTTTCGAATCATAATGGAAATAGCCTTGTACATATTTTTCGGTATGGTCACCGATGATTTTGATTGCTGACTTATTTGCCCCGACGGTCCCGTCAGAGCCGAATCCCCAGAATTTCGCTTGGAAGGTGGATGGATCAGTTAGATCTAGCGTGCCCTTTGATGGCAACGACAATTGCGTCACATCATCCGTGATCCCAATGGTGAAGCGTTTCTTTTGGCTCGCTTTTGGCTTGAGCAATTCGTCATAAACGGCAACGATTTGATCAGGCGTCACATCTTTTGACCCAAGACCATAGCGTCCACCAATGATCGTCGGCCGAATCGCTGCATCATACATGGCACTTTGCACATCCAAAAGCAAAGACTCGCCATTGGCACCAGGTTCTTTGCTGCGATCCAATACAGCGATACTTTTAACGGTAGCAGGCAGTTTTTCTAAGAAGACTTCTAGTGGGAATGGTCGATACAAATGGATCGACAAGACCCCCACCTTGCGGCCTGAAGCGCATAAATGATCCACCGTTTGCTGGATCGTTTGCGTCGAGGACCCCATCGAAACGATGACTTCTTCGGCGTCCGAAGCACCATAATAATCCACTAAATCATAGTTGGTTCCTCTTAAAGCATTGATTTTTTTCATGTAAAAACGAACGATCTCAGGCACTGTTTGATAATGCTGATTGATCGTTTCCCGCTGTTGAAAATGGATATCAGGATTTTGATTCGTTCCACTCGTCGTCGGGTGATTCGGGTTCATGGCTTTTTGTCGAAAGGCAGTCAATTTTTCATGATTGACCAACTGTGCCAATTCCTCATAATCTAAGATCTCTATTTTTTGAATCTCATGACTGGTTCGAAACCCATCAAAAAAATTTAAAAATGGGATATTGGCTTCGATAGCTGCTAAATGAGCGACTGGCGCTAAATCCATTACTTCTTGAACACTGCTTTCCGCTAACATAGCAAAGCCTGTTTGTCGGGTGGCCATTACATCGGTATGATCTCCAAAAATATTCAAAGCATTGGTGGTCACTGCTCGGCTGGCGACATGAAAGACGCCTGGCAGCATTTCCCCAGCAATCTTGTACATATTTGGTACCATTAATAAAAGTCCCTGGGATGCCGTATAGGTCGTCGTTAAGGCGCCCGTTTTTAATGAGCCGTGAACCACACCGGCCGCCCCTGCTTCAGATTGCATTTCAACCACTTTCACCGGCTGGCCAAAAAGATTATGCTTTCCTTGAGCAGACCACTGATCCACTAATTCAGCCATGGTTGAACTAGGGGTTATCGGATAAATCGCCGCAAGTTCCGTAAAGGCATAGGAAATATAGGCTGCTGCCGTATTGCCATCCATTGTTTTTCTTTTTCTCATCTATATAACTTCCTTTAATCATCATTTTGCACAATAAAACACAATTCATTATAGCTGAAAATCAAGGAATATAAAAGCACAGTCAGGGGATTTTTCTTAATTTCGTGAAACGAAATACATAGTATTTAGCTCATTCTCCTCCTCTTTTCACAGACTTAAATCAAAAGACCTGAGGCTTTTCTTTCAGTAGAAACTTCGGTAAACTAAAAGAAAAAGGAGGAATCTTAATGGATATTTCAATCATCAAAGCACAGGAAACAAATGCGGTAACAGGGATACAAATCGGAGACCCTTCCGCTAAACCGATCGTCGAATTTATGAATTTGCGCTGTCCTTATTGTCGGCAATGGTTTGAAGAATCGTTACCGATCTTAAGTGAAGCTGTCGCAGCTGGGAAACTACGCCGTGTCATCAAATTATTCGACAAAGAAAAAGAATCATTGCAACGAGGCAATGTGATGCACCGCTTTGTTTCCAGTACAGATCCTCAGGCAACGATCGCTGAGATCACAAAAATTTATCAAACACAAGACGAATGGGGGCATTTATCTTTACCTGAAGTGGCAGAATATGCGAAAAATACCTTAGGGCTATCTGAACAAAACCATCCTGCGATCGCAGGAGAAATTGTGGAAGAAGCGAAAAACGCCAACATTCAATTTGTGCCAACGATTATCTTAGATGGGCACATTTTTGATGAATCGATCTCTGCTGAGGAATTAACTGCATTGATCAATGAATAACCTCTAACAAAAAACAGGAGCTGATTTGACGCGAACTTCCACGTCAAATCGGCTCCTGTTTTTTGATTCATTTTTATTCCATTCGACTAGCTGACTTGTTCACGCAAATGATCCGCAAATTCATTGATTTTGCGAATGCGATGATTGATTCCTGATTTCGAGATCGCTCCTGATGGAATCATTTCTCCTAGCTCTTTCAAGCTGATCTCGGGATGTTCCAAACGTAATTCGGCGATTTCTTGCAGCTTTTCAGGTAAAGCTTGCAAGCCAACTCGATCTTGAATAAATTCGATATTGTCGATCTGCTTCGAAGCAGCGTCGATCGTTTTGTTCATATTGGCGGTTTCGCAATTCACCAAACGGTTGACTGAGTTACGCATATCACGCACGATCCGCACGTCCTCGAATTTCAGCATGGAATTGGTGGCACCGATCAGTGTCAAAAAATCAGCGATTTTCTCAGCGCCTTTCAAGTAAGAGATATACCCATTTCTGCGTTCTAATGGACGGGCATTCAATCCATATGCGTTTAGCATATCGCAAATATCTTGGTTATGCTCCTCGTAGATGGAATAGATCTCTAAATGATAGCGGCTGGTTTCTGGATTGTTGATGGACCCAGATGCCATGAAAGCGCCTCGTAAATAGGAACGCATTTTTTGAGTATTGCCCATGATCTCATCAGAAACATGGCTTTGAAACATCAGCCCGTCCATGATATCTAAGTCCAAAAGCACGCGCTGTGTATCTTGCTTCAAACGAACGATGTAAACGTTGTTCTTTTTTAATTTCATTTTACGACGGACCAGCAATTCGCTGCGCACGTCGTAATGATCTTTTAGTAACGAATAGATGCGTCTGGCGATCGCCGCGTTTTCTGTTTGAACGTTTAAAACAAATTGTTGGTTGTTGATACTTAATGACCCATTCATCCGAATCAAAGCGGCCAATTCTGCCTTGGCATGTTCGCGATGAACTTCTAATGCGGTCAATTCTTTTTTTACTTCTGCTGCAAAGGACATAAAAAAATCCCTCCTTGTATATTAGAGTTAGGGTTTTAACCTTCCGGTTTTGATTGGATAACCCTATGAACCATCGTTATTTTAATTTGGTATTAACTCATTCATTTTGAGATAATATATTTATTGGATTGAGAGGCTATGCCGTTGCCTCCTTGAGTTTTGAAGCTCGTAATCGAAAGACTGGCACCTCTCTCTGATAAGTGGATTACGTATGAGTTAGATGTTGAAAGTTTTTGCTTTACTCCGTATCTCGTACAAGGTAGTGACGCTTTTCAGTTGAGCGGGTTTCAATCCAAAATATTTTTTTAGAAAGGTCAAATGTATGTACTTCTTAGGAATTGATATCGGCAAGCGAACTCACGTGGCTTCTTTAATGAGTGAAGAAGGTAAAGTGATCCTAAAAGGTTTTTCTTTCCCTAACACTACTGAAGGAGCTGATTCCCTGATTGAGCGGCTTTCAAAATATTCAGAGACTCCCGCTGACTTTATTGTCGGAATGGAAGCTACGGGTCATTATTGGCTCTCCATCTTTTCATACCTCCACGAATCAGACTTTTTGATTCACGTTGTGAATCCTCTTCAAACCGATGGCTGGCGCAAAGGAACAGAAATCAGAAAACGAAAAAATGATATTATTGATTCTGTTTTGATTGCTGACTTGATGCGTTATGGTTCCTTTGTAGAAACAGTATTGTCTGATGAAAATGTTTTTTCGTTAAAACAACTTTCACGTTACCGAACCTATTTAGTAGGTACCGCAAGCGACTTCAAACGAAAAATCATAGCTGTACTAGATCAAGTGTTTCCTGAATATGCATCAATTTTTTCTAAACAAGGTATTTTCGGAAAAGCGTCTAAAGAGTTATTGCTTGAGTTTAGTTCTCCTATAGAGCTAGAAGAAATTTCGGCAGAAACGTTGGCTCAATACTTAGCTGAGTTAAGCAGGAACCGAATAAAGCCAGAGAAAGCAGATCAATTGAAGCAAGCAGCTTCTAACTCCTTTGGAGTGAAATTTGCTCAAGAAGCTTTTACATTTCAATTACGCTCCATGATTGAACAATTGAAATTCATCGAAAGCCAAGTAAAAGAAACTGAAAAAGAAATTAAGCGCATAATGAGTAATTTAGACTCTGTTATTCTCACAATCCCTGGAATCGGCCCTATAAATGGCGCGACAATTCTTGGTGAAATTGGAGACATTCGCAAATTTTCTAATCCGAAAAAACTGGTTGCTTATGCTGGCATAGACGCGTCTGTGTCCCAATCTGGGCAATACGAAGCAACACATAATGTTATGAGCAAGCGTGGATCTCCATACTTACGAAAAGCCTTGTTTTCAGCTGCTCTAGTTGCTTCTCAATGTGATCCTGTTTTTCGCGCGTTTTATCAGAAAAAAATTTCTGAGGGAAAGCATCATCTGACGGCCTTAGGTGCTGTTTCTCGTAAGCTTTGTTATGTGATTCATGCTATTTTAACTAAAAATGAACCTTATAAGATTGTTTCCGATTAGCTATTGAACAATCAAAAAAATCTAATAGTGAAAGGTCTATTTGTTGTACTCATTTTTTGGACTTAACTGTTATAAAATATTTTTTTGATTTAGCTAATTTTCACTTGACTCTATATAGTTAGTCTTTCTTAGATTTTGGCCCCGTAAACGATACGTAGAAGTTCTTCAATCACTTTATCTCCGTCATGAAAAACTCCGCCATCTCTAAGCTCCAGAAAGTCAGCTGAAATGACACGGCTGGCTTCTTCTCGCAGTCCTTGGAAATCGTGTTTCACTTGTACAAGATATTCATCATAAATCTCTGGGTCCATATACCCTTCTGGAACTTTCTCGGTGTTGACTAACACCGTATCAATAAAGGGTTTGCCTAAATGCTTATGCAGGACCCGCACATGGTCGGCATCACTAAAGTGTTCAGTTTCACCTTTTTGGGTCATGATATTACAAATATAAACCGTTTCAGCTTGTGTTTCCAACATTGCTTGGCCGATCTCGCTAATCATGAGATTGGGCAAAATACTAGTAAAAAGACTACCAGGACCCAAGACGATCATATCTGCCTCCATAATTGAAGAAACAACTTTACGAGCTGCTTTCGGCTCATCATTATTTTCTTGATTACGAACAAAGACCCGATCGATCGTTTTGCGATCAACCGCGATCTTGGACTCTCCTACCGCTTCGGTGCCGTCTTTAAAAACAGCGTGCAACACCAATGGCAGATCTGACGAAGGATAAACTCGTCCATCGATATGCATGATTTTTGACAAAATTTGAATGGCTTCATAGGTACTGCTGCGCATTTCAGCAATCGCCGCAATAATCAAGTTCCCCAGGGCATGATTGGCTAAAAATTTGTCTTCGGCTTTAAAACGGTATTGAAAAATATCATTATACAGTTGCGGCATATCAGATAGAGCCGCCAAAACATTGCGCAGATCCCCTGGTGGCGAGATAGAGGAAACCAAATTGCGAATTTCGCCGCTGCTACCGCCATCATCAGCGACCGTAACGATCGCTGTGATGTCGACACCCTGATTCCGCAAGCTCTTCAGGATGACTGGTAACCCAGTTCCGCCACCTACCACAACGATCTTCGGCTTTCTGATTCGGTACGTTTTCATTTTCATGAACGATTCACCGTCTCTTTACGCTTATCTTTGTCGCGATGAGTAATATTGACGCGATAGTCTTCTGCCAAAACCGCACCGATGCGCTCAGATAATGCAACTGAACGGTGTTGGCCCCCAGTACAGCCGATAGCCACCGTCAAGCTGCTTTTGCCTTCCTTGACATAGCCTGGCATGATCGTTTGCAACAGTGTACTAAATTGCTGATAGAATTCTTCCGTTTCTGGAAAAGACATGACGTACTCATACACGGGTTCATCTTTACCCGTTAAAGGACGCAACTCTGGAATGTAATGGGGATTCGGTAAGAAACGAACATCCATCACAATATCAGCATCGATCGGCAAGCCATACTTGAAGCCAAACGAAAGTATTTCAATACGAAACCCTGTCTCATGAGAAGCACGAAATTCTTGATTGATTTTTTCTCTCAATTGCCGTGGGGTCAGCGTCGTTGTGTCGATAACAATACTGGCACGCGTCTTCAAATCGTTTAAGATCGCTCGCTCTTTGCGAATGCCTTCCGTAACTAAGCCATCCATCGCTAATGGATGTGCTCTTCTCGTTTCTTTGTATCTTGACACCAATTCATTGTCCGATGCATCTAAAAAGAGCATCCGTGTGTCGATAAAATTCGTGTTTTCAATATCGATCAGCATACTTTGGATTTCTTCAAAAAACGATCTTGAACGCAGATCGACAACTAAGGCAATTTTTGTCACTTTTCCTGATTCTTTGATCAGTTCCCAAAATTTAGGGATCAAGCTTGGGGGCATATTATCGATACAAAAGTACCCCATATCTTCAAAACTCTGGATCGCGACCGTTTTGCCGGCTCCGCTCATCCCAGTAATAATGACCAATTCTAAATGATCCACTTCAGTCATAGGTAAAACTCCTTTCTGAAACAACTCTATTATATCATGCCGGGCGTATCATTGGAACACTGGCATAAAAAAAGACGTTAGCTCAAAAAATGCCGCTAACGTCGCTATCAGCTTTAGATTGCTTGGCGATTTGCCAATGCTTTTTCGATCGTCCGATCAACTAAAATCGATTGGGCATCGACGACTGGATACGGATTATCAGTCACAAATTCATCCATCAAGGACAACTCGGTACATCCAAGCACTACGCTTTCACAGCCGATACGTTCGGTGACTTCTTCCAGTATCTCAAAGTAAAGTTCTTGATCCAAATGATCATTTTCTTTGATTCGATCATAGATCAATGTATTGACCTTTTTTTGGATCGTCGGCTCTGGAAGATAGACGTCAAGTCCGAACTTCCGCAATTCTTTTTCATAGATACCAGCTTTGACACTTCCTTCCGTCCCAAGAAAGGCCACTTTTCCAGTGACGCCTTTTTCAAAAACGACTTTCGCAGCCTCACGAGGCATATGCAAAATCTCGATCTCAGTGGCAGCTTGCAGCTCATCAAAAAAATAATGGGCGGTGTTACAAGTCAACACAATAAAATTTGGCTTTAACAAATTTTGTTTTTCGATGTCGTCCATTAAATATGGAACAGGGTTTTCTAACGTGTTGTCTAAAATATATGCCGTCCGATCTGGGACTGTCGCATGATTGAATAAAACATAGTTCAAGTAATCTTGGTCCTTATGGGTCTGTGTCCGTCGGTTTAAAATGCGGACAAAACTTTCCGTCGCTAACGTTCCCATGCCGCCTAAAATACTAAAAAAATTCTCCATCTTCTAGCCTTCTTTCGTATGGAAATACGTTTTGAATCGTTTGTTGTACAGATGGAACATTCTCTTTAATAGAATCCAGCGCTTTAGAGATAAGTCTTCTTTGTAAAAGACAGTCGTTCCCCAGCGATTTTCTGCTAATAATTTTTTTGCTCGTTCTTTCGCAGGATTTTCTTTTGCATAAGTCAAGAAAATATTTTTTGGTACCCCTAGCCATAATTTCGCTTCAGGTGCGTCAGCTTTGCCATAAACCGTTTCTGTGTATGGTTTTTCGAAGACTAAATCCTCTGTGATGAACTTCGCCAGATTCAATCCGCTTAAGGTAATAAAGAAACTGCTTCTTCCTTGACGCAAGTTGATTTCAAATAATTTATATTGACCGTCCCGCGCATCATATTTCAAATCAAAATTGGCAAATCCAACATATTCGATCTCTTTTAAAAACTTACGGATCATTTGATAGATTTGATCATTTTCATCTGGAATGATCACGACATAATTCCCAACAGCTCCAGGCGTTGGATCCTCTAATAAAGGATGACCTAAGCCCATCACGCGAACTTCGTGATTCTCATCAACATAGGCATTTAAGACCCGCATGTTGCTGTCATCGCCAGGAATAAAATCTTGGACGATCATTTCATATTGATAACCCGCTTGATAAATGCGAGAAACGATTTCTTCAAATTCTGTTCGATTGTCAATAATGAAGGCTTTTTTGCGCCCTTCAAAATCAACTGACAGCCACGCGACACTATTTGCTGGTTTCAAAGCCACAGGAAAATCAAAAGGCAGCTCTCCTTTGAACGTTCCTTCCGTCAACAGTTCAGGTGTTAAAATGAAGGTCTTAGGATAAGGCAAGCCATATTCCTCGCAAACTTCGTAAAAACTGACTTTATTGATCAACCGTTTTAATAAGGAATAGTCATTGGCAATAAAGGTATAATAAGGCTTCAATTCTTCTTTATGCTTCGCTAACAGTTCTGCATAGCCATCGCCGCAGGGAATCAATAAATATTTCATGGCAGGATCGTTGTAAGTATTTTTACCTAACTTGATCAACGTCTCAGTGAATCCTGGATCATGGTCAAAACCTTCCACTTGATTGATTGTAACAATTTTACTAAAGCGGGTTGGCGCAAGTTCCGCACCAGCATAAGCAACTGATTGAATGCCATATGCTTCGTGGAATGCTCTGGCCATACCATAAACATTCATATCGCTTCCTAATAATATGGGAAGAAAATTTTCCTGACTCATCAAAAATCACTCTCTCTTTTGAATACGAAAAACGACCTCTCTCGTTTCGTTTAATTACAATAGAATTATAATACCACAAAGAAAAAAGCAATCAAAGTATCTATCTTTGATTGCTTTCTCCCACTTTGAACGGATAGAACTTATAGGCAGTTTATTCAATGCGAATATACGTATACCTATTGCTATTCTATCAAATAAAATTTTGATTTCAAGCCCTTATCATGAAATTTGCAGATATTTCACGCTTCCTTAAACTTTAGCGAAACCTATTGACAGACAAGTAAAAAAGTGAGTGCTCTTTTCCTTGCTTAAAGGACTTTTTTCAAATAATGACCGGTGTAGCTTTCAGAAACCGCAGCAATTTCTTCTGGTGTACCAGTTGCAATGATCGTTCCACCGCCTTCGCCACCTTCTGGACCTAGATCAATCACATGGTCCGCTGATTTGATGACATCCAAGTTGTGTTCGATCACTAAAACGGTATTGCCAGCGTCGACAAATCGTTCCAAAACTTTCAACAAACGGGCAATATCATCCGTATGCAGACCAGTCGTTGGTTCATCTAAGATATAAAAACTCTTGCCATTGGAATTTTTGTGCAGTTCACTGGCAAGCTTCATCCGTTGCGCTTCCCCACCAGACAAAGTAGTCGCTGGTTGTCCCATCGTGACATAACCTAGACCGACATCGACGATCGTTTGCAATTTTCGATGGATTTTAGGAATATGTTGGAAAAATTCCACTGCATCTTCCACGGTCATATCTAAGATTTCCGAAATATTTTTTCCTTTGTAATGAACTTCTAACGTTTCTGAGTTATAACGTTTGCCATGACAAACCTCACAAGGTACGTAGACATCAGGTAAGAAGTGCATCTCGATCTTGATGATTCCGTCCCCTTTACATGCTTCACAACGTCCACCTTTTACATTAAAACTAAAGCGGCCTTTTTTATAACCACGGACTTTCGCCTCATTGGTTTTAGCAAATAAATCGCGAATGTCATCAAAGACACTGGTATACGTTGCTGGATTGCTTCGAGGCGTCCGACCGATAGGGCTTTGATCGATATCGATCAATTTCTCAATCGCTTCATAACCAGTAATGGTTTTAAAGCGACCAGGCTTGTTCGAATTCCGATTGATTTTTTGCGCCAAGGCTTTTTTCAAAATTTCGTTGACTAATGTCGATTTACCAGAGCCAGAGACCCCAGTAACGGCGACGAACTTTCCTAATGGAAAATCGACCGAAATGTTTTTCAAGTTATTCTCAGAAGCACCGGTCACACGAATCTTTTCACCATTGCCTTTGCGGCGTTCCGTTGGTGTCGGGATTTGTCGTTTTCCTGATAAGTACTGACCTGTTAAGGAAGACGCATTGGCTGCGACTTCATCAGGAGTGCCTGCAGCGACGATCTCACCACCTGCGTGTCCTGCACCTGGACCGACATCGATCAAGTAGTCCGCTGCCCGCATCGTGTCTTCGTCATGCTCAACGACGATCAGGGTATTCCCAAGATCACGCATTTTCCGCAATGAATCTAGTAAGCGATCGTTATCCCGTTGGTGAAGACCGATCGATGGCTCATCAAGAATGTAAAGCACCCCAGACAAATTGGAGCCGATTTGTGTTGCCAAACGAATCCGTTGCGCTTCCCCACCAGAGAGTGTGCCTGATGCACGACTCAAGGTCAAATAGTCCAATCCGACATTTTTCAAGAAGCTTAAACGATCATCGACTTCTTTCACGATCGGACGTGCGATCATTTGCTCTTGTTCCGATAGTTTCAATTCTTCGACAAAGTTCAACGCATTGTTGATTGCCATCTCGCTCATTTCACCAATGTGTTTTCCGTTGACTTGCACGCACAGCGCTTGAGGGTTCAAACGATAGCCATGACAAGTTTTACAAGTCAATTCCGTCATATACAAACGCATTTGATCACGGGTGAAATCAGAGTTGGTTTCATGATAACGGCGTTTAATATTTGGTAAGATTCCTTCAAAAGCTACCTCAACATCACGCACGCCACCGAAATCATTCTCATAATGGAAATGGAAAATTTCGCCATTCGAACCATTCAAAATAATGTCTTTGTGTTCTTCTGGTAGCTCTTCAAAGGGTGTGTCCATATCGATATTGAACTCTTGACAGGCTTGTTCCAGCATTTGCGGATAGTACTGTGAACTGATTGGGTTCCAAGGTAATAGTGCGCCTTCACGCAACGTTTTGCTTTGATCGGGAATCACTAGGTCGACATCGACTTCTAGCTTCACACCAAGACCATCACAGTCTGGACAAGCACCAAAAGGCGCATTGAATGAAAAGAGCCGTGGTTCTAATTCACCAACTGTAAAGCCACAATACGGGCAAGAATAATGTTCACTGAAAAGCATCTCTTCTTGACCAATCACATCGACTACCGCATAGCCATCAGCTAAACGTAATGCCGCTTCAAAGGAATCAAACAGACGAGAACGGATGCCTTCCTTTACAACGATTCGGTCAATGATGATGGCAATATCATGCTTTTTATTTTTTTCTAATTCAGGCGCTTCGGAGACATCATAGACTTCGCCATCCACCCGCATCCGAACATAACCTTCTCTTTGGATACGTTCGAAGACTTTTTTGTGCTGCCCTTTCTTTTGATAAACGATAGGTGCCAACAATTGGATCTTGGTGCGTTCTGGTAATGCCAAAACTTCATCCACCATCTGCTCAACCGACTGACTAGTAATCTCAATATGATCATTGGGACAGATTGGGTGACCGATTCTGGCGTAAAGAAGCCGCAGATAATCATTGATTTCAGTAACCGTCCCCACTGTTGATCGCGGGTTCTTGCTGGTGGTTTTTTGATCGATAGAAATCGCTGGACTAAGTCCATCAATGCTATCTACGTCGGGTTTATCCATTTGCCCTAAAAACTGACGGGCATACGCCGATAGACTTTCGACATATCGGCGTTGTCCTTCGGCATACAACGTATCAAATGCTAAGGAGCTTTTCCCTGAACCCGAAAGACCAGTTACAACAACGAGCTGGTCTCTGGGAATCGTCACATCGATATTTTTTAAATTATGGGCCCGTGCCCCATGGATCACGATTTTATCATTTGCCATATTGTTTCTCCTTCTAATCAGCAGCTTTTAGCTCAAGAATAGTATCTCTCAAGGTAGCAGCCGTTTCAAAATCCAGTGCTTTCGCAGCATCTTTCATTTCTTTTTCTAATTTCAACAACAAGGTTGCTTTTTCTTCACGACTCAGCTCTTCATAAGAAGTCGTGGTGTATTCGCCAGTTTCTTCCGCCACTTTCGTGATTGCGATCAGATCGCGAATCTCTTTGATGATGGTTTTCGGTACGATTCCATGTTCTTCGTTATAGGCTTCTTGAATACTTCGGCGTCGCGCTGTTTCGTCGATCGCTCGCTGCATCGAATCGGTCATTTTATCGGCGTACATGATTACTTTTCCTTCTGAGTTACGAGCTGCTCGTCCGATGGTTTGGACTAATGAACGCTCGCTGCGCAAGAAGCCTTCCTTATCGGCATCAAGGATCGCAACCAGGGAAACTTCTGGGACGTCTAACCCTTCTCGCAATAAGTTGATTCCGACCAGTACATCAAATTCACCGAGACGCAGGTCGCGAATGATCTCTGTTCGTTCCAATGTTTTGATGTCACTGTGCAGGTATTTGACTTTGATCCCTAATTCTTTAAAGTAATCCGTCAAATCTTCAGACATTTTTTTCGTCAAGGTCGTGACAAAGACCCGTTCATTTCGCTCGACTCGCTCATTGATTTCTCCTACGAGGTCGTCAATTTGACCCATGATCGGTCGTACTTCGATCACCGGATCTAACAGACCAGTCGGACGAATGATTTGCTGAATGACGGTATCGGTTTGATCGTATTCATATGGTCCAGGTGTTGCTGAAACATAGACGATTTGGTTGACATGCTTCTCAAATTCTTCCAAGCGTAGCGGACGGTTATCCAGTGCAGAAGGCAAACGGAAACCATAATCCACTAACATTTGTTTTCTAGCACGGTCACCATTATACATCCCACGAACTTGCGGCATGGTCACGTGGGATTCATCAATAACGATCAGAAAGTCATCAGGAAAGAAATCTAATAACGTATAAGGCGGTTCGCCTTCTTTTCGTCCATCCATGTGGCGAGAGTAGTTTTCGATCCCTGAGGTATACCCCATTTCTCGCATCATTTCAATATCATAGTTGGTTCGCTGCTCTAAACGCTGTGCTTCCAACAGCTTATTTTCTGCTCGCAAAACTTTCAGTCGTTCATCGAGTTCACTTTGGATCGAAGCGATCGCATGTTCCATATGGTCTTCATTGGTCACAAAGTGAGTTGCTGGAAAGATCGACACATGTTCGGTGTCACTCATGATCTCGCCCGTCAAGGCATCGACTTCACGAATCCGATCGATTTCATCGCCAAAAAACTCAATGCGTAACGCTCGCTCATCACGAGAAGCTGGGAAAATCTCCACAACATCGCCACGTACGCGAAAACGTCCCCGTTGAAAATCGATGTCGTTTCGTTCAAATTGGATCTCGATCAATTCTTTTAATAGTTGATCGCGAGACTTTTCCATCCCTACTCGTAAAGAAACAACCTGTCTGGCATACTCGATCGGCGAACCTAAACCGAAAATACAAGAGACAGAAGCTACAACGATCACATCGTTTCTCTCTAATAAAGAACTTGTGGCCGAGTGACGCAGCTTATCGATTTCATCGTTGACACTGGAGTCTTTCTCGATGTATGTATCACTGGAAGGAACATACGCTTCTGGTTGATAGTAATCATAGTAACTGACAAAGTACTCGACCGCATTATTTGGGAAAAAGTCCTTGAACTCGCCATATAATTGTCCAGCCAGTGTTTTATTATGGGCAATGATCAATGTCGGTTTATTGACTTCCTTGATTAGATTAGAAATCGTATAAGTCTTACCGGTCCCAGTGGCTCCCAACAAAATCTGTGCTTTTTTTCCACCGACCACCCCGTCAACCAATTGATGGATCGCTTCTGGTTGATCCCCAGCTGGTTGATATTTTGATACTAAGTCAAATTCATGGGAAGTTGTTCTTTCGATCATCTTCATTCCCCCTCGATTATTCTAAACGACAACAAAAAAAGAAAAACTCGCTGCCGCTTTTCCATAAATAAGTATATCATAGCGAACATACTTTCGCCATCATTTGCTATGAAAGTTTCATGCGATTAAGCATAACTTAACATGTTTGATTTTCTAACATCTGATGTGAGGTTTAAGCAATTTTGTCATATTTTTAAAGAGAAAGACTTGTGTGTTGAAGAAAAAATCCATATAATCTATAAATACGTTATATCTAAAGGGGGAATTTTCTTGAAAAGAAAACACATGTCCTTCGCTTTAATCGCGCTGATTATCAGCATTTTTACGCTATCAGTAAAGTCAGCAAGTGCGGAGGAAACTACGTATAAGATAGGAACAGATTTAACATTTGCTCCTTTCGAATTCCAAAATGAAAATAATGAATACGTTGGGATCGATATAGATTTATTAAACGCGATCGCTGAAGATCAAGGTTTTGCAGTTGATTTACGTCCTTTAGGTTTTGACGCCTCCATTCAAGGTGTGCAATCAAATCAGTTAGATGGCATGATTGCTGGGATGAGCATCACTGATGAACGTAAAGAAACGTTTGATTTCTCAGATCCTTATTTTGATAGTGGGATTCAAATGGCGGTAGCTGCTGACAATGACAGCATTACTAGCTACGAAGATCTTGAGGGCGAAACGGTCGGTGCAAAGGTTGGTACCGAAAGTGCCCGCTTTTTAGAAGAAAATAAAGACCAATATGGCTACGACATCAAACTTTATGATGACGCTACTGGGTTGTATGGCGCTGTACGCAATGGTACTGTGGCAGCCGCTTTTGATGATTATCCAGTGCTTGGCTATGCCATCAACAACGGCGAACCGATGAAACTTGTCGGCGAACCTGAAAAAGGTGCTTCTTACGGATTCGCTGTCAGAAAAGGCCAAAATCAAGAACTACTTGAAAAATTCAATGCTGGTTTAGCCAACATGAAAGCTTCTGGCAAATACGACGAAATCGTCAATACTTACATCACAACGTCTGATTCAGATGCAGACACCAGTGAAATGGTGAAAGTCGAACCAAAGAAAGATGTTTACCGAATTGCCAGTGACTCCGCCTTCGCTCCCTTTGAATTCCAAAATGAAGACAATGAGTATGTAGGGATCGATGTTGATTTAATGAATCGGGCGGCAGAATTGCAAGGGTTCAACATTGAATTCAATTTCATCGGTTTTTCAGGAGCTTTGCAAGCCTTGGATGGTAACCAAGCAGATGGGATGATCGCTGGGATGACGATCACTGATGAGCGTCGCCAATCCTACGACTTCTCAGACTCTTACTTTGAAAGCGGCATTCAGATCGCTGTAAAAGAAGGCAATGATTCCATCAATTCCTATGAAGATCTAGATGGAAAAACCGTTGGTGCGAAAGTGGGGACAGAAAGTGCAGACTTCTTGATCGCCAACGAAGAAAAATATGGCTATTCGATCAAATATTATGATGCGGCCGATCAATTATATGCGGCTGTTAACGGCGGACAAATCGATGCCATGATGGATGATTATCCAGTGATCGGTTATGCCATCAGCCAAGGTCAAAAACTAGTGACACCGATTGAAAAAGAATCTGGCGGTCAGTACGGTTTTGCGGTGAAAAAAGGCCAAAATCCTGAACTGATCCAAATGTTCAATGAAGCATTGAAAGAAATGAAACGGACTGGCGAGTACGATCAAATCATCAATAAATACGTTGAAGATGGCTCTGCCACAGAAAAACGAGTGGATGAATCAACGATCACTGGTTTGATCAGCAACAACTATAACGTCTTATTAAAAGGTTTATGGAATACCCTTTTACTAGCATTGATTTCTTTTGCCTTAGCATTAGTGATCGGCATCATTTTTGGACTATTTAGTGTTGCTCCAATCAAAGCATTGCGGGTTTTTGCAGGGATCTATGTTGATATCATTCGTGGTATTCCTATGATGGTATTGGCTTTCTTCATCTTCTTCGGCCTTTCCGATGCCATTGGTATCACGATTCCCGACTTTGCAGCCGGGGTCATTACATTGACTTTAAATGCCAGTGCCTATATCGCTGAGATCGTCCGTGGCGGGATCAATGCGGTGCCAAAAGGTCAGATGGAAGCCTCTCGTAGTTTGGGGATGACCTACACTCGGACAATGCAGAAAATCATTTTACCGCAAGCGATCAAAATCATGATTCCATCTTTCGTTAACCAATTCGTTATTTCGTTGAAAGATACAACGATCATCTCGGTTATCGGAGTCGTAGAATTATTGCAAACTGGGAAAATCATCGTTGCTCGGACTACGCAAAGTACCTATGTTTACTTGATCATCGCGATTATTTACTTAGTCGTGATCACAGCTTTAACGAAACTTGCAAAAGTTTTAGAAAAGAAGGTGAAATAGCATGAAAGAAAAAATCTTAGTTGAAAATCTTGTAAAAAAATACGGCGACAATACCGTATTGAACAATATCAATGTTTCAATCGCTGAAGGAGAAGTCGTTTGTGTGATCGGTCCTTCAGGATCCGGGAAATCGACGTTCTTACGCTGTTTGAACCGCTTAGAAGAACCAACCAGCGGCGATATTATCGTTGACGGCGCACATCTGATGGATAAAAACACCAATATCAATGCTGTTCGTCAACATATCGGCATGGTGTTTCAGCATTTCAATCTCTTCCCTCACTTGTCGGTTTTAGAAAATATCATTTTAGCACCGATGGATCTAAAAAATGCTTCTCGGCAAGAAGCGGAAAAGAACGCAATTCGTTTATTAGAAACGGTCGGTTTGGCAGATAAAAAAGACATGTACCCTGACAATCTGTCTGGAGGACAAAAACAACGGGTGGCGATCGCTAGAGCTTTAGCAATGAATCCCGATGTGATGTTGTTCGATGAACCAACCTCCGCACTCGATCCAGAAATGGTTGGCGATGTACTCAATGTTATGAAGGATTTGGCAAAACAAGGAATGACCATGGTGATCGTTACTCACGAGATGGGGTTTGCCAAAGAAGTAGCAAACCGTGTGATGTTTATTGACGGCGGGAACTTCTTGGAAGACGGTACACCTGAGCAAATCTTTACCAATCCTAAGCATGAGCGTACCAAAGACTTCTTAGACAAAGTATTGAATATTTAAAAAAGCCTCTGCAACAGTCCGACGAAGGAACTGTTGCAGAGGTTTTCTTTATTGTTTGTTCCGTTTCGTTTCATCTGCGATCCGCTTTTGATTTTCCCCCAAAAACACTTTTGTATCGATGGGGTTTGCTTTGTTCGCCCCGCCGATGCCAGTATCAACCATTTTCCCCCAGCCCTTCAACGGCTCTTTCCCTGCTGCACGAAGCTTGGCATTTTTTAACCGTAATGCCTGTTTTTTTGCTTCTTTTTTCGCTTGATGTTTTGCTTGCCAATCCCTTAAGATCTTCATTCCCTCTTCCTCCCTTTTCTATTAAAACAATGCCACATTCAAATGCTCGAAAACATTCCCAACGATCTGTTTGCGTCAAATGCCCTTTGCCACTGAAGCCGTATTTTTTTATCTTGTAGTTGACTATAGTATATCACGTGAATTTTATAATCATCAGGAATAGAGACTAAATTTTATTAAAACTATGAAATGCAATTTGAAATCGAGTAGTCAGATCAGGAGTGGCATGTTACACTTATTAAACAACACTCCCTCCATAACTGCATAAGCTGTATAAATACATTGATTCTTTTGTTTAAACATCGGTTAGAACCCTTCTTATAAAAAACCAACCTTAAAATAACAACAAAAGAAAAATGCAGAAAATTACTTTGGAGGCATGCATCGTATGAAAACCATCTATTTCTTTCCCTTACTGATTTTCCTTTCCTTCTCACTCACAGGCTGTACCCTGATTGACGAACTCCTGGATGAAACGCGACAAAGCAGTTCTTCATTAGAAACAGCGGTGACTTCTCAATCATTGTCAATGGATTCGGAAGCTAGCAGCTCTTTCTCTACTGAAAAGCAAACAACGTCTACTACAATTGACATAAGCAGCTCTTCTGACAGCCTTGATCAACAGTCAGTAAGTACCGAAGAATCCACCTCTCACTTCTCCTATTGCGAGCAATTGCAGATAGGATTGCCACGACGTTGGAATAGAACCGTCACCAAAGATTTGCTCCACCAATTGCAAGAAGGAATGTCCTGCGATCAAGTATTAGAGATCATGGGTGGACTGCCTTCTTGGCGACTAGCGATTCTAGGCGTGGAATCCAATGCCTGGATCAATCAAGAGGGCGAAGCGATCATCGTTACCCTTTCCAACCGAACCGTTACTGGCGTTACCTGGCATGATCAGTTTTCTGAAACAGAAATTGAGTAATCCATTAAGCGATCTCTCGTAACTAAGATTGGCAAAATGCGTGATGAAATTCAAACACCTCTATTATCATGAGTCGTCTAAAAAACTTAGGAGTTGAAGGATAAAATGAAACTGAATCGTCCTCTGAAAAAAATCCGGGAGCATCGCAGAAGAAGTCTTTTGCTTTGTTTGGGCATTAGTTGTTTTTTACTCGGAGCTGTCCTCTTCTACAGCGAAACTCAGCCAGCAGCTGCCTACGAGCAGTTTTTAGAGATCGATTACTTAACTGCTTTACTGGAAGAAAGGCCTTCCCCTGAATCCATCAGCGATCTTGGCCTCGATCTCATCAAACGTAGTGATCGGGTAAACCAAGAGCGCAGTGCCATTAACCGAAAGCGGCGCCGCGAAAATGTGATCGTCACGGAAGAGACTAGAAAAGTTTTTTCTCCCGATCAAGGAGCAATGGTTGATGAAGTAAGAAAAGTAACCACTCGTTTACCTGATTCAGCCATTGATTTGTTATCAACGATGGCTGACAGCAGCGCTCTCGAGACAAAAAGAGTTCCTTTAGGTTCAAGGGACAAACTGTCCAAAATCAGCTTTGATTTTGACTCGGATAACGCGGGAAATGAACATTTATCTAGAATCACATTGGTTGATGTCCCAGAATTTTTCGGTATTGATTTCTCACAATTCGGGAAAGAGGATGATATTGAGGAGATCAAAGAGACATTGATCGAACAGTATGGTTTAGATGCTCACATCAGAGACGTTAGCGCCATTCGGAGACTTTTCTTTATTCATGAAGGATTTGAGTTTTACATTAGTCAAACCTATAATCCAAACGGAGTCGGCATCACTGTCCAAGCAGTAGAACCATAAACAAAAACTATCGAACCCCCGTCTCTTTGCGGGTTTAACAAAAAAGGCGTCTGCGAATCCAAACGCAGGCACCTTTTTTCTACTTCTATTTTTATTTAGGCAAAAACGGTCGACCAATTGTCACGTTCATCAAGAAATTCTTGCGCTAATTTTTGGGCACCCTCTAAGGTATGGTTCGCCGCCCAACCGCATTGCACTTCATTGCTGGCAGGTACTTCAGTTGCTTGCAAAACGTCCTTCATGGTTTTTTCTAGGACGGTCAAAATCTCTTCATAATCGTCATGATTCAAGACAGTCAAATAAAAGCCGGTTTGGCAGCCCATTGGCGACCAGTCCACGATATAATCCGCATGATTACGAATCAATTCTGCCGTCAAATGTTCTAGCGAGTGCAGACTTGCCATATCCATATGCGCTTGGTTCGGCTGCTTCAAACGGACATCATATTTGATGATGGTATCATTCGTTCCTTGTTTTTTATCGGCAACCCGTACATAAGGTGCTTTGACTTTCGTATGATCCAAATTAAAGCTTTCAACATTCATTTTCATTGTACTTCTCTCCTACTCTTTTTGTGCTTCCACAAGCCAAACATACTCATTGATCTGCTTAAAACGACTGGTAAACCCATGCTGACGAAAGTATCGTTCGATATCCGCTGTGACTGGATAGTACTCTCTTTCCAGATCAGCGGCTAGTCGCTGGTGACCAGCTTGCCGTGCTTCATCGATTCGTTCCATTTTGTGGGCTAGAGAAAGAAACATCGTATCCCCGAAAAGCACTTTCCCGCCTTTGGGCAGCATCGCAGCATATTTGCCGATTGCCCGTTGTTTTTCGTCCTCCGTAAGATGATGAAAAACATAGGTAGAAACGATCGTATCAATCACATCCGTGATCTCAGGAAAAACCTCCATATCACCATCTACAAAAGTCACTTTAGAAAGACTGGGTTTTGACTTGGCGATTCGCCGCATCTCTGGCGATGGCTCGATTGCCAGCACGTTTTTTCCTTGATCAAGCAGAGCTTGTGTTAGATTTCCAGTTCCACTACCAAATTCTACCACAGACTGCCCTGCTTTTTCAGCAATTTCAGCGAGTAACTGTTCATATTTGAAAAAAACCGCTCGATATTCTTCATCCTTACCTGCAACTGTTTCATCGTACTCAGCTGCCCAGTCAGAAAAAATTGGAATAAACTCTCTCCCCATCACTAGCTACCTGCCTTTTCAAACGCTTGCTCTAAATCTGCCTGCAGATCCTCACCGTCTTCGATGCCGAGAGACAACCGAATCAAGCCATCTTTGATCCCAGATTGCTCACGAATTTCTTTAGGGATCGAGGCATGGGTCATCACGGCTGGCACTTCTACCAAGCTTTCCACGCCACCTAAGCTTTCTGCTAAAGTAAAAATCTTTAATGATTCAACAAATTCTGCTGTTTTCGATTCATCGTTTAGTTCAAAAGATATCATACCGCTATACCCAGACATCTGTGATTTGGCGATCTCATGTCCTTCATGGGCAATCAATCCTGGATAATAAACCTTTGCGACAGCTGGATGTGCTTGTAAGTAGTGGGCAATTCTCATCGCGTTGTTTTGATGTGCTTCCATCCGCAAAGCAAGTGTTTTGATGCTTCGTTGGATCAACCAGCTATCATGAGGCCCCAATACACCACCAATGGCGTTTTGTAAAAAAGCAATTCTTTTGGCGATTTGCGGCTCTTTGGCAACCGCTAACCCAGCTACTACATCACTGTGTCCACCGAGATACTTGGTAGCACTGTGAATCACAATATCTGCGCCTAATTGTAGCGGCTTTTGAAAGTAAGGGGTCGCAAAGGTATTATCCACGATCGTCAAAATGTCCTGTTTTTTAGCTAGTTGGGCAACGATTGCGATGTCCGTGATCTTCAATAATGGATTAGTCGGCGTTTCCAGAAAGATCGCTTTGGTTTCTGGAAGGATGGCTGCTTCAACGGCAGCTAGCTCATTTGTTTTGACAAGTGTATAAGACAATCCGCTTTTTTCTAATACTTGATGGAGCAAACGAAACGTCCCGCCATATACATCATCCCCTAAAATGACATGGTCTCCAGTCTGAAACAGCGAGAAGACCGCATGGGTGGCTGCTAATCCAGAGGCAAAAGCAAACCCTTGGGCGCCTTCTTCCAGATCCGCAATCAATTCTTCTAAGGCAAATCGAGTTGGATTGCCTGAACGACTGTATTCATATTGCTTTGGCTGACCAAGAGCATTTTGCCGATAGGTTGATGTTTGGTAAATTGGCACACTAACAGCACCAGTCATTTCGTCTTCGCTGATACCGCCGTGGATTACTTTTGTATTAAAATGCATGGTTTACTCCTCCTATGAATGGGGTGATTGCTGATTCACCCGCATAAATCTGTTTTGATAGATAGCGATCGCCTCCATCTGGAAAGACGGTAACGATCGAGCTTCCAGTTGGTAATTCGAGGCTTTCTTTTACTGCTGCTGCCATCGCCGCTCCACTTGAACTTCCAACAAGCAAACCATAGTTTCTTGCCAAGTAACGAGTAAAAGCAAAGCCTTCCGCATCACTGATCGTATAAATTTGATCAATAAGCAAATCGTCAAAAAATTGTGGAATGAACTCAACACCGATCCCTTCAATCTCATGTCCATGGGCAGGCCCGCCATTTAAGATCGATCCTTCTGGTTCAACGACAGCAAGTCGAGTGCTTGATTTTTGCTTCTTTAAGTATGTTGCGACACCCGCGAAGGTCCCCCCGCTGCCAGCTCCAGCAACAAAGCTGTCAATTTTTCCAGATAACTCCTGAAAGATCTCTGGGCCTAAGGTTGCTTGGTAGGCTGCAGGATTGTTTTGATTGTGAAATTGCATTGGCATATAACTATTTGGTAGCTGTTTTGCTATTTCCTTTGCTTTTTCAATCGCCCCTTGAATGCCTGCTTCAGTGGGCGTATGAACGATGGTCCCGCCCAACGCTTCAATCAGTTGCTGCTTTTCAAGGCTAAATTTTTCAGGAATGACAAAAATCATTTTTAAGCCATACTCGATTCCAGCTAAAGCTAAACCAATTCCAGTATTTCCCGCTGTCGGTTCGATAACGGTTGTCTCATGATCGATCACATGCTCGCGAAACGCTTCATCGATCAAATACTTTCCTAAGCGGTCCTTGATACTTCCACCAGGATTTAAATACTCAAGTTTCGCATAGATGGTACTTCCCTTTTTGCCGCCAAATGCTGCGGCATCAAATTCAAAGAATGGGGTGTGCCCAATCAATGCTTTTATATTATTAACGATCATCGCTCGACTCCTCGCTCAACTTTGTTTGGCACAACTCGTATGCTTCATGTACCCATTTTCATTTGCAATCATCAGCCGTCGCCAATGAAAGCGGTAAAAAACAGCAAACAAAAAGGGGTACTGACTATTACATCAGTACCCCAAAAAAATGTCGTCTTATCCGGAAAGAAGTGAATCACTAAAGAAACTTCAGCGATCTTCTGCGACAAAGGAACTAATAATAGGCATGACAAATCGGTATGCTGCTTTTTGCACCATACAACAACAACAGGTAGTTTGTGTGTTGACGTTTGTCATGTCTTGTTCCCTCCTTTAATTTGCTTGTTATCAAAATAGCACGACTCTTTTTTATTGTCAAACGTTTTTTGAAATCACCGAGCACACATTGATGATCTTTAATAAAATAACATCATAGAGGATAGTAAGCACTCACATAGGCATCCACGGCTTTGATCGCTGCTGCAACATCTTCTGCAGAAACCGGAAATGGCATATTGTGGATCGTTTCCCCTTCGATGGTTGCTTGCTCGCCAATTTTTAATAGGTCTGCATCGCTGGCTTCCGCAAGATGCATGTCGGATAATGTCGTCGGTAATTCTAATGCCTGATACAATTCTATATATTGGTCGAGCTCTTCAGGATCTGCATTTTCCAGCATCAATTGAGTGAGTGTTCCGTAAGCAACCTTCTCACCATGGGTCAGATCATGAACGTCTCCTTCAAGGGCTGTCAAGCCATTATGAATCGCATGAGCTGCTGCCAGACCTGCACTTTCAAAGCCTAATCCACTAAGCAAAGTGTTGGCTTCCACGATTTGTTCAAAAGCTTCGGTAACGACTTGTTTTTTATTCGCTTGATAGGCTTTTAAGGCATTCTCAAAAAGGATCTCTTCGCATTTTTCAGCGATCGCCATGCTGGCAATTGGTTGCACCCCGCCGACCATATTTTTACTATGGCTTCGAGCAACAGCACGTGCCTCGACATAGGTTGCGAGTGCATCCGCAATACCAGCGGCTAGCAATTTGGCAGGCGCTTTGGCAATCACAGCGGTATCCACTAAGACAAGTTCAGGATTTTTGTTATAAAAACGATACTTTTCAAAACGACCTTCATCAGTATAAATAACAGAAAGTGCCGAAGTTGGTGCATCAGTGGAGGCAATCGTTGGCAAAACAGCAATCGGTATTTTCAATTCATCCGCAACAGCTTTCCCAGTATCGATGGCTTTCCCACCACCTAATGCGGCAATCACTTCGATTGATTCACTTTTGGCTTTAGAGACGATACGATCGATTTCATTTGCAGAAGCTTCTCCACCAAAAATTTCTTTTACCGGATCTAACTCGGCTGCTTTCAGGTTCTCAAATAGTTCTTCACCGGCAATTTTCCAAACAGTTTCATCGGTCAAAAGAAGCACTTTCTTTCCTAAATCTTTGATATGGGATAACCCATGCTTTAAGACCCCTTTTCCTTGAACGTATCGTGACGGACTCGCAAATATTCTTTCCATTGTATCTCCTCCTTTAATTGGTCTACTTTTATTGTGACACACTAAGCAAGCGATTTCAAAGGAAAAGAAAAAAAGATGGCCAAGAAGATTCGATTCTTGCCCATACTGCACATTTATAGCCATACAAACACTCATGCCCTTATAAAACGGATGGTTTTATAAGGGCATGAGTTGGATTCTTTCATGGTTATTTCTTTTTCCCACCAAAAGCATCTTTCATTTTATCAAAAAATCCTTCTGGTTGTTGTTCGTTCGTTTCATGGCCACTGGCTTTTGCATAAGCCCGCAATGCCTCTTTTTGTTCCTCATTTAAGTTCTTAGGTGTGATCAGCTTCACTTTGACCTGTTGATCGCCATTGCCGCCTCCCCGTAAGCGAGGGGCTCCCTTACCGCGTAAGCGGAAGTTTGTGCCTGTTTGCGTACCAGCTGGAATTTTTAATTTCACATTCCCATGAACCGTTGGTACATTGACTTCGTCGCCTAAAGCAGCTTGGACAAAGTTTAACGGCAGTTCGTAATAAATTTCCGACCCATCACGGTCAAAAATATCACTTTCTTCCACTCGGAAAACAACGTACAGATCACCATAAGGACCACCATTGGTGCCAGCTTCTCCTTGACCAGACAAGCGCATTTGTTGTCCATCTTCGACACCTGCAGGTACGTTGACTTTCACGCTGTGTTTTTTCTTTTCATGGCCAGTACCATGACATGTTGTACATGGTTCTTTGATTTCTTTCCCAGTTCCATGACAAACATCACAGGTTTGACGGCTCATCACACGACCAAGCGGTGTTTGACGTTCAACATTGATGGTACCTGCACCATGACATTTATGACAGGTTTCTGGTGAAGTACCTGGTTTTGCCCCGTTTCCACCACAGGTATGACAGGTTTCTTCACGATTGTATTGAACAGTTTTTTCCACTCCGAAAATCGCTTCTTCAAAGGAAAGATCAACCGCATATTGCAAGTCCGCTCCTTGTCGAGGTGCATTAGGATTGGCTGCTCTGCCGCCTCCACCACCGAAAAACGATTCGAAAATGTCTTCAAATCCACCAAAACCGCCTCCGGAGAATCCGCCACTGTTAAAGCCGCCGAATCCACCGCCATAACCGCCTCCGTAGTTCGGATCGGTACCAGCATGACCATACTGGTCATAAGCAGCTCTTTTTTGGGAATCACTTAATATTTCATAGGCCTCAGAAATTTCTTTAAACTTTGCTTCTGCATCAGGTTCTTTATTGATGTCTGGATGATATTGTTTTGAAAGCTTACGATAAGCTTTTTTGATTTCGTCATCCGAAGCCCCTTTTTGTAGACCTAAGACCTCATAATAATCTCTTTTGTCTGCCATTGGCTTCCCTCCACTATATTCTTGCGTCTCTCGTATTTTAGCATATAATTCGCTCTAGAAAAATACGTTTCGCAAATTCATAAGAAAAAGCCAAAGCGGTGACTTTGGCTTTTTCACAAACAGCGATTATTTATCGTCACCGTCTACTTCTTCAAAGTCGGCGTCAACCACATCGTCTGCGCCGCCTTGTGCAGCTTCTGGATTTTCTTGTGCTTGTTGTTGTGCTGCTTGTTCGTATAACTTAACAGTTAAGTTTTGTACGATTTCATTCAAAGCATCACGTTTCGTTTTCATTTCTTCTAAGTTGTTTGCTTCAAGTGCAGCTTTCAACTCATCACGAGCTTCTTCCGCTTTTTTGACTTCGTCTGCATCCACTTTGCCTTCAAGCTCTTTCAATGTTTTATCAACAGTGAACAACAAAGCATCGACGTCATTGCGTAGATCAACTTCTTCTTTGCGTTGTTTGTCGGCTTCAGCGTTTGCTTCAGCATCTTTTACCATGCGTTCGATTTCTTCATCTGATAAACCTGAAGATGATTTGATCGTGATTTTTTGTTCTTTTTGTGTACCTAAATCTTTTGCAGAAACATTGACGATCCCATTTTTATCGATATCAAATGTTACTTCGATTTGAGGGATGCCACGAGGTGCTGGTGGAATATCCGTCAATTGGAATCTACCTAATGTTTTGTTGTCAGCTGCCATTGGGCGTTCCCCTTGCAAGACATGGATATCAACGGCTGGTTGATTGTCTGCTGCAGTTGAGAAGACTTGTGATTTACTTGTAGGGATCGTTGTGTTACGATCGATCAGTTTTGTGAAGACGGCACCCATTGTTTCGATACCTAATGATAATGGTGTAACGTCTAGTAAGACGACATCTTTCACATCACCTGTGATCACGCCACCTTGGATCGCAGCACCCATCGCTACCACTTCATCTGGGTTTACTGATTTGTTTGGTTCTTTATTGGTTTCTTTACGAACAGCATCAACTACTGCTGGAATACGTGTTGAACCACCAACTAAGATGACTTCATCGATTTCTGATTGTGATAAGCCAGCATCTTTCAAAGCTTGGCGTACTGGAATTTTTGTCCGTTCGACTAGGTCTGCGGTCAATTCATCGAATTTCGCACGAGTCAAGGTCATTTCCAAGTGCAATGGACCAGCATCACCAGCTGTGATAAATGGCAAGCTGATTTGAGTACTTGTTACACCTGACAAGTCTTTTTTTGCTTTTTCAGCAGCATCTTTCAAACGTTGCAAGGCCATTTTATCTTTTCCAAGATCAATGCCGTTTTCTTTTTTGAATTCTGCTACCATGTGATCGATGATTTTGTTATCAAAGTCATCCCCACCTAGGTTGTTGTCCCCAGCAGTTGATAATACGTCAAAGACGCCATCCCCTAATTCAAGGATCGATACGTCAAAAGTACCGCCACCTAAGTCAAAGACTAGGATTTTTTCATCTTTATCTGTTTTATCTAACCCATAAGCTAAAGCTGCGGCAGTTGGTTCGTTGACGATCCGTTCTACTTCAAGACCGGCAATTTTACCAGCATCTTTGGTTGCTTGACGTTGTGCATCGTTGAAGTATGCAGGAACAGTAATGACTGCTTTTTCAACTTTTTCACCTAAATAGTCTTCAGCAAATCCTTTGATGTATTGAAGAACCATTGCGGAAACTTCTTGTGGTGTATAGGATTTGCCTTCAACTTCTACTTTGTATCCAGCTTCACCCATATGGCGTTTAATAGAAGAAATCGTATTCGGGTTTGTTACTGCTTGGCGTTTTGCAACTTCCCCTACTTGGATCTCACCGTTTTTGAATGAGACAACAGAAGGTGTGGTACGGTTTCCTTCTGGATTCGTAATGATTTTTGCTTCGCCGCCTTCAAGGACAGCAACAGCTGAGTTTGTTGTTCCTAAGTCGATACCGATAATTTTACTCATAAGTAATACACTCCCTTTTTTAATTTAAACATCTACTTATAGATAGAAAGAACTATTGTGCAACGATGACCATGCTTGCACGCAAGACACGATCATGCAATTTATACCCTTTTTGCAAGACAGTAACGATTGTGTCTGCCGGTGTTTCATCAGAGGCAGGTACAGTCTGCACCGCTTGATGCAAGTTCGGATCGAACATTGCACCTTCAGCAGGAATCTCTTCGATTCCCTCTTCTTTTAAGGCTTGACGCAGACTTTCAAGAACCATTTCAACGCCTTTTTTCAAATTCGCAGCTTGGTCTTGATCGACATCTGCTGCCATCGCTCGTTCCAAATTGTCGATTGCTGGCAACAGTTTTTTGCCAAGATCTTGCGAGCGGTATTTTTGTAAAAGTTCCCGCTCGTTGCGGTTACGTGAAGTGATATTTGCGATCTCTGCACGAGCACGAAGGAATTGATCTTCCAATTCGTTATTCTTTTCTTGCAAAAGTTCCAATTCGCTTTTTTCCACTGCTTCTTCCTCTGGTTGAGGAGTCTGTGCTTCAGTTTCAGTTGATTCATTTGAAGATTCAGTTGTTTCTGCGGTTTCTTCAGCAGTTTTATCTAATTCTTCATCTAAACGCTCTTCTTTTTCCGTCACGTTTCAACCATCCCTTCTACGATTTGTTTCATTGCCGCTTATTCATTGGCAGCGTCTAATGCGCGATAATAATCGGCCAATTTTTTTGCTAACTCGCCTCGAAAAACTTCCATCAATCCAAACATCCGTGAATACGGCATACTTGATGGACCTAATAAAGCGATCGTTCCTTGTCCATGACCTTCGATTTCATAGCTGGCTTGGATCAAACTCATATTTTGTAACAAGTCGTTGCCAAGCTCAGAGCCGATTCTGATTTGAATCGCAGAATCTCTTGGCGCCAGTAACTGTGTCAGCTGATCTGCGTTTTTCATAAATGAATACATCGATTTGAACTGACTAACATCTTGCGTCGGTTCAAAATCCAGAAGATTCATTCGCCCGCCGACGAAGATTTTTTCTTCAAAAATATGGCTCAGCATCGTATCAAAGAGATCAACGATTCCGTCAGTCGTTTGAAAATACTTATGCAGAATCATAGGAATCTCGGTTCTTAATCGATGGTAGACCGTCATTAGAGGTTCACCGATCAATTTGTCGTTGATGATCCTTACCATTTTTTCCAAATCTTCGCTGCTCATCGATTCAGGAAGAGTAAAGACTTGATTTTCGACATTTCCTTTATCCGTCACGATGATCGCGATGATCTGTCGTGCATTCAAAGGGACGATTCGAAAGCCCGTCAATTTCCTTTCCTTCATATCTGGTCCGAGAGACAACGCTGTATAGCTAGTCAAGTTGGACAAGATCGTGGCAGACTGCTGGATGATTTCATTGATTTCATGAAAATCTTTTCCAAAAGAATGACGAATGGTTTGAATTTCGTTTTGGTCAACTTCAGATGGCTTCAATAAGTGATCAACGTAATAGCGATACCCTTTTATTGATGGCACACGCCCTGAAGATGAATGTGTTTTTAGCAGAAGTCCAGCTTCTTCCAGCGCCTTCATCTCATTACGAATGGTGGCAGAGCTAGCTTCAACCCCATCTTCCATCAATCGCTTCGAGCCCGTGGGCTGACCAGTATTCGTATAGTTTTGGATGATGAGGTGTAAAATCATTTGTTGTCTAGGTGTCAACATTTTATCCACTCCTCCGTTAGCACTCATTCCTATTAAGTGCTAACACGATTATAAATATACCATATTTGCTAGGAATGTCAAGTATTTGCATCACTTTTTTAGCACTCTTTCTAAGAGAGTGCTAAAAAAAGAAATCAAAAAAAGAAGCAGCGCGAAATGGCTACTTCTCTTCCTTGTTCTTTCTTATTTTTCTCCATCCAAGAGAAATGCTTCAAACACTTCGTTGCCAATGAACATCCCAGCTTTCGTTAAAAAGACACGATCACCTTGACTAGCCAACCAGCCTTTTTGAATCAACTGTTCGCTAGTTGAACCATAGATTTCCTGAAAAGACTTCCCGAATTTTTCTGCAAAGCGTATTTTTGAAATGCCAGCCTTTTTACGAAGGCCTAAAAACAGTTCCTCTTCCATTTGATTACTGGTTGTCAATTCTTCGGTTTCATGGATTGGCAATTGATTTTCCTGTAATGGTTTCAAATAATGCTGGATTGGACCTTTATTCTTGTAGCGGGTCTGTCCAAGATACCCGCTGGCGCCTGCCCCAAAGCCAAAATAATGTTCATTGTTCCAATACACTAGATTATGCAAGGACTCATACCCTGGTCGTGCAAAATTACTGATTTCATATTGATTCAAGCCAGCTTTTGTCATCGCGGCGATCGCCTCATCAAACATCTGCGTTTCAGCTTCTTGAGAAGGCAGCGCCATTCTCCCTTGGCGAACCCAGTTCATAAACATGGTTTTGTTTTCTAAAATCAAGGAATACATCGCATAGTGAGGCAACCCGAGATCAATCGCTCGCGTCAGTGTATCACGGAAGCTTTCTATGCTTTGTCCCGGAAGTGCATAAATCAAATCGATCGTCACATTCTGAAAATCATGTTTTTCCAGTAGCTGAATGGTTGAATAAACATCTTCAGCGGTATGCTTGCGGCCAATTTTTTTAAGCAAGCGATTATCAAAGGTTTGGACCCCCATCGACAAGCGAGTGACTTGATGGTTTTTCAAAACCAGCATTTTTTCTTCACTCAAATCGCCAGGATTTGCTTCCACGGTAAACTCTTTGGTTGTGTGGGTCGGCAGCAATTCATGCACACCTGAAAGCAATCGATCCAGCTGGTTCGCCGAAAGCGACGTTGGCGTCCCGCCGCCGATATAAATTGTTTCCGCCTCATTGATAGGCTGACGCAAGAGGGTCAGCTCAATTTCTTTTAGTAACGCTTCGATGTACTCATCCACTGGCTGCCCTTCTAAAAACACTTTGTTGAAGTCACAGTAATAGCAGATATGTTCACAGAATGGTATATGTATATACGCAGAAATATTTTGCGCGCTTTTTGTAGATGGATCGTTTATTGTTTGATCTTCAGGCATTCCTAAGTGATTCTCCTCTACCTTCTTTTTTTGCTCCCAGCGCTGAGAGCATCGGCACTCATTGTAGCATAGTTCTTAGAATTCTCCTATCACTTGGACTATTTTTGGGCAAGAAAAAACACCACTTCCAAGAAGTGATGTCTTCAAATAGTCATAGCAAAAATTAAGAGCACTACTCTTATTAAGTACGGTAAAATACCGCTTTTGTTCTTATCCCACCCAGAAAAAAATCTGTTTGTTACAAGAACTAACACTTCCCCCAAACTGTTAGCGCCACAATAGATAAGCTGTTGCTGACGGCTTACTTAACAAGAGCAGTACTCTTATTCTTGAAAGACAATTGCTTGTCTTATCTGACTTAAGTATACCTTTTTTAAAAAATTAAGTCCTATCATCTTTTTCACCAGTCTATGAAAACGATGAGAATTATCCCCTTGGCGACCGTTATAGAATGTGTAGCAAAATATCGATCAGATAGCGGATCAACCGATACGCAATAAATAAGAAGAAAATATTTCCCAGCAAGAATTGAAAAACATTGCCGATCGATCCCTTAAAGGAGCGAAAGCTGAAATAACGCGACCAACGATTGAACCCGTTTTGTCGATTTCGTTTCAAACGATACGCTTCATCATACTTCATTTCCAAGAGGTCATAGTAAAAAATCATCAAGGGTTGTTGCACAAAGAAAACTTTTTTATAGCCTGCCATCAACGTGTACTGCTTATTATTGGAAGGGAAGTTGCGATTGCCGTTTTTCTTAACGCGCATCGTTGTTCCATCGTTCATTGGGAACGCATAATGATCCTCGAATTCTGTCAGTTGATGAATTTGCGGCACCTGATTTTCTTCTTCAAAAGCACGTACGACCTCACTCGCCTTCTGAGAAAGTGAAACCAGCCACGCCATCATCCCTAGCAAAATACCTAGCAAGATGATATTTAAAAGCAAACTTTCTTGTAACAAAAATAAATAACCTAAGATAATCAAAATCGCTACACCCAGGGCAATCATTCTTCTACGGAAATAACTGCGATACATCAATTCAAAAGAGCGCCGATAATAGGCAAAATCTTCTTTTACAAAATCCATTTTTTCCACATCTTTCTGCGTTTAGGTTGCTGATAATGTATCAAAGATCCTTTTGAAAGTCAATTTACCGAAAAAGTTTCAGCGTCTGATTTGTTTCAAACAAGAAAACGTTTTATAATGGAAGATGTAACAAAAAAAAGCGATGAAAGTAGGTTGAGATACGTGATATTACAAGAAACATTTACCTTGCAGAACAAACTGACGATTCCTAAGATTGGCCTTGGAACCTGGCAATCTTCTCCAGAAGATGCTTACAACGCCACAAAATTTGCCATTCAAAACGGTTATCGACATGTCGATACAGCGGCAGCTTACAAAAACGAAGAAGCGGTTGGGAAAGCTGTGCGCGATTCAGGCGTTGCCCGCGAAGAAATTTTTGTTACCACGAAAGTACCTGCTGAGTTGAAGACCTACCAAGAAGCGGTTGATAGCATTGATGCTTCTCTAAAAAAACTTGACTTAGGGTATATCGATTTGATTTTGATCCACGCCCCTCGTCCTTGGAAAATCATGGGAAACAATCCAGAAAACAAAGATTTTTATCTTGAAAACATCGATGTTTGGAAAGCATTAGAAGAAGCCTACTTAAGTGGGAAAGTAAAATCAATTGGTGTTTCCAACTTCGATCAAAAAGATTTACAGAATATTTTTGATCATTGCGATGTGAAACCGATGGTCAACCAGTTTGTTTACCATATTGGACGCACAAATGAAGAGTTATTGGCATTTTGTAAAGACCACGAAATTTTAGTGGAAGGCTATTCTCCAATCGCCACCGGTCGTTTACTCGATAACGATGCAGTGAAGACGATTGCGGAAGCTTATGGAAAATCTATTCCACAACTTTCAATTCGTTACTTGCTACAAAAAGACATTCTGCCATTGCCAAAATCCGTTCATGAAGAATACATTGCTGACAATGCCAAAGTTGACTTTGAAATTTCTGAAGAAGACATGAAGAAATTGGATGAGTTACAAGCTTAAGAATGCTTGCGTTTAATTGAAAAAAAGCAGTCCGATCAAGTCCAGTAAATGCTGGTCATGGATCGGGCTGCTTATTTTTTATCTTCTACAACTCTGTTTAGAAAAACAACCGTTTCTTAGTTTGTCAAAGCTGGAATCTTCTTATGTTAGTTGCTCAAAGGTACCCCACACTTTTACTTCTTGTTTTTCTACCATCGTTCTGCCTTTCGCTAGAACCGTTTCTACTACTAATGTTTCTTTGTTCAGCAAGCAAATATCAGCATCCATCCCTGCTGCAAGACGTCCCTTTTGATCAAGCTTCAATACTTTCGCTGGATTAGAAGTGATTGCTCGAATGGCGATCTCCAATGGAATCTGCTCTTTTTGGACTGCTTCTTTAATGCCTACCATCAGCGCTCGCGAACTACCGACACCCAGACCTATGAATTGATTGTTTTCATCAAAGTACGGGAGGCTGCCTTGCCCATCAGAGGTCATGGTAAATTGATCCAGCCCGATCCCTTCTGCTAACAAACGCTTCAATCCTTTACTGAAGCGAACCTCATCGTCTTCTTTTTCCCAGAAATCAGGATCCTCACTCGCTGTAAAATCAATCGTTCCACCCATTTTTGCAAAAGCAATACTTGCTTCGAAAAGCTCGCTGGTCCGATTGGCATGTGTCGGTAAAAATTGGCTGATTGGAATCTCTGTTTCTTCGATGGTTCGTAAAAGTAGCTCATATTTTCTCTTTCCTCCACCTAAGTGGACGTTTACGATGCCTGCTTTTCCAGAAAGCATCCCACCAACACGGGCATCCGCCACCGCGCGGGTAAATTCTTCGAAACTCGGTTGTGAAGAACGATGGTCAGAAACGGCAATTTCACCGATACCAATGATTTTGTCAATAGTCAAAAAATCTTGAATGATAGAATCGGTGACCGGAGTCAATGGCAATCGATAAGAACCGTCATACAAGTACGTCGTGATGCCTTCTGCCTCTAGTCCACGGGCCTTACTGATCAAGGCAGTCATATCTCTGCCTACTCCGTCAGTACCCAAACACCCAACCACTGTCGTTACCCCCGCAGAGGTCAGCTGAGACAATTTCACTTCTGGTGTCCGGTTCTGAAAGCCGCCTTCCCCGCCACCTCCTAAGATATGAAAGTGGCAGTCAATAAAGCCGGGAACAGCGAGTAACCCTGTGCCATCGATTTCTTCAAGAGGAACCCCTGAGAATCCTCCTTCGATCGAATCTTCAATAGCAATGATCTTGTCTTCGCTTAAAAGAATATCTTTTTTTCCTAAATAGTCAGGCGCATAAACCTCCGCTTGTCGTATCACCTTCATGAGTGCTTCCTCCTCGTGTCTGATTGCTTCTTATTGCAAGCCGATCGCGACTGCAATAAAGATGAAGATCGTTCCTAATACAAATAAGAACCCTTGCATTTTGATCTGGAATTTCGCCCATTTCACCCATTCGATTCTTGCGACACCTAGCACACCGATCAGACTTGCCGATACTGGGGTGAAGGCATCCATGAAGCCTGAGCCTAATTGATAAGCCAATACAGCGATCTGTCTTGAAACACCTAAAAGATCAGCTAATGGCGCCATGATCGGCATGGTCAATGCAGCCTGACCTGAATTGGAGGTCACGATCAAATTGAAGAAGCTTTGGAAAATGTACATGAACCATGCACCAATAAATGCTGGAACATTGCTTAACAAACCACCGATGCTGTGCAAAATCGTATTCAAGGCTGACGGCACGTTGGCATCAGAACCGCCGAGAACCAGAAGAATCCCTTTGGCCATCCCTACAACGATTGCAGTTCCCGCTAATTCTGAGGCCCCTGATTGAAAGGCACTCGCCACATCATTCAAGCCCATATTTTCTAATTTGAAAAGAACCGCTATGATTCCTGCCCCTAAGCCCATAACAAAGAATTGAGAAGCGATCTCGGGAATATAATAGCCTTTTTGTGTCACACCCCATACGATCCAGATCAAGACCGCCAGCATTTCAACCAAGATCAATTTATGACCTAATAAAAATGGTTTTTGCTCACTGGAGGTTTTTTCAAGATGATTTCGAAAATACGCATCTGATTGATACGTGAGCGATTTCTCAGGATTCTTGCGAATTCTTTCGGCATAGATCATGAGGTATCCTGCGGATAATGCGGTAACCACGACCCACATGATGATTCGGAACGTTGCGCCTGAAAGAACGGGAATACCTGCGATCCCTTGAGCCACTGCCACACTAAATGGACTCATCCACGAGGTGGCATTCCCAATCTGGGAGGCGACATAGGTGACAGTGACCGCCACGATCGAGTCATACCCTAATGCGATCACGAAAGGCACCATGACCATCGAAAACGGAATGACTTCTTCTGCCATCCCAAAAGTAGCACCACCAAATGAAAAAGCAAAGAACAACAGCGGCAATGCCAAACGTTCTAATCCACGGGTTTTGCTGATAAATGCAAAGATCCCCGCATCGATCGCTCCGGTTTGCATGATAATACCAAATGCACCACCGACCACTAAAATCAGTGCTGCAATCCCTACTGCTGAGCCGTATTTGTCGCCAGAAACCAACCCTTCAAAAACGAAATTTAAAAAGCCGAAACCGCCAAAGTCATCGGTTCCCCAAACCTTGGCTGTTTTATGCAGTTTTTCTGAAGTATCATAAATCTTTTCGCCATAAAGGCTGTAAAGGGTGTCATCCGTTAGCCCGACCTCATCTAATTGACTCTGGGACAACTCTTTAGGCCCTTCAGCTAGAACAGCTGCTAAAGCCTCAGGATCGACATCTAATTCTTCCAGCTCTTGTGGATCGTCTTCCAATTGATTCAACTGTTGATAGACGTATTCGTTATCTAACGGGTAGGCATAACGAAACGAATCTTGCATCAAGACCGTTCTGGTACTTATGTCCCCATTTGCATCGGTATACTCGATTTCTTGTGTACTAAATTTCCCAGCAGGAACTAAGAAAGTCAGCAACCATGCCAACAGCACAACCCCAAAAATGATGACATACGTATGCGGCGTTTTCATTTTGGTTAAATCTTTCTTTTCTTTCCCCTTTTTCGCTTTTTTTCCAATTGTCACTTTTTCTCTCCCTTTCCCTTTGCAGCGTACTGCATAAATTATCATTTTAGCCTATTTTTTAGTATATCGAAAAAACGTTTTTTCCTCATGGGGAAAGCATTAGAATTCAAATAAACTACGTTATAAAAAGAGAGAAAAAGAAAAAGTGAAAAGAAGCCAGAAACGCTTCTTTTCACTACGAATGACTAGTTTTCTTCAGAAAGCCCATTAAAAAAAGCTTCAGTGTCTCGTTCATCTTGCTTTAATTGCTCGATCAACGCTTGTGCGCCATTGAAAGCGACTTGATCACGTAAGAAATGATGCCAACGGATCGCCACGGTTTCACCATAGATATCTTGGTGAAAATCGAGAATATAAATCTCTACTGTTAACTGGCGACCTTGACCAAACGTATCATTGTGACCAATCGATCCCATCGATGGATACCACTTGTCACCAACTTTGATTTCCGTCACATAGACGCCTTCTTTTGGCAACCGAACGGTGCTCTTCACTTTGATATTTGCGGTTGGAAACCCAAGTTCTCGTCCTCTAGCATCACCGTGAACGACGGTTCCTTCAAATTCATAAATATACCCTAACAAGCGATTGACTTGCGCCATATCACCATTTTGTAGTGCAGAGCGAATGCGTGTGGAGCTGACCTTTTCCTCATGAAACGATTCTTGCGCGACAGTCACGACTTCAAAACGTCCTTCTGCATAGGTTGGCAAAAGCGCCATGTTGGCTATCTCTTTCTTGCCATAGGTATAGTCAAAACCTGCAACAACAACTTTTGCATGCAGTCCGATCATGTATTCATCTACAAATACTTGCGGTGCCAAATTTGCAAAAGCAGAAGTAAATTCAATGATATAAAGAATATCTACCCCAAGTTGTTCCATGTGCGCTTCTTTTTGCGGCAAACTGGTCAGGTATTGCATTTTTTCAGGATCAACCTTTTGAAAAACGATCGAGGGATGCTGATTAAAGGTCATCAACGCCAATTTTAACCCTTTCTCCTCTGCAATCTTTCGTCCTGTTTCAATGACTTTTTGATGACCTAAATGCACGCCATCGAAAAAGCCTAAAACTAAGACGATCTCCTCATCAGGAATCGCTGCGTGATCATAAGGGTGTCTTATTTCAATGATTTCCATATTCATTCTCCTATTTCTGTACGGATGACTTTTACCGGTTTCATCATATCCTGGTATTTGTCATGAGCTTTATAGATACTGATCAATTGTTCTCGATAAAAAATCGCCACTAATTCCTCTGGGCGCTTTGGTAATCCAAACGCGCTGAAGGGCAAACGCATGCCATTTTTTACTTTCTGCCAGAGGTCTGCATCGATCGTCACTTGAAGAAATTCTGATACCCCGTATTCTAAAGGTAGTAGTAGTTCCGAAACACGTTGTTCATCGACTGCCTTTTGCACCTCTGCAATCGTGTAGGATTGTTCTTTTGAAAAACCACCGCTTTTTAGGCGAGTCAAATCAGACATATGCGCGGGTACACCCAGCAATTTCCCTGTGTCGACCGCTAATGTGCGAACATAGGTCCCTTTTCCACAAGCAACTTCAAAACGCCAGCTTTGCGTATTGTTCTCATGAATAATCGGCTCTGAAATTCGTTCAAAGGAATAAATTTCTGCTTTGCGCTGTGGCCGCTCGACAGTTTCATTGTTACGAGCATATTCGTAAAGTCGTTTGCCATTGACTTTGACCGCCGAATACATCGGCGGGATCTGGGTAATCGTCCCCGTCAACTGTTTCATTGCCTGATCGATCTCTTCCTTCGTAAAAGGACGAGTTAGTGCTTGTTGTTCAACGATATCCCCCGACCGATCTTCTGTAGTGGTACTGAAGCCCAAAGTGATTTCCCCGGTGTAGACTTTTCCAGAATCAACCAAGTATTCGACGATCTTCGTTCCTTTTCCGATACAAATGGGCAAGACACCATCCACGTCAGGATCTAGTGTGCCGCTGTGTCCGATTTTTTTTGTCTTTAATATTTTTCGTAATTTAAACACGCAGTCGTGACTTGTTTGTCCACGCTCTTTCCATAATGGTAAAATCCCGTCCATCGTATTCCTCCATTTCACTTCAACTTGCTTATTATAACATATAAAAAAAATTCATTGCACGACAAAATCCTTTTCGCTCTTTCTCATTACATGATAAACTAAGCATATAAGGAGGTCCTAAAATGGTTGTTTTAACGATAGGGTCATTTATTGGATTTGCCATTTTTTTGATCATGATTCAGCTCGGCACGATGCAGCGTTGGGAAGAAGCGTTTGCTTTGCAGATCATCCAAAGCCGTACGCCCTCTTTGACGCGCATGATGCACTTTTTTACCAATTTAGGAAAAGCCTTTCCGACAGTTGCGATCGCTTTACTGTTGTTTGCCTTTCCATCATCGCGGGCGGATCTTGCACCAAAAACAGCAGTCAGTATCTTCATAGTATCAGCAGCTGCTTACTTGATCAAACGAATCGTCCGACGAGATCGTCCTATTGATCATCGTTTAGTTGAAGAAAAAGATCACAGCTTTCCTAGTGCTCATGCTGCCACATCCGCTGCCATGTATGGAACGATCGCCTTGAATCTTGGACAATTGGTTCCCTCAGCTGTCATCCCGATGACCTTACTGGCAATTTTGCTTAGCTTTATGATTGGCTTTAGCAGAGTCTACTTAGGGATCCATTTTTTAACAGATGTGATCGGTGGTTGGCTCTTAGGGGCAGGTGTTGCTGGACTGGTTACTTTACTGATGAATTCCTGATGCTTTTTCCAAATAAAAAAGAACAGCTTCTGAAGCGACCCCCAAAAGTTAGACCAAAAATCTAACTTTTGGGGGTCGCTATTTGTATGGCAAAATATCCTTTTGAATTAAAACTAAAAATCGTTAAAGAATATCTTAGTGGTGTGGGTGGATATCGGCATCTTGCCAATAAATACGGTATTTCAAGCAAGTCTCAAGTAAGTGATTGGGTGAATGCCTATCGTGAATACGGAGAGGAAGGTCTATTGAGAAAGCATCAAAATCAGAAATATTCTGTTCAATTTAAGTTAAATGCGATAGAGTTATATCAAACAAGTGAGATGTCCTATCGAGAAGTTGCCAGCACTTTAGAAATGAACAACCCTGCGCTTATTGCCAATTGGATGCGTAATTTCAGAGAAGCAGGTATTGAGGGGATCTCAAAAGAGAAAGGGCGACCACTTACTTTGGCTAGAAAAAAAGAGAACAAAAAAGAAAATACAACAACTGAAGAACGCGATCGTATCAAGGCATTAGAAAAGCAAGTCCGATCCCTTCAAATTGAGAATGCCTTTTTAAAAGAGTTGAGGAAGCTGCGAAAACAGGAAGCCCAGCAAAGACGCAAGAATCAATCGCACGAATCATCGCCAGCCTCCGAGGATCATTCAAACTAGTTGAGCTTCTTGAAACATTGAAATTTCCTAAAGCAACCTATATGTATTGGCAGAAACGGTTTGACAGACCAAACCCAGACCAAGAAATTGAAGAAAAAATGATTGAAATTCGCAAGGAGCATAAAGACTATGGCTGTCTGCGACTAAAAAAAGAATTAGAGAATCAAGGGATTCATGTCAATAAAAAGAAGATTCAACGTCTGATAAAAAAACTAGGTATCGAAGTAAATTCTTACACTCGAAAATCTCGACGGTACAATTCTTATCGTGGGAAGGTTGGCAATGTCGCCAAAAATCGTATTCATCGTCGGTTTTATACAAATATCTGTCACCAAAAAATTACAACTGATACCACAGAGTTTAAGTATTATGAAGTAGACACCACAGGTGTCGTTCGTCAGAAAAAGCTGTATTTAGATCCTTTCATGGATTTCTACAATAGTGAAATTCTATCTTATCGGATTTCTGAAAAACCAAACGCACTAGCCATAATGGAAGGATTAGAAGAAGCAATCCAGATGACAAATGATTGTCCATTTCGTAGAACCTTCCATTCAGATCAAGGATGGGCCTATCAAATGAATGCTTATAAGAATAAATTGAAGCAGCATAAAATCTTCCAGAGTATGTCTCGTAAAGGGAATTGTTTAGATAACTCACCTATGGAAAACTTCTTTGGTTTATTAAAGCAAGAGATTTTTCATGGAGAAGTCTATCGGAGTTTAGATGAATTGAAAACAAAAATTGACCAATATATCTATTATTACAACCATAAACGCATCAAAAAGAAATTAAATTGGCGAAGTCCGGTTCAGTTTCGAGAAGCTGTAAAAACAGCTGTCTAACAGTTAATTTTATCGTACAAAAAAGGAGTGGATTTCTCCACTCCATAAAAGTCTAACTTTTTGGGGTCACTACATTCGACTGGAAGCTGTTCTTTTTTTATTCTTCTGAGTGCAATGCGCGAATCATTTCATCAATTTTATTCCCGTATTGTACAGATTCATCCAACTCGAATTGGATTTCTGGAACTTTGTAGAGCGTTAGCGCTTGGCCAAGTTCACGACGAACCAACCCAGTTGCTTTTTCCAGTCCTGCTTGGGCTTTTTGCTTATCTGAAGCCAAGTCCGTCAAGGTGCTGTAAAAGATCGTTGCTTGCTGCAAATCTCCAGTTACTCGTACATCTGTGATCGTCACATCTTGCACGCGAGGATCACGAACTTTTTTACGAAGAATTTGATTGACTTCTTTTAAGATTTCTTGCGCCACTCGGCGATCTCGATAGTTAGCCATTCAAAAAGCCTCCTTGTATAGTTGTCATTTCGTTTATTTTGTTGGTACTTCTTCCATGACATAGCCTTCGATCACATCATCGACTTTTACGTCGTTGAATTTCTCGATCATCGCGCCACATTCAAATCCTAGCTTCACTTCTTTGACATCGTCTTTGAAGCGTTTCAAGCTGGCAAGTTTGCCTTCATAGATGACGATACCGTCACGAATCACCCGTACACCACTGTCACGGCGAATACTGCCTTCCGTCACATAGCAACCAGCGATCGTACCAACTTTAGAAACTTTGTAGGTTTCACGAACGATCATTTGACCGGTGATTTTTTCTTCAAATTCAGGATCAAGCATCCCTTTCATCGCTGTTTCGATTTCTTCGATCGCTTTGTAGATAATGCGATGCAAACGAATATCGACTTTTTCTGCTTCCGCTTGCTGTTTGGCTTGCGGTGTAGGGCGGACGTTGAATCCGATGATGATGGCATTACTTGCTGCTGCTAGCGTTACGTCACTTTCATTAATGGCACCAACGGCTGAATGGACGATGTTTACTCGCACACCTTCAACATCGATTTTCTTCAATGACGCAGCTAACGCTTCGGCTGAACCTTGTACGTCTGCTTTGATGATGACGTTCACTTCTTTCAGTTCGCCTTCTTTTAGACTTTCAAACAAGTTATCCAATGTCACACGACTGCTTGATGCACGTTGTTCCATCAAGGCACGTTTTGCACGTTCTTCACCTGCTGCCCGAGCCGTTTTTTCATCTTCAAAGGTAACGAAACGGTCACCTGCTTGAGGGACATCGTTCAATCCTGTGATTTCGACTGGCGTTGCAGGTCCAGCTGCTTTATCACGACGACCTAAATCATTCGTCATCACGCGGACACGACCGAAAGTGTTCCCTACAACGATTGGATCACCAACATGAAGAGTTCCTTGTTGTACCAATAGTGTTGCTACAGGACCTTTGCCTTTATCAAGGCGCGCTTCAATAACGGTACCGATCGCTCGTTGGGTAGGATCAGCTTTCAAATCTTCGACTTCTGCTACTAAGAGGATCATTTCAAGCAATTCTTCAATGTTTTGCCCAAATTTCGCTGAGATTTCAACGAAGATCGTATCCCCACCCCAAGCTTCTGGGATCAACTCATGTTCACTTAATTCTTGCATCACATGTTGAGGGTTAGCACCTGGTTTATCGATTTTGTTAACTGCAACGATGATTGGCACTTTTGCTGCTTTCGCATGGTTGATCGCTTCCACCGTTTGCGGCATGACACCATCATCAGCTGCGACAACTAAAATCGTAATATCAGTGATACTTGCTCCCCGTGCACGCATACTGGTGAACGCCGCGTGTCCAGGAGTATCTAAGAAAGTGATTGGTTTGCCATTGATGTCGATTTGGTAAGCCCCAATATGCTGCGTGATTCCTCCAGCTTCACCACTTGTTACGCGTGAATGACGTAACGTATCAAGCAATGTTGTTTTCCCGTGGTCAACGTGACCCATGATGGTAACAACAGGTGGTCGTGATACTAAATTCTCTTCAATTTGTTCTTCTGCTTCGAAGAATTTATCGATGTCTGCGATATCCACTTGAACTTTTTCTTGTGGTTCGATTCCGTAATCGGTAGCAAGCAGTTCAATCGTATCTTTATCTAAAGGTTGGTTTTGATTGACCATAACCCCCATCATAAAGAGCTTCTTGATGATCTCTGCTGGTTCACGGTAGATTTTTTTCGCGATATCCGCTACGTTCATGCCTTCTGTATATTCCAATACTTCTGGCAGTTCACGGAATTTACGTGCTGGAACTGGCGGTTTCTTTTCCGTCTGCTGACGGCCTTTTTTCCCTTTTTTGTTAAATTTATTGCGATTGTTGTTGTTGAAATTGTTATTGCGTCCACCGTAATTTGACTTGCCGCGGTTTTGATTTCCTCCACGGGAATCATTCGAGCCTTGCGTACGGTTGTTGTTACGGTCTGCCCCTTGCGTATTTCCAGAAGATTGAGCGGCTGGACGGTTTTGTTGCCCTTGATTGTTCGGACGATTTTGTTGTCCTTGGTTGTTTGGACGGTTTTGCTGTCCTTGGTTATTCGGACGATTTTGTTGCCCTTGGTTGTTTGGACGGTTTTGTTGTCCTTGATTGTTTGGACGATTTTGTTGTCCTTGGTTGTTTGGGCGATTTTGTTGCCCTTGATTGTTCGGACGATTTTGTTGTCCTTGGTTGTTTGGGCGATTTTGTTGCCCTTGATTATTCGGACGGTTTTGTTGTCCTTGGTTTGTTGGGCGGTTTTGTTGCCCTTGATTGTTACGATTCTCTTGGTTATTCACTCGATTATGACTTCCTTGGTTATTTGGTCTGTTACTTCCTTGACTGTTCGTGCGCTCTACTTGTCCTTGACCAGCAGGACGGTTATTGCTTTGCGTAGTTCGCTGTTGACTTTGATTGTTATGACGGTTTTGGAAGTTAGGATTATTTCTTTGCGTTTTAAATTTCTTTTGTTCTTGTTTTTCCGGCTGGTTGGCTGGTTTCTGATTTGCGGGATTTGAGTTTGCAGATGTTTTACCATTTGGATTGCCGCCTAATGACTGCTGCAATTTCTGCGCCTCTCCATCTGAGATCGCGCCCATATGATTTTTGACATCAAAGCCTAAAGATTGTGCTTTTTCAACAACCTCTTTGCTCGATTTGTTCCATTCTTTTGCAAGTTCATAAATTCTTTTTTTCCCCATGCAATCACCTTCCTAACCTAATATTAATTCCTGCACCTTCCTTGCAAATCCTTGATCTAAGATGCCAATGACCATTCTTGGTTTCCCAATGGCCGCACTGATTTCATCAGCAGAAAATGCATCTAGGAGCGGAATTTCGTAATAAGAACTTTTGTCCTTAATTTTCTTTTGTGTATTTTTACCAGCATCACTGGCGACAATGACCAAAGCAGCTTTCTCATTGCGAATCTCTTTTAAGGTCATTTCTTCACCAGTCACTAATTTCCCAGCACGCATGGCTAGTCCTAACATATTTAATGCTTTGGTTTTATTCATTTGCAAATAACTCTTTTCGCGCTTTTTGGTGCGTTACATAGTCCAATAGTTCTTGGTAAAATTCATCTGTTAATTTCGTTTCCAGCACCCGATCCAAGATCCGCTTATCCCATGCTTTCTGGGCTTCAGCCGGTTCGATCGCTATATAAGCTCCTCGACCTGGCATTTTTCCTGTTGGATCGATGGAAACAACGCCTTCTTTTGAACGAGTGATACGAAGCATTTCTTTCTTAGGCAGCATTTCGCCTGAAATCACTGATTTTCGTAAAGGAATTTTTCGTTTTTTCATCACGATCTCACCTCAACTATTTTTCGTCAAACTCAACATTTTCATAATCATCCGCAGTCATATCTGATGAAAGGATCGCTTCATCAACTGTTTCTGCAGATTCTGTTGCTTCTGTGCTGCTTTCTTCAGCAGCTTCTGAAGCAGTTGCATCATACTCATCGATATAGTCGCCTTCATCCAGCTTCGCATAAAACTCTTCCATATCTGTTTCTGATTTGATATCGATTTTGAAGCCAGTCAATTTGGCTGCTAGACGAGCATTTTGTCCGCGTTTACCGATCGCCAATGATAATTGGTAATCAGGAACGACAACAGTACATGCTTTCGGATTATCAACGTCGAAAATAACGTCGCTGACTTCTGCTGGATTCAACGCATTGGCGATAAAGATCGCTGGATCTTCATTCCATTCCACGATGTCCATGTTTTCGCCTTTTAGTTCATTGACGATCGCTTGAACCCGTTGACCTTTAGGGCCGACACAAGTGCCGACTGGATCGACGTTGGCATCAAAGGAACGAACAGCGACTTTGGCACGATCCCCTGCTTCACGAGCAATACTTACGATCTCTACAGTACCATCATATACTTCTGGCACTTCTTGTTCAAATAATCGGCGTAGCAAATCTGGATGGCTACGGCTAACGAATACTTGAGGGCCTTTCGAAGTATTTTCAACACGAGAAACGAATACTTTGATCCGATCATGGGGTTGATAAAACTCATTTGGCATTTGGTCTTGTTTTGAAAGCACGGCTTCAATTTTGCCTAAGTTTACATAGATATAACGATTGTCTTGGCGTTCAACGATTCCTTGCAGAATGTCTTTTTCGTACGCACTAAATTCGTTATAGATAATGTTTCTTTCTGCTTCACGGACCCGTTGCAAAATGACTTGTTTTGCCGTTTGCGCCGCAATACGACCAAAGTCTTTAGGCGTTACTTCAAAACGGATTTTGTCGCCGATTTCATAAGCGGGATTGATTGTCATCGCTTCTTTTAATGAAACCTCTAGTTGCGAGTCCATGACTTCTTCTGTCACTTCTTTGACTGCATAGACGTGGATGTTGCCTTTTTTCTGATCAAATTCAACTTCCACATTTTGTGCTTGCCCGTAATGACGTTTGTACGCTGAAACCAATGCCGCTTCCAAGGCATCGATGACAATCTCTTTTGAAATGCCTTTCTCTGCTTCTAATGCATCCAATGCATTCAACATTTCTTTACTCATGATTCTTTCATTCCTCCGTGTTTAAAATTGAATGGCTAAACGAGCTTTGGCAATATTTTTCCGGTCGATCGTTCGTTCTTTTTCTCTGGTTTTGATTCGGGTCTTAATAGCTAGCTGATTTTCGTCGAATGACTGTAAAAAGCCTTCGAACTGTTTTTCTCCATCAATCGGTTGATATAAAGAAACATGAATGTACTCGCCGACTGCCCGTTGATAATCTGCTTCTTTCTTCAATGGACGCTCGGCGCCAGGGGAAGAAACTTCCAAGAAATAGGCCTGTGGAATAGGATCAGGTTCGCATTGGTCTAATTGTTCACTAAGTTGTTCACTGACAAAGGCACATTCCTCGATATCGATTCCGCCTTCTTTATCGATGAACACACGAAGAAACCAATTTTTCCCTTCCTTCACGAATTCTACTTCAACTAATTCAAATTTTTGCGCATCCAGAATAGGGGTCACTATATCTGTAACAGTTTCCACTACCGTACTCACAACATCGCCTCCTTTATTTCTCAACGAAACGAACTTCATTCCATTAAAAAGAGTGAGCGAAAAAACCGCTCACTCACTCTAAGTATCATTACATTGTAAATATAACACAATTTTCATAAAGATTCAACTACTGTCGCATGTTCCCTTCGCTTTCAGAAAAAAACAAAGCATTTTCTTAAAGATTTTTAATGCTTAGATGAAGGGCTGTTAGTGAATCCCTTGACCAATCCGGCGTAGTAGTTGTGGGAAAATGCTCTCTGGATCAAAGTCCATTGGCGCGTCATGTGGGAAATGAAGCCAGAGCCGACCACCATAAACCACTAGTACCAAAAGTGTCAAGGTCAGCCACAGGTTGTGACTGTGGTAAAGTTTGCTGATTTTCGGATTTTTTTTGAACAAAACGATTCCGAATACGATCGGCACTAACCAAAACAAGGGATGAAAATGCAGCGCACCTTCAAGATCACCCTGAAATAAGTGCAAGTAGGCGCGCGTCATGCCACAACCTGGACAAGGAAACCCCGTTAACCATTTAAACGGACAAATCAATAATCGACCCAATCATCTGAATCAGACGAATCGTTTGATGTAGCAGATGACATCATGGCATTTTGATCAGCAGCTTCCCACATTTGGTTCATATCTCCTTGTAAAATCGCCATGTTGATAAAATCAAAACCAAAAAGGCTCAAGACGACAAAAAGGATTTTGTTGTCACTCAGACGAGGCATATTCGCTCGTTGCTGTGCACTCATAAAGATATCCGCAATTCGGTACCACCAATAAATTTGGTACAATCCGCAAGTAAGGATCGTGAGTAAGATCGATGTTTCTGGCGAAAGACGATTATCCCCGCTGTATTCTGCCAGCTCTTTGGTTGTTTGGTACATCCAAAAGAATGTATAAATGCCACAAGTAATAAATGTTAATAAAATGACCGATACAACCGATTTCTTTCTAACTCCGTAATTATAATTCATCACAAACTCCTTTTCTTTTTTTTCATTTTTGCCACTTATCAATTATACTACAATATAATCATCATAACAAAACCTATTTATTTATTTTTGTTAATTTAGACAAAAAAAGCACCGTCTTAAAGAAGGTGCTTTTTCGCTTTATCCATCATAAAACTATTTGCGACTATAGTTTTTTACTTCTGCAGCCATTGCATCAACAAACAGATTCAATTCTTCGACTTGGGTCTCTTTGCTGCCGTAGCGACGGATATTGACTGTCGCGTCATTGACTTCTTGATCCCCAACAACGATTTGGTAAGGAATTTTTTGGGTTTGTGATGCGCGGATCTTATACCCCATTTTTTCGTTGCGGTCATCCACTTCTACCCGCAGTCCTTGTACCTGCAAGCGTTCTTTGATTTCGTAAGCATAGTCACTGTGAGCTTCGACTGAAACTGGAATGATCGATGCTTGGATCGGCGCCAACCAAGTTGGGAATGCGCCTTTATAGACTTCCGTTAGATAAGCCACAAAGCGTTCCATCGTTGAAACGATGCCGCGGTGGATCACCACTGGACGGTGGTTGTTTTCACCATCTTCACCAACATACGTTAGGTCAAACCGTTCAGGCAACAAGAAATCTAATTGGATCGTTGACAAGGTTTCCTCCATGCCTAAAGCTGTTTTCACTTGGACATCTAGTTTTGGTCCATAGAAAGCTGCTTCGCCTTCTGCTTCAAAATAATCCAATTCTAATTCATCCATAGCGGCTTTTAGCATCGTTTGCGCATTTTCCCACATTGCATCGTCATCAAAATATTTGTCTTTGTTTTGTGGATCACGATAACTTAGACGGAAACGATAATCGGTGATATTAAAGTCTTCATAAACACCGATCATTAAATCAAGTGTCCGTTTGAATTCTTCTTTGATTTGATCCGGACGGACGAATGTATGCCCATCGTTTAAAGTCATTTCCCGAACCCGTTGCAATCCAGATAATGCCCCTGATTTTTCATAGCGGTGCATCATCCCTAATTCAGCGATCCGAATCGGTAGCTCACGATACGAATGAATGTCATTTTTATAAACCATCATATGATGCGGACAGTTCATTGGTCGCAATACTAACATTTCCCCATCCCCCATATCCATTGGCGGGAACATGTCTTCATGGTAATGATCCCAGTGCCCTGAGGTTTTGTATAGATCCACGTTTGCCATGATTGGTGTATACACATGTTGGTACCCTAAGCTGATTTCTTTGTCCACGATATACCGTTCGATCGTACGACGGATCGTAGCTCCTTTTGGCAGCCAGAAAGGCAAACCAGCGCCGACTTCAGGTGATAACATGAACAATTCTAATTCTTTTCCTAATTTGCGATGATCGCGTTCTTTTGCTTCTTCCCGTAAACGGATAAATTCCTTCAAGTCTTTTTTATCGAAAAAGGCTGTTCCGTATACCCGTTGCATCATCTGGTTGTCAGAGCTTCCACGCCAGTAAGCACCTGCCACTGATAACAATTTGTACACTTGGATACGACCAGTTGATGGGACGTGAGGACCGCGGCAAAGATCGACAAATTCACCTTGCTGATAGGCAGTAATCGTTTCATCATCTGGTAATTCAGTGATCAACTCTACTTTGTATGGATCTTCGGCAAAAAGAGCTAACGCTTCTTCTTTTGTTAACACGCGGCGTTCGATTGGCAGATTTTCTTTGATGATCTTCATCATCTCTGCTTCGATTGCTGGTAGATCTTCTGCAGTTATTGGGTTTTCCCCATTGTCTGTGTCATAGTAAAAACCAGAATCAATTGCAGGTCCTACCCCAAAATGGATCGATGGATAGAGTCTGCGCATAGCTTGAGCCATTAAATGAGCTGTCGAATGACGAAGTAAGCCTAAGGCGTCTTCATGATCGGGTGTCACGATCTCAATCGTTGCATCTTCTTCGATCGGACGTGAAAGATCGATCAGTTGTCCATTGACTTTTCCAGCTAAGGCTTTCTTTGCAAGACTTTTCGAGATACTTTCAGCAATCTCTTTGGTTGTTACCCCAACAGCAAATTCTTTTTTTGCGCCATCAGGAAATGTAATAAATAATGACATATGAATGTCCTCCTTTGATGATTTCAATCAATAAAAAAAGTCCTAGTATCGGTTACGATACTAGGACGATCACTCGTGGTTCCACCTATTCTTCAAAAACAGAAAAAGTCTGTTTTCCTCTTCATGAGATAACGGTTCAACCGCCTCCGTTTCAACAGAGGTCTTAAAAAAGTGGTCATCCTTTGGTTTTCTTCTAGGAAATTTTCAGCCAAGATTTCCCTCTCTTATCGAAGACTCTCAAATTCAGGTGTCTTTTTTATTGATCGATTATGGCTCAATTAAACCACTCTCTTGATAAAAAAGCAAGAGAATTATTTCCAATCGCCATTCACAGCATAGGTTCCTTGCTTCATTTCATTGATGATAACATGGATATGCTCTTTAGGGGCGCCTGTATTTTTATGGACCGCCTCAGTGATTTCTTTCATCATATTCGTCAGTTGCTCTTGCGAACGTCCTTCAACTAGTTCGACATGGATAAATGGCATACGACTTCCTCCTTTGTTTGCTTTTGATTATACACCTTTTTCAAAAAGACAAAAACTATTACCTTGGTTTCCAAAGAAAACCATGACTTTATTCTTCCTGATAAACGACACAAAACTTTTCGCAAACACACAGCATTTGATCGTGAAAAGACAACCCCGCTGAGGCATAAGCTCGTCGAAAAAAAGCTTCATGAACACGGCGCCAATAAGCCAAAGTGCGATCTCCTTCCCCTTCTAAAAAGGCAAAGTCTGCTGTCACCTCATCAAAAGGCACGATCGACACTGACTCTAAGTAAAGAACAGCTTTTGGTACATCCGACCCATTTAAAAGGACACTATAGGTTCCTGATTGCGGCAATGCTTCTTGCTCGATTTCATAGAGCGCAGCGGCAGATGTCGTTGCCGTCTTTTTGCCAGCTAAAACCAGTGCTGCCAGTTCATCGGCCATTTGTGGTGTATCACCAAAGGACCAAGCATCTTCATAGGTCAAAGGAGATTGATTTCTTGGATTTGCTTTTAAAAACCGCTGCCAAAACGCCTGAATCTGACAGTCTTTTATTTTTGATTCTCTGGTTTCATCTGCCAATTTTTTTCACTCCAATACTTCGTATATGTTTGGACATTCTCAGCTTCTTGCCAATCATAGGCCAGCCCTAATTTCTCGCTGATGTTCTTTGCTTGGCCATCAAAACGTTTTTGCATCTTCAAGAGGGACTGACCGCAGGCAGTGATCGTGGAAAAATCAAGCAATGAGGTCAATTCCCGCCACTCCTTTTCCGTTAGAAACGACTGTAGGTATTTATGATTTTTCCCTGTACTCACCTGAAATTGCTGAGCTTGGGCAACGAAAAAATCTTCAATCCATAACAATTCTTGCCAACAAATAGTGTATAAATGATCCGCAGCATAAATCAGCTGCTTTCGAAGCAGCCCTTTCACGACATACGTGCTTACCCACCAAAATTCGTTGCAGTGTTCCTGAAAAGCGGCTTGGGTCGGGCGCTTGATCCAGTAATGCGAATGATTTGCTTGATTAGCAAAACTTAGTATTTGGTCTGGATCAAGCAGCGGATGCAAGCCTGGTTCGTTAGCCAGACGATCGACCAGTGCAAGAGGACATAGCATGAGATCGATTCTTACTCCGTCTAAAAAATGCATCAAGTACGTAAAACACCCGCCCAAACTTGACGGATAGATGGTGCTAGCTTCCGGTGTTTGCCTGATCATGATCGGTCCAAAGGCTTCTAACCATGAAGGATCATCGACCAAGGGCTGAATATCATCCATTACGTAAACCACATCAAAGTCTTGCAAAAAATCTTTTGGCGCCTGTGGATCGGTCCGTGAACCAGATAAACCGATGGCACGTGCCCCAACACGTTGCCCCACAGACAGGATCAATTGGTGCAATTCTGCTTCTTCCCTCACCGTCTCCACCTCTTTTTCGTTTCGTTTTTGAACACCTAAGCTCTTTTTATAAATATTAGCATAGTTTCTTTTTTTCCACGACATTCGCAGGGAAAATATGCTATAATTTTATGTCGCAATTTTTTTAAGGAGGATCCTTCGTGAACGAACGTCAAAAAGAACAACAACATGTCAATGAAACCATTGCTCTGATCCACAGAGAACAAGCGATCCTTTCGCAGCAAAAACAAGAGTTAGCCGCTAAAATGGATGATCAATTAAAAGAAATCGCCGATAAGAAAATTCGCGGGGGCGACAGTGAAGCCTTTTATGAATCAGTTATCGAGTACCAGCAGCATGAACAAGAATTGCTGATAAAATACCAAACCGCAGAATCACAAGAAAAACGCGTCAAAACCTTAACAACGATGGCGGGCAATCCGTATTTTGCTCGAATCGATTTCAAAGAAGAACAAGAAACCGAGACCCTCTATTTGGGGATCGCTTCATTGCGAGACAAAGATGAAGAAACGATCGTCATTGACTGGCGCGCACCGATCGCCAATCTTTATTATGAAGGAGAGCTTGGTGAAACCTTCTACGAAACAGACACTGATCGGTTTACGGTAGAATTGCTTTTGAAACGCCAATTTAAAATTCAAAATGGTGAAATCTTGTCGATGGTCGATACTTCGGAGATCATCAATGACGAATTTTTGTTGGAAATATTGGATGAAGCCTCTTCTTCTCAAATGCGTAACATCGTTTCGACGATCCAAAAAGCACAGAATCAAATCATTCGTGATACCACCAATAAATTCTTACTGATCGAAGGGATTGCTGGAAGTGGGAAAACCTCTGCTTTGTTGCAACGGGTCGCCTTTTTACTTTATCGGAATCGCAAATGGTTGGACGAAAAACAAGTCTTGCTGTTTTCACCCAATCATTTGTTTTCTGACTATATTTCCATGGTCCTGCCTTCTTTAGGTGAAAGTGAAGTGCCCACAAGAACCTTCCACCACTTTATCCAATTGATTCTGACTGGCTATGAAGTGACGAAAGAAACCCAACAAGAAGAAACCTTTTTAAGCGGCGACGATGATGCCATTGAAAAAATCAAAAGTAGTCTTTTCTTGGTGGAAAAAATCAACCGTTATGTCCGTTCGATTGCACCAATCGGTCCCTTGTTCCGTGATCTAAAAATCCAAGGGCAAACCTATTTGACAAAAGAACAGATTCGCCGCTGGTATCAAGAAACCAATAACGAACTGCCGATTTACCAAAGAACCCAACTGCTTCAAACGAAATTATTAAAAAAAATCGGCGGCTTGGAAAAAGATGAAGCCAAAAAAGACTGGGTCAAAGAAGCGACCGAAGAACAATTGCAACAAGTATTTGCCAATGATCCTCATCAAGAATACAGCGAAGAAAACGAACGCCGTTTGCGGAAGAAACTTAGACAGCAGATCGTCCGCAAGAAGTTCCGTTCCTTGACGCGGGGAGTGAAAAACTTTCAGTTTATCAACCAAGCCAAGCAATACTTACACTTTTTACAATCGGTTGAGTCTGCTGCAGTCAAAGAAACTGGCATCGAGGCTGCGACTTGGCAGCAAAGTATTGCCGATATTCGACAAGTCATGCGCCAAAGACAGATCAAACAAGAAGACGCCGTTTTGTTTTTCTTACTGATCAAACAGCTTTATCCTGTTCATGTCGAAGAAAAAGCTCGGTTTATCTTTATCGATGAAATGCAGGATTTTCCACCAGCACAAGTGGCCCTACTGCGTCAGCTTTATCCAAAGGCTGGCATCACCCTATGCGGCGATTTGAATCAAAAAGTTTATGGCAATGAAACGATCGTCGGGACATTAGCAGAATTATTCCCCCGCGAAAGTGTGAAACGTTATCAATTGAAAACCAGCTATCGTTCGACTAAGGAAATCACAGATTTCGCCAATCAATTTTTAGTTGGCAGTGATCAAGTGGAATTGACGGCTCGTAAAGGGGCGGTACCAACAATTGTTAAAGGAACTGCAACTGAAAATCTGGCTTTCCTAGAAACCAGTATTCGTGACGCCGCTGAGAATCAGCGTTGGCGCACCGCGATCATTTGTAAAACCGCAAAGGATTGCCAGCAGTTATATGCCCAGCTGGCAGAAACAATGCAGGAACAAGTGCAGCTGATCACCTCTGAAGAAGACTTCATGAAACGCAATGTGATGATCTTCCCGGCCTTTTTAGCAAAAGGGCTAGAGTTTGACCAAGTATTTGTCTGGACACCAGGTGCCACTTTCGTGACTGAACAAGACCAATTGATTTTTTATACAATGGCGACACGGGCGATGCATCAGTTGACCGTCCTCACCCAAGAGGAATTGCCGCTGCTAGCAAAAGCTGATCCTACCACTTATCAGTTCCAAGAAGCATCAACGATCGGATAACAAAAAACATCACTTTCGGCGAGTTCCCAAAGGAAACAAGCCGATCGTGATGTTTTTTTAGCCTTTTAACTCGCCAATAAATAAACGGGTTTCTGGATAGCGCATCCCTACGATGGTTAAAATCATTTGCAGCTCAGAAACGTGTTCGGGATCTTCTGGAACAAATAATTTTGTATGTCGTCCAATGCTGCCGTTATCGATCAAGCGATGGGTACGATTCCACTCACTAAATTCTTCAATCGTCGTAAAGCGACTAAGAGGAAAGCCAGCGCCATCTAGAATTTCTGTCAATCGAAAAAGTACATAGGAACTGTCGATGACAAATTCTTTTCTATGAGGCAAAGCACGCGTTCGTTTATAATCAATAATTGCTTTTTCTGGTCGGTGCTCTAAAAGCCAATCCAACAGCAAGAAGAACCCTTCCATTCGATACTCATCGATAAAGAGCCGTTCAGAGTATTCCGACATGCGAAAGACTAATGGAATCAAGAATCGCTCTTTATAAATTAATAAGGGTGCGCGATCAACGACGACATTTAAATAACGATTCAAATAAGAAGAACCACGATAATCACCTAGACGATACCCTTCTACCCCATACTTTTGATATTTCCGACAAAGAGCCGAGCAGTCAGAAATCGATACAGACACTTCTGCTAGCTTTTCAAAACCACTTAAGATTCGATTAAATGGCTCTAAAACGATTTTTTCTTCCATGTCTGCCCCCCTAACGATTTGTTTGCTTATGTAGTAAATCATAACACATAAAATGTATAGAAACCAACTGAAAAGATGATCAACACAGAAGAATTTTCAGTAAATGAGCAACGCTACCGCTTCATTATTTCTCTTGCATAAGCGACAAAGCCTCTACATAAAAAAACATACTAAAAAAATGGCAGCCAGATTGTCTCTAGGCTGCCAAGTGACACTTATTCTTCCGCGTCTGCCACATTGTGATAGACGTTTTGTACGTCTTCAAGATCTTCTAACACATCGATCATTTTTTCGAATTTTTCTAGATCGTCACCCGTCAAGGTTACTTCATTTTGAGGAATCATTTGCATTTCTGCAATTGAGAATTCAGTGATTCCTTTTTCTTTCAAGGCTTCTTGAATGGCATGGAAGTCACTTGGTTCACCGTGAACGATGATTTGTCCATCTTCTTCAACGACATCACGAACATCGATCTCTTTGTCCATCAAGTATTCTAAGATTTCATCCGCATCGTCACCAGCAAAGCCAAAGAGTGCCGTGTTATCAAACATATAAGCAACGGCCCCTGAAACACCCATATTCCCGCCGTTTTTACCAAAAGCGGCCCGAACATCGGCTGCGGTACGGTTGACGTTATTTGTCAACGTATCGACGATCACCATTGATCCATTTGGTCCAAATCCTTCGTATCGAAGTTCTGAGTATTGTTCATCGCCAGAACCTTTGGCTTTTTCAATCGCACGGTCAATAATGTGTTTTGGCACATTGTAGGTTTTCGCACGTTCGATAACAAAGCGTAATTTTTGGTTCGCGTGAGGATCAGGATCACCCGATTTTGCTGCTGCGTAGATTTCGATTCCAAATTTTGCATAAACTCGGCTATTGTTTGCATCTTTAGCAGTTTTTTTCGCTACGATATTTGCCCATTTACGACCCATGATTTCACTTCGCTTTCTTGTTTTTAAAAATCCTTATTCATTATACTTGTCAAATGGCGTTCTGTGAAGTAATTTTCACTTATTTATCAATAAAAAGCGGAATTTTTCGAAAATTTTGTTCTGTGATTTGAGGATTCCCTTGCTGATAGATCTGGTCGATCCGCAATGACAAGCCATAGCGCTGTGCTTCTTGCTTACCAAATTTAGCGATCAGCGGCAGGGTCAGCTCTTTTTTGACCTCTTTTAAATAGTGCTGCCCTTGCTTCGTATACCCTAAGACTCGAATAAAGGAATGTTCTTGAGCTTCCTTCATTTCAGCTTTTGTCACTTGGAACAATACATAACAAGCAAGACGCTGCAGCCGCGTTTGGGTATAACGTTTCGTCTTTAACAACTTGATAAAATCTGCAAAAGAATCCGCCGCCGTCACATATTGTTTTAGTCGATATTCTAATCCTTCTTCCATCTGGTAAATAGCAGCTAATTTTTCGATTGGGGCAGAAATGATCTGGTATTGAAGATACGGCCAAAAGGCTTCCCAGTCGACTGTTGCTTGTGAAAGAAAGTTTTGTGTGGCTTCAGGAACAAAATCCACAACAGCTGCACCTTGTTTGATTGCTTGGCGAATGGCTGTTGCACTGGCGATCGTGGGATGATCGAATTGTTCTGAATGATAAGACGCCGCAACGCGTTGGATGGGGACCAAACGCATTGGTTTTTCATAATGCAGCACTTCCCGTGCATACGCCATACCCAACAGATGATTGGGCTGGTCTTTTTCTTCATGGTACTCAGGATATAGCTCACTGAGGACCGCACTCATTTTTTGACTATAGGTAGCATTTTGCCTAGCTAAGCGTTGAAATGCGTCATCGATCATTAGTTGATTTTCTTTTTCAAAGTGAGCAAACTTGGCATAGTCGAAGGGGTGTTTCGTATCTGTGCCAAAGCATAACAACTCACATTGCAGATCCTGCAGAATCCTAATCGCTCCCGATGCAAAAAAATCAGCAGAGTGGACGGCCCAAGCGGGTGGCAATTCGACGATCAAGTCTACCCCATGTTGTAGTGCTGCTTGAGCTCGCTGCCATTTATCGATGATTGCTGGTTCGCCACGCTGTAAAAAATTTCCACTCATCACCGCAACGACGACATCAGCATTCGTTACTTGCCGTGCTTTTTCCACATGGTATTGGTGTCCATGGTGAAAAGGATTGTATTCTACGACTAGTCCGCAAGCCTTCATCGACATCCCTCCTGTTTTACATAACGGTTACTTATGGCAGACAAAAAACCAGCGACGGCTTTTTTCATTTGGTTTCGTATCGATAAAATCAGCATAGCATTCAACATTAGCAAAACCAGCATTTTCTAACATTCTTAAATAGCTTTCAAGAGGATAGGTTCTTTCTTGATGAAGCTCATCTAAGCGTTCAAACAACCCATTCTCTTGTGCAACAAAAAAGGTCAAAAAGTGTTCAATGCTATGGTCTTTTTCGCCTTGATAGCTTTCCCAAAGAAAGGCAAATTCATCGGTTTGGTAATGATAGCTATAATCAGGAAAGACTTCATCGATTTGATATAAGGAATGTACATCAAATAAAAAGACGCCATCTTCTTCTAAACAACTGTAAACACCATCAAACACTTGCTGCACACTCTGCTCGTCTTCCATGTAGCAAAGGGAGTCAGAATAGCAGGTAATTGCTTGATAGGTGCCAACATCTACGAGATCCAGCATGTCACCCGCAACAAATTGCACAGCCGCCTCTTCTTTTTCAGCCCGTTGACTAGCGATCATCAGCATCTCTTCTGAAAGATCTAACCCAGTCACATCAAAACCAGCCTTGGCAAACTCAACGGCTAACGCACCAGTTCCACAAGCCAATTCTAACAGCTGTTTTCTTTTTCCTAAATGACGACAAGAAAAATCCAGCCACTTTTTATAGAGACTGGAATCCATTACTTCGTCATAGACAAATGCGAAGGTTTCGTAAGCCATTACGCCACGACCCATTCATTAAGATCCACAAGCGGCGCATCAGACCATAATTTTTCTAGGTTGTAAAAAGCACGTTCTGAGGCACTGAATACGTGAACGATCACGTCACCTAAGTCGATCAAGACCCATTTTCCACCATCTTTTCCTTCGACACGGCGAACAGATACTTGATTTTCTTCTTCTTTATCGATGACTTCATCAATGATCGCATTGATTTGACGTTCGCTATTTCCTGAACAGATCACAAAGTAATCTGCTAGCAAAGAGATTTCCCGCACATCTAATGCCATAATATCTTCGGCATGTTTTGAATCGGCGGCTTTTACAGCAATTTCTAATATTTTCTGACTATCTATGGTAATTCCCTCCTATATTTGGCTACCCAAAAATTGTAGGTTTCGATCGTTTTTGGGTAGATAACTGCTTCTGTTTCGATCAAATGAAGCAAGGTATGTTTCGTTTCGTAAGCAACAGCGGCATCTAAGTCAATCATTGCGATCTCTCTGGCTTCAACGACTCCAGGAAACGTACGTCCGGGTTCGATATAATCTGCCACATAGATGATTTTATCTAACAGGCTCATCTTAGCAGCTCCGGTGGTGTGCAAACGGATCGCTTGTAAGATTTCTTCGTCATCGATTTCTAATTCTCGTTGAACGAAATCAGCACCGACGAGTCCATGCCAGATAGCATTGTTCCAGTTCAAGAGATCCAAGTCGAATCCGTCTCTACGAATGACTAATTGAAATTCTTCATCGCTGCGTTCCTTCGCATAATCATGCGTCAAGGCGGCGATGCTGGCTTTGACCGGTGAAGCACCATATTTTTCCGCAAGGGCAACGGCCGTTTTTTCGACACCTAACACATGCTCAAAGCGCTTTTGACTCATCTGCATTTGGACCTTTTGCATCAAAAGTTCCCGTTCTGCTTGTGTGTAGTATTCACTCTTCATCCAAGTACAACCCCTTTTCTTGAATATAGTGTAACACATTATCTGGCAATAAGTAGCGAACCGAACAACCTTGTTGCACTTTTTTACGAATTGTTGTTGAGCTGACATCCATTAGCGGGATATCGATCCAAATAATCGGGTATGGGCTATCGATCGGCACTTCTGGACGACGAACCCCCACAAAAGTCACCAATTCCATCAGCTCATCGATTTGATGCCATTTTGGTAAATAGTTCACCATATCCCCGCCAATGATAAAATAATAATTGGTATCTGGATTCTTAGCTGTCAATTCCCGCATCGTATCAACCGTATAACTCTTGCCTTTTCGTTCCAACTCAATGGTCTCTACAGCAAATCGCGGATTATCGGCGATCGCCAACTCCAACATCGCCAAGCGGTGCTCAGCTGGGATCGTCTTTTTCTCATCAACATGAGGCGGTAAATACTCAGGCATGAAATAAACTTTATCCAGCCCTAATGCTTGCCCTACTTGCTCACCCATGACCAGATGTGCGTAGTGTACTGGATTAAAATTCCCACCAAGAATGCCCACTTGCTTTTTCGGTACAAGTTCTTGTGTTTGTGTCTCTAAAACCGTTTGTACCTTTCCAAATGTTTGTCCTTGCATGCCTTCTCCCTCCTAAATTGAACGAACTTTGCTTGAAATCGTTTGGTATTTTTCTTTGCTTGACGGTTTGAATAAAACGATCACTCGTCCGATGATCTGTACCACTTCACAGCCGACTTTCTCACGGATCGTTTCAGCTGCTTCGTCAGCAACCTCATCGGTATTTTGGAGCAATGAGACTTTGATCAATTCTCGTTTTTCTAGCGCTTCTTCAATTTGCGCCATCATCGCGTCATTCAAGCCGCCTTTGCCGATTTGAAAAATCGGGTTTAAATGGTGCGCTTCACTTCGTAAAAATCTTTTTTGTTTTCCTCGTAAGTCCATATTCTTCCTTCTTCCTTATACTAATGCTTTACGTCTAAGCACATCGACACCCTTTGGCGCCCACCCAGCGATGACACACGGTTTGGTGATCGTGATCCAGCCAAGTCCAGCAAAAACGATATCGGTTTTTTCTTTGATTGAAAATTCGAAACGGACGAGTTCAGGAAAATCCGCCACTTCATCTGCTCGCGGCGGCTGCAGCAGCCCACCAACATGTTTCTCATAAAACTCATCGGCTTTCGTTAATTTGGTCCGATGGATCGCCACATCATTTGCTACATAAGCAATAAATGAACTGCGTTCTCCTTGAATGAAATCAAATCGGGCAAGTCCTCCTAAGAACAAAGTTTGTTCTGGATTCAACTGATACACCTTTGGTTTGATCTCTTTGGCTGGTGCCACGATTTTTAGATCTTTTTTACCTAAATAATGCGCCATTTGATGACGATGAATGATTCCTGGTGTGTCGATCAAGAAGTGTCCGTCATCCAAGGGAATCTCGATTTTATCCAATGTGGTTCCTGGGAAACGCGAAGTCGTGATCAATTCGTTGATCCCCGCTGTTTGTTTGATGATTTGATTGATCAATGTTGATTTTCCAACATTCGTCACACCCACCACATAGACATCGCGTCCTTCACGATACGTTTCAATCGCTTGCAGTAAAGCTTCCGTTTCACCTGGCTTCTTGGCACTCGTCAATAATACATCCACTGGTCTTAAACCAGCTTCATGAGCACGTTCCTTCATCCATTGGGTCATCTTCGATTTTTTCAAAGATTTTGGCAAAATATCCACCTTGTTGCCCACTAATAAAACAGGATTATTGCCGACGAAGCGGTGCAGTCCTGGGATCAATGAACCATTAAAATCGAAAATATCAACGACATTAACGATCAAAGCTTCTTTTTCCCCGATTTCATTCAGTAGACGCAGAAAATCATCGTCGGTAAGGGAAACATCTTGGATCTCATTGTAATGGCGCAAACGGAAACAGCGTTGACAATAGACTTCTCCTGATTCAAGTCCTTTTTCTAATGCGGATTGCGGGGTGTAGCCCAATTCATTGGGGTTCGTTGTCTGAATCACTGCCCCGCAGCCGATACAGTGAATTTCTTCGATTCCTTCTGTCATATTAAATTCCTCCACGCCATTTTAACTCTGGGTTATGCTTCAATAAATAGTTCATGATTTTTCTTTCTGTGGCTCGATTAAATTGGGTTTTCCAAGAATCCGTTGGGATCACTGGTTTCACTAAAATACTGCGAACACCGGCACGATTGGCACCTCGTACATCCGTCATGATTTGATCGCCGATCATCACGACCTCTTCTTTTTTCAAGCCTAATTGTTGATAGCCTTGTTTGATCCCTCTTGAAAAGGGTTTTAATGCGCGGTGTACGTACTTTAAACCAAAGGGCGCAACTGCCCGTGCCACTCGTTCACTATTGTTGTTGGAAACGACAACTACCGGTATCCCAGCATTTTTCATTTCCAGTAGCCAGTTTTTTAGTTCTTCGGTTCCGTCAGGATTGTTCCAAGCAATCAAGGTATTATCAAGATCGGTCAAAATCCCTTTGATCCCCTGTGCCTTTAGTTGGCTAGGGGTGATTTTATAAATCGCATCGACCATCCAAGTCGGTTTATAATTTGAAAACATAAAATCTCCTTTGCTGCATGATTTCTTCACGTATTAAAAATCGGCGACTAGTCATCGATCCAAATTGTCGATCTTAAAAAGAAACAGTCCGATCTGCCTACAATCACGCAGATGGTTTCTATCAAGATCAGACCTCTTCAACCTGTAATTATACAATAGAATCTTTTTGAATACTAGCAAGTGCGCCAGTTTCTGCAGGTTTCTTGTAAAAGAACTGAAAAAGGAACCTGCCAAGACAACCGTTTGTCCTATCACTTCTTTAAAGTAGTCTTTTTTCCGTCAAAAAAGCATCCTTTTACTGAAAGGATGCTTAGGAAAGGTCCAAATTTATCACTAACAACTGCGAACTTCTCGCAGTTTACAATACTTTACTCAAAAAATCAATGGTTCGTGGATTTTTCGGATGATCAAAGATCTGTTCTGGCGTTCCTTCCTCCATAATGATTCCCTGATCCATAAATAAAATCCGATCCGCGACTTCTTTCGCAAAGCCCATTTCATGAGTGACGATGACCATCGTCATTCCTTGCTGAGCCAAACGCTGCATGACGGACAATACTTCGCCAACCATTTCTGGGTCTAACGCTGAAGTCGGTTCATCAAAGAGCATCACGTCTGGTTCCATCGCCAAGGCACGTGCGATAGCGATTCGTTGCATTTGTCCACCAGAAAGACTTTGAGGATAGGCTTTTGCTTTGTCTGGTAAGCCAACATCATTTAGTAGTTGTTTTGCCAACTGATCAGCCGCCGATTTTGCTACCTTCTTGACTTTCGTCGGAGACAAAGTAATGTTTTCTAAAACCGTCATATTCGGAAAAAGATTAAAATTTTGAAATACCATACCCATTTTTTCACGCATCTTATACAAATCATTCTTTGGATCGGTAATATCGGTTCCTTCAAAAAAGATTTTTCCGCTTGTCGGTACTTCTAATAGGTTCAAACAGCGTAAAAACGTGCTTTTTCCTGACCCAGATGGCCCAATCACCACTACGACTTCTCCTTGATCGATCGTCGTTGTGATCCCTTTTAGCACTTGATTGCTGCCAAAGGTTTTGTGTAAATCTTGAATATCTAACATCATAGCTTGTCTTCTCCTTTTAACGACGATAGCCTTTGCCTAGTTTCTTTTCCCATAAACTCAATAGTCGCGAAGTCGTAAACGTCAAGATGAAGTAAATGACCGCCGCCACATAGAAAGGCGTTAATGGTTGGAAAGAACTGGTGACAACGATCTGCGCACTGTTCATCAGCTCGTAGATGCCGATCGTTGAAAGCAAAGAGGAATCCTTAATCAAAACGATAAATTCATTGCCTAGTGGCGGCAAAATGTTGCGTAGTGCTTGTGGCAATACGACATAACGCATCGTTTGAAAAGGCCGCAACCCTAAAGAACCAGCCGCTTCTGTTTGACCGTAATCAACGGCATTGATTCCCCCTCGGACGATCTCAGCAACATATGCCCCAGAATTAAGCGAGAGCGCAATGATCCCAGGAAATAGCCGCCCAAAATCAAGACTCAACACGCCGATCGAGACCGTCGGCAAGGCAAACATTCCTTGCAAAAGACCAAAAGCGATCAATATCTGCACCAGCATCGGTGTGCCGCGGATGACTTCAATATACGCATTAGCAAACCAGCGCAAAGGCGTCACTTTTGATAATTTCATTAGGGCGAAAATCACCCCTAGAATCGTTCCAAAGATCACGGTGATGATAGAGATCACGATGGTGATCACCACACCAGAAAGAAAATAAGGGTAATATATCGCTAAAAAGGATAAATCCATAATTGTGTCTACTCCGTTCTATCTATTGCGCCGCATTTTCGTTGGCTAGATCTGTGTTCTTTTGTACATACTCATCGATTGTACCATCTTCAATCAATTCTTTCAAAATACTGTTTAGTTCTTCTTGTAATTCGGTACTCCCTTTAGGTAAAGCAATTGCATAAGAATCGCCTTCAGATGCTTCTAATGCTACATCAGTGATCACGAGGTCATCATTTTGTGCAACATACGATTCAGCAACCGCACTTTCAAGGACCAAACCGTCGATCGAGCCTTGTTTCAATTCATTGACTAGATTCGGAACTTTGGCGATGGAAACCAATTGCGAATCAGCTAATTGATCTTGAACGATCATTTCTTGGATCGAGCCTTTTTGAGCGCCTACTTTTTTGCCAGACAAGCTTTCGATTGAATCAAATGCCGATTCATTGTTTTTATTAACAACTAATTTTTGTTCTGGTGTAAAATAGTTATCGGTGAAATCAAAAGTCTGTTTACGTTCGTCAGTTGCTGAGATGCCTGAAACAGCGATATCGGCTTTCCCTTGTTGCAAAGCAGTCAAAACAGCATTGAAATCAAGGTCCAAAATATTCACTTCGACACCAAGACGATCAGCGATCTCATTGACCATATCGATATCTGCGCCCACGATCGTATCTTTGCCATCGATCAAGGCATGAAATTCAAACGGGGCAAAGTCAGCAGAAGTTGCCACATTTAACACACCAGCTGCTTTGATGGCTTCCAATTGATTATCCGCCGAACCGCTGGCACTAGAACTTCCAGTACTCGATGAGCCGCCATTCCCACAAGCTCCTAAAACCAAAATCCCCGTCAATACAACAAGTGCTCCAAATAATTTTTTCATTAAAAACGCTCCTCTTCAAAACAAATATTTATGCAATATAATCTTCTTATATTCAGAATATATACATAATAGCACAGAATAATTAAATTTTAAACTAAAAACTTCGCCATTTGTACGATTTATTCAATAACACTTTTAATAAAAAAATACTAGGATACCCATCCTCTAATCAGAGTGGATATCCTAGTTTTTAAAATCGGCGAAAACGTTGATACCTTGCCTCAAGCAATTCATCTGTTTGCAAGGTAGAAAGTTCGGCAAGTTTCTTTGAAATTGCCGCTTTCATCTGTTCCATCAATTGCTCTTTCGGTAAAAAGGCCTCTTCATGGGTTTCAGCAATCACTTTTTCAATAACACCGAGTTCATATAGTTCTTGAGCTGTGATCTTCATCAAGCCAGCAGCTTCTTTGGCACGGCTGCCATCTTTCCATAGGATCGAAGCAAAGCCTTCGGGAGATAAAATGGCATAGATCGAATGTTCCATCATCCAAACCTCATCGCCTAATGCCAGTGCTAAGGCACCGCCGCTGCCGCCTTCACCAATGATGATTGCCAAGATCGGCACCGTTAAATCGGACATTTCCATCAAGTTACGGGCAATCGCTTCGCCTTCTCCGCGCTCTTCCGCGCCAATACCGCAAAACGCCCCTGCTGTATTGATCAATGTGACCACAGGTCGCTGAAATTTTTCTGCTTGCTTCATTAAGCGTAACGCTTTGCGATAGCCTTCAGGATGTGGCGAGCCAAAGTTTCTGCGTAAATTTTCAGGCAGATTACGGCCTTTTTGAATACCGATCACGGTCACGGGCTTGCCATCTAAACAAGCAATCCCGCCAACAACGGCTTCATCTTCGCCAAACAGACGGTCTCCATGAAACTCTTCAAACTCAGAAAAAATGCCGTCAAAGTAATCCAGTGCCGTCAAACGGTCTTTGCTGCGAGCGAGTTCAACGATTTCGTGGGCTGCTCTAGTCATTGCGATCCCATCCTTTCCGCGTATGCAAAGAAATCAAATGGTGGATTTTCTCCCGCAAGTTCGTCCGTGGAACGATTTGATCGACAAAGCCATGATCTAACAGAAACTCTGCCTTTTGAAAGTCTTCAGGTAGTTCCTGACGAATGGTTTGTTCAATCACACGTCGTCCAGCAAAACCGATCAAGGCTTGCGGTTCTGCCAGGATGATATCCCCTTCCATCGCAAAACTAGCGGTGACGCCACCGGTTGTCGGGTCCGTTAAAACCGTTAGATAAAACAAGCCAGCTTTACTGTGGCGTTTTACCGCCGCAGAGATTTTTGCCATTTGCATCAGTGACAAAATTCCTTCTTGCATCCGCGCACCACCTGAAGCGGTAAAAAGAACAACTGGTAGCTGTTTTTCGATCGCACGTTCAAACAAACGGGTGATCTTCTCCCCCACGACCGTTCCCATACTGCCCATGATGAAATTCGCATCCATGATCCCGATCGCTAACGGCAATCCTTGAACTTTTGCTTCTCCTGTGAGGACAGCCTCATGCAACCCAGTTTTTTCTTGCATTTGTGCGACTTTATCCAAATATCCAGGAAAATCAAGAGGATCTTTTGTGGTTACATCTGTGTCCCATTCTTCAAAACTTTTCTCATCAATCGTGATAGCGATCCGTTCCCAGGCACTGATTCGGAAATTATACCCGCAGTGAGGACAGACTTTCTCTGCCCCCATCTCCTTCGTATAAAGCGTTCGTTTGCAACTAGGACATTTCGCCCAAAGATTATCTGGTACGACTGGTTCGTTCGTTGGCAGCTGACCTCGATTAGGATTGATGCGAATGTAGTTTTTCTTCTTAAATAAAGCCACTCATCTTCCCTCCTATTGTTCAGGTGTCCAATTTGGCAGAAATTCCTCTTGTAAAAAGGCGGTTGTATAGTCTCCCGCAATCACTTTCGGGTGACTGATCAAGTCCATTTGGAATTCTGCATTCGTAATGACACCATCGGTCACTAATTCGGCTAACGCCCGCTGCATCTTCATCAACGCTTCGAAACGGTTCTCGCCGTGAACGATCACTTTAGCGATCATAGAATCATAATAAGGTGGAATCGTGTAGCCAGAATACATGGCACTGTCTACACGAACGCCTAGGCCGCCACTTGGTAAAAACAAATTGTTGATCTTGCCTGGTGACGGTGCAAAATTGAAGGCTGGATTTTCTGCATTGATCCGACATTCGATCGCCGCGCCCGTCATCTTGATGTCTGCTTGCGTCAAGCCTAGCGGTTCGCCACTAGCGACTTCAAGTTGTTTTTTGACTAGATCAATGTTTGTCACCATTTCGGTGATCGGGTGTTCCACTTGAATTCGAGTGTTCATTTCCATGAAATAAAACTCCCCAGTGTCCGCCATTAAAAACTCGATCGTGCCAGCATTACGATACCCTACCGCTTGTGCGGCACGTACCGCTGCTTCTCCTAGTTCTGCTCGCTTGCTTTCAGAAATCACCACAGAAGGGGATTCTTCCAACACTTTTTGGTTGTTGCGTTGTAGCGAGCAATCGCGTTCACCAAGGTGGATAATATTACCAAAAGAATCACCTAACACTTGCACTTCTATGTGTCGAGCAGGATAAATGATTTTTTCAATGTACATTTCATCGTTGCCAAATGCCGCTTTCGCTTCTTGCTGCGCCGAAGCAAAATGATGCGGCAACGCTTCTTTATCGGCGACTTTCCGTATTCCTTTACCGCCACCGCCGGCCGCAGCTTTGAGCATGACTGGGTAACCAATCTCTTCAGCGATCGTTAAAGCTTCTTCCACATCAGAAATCGCGCCTTTGCTTCCGGGAATGACCGGTACTTCTGCTTCGATCATCAAGCGTCTTGCATTGATTTTGTTTCCCATTGCATCGATAGTCTCACTCTTTGGCCCAATAAAGACGATATTGCATTCCTCGCACATCGCAGCAAAGCGGCTATTCTCTGAAAGGAAGCCAAATCCAGGATGGATCGCCTCAGCCTTTGTGACGATCGCAGCGCTTAGGATCTGCTGTACATTCAAATAAGAGTCGGCTGCTTTGGCAGGTCCGATACAAATCGCTTCATCGGCAAGCTCTGTGTGCAACGCTTCTTTATCTGCTTCTGAATAAACGGCGACCGTTTGAATACCTAATTCGCGACAAGCGCGAATGATACGTACGGCGATTTCGCCACGGTTTGCGATCAATACTTTAGAAAACATGTCTCACCTATCCAATCATGAAAGTCAATTCTGCTTCCGCCACTTTTTTCCCATCAACATAGGCAATTCCTTTGCCGATGCCAGCTGCAGATTTCACTTTGATTATTTCTACTTCTAAGATCAAGGTATCGCCTGGTGTTACTTTTTTTCTGAATTTCGCTTTGTCTAAACCGCCAAAGTAGGCAGTTTTCCCACGAAAATCTTCCAATGATAGCAATGCCACAGCACCTGCTTGTGCCATTGCTTCCACGATCAATACTCCGGGCATCACTGGTTCATGGGGAAAATGACCTTGGAAAAACGGCTCATTGATAGTAACGTTTTTCTTCGCAACGACCCGTTTGCCTTCTTCTAACTCCTCTACCCGATCCACTAAAAGCATCGGATAACGATGAGGGATGATTTCTTTGATTTCTTGAATCGTTAATGCGCTCATTGCTTTACCCTTCTTTCACACGGAATAATGGTTGATTGTATTCAACGATTTGTTCGCTTTCAACCAAGACTTCAACTAATTCGCCATCGACGTCGCTGACGATTTCATTCATGACTTTCATCGCTTCAACGATACAGAGAATATCACCTTTTTTCACGTGATCGCCGATTTGTTTGAAGTTGTCTTTATCAGGACTTGGTTTCAAATAAACGACACCCACTAATGGAGAGACAACTTCTTTGCCCTCTAAAACAGGTTTTGCCGTTTCTACTGTGTCCGGTGTTGCTGAGACAGCAGGCGTTGGTGCAACAGGAGTTGGCGCAGCATTCGCTGCAGGAGCAGATGCAGGTGCAGAGGATGCACTTTGTAGCCCACTTGTCGTATTTTTATTAAAATAAAGTTCAAATGTCTCTTTTTTTAATTGAAGCTCAGTTAACGTCGATTGATCGAATTGGCTGAGCAGCTCTTTTACCTCATGTGTTTCCAATTACGCTTCCTCCCAACGTTTCAGCAAGATCACTGCATTATGACCGCCAAACCCAAGTGAATTACTCATGGCATAGGTCAATTCTGCTGGTTGGCTTTGATTGATAACAACGTTCAAGTCGATCTCAGGATCTTGTTCTGTCACGTTGATGGTTGGTGGAATAAATTGATGTTGTAATGCTAATAGTGAAGCAATGGCTTCGATTCCACCAGCCGCTCCAAGCAAATGACCAGTCATTGACTTTGTACTGCTGACATATGGTTTTTTATAGTCTTCGCCCAATCCGTATTGGATCGATGTCGCTTCTGCACTGTCATTGGCAGGCGTACTTGTACCGTGGGCATTGATGTAGCCAACTTCAGCCGGGGTGATCGCTGCTTCTTGCATCGCCAATTTCATTGCTTTTCCAGCACCTGATCCATCTGGATTTGGCGCAGTCATATGGTAGGCATCACAGTTCGCACCATACCCTACGACTTCACCTAAAATCGTTGCCCCACGTTTTTGCGCATGCGCCAATGATTCTAAAATGAAGACACCGGCGCCTTCACCCATGACAAACCCACTACGATTTTTATCAAACGGAACGGAAGCTTTGTCAGGGTCTGATTCAGTGGTTAACGCCGTCAGAGACGCAAAACCAGCGATACCGATTTCACAGATCGTTGCTTCTGAACCACCAGCGATCATGACATCTGCGTAGCCATGCTTGATGTTCCGAAAAGCTTCACCGATTGAATGGGTACCAGAAGCACAGGCGGAAACAGTCGTCGTACAAATGCCTTTCGCACCTACCCGTAATGCAATGTTGCCGGCAACCATATTTACGATCGACATCGGTACGAACATTGGTGATACCCGATTTGCTCCTTTGTCATGCATCCGAATCACTTGGTCTTGAATCGTTGGCAAGCCGCCGATCCCTGAACCAACCATCACGCCAAAACGATCCACATCAATGGTTTCTGTATCTAACTTCGCCATTTCCATCGCTTCTAACGCCGCATAAATTCCATAAATGGAAAAAAGATCCATCCGCTTCGTATCTTTTTTAACGAAGTACTTTTCTAACGGAAAATCTTTGACTTCAGCGGCAACTGAGATCCCTGTTGCTTCTGCGTCAAATTTTGTAATCGGGCCGATGCCGTTGGTCCCGTTTTGTAAACTTGCTAAAAATGTTTCTGGGTCATTTCCGATTGGAGAAGTGACGCCGTATCCTGTAACTACTACTCGATTCATCTATTCTTCCTCCTACCCTTGCATTGCCATCCCGCCGTCTACACTGATCACCTGACCAGTGATGTAGGGGCTTTTTGCTAAAAAGACTGCTGTTTGCGCAACATCCTGTGTGGAACCAAAACGCTGTAATGGAATATTTGCCAATGATTGTTCTTTGACTTTATCCGACAGCACTTCAGTCATCTCTGTTTCGATAAATCCTGGGGCGATCGCATTGCAGGTGATCCCCCGAGCGGCACCTTCACGAGCGGCAGATTTCGTAAAACCGATCACGCCAGCTTTACTTGCCGCATAGTTGGCTTGCCCGATATTTCCCGTCAAGCCGACCACACTCGTCAAATTGATGATGCGGCCTTCTCGCAGCTTCATCATTTTTTTCAACGCGTGCTGCGTCATATTGAAGGTACCAGTCAAATTGATTTTGATCACTGAATCAAAATCTTCGGGTTTCATTCTCAACAATAATTTGTCATTCGTGATCCCGGCATTGTTGACTAAAATGTGGATCGGTCCGACTGCCGCTTCTGCTTCTAAAAGCATGGCTGCCGCTTGATCAAAATCAGAAATGTCCCCATTGATCGCTACACATTTCACGCCGTAGCTGGTGATGCGATCGATCAGTGACTGGGGAATTTCTTTTCGTCCATTTAAAACGATATTCGCTCCTTCTTTGGCAAAGGCTTCCGCGATGGTAAAACCGATCCCTCGCGAGCTACCAGTTACAAAGACGTTTCTATTTTGCAGATCCATAAATTCCTCCTAGTTGAATCGGGCTAGTGTATCTGCCAACGTTTGGCTATCTTCTACACGCGCAGTCTGTATTTCTTTGTCTATTTTCTTCATAAAACCGCTCAATACTTTTCCTGGTCCGATCTCGATGACTTGTTGGATGCCAAGCTGCTTCAGTGTCGCAATGCTTTCGTAAAAACGCACTGGCGATTTCACTTGCAGCGTCAACAGTTCCTTGATTTGGTCTTGCTGCATTGGCTGCGCGGTCGTATTGCTGATGACAGGTACTTGTAACTCATCAAAGGTGATTTGAGCTAATTCCTGTGCTAATTGCTGCGATGCGGGTTCCAACAAAGCAGTATGGAAAGGACCGCTGACATTTAAAGGAATCACCCGTTTGGTTCCAGCAGCTTGTAACAATTCCACCGCTTTATCCACTGCCGGCGCTTCACCGCCAATGACGATCTGCTGCGGCGTATTGTAATTCGCTGGTGTCACGATCCCCACTTGACTTGCTTCTTTACAGATTTCTTCAATCGTTTCAGCGGGTGTGTTCATCACAGCGACCATTTTCCCAATACCTGCTGGCGCCGCACTTGCCATATACCGACCGCGCTTTTGCACCAATGCGACTGCTGTCTGGAAATCAAGCGCACCACTAGCGACTAAGGCTGTATATTCGCCTAAACTCAAGCCAGCAACAGCATCTGCTTTGATTCCTTGCGCATCCAAAAGTCGCCAAAAAGCCATACTTACCGTTAAGATGGCAGGCTGCGTATATTCCGTCTGGTTTAAACGTTCGTTTTCAGTAAAGCATAGCTCGGCCATATCATATCCTAGAATGGTGCTGGCTTGTTCAAACGTCTCACGAACGATGGCTTCTTGGTGATAGAGCTCTTCTCCCATTTTGGGGTACTGTGCGCCTTGACCGCTAAATAAAAAGGCTGTCTTCATCTTGCACTCCTTCATTACTTTGATCGTTGTCGTTGGAGAACATGGCTTCTTGCAGTTCGTCTATGAATCAGCAAAAACACGTTCTTAAAAAGGAAAGGCTAGGCTGTCTGCCTAGCCTTTGTTTTATGCTTGTTGTTTTTCTACATATTTAACTAGATCTTCAACGGTTGTGATACCATCTTCTGTTTCGATCTTCACATCGAATTCATCTTCGATCTCGTTAATGATTTGGAAAAGATCCAAGCTGTCTGCTTCTAAATCTTCTTGGATGTTTGTGTTCAATTTGATTTCTTCTTTTTCTTTTCCTAATTCTTCTGCTACGATTTCTTGAATTTTTTCGAATACCATGTGTATATTCCTCCAATGTGTTTTTCAATAGTAATTTTGTTTCGTGAACAAGTTATAAGGTGGCTAACATAGTTCCCCATGTCAATCCGCCGCCAAAACCTGAGAACACCACTTTTTGACCACTGCCAAGTGACAGTGTACCTCGTTTGATTTCTTCATCTAGCAATAACGGAATCGAGGCTGCCGAAGTATTGCCATAATCTTGCATATTTTGCAAAAATTTCTCACGGGGCTGCTTCAGCTTGCGAGCAACTTTGTCTAAAATACGTGAATTTGCTTGGTGAAGCAAAAAATAATCGATTGCTTCATTTTGTGTCAGATCATTGATCGAGGCGACCACATCACGCGTCGCAAAATCAAAGATTTCTCGTCCAATCATTTGCATACAAGCACTATACGCCGGAGCGTTTTGTGAAAAAGGATTCTCATTCGTGCGAAAACCAGATGTTAAGGACATGCCTCGCGTCCCATCTGCTTTTAAAGACTCTTTGAGCAAATGCTGCTCTGAAGATGCTTCCAGCAATAGACCGCCGGCACCATCTCCGAATAAAACAGCCGTCGAACGGTCGTTCCAATCCAAGACTTTTGAAAGTACTTCTCCACCGATGACCAATCCTTTTTTAGCGCCCGTTCGAATCAGTTTTTCAGCCATAGACAATGCATACACGAAACCAGCACATGCTGCACTGATATCAAAAGCAAAGGCATTGACTGCCCCAATCGCCCCTTGGACTTGGCAAGCAACCGCCGGTGTATTGAAATCCGGTGTGATCGTCGCTACCAAGATAAAATCTAGACTTTCTGCTGAAAGCTGAGCATCTTGCAAGAGCGTTTGAGCGACGCGAATACAAAGGTCTGAAGTGTTTTCGCCAACAGCGACTCTTCTTCGTTTGATTCCCGTGCGAGAATGGATCCATTCATCTGAAGTATCCATCAAATTTGATAGATCATCATTTGTTACGATTTTTTCTGGAACATAACTTGCAGTCGCGGTAATTTTTCCAAACATATTCATCCATTATTCTCACTTATAATCTTGTAAAAAGTCATGCAGATTTTTCAGTGCTTTCAACAGTGCCTGTTCCTCTTCAGGAGACATCTGACTCAAGACACCTTTCACCATCTCACGATGAAAATGCTGATGAACACGATAAAGGAGTTTTCCTTTTTTCGTCAAACCTAGTTTGACGACTCGCCGATCATCTTCACTGCGAATCCGTTCTACATATTCTTTTTTCACCAAACGATTGATCGCGATGGTCAAAGTCCCAACAGTGATCGAAAGCTCTTTGGCAACTTCAGTCGTGGTCTTTTTTTTGTACATCCCGATGGCTTCGATGGTATGCATTTCGGTAATTGAAAGGTCTTTGAATTGAGATTTTTTCAATTCAGATTCTTCAATCACTAAGATGTCATTAAAGACGCTGACTAAGTAGTCATTAACTGTTTCTAAATTGGGTTCCATAACCTTCACCATCCGAATACTTTGATAATCAAATCATTTGATAGTCAAACTATATCGGAAGTTATTGAGAAATGCAAGAATTTTTTCGAACTTTTTTTATTTTTAAGCGCATTTTTATTTAAGAATTGATTTTCTAAGATTTTAAAAGCTGCGAGTTGACAAAATAATCCGTTTCCGTTATAGAGAAATTTCCTTTGAATGTCAAAGTTTATCATTTTGTTGCCTCCACTCTATTTCTAATTTTTTCTTGTCGATAGCCAACAAACGTTGCTCTCTTACGCTTCATCTGCTACTCTTTGAAGGAAGGAGAGGAACGATCGATGAATCCGAACAAAGAGTTTCTAAAAAACAAAGCAAATGCACTGCCTGAAAAGCCTGGTGTTTATTTAATGAAAGATCAGCACAACGAAGTCTTGTATGTAGGAAAAGCCAAATCATTGAAACAGCGTGTCGTTTCTTACTTCCGAAAAAATCAGCAGCATGCCAATAAGGTGCTTCGACTTGTTTATAATGTCGTTGATTTTGAAACGATCGAAACAGATACAGAATTGGATGCACTATTACTTGAATGTCGTTTGATCCAAGCTTTTCATCCTATCTACAACCGACAAATGAACCATTCAGCCAACTATTGCTTTGTTGACTTGACGAATCATACCTTCACGATCACTCAAACACCACAAATTGGCAGTTATGGTCCCTTTCGGCAAACAAAAAAATTGCCAGCATTGTTTCAAGTATTGTCAGAAACCTTTCAATTGCCGACTGTCAACGAACTGACGCTATTGACCTTGCGTAAGCAACTCCCTCAAATGGATGCGTATCCCTTGGAACAGAAGTGGCGAGAAATCGGCTGTTTTTTTGCAGGAAAGAAGACCGACTGTTTTTCACTCCTTAAAAAACGCTTAGCATATCTGATTGATCACCTATTGTTTGAACAAGCTAGTGTACTGCAGCGCCAGATCCATTTAGCACAAAGCTTTTACCAAGAAATCGTGAGGGTCAATCAGTTTATTCAAGAACCAGAAGTGATTTTTTCTATTCTCCTTGACTTAGAGGAGCCAGGATCACAGACGACTCAAATCAAATACTATCAAGTTAGCTTTGGCAAGTTGATCCAAACAAAAGTTCTTTCTCCCGAGGAAACATTCCAGCCACTCCCGCCAGCAAGCGCTGCGCTTCCTTTAGCCCCGGAAGATCTCGATCCATTAGGGATCATCCTTAATCACTTGTATCGCCAAGAAAAAGCAGCAGATAAATAAAAAACAGCAAGCCCAAGTAGGCTTGCTGTTTAGAAATGAGAAAGCGACGACGAACGTCCCACTCATTCTTATTGGATCAAATCATAGATTTCCATGGCTACAATATCAACATTATCAAATTGATAAGATTGACTTGATTCTGCTTCCGTTAATTCAAACGTTTCTGTCGAATTGTCATAAGTAACGGTACATTTTTCGACGCCTTCTTTTTCAAAACGACGTACTTGAACTTCATTGTCTTGCGCTTCGACCATCGCTTCTAAACGTTTGATGATAGCGACTAATTGCGAACTTTTCATTCGTAAGCCTCCTTTTTCTGTCCGTTATATTGTATCAAAACATCCTCTATCTTGCATTGATTTTTCGTATTTTTTTTGTCATTTTAAGATTTTTTTCCATCTTGCCACCAAAGTTTAATCAGCGCCTGCGTTCCGTCATTTTCGAAGCCTTTTTCAGCTAACTGATCATACAATTTTTTAGCTAAAGCGGTGCTTGGCAAATCCAATCCCATCTTCTTGGCCTCATCCAAAGCGATCCCCAAATCTTTGATGAAATGTTTGACAAAAAAGCCTGGAGAATAATCCTCTTTTAGGATACGATGACTGTAATTCGTCATGGACCAATTGGCTGCCCCACCGCCAGAAAGCGTGTCAATCACTCGTGGTAAATCAAGACCGGCTTGATTCGCATAGACCAGCATTTCTGTCATCCCCGTCATGGTTCCGGCAATCATGATCTGATTGGCCATTTTCGTATGCTGACCCTTCCCTGCCCCTCCTTGAAGTTGAAACGTCTTTCCTAATACTTCAAAAAGTGGTTTTACTTGTTGGTAAGCTTCTTCATCGCCACCAACCATAATCGTTAGTGTGGCGTTTCTCGCACCAAGATCACCACCAGAAACTGGCGCATCGATACTCGCTGCTCCTTTTTCCTTCGCTGTCTGGTAGATTCGTTCTGCCAAATCAGGTGTACTCGTGGTAAAATCCACCAATGTTTTGCCCGTCACAGCCGTTTGAAAAATCCCTTGAGGCCCATAGTAAACTTCTTCAACGTCGGATGGATAACCAACCATTGTAAAGATAATTTCACTTTCTGATGCAACTTCTGTTGGGGTGTCACACCAAATTGCTCCATTCGCAACGAGTTCATCAGTTTTTTCTTTCGTCCGATTGTAAACATTCACTGTATGTCCTGCAGCTAAGAGATGACAAACCATCGCTTGACCCATGACACCAGTACCGATAAATCCTAATTTCATGCAGATCCCTCCAAAATAAAAAAGTTCATGTCTTTAGTATACGCTAAAAACATGAACTTGCGAAAATTTTCTGTTTAATCGATCGTTCGGCGAAAGGCCTTTAATTTTACTTTGAATTTTTCTAGCGTCTGCTCGGTTTCTTTTTCGATGCGTTCTGTTTCATAATAAGCGACCATGTCATGGTAGAAAGATAGCATCGACTCACCGAAGCGCAATGCCGAGATCTCGTACATTTTTCTAGCAAGAACTTCGGGATCAGCAGGAATCTTTCGTTCATAATAATCAATAAATGCTTTTGCGAAATCCCGATCACTCTCATAGGTGACGCCTAAAGACGGATCGTCGATCAAGGTATTTAAGTAGTCATTTCCTTCAACGACTAACGGTGTTCCAGCAGCCATTGCTTCCGTGTAAGTCAGTCCTTGTGTTTCTGATGTGGAGGCACTGACGAAGTAATCCGCAGCATGGTAATAGATCGCCACTTTATCATTTGCCACTTCACCGACAAATTGAACATGGTCAGATAAAGCCATATCCACCACTTTTTCTTCTAATTTTTCTTTATGCGGACCTTTCCCAACGATCACTAATTGCGCATCAGGAATCTTCGTTAAAATTTCTGGCATGCCGTCGATGATTGCTTGGATATTCTTTTCATAAGAAATACGACTGAGGGAAAGCAGCATGGGTTGATTCTCAGTGATGTCCAATTTCTCCCGCAATTCTTTTTTCATGTCAGTTGTAATATCCGGTCGGCGAAACTTCTCAACTTCGATCCCTGTGGGGATGATCCGCATTGGTGAAACCACACCATACCCTCTCAGCGTATCGATGACCCGTTCACTTGGACAAACAACACCTGTCGAGTGGTTGGCAAATAGCCGTGAAAGATATTTCACGTGAGATGGCCGCAAGACCTTTCCGTTTGCGATGTAGTGCAAGTAATCTTCATACATTGTATGGTAGGTATGGATCACAGGAATCTGCAATTTACGCCCCACCATTTTCCCCAACATCCCAGAACCAAACTCTGTATGGGTATGGATCAATTCCAATTCTAATTCTTTGGCGATCAAATAGGCATATAACATGCCGCGAACCACGATTCGCCGATCTTTGAAGGACACAAACGGGACACTTGGCATGCGAATGATATCTTCTTCGTCCAGATCAGCATTTGGATCGGTCGTTGTAAAGATATACACTTTATGGCCTTTTTTCTCAAGCTCTTCTTTCAATGTCTTGATCGATGTCGCCACACCACTTACCTGGGGGAAGTAGGTGTCAGTAAAAAATCCGATTTTCAAAACGGTACCTCCAAACTTTACATTAGTTTCTTCATTCCGTATTCATCACTTTTGTATAAACCTCTTGTAATTTAAACCCAATTTCATCAATACTCTTTTGCTTTGCTGTTTCATAACCCGCTTCACTCAATGGTGGTAACGTGCCTTCCACGATTCCTTTGATTTTCTCAATAAATCCTTCATTGGTTTTTTCCATGTATGCATTGCGCCCATTACTTAGCCACCCTTTATAAACAGGAATATCCCGAACAAGCACATTTTGGCGGCTGGCTAACGCCTCAAGGACTACGATCCCTTCTGTTTCTTCATAAGAAGGAAAGAAGAATAAATCGGCAGCGGAATATGCGCCTTCGATGATATCCCCTTTGATATAACCTGGAAACAACACATTTTCTGGATGGTCTTCATTGACGAGGTCGCGGATCTGTTTAGGAATCGTCATCATTGGTGTATGACCAAACCAGATAAACGTATACTCAGGCAATTGTCTAGCTATCTCTACAAAATCAAGAATGCCTTTTCGTTCAAAAAATAAACCGACGGATATAATGACTTTTTGATCTGATAAGAGATTGAAATACTCACGAAAGGCTTTTTCTTTCTCTTGATCCGGCTGATATTTGTCAAGATCGATGCCGTTTGAGATTGCCTCGATCGGTACTTGGATACCATACCCTTCCAAAAGTTCTTTCGAATAAGGAGTCGGTGTGATCAACTGATCGGCTCTAGAATAGAGATTGATCAAATATTTTTTATATAATGGCGAAAGCTGGTTTGAGCCGATAAATGAATTCCGAAAATCCTCTTCTGTAGAATGGGCATGGTAAATCACTTTTTTCCCTTGTCTTTTGGCTTTGTTGACCATGTGCATACTATTGATCCCATACGTGTTGATATGAAGGATATCATAGTCCTCATCATTTTTATCAAGAGTAAAAGGAATCCCGACAGATGTCAGTGCTCGTTGCTGATGGGCCAACGCTCGACCGATACCTGATTTAGCTAATAATTTTTCTCCTTCAAAATAAAGAAGTACTTTCAAAGATGATTCCTCCTTGGAAATGCTTATATCTGATATTAGTATACCATAGGCAATCGGAGACATACTCCTACCATGGTCCTAGATTTTGTTCCCCATTTAATCATGATACGTGAAAAACTTACGGAATCATAGCTTTATACAAAGATATGACAAAATTGTTCGTTTTCTGAAAAACGAGCAGGCTATTGCAAGTCAAATCGAACAAGAAGGCTTCTTATAACAAAAAAAAGGCAACAAGCAAAATTGCTTGTTGCCTAGAAATGATTAGTTTACATACTGTTCGATTAGCTCAACAACTTCTTCCATTGTATCGCAATCTTCTAAAGCACGTTTTGCTAATTCTTGCATGTCAGTCGTTGACAAGCGTTTCATTAAGCTACGTGTTTTCAGAACAGATGTTGCACTCATTGAGAACTCATCTAAGCCCATACCTACAAGAAGCGGCACAGCAGTTTGATCGCCCGCCATTTCTCCACACATACCAGCCCATTTGCCTTCAGCATGCGCTGAGTCGATCACGTTTTTGATCAAACGTAAAATTGATGGGTTGTATGGTTGGTACAAGTAAGACACGCGCTCGTTCATGCGGTCTGCAGCCATTGTGTATTGGATCAAGTCATTGGTACCAATACTGAAGAAGTCAACTTCCTTCGCAAACTTGTCTGCTAAGACAGCAGCTGCTGGAATTTCGATCATGATTCCGACTTGGATCTCGTTAGAAACCTCAACGCCTTCGTCAATCAATTTTTGACGCTCTTCTTCATACATTTTCTTCGCAGTACGGAACTCTTTCAATGTTGCCACCATTGGGAACATGATACGTAAGTTGCCGTGAGCAGAAGCACGTAACAACGCACGAAGTTGAGTACGGAACATGTCATCCCCAAGTTCAGATAAGCTGATACGCAATGCACGATAGCCTAAGAAAGGATTCATTTCATGAGGCAATTTTAGGTAAGGAAGTTCTTTATCGCCACCGATATCCATTGTACGGACAACCACTGGTTTGCCAGCCATTCCTTCTAAAACTGCTTTGTATGCTTTGTATTGGTCTTCTTCTGTTGGGAAATCAGGAGAATCCATGTACAAGAATTCAGTACGGTATAAACCGACTGCTTCTGCACCATTGTTGTGGACACCTTCTAAATCTTTTGGCGTTCCAATGTTCGCAGCTAATTCAAAGTGCTTGCCATCAGCGGTAACTGTTTCAGCATCTTTCAATTTTTCCCATTCTGCTTTTTGTTCTGCGTAGGCTTTCCCAGCTTCAACAAATTCAGCTGCTTGGTCATCTGTCGGGTTGACGATAACGTCACCGATAATACCGTTAACAGCTAAGATGTCGCCCGCTTTCACTTTTGCAGTGATCTCCATTGTTCCAACGATTGCTGGGATTTCAAGAGAACGTGCCATGATAGCGGAATGAGAAGTACGTCCACCGATATCTGTTACAAAAGCTTTTACAAAGTTGCGGTCTAATTGTGCAGTATCACTTGGTGTCAAGTCATGCGCAACAACGACTACTTCTTCGTTGATCATTGAAGGATTAGGCAAAGTCACATTCAGCAAATGCGCCAAGATACGTTTTGCGACATCTTTAATGTCAGCTGCCCGTTCTTGCATGTAAGCATTGTCATCCATTGCTTCAAACATACCAATATACATGTCAGTAACTTCTTTCAACGCAGCTTCTGCATTGACTTTGTTATCTGTCACGTTTTGTTTGATTTGACCAATCATCTCAGGATCTGAAAGAACCATTAAATGAGCATCAAATACTTGTGCTTCTGCTTCACCTAAAGTTTGCGCTGCTTTGTCACGGATTTGTTGTAATTCCGCTGTTGACTTCGCTAACGCATCATCTAAGCGTGCTTCCTCTGCTGCAGTATCTTCAACTGATACTTTTGAAAAAGATAAATCAGGTTGTACTAACAGGTAGGCTTTCGCAACGGCTACACCATCACTAGCAGCAATTCCTTTTAGCATCTCAACCATTATTCAGACAAACCTTCTTTTTTCATTGTTTCTACGATTGCAGCGATTGCATCTGCTTCGTCAGCACCTTCAGCAGTGATAGTTACATCAGAACCTTGGCCAACGCCTAATGACATTACGCCCATGATTGATTTAAGGTTTACTGATTTACCTTTGTACTCTAAGTTGATATCAGAGTTGAATTTGCTTGCTGTTTGAACCAATAATGTAGCTGGACGTGCGTGAATCCCTGTCTCAGCAACTACGTGAAAATCTTTCTTTTCCATATTGATCAATCTCCTTTATGATACGTTTTTTTGTGTGAAGGCAAAATTTCCATGCATGCAATGACACCCGAAAAAAATCGCCCTTTCAACTGTTAAGATTACCATTTTTTTCCTCGATAGACAACCGTTTTCTCTTAAATAAACGATTGAAATAAATGTCCTATTTATTTTCTTGCACATAACGGTAGATGATCTTCCCATTTAAGCCCGCTTCTCCGACAAAAGAAGACCGATCTTCCAACTGGAGCCAGACATCTCTAAACGCCAGGAATTCTGGCTGTTGGACAATCAATTCTTGGATCTCTCCATTGCGCAAACGCGTTATTTCTGAAGCAAAATCTCTGTTCTCCATCCTCAATTCTCACCTCTTTCTTTCTATTATAATGGAATTACTTTTTATTTAAAAGACGCTTCTGCTAATGAAAGAGCGGCAAAAATTTTTACGAGTAAAATTCTTGCAGTCTGACAAAAAGTTAGTATAATAGAATTATGGTCAGTAAAGGTCAATAACACATTACCTCGAAGATGACCGTTTCTATGCACACAGCCCCTTTTCTTTTACAAGTGTAAAAAAGCGCCGTAAAATAAGGGTGTTGGAACAAATATGAAAGGTCGTGAATCTATGCTTTGTCAAAATTGCGGCAAAAATGAAGCGTCTATTCATTTATATGCCAGTGTCAATGGTCAAAGAAAACAACTCGATTATTGTCAAAGTTGTTACCAAAAATTAAAAGCTCAATCTGGGAATGCTGCAGCTGCAATGGCGCAAGATCCTTTTGGATTCGGCAATATTGATGATCTATTTCGTCAAATGTCTCGCCAGATGCAGCAAGGAAATACCCCTTATGAACAAACCCCTCCGACGCAAACCGGCGGTAACGGTTTTGTCGGCGGTCAGCCTCCACGCAATAACCAAGCACCTGCAGGTTTGTTAGGAGAATACGGTATCAATATTACCCAAATGGCTCGTGATGGCGAAGTCGATCCAGTCGTTGGTCGTGATTCAGAGATCAAACGAGTGATTGAGATCCTTAATCGTCGAACAAAAAACAACCCTGTGCTTATTGGTGAACCTGGGGTTGGGAAAACTGCCGTCGTTGAAGGGTTAGCCCAAAAAATCGTCGATGGCGATGTGCCACAAAAACTAATGGACAAAGAAGTCATTCGTTTGGACGTTGCGTCTCTTGTTCAAGGCACAGGTATTCGTGGACAATTTGAAGAACGTATCCAAAAATTGATTGAAGAAATCAAGCAAGCAGAAAACGTGATTTTGTTTATTGATGAAGTCCATGAAATCGTTGGCGCTGGTGCAGCTGGCGACGGAAATATGGATGCTGGAAACATCTTAAAACCAGCTCTTGCTCGTGGAGAACTACAAATGGTCGGAGCAACGACGTTAAATGAATACCGCATCATCGAAAAAGATGCTGCTTTAGAACGCCGTTTACAACCAGTACGTGTAGATGAACCTTCTGTGGAAGAAACGATCCGCATCTTAAAAGGTTTGCAACCACGTTATGAAGATTATCATCATGTGAAATATACTGATGAAGCGATCGCAGCTGCCGCTACCCTTTCTAACCGATACATCCAAGACCGATTCTTGCCTGATAAAGCAATCGATCTACTAGATGAAACAGGTTCTAAGAAAAACTTAACGATCCAAATCGTTGATCCAAAAACGATCGAAAAGAAATTACAAGAAGCAGAAGAACAAAAACAAGCTGCCTCTCGAGAAGAAGATTTCGAAAAAGCTGCTTACTATCGCGATCAAATCAATAAACTGCAAAAAATGAAGGAACGCCAAATCAGCGAAGAAGAAACGCCAGTCATTACCGAAAAAGACATGGAACAAATCGTTGAAGAACGGACGAATATTCCAGTTGGTGAATTGAAAGAAAAAGAACAAACCCAATTGAAAAATCTTGCGGATGACTTGAAAGCTAAAGTTATCGGACAAGATGAAGCGATCGATAAAGTAGCCAAAGCGATCCGCAGAAATCGGGTCGGTTTAGGCAAACAAAACCGTCCAATTGGCTCTTTCCTATTCGTCGGCCCAACCGGTGTCGGGAAAACCGAATTAGCAAAACAATTAGCCTATGAGATGTTTGGTTCTGAAGAATCGATGATTCGTTTCGATATGTCAGAATACATGGAAAAACACAGTGTATCCAAACTGATTGGCTCTCCTCCTGGTTACGTTGGCTATGAAGAAGCGGGTCAATTGACTGAAAAAGTTCGTCGGAATCCATATAGCCTGATTTTATTAGACGAAGTGGAAAAAGCCCATCCTGATGTATTGCATATGTTCTTGCAAATTCTCGATGATGGTCGTTTGACGGATGCCCAAGGACGTACGGTCAGCTTTAAAGATACGCTGATCATCATGACTAGTAATGCGGGAACTGGCAAAGTTGAAGCCAACGTCGGCTTTGGCGCAGCGCGTGAAGGCATCACTCGTTCCGTGTTAAATCAATTGAACAATTACTTTACGCCAGAATTTCTCAATCGCTTTGACGGGATCATCGAATTCAAGGCACTAAGCAAGGAAAACTTGTTATCGATCGTGTCCCTTATGCTGCATGATGTCAATCAAACACTTAGTCATCAAAAATTGCATATCGATGTTCCACAAGACGTGCAAGAAAAACTGGTCGATCTAGGTTACAGTGCAACGATGGGTGCTCGCCCATTGCGCAGGACCATCCAAGATCAAATCGAAGACGGGATTGCTGAATATTATCTTGAGCATCCTCAAGTTCGTCAATTAAAAGCACAATTGGAGGATTCCGATAAAATCGTTGTAACTTCAGCCGAATCCTCTGCACTTCCTGAAGAAACACCTTCTGCTGAAGAGGAAAAACCATCGGAAACAGATGAGTAATAACGTGTCAAAACGGTGACCAAACCGTTCGTTTTGCCAGACAACCATGTTTTGCCAAAAAATTGGGTAATTCCGAGTTGTCTGGCTTTTCTTTTGAAAAAAAACGACCTATAATGTTATTAATAAATACATAGAATGTGAGGTGAGTCTGGTGAAATTAATCAACGTTACAAACAGCCATTCTCGACTAGTATTGAATCAACTTGAAAATACCGACGCAGAACTTGTAAATGTTTACACAGCCGGAGACACGACCGTGATCTTTACCTCAGCGCCGAACCACAATGAAATTTTGCTGATCAATAAAAAACGGAATATTCGCCCGACGGAAGTAGAAGAAATCAAAAATTACTTCTTGAAAAAATTACCTGATGGCTCCTATGATCCTGCTACGATCTCTGTGATCCAAATGCCCGAAGTGGTAGAAATCTCCATCAAAAAAACGTTGTCTTCCTCACGTTAGCTTTTCCTAATCATGTGATTAAAAAATATCTATAAAAGGTGACTGTCGCAGCCCTCTTTTATAGATATCTTTTTTTGTCTTCTCTCCTCCTTCTTTCGTCTAGTACTTCGACCAACGATACCTGATAGTCAAGCAAAAAAAGAGAGCCTTACGCTCTCTTTTCAAGTATATTTATTAGAAATCATCGACTGGATCATCACATGTAGATTGTGCCAATCCTTGGTACTATGAACATTGCCAAAAAATGTAAATTTCTGTGACTCATTATGGATCAGCACGCCATCAGAAACCAGTATGTCTGAGTCTCCTAAGTTCGAACTAAAGTGAATCACATTTTCATTGTAAATTTTCAATAGTTTGTTCTTAATGACCGGAATATATTCAGGGTGGTTCAAAAGAGAAATACCAATGCGAATCGGTTCCTCTTTTTGGATAGGTAAATAAGATGCTGTAATCTGAGCGATTTTCCTTAAGAAAAGGGCTTCTTTTTCTATTACAAACGAATGGCGCTGCAAGACGGTCGCAATCAGTTCCTCCACCTCTAATACGCGTTTGTTCGTAGAGGACAAATCTTCAGTAGACACAAAACTATCCAAAAAGAGATGAAGACAGCCCCATGTATTCATCACTAATTCATAGATAAGAAACGCTTCGATCGCTTTGGAAAGATCATACTTTTGCGACAAGACAGCCACAACATCGGCAGAAAATTCGACCAATGGATTCCCCGAGAGGTTTCGCAGCTGTTTCCCCAAAAGAAGTTTCTCTTGATCCGAGATCGTTTCAGGTATGAAGAGAAAAACCCAGAAATGATAAAAAATCTGTTCTTTCTCGATATCTTGCTGACTTCTGATCGGCAGCAGCTTGATCACTTGCTTTTCCCCATTGAGTTGCTTGATTTGCTCATAAATAGCGATGGAAGCTTCGTCTAATTCATTGACGATATAACCCCTCAACACCGCATTCTCAATGATTGAAAACATAATGTCGTGCTTCACTTTTGTAGTTTTCAACGGCTCATATTCTTTCGCAGCTAATTCAACGCTTGCACGGGTGCGCTGATTGATGTAAACATTGCAAGCCATGATCTCAACTAAATAATGGTACATCCGCACACAAGGCTCTGCCCCTGTCAGATCAATGGAATCTGTGTTGTTATTGATAGTAATCGGGACATTTTGGATAACCAGCATTTTTTTCAGATAGCTGATCAATTTATAACAATAAGAAATACTAAAAATCAATTCTTCTGAGATGTCCACCATACGGGTCTTTCTTTTTCTTAACAAATAGGATAATAGACGATAATAAGGAGATTCTAAGAAATACTTCTTCTTTAGATTCACAAAAATATGCAGGCTTTGTTCTTCGTTTAATTCTCGTGACAAATAAACGGTTCTCTTTTTCAGCAAAAAAATAGACTCGTTAAAGGTCGTAAACTCTCTCATATCTTCGGCGATTTCATTGATCAATATTTTCACCTGATACAAAGATTTGTTTATCGTTTCACATATTTTATCAAGAGACAGCTGCTTCTCCAAAATGATATTTCTAATAATAGTTAATTTATCTACCTGTTTTTTGGTTAAATAAAACCTATACAACTTTTCTATATACTCCAAAATTTTTTACCCGCCTTATTTAAAAAGTATCCTAGTTTCCAATTATAGTAAAATAAACTTAAATTTGAGCCTCTTTTTTCATTAAACGGACAATTTTAATAAAAACTTCAGAAAAATCCCCGCTTCTTTAAAACAGAACGGGTGAGAAAAACTTGTGAAACGATTCTTACCTTTTATAACAAAAAAGTGTTGGAAACCATTAAAAAGATCCTGTGAATTAGCTGTTTCCATAGACTTAGAAAAAATTCGTATTCTTTCATTGATTGGTAAGTGACTTGGAGAGTAAAATCATTTTCTAGCTGGACAAACTTCTTTGAGGAATCAAGTTCATTTCAAAGATCTTGTAATAAAATATCTTCTCTTTTTAGCCAGCAATCTTTGTATTCATAAATGTTGATGATCGACAATTCATTACTCATCTCATTAATTGCCCGCATAATTTCTTCATCATCCGAATCAACATTGCCAATGACATGCAAATCATAATGAATACCAGATTTATCCACGCACTCAACGATATAACTGATGACATCTCCCCAAAAATGTTCCAATCGATGCGTGCCTCCTGCTTTTTCTAGCCTTGAACGTTCAGCGATACACAAAACGTTTTTCGAAGAGTATTGCAAGATGTTGATTTCCCCTAGTGATTCTGCTAAGTAGTCAAGAACCGATTGACGATCATCCTCTTGATCCACAATTAAATTTCTCTCTAAAATCGTGTTCGTCTTGTTGCTGAAAAAGCGCACAGTCAACATGGTAGCATTCTTTTGTCCACTGAAATTTATTCTGGTTTGCAGCATTTTGATTCACTCCTTAAAAGAACTTTGATCCTCTGCTATTAAGGATATAGTAAGAACCAGCTGATTTTTATCGTCTTTTTTTCAAAAAAACTACAAATAAAATAATCATTGTCACTCTTTTTCTTTCTACTGACTAAAAGACCTGTCGATTAGAAACGAGTAGCAACTTCATAAAATTAAGAAAGACAAAAAAACTCTTTCAAAGCTTTCTTCAAAGAGTCTGATTGTATATTCCTAAAAAAATATGCTTCCTATTAAAATCTAGGGTTCATGAGATAGCCATCCCACACAGTTAGTTTTTTGAGATATCTTTATAATGAAACAAACATGAACGTTTATTAACACAGGAGTAACCTTGATGTCTCTGTCGCGTGAAGCTAGAAGAATTGTAGGTGCAGATTACTAATTGAATGAAAACGTTAATTGATATTTTTTCATAAGTAACTTTGATATACCTATCCAATAGGAACGCATAAATAGAATCATACTTTTCAATCCCCACCCTACGCAACTGTTCATACGCGTAAAGCTACTGCCAAAATAGTTTCTTAAAAATGATAGAAAGTTGATTTCTATTGAATTGCAGGGGTTCACTAAAGAAATATTAAACATGAATTTTCAGAATTGGTTTCTCTGACAGCGACTGATTCAGAGCAAATTCTCAGAGACAACGAATAACATTTTTTTCGTTTTTTAGGTCCCATCCTAGTTGGAACGACAATTCTTTCAATTCTGAGAAGACTTTGACTTAAAATAAAAGCCAAAATATAACCCTGCAACAAATTTACTTTCATAGTCATTATTACCGAATTGATAATTCATAGACAGAAAGATAGGTCGACTTGATAATCAACATGATTTGACCACTTGAATATTTTATTAAATTATTTTATAAAAAAATCAGATTAATAAAATACTTTATTTAAGCAGTAAATCATCTGCAAAAATTAAAGTGAGGTTTTATTATGAAAAAAGTTATTTTGGGTACTACATTCATTGCATCTTTGTTGTTAGCCGGAGGAGTCAACGCATTTGCCAATACTATAGCAACAATTACCGAACCTATTGAAATTGAAGTTATTGATGGTGATGCAACATTCACTTTTAATAAAATGGAGCTATCAAATCCCATACAAATTACAGAAGCATTATTGGAGGGAAATACTGGAATTGTGGAAGGATCTGTATCTAATGTGGGAGGAACATTACAAAACTTAACTCGTTCTCCTAAAACAGTTAATATTTCCGTAACGGCACCTAATGACAGTGGCATAAGCATTATCGGAAGTAACCCTTCTTCTTTAGAAGCAAGAGCGATTGAAGTTGTTTCAACACCTGAAACAGAAACAGAAATAGCATTTACCATTAATAGAACATTTGCTTTGTTACAAGAAACTGATGATAAACCTGTAATTACAATAACAGCACAAGACGGTACTCCTGATACTGGTGAAACTCCACCACTATAATTTTCAGAAGGAAAAAAATCATGAATCATACATTCAAACACAGAAATTCTTTTCTAAGGATTTCTGTGTTGCTTCTCTTACTAACACTGATCAGCAATACAAACATCCGTAATGCAAATGCCGATGAGACGACGAACTCACTGAAACTTACTCTGAGAGAAACGGAGTACAAAATTTCAGATAATACCTTGAGTATTTCTCCGGAAAAGGAGACGGCGTATACTGTTGAAATTTTACTAGAAAATGTTGGATCTGGTGACTCATCCATTGTTGTCACGCCTTACACCTCTACTGCTCTCTCACGAGAATCGGCTATCATCTATAGCGAGGACTTGACTTTACTGCTAGATGATAAGTATAACTTTTCAAATTATGCATTGATCGAATCAGAAGCATTAGATGACGATGATCAAATCGAGATTCTCCCAAATGAATCCGTTCTTGTGACCGTTACAATCACTCTTCCAGATGATCCTGCACGTGAAGGAACCGTGATGGGGGCAATCAATTTTAGTCAGATCATGGGTCTTGAAACAGCAGAAGATTCAGTCGGTATCAAATCTGTGTATGAGTCACTTATTTTTATCAACTTACTTTTTAGTGATGTAGAAGAGATCAAAGATGTCGTTTATGAAGACTTCTCCTTTGTTGCTCTTCAGGACACGGCAAACCTACAATTTTATGCACTCAACTATAATCCTATTTTAGGCAACTTAAACAATGCGCTCTATGAATTAATAAACCCCAATGGAGAAACAATTGCCTCTGGGGAATTAGCAAATTCCGTTCTTTTAACGCCGTTAACCAAATCAAGAATGCAGATTCCTCTAATAGACGATAGTGAACTTATTGCAGGAGAATACCGTTTAACAATAGAAACAACTAGAAAAGCGATCACGACTACTTTTTCTTATGAGAAAGAAGACTTGGATAACTTCAAAAAAGAGAACCGTCCAACGAACACTGCCGATGTTCAGACAAATAATCAAATCCTTATCTGGATCATTTTTGTTCTCGTTGCAGCGTTGGCAGTTGCAGTCATTTACATTTTAAAATCAAAAAGAAAAAGAGAGGGCTAGTGTTGTGACCCCAAAAGTTAGCTTTTAGGACTAACTTTTGGAGGTCGCTTCAAAGCTCCTTTTTTAGTACCACCAATTAGTCACAAACTTGTTCCAGCAAAAGCACTTTTCACCTAGTATTAGAAAAAGATGTGCAAAAAACCGCTCCTATTCAGCTAAGCGGTTTTTTCTACACTTGTTTTAAACATATCTTTTATCAAAAATCACTTCTTTTATAAAAATTGTCGCTATCTCGTACTGGCACTCTTCCTCTAAACGATCCTCATGGACAGTATCATCATTGATATCCTCAAGTGATTCTTCTTGGCTGAATGAATCATTCTCTAATGAGTCTTCTTCCTCTGGGCGTTCAGATTCATCTTCAATGCCATTGTCTTCTTGCTTTTCATCGTCTTGGTCTTCATCTGTCAAGTTTTCATCTGGAATCTCTTCTTTTTCCTCATCCGTCTGATTCATTTTTATATCTTTCGTAAAGGTCTCTGAATCATCAATTGCTGTAAACGTGACTGATAGGTAGTACTCAGAGTTAGAATCAAGATATTCCTTTATGTTCAATGTTGCAGCTACGTTAAGAATCATTGATGCTTCATCAGTATCCTCAATCTGAAAGATCATCTCTTCCGAACCGTTCACGCTGTTTAGTTCTGCTGAAAATCCTTCTCCGACAGCCGTGATCGTTACGTCAAAAGCACCTTCACTGCCATTGCTATTGACGGTCAGCTGAAGATCTTGTGTGGTTTTCAACAAATAATAGTGTTCGTCCTTAAAGTCAATCGTGTTCAAATCAAAAATCAACGTTTCGGAAACCTCATCAGCTGCAGTCTCTATTGTTGGAAAGAAAAATATCGCCGAAAATATGAATAACAAACTTTTTAGCACTATCTGGTCCCCTTTCTGGTTTCAGAAATCACTTTTATTTAATAAATAATCATTTGCTTTAGCAAAATCGATAGATAGATAACTAGTAGACTAGCAATAAGACTAATTCATTTTTTGAGTCGCGAAGCCATGGTTCACCAACTGAAAACTTAAACCATCTGTAGAAGAGCTTCAAATGAAGTTTCAAGGGCTATCACCGATTCATGTTCAGATAAAGAAAGTTTAGTCTTCACTAGTAGCATCTGACAAAAAAACATTTCCCTCAATCAAATGATTAAATGACCTTTATCACTGGCAATCTATTCTCTGCTTTTCCTCTACTTTCAAACAAGTGAAAATTTCCTGAATCATCAAATGTGCCTATGATATTTTTCTATTCATTTCAAATGCATTTCCTTGTGGTCACCTTTAATACTACGCTCTTTTTCCGACTCATTTTATCTTCTTTTAAAAGAATGGTTATAAATTAGGATAATTGTCTGATCATTGGACGATTGCCCCCAATCATGCAACCTTCCTTCTGTATCAAAAGCACGTTTTCAGCAAAAAAAGCCCCTTCTTATCCATTTGGATAAGAAAAGACTTTCTACGATCGTTCAATTAAAAAAGATCAGCCTTACGTACAAAGTTGTGCATACCTAGACAGTCTCGCGGGAATCGACTCTTACATCAAACTCTTCAATTCGACGTCTGGGTACTTATCTGCGAACCAGCGCATCGCAAATTGGTTCTCAAACAAGAACAATGGCTGGTCGAAACGGTCTTTCGCTAAAATGTTACGACTGGAGCTCATACGCTCATCCAAGTCTTTCGGATCGATCCAACGGGCAATCTTGTGGCCCATTGGGGTCATAATGACTTCGGCATTGTACTCATTCATCATGCGGTATTGGAAAACTTCAAATTGCAGCTGCCCGACAGCACCAATGATATACTCATCACTAAGATACGTCTTGTACAACTGGATGGCTCCTTCTTGGACCAACTGATAGATTCCTTTGTGGAAAGATTTTTGTTTCATCACATTTTTTGCAGTGACTTTCATAAAGAGTTCCGGAGTAAATGATGGTAGCTCTTCGTAAGCAACTTTTAGTTTTCCTTCATAGATCGTATCGCCAATTTGGTAATTTCCCGTATCATAAACCCCGATGATATCTCCAGCGACTGCTTCTTCAATATTTTCTCGGGTATCTGCCATAAATTGTGTCACATTGCTGAGTTTCATTTTTTTGCCAGTACGCTCAAGTGTCACGTCCATGCCTCGTTCAAAGGTTCCTGAACAAATACGGACAAAGGCGATCCGGTCACGATGGGCAGGGTTCATATTTGCTTGGATCTTGAACACAAACCCAGACATTTCTGGTTCATAAGGGCTGACTTCATCACCAGCCAAAGTTTTGTGACCGTAAGGCGCTGGTGCAAAGGACAAGAAGGTTTCCAAAAAGGTCTGCACGCCGAAATTCGTAAGGGCGGAACCAAAGAACACGGGTGTTTGATCGCCTCGTGCGATTTTTTCTGTATCAAAGGCATCGCCAGCTTCTTGCAACAATTCCACTTCTTCTAAAACTTGTTGGAACAGCCCATCTTCGGCAAATGGATGATCTGCAGGAAATTGTCCATTTTCATCTAGGGCAACTAAACGTTCCCCACCGTGATTGTCTGGACGATAAAATTCGACCCGTTGGTTATGGATATCATACAGTCCTTCCAAGCCTTTCCCCATGCCGATCGGCCAATTCATTGGAAATGATTCGATCTCTAAAAGATCTTCTAGTTCTTCTAATAATTCTAATGGTTCGCGGCCATCACGGTCGAGTTTATTGATAAAGGTAAAGATCGGAATACCACGTTTTTTAACGACCTGGAAGAGTTTTTTCGTTTGCGCTTCAATCCCTTTTGCGCTATCGATCACCATGACCGCACTATCCACCGCCATCAAGGTACGGTAGGTATCTTCAGAAAAGTCCTCATGCCCAGGGGTATCTAAAATATTGACCCGTTTGCCTTGGTAATCAAACTGCATAACAGAACTGGTAACGGAGATCCCCCGTTGTTTTTCAATTTCCATCCAGTCGGACTTTGCGAAATTCCCAGTCTTTTTCCCTTTGACCGTACCAGCTTGGCGAATCGCGCCACCGAATAATAATAATTGTTCTGTGATGGTTGTTTTCCCCGCATCCGGGTGGGAAATAATCGCAAAGGTACGGCGACTATCTACTTGTTGTTTTAATTTTGGATTATCCATTGATTTTATTGCTCCATTTCTTGTATTTACAATGCGAACAGTGTCTATTTTAACCTGTCGCTAGTTTTCTGACCAAATCAGTATATCATGGATAAGGGTGATAAAAAAGCAAAAAAAGACAAGAAACCCCTTTGACTACTCTCTTTTAAAGAGTTAGGCAAAGGGCGTTCCTTCCATTTGATGGAAATAAATTAAAATGCTGGCAGTAAGGTATCGCTATGGTCGTTTTCTAAAAATTCGCGAACTTTATCGCTAGTCATGGCACGGCGCAAAACGGCGATTTTTTCAGAATCTTGATTGTCTTCTCGAGCAACCAATGAGATAGCAAAGCGATCATCGATCGTTTTTTCTAAGAAAAGTGCATCAGCTGGTTTCAAACCGATTTTCGCAATATAGGTTGGGTAGTTGTATACCAAGGATACATTCGGCTCATCATAGGCTTCCGCAAGATTCAGTAAATCAACAGATAACCATTCAAAATTTTTCGGATTTTTGGTAATGTCTTTTAAGGTCCCATTGACACCAACGCCTTCTTTAAGGGTGATCAATCCTTCTTCTGCTAAAATCGCTAACGCTCGACCTTCGTTAGACACATCATTCGGCAATGCGACTTTTGTTCCTTCTGGAATATCATTGATATCCGTATACTCTTTGGAATAAAAACCGACTTTTGCATTGTAGATTTTATCTAATGCCACTAGGTTTGCATCTTTTTCTTCATTATACATTTGCATATATGGTTCATGTTGCGCAAAGTTGGCATCGACCTCGTCATTATTCAGCAGCTCATTGTACTGGATATTGTCATTGACTTGGACCAACTGGATTTCCCAGCCATCTTCCACTGCTTCCGCTGCAACTTTTACGACATCGGTCATTGGCGTCGTTTGCGAAGCGACCTTGATGATTTTCTCTTCGCTCGCCTCATCCGAACCCGTACCGCAAGCCCCCAATACACCTAATGCCAATACACTCAATCCTAAAACAAATCCTTTTTTCACTTTCATTCCTCCTATTTTCGTTTATCAAGTTTTCTTGCTGCTTGATTGCCAATCCCTTGCAGGATAAAGACCAAAAGAATCATGATGATAATTGCAAAATACATGACGCCATATTCATAGCGTTGATAGCCATAGCGGATCGCAAAATCGCCGATACCACCACCGCCGACGATCCCCATCACCGTCGAATAAGAAACCATACTGACTGCTGTCGTCGTTAAAGATAAAATCAATCCGCTTCTAGCTTCCACTAGTAAAAACGACCAAACGTATTGCCATTGACTGACGCCAAGGGATTTCGCCAAATAAGAAACTTCTTCTGGGACATCCAGCAGTACTTGCTCCGTCAAACGAGCAAAAATACTCATAGCAACGATGCTCAAAGGGAAACTGGCGGGAATTGGTCCAAATGAGCTACCCAAAAGCATTCGCGTCAGTGGAATCAAGGCTACGACAAATAATAGAAACGGAAATGAGCGGATAATCGTCACAACGAGATTCAAACCCTCATAAAGAAATGAGATTTTTTTCCCACGACTGCGGCTAAGAAAGAGCCAGACACCTAGCGGTAGTCCTAAGAGAATGGCTGCGAGCATCGAAATCCCCATCATGATCGCTGTTTCTTTCAAAGACTGAAGTAATTCAGGTAAATAATACAAAATACTCTCACTGATCGTCATGCAGCAAACTCCTCTCCACTTTGTCCACATAAGAGCTTTCTTTGCGGACAATTGGCTGCGGATGATTGACAAATTCCGCCGCAAAGACGGCATCTTCCAATACAAACACGCGTTGACAAATTTGTCTAACTGCGGTTAGCTCATGACTAACGAAAATGACTGCTGGCTGAAACGTCTGTTGAACTTTTTGCAGTAAAGCAAGTACATCGGCTTTCGTATCTTCATCCAGCGCACTAGTGGGTTCGTCACACAGCAAGATTTTCGGCTCACGGATCAACGCCCGTGCGATAGCTACTCGTTGTTTCTCCCCACCGCTCAACTTGGCTGGATAAATGTCGACTTTGTCTTCCATCCCAACAAATGAAAGCATCTTCAACACCTTCTCCGATGATTTCCCCATTAACTTCAAGGGCAAATAGACATTTTCAAAAACGGTTCGATTGTGTAACAGATTGTAATTTTGAAAAATCATGCCGATTTCCTGCTGCGCATGTAGCAGTTGCTTTTTGTTTAAGGGATCGATTCGTTTCCCGTCAAAGAGCAGCTCCCCACTGTCAGGTGTCTCAATTAAGTTCAAAAGCCGAAGCAACGTTGATTTCCCCGAGCCGCTTTTGCCGACGACCCCAACAATTTCCCCCGGCTGAACAGCAAAAGAGAGACCATCTAGGACGCTTCGATCGTAACGCTTTGTGATGTTGATGGCTTCTAGCATCTTTTTTCCTCCTAATCAAACAGCAACGCAAGAAATTCAGCGTTAGTCATCTGATGGATAAATTGCTCGATGGCAATATCCTTTAGCAAGCGGCTAATGGTGTTTTGTTCAAAATCAATACCTCGTAGCATCGCTTCAAGTTCACTGATCTCTTTTTGTCCAAAAAAATCACCGGTAATTTGAATCGCTGCAATCTTGCCTTTGTTGACAGTAAAATCGACTTCAACGATCCCAACCTGCGCAAACCGCTTTCTTTTTTGCCATTCAAAAGCAGGCGCTTCATTAAAAATCCACTCATTGTTCGCGTAACGTTCTTCAAACAACGTTTGGATTGCTTGGCGATCCGCATCCGTCAAGACGATCTCTTGCTCACTGATTTCATCAATCGATTCTACTTCATAGATTCGGCAAAGGAGTGTATCTCGAAATGCCTTGGTATCCATTGATTGGTATTGTTCTGCCAAATACGGTTTAATATTCGTCACACTTTTCCGTACGGATTTCGTTGCTTTAGAGGCAATTTTTTCTTGGGCAACGTGTAGGACTTTTTTTAATTCTTCTAGATCCACATCATACATCAATGTGCCATGAGAATACGTTCGACCTTTTTTTGTATACATCGCATTGCCAGAAAACTTTTTCCCATCAATGAACAGATCATTGCGGCCATGTACTTCTACCTCCTTGGCTCCCATTGCCGCTAAGCCTTTCATGATCGGTTGTGTTGCACTTTGGTAGTCACCAAAACTCGTGGCATCTTTTTTGGTGACAAAACTAAAGCTCATGTTGCCTAGATCGTCATAAACTGCTCCACCGCCAGATTTCCTGCGAGTCAACACGATATTGCGACTCCTTAAATAGTCAAAATCAATCTCTTGATACGCATTTTGATTTCTGCCGATTATAACACATGGTTTTTGTATGTATAACAGAAGACAAGGTTCTGAAACATCTACGTTATTCATTAAATACTCTTCAGTTGCCAAATTGTAACGGATATCATCACTAAGCATACGGTAAAATTTCATTTCAAGCCCCTCGTTCTTATTAGATTTCTATGGATATTCTCGCTTTTCTTACGGAAAATTGCAATCAAAGTGCTTAACGATAAGATACACGTGTTTTTTTATCTGTTTTTAAACTGTATTATTGATTAGATTTATCGTAACCGTTTCTTACAAACAAATCAAGGGGAATAAGTAAAAAAAGGAACAAAAAAGACCAAAGCAGTTGCCTTGGTCTTTCTCATTTCATTCATGCGGAACTTTAACGGCGAGGCTCATCTTCCTCAAAATCTTTGCGGAAATAGCGGCGTTCTTCTTCTGGTTCCACTTCGCCTTCTTCTGGATCATGGAAGATTACACGGATCTTCAAGACACGTGATCCTTCCATTTCTTCAGAAATCAATTTCACGTTATCCACTTCAAAGGAAAGTTTTTCTCCTTCATCTGGAATCATTCCTAAAGCAGTGATCAGGTAGCCTGCCATCGTATCGACGTCGCTCATATGCAAGCTCATATTGAAAGCTTCATTGAAATCATCGATCAGCATCCGACCTTGGATCACGTATTCTTTATCAGAGATTTTTTCATAAAGCTCTTCGACCTCATCGGATTCATCATCGATCTCACCGACGATTTCTTCAAGCAAGTCTTCTAACGTAACTAACCCAACGACTCCGCCGTATTCATCAAGCAAGATCGCCATTTGGTTTTGGGTTTTCTTTAATTCATAAAGCAAATCATCGATAAAGACTGTTTCTGGAACAAACAATGGTTCTTGCAAGATCTGCTTGATGTCCATTGTTTCAAAGCCGTATTTGTAGGCACATTTCAAAAGGTTTTTGGTATGCAAAATCCCAACGACTTTGTCTTTATCTTCATTATATACAGGAATACGAGAATAATTTTCTGCTAAAATTTCAGTCAAAATTTCTTCTACTGAGTCATTGATATCCACCATAAAGGCAGAGGTTCGGGGAACCATGACTTCACGGGCGACTTTCGTATCTAATGAAAAGATCCCTTGCAGCATCTCTAATTCATCTTCTTCGAAGACTCCTTCTGTTTCCAACATATACCGCATTTCATCACGGGTCATCTTTGTGTCTTCATCGTCAAATTCCATTGGAGTGATCCGCGCCAATAAGCTTGTTGAAGCAGATAAGAACCAGACGAAGGGTTTTGCAATAATCCCGATCGTTCGAATCACACCAGAAGTGAACTGGGCAACTTCTTCTGATTTGTTCATGGCGATACGTTTTGGATACAACTCACCGAAAACGATCGACACATAGGTCAAGATCGCTAAAACGATAATGTTCGCTAAGCTTTTAGCCGCCGTTCCCCCACCTAATAAAGGTGCCAGACGGGTCGACAAGGTATCTGCCAGAGATGCCCCAGATAAGATATTCACCAAGGTAATCCCAACTTGGATCGTTGACAAGAAATTTGTTGGATTATCAATGATTTTCAATAATTTTTGTGATTTGACATTTCCTTCTTCCGCTTTTTGCTCCACACGGTTTTTGTTGACTGAGACGACTGCGATCTCAGAGGCCGCTAGAAAAGCGTTGATCAATGTCAAAACGATCAATAATAAAATTTGCGCTAGAAGCGACTGACTCTCGGGGTCAGCATTCATAATAGCATTCTCTCCTTATTTTTTCATATTCTAAAAAAAATCGTGGGCTTAGCCCACGATAAAATCCTATCACAAAGTTTTTTTCTTTGCAATAAAAAACACCAGTCATTGATTACTCGATCAACCGTTCTTGATTTTTCTTGATTTTGTCATCTTTGATCAGACGAACAATAAAGACCACGATCGTCCGACAAATTGCGTAAAACGGTACTCCTAAGAAAATTCCCAGCAAACCTGCCAGATTTCCAGCGACCAATAAAACCAAGATGATCGTTAATGGATGGATCGCTAATGATTTTCCGATCACATTCGGGTAGATAACATTTCCATCTAATTGTTGGACGACTAGTACCACGACACAGCACAGCAATGCGCGGAACGGTTCATCAAAGACCGTCACTAAGACTGCTGGAATCAAGCCAAGATACGGACCTAAATAAGGAATCAAGTTTGTGACCCCTGCGATCACCCCAAAAAGAAAGGCATAGTTGACGCCGATCATCCAGTACCCAATAAACGTGAAGGTAGCGACAAAAATACATTCGATCGCTTGCCCACTGATGTAATTGGATAATGTCTTGTTTAAGTCACCTAGCAACCCAACAATCTGCTCTCGTCTTCTTTCTGGAAAGACAGTTTTCAGATTAGGAACTAGCTTTTCTCCATCCTTCAACATGTAGAAAAGGATGAATGGGACTGTAACGATGATCATCGTCGCGGAAGCAATCGTACTGACGATCGATCCTAAGCTAGTGGATAACCCACTAAGAAACTGCTGCAGCAAAGAACCATAAGAAAGATTTAGGTTTTCTAACTGCTGCGCGATATCGATTTGTTTGAAAAATGGATCATCTGCGATTCTTGAGATCCAGCTTTCCATATTTTTGGCAAATGTTGGAATATTTTCCGCCAATGAAGTAATCTGACTCACCAGATTAGGAATAACGCTGACAAAAATCAAGATGATTGCTGCTACTAATAACAATAGAACCAATATGACAGCAAACAGTCGTTTTATTTTTGTCGTTTTCATCAAAAATAGGACGATTGGATTTAGCAGATAATACAGAAAGCCAGCAATCAATACTGGTGCAAATAAAGTAGAAAAAAACGTGCCGATCGGTGCAAATAGAAAATTGACTTTACTTAACACAAACACGAGTGTCACTAAAACCAATGCTTCCAATGACCAAAAGAACAGTTTTGATTGTTTGAATTTGTCGAACAAAAGATTCCCTCCCTTTTTTATAACATTATAGTTGATTTTGTAAAAAAAAGCTTGCGACTTTAGCCGCAAAAAAAAGAAATTTGTAAAAAAAGTGGTATACTAATAAAAATAACGGAGAAATCATAGCTGAGGTGAGTTTTTTTTATGCATATCGCACAAACAAAAGATACGCTAAGTGAGATCTATTTGGCGTCATTGAAAATACGAAATCAAGTGTTCGTAAAAGAGCAAGGGGTTCCATTAGCATTAGAAGTAGATGAAAATGAGGCATTGGCTGTTCATTTCGTCTTATATGACAATGACAATGAAGCAGTCGCAACCTTACGTTTTTTACCGATCTCTGATCATGAGGTGAAATTACAGCGAATGGCGGTGCCAGCTGCTCATCGAGGTTCAGGCTACGGCAGGCAGTTGATCGAGGGAGCGGAAGCTTTCATTCAAAAACAAGGAATCAAAAAAGTCACGTTAGGGGCACAATTAACTGCCAAAGAATTTTACTTGAAGTTAGGTTATCAGCCTGAAGGCGATGTCTTTTTAGACGCGGATATGCCCCATATCAAAATGAGCAAAACCTTTTAACGAGCAGTGATTACTTAAAACAGCGACCACAAAACAGATCCTTCCTCTGTTTTGTGGTCGCTGTTTTTTATTCCTCTGCTTCAACGATCTCTTCAATCGCTGTCAGCAACGCTTGCGCCACCCTTTGATCATAGCCTTCACTTGTAATCACCGCTAAATCAGTGTCACTGTTCAAATAGCCTAACTCCAACAAAACTGCTGGAATATATTGCTCTCGTAAAACATAATAGTTACCAAAACGAGTGCCGTTGGAACTCAATGCCACTGAACTACTCAAACTGGAAGTGATCGTTTCTGCCATCTCTTTTGCCCCAGTATAGTAATAGTAAGTTGTCAGTCCTTGAATGCTATTTGGTAGCTCTGAATTATCGTAATGAATGCTGATAAATAGATCTGGTTCCTCCGAGAGTGAAGCTGCAGTAATTTCAGACAGCGCTAAATAGCGATCTTCGGTGCGTGTATAACTAACTTGAATTCCCGCTTGGGTCAGTACTTCGCCAATCGTTTGGACGGTGGCTAACGTCAAATCTTTTTCCATGATCGTTTGATCCGTTGACAGTGCCCCAGAATCTTCGCCGCCGTGCCCCGCATCAAGAACGACTTTAAAGTCTGACAATTTTTTTGGAGTCTCCGAAAGTGGAACTTCTTGGATGGATGCAGAATGCTTTTCAATGTAACCCGTTATTCCATCGTCAGTTTGGATTTCAACCATCTCTTCTGTTTGACTAAGTACGGTTGCCCAACTTCCACGGTGGATCTTCCCGATGACGGTCTCTTGACTTGTTGTCTGATAGATCGATACATAATCGTTCTCACTTTCAATCGCTGCATCGTATTCTGAGGGATCCACGTAAATTTGGACCATGCTTGCCGTTTGTGCGACCTCTTCTGCTTGAGCGTCCGACTCGGTTCGAGCCGTGCTTTCTTGGGTCTCTTCTTGAACAAAATGATCATTTCTCAACACAGCAAAACCTGCCGCAAAAAGTAGAATCATGGTAGTACCGATAACAAGCTTCCCTTTTTTCTTCATTTGCTTCCCCCACTTTTTCTTGGTCTTTCTATCATGGGACTAGCAGCTTAAACAGAACTTAAAGGCAACTGCTAGAAGCAACCCTCTCACAGCACAAAAAAACTTCAACCGAAATGGTTGAAGTTTCTCGGGAAAAATGAGCGATCCGACCCATTTCACTTATTTTTGAGACAACTGCTTGTAGCGATCATACCAAATGTCCACATACCCTTGCGAAAAGGGTCCTTTGCCATTATTGATCCAATCTACTAAAATTTTGACATTTTCTTTCAAGATAAAATCAATGTCTTGCGGATATTGCATAATCTTACTGTGCAATTCATACTCATCCACATCTAGTAAACGTTTCTCGCCATCAGGAAATACTTTGATATCAAGGTCATAATCGATATATTTCAATGCCTCTTCATCAAGTAAATACGGTGAAGCAAGATTACAATAATAGGAAACCCCCTTTTCTCGAATCATTGCAATAACATTAAACCAGTATTTTTTATGAAAATATACAATTGCTGGTTCACGGGTAACCCAGCGTCTTCCATCTGATTCGGTCACTAATGTATGATCGTTGACCCCTATCACTGAGAATTCACTGGTCTTTAAGACCATCGTATCCCGCCACGTTCGATGCAAATTGCCGTCATGTTTGTAGCTTTGAATGCTGACAAACTCTCCTTCTTTTGGAACTCGCATAGCAACCCTTCCCTCAGCAAGAAAACTTGCGTTTTGTTTGGGTGTTCATTACACCGACATCGTTAATATTATAGCAATAAAAGAAAGCTTTGCCTAGAAATCTTTATCGAGTTTCTGATATTTCTTTAATTGATCCACCAATTTCTGCTGGGGTTTTGGGAAAACATAGTTTTGAAAGGATTCTTTTGCTGCCCATTCGCTGTCTTGTAACGTGAGCTCTCCACGTTTTCTGCCGTAAAATAAAAGGACGTGCCATTTCAAATGACTAAAGATATGAGTGATTTCGCCAAAATGTCGTTTTTGCCAAACGACAGGTAGATCAGGAAAAATCTCGAGCGCATCATCTTCGGCAATCAAATCCAACTGCAGCTGCTCCTCTTTTGCCCATGTTCGCTGCAGAGCCTCGTACTGTTCTTTCGTCACTTCTACCAAAGGAAAATGCCACATAGAAGCCAATAAGCCTGTTTCAGGTCGCTGCACGAGTAAAAACGAGCCTTGATCTTCGATGGCGCCTGCGATGTAATAGACATCTTTTGGCTTTGCTTTTTTCGATTTCACTGGAAAGTCTGTTTGTCGATTCTCCGCATAAGCAAGACAATACTGACTGATGGGACACTCTTCACATTTCGGTGTAGTGGGTGTACAGATTCGTGAGCCAAGATCCATCAAGGCTTGATTAAACTCACCAGGTTCATCGGGGGAAATGATTGTTCTCATCGCCTCGTCAAATGGTCTTCGGCTGCTGGCTTTCGCAATATCTGCTTCGATACAAAATAACCGACTGACGACCCGCATCACATTTCCATCGATTGCCGGTTCTGGCAAGCCAAAAGCAATACTGCCAATCGCTCCAGCTGTGTAGGGACCAATTCCTTTTAATGAGCGAATCTCTTCAATTGATTGGGGCATTTCTCCGTCGAATTCGGCAACGATTTGCTGGGCGGCAGCCTTAAGGTTACGGGCACGAGAGTAATAACCTAAACCTTCCCAAACCTTTAAAAGCTTTTGTTCTTCGGCTGCCGCCAAGTCTTGGATCGTCGGGAATTGTTCCATAAAACGATAGAAATAGCCAATCACTGTCTCCACTCGTGTTTGTTGAAGCATGATCTCTGAGATCCAGATTGCATACGGATCGTTGGTCGCCCGCCAAGGGAGATTGCGTTTTTCTTTATGATACCAAGTTAAAAATGTTTCTTGGAACGTCTTGATTTTTTCTTCATCCCAAGTTTGCCATTGCTTACTCATCCATTACTTCCTCATCTAAGAATCGTTGTATATCATCGATGGCAAACCCTTTTTGATAAAGGCCTTGCTTGATTTTCATTTTTCGTTTCATCAACGGTAACCGCTGATGCCGCCGCATAAGTCGGGCACCTTCTCTTTGGAGCGCTTCATTTTCTTGGTCCTCATCTTTTTCCATCGGTAATTCATCCAAAATCATCTGAATGACTCCTTGATGAAAACCTTTTTGCATCAAATGCATTTTTATCTTTTGGATCATTTCTTTATGGCTTTTGTTGTGAAAACGACGCATCGCTTTTTCAGCCGTATGATAACCGACTTCAAACTGCATTTCCTCGGTATACAAAGGCAATACTTCCTGAATCACGGAATCTTTTAATCCTTTTTTTCTCAGTTGCTGACTGATGACCACGGGTCCTTTATCACTCATGCGGACTTGGGTGCGAATGTAGCTTTCTCCGTAGTTTTTGTCATCGATCAAATTCAACTCTTTCAGACGTTCAACGACTAAGTCTCGGTCTTGTTTTTCGATTTCTTTGTCTTTCAAATAGGTACGGACTTCCATTTCAGAACGCAGCTGATAGCTGATATAGTTCATGGCTTGCTGCAATCCTAAATCAAACCCCGCACTTTTTTTGATTTCTTTTAATTCTTCTTCACTCAGTTCCTTGCCTTTTAATAGCCGAAAACGGACCAAAAGATCTTCTGAGACCCGCAGCGTTTCACCTTCTGATGTCGCCACTTCATAAAATGGTCCTTTTCCTTTATCGATACGAATAATTGTATTCATCTTCTTCACCTCGCGAACGTACATTCTATTTTACCACAACTACGATGAAATTCCTTCTAATCAAGCTGAAAAAATGTGGTAAAATGAACTGACTATTTTATTTAAGGAGTTCACATGGCAAATACACAAGTCCAGCTTGGACAAAAACTACAACTAACGATCAAACGCTTGGGGATCAACGGAGAAGGCATCGGGTATTACAAAAAGCTGATCATCTTTGTTCCCCGTGTTCTACCGGGGGAACAGGTCATTGCCGAAGTCACCAAAGCATCTCCCCGCTTTGCTGAAGCTAAGATGACCAAAATCATCAAGCCAAGCAGCGATCGCATCCAACCACCCTGCAAGTTTTACGACCGGTGCGGCGGCTGCCAATTGCAGCACTTAGTCTACGACAAACAATTAGACTTCAAAAAAGACCTATTGAAACAAGCACTTGAAAAATTTAAGCCAAAAGGCTACCAACAGTTTGAACTAAGGGATACTTTAGGCATGGATGTTCCTTGGCATTACCGCAACAAAGCACAATTTCAATTGCGTTACAACAGTCAAACCAAACGAATCGAAGCGGGTTTATACGAAATGGAGTCTCATCGCTTAGTCGCCATTGATGATTGCCTCGTACAAGAACAAGATACGCAAAAAGTGATCAACGGCATCGTCCAATTGTTGAATAAATACCAGATCCCGATTTACGATGAACGCAAGAACAGCGGGATTCTACGGACATTGATGGTTCGTATCGGGATCGCGACTGGCGAAGTTCAAGTCGTGTTCATTACCAACTCTGTCAAACTGCCGCAAAAAAATGCGCTGATTCGCGAGATCAATCAGCGCTTGCCGCAAGTCGTTTCCATCATGCAAAATGTGCAAAACAAAAAAACGTCCGTCGTCATGGGAGAGGAAACGATTCATCTTTGGGGCAAAGAAGCGATCGAAGAACGGTTGAATGAACTGACCTTCGACTTGTCCGCCCGCGCATTCTTCCAGCTGAATCCACAGCAAACCAGCATCTTGTATCAAGAAGGGTTAAAAGCCCTTGACTTGAGCAAAAATGAAACAGTCGTTGATGCCTATTGCGGTGTGGGAACGATTGGGTTGAGCGTGGCTCCATATGCCAAAGAAGTCCGCGGCATGGACATTATTCCTCAAGCAATTGAAAATGCCCAAGAAAATGCACGCCGCATTGGTGCCCAAAATACCCATTATGAAACGGGGACTGCTGAGGAGCTCTTACCAAAATGGTTCAATGAAGGCTTCAAACCTGATAGCATCATTGTTGATCCACCAAGGACAGGCTTGGATGAACGATTATTGCAAGCTTTGCTGAAACAACCACCGAAAAAGATGGTCTATATATCTTGTAATGTTTCTACTTTAGCAAGAGACTTGGTCCAATTAGCCAAAGTGTTTCACGTAGAATATCTGCAATCAGTAGATATGTTTCCACAAACCGCCCGCTGCGAAGTAGTGGTAAAATTGACCCGAAAATAAACACTCGCCTGACAAATCATCTTGTGATCTGTCAGGCGAATATTGTTTTCGTTGTCTTTTAAGCATAACGATTAATTGATTTGTAAGACGAGGACATTCGTGGCAATAAAGGTGTCACCTACTCGCTGCCCATAAAGACTTACCGATCGTTCAAGCTGCAGATCCGCACGTGAGCCCTCCACGATTCGAGAATTATGCGATTGTGCATCATATAGAATTACTTTTATCTCAGTCTCGCTAGTAATCGTAAAGGATAATCTTTCCTCAGATGCGATCGCCATATCAAAGACTTCGCCGTCTTCCCCTGTTCCTTGAGAAATGTTCGTCAATTCCATCTCAAAACGATCACCATCAATAAGAATGAGTGTGCCCGTTTCATCTGCTTGTGCCAATTCCTCATTCGCTCGCTCTGCATCAGTCTGAGTCACTTGTTGCGCTTTTGTCTGATCGGTTTGATCGTGATTATTTTGCGTCTCATCTCCACTTTGACTCGATTGTGTTTGCGTTTGCGCCGTATTGATTTGATTGTTGATGGGTACGTTGTCGTTGTTTGTCTGTGGGTCATTCGCAGCAACACCACAACCACTAAGTAATGCCACAAACAAGATAATCGCTGTTTGACTTTTTTTCATAAAAAACACCTCCCTTTTATTCATAGCGTAATGCTTCGATCGGTTTTAATTTCGACGCTTTATAAGCGGGTAAGTAACCAAAAATAGTACCGATCAGCATTGAAAATGACACACTGATCAAAATGGATAACAATGAGATCGTCATCGGATACTCTAACAGACGCAAAGCGATCAGACTGATCAACAGACCGACGATGATGCCAATCAGCCCCCCGATCACCGATAAAACGATTGCTTCTGTCAAAAATTGCTGCAAAATCACTTTACGTTTGGCACCCAATGCTTTCTTCAAACCGATCTCTCTGGTACGCTCTGTCACACTGACCAGCATCGTATTCATTACACCGATCCCACCGACGAGTAAGGAAATGCTAGCAATTCCCCCCAGTAAAATCATATTCGATCGATTGATATCATCGGTCATTTTCTGCACTTCATCATAGTTGCGGATGGAAAAAACAAAATCTGAAGGCGGAATACTCTTGGTCAATTCATGGCTGGCTTGAACGACTGCTGATTCTAAGACGTCCGCATTCGTTGCCTGAAACAGCACTGTTGGCCTTTGGTTGAGCTTTCCTTCGACGAAACTTTGGCTGCCTCGAGGGATGAAGACATATTTCCCTGACAGTTGCTCCGTGTCAGAAACAGCTACGCCAACGATGCGAAAGGGCGTCCCATTGATTTCGATCAGTTGATTGATAGGATCACGATACGAGAAAAAAATTTCCGCCAAATCTTTCGTAATCACCGCAACTTGCTTTTGTGTCTGCAATTCGGTTTCAGTCATTGCTCTGCCAGCAAGGATCGTATGGGGCAAAATTTCAAAGAACCCGCCATCCATGCCTAGCACTGTCGTATCGGTTTGCTGGTCTCTTTGGAAAACTGTCAGATTGGCTTCATAGAACAAGCTAACGTTCTTGGCGTGATCAATGGTCAGCAACTTTTGCAGCTCTCCTTCTGATAGTTGCGGGGCATAATCAGGCAAACGATCATTTCTGCCGCTTTCGCCCGCTAAAAAAGCACTTCTGGCGTCATATTCAATCCGCATCGAGTTAGTATCACCACCAATCAGCTGCTTTTTCATGTTCTCAGTATTTCCGTTGATGATACTCACAATGGAAATGATCGAGGCAATCCCGACAATGATTCCTAGCATCGTCAACAAGGAACGCAAACGATGCTGGTAGATTGCGTGAATGGCTAAGCGAATATTTTCGGTCATCTTGTGCCCTCCTCAACAACTTCACCATCTTTAATGACGATTTGCCGCTTTGCATAGTCCGCGACTTCTTGTTCGTGGGTAATCAAAACCACTGTTTTTCCATGATGGTTCAGCTTAGTAAATAACGCCATGATCTCATGACTATTAGCGGTATCTAAAGAACCTGTCGGCTCATCTGCTAAAATCACATTTGCTTCTCCTGCTAATGCCCGAGCGATCGCTACTCGTTGTTTTTGCCCCCCTGACAACTGATTGATCCTAAAATCGATCCGATCCCTCAATCCGACACTTTCTAAGGCGTGAATTGCTCGAGTCGTTCGTTCTTCCTGATTGACACCAGCATACAAGAGCGGTAAGGCAGCATTTTGTAAAACGGATAGTTTGGGCAACAGTTCAAAATTTTGAAACACGAAGCCGATTTTTTGATTGCGGATCTCGGACAGTTCATCTTCACTCATTTGACTGGTATTTTTACCATCAAGTAGATAGCTGCCCGTTGTTGGCGTGTCTAAACAGCCAATAATATTCATCAAGGTCGACTTGCCTGATCCTGATCGGCCCATGATGGAAACAAACTCGCCAGCATTGATTGTTAAGTTGATTTTTTTCAAAACGTGAATTTCGCTAGTGCCCTGTGGGAACGTTTTGCAGACATCAATCAGTTGGATCATTTGGTTTCACATCCATTCCTTCTTGGATCCGAACTGTTGGGAAGACGAGCACCACTTGCATATCCAGTTCACTTTCTAACAGATACATGGCTTCATCCGTTTCATCTTCCATGATTTCCACGGATAGTTTACTGATTTTATGGTCCTCAACGACGTAGATGAAGGGCCTATCTTCTTCATAAAACACGAAAGATTTGGGCAGCTTGATCGCGGTTTGCTCTTCCTCAATGCGTTCTACAAAACAATGGATGCCAATACTAGGTGGCTCTTCACTTTCATCCAAAACGACCTCAAAACTAAATTGCGACAAATTGGGGTTTGAGCCTTGTTCTTCAACCACTACCGAAGGCTCTTTCATATCCCCAACTCGGGTGATCTTTCCAGTCCATCGCTGACTGCCGCCATTACGGTCTCTAAGTTCAACCTTTTGACCAGGCTCAAGTTGATTGCGGCGAAATTCATCCACAGTCCCTTTTAAAAAGAGCCGACTGGTATCAACGATCGTCATAAAAGGATTCTCTGGGGCCGCTTCACTTGCGCTTCGATTCATTTGTCGCTCGTCCACGTCTTTAACGATTCCATCAATTTCGGCTTCCACGACGTCTGAGCCATGTTGCTCTTTGACTGAACGTAGTTCTAATTCTGCCCGTTCCAGCTCTAATTCGGCATCGCCAATGCTGCTTTCCAAGTTTTGCGCTTCTAGCAGTAATTGACTTTGCTGCATTTCCAAATCGGTTTTACGATCTTCCAGCCCTTCTTTGTCCTCTTCTTCCGCACTGGCAATTTTTTGTTTCGTCTCCTCCAGCTGATTCGTTACCTTATTGTATTGTTCCCATTTTTGATTCGTTTGCCGTCTTGCTTGTTCCACAGCTCTCGAGCGATTTGCCGTCGCCTGTTCTGCTTTTTTAATGGCCAAAGCTACCTCAGGGTTAGAGTAAACAAAAAGAGCTTGCCCTACTTTGACTTGATCCCCTGCCTCTACTTTTTTCTCAACAACTGATCCTCTTGAGCTATCCACCTTGACTTCAACCGTTCTTGCTGGTTCAACGACTCCTACTAAGTAAAAATCTGCTCTCGGTTGCAGATCTTGCAAAGTTATTTGAGTGATGGAAGGTTCTTCACGACGAGCAACCCCCCAGGCACTCGTCCAGCCTAAACTGCCGATGATCAGTAAACTACTGATGATCATGAAACTCTTTTTTGATTTGTTCATATGCTTTCTCAAACATCTCACCTTCCTGATTGGTTAATCGAATGACCACCTTTATTTAACCATTGAATCAATTTCCGTTTTGAACGTTTCTCTTAATATCTGCTGAAGATTTCTTAAGAAAATAAAATTTTTCCGTTCTTTTTTTATTAATATGAAGAATTCTTAAGAAGAATTAGCTATTCGCTCCTACTCCTCTTTGCTATAATCAAGAAAGAATCAAGAACGAGTTAGAAAGGACTGTTTCATGCGTAGTAAATATTCTTCATTTGTCTTTTTTCTGGTTGGCTTCTTCTTATTGGTAGGAGCCTTATGGCTATTAAAGGAAACGAGACTCATTCAAATGGTGCTGGATAATTTTTTTTCAAACCTCGTTTTACAGGAAGTTGTGGAATCAAGTGATGGCCAAGGCGGGATGATCCTTGGTACATTTGTCGACTGGCGCCCTGTTAAACAATTGTTCTTGGCATTCTCCCTCTTTCTCGTTTTTGCCGTTACCTTGATTTGCTATTTTATCTATCGTTATGTTTCAAGGAAAAAAATTGCAAGGATCGCCGAAGGAATTCAGCTCTTTTTCTCTCAATCGGAAGCAAGTTCGACGGGCAGCCTAGCGATCGATCATGAATTATTAAAAATAAAAGATTCGATGAACCGCAATGAGGCTCTTTTAAAGGAAGAAACACAGCGCATCAAGGACTTGATCACCTATTTGGCGCATGACTTGAAGACTCCCTTGGCTTCAGTGATCGGCTATCTCAATCTATTGTTGGATACGAAAAACTTGACCAATGAACAAATGACGCAATCCTTGACGATTGCTTTAGAAAAGTCTGAGCGTTTGGAAACGCTGATGAATGAATTTTTCGACATCACCCGTTTTAATCTGCAAGACATCCAATTGTATCAACGGGAACTTGATTTCGTCTTCTTACTGAAGCAAATCCAAGAAGAATTCTATCCGCTTCTGAAAGAAAAAGAACAAACCATCTGCTACTCTGGACCAGAGAGCTTGAAATTAAAAGCCGATAGTGAACAGTTGGCGCGAGTGTTAAACAATCTGTTAAAAAATGCCATTGCCTATGCGCCTGATCAAACCACGATCACAATGCAGCTAACCGTAGACGAACAAGCAGCAATTTTTATCCTAGCGAATCAAAGTGAGCCGATCGAACAAGAACAATTGGAGGCATTATTTGAAAAATTTTATCGTCTGGATCAAGCTCGTTCAACCAAGACAGGTGGAGCAGGTCTCGGATTGGCGATCGCCAAAGAAATTATTTTGGCGCATCAAGGAACGATCCGAGCTGCTAGCAAGAACAATGAGATTCAAATGATCGTCACATTGCCTTTAGCGACAAATCAACATGAAAAAACTAGAAAGTCAGTTAACTGAAAAGGAAGGTCAATACGAGTGGAAAAGATACTTTTAGTTGAAGATGAAAAAGAAATTTCAGATTTGATTGCCTTTTATTTACGAAACGAAAATTTTTCTGTCATCACTTGTGCAGATGGGAATGAAGCTCAGGTACAGATCGAGCAAAACAGCTTTTCTTTGGCGATTCTTGATGTCATGCTGCCAGATATCACTGGCTTTGACCTGTGTAAAATCATCCGCAAAAAGCATCATTACCCAATTATTATGTTGACAGCTAAATCCGAGGAGATCGATAAGATCACTGGTTTGACAATTGGTGCCGATGATTACATCACCAAGCCCTTTCGTCCGTTGGAAGTGATCGCTCGGGTGAAAGCTCAGATACGCCGCTCGACTCAATACAACGGCTCAGATCAAAACAAATTGATCGTGAGGGAGTTGGAATTAGATGTCAATAAGCGAAAATGTTTCTTGCAAGAAGAAGAACTTTCCCTGACGCCGATCGAATTTTCCATTTTAAAATTATTGATGGAGCGAAAAGGCCAAGTGGTATGCTCTGAGGAAATGTTTCAAGAGGTTTGGGGCGAAAAATATTACACGTCTTCCAATAATACCATCATGGTCCACGTTCGAAACCTTCGGGAAAAAATGCACGATACCCACAAGAAGTCCTCTTATATCAAAACCGTTTGGGGGATCGGCTATAAAATTTAACACCAAAAACCGTCCTTTCATTGTACGAAAAGGACGGTTTTCTTGGGACTGAACACAAGTAAATCGAGAAACATAGAAAAAAGCCAGAACTGATTCTTTCAGTTCCAGCTTTTTTTATTTAGAAACGTGCAACTGCAAGCTTCTTTTATTTCGTAATCAAAGCATCTAAACTAGCCACTGCCAGACTCATCTTCGCGATTTTATCCAACAAGGCAAAACGGTTGCGGCGAATCTGTTCATCTTCCACCATGACCATTGTTTGATCAAAATAAGCTTCGATCAATGGGCGCAGTGCCACTAAGCTTTGGTAGTTTTCTTCCATCGTTTGATGTGGGAACTTGTCCTCTACTGTTAAGACCGCTTCATACAAGGCAGTTTCAGAGTCGTTTTCAAACAAGGCAGGATCAATTGCTGCTTGATCCAATTCGGCTTTTTTCGCTAAATTGATCACCCGTGTCAAAGCTTCCATCGATGGTTTGAAGTCGGTGTCTTGCAGATGTTCTCTTAACATTTGAGCCGTTTCAAACAACGTACTGATGTCTGCTTGACGTGCGCCTAAGACAGCTTCGATGACATCATGACGCGTATTTTTGCTGAGTAAGAATTGACGCAGACGACCTTTCACAAAATCGGTCACTTGTTCTTGACCAGCGGCAAGTTGAATCCCAAAAACTTCTGGTTGAGCATTAATGGCTTCACGAATTTCTTCTTGCAACTGAGCAAATGGGAAGTACCAGCGCTTTTCAGCTAAGATGCGGATAATCCCGTAGGTTTGACGGCGTAAAGCATAAGGATCGTTTGAACCGCTTGGAACCATATCAACAGCGAAGAAAGCAAGTAAGCTGTCTAATTTATCCGCAATCGCTAAAACAGCCCCGATTTTTGATTGTGGCAGCTCGCCTTCTGCTGAGATCGGCATGTAGTGTTCACGAATCGCTTGGGCAACTGCTGGTTTCTCTCCTTGGATCAGGGCATATTTTTCCCCCATGATCCCTTGCAACTCAGGGAATTCCCCTACCATATTGGTCACTAAATCAAATTTATAGATTTGAGCTGCCCGTTGAAGGTCGGTCAGTTCTTCTTGTGTTAAACCAACGGTCTTCCCGATGATTTGCGCTGCTAGTCCGACACGTTGCATTTTTTCATATAAGCTGCCGATTTTTTCGTGGAAGGTGACTTGCTTAAGTTTTTCTACGCAATGGTCAATGGTCAGCTTTTTGTCTTCATTGTAGAAAAACTCAGCATCTTCTAGACGAGCGGTCAGGACTTTTTGGTTTCCTTTGATAACATTATCGATTTTCACAGCATCCCCGTTGCGGGCAGAGATGAAGTGCGGCAGCAATTCTCCGTCAAGGGTGCGGACATCGAAGTAACGTTGATGTTCTTTCATAGAAGTAACTAATACTTCTTCAGGGACAGAAAGATATTTTTCTTCAAAGTCCCCTACAAAGGCTGTTGGGTATTCAACTAGATTTGTCACTTCTTCTAGTAAGTCTTCATCTAAATCGATCCGCCAGTTGTTTTCTTGAGCGATCGCATTGATTTGTGCGGTGATCATTTGTTGACGTTCGCTTGGATCAGCGATGACAAATTGATGCTTCATTTTTTCCAAATAGTCGTCCGCATGATCAAACGTGACCGCCTCACCTAAGAAACGATGACCTTTTGACTCGCGACCGGTAACAATATCAAGGATTTGGAAAGGAATGACTTGCTCACCAAAGAGTGCTACGATCCAATGAATTGGTCGGATATATTCAAAATCGTAGTCTGCCCAGTGCATCGTTACTGGGAACGTCAAACTCGTGATTACTTCCTGCAATCCTTTCAATACCTCAACGGTTGGTTGACCTTGGGTATGTTTTGTTACATAGACATACTCAACACCTTTTAATTCACGGAAGGTGATGTCATCGGTTGTCAATCCTTGTCCACGAACAAACCCTTGAGCTGCTTTCGACCAATCGCCTGCATCATCTAACGCGATTTTTTTCGCTGGTCCTTTGACCTCTTCTTGCGTATCCGCTTGTTTTTCAGGAATACCGGTGACATAGACAGCCAAGCGGCGAGGTGTGGAATAGGCTTCGATCGTTGTATAAGGCAACGCATGAGCATCTAAGAAAGCTGCCGTTTTTTCTTGTAATTGTTTCATACTTGGGGTTACGACATGCGCAGGTAATTCCTCTAAGCCGATTTCTAATAATAGGTTTTGTGCCATCTTATTTTCCCTCCTCAATCAGTTTTTGCGCCACTTCTGGATCAAGCAATGGATAACCGAGGTTTTCCCGTTCTGCTACAAATAGTTTTGCTACTTGACGTGCCATGTTACGGATACGTGCGAGGTACCCAGCACGTTCAGTGACGGAGACTGCACCACGTGCATCCAACAAATTGAAGGTATGGCTGCATTTTAAGATATAGTCGTAAGCTGGATGAACTAAGCGTTCATCGATACAGCGTTTTGCTTCTTTTTCAAAACGATCGAAGTTCCCTAAAAGCAAGTCTTGGTCACTGACTTCAAAAGAATATTTTGAATGTTCATACTCAGGTTGGCGGAAAATCTCACCATATTTGACACCTGCAGACCATTCAAGATCGTAGACACTTTCAACTTCTTGAATATAAGATGCCAGACGTTCTAAGCCGTAAGTGATCTCTGATGTCACTGGCTTACATGCTAAGCCGCCGACTTGTTGGAAGTACGTAAACTGAGTGATCTCCATCCCGTCTAACCAAACTTCCCAACCAAGACCTGCACAACCCATTGAAGGATTTTCCCAGTTATCTTCGACAAAACGAATATCATGTTCTAATGGATCGATCCCTAAAAGACGCAGGCTTTCTAAATAAAGCTCTTGGATATTTTCAGGAGAAGGCTTCATCACGACTTGGAACTGGTGGTGCTGATACAAACGATTTGGGTTTTCCCCGTAGCGGCCATCAGCTGGACGGCGAGAAGGTTCTACGTAAGCGGCGTTCCATGGTTCTGGACCGATTGCACGTAAAAATGTGTATGGGCTCATGGTTCCAGCCCCTTTTTCTGTATCATAGGCCTGCATCAGCATACAGCCGTTTTCGGACCAGAATTTTTGCAGGGTCAAAATCATCTCTTGCACAGTTAGTTTACTCATCTTTTTCTTCCTTTCTTATAACGCATTGACGACAGGATAAAATTCGACAACTGATCCAGGGATCAATTTCACTTCGACCACGACATCTGCTTCTAAAACATCCGATAAGTCGTAAAGCATTTGGTCTGGACTCGTTGTAAATTCATGTAAAAGCTGTTCATCCTTTAAAAGGCGAACTTGCAGTGGAATACTTGCTAATACTTTGAGCTTTTTTTCGGTAAACGCACTTGCTGGAATCGTCATATCAAATAACATAAAAACCCTCCTTTGTTCTTGGCTATTCTTGGTGTGAAACATAAAAAAGTCCCTATATCTATACACTTTGTATAGATATAGGGACGATAAATTCGCGGTTCCACCCTACTTCCGACAAGTCGGCAGCTTCATTGATCATGCTCACGGACGCCTGCGAAATAAGGTTCCAACTTGGCTTTCACTCTCCCAAGTTCGCTTCATGGAATGGTCTTCTTTCTTTCTTCCGATCATAGCACGGATTCGATTACCCTTATGATAGTAGTTGAAGCTAGGGTTTGTCAATGATTAATTTGAACTTTTATGCTTCTGGACCTAAATCCGCCTGATCATGAAAGACGATCTCATCAGCGATTTTCCCATCACTTTCAAAAACGATGATCTCATTCATTCCGATTTTTAAAAACGGTGCTGGGACGTACAAGCGCTGCTGCGGTCCTTTTTCCCAAAAACGGCCGATCGTATGACCATTGACTTGGACAAACCCTTTACCCCAGCCTGGCAATTCGATAAAAGTATCTGCACATTCATCAAAAGCACATTCAAAGCGTGAGAAACTTGGTTGTCCTTTTTGCCATTTTCCTTGGAAATCAATGGCATGCAAATTATCCATCGGTAAGGGATAGATTTCCCAGTTGCTTTGGAAGGCACCGTTGATGATCACACCGTCTTTGATGCCTTTGTGCTGATGGTTCATTTTTACGGAATAATTGACCCGCCCCATATTCTCCACTAAGATCCCCAACTCGTTTTCTGATTCTGATAAATCGAAACTGTAGGTTTGACCGATTTCTTGATCGTAATCGATGCGCAAAAGTTCCTGGTTGATAAACGTATGGGCACGATCCATCGTATTGATCAGACGGTAGTCGGCAATCTTCCGAGCAGGCCCAATCAGTGAGCGATAATAGATATAACCTGTCGCTTGATTGCAGGCTTCCATCGATAACGGGTAATTACTTATAATCGGTTGACTGATCGTGTCGATCGTCGAAAACAAGGAGACTCGTTCTTTCACTGAGAATGTTCCATAAGCTTTTCGCTCAATTTCCATACTCAAGGGAAACTCAGGAATTTCCGCATAGTCAGCGATCACCTTTTTGAAGGCTTGGTATTTGGCAGTAGGTTCTCCCCATTCTGTCAACAAGGCATCGTAATCATAACTAGTGACATCCGGCGCTAAGCGTTCATAATAATTTGACCCGTTCATAAAGCCAAAGTTGGTCCCGCCATGAAACATATAGATATTGACAGAACCTAATGTTAAACAATCCTGCAATTCCTTTACTGCATCTTGTGTTGAGGTCGTATGATGCTGGTCGTCACCCCAGGCATCAAACCAGCCGATCCAAAATTCCATGACCATCAGTGGCCGTTTTTCTCCGTGAAATTTTCGAAGTTTTTCAAAATTTTCCTTGATGTTGGAGCCGCAGTTGATCGTAGGCAATGCCAAGTCTTTGATACTGCCGTTTTCTAGCATATCGTGCCAAGGTCCGTCAGAGGTCACTAACGGCGTTTCTACACCATGCTGCTGCATCGCAGCCACCATTTTCCGCAAATACTCTTTATCATTGGCATAGCTGCCGTATTCATTTTCTACTTGCATCATTATAATCGGACCGCCTTGGGTGATCTGCAGATCCCGCACTTGTGTAAACAAATGGGCGAAATAACGAGTGATTTTTTCCATAAATGGGGGATAATCAAACCGAAGCTTCATCATAGGGTCTTGCAATAGCCAATAAGGCAGTCCCCCAAATTCCCACTCCGCACAAATATAAGGTGCTGGTCGCAAAATGACATAAAGCCCTACTTCTTGTGCCGTTTGGATAAATCGCCGCAAATCAAGGATCCCATCAAATTGATAGACACCTTCCTGTGCTTCATGAAGATTCCAAGGAACATAGGTTTCGACGGTATTACAGCCCATCAAGCGTAGTTTCTCTAAGCGATCTTGCCAATATTCAGGAACGACACGAAAATAATGGATCGCTCCAGAGATCACTTTAAAAGGCTTGTTGTCTAAATAAAAGTCATCTTCAATAGCAAAAGTTCGCATCAGTTACGCCCCTCTTTGACGATATAGGTGGTGTATTGCGTCAGCATCATTTCTGAAGAAAGAACCTTACCCGTCAGAAGATCCGTTTTTCCAATAAACATTTCTGGCAGCGGTTGTGCTTCTTCGTGGAAATTGATGATGACGAAAAATTTCGCCTCTTCATTTTCACGACAGGCAATTTCTAGTTTTGTTGCCTCCTCGATCACTGGGGTAATATCGGACTCTTCGACGATCGTTTTGAAAAGCTGATCTTGCAGCTGATCTTCCAACTGTCCACCAAAGTAATAGACGGTTCCATCGCCAAATGTATTTTTGGTCACTGCCGGCATTCCTGCATAGAAATTGCTCGTGTAATGCGCTAGCGCTTCGGCGTTTTCTAAATGGATCAAATCGCTGACTAAATTACTTGTTCCTGTAAGTTCTTCATTAACTAACGAAACCCCGTTTGATTGTTCTGGCGCTAATGCATCGATTTCTTCCACCCAGATGCCAGCTAACTCCCGCAAGGTGCCAGGGTAACCGCCTAAGTGAACATTGTCTGATTGATCAACGATGCCGCTCATATACGTTGTAAGTAAAGCACCGCCTTGCATAACGAAATCAGTTAGCCGCTCTTGCATCCCTTCTTTGATCATGTACAGAACCGGAGCTGCGACTAGCTTGTATTTTGATAAGTCAGCATCCACGGGAACCAAATCGACCGCAATATTTTGTTCGTAAAAATAGCGATAGTAGCGATGGATCTGTTCCACATATTTCAGGTCAACGGTTGGACCACTCGTATATTCTAAAGCCCAATAATTGTCCCAATCGAAAATCACAGCAACCTGTGCTTGGGTTTGCGTGCCAATGATGTCTGAAAGCTGCGCTAATTCAGCCCCAAGAGCTGCTGTTTCTCGGAAAACCCGCGTGTCTTCATGACCGACATGTTCGATGACCGCACCATGAAATTTCTCACAAGCACCAATGGAACGTCGCAATTGGAAGTATTGGATCGTATCTGCCCCATGAGCAATCGTTTGATAGCTTTGCGCCCGCATCTGTCCTGGTTTTTTTAATGAATTATAAGGCTGCCAGTTTTGTTGGGAAGGTGTTTGTTCCATCAGCATAAAGGGTTGCTGTTTTAACCCGCGCATCAAATCATGGGTCATGGCTACTAAGCTCCATGGCGTATTGTACGATGGATAATTATCCCACGAAACAAGGTCCATTTCCTTTGCCCACTTGAAATAATCCAGTCCTTTAAAGGTTCCCATCAAATTCGTTGTAATCGGTGTTGTGGGATCGATTTTCCGAATAGCGTCCCGCTCCATCATGTAGTTTTTTAAAAGGCTATCCGAGTTGAACCGTCGGTAGTCAATAGAAATTCCTGCAAATGCCGTCTTGTCATAGCCGATTCCTTCTGACAGCGCATTTGGCAGCACGATTTCATCCCATTCATACACGGTATGACCCCAAAATTCCATATTCCAGGCTTTATTCAGTGCTTCGATCGTATGATATTTATCCTTTAACCAGACACGAAACGCTTTTTCACAGTTGTCGCAATAACATTCGCCGCCGTATTCATTATTGATGTGCCAACAAGTCACTTGTGGATTTTCGCCGTAACGTTCGGCTAATTTCGTTGCCAAGCGTTCTGCGTATTTTTGATAAACCAAACTGTTGGGACAGGCATTGTGCCGTTGCCCAAACTTATGATGGCGTCCATCATAATCGGTGCGAGCGACTTCTGGATACTTCTTAAACATCCAAGCTGGCAAAGCAGCTGTGGAAGTGGCTAAGACGATGTCGAAACCTTCCGTACTTAATTTTTCGATGATTTGATCCAATTCCTCAAAATCATAACAATTTTCAGAGGGTTGGATCTTTGCCCATGAAAAAACATTGACGGTCGCGCTATTGATACTTGCTTTTTTAAAGATCCGAATGTCTTCTTCCCAAATCTCTTTCGGCCACTGATTTGGATTATAATCGCCGCCAAATAGAATTCTATCAAAAAATTTTGTCATGTAAGTGAACGCTCCTTTAAAATAAAATGATTTCTACTCTCTTATTGTAAGGCTTTTCATTCTGTTGTAGTATAATACATGAAACACTATTTTATAACTTTTCGAAACACGGAGGTACACTATGCCTATCTACTTTTATCAAACCAATCAGCAGCTGCCTTTATCTCTGGAAAGCATCGGCAACGATTGGGCGCAAGATGACGTCGCTCGTCCTGATGGCTATCCCTACTTCCATTGGCTGCAAACCGAGCAAGGGGAAGGCCGAATCACATTTGGTCAGGAATCGTTTATCTTACGTCCGAGTGAAGGCATTTTGATTTTTCCTTTTACGCCCCATCGCTATTATCCATTGACTAATTGGAAAACATCCTTCGCCACATTCCAAGGCCCTTTGGCAGCTGAGGTGTTAAAGCAGTACACGAATCAGCCCTATATATTAGCTGAAGAGTCAGAAACCTTTTCTTATGTCACCTGGATCAATCAACGGATCAAAGAAGACCAACAAATCAGTTGGGACCCGCTACGGGCTTCTAGCGAATGTTACCGCTTTTTATTGGCGATCATGCAAGAACGCTCAGGGAATCCGACAGAAAAACACCCGCTGTTCCAACAATATCTGGTTCCCGTTATACAAGAAATCGAAACGAATTACGATCAGGCGATCACGATCAAAGAACTAGCAGGGCTCGTCTATGTGTCACCACAGTATCTCTCACGTTTGTTCCAACGTTTTTTGGGGCAATCTACTGCACAATATTTATTGAACTACCGCATGACCCGAGCCAAAGAGCTTTTGGTGGCACAGCCAGATCTGCCCATTCAACAAGCTGCCTTCGCAGTGGGGTTTCAAGATGCAAGTCACTTTACAGCATTATTCAAAAAAAGAGTCGGCTTAACTCCATTAAAGTTTCGCCAACTCTATCATTGATTTTTCGGTTTTAAGACGTCTTGCCATTGCCCCATCTGATCGATAAACTTCTTACTTTTTAGATAAATGCCCACATATTCATCATATAATAAATCAATCACTCGTCGGATCGCAGCTTTCGTTTCTGGCTTTAATTTGATTGAAGCAATCTGCTCGTAGGATATTTGCGAAAATAAGCGAATAAAATGGATCGCCCGAGAATCAGCATGATAACGACGTTCGTCCATCCCCCAGTGCTGTTCACATAAAATACCGCTATATTTTGAGGAATAGTCAAACCGACCGTCGGTTTTTCCGCAGATCGCACAATGGGTCCAATTCGGGGTGATCCCGAAACGGTGCAAAATCTGGATCTCAAAGATATTGGTGATGATCTCTGCGTCGTTTTCTTGGTCCATTAATTGCAAGGCCTCATGTAAAAATTGGTATAGATGTGGGTCATAGACCCGATCATCAATAGCAGAATCAGCCAAATTCAATAAGTAGGTTGCATAACCAGCAATAAAAATATCACTTTGGATCGTACGAAAAGGATGGATGTCTTTGGCATTGTTTAAAAAGGACAAGCCTTCCGTTTTGATGGTTCCCATGTAGGTGGCTTCAGTATAGGAGAGCAGCGCTGGTGCCAAGGGGTTGTTTTTCCGATGGGCACCCTTGACATAAAACATTTGCTTCCCAGCAGATTCCGTAAAGATTTTGACTAGCTTGTCTTTTTCTTTATGGTCTTTTGAAAAAAGTAAGATTCCTTTTGTTTCAACAAGATTCATCGTCGCACCCCATTTCTTTAAAAAAACTGATCCAGTTCGCTAACTGCATCAGTTTTTCTTCATTAAAACAGATCATGTTTGATCTGCATGTCATCAATACTCATCTTTGCGATAGCCATAATCTGTTAAGAATGTTTGCTTGTCGCGCCAATCTTTTTGAACTTTTACCCATAATTCCAAGAAGACTTTGTCATCTAACAAGTGTTCAATGTCTAAACGAGCTTTCGTACCGATCTGTTTCAGCATTTTTCCGCCTTTGCCGATGATAATGCCTTTTTGACTGTCACGTTCGACAATGATCGTCGCTTGAATATGCACCTTGTCATTGTGGTCTCGTTTCATGGAGTCAACCACGACCGCTACTGAGTGAGGTACTTCATCTCTGGTCAGTAGCAAGACTTTTTCCCGCACCAATTCGGAAACGATAAAGTATTCTGGATGATCCGTGATGTGATCCTCTGGGAAGTACTGAGGCCCTTCTGGCATTTCATCGATCAGTAGCTTCATTAACGTTTCGAAATTATTGCCTTCTGTTGCGGAAATCGGTACGATCTCAGCAAAGTCCATTTGTGAGGAGTAGTCTTCAATAATTGCCAATAAGGCATCTGGATGGACTTTATCAATTTTATTGATCACGAGGAAAACCGGTGTCTGACTTTGGCGCAATCGTTCGATAATAAAATCATCGCCCTTGCCACGCTTTTGGTCCGCACTGATCATAAATAGCGTCACGTCAACTTCTCGCAGTGCACTATAGGCGGTTTCAACCATAAAATCGCCTAAACGGTGTTTGGGTTTGTGGATCCCTGGTGTATCGATAAAGATCAGCTGTGCGTCATCCGTCGTGTAGACCCCTTGGATTTTGTTACGGGTCGTTTGCGCTTTGTCACTCATGATCGCGATTTTTTGTCCTACGACTCGATTTAGTAGTGTTGATTTCCCAACATTTGGCCGCCCGACGATCGCAACGAAGCCTGATTTGTGTGTTGTCATTGTTGTTCCCCTTTATCTTGTGTTTTGGTGCGCATCAGAAGAGCTGCAGCAATTTTGGCAAGAAGATGATCGCTGCGACGACTAACGCAAAAACTGCGGTCATCAGCACGGCACCAGCTGCCATATCTTTGATTTTTTTTCCGATAGGATGGAAATGGAAATCTGTAAACATATCTACGACGTTTTCAAAGACGGTGTTGATGATCTCAACGATCCAGACTAAGAAAACAGCTAGCAGCAACCAGAGCCATTCCATTTGACTCAAACGGAAAATAAAGCCTGCAATGATCGCAACGATTCCTAGTGCAACATGTTTACGCATATTGCGTTCCTCTTTAAAGACGGTTTTTATACCAGTGAAAGCAAATTCGATCGACGAAATAAATTGTTTGTTTTTCCCAATATTCTTATCTTTTGAGTCCATAGGCATCCAGTATTTCCTTTTGCAATCCAAACATTTCCTTTTCATCTTCAGGTGTCATATGATCATAGCCATTGATATGCAAGAAACCATGTAACGCCAAGAAACCCAGCTCCCGATCATAGGTGTGCCCGTATTCAGCAGCTTGTTCTTTCGCTCGTTCAATGGAGATCATAATATCTCCAAGATCACGCGGCAGCTCTTCAAGGGCTTTGTCAAAAATGATCGACAGCTCTTCATCTGTTTCTTCTTCAAAGGCAAAACTAATGACATCTGTTGGCATATCTTTGCCGCGGTACTCCCGATTGATTTCTTGGATCGCCGCATTGTCCATAAATGTGACGGACATTTCTGTATCCTCTGGAAGTTCTAAATGTCCTGCAGCAAATTGCAACAGTCCTTCGATCTCTTTGATCTTGGTTTCCCCCACTGAATTTGTCTCATCTAAAAAGGTAATCTCCATTAGCGCTCTCTTCTTTCTTGTTCTTCTTTCATTTTCTCTGCTTCCGACTTCATTTTTGGATATTTGATCCGTGAATGGAAGGTACTGCAAAGTCCGTTGACCAGTGATTTTTCAATCATTCGGATTTCTTTCAAAGTAAGGCCTGTTTCATCCAGTTGACCGTCTAAGATCCGATCATTGATGAGATTTGCAACAAATTCTTGAATCTTTTGATTTGTTGGATTTTCCATCGCTCGAACAGCTGCTTCACAACTATCCGCGATACTCACAACGCCAGCTTCTCGTGTTTGCGGTTTTGGACCAGGATAACGGAAATCTTCTTCCGTTACCTCGGGATTACGCTCTTTGGCTTTCACGTAGAAATACCGCATCAAGGTCGTGCCATGGTGTTGACGACAAATGTCGATCACCATGCGGGGCATTTTGGCTTCTTCGAGAATTTCCGCCCCATCGATCACGTGACCGAAGATAATTTGTTTGCTGTCTTCAGGCAACAAGAAATTATGCGGGTTTTCGGCACCAGCAGGTAAATTTTCTACGAAGAAATTGGCATGTTTGACCTTGCCGATATCATGGTAATAACAAGCCACACGAGTCAGTAAGCTTTGCCCGCCGATTTCGGCAACGGCATTGGCACTAAGATTGGCAACCATCATACTGTGATGATATGTTCCTGGCGCTTCTTCCAGCAACTGTTTTAATAATGGATGATTCGGGTTGCTCAATTCATTTAACACGATCATACTCTCATCCGTCACCAACAATTCGATGTAAGGATGTAGTCCCATCGTTAGCAAATAGCTTAAGAGAGAGCCTGCTAAACCACAAATGATCGTGGTCCAAGTGTTCCCGCGAGCAAAATCCATTCCTTGGAAAATCACCAGCACAAAACTCAGTAAGAGCGGAAAGACGATCACCCACGCTACTGCCGTTTTCCCTTGACTAGCGATGCGGGCGCGCTTGATCATCGTTCCCATCAAGCCAGAGAACAAATAGGTGACTAAGACGGTCGTCAACAAGTTGGTTCCGCTAGAATCAAAGTAAATAAAGAGTGCACTGATTACTTGGAAAATCGCAGACAAAATCCCCAAACGACGGCTGGAGAAAATACTCAGGATCAACGGTGTAAACGCAGCTGGGAAAAACAGCGGGATAAAGGTCACTAATTCAGATTGGAAAAGTTGGAAAAACTTCATGATCAAAATACTGAATGCCATTGCCAAAATATAAAACGTGACCGCATTCATCCGTTTTTCCACGTCTTTCGTCTGTTTCGTATAATAAAACACCATCAGCATCTGTAAGACTGTTGCTAACACTAAAGCGATCAATGGAAAAACAGAAAAGGTCTGATTAGTCATTCCTAAAAGCTGCAGCTTCTCTAGGGCATTGGCATCGATCTGCGAGCCCTCACGGACAATGATCTCTCCTTGATAAATCATCACTGGAGGAACAGCATCCATGGCGGTTTGCCGTGCTTCTTCTGTCCGTTTTTCATTTGGGATATCGTTCACGACGATTCCTTGATTGACTAAGAAACGTAAGACAGAAGCCATATCTGAGCTAACATCTAAGAACTGGATCTTATCTTCCGCCTCAGAACGAAACGTACTTAATTCCGTTTGGCGGATCTGTTTCGCCATTTGTTCATCTATTAATTGTAGCGCATAGGTACGCACTGTATTTAATTCATCATCACTTAATGAGAACATCGTCGTCAAAAAATTATTGGTAAATGACTGATAAAAATCTAGTTCATCATCACTCATTTTTTCAAATTCTTGTTTTAAGGCTGCGATATATTCATCTGTACTAGGTTTAGGGATATTTTCATCCTCATCGGCTTCAGCCACTTTTTTTTCATGAGCTTCATCCACTGATTTTTTGACTGAAGCAACTAAGTCAAATAAATGATCGATACGATCATGCTGCGTTTGCGCCAGTGTATCCTGATACGTATACTCTGGTGGTACAGCTTCGGCAGCCAGTTTACGTTTTTGTTCCGTCGCAGCGGTATTTTCGATCGTTTTATTGGCACGGATATTTTCTTCCGCCACTTGACCTTCGCTATAATCGACATTGTTTTGTTTGACGCTGGTGTACATGATACCAATCGAAAAAAGAAAGAAAAGGAACATCAAAACTGGTAGATAGAATTTCCCAAGTCTTTCTCTAAATTTCCGTAGTGGTTGAATGATCATAGTTCTCCTCCTAAAAGACGATCAGCGCTTGTCTTTAAGATCTGCTTCTTCATATGCGCGAATGATCTCGGCAACAACTGGATGCCGCACGACATCTCCTGCTTCAAAATTAGCAAAAGCAATTTTAGGGATCTCTTGTAACGTCCGTTCGGCGTGGATCAGGCCGCTTAAAGTCCCTTTTGGCAAATCGATCTGGCTGGTATCGCCATTGACGATCATTTTAGAGTTGAATCCTAAACGGGTCAAAAACATTTTCATTTGAGCGATCGTCGTATTTTGCGCTTCATCTAAAATGACAAAGGCATCTTCTAGCGTACGTCCACGCATATATGCCAAGGGTGCGATCTCAATGACGCCTCGTTCCATGAGACGGTTCGTATGATCCATCCCAAAAATTTGATACAACGCATCATAAACGGGGCGTAAGTAAGGATCGACTTTTTCTTTCAAGTCTCCTGGTAGGAAACCAAGATTTTCTCCTGCTTCAACGGCGGGACGTGTCAAAATGATTTTTTGCACTTGGCCTTTCTTTAGAGCTGCAATTGCCATTACGACTGCTAAGAAGGTCTTTCCGGTTCCAGCGGGGCCGACACCAAACACTACATCATGTTTACGGACGGCTTCGATATATTTTTTTTGCCCAGCATTTTTCGCTCGGATCGGTTTGCCGTTACGGTCTTTGATGATCTCTTCTTCATACATATCTTTGAAATAATCAAGACTGCCCTTATTCACCATATTCAACGCAGTGATCACATCAGGGGTACTGATATTGATGCCTCGTTTGATCAACTCTTGCAAAGCCCGAATCACGGATTGTGCCTTTTCAGCGGCTTCAGTTTCTCCTACGATTTGGATCAGCTCACCACGAGTGTGAATGACCGTTCCTGTGGAGTCTTCAATAATTTTGATGTTCTTATCGTGGGCACCTAATAATAAACGAACGTCATCGTTTTCACTAAGTGTTATCTCGATCGTTATTGTTTTGTCTGTCAAATATGTTACAGCTCCTTTTTTGGCGTTCTTATTAATAATAACATAAGATGGAAAAAAGAAAAATTACTTATCAAGCACAACAGTCGTTTCCCCTTGTCCTTATGCTTTTTTTAAGTTTTCGAAATCAGAAAAAAAAGCCGCAAGCATGTCATCCATACTTGCGGCGTGAGCTTACATTTGATCCAATAATTCTTTAACGATCGCATTGACTTGATTGCCGTCTGCTTTGCCTTTAACTTGTGGCATTACAGCACCCATCACTTTTCCAAATTCTTTGGAAGAAGAAGCACCAGTCTTTTCAATCGCTCCAGCGACGATTTGGCGGATTTCCGCTTCATCGAGTTGTGCTGGCAAATATTTTTCAACAACTGCAATTTCAACTTTGACTTTCTCTGCTAGATCATTTCGGTCAGCTTTCTCAAACTCATTTAAAGAATCACGACGCTGTTTCATCTCACGAGACAAAACGGTCAACTCTTCTTCTTCATTCAAGTCAGAACCTTTTTTGATCTGCTCATTTTGAATTGATGCTTTCAACATGCGGATCACCTGCAAGGTTTCCTTGTCTTTGGCTTTCATCGCTGTCTTCATGTCATCATTCAGTGTACTTAGTAGTGTCACACTACCAGCTCCAATTCTCAAAACAGTAGAAAATTAGAATTTTTTGCGTTTTCTAGCTGCTTCAGATTTTTTCTTACGCTTTACGCTAGGTTTTTCGTAAAATTCACGTTTACGAGATTCCTGTAAAGTACCCGCTTTTGACACGGAACGTTTGAAGCGACGAAGAGCATCGTCAAGTGATTCGTTTTTGCGAACGACTGTTTTTGACATGTAAATTCCCTCCCTCCGAGCTTAAAAAGTAACCGTAGTTGTTATTGAAATAAAATCCCAAAAAACACGACTGTCCTTTAAAAATTATAGCTAACCCCTGAAAAAGTGTCAAGGCATTCTGTTAAAAAAGTCTTCGATCCCATCAAGTTTGTTTGGGTTTTCATTGACATTCTTCACAACGGCCCAAAATCTCGAAGCGATGTCCCTCGATCAAGCAGCCAGGAAGCTGTTCTTGGAAGAAGTCCATCGGGCAAATATGCAGTTCTTTTGTTTTGCCACAAACCGTGCAAATAAAGTGATGGTGATGATGGTCCTCTAATTCTGCACAGCAGTTATAGCGAAACTTCATCTCCCCGTTCAGCTCTGTTTCTTCTAAAATACCGATCTCAGAAAAATCATGCAGATTACGGTAGATCGTATCATAGCTCAAGCCAGGATACTTTTCTGACATGTATTCATGAATTTCCTTGGCTGGCAAATAGCGATTGCGTTTCACTAAATAGGTGATGATCGCTTCTCTTTTTTTGGTGTATTTAAAGCCATTTTCTTTCAATGTAGTCATGGCATGCTCAATAAGTGTTTGATTTTTCATCGTAGGCCCTCCTGATAAATCAAAATCATTCCGATTCTATCGATCTTAAGTATGGTATAATGAAATCAATAAAAAAGCAAGAGAGGATTTTTCTTATGAAGCCAACTGAACCTGAACAACCAGACTTGCAAGAAAAATTGCAAACCAGTGCCGCAGTGACGATGTTCGTGTTGTCGGACTCTGCCGGCGAAACGGCATCGAAGCTTGCACAAGCGACAATGGCCCAATACCCCAGCGTCGAATTTAACCTTTTTAGACGCACGTTTATCCACACAAAAGAGCATTTGATCAAAGCTTTGTCTGATGCAAAAAAACACAACGCCATTATTCTTCATACCTTGATCAAAGAAGAACTTGTGGATTTGACGAATCATTTTTGTGAAGAAGCTGACCTTTACCATTTCGACGTATTGACCCCTCCAGTAAGTGAAGTAGAACGACGAACTGGCGTAGCACCTTCACGAGAGCCAGGGGCTTTGCACCACTTGAACGAAAATTATTTCAAACGCATCAAAGCCATGGAATTTGCGGTTATGTACGATGATGGGAAAGACCCTCGTGGCTTCTTGGAAGCAGATGTCGTGTTACTAGGGGTTTCTCGGACGTCAAAAACGCCTTTGAGTCTATTTCTAGCAAACAAAAATTTAAAAGTTGCTAACCTGCCTTTAGTACCGCAAGCCCACATCCCAAAACAGCTCTGGGAAATCGATCCGAAAAAAATCGTCGGGCTAACAAACGATCCGAATGTGTTAAACAGTATTCGCAAAGAACGGATGCGCTCCTACGGCTTGAACCCAGATTCTGCGTATTCCGATATAGAAAAAATCAAAGCGGAGCTGACGTTTGCCAATGATCTGTATGAAAAACTAGGCTGTGTCGTGATCAATGTCGCTTCTCTTTCCATCGAAGAAACCGCCTCTATGATTTTAAATGCATTAAACTTAGAAGATCATAGCTATTACACGTCAGAAACGAAAGACTAACATCGATGAAGCAATGAAAAATGGTGAGCAGAAAATCTTCTGCTCACCGTTTTTGGTCTGTGGCTCATTTATTATTATTCTCTTTTAGAACACTTGCAGCCCTTCACGATCGATTTGTAATTGTTCGATATACGCATTGCTCTCCAAGGCATGCAAAAGTTTTGAGATTCGTTCTGCCCGTTCCTCTGGGACGATCGCTAAGACCGTAGGACCTGCGCCGCTTAAGAAACAGCCATAGCCGCCTTCTTCTTCGCAGATTTGGCGAATGGTCGACAAGTGCGGCACAAGCTTTTCCCTATAGGCTTCATGAAAACGATCCTGTTGCATCAATTTTCCTGCAAGAGGCAGATTGCCATTGATGACCGCTGCGATCATCACGTTGGCGATCGCACTGGCTTCGACAGCTTGCTCGTGCGAAAGGGTCTGCGGCAAGACTTGACGACTTGCTTCAGTCAACAGTTCTTCATGAGGAATATAGGCAATGATCTCGCACTCTGGAAAATGATGCTTGACTAAATACGTATGCTTGTGCTGATGGTCGTAAGCAGCAACCGCAAAATCTCCATAAATCGCTGGTCCAACGTTGTCAGGATGCCCTTCGATGGCAGTTGCGATCTCAAGCTTTTGTGCTGCACTCAGATTCATGTGGGCCATGCGGTTGGCTAGTTCAATCCCGGCGACGATCACCGAGGAACTGCTGCCTAAGCCTCTTGCCAAAGGAATGTCCGAACTCATTCGGATTTTCAAAGGCTTCATGTTTGGTGCTAATTTCAATGCCACACGCAAAAGCAAGTTGGTTTCATCCGTTGGGATCTCTGAACCTAGCTCATGGATGATTTCCCACGTATCGTTTTCTTTTAAAACTTCAATGAACAAATACTTTGACAGGGCAATCCCGCAGGAATCAAAACCAGGCCCTAAGTTCGCACTGGTTGCAGGAACGCGGATCTTCATAGATTGGCAACTCCTTCACGAAGATGCTGACGCATTTCTTCTAAATCACTCATCTTATTGATGGTTACTTCTGTCGCTTTGATAGCTGTATCAGGATCCTTCAGACCATTTCCAGTAAAGACGGCAACGACAGTCTCACCTGGTTTGATTTTACCTGCTTTCACGTGCTGGATGACACCAGCCAGCGAGGCAGCTGAGCCTGGTTCAATAAACACACCATCTTGCGCAGCAATTTTACGGTAAGCATTCAAAATTTCCTCATCGGTTACTGCATCGATGTGTCCATTTGATTCATCACGAGCGGCTTCTGCCAACTGCCAGCTGGCTGGATTGCCGATCCGAATCGCTGTAGCAATCGTTTCTGGTTGTTCGATGACTTCACCACGGACGATCGCAGCAGCACCTTCAGCTTCAAACCCATGCATTCTTGGCAACGCGGTGCCTTTTTTCTCATGCCATTCTTTGAACCCTTTCCAATATGCCGAGATATTCCCTGCATTACCGACAGGAATCGCAAGAACATCCGGTGCTTGTCCTAATTGTTCGCATACTTCAAAGGCCGCTGTTTTTTGTCCTTCTAAACGATAAGGATTGACTGAGTTTACTAGCGCCACGGCTTCGGTTTCTGCAATATCTCGTACTGCTTTTAACGCTTCATCAAAGTTTCCTGGGATCGAAATGATGTCGGCTCCATAAACGATTGCTTGCGCCAATTTTCCCATAGCGATCTTGCCATCTGGAATAACAACATAGGCTTTGATCCCCGCTCTGGTCGCATAAGCTGCTGCTGCCGCACTGGTATTTCCTGTCGATGCACAGACGATTGCTTTGGCACCTTCTTCCACCGCTTTTGCCACCGCCATGACCATCCCTCGGTCTTTAAAAGAGCCTGTCGGATTCAGCCCTTCGTATTTTCCATACAATTGAATCCCTAATTCCTTGGAAAGGCTTGGTAAGGGAATCAACGGCGTGTTGCCTTCAGCCAGCGACAATGCTGGTGTATTTTCGTTGACTGGCAGATATTCCTTGTATTGATGCAATAATCCTTGATACATGTTTATTCCTCCATCACTTTCATTATTTGTATGTCTTGTGCATCGGTATAAGTTGCGAGTTTTTCTGTTAACTCTTTTTCGCTCATTGGATTGGTGATTCCAGCTATTCGTTGGTCTGCTTCGTTGAACACCGTTTGCTCAAACGCAAACCATTCTGGAAGAGCGTTCCCTTTGATCTCTTGACTTGAAAAAGACACATAATGCTGGCTAGGGACTTCTTCTACAGATGCTAATGCTGTTTCTTTTTCAAAAGTTAGAAAAGGTTCAACGATCCCAAAGCTTTTATTTTTTGCTAAAACGGTCAAATCCGCTACCACGCTGGTGGCCGTTGGTCGTGATCCTGCTCCTGGTCCATAAACCATTGATTGATCGATGCCTTCACTCTCGATAAAAATGCCATTAAACTCGTTTTGGATCGTCGCTAACGCATGGTTTTTCGGCACTAATACAGGTCCAACTGACACAGTAAGGGAACCGTCAACTGTCTTTTGTGCTGCACCGATCAACTTCACTTCATAACCAAAGGCTTGTGCCTGCTTAATATCTGCCACAGCTAAGCCGCGGATGCCTTTTGTTGCCACATCAGCAACATGGATCGTTTTCCCAAAAGCAAATTTGGTCAGGATCACCATTTTATAGGCCGCATCAATACCGTCAACATCATTAGTAGGATCTGATTCGGCAAAACCTTTTGCTTGGGCTTGTGACAAAGCATCTTCATAGGTCATGCCATCTTCCGTCATTTTTGTCAGCATATAATTGGTCGTCCCATTGACGATACCAAAAATCCCTGTGATGGTATCAGGCAGATAGTGGGTGCTCAATGTACGCAAGATCGGAATGCCACCACCCACGCTGGCTTCATAATAAAGAGACACCCCGGCTTTTTCAGCGATTGCCAGCAGTTCAGGTCCATGGGTGGCAATCAAGTCTTTATTTGCCGTCACAACGTGCTTCTTATTTTCTAAAGCAGCTGAAATAAACGCTTTTGCCGGATCGATCTTCCCGATCAATTCCACAATTACGTCGATGGTCTCATCTTCAAACAACTCATTTGCCTCATTCGTCAACGCAAACCCGTACTTAGCCGCTAACGCAGACTTATCCTCGTAAGGCGAAGCTAATGCTTTCGTGATTTGCACACTGACTCCTGTGCGTGCCAGAATGGCTTCTTTTTGCTCTGCCAACACTTGGCATACCCCGCTGCCGACAACACCCATTCCTAATAATCCAATGTTCAATTGCTTACCCATAATGCCCCCTAACTGAAAACGTTATTAAAAACCGTTCATCTAATTTTAATATTTCCACTAGCATACCAAAAACAATAAGAAAAAACTAGGACTTTTGAGAAATTCTCGCCCTAGTTTTAACGGTGATGGATATGTTCGAATGTTTTTTGCAAAATATCCACAACATGTTTGTCATCAAGACTATAAAGGATGGTTTTTCCTTGTCTTTCCGACTTTACGATCCGATTATCTTTCAAAAGTTTCAGCTGATGAGAAACTGCTGATTGTTCCATATGTACTTGTTCTGCAATCGAAGTGACATTGCGCTCTCCTTCTTGAAGAGACAACAAAATTTTTAGTCTAGTGGGATCACTAAGCATTTTAAAAATCTGTGTTACTTGCTGAATTTCTTCTAGTTTCGGCGTAGTCATCGCGCCACATCCTCTCTTATTTCCTTTTGCATTTTAGCCCTTGATAGACAGCTTGTCAATCAATGCTCGACGATCAAGGAGAAGAAACGAGCTAAAAGACAAGAATAGATCCAAGCGTCAGAAAATTCCCTTTAGAAGCTTCGGTCCCTCAACACCTGTTTGCTGAGGGAAGCGAACGCTTCTTTTTCTACCACTCGGATCATTCAGTCAATTGCAATTTTTTTGATTATGAAGACATCAGATGACTTTATTCACCTGTGATTTCTTCGATCGCTGCTTGCAGATCAGCAATTTTTTGTTCTGCTTCTTCTGCCGTATCGCCTTTTACACCAATATAAAACTTGATTTTAGGTTCGGTCCCAGAAGGACGAACAGCAATCCAGCTTTCATCTTCCAAGGTGTATTTCAAAACATCAGAAGGCGGTGTGGTCATTTTTTGTTGGTGACCATCTAAGCCCACACGAGTCAACAATTTAAAGTCTTCTGTTTGCACGACAGGGGTTCCTGCGAAGACGGAAGGTGCTTTTTCACGGAAAGTCTTCATCAAGGCAGCAATCTTAGTTGCCCCTTCCATGCCGCTCATCGTTACAGAAATCGTTTTTTCTGCATAGTAGCCGTACTCTTCAAAAATATCTTGCAGACCATCATACAATGTTTTGTCTGATTGTTTGTAAAAAGCAGCCACTTCTGCTAATAAAACGAGCGCTTGGATCGCGTCCTTGTCCCGTACGAATGGTTTAACTAAGTAGCCATAGCTTTCTTCAAAGCCAAACATGAAAGTTTGAGAATGGTCTGTTTCAAATTGTTGGATTTTTTCGGCAATAAATTTAAAGCCAGTTAAAACATTGATCATATCAACATCGTAGGATTTAGCGATCGCTGTTGGCAATTCACTAGAAACGATCGATTTTAAGACTGCTGCATTTTCTGGCAATGTTCCAGCTGTTTTATGGGCTTCTAGAATGTAACGGATCATCAATGCACCTAACTGGTTACCTGTCAAGACTTGGTAGTTGCCATCTGGCATTCTTACTGCAGCCCCTAAGCGATCGGCATCTGGATCTGTTGCGATCAATAGATCAGCACCTTCTTTTTCTCCTAAAGCAATCGCATATTCAAAGGCAGAGTGCTCTTCTGGATTCGGTGATTTTACTGTACTGAAGTTTGGATCAGCAACCGCTTGTGAGGGTTCAATAATGAATTGTTGGAAACCAGCTTGTTTCAACGCTTTCTCGCCAAGCATCCGCCCTGTTCCGTGAAGTGGTGTATAGACAAGTTTCAAATCTTTGCCCACCGTATCGATCAATTCTTGATCGATCGTGACTTCTTTGATTTCTTTCAGATAGGCAGTATCGATTTCTTCGCCAATAATAGAGATCAAGCCGCTGTTTTTGGCTTCTTCTTCACTTAATACAGGGATCTCCAACGGATTTTCAATTTCCCGAACAAATTTTGTCAATGCATCCGCATCTGCTGGTGGCATTTGCCCACCATCTTCCCCATATACTTTGTAGCCATTGTATTCGGCTGGATTGTGAGAAGCAGTGATCATGATTCCAGTAAAGGTTTTTAAGTAACGCACAGCAAAAGATAATTCTGGCGTCGGACGTAAGCTTTCAAAGACAAAGGCTGGAATATCATGTTTTGCCAATGTTTTTGCTGCTTCCATCGCGAACTCAGGTGAAAAATGACGGGAATCATAGGCAATCGCTACGCCACGACGTCTTGTTTCGGGATCTTGTGTATCCATAAAGCGAGCCAAGCCTTCCGTTGCTTGACGAATCGTATAAATGTTCATCCGATTGATACCAGGTCCTAAAATCCCTCGCATGCCAGCAGTCCCAAATTCCAAAGGCATATAAAAAGCGTCTTCTAACATCGCAGGATCTGCTTCTAATGCGGTCAATTGTTCTTTTAATTGTGGATCTAAGTGTTCACTGTTTTTCCATTGATTAAATGTTTGTTCCCATGCCATAAAATAACCTCTCCTTTTTCCGTTAAAATGCTCTAAAATTAGTATAACACTACTTACAGATTTCTCAAAGAATAACCAAACGAAAAATAAAAAAAGCTGCTATCAAAAGTGATTGACACTTTAAATATAACAGCTAATTCCATTAGATTATTTTGTTAATTGCGCATCCTTTTGTGTTTCAATAAAATCAAACACTTGTTGACCAGCAATACTGCCATCGCCGACTGCCGTTGTGATTTGACGCAAGCCTTTTTCACGAACATCGCCAATCGCGTAAACACCAGGAATTGAAGTTTCCATCTGATCATTTGTTAAGATCCAGCCAGCATCATTCGTGATACCGCTAGCTTTGAATGGTTCTGTCAACGGATCTAAACCAACATAGATAAAGACACCGCCAGCAGCTTCTTCTGTCACTTCATCCGTTTTTACGTTTCTGATTTGCACGCCAGTTACGACCATCTCATTGCCTTTGATTTCTTCCACAACAGAATCCCAAATAAAAGAGATTTTCTCGTTGGCAAATGCGCGGTCTTGGATGATTTTTTGTGCTCGTAATTCATCACGACGGTGAACGATCGTTACTTCAGAAGCAAATTGCGTTAAGTAGATAGCTTCTTCGACTGCTGAGTCGCCTCCACCAACAACGATCAAGCGTTTGTTACGGAAAAAGGCACCGTCACAAACCGCACAGTATGAAACTCCGCGTCCTGCGAATTCTTCTTCGCCTTTGACGCCTAACTTTCTATGTACACATCCTGTGGCAATGATGACTGTTTTCCCTTGATAGGTTTTGTCTTCGGTGGCAACTTCTTTGAACTCCCCTTGATCCGTGATGCTTTGAACGATCCCATAGGCATTTTCAACACCAAATTTAATGGCACCTTCATACATTTTAAATGCTAATTCAGGGCCTAAGATTGATTCGAAGCCAGGATAGTTTTCAACCTCAGCCGTATTGTTCATTTGTCCGCCAGGTGCTCCTCGTTCAATCATTAGTACTGATAAATTCGATCTTGACGCATAAAGCGCTGCTGTCATCCCCGCAGGGCCTGCGCCGATGATAATTACATCATACATATATTTCCCTCCAATTTGGACTACCCATACTTTACTTTCAAAAGCAAATTCTTTCAACTCATCTGCTTACAAAAAATAATAAGATATTCCTGCTTTTACTTTTGAAAATTACATTGACTTTCTTTTCAATTTTTGTAAAATTTTCACGATACGTCTATTATATAGAAAATAAGGAGTCCTTACAATTGAATAAGAAAAAACTTTTAGGAAAATCAGACCGTGAACTGATTTTTCTCAGCTGGCCGATTTTTGTTGAGCTATTTTTGCGGGTCGTTATTGGGAATGTCAACGTTTGGATGATTTCTCATTATTCCGAGCCAGCAGTAGCGGCCGTCAGTGCTGCCAATCAACTATTGAATTTAACGGTCTTTATTTACGGTTTCATCACCGTGGGTACTCAGATCATTATCGCACAATTGATTGGTGCGAAAAAACGCGACCAGATACCGAAAGTCATCAATACCGCTCTTTTTGGGTCATTGTTCATCGGGATTTTGATCAGCTTGATGTTCCTTTTCGGCTCAACCTACCTTTTGCGATTCATGGGCTTAGATGCTGAATTAGTTGCTTTAGGTCATGGATACTTACAAGTGTATGGCGGAAGTCTGTTCCTTTCATCGATCACGGCGGTCATAATTGCTGTCATGCGTAGCCACAGTTTCACAAAACCTGCGTTATTGGTACCGATGTTTGCTAGTATCCTAGCCGTCATTGGCAATTACTTTGTCTTATACAGCCCCTTTGGTTTACCGAATTTCGGTGTGACTGGATTGGCATTTTCTAGCGTCTTTGGTAATTCGATCGGTTTACTAATTGCCGCCATGTTGCTGAAGAAACATGTGAATTTTTCTGTTTTATCTGCCCGTTTCTCGAATGTCTCTTGGGGCGTGATGAAAAACATTTTGACTTACGGATTGCCTTCTTCTGGCGAGTCTCTTTCCTATCAAGGAGCGCAAGTCGTGGTGACGATGATCGTGGCTCAACTTGGCGCAAGTGTCTTGATTGCAAAATCTTACGTAACAGCTATCACCCAATTTGTTTATTTGATCGCCTCCGCATTAAGTCAAGGAAACCAAATCATGATTGGCCGCAATGTCGGTGCGGGTGAATTCGATCGTGCGCATCAGCGAGGCATGCGCACGATGGTGATCGGGATCATCGCCTCGGTAACGATCTGCTTATTGACCTATCTATTTATTGAACCGATCATGGGGATCTTTACTTCCAATACCGAAGTAATCGAGATTGCTAAAGGTGTCTTTTTAGTAGAGATCGTCTTAGAAACAGCGCGTGCAGTCAATATGATCCTAGTTGGTTCATTAAATGCAAGTGGTGACGTGAAGTTCCCATTGATCTGCAGCCTAATTGTTCTATGGGTCATCAGCTTACCGTTTTCCTACTCACTTGCCATCGTCTTGAAATTTGGCTTGATCGGCGTTTGGATCGCTTATGCCATTGACGAAGCATTGCGCAGTGTCTTAATGATCTATCGCTGGCATTCTGGGGTATGGAAAACTAAATCTGTCGTTCATCCACAAGAAACAGAACCCGAAGTATTGCCAGAAGCATAATTAAAGTCCAGCGGTCTCGGTGACTGCTGGACTTTTTTGTTTTCCATAAAAAATAAAATGCGCCAAGAAGTTTGCTTGGTTTTTTTGAAGACTTTGCTCTATACTTGTCTCAGAAGCTATCGACTACGATTTACATTAAAAGGAGCGTTTGCTATGTCAATCTATGACTACCAAGCAACATTGGAAAATGGCGAAACTTATTCGCTAGCAAAATACGAAGGTCAACCGCTAGTGATCGTCAATACAGCTACGAAGTGTGGTTTGAGCCCGCAGTTCAAAGAATTACAAGGTCTTTATGAAACTTATAAAGACCAAGGGTTGGTCGTTTTAGGGTTTCCTTCTGATCAGTTCAAACAAGAAGTCGGGTCAGCCGAAGAAGCCGCAGCCGCTTGCCGAACCACCTATGGTGTCGACTTTCCGATGCACAAGTTAACGGTGATCAATGGCAAAGACGCAGATCCCTTGTTTCGCTATTTGGAAGAAGAAGCACCGGGTACACTAGGCAAAGCCATTAAGTGGAATTTTACGAAATTCTTGGTGGACCGCCAAGGTAAAGTCGTTGAGCGTTTTGCTCCACAAACTAATCCTCAAAAAATGATTCCAGAAATCGAAAAAGTTCTTTAAAAAAACTGATAAAGGCGACCTCAAGGACAAAACATGTCATCCTTAAGGTCGCCTTTTTTGCACTTGCTTCAACGCAAACATTTTACAGTACTCTAATTGTCGGTTATCAAAAATCTCTGAGCAGCCATTTCTACTTATAGAAATCATTTGTTAAAAAGTTTTTTAAAAAGACTTTAAAAAAACTGCAGTTGATCTACTTAGATTTCTCTAAGGGATCAACTGCAGCTTCTTATGATTAGTTATTCGATAAATCTTCACCGTTTGAAGCAATCACTTGTTTGTACCAATCAAATGATTTTTTCTTTGTTCGTTTCAAGGTGCCGTTTCCTTCATTGTCACGGTCCACATAAATGAAACCATAGCGTTTTTTCATTTCACCTGTTCCAGCTGAAACTAAATCGATACAACCCCAAGTCGTGTAACCCAATAAGTCGACACCATCTTGTTCAACCGCATCTTTCATTGCTTGAATATGTTCTGCCAAATATTGAATGCGGTAATCATCTTCCACATAGCCATCTGCATCTGGTGTATCCACAGCTCCTAAGCCATTTTCAACGATGAACAATGGTTTTTGGTAGCGATCATAAATGTCATTCATCGTGATCCGCAAACCAAGTGGATCAATCTGCCACCCCCACTCACTTGCTTCCAAGTATGGGTTTTTCACAGAGGCAAAAATATTGCCAGCCGTTTGTTCTAATAACTCAGCGTCCGTGGTCGATACGCGTGAAGAATAGTAAGAGAAGGAAATAAAGTCTACGGTGTGAGCTTTCAACAGCTCAAGGTCGCCTTCTTCCATTTTGATTTCGATCCCATTGCGTTCCATTTCTTTCAGCGCATATTGTGGATATTCCCCACGTGATTGAACATCAATAAAGAAATAGTTTTCGCGATCTGCTTTGCGTGATTCCCAGACATCTTCTGGTTTGCTTGTATATGGATAGTATGCGCCAGCAGCTAACATACAGCCTACTTTGTTCTCAGGATCGACTTCATGAGCGATTTTCGTTGCGATCGCAGAGGCCAATAGCTCATGGTGAGCCGCTTGGTATTTCACTTGCTCAACGTTATCGCCTTCTTCAAAGTAAAGACCTGCTCCCATAAATGGCGCATGGAGAATCATGTTGATTTCGTTGAAGGTCAACCAGTATTTTACTAATCCTTTGTAACGGTTGAAAATCACGTTACACAAGTTTTCATAGAATCCGACCAATTCACGAGAACGCCATGCCCCGTATTTTTCAACTAAATGCATTGGGCAATCAAAGTGAGTGATCGTTACTAATGGTTCGATCCCATATTTGTGGCATTCTTTGAAAAGATCTTCATAGAACTTCAAGCCGTCTTCATTTGGTTCTGTTTCATCCCCTTTAGGGAAAATCCGACTCCAAGCGATCGACAAACGGTAGGTTTTAAAGCCCATTTCGCCAAATAGCGCGATGTCTTCTTTGTAGCGATGATACATATCGATCGCTTCTTTTGCTGGGTAGAAATGTTCGTCATCAAAATCGAACATTTTCATTTGACCAGTAATGACTGGAAAACGATCTTTGCCGATCGGTACCACGTCAACGTTTGCCAAGCCGCGTCCGCCTTCTTGGTAGCCTCCTTCACATTGATTGGCAGCTGTTGCGCCGCCCCATAAAAAGTCTTTTCTAAATGCCATGTTTCTTTCCTACTTTCTCTTTATTTAACTAGTTCGCGATCAAGTTCGCGGGCTACTTCATCTTGTACTTCTACGCCTTCTTTTTCAAGACGTGCGATCGTTTCCTTAAATTTAGGCAAGTGATCTTTGTGGGCAATAAACAGTTCGTCCATGACACGTTTTGCCGTATCACCTGATGGAACCAATGGGTTGATGGTGAAGGCCTGTAATGCGATATTGTAATCCCCCGTCACAGCTGCTTCGATCGTTAATAATTCCATTGCTTTCATTACCTGTAACCAACCTTTTTCAGCTGTCGGTAACTCACCAAAGGCAACATTTCTAGCCCCTTGTCCGCCAACGTAAGCTGTTACTTCGACTACGCAATCGGCAGGAAGATCTGGAACGGCGCCTTCATTTTTGGTTGAAACGACGATTTGGGTATTTTTATTAGCATAAATGGAAGCAATCGTTTCACACGCTGCATCTGAGTAGTAAGCACCACCACGTTTTTGCAGCTGTTCTGGTTTATGATCCAATTCAGGATCTTTGTACAACTCAAACAATTCGGCTTCGGTTTGTTTCACTTGCTGTGCGCGTGTACCGACAGTCTTGTACTCTTCGATCGCATGATTCAACATTTCTTCTTGACGATAGTAATAACGGTGATACCCGCAAGGAATCATCTTCATTTGTTCCAGCTGTTCTTTGTAAAATGGTACATCAAAGATATTCTTCGGTAAGCCATTGTCTTCTTCATACATTTTATCAATAATGTCCATCGTAACGTCATTGCCGTGTGAGTCGGTAACTTTGTGCCAGTGAAAGTGGTTCAATCCTGCAAATTTGTAAATCAATTCGTCAGGTTCTTTGCCAAGCAACGCAGGTTCAACCATCGTTGCCATGACAGGCACGTTACACAACCCGATGACTTTGTCCCATTTTCCGTAACGCACGATTGCTTCAGTCACCATACCGCTTGGATTCGCAAAGTTGATCAACCAGGCATCGGGACACAAGCGTTTCATGTCTTCAACGATTTCAAGAATGATTGGAACCGTACGAAACGCTTTGAACATACCACCAGGGCCGTTGGTTTCTTGACCAATCATGCCGTAATAGGCAGGAATTCGTTCATCTTTGATACGGGCATTCAGCAATCCTACTCGGAATTGAGTCGTAACGAAATCAGCATCTTTTAACGCTTCTTCTCGATCCAATGTCATGTGGATTTTTACATCGTAGGGTGACGCATCCCACATCCGTTGTGCCATCGCACCAACGATTGCTAATTTTTCTTTTCCTGCTTCGATATCTACTAGCCAAATCTCACGAATCGGCAATTCTTCATAGCGTTTGATAAAGCCTTCCATTAACTCCGGGGTATAGCTGCTGCCGCCACCAATGGTTGCAATTTTAATTCCTTTTGTCATTGTATTGCTCCTTTGCTATTTTATTTACATTCTTATTATCATTCATAAAAACATTTGATTCAATGTAAATAGCATATTTAGAAAAAGCGTTTGCAAATCTCGCTTCTTCTTGCAGGTGTTTTGTAAAAAAGATTTACAAAGAGCATCAAATAAGGAATAATTAGGATGTAAACGATTCGCTAGGTACTGAGTAAAAACGAATTTCTGTAAAAACCATTTACAAATAATCATAAAAAAATGTAAAAAGGAGCATGTATTCCATGTTGTTACAAGAAAAAATGCGCCAAATCAAACTAGCACCCGCCGAACGATCGTTGATTGATTATTTATTAGCCAATCCGACCGCGATGGCGGATCAAACCATCAAGGAATTATCTGAAAAAACCTATGTTCATCCTTCTACTTTTATTCGGATCGCCAAAAAATTAGGCTTCAATGGTTGGCTCGACTTAAAAACGGCCTTTGTGGAAGAGCAAACTTATATGAGCAGCCATTTTACCGATGTGGATGCGAACTTTCCCTTCTCTTCCCATGACGGTATTATGACCATCGCCAAAAAGTTGGCAAAGCTTGAACAAACAACGATCGAAGATACGCTTTCCTTGATCCATCATGATGAATTACAAAAAGCGAAACAATCGTTGCTCAATGCCAACCATATCAGGATTTTCGCCAGCAATGCCAACACCTTGATTTCTCAAGACTTTGTTTTGAAGATGCGGCGTTTAGGAAAAAGTATCCACGTCTGCGATACCTTCGGCGAAAGTGCCTATGAGGCATCCAACTGTACCTCCGATACGACCGCGATTTTGATTTCTTACACAGGTGAAAACAAAATGGTTAAAGAAATCGGTAAGATCCTCGCCGAACGGCAGGTCTCCATCATTGGGATGACTAGTATTGGCGAGAATGCGTTAGCGAAATTAAGCGATTGTGTCTTAAATATCACAACAAGAGAAAGGCTTTATTCAAAGATCGCGAATTTTACGATCAATACCTCAGTTTGCTACTTGCTAGATTTGTTGTATGCAGTCGTCTTTTCGGAGCACTATGAGAAAAATCTGCAGCATTTGATCGATATTGGGATGGCGTATGATAAGCGCCCCACTTCATCAACTATAATCGCTGAACCAACCTATGATAAAAACCTTCATTATAAGGACTCACTGTTTCCCAATTAAATGACTGTCAAAAAGCGATCGCGCCTTCACGACCGATCGCTTTTATCCTTATATAGCTGTTTTGCAGGAAAATGTTTCCTAAACTAAAGCCGTGATCAAATCATCGGAACAACCAACTTCTCGTTTGTCAGACTCGATGATATCCAAATAATCCGCTGAGTTGGTCACTAGCACTGGGGTCTCAATATTGAATCCTGCTTTGATCAATGCATCTTTATCAAAGCTGATCAATTTTTGCCCACGAGTGACTTTATCGCCTTGCTTCACATGCGCTTCAAAGAACTCACCATTCAATTGAACAGTATCCAAACCAATATGGATCAAAAGTTCTAAACCATTCTCAGAAATCAACCCGATGGCATGTTTGGTTGGGAACAATGTCATCACTGTACCATCAAAAGGAGCCACGACTTCGCCTTTTGATGGATGGATCAGGATGCCTTTTCCTAGCACTCCTTGAGCAAAAGCTTCATCTTTGGCACTGCTTAGTGGCGCGATCGTTCCTTCCACTGGAGAAGTGATCACTTCTTTTCGAACAGTCATCGCTGGTTGTCCTTCTGCGATTTCTTCTTCCACTGCATCATCTTTCCAGAAAGCCATGGTCAAACCAAAGCCAATCGCTGCAGCGATCAAGATTCCGAAGACAGAGAACCACATGCCACTAGCGTCGCCTTCTGGAGTGATGTAGTTGAAAATGCCAAAGACCCCTAACCCACCAGAGGTGTAACTCGTTGTTCCATTAATCATCAAGAAGGCACCTGCGACCGCACCACCGATCATTGAGTAGAAGAACGGCATTTTTTTCGGTAACGTGATCCCATAAATCGCTGGCTCCGTTACACCGAAAAGCCCTGAGATAATAGCTGGTGGACATAGTGCTTTCAGTTTTTTATCTTTCAGTTTAAAGTACATCGCCATCACTACGGCTGTTTGAGCAAAGCTGGCACCAAACGTAGCTACCAAAATCTGACTATAACCAAGTTGCGTGATTTGCATAATGTGTAGCGGAACAACTGACCAGTGAAGACCGAAAATAACCAATACTTGCCAGAAGAAACCTAGCAACAAGCCATAGGCAACTGGTGAGAAGTCCATCAACGCTTCAAATCCTGAGCTCAAAAGATCCGTCAACATACTGATTACAGGTCCAATCACCAAAAACCCAATTGGCAATGCAATCAAGAGAACCAAGAACGGCACTAAGAACGTTTGGACAACAGAAGGAATGATTTTTTTCGCAAATTTTTGAACTTGTGCAGCAAAGGCAATGATAAAGATGACCGGCACCACACTGCTAGTATACGTTGCGCCAACCCACGGAATTCCTAAAAACGTTTCGTACGCAGGCAAGCCTAACAAGCTATACGGTGCAGCAGCTCCCTCGCCAGCCCCTGCAAGAAATGTGGCTTGCAAAGCAGATCCTTGAATCGTTGGGTAACAAAGCGCTGACCCGATCACGATTCCCACCATTGGATTTAAGCGAAACTTTTTCGCTGACGTATACCCTAAAATCACTGGCATAAACATGAAGATCGAATCGCCGATCGCATTGAACATCACGTAGGTACCTGTCGTCGTTGTATAATCGATCAAGCCTGTTGTACCAATAAAAAGCAACAGTGCGTTTAGTCCTTTGATCATCCCCGCCGCACACAAAGCCCCTAAGAAGGGTTGGAAGCAGCCGCTCAAAATATCGATCAAACGATCAAACAAGTTGCCACCTGAAGCTGTTTCTTCAGCATCACCACTGATTCCTGCAACATCGATCACTTCTGCATAGACATCTGGCACATGGTTTCCGATAACCACCTGGTATTGACCGCCACTCTTCATGACCGTCACGACCCCATCCATGTTCTTTAAGACTTCATCATTTGCGACGCCTTCATCCTTTAATTTAAAACGCAGGGGTGTGATACAATGCGTCAAGCTATTGATGTTCTCTTTCCCACCGACATTTGCTACGATTTTTTCTGCTAATTCACGATATTTTCCCATTTTTGATTCCTCCAATTTTTTTGTATTGAAGGTTTAGCCAACTGAATGTCACTATCCAAAATGTTTTCTTTTTTTGATTTCTTGCTGCATGGTCAGATGTCTTGAAGCTGACGTTTGATAAGAATCATTGCGAAGAAACTTTTCTTTTTTGACACCTTCTCATGAATCAAAAAATCCTTCTCCTTTCTTGTTTTTTTTCAATCAACGATTCTTTTGCACAAGTCTGGCAATATGAATCGTTAAATACAAACTTTCGTCACTGGACATTTGATACTGATACTGATTTTCTAATAGTTCAGCGATTTTTTGTACGCATTGATACGCATTTCGGTACTTCACTTTGACCATAGCCAAAAGATCTTCATCGGTTTCATCCGCATGAGGGGTATGGTTTTGCATTCTTGAGACAAAAAATTTCAAATGCGTAGTGAAGCGATAAAAATAAACGGACTCTTCATCAAAGGTTGTTTTGAAAAAATATTTAACAATGTTAATAATGTCTTGCATCGTTTGGGTTAGTTCAGCAATATTGCCTTGGTCACCCCATTCTCAGTTTGCGCATTGACGAGATGCAGAGCAATAAAGCCAGCTTCGTCATCTGGCAGCTGAATCCCGTAATGTTCTTTGATTTTTTCTACTGTTTTGCAGCCTATTTGGTACTCATCGGGGAAAAAACGCTTGATATCCCACAATAAGACATTTTTGACCGTCATTCCTTTTTTCGATCGTTCAATGGCACAGTGCATGTGATCCGTCAACGAGATGTAAATGGAATCATTGATTGGGGATGACAATTCTCGCCGAGCATACTCAATGATCTCATTGGATAATTCAAGATATTCCAGTGGTAAGTCAGCAAGCAGCTCTTGAAATTGAGATAAGATCGTCTGATTTTCTAAGCGATACACTTTATCGACCGTTTCTGAAGAAATTTCATCTCCCACTTTTTTCTTAAATGCAATCCCCCGCCCCATAACAATAATCTCGTTTTGACTTTGATCGGTAGTGATCACAACATTATTGTTTAACACTTTACTGATTTTCATCTCCTACCCCCACTTACTTTATCATTGCGGATATGGTTCATTGCTTGTCTTTATTGCTGAGCCAACAGTCAACACAGAAAAAACCTCATGAAAGCAGCGCAAATACCGCAGCTTCATCAGGTTTAGCTTGTTAAAAATCAACAATCACTATCCATTAGAACCAGTTTTATTATCTTTATCATAGCAAAGGTAGAAAGCGCTGTCAATCGTTGTTCGTTATTTTTACTGACACCTAGTACGAATCTATTGATCGTTTCTTAAATACACGAGCGATCAATTTTTATTCGTTCTTATCTTAGATAAAGACAAAACCCTTAGCGAACGAAAAAACGCTCCCCAAAGACTTGACTGATCAGTCTAATCTTTAGGGAGCCGGCTATGGTGTCATTTGTTTCTTGTTTTTCAAAAAAACCTAATCATCTTGTTTACGATAATTTTTTTTGATGTAAGGCTGGTTTTCTTGGTTCATACGGATAACGATCTTATCAAAACTATTGTCACTCACTTGTGTCGAACCATTCATTTTGATTTTTGGCTGTACTTCGATTACCTTTGGTTTATACTGCATTTTCCCTTTTGAGATCCGCTTGACTAAAAGTTCAGCAGCTTGCGAACCAATCTCATACGACGGTTTTTCAATCACAGACATTTCATGATGATAAAGTTTGTTCCAGCCTAAATCATCATAGCCCCCGATCGCAACATCTTCTGGAATCCGTAAGCCCAAGCTATAGATCACATGGATCAACGCAAACATCAACTCACTGTTTTCAGCTAGTATTGCTAAACGATAGCCTTGATTTTTTTTCAACAATTCGTTTAGTGATTCCTTACACGCGTCAAATGCCGCTTGTGTTTCTTCGATCTCAAATGCTAGTTGTTCAGGATTTCTAACTGCGATTTTAGAACTTTCCAGAAAAAGAGCGAGCTTTTTCTTCCGACTAGGCGTTGTGAGCGGTGGTGTAAAGTAAGCGACTCGATCAAAGCCTTCTGAATAAATACGTTGAATCATCTCGCCCGTCGCTTTTTCATTATCAACGATGACTGTATCAATCATCACTTCTTCGATCGTGCAATCAGCCAGCACGATCTTGACCTTTTGCTCAGTCAAGCTTTTCACGAATGCTTCGTCCTGATTCGACGACAGAATCAGCCCTTCCACTTGACGGTCGATCAACGCTTGAATTTGATCCTGCTGAGAAATATTTTTGTGATCGGTTTCAACAAGAATCACCTGAAAAGATTTTCGTATACAATAATCATTGACGCCTCGAACTAAAGCTGCTACTTCCGGGATCATGATATTGCTGACAACGATGCCGATCAATCCCGTTTTATTGTTTTTCAACCCCTGTGCTAGCGCATTTGGACGGTATTCAAGCTCCTCGATCACTTCTTCGATGCGCTTTTTTGTCTCTGCTGACATAAATTCATATTTGCCATTCAAATATCTAGAAACGGTGGTTTTTGAAACATTTGCTTTTTCTGACACCATCTTAATGGTGATTTTCTCATTTGCCATTCAATCCACGCCTTGCTTTTTACTGTTGGTCAATTATATCATGGAACCCTTGAAAAATGAACAAGGACCGATTTCGTTCGACATGGACTGTCCTATCTCAATAGTGACGGATCGTAAAGAAGCCGCTAAGTGAGCGATTTTCAAAGAACTAGCTCATTGCTTCAATGTGGCGCATTTCTTGCTGCACGACTTCATATATACTTTTTGAAAAGTCGACTTCCAACGGATAAGAAAGCAAAATATCTAACATTTGAGGCACAAAGTCTGTCTCACACAGTTCTTTTGCAAAGGCCATCGCCGCAATTTCCGAAGCACAACCAACCGTCGACCGATGCTCGTAGGAAAAAAAGCGCCACAGGGGAATCGTTTTGGTGATATGGTACATCGTTGCCCCATGTTGCTCTTCTAAATAGTGAAAAATTTCATGAGCGATCAAGACTCCTCGGATAACTTCTGGTTTAGGCAATATTTCCGAAGATTGAGTCAGCTCGGTGTAAGCAGCAATGGGTTCAGTGATCAATTCAATGGAGCGCTCCATGATAAACTGCGCAAAGACCATACGAAACTTCGTCGGTTTTCCAGATCTTTCCGTAATCGTTAAACCAAGCTTATTCGCCAAGTACCAGGCACGATCTGCCTTTTCCTGTTTTTTTAAATCAAACTGGTCGAGTATTTTTTGCGCCCATGTTCTACCACATAAAATGGCTTCTTCAATGATTTCGTTTTTTTCCTCTTCACTCACTTTATTACGCAGCATCTCGCGGGTAAACTCAAATACTCCCCAACTAAATTCGTTGATGGGCATGAGCTGTTCATACCACGTTTCTAATAATGTCAGATCAACCGTATGTTGCTGTTTTAAGAAAAACCTCTGCTTGATCATAGGGAATTCGCCGCCAGAACCATCACTTCTTCATTTGGATCTAAAGTCGACATTTCGATATCGATCAACAACATCAATGCCTCCAAATCGTTTACTGAAAAATCCATCACCCGTGGTCCGGCACAAATATAGAAATCTGGACGCAAAATCACTTCTGTCTGATAGATCGCCAAGTCATCCCACAGTTGCTCGACTGCTTGCACATAATTCTCCGCGGTGGTTTTGATGACCTTCCCTGAAGCTCGTTGTACTTTAATAAAGCCTTTTTTATCAAGGATTCGAATTGCCGGATTGTCTCCTGAAGAAACACGGGTTCCAAACACATAAAAATGCGAACTTTTCTCTAAAAGATCAATTTCGTTGGTAGGTAGCCCCAAATCGCCTGCTGCTAATTCTTGGGCTTCCTCGACGGTTGCCTCTGCTAAAAGATCCGTCGTCTTGACTTCGGTGGAACCAGTCGCAATGGCTGTGACTTTAGACGTTTGAGGATCGATTTCGATAAAGACTTCCACACTTTCTGGGGTAGCCCCACTCTCAATGGCTTTATTGATAGCCTCTGTTTTGATTGATCGCAAGTCTTCTTTCGAAGGGGAAGGAATGATCCGTTCAACGACATCTCGCACCATCGCTAGGGCGACGCCAATTGAGGAAATCACCTCAGCGTTCTCCGGAATCGAATATTTTACGCCCATTTTTTCTGACAAGTAGATAATTAATGACGAAGCGCCGCCACCAACTCCTACTAATGAAATTTGGCTTTTTTCTAATTTGTATTTTTCTGCTAAAGACAAAATCACTGGCTCTAATTTTGCATAAGAACGCTCCATGATTTGTGTCGCAATATCTTCGATCGTCGTGCCACAATAATCCGCTAATACGCCCATCGCTTTTCGAGCCGCTTCGATATTCCCATAAGAAAAATGTTCCGGTTTGATCAAGCCCAACACATTCGCTGCACACGAATTGGTGATAGTTACCCGCTCACCATTATCAAATTTGATTGCAACATAATCCGCAGGATCTCCTTCTTTCGGACTAAAGAATTCCACCTCTCCTCCTGTCCAATTGGTTGGATCAGAGTAGACTGCGTAGTCCAGACCGGCAATATGAGCAGAATGAGGTCCTACATCTACCACTCCATTAGCAGTTGCTCGAATCATGGAACCCCCTGCACAACCCGTGATCCGAACATCCAAACTGGAAATGTATGTTTCATGTCCGCCAACGACAGAATAGTCGATCGCTGGCCGTCCGTTTTTAATGACACCGATATTGGTGGTTGTGCCGCCTACTTCAAAATACACACCATTTGATGCTCGTAAATACATCAGTGAACCCATTACTGAAGCTGCTGGACCCGAGAGCATAGTCAGAACTGGTCGCTTTTTCATCTCAGCAATTTCCATAACCCCACCATCGCCGCGCATGATCATTAAAGGTACATCTACTCCCGACTCCTTCACAGAGACTTCCGTTGAATTTGCGACAGATAACATTTTAGGTAAAATGCTTGCATTGATAGTGGCCGTTCGTGTTCTTCTGGTCAATCCGTAAAGTTTCGTGATATCCGAAGCAACGGTACAGGGAATTCCTTTTTCTGTACAAACTTCCATCACTAGATTCTCAGCATCATTATTATCTACTCCAAAAGCCATACTAGCGACGATCACTTCTGATCCTTGCCTCACTAGATCATCGATCATCTCTTCCACACTCGCTTTATTCATTCCTTTGAGTTTTGAGAAGGCATTGATGATCTTAATGGATCGCTGATTTCCTAGGACGATATCGGCAATTTTTAATTGACGCTTTGCCAGAAACCCTTCGAAACCACCACGAGCCATACCGAAAACACCAATGTCAGCCACATCCCCTTCAATCAAAGCGTTCGTGGCTTGGGTGGTTGAATGAGCAACAAAAATCACACTTTTTGGGTCAATATCATTTTCTTTCATACAATTTTGAAAACTCTCGACAACGCCAGCAGCTACCCCCCGTTCATGATCATGGGTGGTCTTCACGCTGGATTTTCCTATGATCTCGTGAGTCAGATTATCGATAGCGACAGCTTTTGTATGGGTACCGCCTACATCGATTCCCATTCTAACTTTTCTTAATTCACTCATTTCCACTTTCCTCCTACATCCATAGTTGCATGATTTATTGATTAGCTACGTTTCTTCATCGACTAGTTATTCAATCCGAACAAAATGAGCGCAATGATACACAGGATCGCACTAGAAAGCCACCCAGCTGGTATCGAAAACTTCATGAAATCTTTAGAACCAACTTTATGATGTCCTAGCCCCCATGCTACCCATGACTGAGTAATATCCAAATGCTGAGGAGCGATCGTGACCACAGCGAAAAGTGGAAAAATGAATGCCAGATCCCAATTTGTGGCAGCTAAGATCACTGCCGCTACTGCGCCTCCTGATCCGACTAAGTTCAAAGGACCACGGAAAAAACCAAGGGGTGCTAAGATAGCAAATAAGATCGCAAGAGCCACGGTACTATGAGGAACTAGACCGCCAACGATTGGTTCAAAGAAAGGAACCGCGAGACTTGCAGCTGAATTAAACATAGCCAGTACTAATAAGAAACCTACCAGGGGCGCAACATCGACAGCACCATCTGCAAATTGTTTAGCTAACATGCGGCAAATATTTACGAAACCACCTTTTAATTTTCCGCAAGTCAGTAAGGCGTACAAAGCTGCCAGAATAAATGCAGGAATAATAGGAAACTCAGCAAACACAACGAGTAAGACTGGTGCGATCACAGCCACCCAAGAATACCAAGGAGCATCGCCTGAAGTTGCACCAGGTGTGGAAGCCCACGCTTTGACTTTTGATGATTTCGCACGACTTAAAGCAATATTGGCAAAAACCAATGTCACAAGTAAGGAAACGACTAGTGCGATCATGCCGAATGTGAAATAGTCGGAAAACCCATATTCCATCATGGATTGACTTCCTTCAGGTTGTAATGCTGCTAAAATACCTTGGTATTGCACAAAATTTGTTACATTGGCAAAAATTCCCGCCATGATGGAACCCATAAAAGCGAATAAAGCAATCGCTGTTGGAATACCCAACGCTTGCAAAATCGGCATAACGATCACTGCGATAGAGATTACAGGACCAATGCCCGTCATGGAAGTGAAACATAAGGCAGTAACAGTACATAAAAGGGTCATGGTGATCCGTGGTTTATCTCCACCAAGCTCAACAACCTTCCGAATCAGCGTTGCTGCGATCCCTGTATCCATCAAAATCCGACCAAAGAAGGAACCGAAGAAAATATTGACCAGAATCGAACTAGCAAAACCGGCGGGTCCTGTTTGATAAATGTTGGTGATCGTATCGACAAAATTCAAAGCTGTTAAATCCGGACTCAACGCATTGCCAATAAAAGCTAAAACGGTCCAAAGTGTTGCCATAATGAAGAAACCTACCATCAGGTTGAACCCTTTGACGCAGTACCAAACCATTCCTAAGAAAGAAACGATCATTAAAATACCAATTATAATTTCTACCATAAATTTCCCCTCATCTTTCCATTTGAACTATTTTTTGTTCATAGATCGTGTTGCAAGTTTCTACGTTTGCTACTTTCCCTATTCTCGCTGAATGCGACCTTTGTCATGAAAAAAACGGCTAAACTTGTGACCATTCCCCACGTTTGCTTTCCTCCTCTTTTTTGTTAACCGTTTTAGTTAACCGGTTAACAAAGAATTTAAAAAAATAAAACAACGAATGATTTCTCGTGTTTATCCACTCGACTATCTTTGAGCTCTCAATACATTCCTTTTCGCCCCCTTCTCGATGGGACTGCCTTTATTCCAATCACCCTCCACAATCCTCTCTCGTTGGTTGGGTTCTTCGTAAAAGATAGGCTCAGGATACTTGCCTTTTGCTTAGAGCAGCTTCCCCCATATATCTAGTCTATAATTTGACCCTCCTATTTGCGCAAAATTTCACATAGAGCTCCTCTGCCACTCGCTTGACTGCGCGTGATTCCTAATCTTAACCGAAATGTCTCGCGACCGTTTGATCCGTTTGGATGTCTAGGAGCTAGTTGCTTTAATGTCTACATGATAGCAAAGGGTGAAAACGCTGTCAATCACAAATAGAAATTTTTTCCTCCATTTGTTCAATTTATACAAAATAGACCTTAAAATACCTAGGCGGTATTTTAAGGTCTATTGGTCGTTTAAACTTCACTTGCCTGCAAACGGTACATATCGGCATACAACCCTTTTTGAGCCAAAAGTTCATCATGGGTGCCTCGTTCGACGATCGAGCCTTTATCAAGCACCAAAATCAACTCGGCATCGCGGATGGTAGACAATCGATGGGCGATCGCGATCGTGGTTCGCCCTTGACGCATATTTGCCAACCCTTCTTGGATCAGCCCTTCTGTTTCAGTATCGATATTGGCAGTCGCCTCATCCAAGACCAGCACTTTCGGATCGGTCACCATGGTGCGGGCAAAGGAAATCAATTGCCGCTGCCCACTTGAATAGCTGGCGCCCCGTTCAATCACTTTGGCGTGGTATTTACCAGGTAATTTTTGAATAAAGGCATCTGCTTGAACAAATTTTGCTGCTGCTTCGATCTGTTCCTCACGAATGTCCTGATTCAATAAGCGAATATTGTCAGCGATGTCCCCATAAAACATGAAGGCGTCTTGCAATACGAGTCCGACTTTTTTCCGAAGCTCTTCCATCGTAAAGTCGCGGATATCTTGATCATCGATCAAAATTTGCCCTTCCCCGAATTCATAAAAACGCATCAACACATTGATGATCGAGCTCTTGCCACTTCCTGTGTGACCGACTAAAGCCACGGTCTCACCTGGATAGGCGATGAAAGAAATATGATTCAATACGTTGTTTTTTCCATCATAGGAAAAACTGACATTGCGAAATTCGATTTTTCCTTTGGTGATGGTTTGACTAGCATCGGGGTTTTGCTGGGGCGTGTATTCTTCGTTATCCATAATCTTTAGAATACGGCTGCCGGCGACCATCCCATCAGTAAAGACGCTGAGAAAATCCATCATCTGTGTCATGGGATTAAAAAATCCTTGAATATAGGTCGTAAAGGCGAAAATCAATCCGACTTCAATGGGCGATTCTAAGGCATCAAACCCAAAGACCGTCAACGACAAGGCGATCGCTAAGGCATACAACAAACTAATGATTGGTGATAATAGCAGCGCATTCGTGCGGATCATAGCGTATCTAGTTTTCAAATAATCATCGTTGGTCGCTTCGAATTCTTCATTCAGCCGCGCCTCTTGACGGAATTGCTGAATGATCTGCATACCAGAAATCGATTCATTCAATTTCGTATTCAGCTGACTCAGTTTTTCCCGCATTTGACGATAGATACGAGAGCTGAATTTTTGATAATACCAGATGACTACCATTAGGATCGGCAGAAAAATCAAGTTCAGTAAGGCAATTTTGACGTTGATGCGGAACATGGCGGCAAAAGAAGAAACCACCGCAAAAATTCCTGTCAATACCATCAAGAAGACATACCAAAATTCATACAACGTTTCTGTGTCGTTGCTGACCCGTGAAACGATCGAACCCGCTGGCGTCTGATCGAAATAGCGCATCCCAAGACTATGCAATTTTTCAAATAATTTTGCTCGAATATACTGATAGGTTTTTAAAGAACCCATCGAATAAAGGAACCATTGGAAAAACCAAATCACAGCTTTTACCAACACCCCAAAGAAATACAATGCAGCAAAGAAATAAATGACTTGCTGGGTCGCCGTTTGATTGGTCAAATAATTATCCATAAAGGTTTGAATGATCAAAGGCAACAGGATATTGACGATCGATAGCACAAAAGCAAAAAAAATCGCTGCATAGAAGGTTTTTCGAAATGGCTTGGCAAAAAGAAACATTCGTTTGATGATGTTTTTTTGCTCTTTAAAGGGAATCGATTTACTCCATTCTGATTCTTGCATTAGGCTTCACTCCCTTCGATTTTGGCTTCTAGTTGCTGTTTGTCCCACATTTTTTTATACCAGCCATTTGCAGCCAATAATTGTTCATGGGTCCCACGTTCACTGATTTTCCCATTGTCGATCACCAGAATTTCTTCTGCATGCTTAACACTACTTAGGCGGTGGGCAGCAATGATCGTTGTTTTATTCTGACGGAACGTCCGCAACTGTTGTAAAATAGCTTCTTCTGTTTTGGCATCTACTGCTGAAAGGGCGTCATCTAAAATCAATAATTCTGGATCAGTGATCAAAGCACGGGCAATGGATAAACGCTGTTTTTGTCCACCAGAAAGAGAAACACCACGTTCCCCCACCATCGTTTCGTACCCTTCAGGAAACTGACTGATATCCTCGTGGATCACTGCCAATCCAGCAGCTGCTTCCACTTCTGCTTGAGAAGCCCGTGGTTGCGCAAAGCGGATATTGTCTCGAATCGTCATGGAAAATAAGAAATGATCTTGCGGAACATAACCGATCGACCCCAAAAGAGCATTCAAGGAGTATTGCTTGCTGTCAATGCCCCCGAAGGTGATCGCCCCGTCAAATGAATCATACTCTCGCAACAAGAGCTTCATCAAAGAGGTTTTTCCAGCACCGGTTTTCCCGACGACACCTAGTGTCTGACCTGCTGGTAAAGTAAAGTGGATGTCTTGCAGAGCAAAATCATCTCCTTGATAGTGAAAATCATTGATTTGAACGTTCACCGTTCCTTGAGCTGGGGCATCGACCGCATCTTTGGCTTCAATGATATGGGTCTTTGCCGCCAACAATTCGGCAACCCGATCATAACTAGCATTGCCTCGTTCCAGCACATTAAACAGACGTCCGATGGCAAACATCGGCCAAACTAACATACCGATATAACTGATGAAGGATACCAATTGACCGATCGAGATGGTACCGTCCATAACATAATTGCCGCCGACGATGATCGTCAGCACATAGGAGATTCCGATGATGATCGTAATAAACGGATCAAACAAGGCATCCAGAAAATTGACTTTGCGGTTTTTGATGATGGCATGGTCGATTTTGGTTTGAAAATCAGCGATATCCTCTTTTTCCTGTCCAAAGGTTTTGATGACTTTCATCCCAGTAATACTTTCTTGGGCTTTGTCGTTGATGGAAGAAAATGCTTCTTGCGAGTCACGAAACGCATCATGCAATTTGCTGCCAAGAACCCGTGCCATGACTGCTAAGAAAGGCAGCGGCAATAGAGCAATGATCGTTAACCGCCAGTCGATAAAGAGAACCATCGCAATGATGGTTGCGCCTCCCGAGATGAAGGAATCGGCAAAGGTCAAGATCCCTGCCCCTGCCACATTTTGGATGGCATTCAAGTCATTGGTGGCATGGGCCATCAAATCACCTGTCCGATGCTTTTGATAAAACAACTGATCCATCCTTGTAAAATGTGCAAATAGCTGTCTGCGTAACGTTTTTTCTAGCCGAGCGGCACTGCCCCAGATATGCGTTCGCCAGACGAAACGAAACACGTATTGAGCGATGGCTGAAGCAATCAAGATCATGACCCAAAAAAAGATCGTCTGCATCGAGATCTCTTTTTCCGCAATCTCATCGATGATGATTCCGATAACTTTGGGAGGTGCCAACTGTACCAAGGCGACCAAGACTAAAGAGCCTACGCCTAACAAATAATGTTTCTTTTCTTGTTTAAAAAACCAACCTAACTTCCTAAATATTGACATAACACTCTCCATTTCTTTATGACCTGTTGCCTAAATTTTGCGATTTTTCCGAATATTCATTGGATTCAGATTCGATTGCTACCCCGCTATTTACAGAACGTAAACAGAAAAAGCAGCCTGGGGACATTTTTTATTCGTTGTTGCGTTTTGCCGCAAGAAAAAGCGAGCTGATAAAATCAGCCCGCTTCTTAGAAAAAAACCTACTTTTGGTTTTTCATTTGCTGCATCATCTGACGAATTTTTTTCTCAGAAGGTTTTTGACCCATTGACATCATCATCGAGCGAAGCATATCCTCATTAACGGGAGGATTTTTCTTTAGATAATCTTGCATATATTTACGCGCCAAAAAGAAGCCGCCGACAGCGCCTAGTAATGCTGCAACAACAGCGATCACGATTACGATTCCTACACTAACCATTCGAAAACTCTCCTTTCTCTTGTACTCTCAATGAATCATTTTACTAGAAAAAAACACAAAAAGAAAGAGTGAAAGCTGGATTTATCCAAAAACTTTCACTCGTTTCCTCAACTTAATGCGACATCTCTTTTGTTGAATAACCAATTTGTTAAAAGGTAGATTAAAACACTGTAAACAAGGATCCCGATCGCCATTTCCCAATAGCCCAATCCCGGATCAAAAGCAGTCATCTGCATGTCAGGACTATTTAATACACTCGGTATCTGCTCTTTGATATTCATAAAATTAAATGGATTCCACTTCAGCCATGGGTATTTTTCTTGCGCAAAAAGCATGATCGAGTTGATGATACTGCTTCCAAACAACATACCCAAGCCTAACCCTACCGCCAGGCTTTGAGAGCGAATGACGGCTGAGATAAAGAGGGTCAATGCAATATAAAAGACGATCAATAGCAAGTTGGTTCCCGCAAAAACAAGGGCAACGAGAATCGCCGCTAGCCCGTTGTAGCCAGTAGCAGCAAAAGGTGATTCAGCTGCTAAAAATAAATTGGCAGCTGCTAAACTACTGATCAGTAAAACAGCGGTCCCTAACAGCGCAAATAAAAACGTGTTGATGGCTTTTGCTGCTAAGATTTGGCTTCTGGAAAAAGGCCGAATCAATAAGAACTTGATCGTTCCTCGACTGAACTCTTCCGCCACTGAAGAAGCCGCCACAATCACTACAAATAAGTTTAAGAACGACGTCATATCGCTTAAAGAAGCAAATAAATCATTGGCACCAATTTCTGGACTACCTAAGCGTACAACATAGGTCAAGCCAAACGTCATTAAAACCAATAAAAGCAGCATGATCCAAGTAGAACGCTTTTTGGTTAATTTGATCCATTCATTTTTAATCAATGTCAGCATGCTTACAAACCTCCTTCTTCGGTCCAAGCCAAGAATGTATCTTCTAAAGAAGATTGCTTTGTCCGTAGTTCTTTTAAGCCGATACCCGCCGTCACGATCGCTACAGCGATTTCAGAACGCTGATCTGTTTGCAACGTGACTTGCAATTCGTCTTCTACGTGCAAGACCTCGACGTCAAAGGAAGCTTTTAACAGTGCTTCTGTTTGCAAGTTATCATCAGTTTTGATGATCAACACATTTTTCTCTGCTTTCAACTCTGCCATTGCTACTTGATGGGTGACTTTTCCTTTTTGCACCACGATCAAATGATCGGCAATTTGCTCGATGTCGCTTAACTGATGACTGGAAACTAAGACAGAAACTCCTTTTTCTCTCAAAGAAAGAATCATTTCTCGGAACTCCCGCATGCCTTTAGGATCCAGCCCATTCATCGGCTCATCTAAAACTAATAGATCTGGTTGATGGACCAGCGCCTGGGCAACACCTAAACGCTGACGCATCCCTAATGAATAGGTTTTGACTTTTTGATGGATATGTCCTTCTAAATGCACCTGACGGATCAGGGCTTCTAGCTCAGAGGCTGTGCCTTTTTTCTTCGCCATACGCTGATACTGCATCAAATTCTCATAACCGGTCATATAATTATAAAACTCAGGATTCTCAACGATCGCTCCGACTGAGGCAATCGCTGTTTTAAAAGAAGAATCCAATAAATTTCCCATAATGGCAATCGATCCTGTGTTGTGCTTCATCAAGCCAACGATCATTCGGATGATCGTCGTCTTCCCAGCCCCATTGGGCCCTAATAAACCAACGACTTGTCCTTGGTCCACCACAAAGGAAACATCATCAATGATTCGTTTGGTTCCAATCAATTTGGAAACATTTTGCAGTGCTAATACTTCTGTCAAAGTTACCCCTTCTTCCTAACACCATTTCTGCAACGATTTTAAATAAAAAACGTTATGATAATATGTATACCATGCCATCTCTGTAAAAAAAAGTCAAGAAGCGAAAAAGGAACATCGGTGCTCCTGTTTTTGCTTCTTGACAACTTCGTTTATCACTGATGCTTTTCACGTTTGCCCTATTGCTGCTAGTGAAAAGCTTGGCAAAATTATAAGTTCTATTTGCTCGATCTTATAGATGGCTCACTCCGTTTGGGTGAATGCCAGTTGGGCGAACGCTGCCTTGTTCTTGGCACTTCTGATCTGTTTGATCACTTGCTTGAGCTGTTTCCACTCCTTTGCGCTTGGGTGACCATTCCAATAAAAGAGGTAAGGCTGTTCTTCCTCGGAAAATTCCTGATGGATCGGATAATCGCTGATCACCAAATCTGGTTTTTGAGACAGCGAATAATGGGCCATCGCTCGATGCGTGGCATTCATCAAGCGGTTCTTGATCCAAAGCTCTTGCGTTTTTCCGTATTTCGAATGGATCGAGAACGTGACCGGCTGTTCATATTTGATAAAAATAACTCTCAGTAACATACAGTATTGAAAAATCAAACGATCATTCATTTGCAGTAATCTACGCAACGCTGGTAAAGAAACAGTCGCTTCCCAAAAAAACCGTTTCATGGTTGGATAAAGCACTGGAAAAGCGGCTTGCAGCTCTTGCTCGTCGGTTGTTTTGCCAAAACTATCGCTTTTTTGTCGCGTACCAAAACAGCCAGAGGCGGAATGGATCATGACCAGATTAACCAGTAAATAGTTTTTTTCGGCTTCTGTAAACGTCAACCGAAAATACACGGCTAGTTTTTCAACGAGCTGCGCTTCTTGCTGGTACTTTGGCTGAGTCAGCCACGAGATGTTAGCAGCATCGAGATCCTCCTCAAGATAGGTGTTCATTACCCCAAACATATAATACAAGAAGCTGCGTTCAACCTCCGAAATTTCAGAAAACGGCAGATGATTCCTGTGAATCAATGGGTTCAAAAAGACCTGATCAAACTGTTTTTTTCAATTAATGGGTGCTCAAAGGTCAGTACTTCGTTTGGTAAAAACGAAAGCGGATGCTTTTGATGGATTCTTTGCACGGAGATAGCGAATAGATGAAGAAATTTATCGATATCGATTTTTCTCATATAAGAAGCATGGGTTTCAAACAACGCTTCAGCCTGCTCTTTCTCCTTGATCGATGCCAAGACTTGTGAGTCCTTCTCATCAAAAATTTGCCAATAGGTAAGATGATAAAAATAGCGGATCGCATATTCAGCACCTGCCAAAGGATCACCTTTTTTTAAACTATAGGACAAATGATAATTCGCCAAAACATGATTTAACTCCTGCAATTTTCGTTGAATCGTGCGGGGACTGCTAAAGATTTTGTGGCTGAGTTGTTCAAGGGAATGATAATCCCCCTGAAAGAGTGCATCCAGCAAGATAAACCCAACGGTTCCCTGCAACAATACACTATAGGCTTGACTCATTAGGAATCGTGGAGAAAAAGCAATCGTCACTTCTTTCTCCAGTCGATCATAGGTCAAAGTAAACTGAGGATAGCGTGCGCGAAACACCTCTACTTGCTGAACGATCGACTGCATTTTGGTGGTTTTCCTATCGAAAACACCTGAGAGCTCTTTAATTGTATAGTCTTCCTTGTTCGTTTCGTAACAATAACTTAGAAAAGCATAAATTTGTTTTTCTGTCGCATCCAAAAGTGCGTGTAACATGAAATTTCCCTCGCTTGTATAATCAGCAAACGCTGTTTTTATCCTAAATTTGTCATCTTACAAAATTGTAAGCTGTCAGTGTTTGGTGATGGTACCACCGTGCGCTCTTTTCTGTCAAATCACTTTTAACAAATTTTCCTTTCGTTATCTGTATATTTTCATAAAAAAAGTCTGACGCCTCAAAACGATCGTCAGACATTTTGTTAAAAACGGTAAAACAAAACGTGATTGTGCTTTCTGGGGAAGAAAATTCCAATCGTGGGTTATCAATTCTCTCATTATCCTCGGATTTTTTCTTTACTGCCTCTCATCAGAAAATAACTTTCGATTCAGCCAGTAAAGGAAGACAGTAAGGATAACCACGCCTAAACCAAAGAGTAAATAGTGAATACTCGTATTTTTGCTGCCGGTTTTCGGTAGTACAACTCCATTGACCTCCTTAGCACTGCTTGTCTCCGTACGTTGTTCCTGTTCCATTTTCACTGAAGACGATGCTTTAGCGAGTTGTTTGCCTGTGGGATCATTAGAGGAAACACTTCGCTTGCTTGACTGACTTTGGTTCGGCGCTAATTTATTTGGTTTCGTTTCTGCATCTGAAAGATTCTCAGATGCAGCTTCACTAACGGTCGTTGTTCCTATTGTTGCGGTGGTTTCTCGACTCCTAGTTATCTGAGTCGATTCACTCTCACTGACTGGTTGGGTGTTGAAGTTTTCTGACTCACTTGCATTGTGACTACTTTCGATACTTTGAGAATCCAGACTTGTGTTTTCCGTAGTAGACGTCCTTGGATCCGTCGATTGAGAGTCGCTAAATTTCGGTTCGATACTACTAAAGGAAGAGCCTGTTTCTTCAGACACCTTAGAGCTTGCGCTTATCTCAGAGTTCGTGCGCTCACTAGAGCTCGAGGGTGTTATTACCTGCCATTGACTAGGCTTCAAGTTTTCAGTAATCGTTGTTTCACCGTCATAAATCACAACTAAATCTACTTTATCCACACTTTTGATCTCATCGATGGCCATCTCAGCATAGATCCTTAAGTAGTTTTCAACACCTGAAAACCAATCGACATTTGTTAGATACGTTTCACCAATCACCTTTTCACTGTGTCCATTGCCATCCCAACCATAAGTTAAACGGATACAAACGTTTTCTGAAGTCAGCGTTTTGTTCGGCCGTACCGGGATCGTAATGACTTTCAAGGCTTCATCATAGATCACTCGGTTCGTTTGAACAGAAAACGATAAATTCCCTCCGGCTCGTTCTTTTGCTGAAGAATGATCGAAACCAAACACCAGCAGCAATAATCCCGCTAACAGCAAAATCAACACAATTCCAACCAGTTTTCTCATTTTCTCACTTCCTAAATGAATATTTCAAGATAACTTGATAAGGAAATTATAATGAATTCTCAGAGAAAACATGCGCCGAAAAAAAAAAGGAAAGACCCAATAAAATGGCATCTTCCCTTTAAATAAGTCTTTATTAATTATTCTTCCAAGTAAATAAACTGCCTCCAAAATGTCAGTTTCTATCTACCTGATAAATTTACTCCAACTTAACTTCAATGCGCATCCTGCTAAAACCATTCCTATTGCAATCCATAAATGATTAGACGATTCATTCGTTTGAGGAAACTGCTGTTTTTCTGATTGATTATGCAAATTATTTGATTGGGATACCTGCATGTTCCCAGGGGTTGAACTTTGATGTGTAATCGCTCCATTATTACTAGAACTACTCCCGTTATTTGATTCTGAACTACTAATCATACTGCTTTCGCTACTTTGGTCCGTACTGCTACTTGTACTACTTTCACTACTTGGTTCCGTGCTGCTACTTGTACTACTTTCACTACTTGGTTCCGTGCTGCTACTTGTACTACTTTCGCTACTTGGTTCCGTGCTGCTGGACTCTCCTGGTTCACCGGTTCCGCCACCACCGCCACCATAGCGTGGCGTATAGCCAGTAATACTGCTTGTTCTTGGCACATCATTGACCAAAGCATCAAGGATGCCCCGATTGGTATATTGTTCCAATGAACCATCCGTTTCTGTTTTGTAGGTAATGTAGATCCGTTCCTCTGTATCCCGCAAAGGAATTTCAAAGGATCCGTCACTATTTAAAACAATCGGTACTTGCTCGACATACGTTGGGTTGGAAACGCTGGGTCCATAGACCACTCGAGCACTCGTACTGACTAAAGTCTGATGAGGACCTAAAAAGTCAATAAACGTTCCATCTTTGATCGTCACTTGGTCCGTGTCAAACGAGTTGATATACACTCGCCAATCAATGATTCGTTTGGGTTGTTGCGTACCTAAATACAGTCCTTGTTTGGTGAGTAAGGCACCCTCCCCTGAATCATCCACTGCTTGAATAAAAATAGGCACCGATTGCGTCCCATTTGCCGTTTCAAAGTTGATGTTGTTGATCTGGTTTTCTATCACGTCATCACTGAACTTTGTCCAAAAATAAAAGTCCCCATGTACATTGGTATTTTGTTCGACAAATTCCGTGAAAACAAAGGTCAGCTGATTGCCAACTTGGGTAACATTGACCACTAAGTTGTTATTTTCATCGTATAAAGCATACGTATTATTAACGCCTTCAATCTCAGCTGGCAAAGTGACGGTCGCTTTGTCACCTGCTTTTAAATCACCTAAGTCCTCCAAACTTCAGGTCATATCTATTTTAAAGGAATCATCCTTTTCAATACTTGTGATGACCTCGTTGTGGCTATTAACGATCGATACATTTGTGATCAGCTTGGCACCCACATCGGTTTCCCCATAAACTACCCGCATACCAGCAAAAACAGGAATCAACAGCAGCAAGACAGCAAATGCTTTTCCTAAACGTTTGATCATTGGTTTCCTCCCTTAAGTGATCGCTTAGCTAAACCCATCGGTCACAGCAATTACTGTACTCGACATGAATATTTTCATTAACAGTTGTCTTTTCGTTTCACGGTGAGAAAAATAGTCTTCCAGTTGCCACATTCTTGCCGCGTATCCGCGACTGCCTAATAGAATCAGTGTTAACTAATTTTATCGGCTTTTCGGTGATTTACACAATTAAAACGCTTCATTGGTGAAAGAAAAATAACAATGCAGCAAGCAAAAAACCAAATCCCAATCTGTGTTGATTGAAAGGGATTTGGCTAAAAAATAAATCACTCTGTCGGATCGGCGATCCTATCAATTTGCTGGAAGTACCGGTACTGACAAACAAAGTAAAAAACGATTTGGAAAATCAAAAAGAGACTAACGATCACACCATAGTATTGCCAAACAGGCAATTCTACTAAAATACGCAAAGCGGTCATTGCCACCGCAAAATGGATCATTGCCACGACTGTTGGCAAGAAGTACATCACTTGCAGTTGGCGTTTCAGAACGTTGTGACGCTCCTTGGGCGACACACCTAAAATATGCAAGGAACGATGATACGCTCCATCTTTATCTAAATCTGCAAATAAACGGAAATAGATAATCGAAGCGGAGAAAATAAAGAAAACCGAACCTAGTAATACCGTGATCATTAAAATGATGCCATTTCCTTGACGATTTTCTTGGAAAACTTGGTATTTCGAGGTATAAGACGTACGCATCGGAATGTCTTTTGCCGCTTCTGACCATTCTTCATCTGTATAGTCACCTTTGGCTTCAAACTCCCGACTGAGTTCTTCGTATTGCTGATCGATCAAGGCATTTTCTTTATCTAACTTTCCATTGAAATCAGATACCAATTCAGGTGTTTCAGCCCATTCTGGATAGTCTAACCAAATAAAACCAGATTCCATATCATCGTTAGATTCTTGTAAGAGAGCTTGCCATTCCTCAAAGGTCTTATCTGTCACAACTGACAATCCAAAGTAATCCAGAGAAAGCATTGAGGGGCTGTGGACAATCGTAACATCCTTTTTTATACCGGTTTCTGAACCTAATTCAAGTGGATAGATACTTGTGCGTTCGTTCTCAGGGACTTCTAGAAGCTGTTTTCGACGTGAATAATTAGCACTAAGTGTCATTATTTGATTATCTGCAACAGAATCAGCTTCCTCACCGATTTGTTTCATCATTTTCTGATAGTCGCTTTCTCGCATAATTGAAAAGCCATTCGTCGTATAAAATGAATCATTCATAACTGCAGATTCATCAAGATTCGCATAGGCCCATAGTAAGGAAACACTATCCGTTACAGGTGAGTACCCTTTTTCTTCTATGGCAGTTTTAATTTCATTCACTTTTCCTTCAGAATGATCGAGGTCTTCTGGCCCAGACCACGGGAACACATAGGCTACACTGATTCCTTGGATTGAAGAAAAAGAAGAACTGCCAATCGCCAGCATCACGGAAATCCCAACGAATGCCACGGAGGTACTAATAGCGATCAGACTATACATCGCCGCATTGTCTCGCATGCGAAAGATCCATTCGCTGATAGTCAGCATCCGAGTCCCTCGTAAGAAGGTCGGGCGTTTTTTTAATCGTTTCAACAGAAATACGCTGAACTGATGGAATGACAAAATCGTGCCTGCAACAGTCAACAAGACTCCTAGCATAAGTGGCAGCATGGAGTACGTTTGGTAGCTAAAATAAAAGACCGATCCATAGCCAACTAGTAACAGCACAATTCCTGAAAATGCCAATGCCCAATGACTTTTTGGCTCAGGACGAGGTTTTTCATTTTCCTTGATCAATGAGATGATCTGTTCTCCTTGCAAGGTCCGAGTACTGAAAAAGGAGATCAAGAGGAAAATAAAGACATAGATCCCAAAGGTCAATCCTAAACCTTCCATAGGAACAATAAATTTCAGTCCTTCTGTTAGATACATGACATTTTGCGCAATCAGCAGCAACAATTTCGTCACTAAAATCCCCAACCCAATACCAGATACTGTGGCACAGGTTCCTAAAAGGGCATTTTCGACAAACAAAATCTTTCGCAGATCTTTTTCTTCGATCCCCAAAATCAAGTAGATCGCCAGATCACGTTTGCGTCGTTTCAAAAAGACCACAAATGTATACCATAAAAACAACAGCGACAGTAAGGCGATCACCACGAGTGCGACGGATAGACCGACCTTAGCTAAGCTTGAAAGTGTATCGCTATTAGATAAGTTTTCTTCCAATTGCGGATGAAAGAGCAAAAGACTAAAGATATAAAACACCATCGCTGCAAAAGCGCTGCTGACGAAGTATGCTGCATAGGTTCGAAAATTTCCCCGCAGATTACGAATGATCAACTGTCTGAAATTCATGACGGCGACCTCCTAAATGTGCTAGGACTTCAAGAATTTTTTGATAAAATTGCTGTTGATCAGCACCACGATAGACTTCGTTATACAGCTTTCCGTCTTTGATGAAAACGACCCGATCAGAAAAGCTGGCGGAATACGGATCATGGGTGACCATCATGGTAGTGACTTTGCGCTGTTTGTTCATCTGACTTAGTATTTCCATGACATCTCGTGCTGCCTTGGAATCAAGATTACCCGTCGGTTCGTCTGCTAAAAGCAATTCTGGTTGATGGATCAAAGCTCTAGCAATCGCAACTCGCTGCTGCTCTCCACCGGAAAGCTGATAGATGCGTTTGTCTTTTTTCTCATAGATCCCAAGTTCACGTAATAGCTGTTCCGAACGTTCTTTCATCTCAGGAACTGGCACCCGATCCAATGTCAATGGTAAAATCACATTCTCAAGCACGCTCAATGGCGAAAGCAAATTGTAGTTTTGAAAAACAAAGCCTAGTTGCCGACGACGAAACTCCGCGAGTTTTTGCTTAGATAATTCTAGTGGCTGCTCTCCCTTGAGAATCACCGAACCTGAAGTCGGTTTATCCAATGTTGCCACCAAATTCAGCATGGTGGTCTTGCCACTGCCAGATGGCCCCATAATGCTGATAAATTCTCCTTCTGGCACTTTGAGATCGATTTGTTGTAAAACCTCAACAGACACTTCCCCTGTATAGGTTTTCGATACATTTTTCAATTCTAGTAAAGCCATCATCTTCACTCCTTTGCTACCAGTTTAGCAGGCGGCACCGCAATCAGTTATCGATTTCATGATAGAAAGCTTACAAAATTGTAAGAAAGCCTTCACCTCCGAAATGTTAAGGTAACTGTCGTGCCTTGATTCTCCTTAGAGGCAAGCGACACATCGATATCTAATTGCGTACTGATCGTTTCAACTAAATAAAGACCGATCCCAGTTGCCTCTCCTGTTTGCCGCCCATTCTGACCTGTATAAAAGGGGCGAAAAACTCGCGGGAGATCCGCTGTTGCAATCCCGCAGCCTTCATCTGCGATCGTTAAGCTTCTAGAAAAAGGATCGATCTCAAAATAGACTTTACTGTCTGGCTTTGAGTACTTGATGGCGTTGCTGATGAGTTGAAAGAGCAAAATACCTAGCCATTTTTTGTCTGTTGTCACCGTGATATCTGCTTCACTCATCAGCTTCGGATAGACTTCACTGCGAATAAAATTTCGCTTCTGGTCACCGATACTGTGTTTTAACAATTCCAACAATGAGGCTGATTCGATAACGAAGTCCTCCGTGAAATCTTCCAAGCGCACAAAATTCAGCGCAGTCGCCAAGCCACTTTTTAAGCGATCTGTTTCAGCCAAAAGATCATAGCTATCGACTTCTTCACTTTCAGCCATTAGCGCCAAAACTGAGACAGGTGTTTTCATTTGATGAACCCAGATATTCATGAAACGAATATGATTTTGATGGTGCTGATCTAATTCTGTCAGCCGCTCTTGCTCTTGCTGTTCATGGGCATCGAACTGCTTGCGCCATTGCTTGGAAAGGTAGCCATTGCTTCGGTTTGTCGCTCTTCCATGCTTGATATACTGATAAAACGCAGTATTGGAAAGGTAATCTACCAAATAAACAAGAACAATGAACAGCCCAAATAGAAGCAGACCATAACCAATTACGAGGTAATTTCGATAGCCATCCAACCAAATCACTAAAACGAACAATGAAATGGCTAGGAACGTAACGAGTAGTTTAGGTAAATGAACACTTGCATATGCTTTCATTCTTCCGTACCTATCACTGATAAAGCGTAGCCCTTTCCGCGAATCGTTTGGATCGGATCATTGATGCCCATTGCCGCCAATTTTTTTCGCAAACGGCCGACATTGACAGAAAGCGTATTGTCATCAACGAAGCGCTCATCATCCCATAATAGATTTAAGATCCGTTCCCGTTTGACCATCTCTGGGTGTGCCGACATTAACAGGGTCAATAATTCTCCTTCTCGAACAGTCAGCCATTCACTGGCTTCACGATAGACCATCTTCAATGCTTCGGGATAGTAGATCAATTCGCCGGCTTTCAAACTTCTCGCCCGATCAGACTGTGCATAATCCCCGTAGACTCTGCGGATGTGGCTTTTTACTTTTGCCAGCAGCAAATCATAAGAAAAAGGTTTGACTAGATAATCATCAGCACCATATTCTAGAGCCATCACTTGATCCATATTGCCGTCACGGGCGGAGATGAAGAGAATTGGAACCAACGAGCGTTCCCTGATTTTTTGGCACCAATAAAACCCATCATAATAAGGAAGATTGACATCCAACAAAACCAAATCAGGTTGGATCATCAAGAATTCATCTAAAACCGCAGCGAAATTTTCTGGAACAAAGGTTTGATACGCATAGCGGGATAATTGATTTTCCATCATTTTGACTAACGATTTGTCATCTTCGACCACGAATATTTTCATATAAATCCTCCTGTTTTCTCTAAAGTTTACCAAATCTGTGTGAAAAAAACTGCAAAATTCCAGCTTTTTTAAAAAAAGTGTACTTATTTATTGTAAGCAAAATTATTTTATAGTATACTACATTTTGTGATTAAAACTTACTTAAAGTAAAGGTGGAAAAAAATGAAAAATATTTTAGTTGTTAAAGCCAATAACCGTCCTGATGGAGTATCTGCAAAAATGTTTGATACGTTCGTTGAAAATCTTGATACCAACAATGTGGACGTTGTAACCTTTGATGTGTACGCACAACCAATGCCTTATATCGGTCAAACGTTATTTGAAGCATTTGGCAAACTTTCACAAGAACAAGAATTAAACCAAGAAGAACAAGAATTGATGACTGTCCGCCAAGACGTGATGAACAAATTCGCAGCAGCGGATACCATCGTTTTCGCTTTCCCAATGTGGAACTTAACGATTCCTGCTGCCTTGCACACATTCATCGACTATATTTTCCAAGCTGGCTTTACTTTTTCTTATAACGAAGATGGTTCAATGAACCAATTACTGAAAGACAAAGAAATCGTTCTATTGAATGCCCGTGGTGGTGTTTACTCAGGCGAAATGAGCGCAATGGAAAACGCTGTAACCTTTATGGAAAAAGTTTTCGGTGGTATGTTCGGCATGAACATCATAGAAGAAGTAATCATTGAAGGCCACAATGCAGATCCTTCTAAAACAGCAGAAATCATTGCTGAAGGTTTAGAACGCGTAGCAGCTGCTGCGAAAAAATTCTAATCATTGCTATCGATCAACTCCTCAACAAAGCGCTATTGCTTGTTGAGGAGTTTTTTTATCCAAAAACGTAGCTCGTCTATGGATCGATAAAACAAAGAGTCCCCTTAGAACACAGCGGTCTAAGGGGACTCTTTTTATTTTGATGCTTTCCAATCAACAGGCAACAGCTCTTCTAGCGTCATGATTTTTCCTGCTGCGATCATGACCTGCGTGTTATGGTTGGCAGGATCCAGCTGGCTGATGAATTCACGACAACGACCACAAGGTGGGATCGGCTCACCTGCCGAATTGATTGCAACCATCAGTAACACCCGCTGCTGACCATCGGTGATCATTTGCGCAGCCGCAGCCTGTTCGGCGCAAAAACCCATAGAACAGCTGGTATCGATACAGATCCCTGTATAAATCTGTCCATCTGCAGTAGCCAGAGCTGCCGCGACACTCCCTGCTTCTGCAAATTGAGAGAGCTGTCTGAATCCCAGTTTTTGTTTCGCGGCATCGATCAGCAACTGAAAGTCCATTTTTCTTCCTCCAATAATAAGCTGGCTCATGGTTAAATGAACCGTTTAAGCACCCGCCATGATTTTCGTCAATAGCTCAGGATCAAAGGTCTTCTCCCGCAGCATCGCGATTTCATAGCCATAAGGGGCTTTTTTATTCTTTTTGTCTTCGCCGACATAGGGTGTTTCCAAAATTTTCGGTAATGCTGATAATTGCTCATGATGAACGATCTTATTCAAGGCTTCAAAGCCGATCGTGCCAAAACCAATATTCGCATGTCGGTCTTTGTGGCTGCCCTGTGGATTTTTTGAATCATTGACATGGATGACCTTCAAGCGATCCAACCCGATGATTTTGTCAAACTCGTTTAACACGCCGTCAAAGTCTTCTTTGACATTGTAGCCAGCATCATTCGTGTGACAAGTATCTAGGGTAACGGATAATTTTTCATTTAAGGTGACACCATCGATAATTGCTGCCAATTCTTCAAAGCTGCGACCAATCTCGGTGCCTTTACCTGCCATTGTTTCTAATGCGATCTGGGCAGTTTGATTTTTTTCAAGGACCTCGTTCAAGCCTTTAATGATCTGCTTGATCCCAGCTTCTGGTCCTGCACCGACATGGGCACCGGGGTGCAATGTGATTTGAGTTGCACCTAAAGCTTGGGCTCGTTGGATTTCTTCTTGTAAGAACGAAACAGCAAAGCCAAAGTTTTCTGGTTTGATGGTATTGCCTAAATTAATGATGTACGGGGCATGGACGACGATATTCGAAATTCCTTTTTCCGTCATAAAGTCTTGTCCAGCTGCGATCTGCATTTCTTCGATCGGTTTGCGCCGCGTGTTTTGCGGAGCTCCGGTATAGATCATAAACGTAGTAGCTTGATAGCTAGCTGCCTCTTCTGCTGCTCCTAAAAGCATTTTTTTGCCGCTCATTGAAACGTGTGAACCAATCAACATTTTTCTTTTCCTCCTAAATCTAGTCTTCTCTATTATCGATAAAAGCGCCTTGTAAAGCGATTATTTTGCTCATTGCCGTATTTTTTTATCAAGCGAGTCCAAATAACATCAGAACACCCGTCATTAGCGGCATACTTATCAAAAAGCTAATGGAAGAAACGAACCCCACCGCTTCTTCCTCCATTCCAGCAATCACGGAATTAATGACACCGAATAAAGGAATTGGAGCAAACACTAACAAACAAAGAACTGGCTTTAATAAAACTGGGATTGGTAAAACATAGAAAGCTGCGAACAGCACGAATGCCAGTCCGTACCGCAAGCTTAAAATTTTGATCACGGTTTGGGTGGTGTGCTTCGGTAAGCGGAAATCCAAAAATAAGCCAATCATAAACATGGACAAAAACGTATTTGCGATCCCGATTGGTTGGACAAGCGCCAATGCCGCTTCGGGAATCCTCCAATCCGCACTGCGGATAATCAGCATCACTAGATAAATAGTAAACGTTGGCGAACGCAGGAGATTCAAAAAGATTTTCCCTGGTTCAAACGTCGTCCGCTTTCCAATCAAGAATTCGATGAAAATCGTCGTTCCCCCTGCCAACATGATACTGTTCCCCATATCAAACAGCGAAATCAGCGGAATCCCTAAAGGATAAAAGCTTTGGGCAAAAGGAATCGCAAAATTGCCGATATTAAAGCCTGACCCGCAGTACATCGCAAACTGCTGCAGCGTGTTCGATTCTTTTTTGGTCAAGAAAAATGCGAAGAGGATCTGAACGATCGTAATGATCAACGCGATCACAATCAAACTAAGCGCACTGACTTGTACTTGCATTGAAGCTAAATTCAAAATGATTGCTGCCGGTAACGTCACATTCAAAATAATTTTGGATAAGATCGAGCCATCCGCTTTCGAAAGGACATTTAGCCGCTTAAGAAAATACCCTAAGAAGATCATGGCAAATAAACCGGCGGCATTCAACACTATATTTCCCATTCCAACAAAAACCCTTCCTCTACAAAAATTTGAAAAAAGCGAACCAACAAGGCGGTTCGCTTTTTGCGATTAAAATGTTAATAAGAAATATTTTTTCTTGCCACGACGAATCACGACGTATTTTCTACCGATCCGGTCACTTGCTTGGAGCTCGTACGTTAGGTCTTGGACGCGTTCCCCATTAATGTAGATGGCACCATTTTGAACGTCTTCTCTTGCTTGACGTTTTGATGGTTCGATTTTAGCAGTCGTCAACACTTCAACGATGTTTAAAGAATCATCTGCTGTTACCTGATGGCTTGGCACCCCTTTGAAGCCTTGTTCGATCTCTTCAGCGTTCAATTCTTTGATATTGCCGCTGAATAAACTTGCTGAGATGCGTAAGGCTTGTTCATAAGCCTCTGCCCCATGAACCAAAGTAGTGACTTCTTTTGCCAAAGCTTTTTGTGCTGCTCGAGATTCTGGTGCAGCGTTAAACTCTGCTTCGATCGCAGCGATTTCTTCTAATGATAAGAAGGTGAAATATTTCAAGAATTTGACTGCATCACGATCATCCGTATTGATCCAGAATTGGTAGAACTCGTAAGGCGTCGTTTTCTTGGCATCTAGCCAAACCGCATTGCCTTCTGTTTTCCCAAATTTCGTTCCATCTGCTTTTGTGATCAATGGCATAGTCAAACCGAACCCTTGGACTTCACGCTCACGACGTAATAACTCGATCCCAGAGGTGATATTCCCCCATTGATCGCTACCGCCTAATTGCAACAAGCAACCGTGGTTGTCGTAAAGATTCAAAAAGTCATAGGCTTGTAATAGCTGGTATGCAAATTCCGTGTAGGAGATCCCAGTTTCGATCCGACGTTTGACACTTTCTTTGCTCATCATGTAATTGATGGTAAAGTTTTTCCCAGTGTCGCGCAAGAAATCAATCAGTTTCAATTCCCCTAGCCACTCATAGTTATTGGCAATGATGGCAGGATTTTCTTGGTCATCAAAATCAATGAAGCGAGATAATTGGCTCTTGATACTTTGTGACCATTCTAAAACGGTATCTAGTGTGTTTAATTGACGTTCTTGATCTTTAAAGGATGGGTCACCGATCATTCCTGTACCACCGCCTACTAATGCAATCGGCACATGTCCGTTTTGTTGGAAACGGCGCAACATCAAAATAGGCAATAAATGACCAATATGCAGGCTATCTGCGGTAGGATCAAAGCCGATATATAGTTTCACAGACTCTTCATTTAATTGTTTGGTCAAGGCTGCTTCGTCTGTGGTCTGATGAACTAATCCGCGTTGCTTTAGCTCTTCAAAAAAGTCTGTACTCATTCTTTCTCCTCCTAATAATTGCTTCATTGTTCATCTTAACTGAAAAAGAGGTCAATGAAAAGTCTTTCTCTCAAAGTCCTTTACCAAAAAAGAAACTTTTAGGCAAATCCGTTCATTTTCCTTTATTATCGCTGGTTCAATACAAACACCAACTGGCATTTTCTCGCACACTTCTTTCGATAACAGATAGGGTGCTACCCAAGCGCCTTGTTTTTTGCTATAATTACACGGAATCTATTCTAATTTATTGAGGTGACTCTTTTTGTCCCAGAAAACGAAAAATCAAAAGAATACAGAAAACAAAAATAGAGGCTGGTTCTATTTCAACATCAGTCTTAGGGTTTTACATGCCTTGTTCTTAGTTGCTATTTCTTTGCTGGTTCTAGGCGGTTCTTTAGCCTTAGGGATCGGTGCTGGCTACTTTGCTTTTCTTGTGGAAGATACCGCAGCTCCTTCTAAAGATGAGTTACAAAAAGAATTGACCGACATCACAGAGACTTCTCAACTCGCATACGCTGATGGCAGCAAAATCGCAACGATTCGCTCGGATCTAATGCGAACGTCGGTTAATTCCGATCAAATTTCAGATTATTTGAAAAAAGCGATCATCGCAACAGAGGATGAATATTTTAATATTCATAATGGGGTCGTACCAAAAGCAGTCGTGCGGGCATTATTATCAGAAGCGACAGGCTTTGGCGGCAGCGGGGGTTCCACTTTGACCCAGCAGCTGGTAAAACAACAAATCCTTTCCAGTGAAACGACCTTTAAACGCAAAGCCAATGAGATTTTATTAGCCATGGAAGTGGAGAAATTTTTCGATAAAGATGAGATCGTCACCATGTATTTAAACATCTCCCCTTTTGGTCGAAACAATAAAGGGCAAAATATCGCAGGTGTGCAAGAAGCGGCGCAAGGAATTTTTGGCGTCAACGCAGCTGACCTGTCTTTACCGCAAGCAGCCTTTATTGCGGGTCTGCCACAAAGCCCGATCGTCTACAGCCCTTATACAAATACGGGTGAGATCAAGGAAAACTTGACCGCTGGCTTAGAACGAAAAGACTTCGTGCTCTTCAGTATGTATCGTAACCACGATATCACGAAAGAAGAATACGAAGAGGCGCTTAATTATGACTTGAAGCAAGACTTCAAAAAACAAGAAGCCATTGAACAAACGGATCAAAGCTTCCTTTATTACACTGTGTTAAATGAAGCAAAAGACATTATTGCCAAACAGCTGGCAGATGAAGATGATGTCAGTGACGAAGAATACGCCAAAGAGGAAACCTATCAAAAATACTTCGAATTGGCGCAGCAAAAACTTGTTAATGGCGGCTATACCGTCACATCAACGATCGATAAAGATATTTATAATGCGATGCAAGATGCCGTCGACAAATACGGCTATATGCTAGACAACTGGGGTGACTCCACCATCGAAGTCGGCAATGTCATGATGGACAACGCCACTGGGAAAGTACTAGGCTTTATTGGCGGTCGTAACTATGCTGACAATCAATTCAACCATGCCTTTGATGCCAAACGCCAAGCAGGTTCAAGTATCAAACCCATGCTGGTTTACGGACCGGCGATCGAAAGTGGCTTAATGGGCTCTGAATCGATGGTTTCTGACTATGCCGCAAAATGGCGGACAGGAGAAAACGCCGGTGAGCCGATCGTCAATGCCACAAACCGTGGAACCAATACTTTTATGTCGATTCGTGAATCATTGGAGGTTTCCAGTAATATCGCAGCGACAAATATTTTCCAAGATCTTTGGGAAAAAGAAGGCGATCATTTTTATGCCTACACAAATTATTTAAGCAAAATGGGCTATCCCGAAGATAATAGCTGGGCGTATGAATCAGCGCCATTAGGGGTTACAGATGTCACAGTCTTGAATCAAACGAATGGCTTCCAAACATTTGCCAATAATGGTGTTTATCAGCAAGGCTATATCATCGAATCAATCAAAGACAATGAAGGCGAAGTGCTTTACCAGCATGAAGCCAAACCTGTCCAAGTCTTTTCAGAAGCGACGGCTTCCATCATGACCGACATGATGCGTAGTGTCATCGATGAGCAAAAAACCAGTTCCTTTAAATCGGTTATCAGCGGATTGGATTGGAACCTCGGAAATGCCGATTGGGTCGGAAAAACTGGTTCCACCAACAACTGGTCGGACTCTTGGCTAGTCGTCTCCACCCCATCGATCACCATCAGCAGCTGGTCAGGTCGAGATGACAATAAAGGGACCGATAGCGCTGCAGGAACTCGGACAGCCAACTATATGGCTTACTTGATCAATCGTATTTATCAAACAAACCAAGAAGTCTTTGGTGTGAATCAGAAGTTTGAACTTTCTAATGATGTCAAAAAAGCTCAAGTTTCCAAGTTTACTGGTACCCAACCAGGAGGAACCGTGCGAGTCGATAATCGAACCTATACCAATCCAAGCAGTACCGTTACTTCGTATTGGGCCACTGGCGGACCAGATACGGTCGATTTCAAATTTGGACTAGGTGGTTCAGATGCAAACTACGCTGACTATTGGAGAAAAGCATCTTCTAGCCGTTCAACAAATCGTTCGTCGAATACATCATCGAATAACGCATCCAACAATGTTACACCTACGGCAAATGATGAGGATGACGATGAGGAACAGCAAAACAATAATCAACAAAATACCAACAATAATGATGACTGATCAGCCTTGTGCTGATCAGTTTTTTTATGCAAAAAAAGTGTGAGGAGAAAATCCATAGATTTTCTCCCCACACGAACGATCGTTGAAGCAAAAAGTGGAACAACAAGGCGTTGTTCCACTGATCGTTTGATCAAATCGCTGCTTATTTCGTAGAGCTTTTTTCTGAAATACCGTAAGGCAAGACGATCGTTTTTTGTTCTACATCTTCTTTGTTCATCATTTTTGTCAATAGACGCATCGCAACGGCACCCATATCATACAATGGTTGCGTCACGCTTGATAAGCGTGGACGAGCTGCTTCAGCCAATAATGAATTGTTGCTGGTGATGATCTCGAAATCTTCAGGAACTTTAACACCTTTGTCTAACAAACCATCTAAGACGCCGATGGCTAACTCATCGTCTGTGACATAAGCTGCTGTTGCACCACTGTTGATGATGCGATCAACTAAGGCTAAGCCTTCTTTAAAGCTGTATGGTGATTCAAAGATCAACCCTTCAGAATATTCAAGGTTGTTTTCTTTCAAGGCTTCTTTATAGCCTTTCAAGCGGTTTTGGCCATTGATTGGATCGATCAAAGCACCGCTGACAAAAGCGATTTTTTGATTGTTTTTCGCCAATAATGAAACAGCATCTTTGGCAGCTGCTGTGTAATCGATATTGACACTTCCTACTTGTTCATCAGGATCGATCGAACCAGCTAAAACGACTGGTGTTTTTGAGCGAGAGAATTCCCCGCGAATTTCATCCGTGATGCGATGACCCATGAAGATAACGCCGTCCACTTGTTTTGCTAACAAGTTGTTCAAAACGTTGACTTCTTTCATCGTATCGCCATCAGAGTTGGCTAAGATGATATTGTATTTATACATGGTCGCTACATCATCGATCCCACGAGCAAGTGATGAGAAGAACATATTGCTGACATCAGGAATGATGACACCAACAGTCGTGGTTTTTTTACTTGCCAACCCTCGAGCAACTGCGTTTGGACGATAATCCAAGCGGTCGATCACTTCCAGCACTTTCTTACGAGTTGCTGGTTTTACATTTGGATTTCCGTTGACTACCCGTGAAACAGTTGCCATCGATACATTCGCTTCCCGTGCAACATCATAAATCGTAATTGTTTGTTTTTCCATGATATATCTCCCTTATTCTATTTTCAGAAAATCTTATTTACATTTCTTTGTTAGAATAGCAAATTTTTTCCGTATTTGCAACCGTTTTAATTTTGTTTTCATGAAAACTTAGCAATTTCCTACTTTCCCCGCCCCTATTCTCTTCTAAAGCATGATAAAATAGAAAAAGAATACTTGAAAGAAGGTTTTTTCAAATGAATGATAAAAAAATCAATGAGTTAAATGGCTGGTTGAAAACCAATGGTGCAGATGTTGCCTATATTTCTAATCCAGCAACAATCGCTTATTTTTCAGGTTTTAAAAGTGAACCTCATGAACGGGTCCTTGCTTTGTTTGTCGCACCTGGAAAAGATCCCTTTCTTTTCACACCAGCTCTGGAAGTAGAAGAAGCAAAAAATAGCGGCTGGCCTTTTGACATTATCGGTTATCTCGATAGCGAAGACCCTTGGGCGAAAATCTGTCAGGAATTGACCTCTCGTTACCGAGTTTCTTCCTTGGCACTAGAAAAAAATGACCTTTCCGTCGAGCGCTATGAAGCATTGAAACGGTTTTTGCCACAGACCGATTTTTCTTTAGATGTGACTCCGGTCATTCAAAAAATGCAGTTAACCAAAACGGCTGCTGAAATTGACACCTTGCTAGAAGCTGGCAACTGGGCAGACGTTGCTTTTGAGATTGGGTTTGCTGCCATCAAAGAAGGCGTCAGCGAAATGGCAATCGTGGCGGAAATTGAGTACGAGTTGAAAAAACGTGGGGTTTCCCATATGTCCTTCGATACGACGGTGTTAGCTGGTGCTAATGCAGCCAGTCCTCATGGCGTACCTGGTGACCGCAAAGTGACTGCCAATGAACTTGTCTTGTTTGACCTAGGGGTCGTTTGGAAAGGATATTGCAGTGATGCAACCAGAACGGTTGCCTATAAAGAACCAACTGCATTACAAAGAAAAATTTATGACATCGTTCTTGAAGCAGAACTAGCAGCGCAAGCAGCGGTCAAACCTGGGATTACCGCTGGAGAATTAGACAAGATTGCTCGTGATGTGATTACTGGCTATGGCTACGGCGACTACTTCAACCATCGTCTAGGTCACGGCATCGGGACCACGGTTCATGAGTTCCCCTCTTTGATCACTGGCAATGATTTAGTGATCGAAGAAGGCATGTGCTTCTCTATCGAACCGGGCATTTATTTACCAGATCAGGTCGGTGTCCGCATTGAAGACTGTGTGTATGTCACTGCAGATGGCTGTGTACCTTTTACCAAGACAGCAAAAGAATTATTGATCTTATCTTGATTTTCCTAATGAAACGGCGCAACATGTTGGCATTACATGAAAAGGAGTGTTCTTATGAGTAAAAAAGTGTTGGTTTTAGGCGGCACGCGTTTTTTCGGTAAATATTTGGTCCAATCACTAATTGATCAAGGATTGGACGTGACGATCGCTACCCGAGGGAACACGAAAGATTCCTTTGGCGATCAAGTCAACAGAATCATCTTCGATCGCACGGAGGAAGAAAGTATCAAAACGGCATTAACAAAAGAAACCTATGAGGTCATTTACGACAATATTGCTTATACTTCCAACGACATTGAGATTCTACTGCGTCATGTCACACCGAAGCGCTACATCGTTACTAGCTCAATGTCTGCATACCATGAATTACACTTCGATTTGATTGAAGCGGATTTTGACCCTGCTAAAGAACCCTTCAGACTGGTTGGCTCTGAGGAGGTCGATTATGCACAAGGCAAGCGAACCGTGGAAGAGATCCTGACCCAAAAATACAGTCAAATCCCGTCCGTTTTTGTCCGCTTTCCTTATGTGATCGGTGCAGATGATTACACAAAACGTTTTACCTTTTACATTGACCATCTGATAAAGCAAAAGCCAATGGCTGTCGATAATCTAACGCATCAAATGGGCTTTGTGGATGCCCAAGAGGCTGGTAAATTTTTAGCGTTTCTAGGTACTAGCTCGTTCACAGGACCCATCAATGGTGCGTCAAAAGGTACAGTTTCCTTAGAAGAAGTGCTGCAATACGTGACGAAAAAAACTGGTCTTTCCCCGCTCTTTTCAGAAACAGGCGATCAAGGCCCTTATAATGGTACACCTGCTTATTCGATCAATGTTGGTCTCGCTGAGGAAATTGGCTTTCCATTCAGTCAACTGCAGGATTGGCTCTATCAACTTTGCGATTGGGAAATCACCCAAGCATCAAACGAATAACTACCAAATCACAAAAAAACGTTCGCCGATTTAACTGGCGAACGTTTTTATCTTTTGAAGTAATCAAATTTTTGTATCCTTACTTATGCTTCAGGATTGTTTTTTTCTAATGTATCTTTTAATTCTTCTTTCGCATCTTCTAAGTCAGCTTTGGCATCTTTTGTTTCTGCTTTCGCTGTTTTTTTGGCATCATCTGCTGCTTTTCCAGCTTCTTTTTTCAAATCAGCTGCGGCTGCTTGACCGTCTTTTTTGGCTTCTTCAACGACAGGTTTTGCTTCTTGTGCTCCTTCTTTGACGGTTTGTTTCATATCCGCTGCAGAAGATTTTGCATCAATGATGATATCTTGCACCGTGTCATCAGCGTCTACTTTGGCATCTTTCGCTGATTCTTTGACCTCGTTCGCTGATTTTTTGAAGCGTTCTGATAGATCACCTGCTTGTTTCTTTAACTCTTCAACGGTTTCTTCTGATGAACCAGCTGCTGTTTCTTTTAAGTCATCGACTTTCGCTGTTAAAGAACCGGTGAAGTCAGATGCTTGCTCGCTTAGTTTTGCCGCTTTGTCTTTAGCGATATCGACAAGATCCGTACTTCTTTCTTTGGCTAAATCACCATAATCAGATGCTTTATCTAATAAATCGTCTGCTTGTTTTGCTAATTTATTTCTTAATGTTTTACCAGATTCTGGCGCCAACAAAAGTGCTGCTGCTGCTGCCGCTGTTCCTCCGATGATTGCTCCTAATAAAAATCCGCCTTTTTTACTCATTGAAAGTCCTCCTTTTATTTTTGGTTATTTTTGTCTTTGAAAAATTTCATGGCTGTTTGACCGACTTTTCCAGCTACCGTTGCTTTGGCAGTGGTCCGGCCAAGACTACCCACGCGCGTAATTAAATTTTTTCCAGAAACATTTAGTTCTGAAACACTGGTACTTAGATCTGCAACTGCTGTGAACAAAGGATCGATGGTTGCGACTTTTCCGTTCACATCTTGTAAAAGCTCATTCGTTTTTACCAAAAGACCTTCAACCTCTTTTGAAAGAATATCAACGTCTTTGGTAATGACACGGATGGTTGTGTTTGCCTCTTCGACCGTTTTGTCTACTTTGGTCATTGTCTTGCTGACTTGCATCAACAAACGAACGACGAAAATGACCAATACGACAAATGCGATCGCAGCAATCAATGCAGCTAGTTCTCCTCCTGACATAGAATGGCTCCTTTCCCCATTTACTTATATTAAGAATAGCATTTCACTGCACTTTCTACAAATAAAAGACTGCATTTTTAAGAAAATTATCCGCTTTCAACAGGAAATAATATAAAACAAAGCAATTTCATCAGAAATCGCCTTGTTTAGGAGTTTTTGTTATTTTTTTGACGCTTTCGGTGCTTCTTTGACTTCTTTTTGAGCCGGAGCTAGTTCTTTTCCTAACTCGATCAAATACTCTTTCAAGTTGTCTTTAACTTCAGGGTGCACTAGACCATACTCGATACTTGTTTTTAAGAAACCGAATTTATCTCCTACATCGTAACGCTTGCCGGTAAATTGATGAGCAAAGACGCGTTGAGTTTTGTTTAATGTGTCGATGGCATCCGTCAATTGGATCTCACCACCAGCACCTGGTTCTTGATTGGCTAAAATATCAAAAATTTCAGGGGTCAGCAAGTAGCGGCCAATAATTGCTAAATCACTTGGCGCATTTTCTGGCGCTGGTTTTTCAACAAAGTTTTTGACATTGAACAAGCCTTTTTCAACTTCCATACCAGGATCAATGATCCCGTATTTTGATGTATCTTCATGAGGAACATCCATGACAGCGATCGTTGATGCATGCGTTTTTTCATAATTATCGATCAACTGTTTGGTCAACGGTACTTGATCTTCCATCAAGTCATCACCTAGCATAACTACGAACGGTTCATTTCCGACAAATGCTCGAGCCTGTAATACGGCATGACCTAATCCTTTCGGATGAGATTGGCGAATGAAGTGAAGATTTACGTCAGTTGTTTCTTCCACTAATTTCAGAAGCTCCGTTTTGCCTTTTTCTTTTAGATTCATCTCTAATTCTAAATTGGCATCGAAATGGTCTTCGATCGGACGCTTTGCTTTCCCTGTGACGATCAAAATATCTTCGATCCCTGATTGTAAAGCTTCTTCCACGATAAACTGAATCGTTGGTTTGTCAACGATCGGCAACATTTCCTTTGCCATTGCTTTTGTAGCTGGTAAAAATCGGGTACCTAGACCAGCTGCTGGGATAACTGCTTTTTTGACATTCATGTGACTCGCTCCTTTAATCATAATGATTGATCTACCGTAAATTCGTTTTCTTCTTTGCCGTCTCGCAGCATAATATCTTTCGCTGCTTGCTTGATGTCTTTGCCTTCATACAAGACCGAATAAATCGTTTCTGTGATTGGCATTTCCACCGCCAAAGCTTCTGCTAATTCGCGGGCAGCTTTGGTGGTTGAAACTCCTTCAACGATCATCCCCATATTGTCTAACACTTCATCTAAGCTATGGCCTTTTCCTAATAGGTTTCCTGCACGCCAATTCCGTGAATGGACACTGGTACAAGTGACGATCAAATCGCCAACCCCACTCAATCCGATAAAGGTCAAAGGATTGGCTCCCATTGCCACACCAAGACGACTGATTTCTGCTAACCCACGGGTCATGATCGCTGCCTTCGCATCATCCCCAAAGCCAAGTCCTGCGATAGCACCGGCACCAATGGCGATGATGTTTTTCAAAGCGGCGCCAGTTTCGACACCGATCACATCGTTATTCGTGTAGATTCTAAAGTAATCATTCATAAATAGCTCTTGTACATATTTCGCAGCCGATTCATTTTCTGAAGCTGCCGTGATCGTCGTGATATCATGGACAGCGACTTCTTCGGCATGTGATGGTCCTGACAAGACAACGATTTCTTGTCGTTTATCAGCTGGGATCTCTTCGGCAAGTACTTCTGAGATTCGTTTATGACTGCCTTGTTCTAATCCTTTTGAGGCATGGATGATGACTGGCTTGCCGGTTGTCTTTTCAGCGAACTCTTGTGCCACGGCACGAATCGCTTTGGTTGGTACGACAAACAAAACGGCATCGGCATCTTGGATCGCCTCTTCTAAATCTTTACAGCCTAAGATATTTTCAGGCAATTTCAGATCTGGCAAATAATGCCGATTCGTATGATACGTATTGATTTCATCGATTTGGGCGGGATTGTTCCCCCAAATAGTCACTTCATGTCCATTTTCAGACAAGACTTGTGCCAAAGCAGTCCCCCATGATCCGGGACCTAAGACGGCGATTTTCTGTTTCACTATGGAAACCTCCTCTATCCTTTTCGCAAATTCATGCACTTCATCATTTTACCATAATTTCGATAAAATAACTGTTTAGATAATCGTTTGGTTCTTACCAAAGCTGCGGTTGTAATCCTTTAACGCTTGTTTTTTCCTGCGCCAGATCATTAAAGCGATCGCTCCGAAGAATAATAAAGCGGAAAGTGCCTGTGACACACGGATTCCACCAAATAAGTATAAACTATCGGTACGCATTCCTTCAATAAAGAAGCGCCCGAATCCATACCAAATCAAGTAGCTCAAGAAGACTTCGCCTTCTTTTAATAACCCAGTTTTCTTACGCAAGAAGATCAAAACGATAAATCCAATCACGTTCCAAACCGATTCATAAAGAAAGGTCGGCTGCCGATACGCTTCATCAATATACATATTATCGATAATAAATTTCGGTATATACAAACTTTCTAAGAAGGAGCGGCTGACTTCAGCGCCAAAAGCTTCATGGTTCATAAAGTTGCCCCAACGCCCGATGCCTTGTGCCAATAAGACACTTGGTGCGGCGATGTCTAAGAAGGTCCAGGGAGAAATAAAATTTCGTTGGCAGAAAAAGTATAGCCAGATCCCCCCGGCGATCAGTGCGCCGTAGATGGCGATCCCACCAGATCGAATATTGAAAATTTGACTTGGGTCATCAATGTAGTATTGCAAGTCAAACAGAATATAATAAAGCCGCGCACCAATGATCGCTACTGGCAATCCAATCAACATAAAGTCAGTCACATCATCTGGCTTGAGCCCGACACGAACCGCCTCTCTCGTGCTTAACCACATAGCAATGATCACGCCTGATACGATAATGATCGCATACCAATAAATCGGCAAACCAAATAGTTCAAATGCGACTCGATTTACTAAACCTAACATCTATCTTATCCTCTCTAGTTTCCAGAATTTTCTTCGATCAATTGCGTCAATCGATTTTCAAAGGTCTTCGTTGCATCGTAGCCCATCGTTTTCGCTCGGAAATTCATGGCAGCGACTTCGATAATGATCGCAACATTTCGACCAGTTTTTACGGGGATCTTGATTTGTGGTACATCGACGCCACCAATTTCAACCGTCGTATCATCGGTTCCTAGTCGATCATACTTTTTGTCTTTCGCCCAAGCTTCTAAATACACCGCTACTTGAACCTGCATATACCCTCGTACGGCACTGGCACCAAAAAGATTCATGACATCGATGATCCCGATTCCGCGGATCTCGATCAAGTGCTGCAAGATTTTCGGCGGTTCCCCTACCAAAGTCAATTCATCTTGCTTATACACATCCACCCGATCGTCAGCGATCAACCGATGCCCACGTTTGATCAACTCTAAGGCTGTTTCGCTTTTCCCAATTCCGCTATCGCCTTGAATCAAAACGCCTAGTCCATAGACATCCACTAATACCCCATGGACACTGGTTCTTGTGGCTAAGCGCCCATCGAGGAAACTAGAAAGCTCTCCTTGCAGACGTGAGGTTGAGATGGGCGAACGCAAAATTGTGATCTCATGTTCTTTGCAGGCTTGAATCATTTCTGCTGGTACTTCCAAGCCGCGAGAAACGATAAACCCTGGGGTATCCTCGGCACACATTTTGCGCATCACCATCAAGCGTTCTTCTGGCATCATTCGTTCCGCAAAGGTGATCTCTTTGCTGCCGAATAATTGCAGACGATCATGGGAATAGTAATTAAAATAACCCGTCAATTCCAAACCAGGTCGGGAAATATCGCCGGTAATGATTTCTCTTTCTAAACTGTTTTCAGTTCCTTCAACTATCTCTAAATTTAAAGCCTCCGCCAGCTCGCTGACTTTGACGGTTTCTGCCATAGGTTTTCCCTCTTTTCTCAATGATTCTTGCCGCTGTTTCTTGTAAACGACACTCTGGTTCTATTTTATCATTCTATCAGTAAAGTTACTACCTTCGCCAATAGAAGTCCTCATTCTTTTTCGTTTGTGTTATTATTTTACTAAGGAGGGATTTTTAATGAAATTTTCAGCATACAAGTATCAACGCCCTGATTTTCCAGTTTATCAAGAAACATTCAAAAAAGCATTAGCAAACCTTCAGTCAGCCGATACCTTCTCGGAGGCGAAGCAAGCCCTTGATGCTTTGAACGAACTAAGAGGAACGATCGATACCGCAATGAACTTGGCTTCGATCCGCTATTCGATCGATACCAACGATGCCTTTTATGAAGCAGAAGACACCTTTTGGAATGAATACCAGCCTCATTTTGAAGCTCTGGATTTTCAATTCTATCAAGCACTCCTGGCTTCACCTGTCTTAGATGAATTAAAAGCCGAATATCCAGAAACACTTTTTTTATTTGCCGAAAGCCGTGTGAAGCTTTTTGATGAGGCCTTGATCGAATTATTTCAAAAAGAAAACCAATTGGCTTCTGATTACAGCAAATTGGTCGCTTCTGCCCAAATCGACTTCCAAGGAGAAACCTATACCCTCGCACAACTGCGACCATTTACCGAAAACAAAGATCGCGGTGTTCGAAAAGAAGCGTTTGAAAAACAAACGGCTTTCTTCACGGAAAATGAAGACCGTTTTGATCAAATTTATGACGAGATGGTCAAGGTTCGTACCGAGATCGCCCACAAGCTCGGCTTTGAAAATTACGTCGCCTTTGCGGATACCCAAATGAATCGTTGGGACTATGATCGTTCAATGATCGAGACCTATCGTCGAGAAATTTTAGAAAAAGTCGTCCCGATTACCCAAAAACTGTACCAAAGACAGGCGCAGCGTAATCAATTGACTCAGGCAACCTTTACCGACCTGCCGCTTGTTTATCCTAGTGGTAACGCAGAGCCTAAAGGAACTCCTGAAGAACTAGTAGAAAAAGCCCGTGTGATGTATCAGGAACTATCCCCTGAAACTGGCGAATTTTTTGATTTTATGGTCGAGCATGACCTACTTGATCTACTAAGCAAAAAAGGCAAACAATCTGGCGGCTATTGTACGTTTATCCAAGACTATCAATCGCCATTTATCTTTGCCAACTTTAACGGCACTTCTGGCGATGTCGATGTTTTGACCCACGAAGCTGGCCACGCGTTTCAAGCCTTTCGCTCTCGTTGGATCAAAGAACCGGAAATTCTCTTTCCCAATTACGAGTCTTGCGAGATCCATTCAATGTCGATGGAGTTTATCGCCTGGCCATGGATGGATGCCTTTTTTGAAGAAGAAACAGAAAAATACAAATTTGCGCATCTTGCTAGCAGCCTGCAATTTTTGCCTTATGGCGTTTTAGTGGATCACTTCCAACAAGATGTTTATGAGCATCCTGAGTGGTCACCAGCACAGCGCAAAGCCCGTTGGCGGGAATTAGAGCGCCAGTATTGCCCAGAACGGGATTATTCAGAATATCCAGACCTTGATCGTGGCTTGTATTGGTTTAGACAAGGGCATATTTTTGAATCACCTTTCTATTATATCGATTATACATTGGCGCAAGTGTGTGCGTTCCAATTTTGGTATCGATTCATCGTGGCTAAAGACGAAACCGCTTGGCAAGATTATTTGGCCATCTGCGAAGTCGGCGGCACGAAAACATTCCTTGAGATCCTGTCTCTTGCTCATTTGCGTTCACCTTTTGAAAAAGGGGCGCTTGATGAGACGTTACAGGCAGTAGATACGTACCTTGCTGCTATCAAAGAAGAAGAGTTAAACTAAAAAAAGACGTTTCCGTTTCTCCACTAGCTTCATAGCTAGTGGGAGAAAACGTGAAACGTCTTTTTAACGTGAATATTTTTCGATATGGTGTTCGGTCACGATCATATTGATCACTGACATGATCAGTGCCACTAATAGCGCTGCCCCAAACGAGGAGAAGCCGAAGTTGGCTGACCCAACAAAATATGAAGTCAAATTCAGCATGAGCGCATTGATCACAAAAGTGAAGAAACCAAGCGTCAGTAAAGTCAATGGAAATGAAATGACGATCAGAATTGGTTTAATCAAAGCATTCAGGATCGACAGTACGAAACTGGCGATCACTGCAGTCAGAATGCTTTGAACATGGATCATATTTGGTAATAAAACCGCCAATGTGACAAACGTCAGTGTATTCATGATAAGCCGTTGAAAATAAGACACTAGAAGTCACTCCAGTCCTCATCCTCCACCTTTTCCGCTTCTTTACGGGGACGATTTGCTTCATTGTATTTGTTTTGCTTGTAGTAGTGATTGTCGTGGCCATATCCTGAGGTACTCTTGCGACCAGAAGGAATCAAGACCGCCATGATGATATATAAAGTGATTCCAGGAAACGCAGCAGTCACTAAAGATAGAAAGACATAGATCACGCGAACGATGGTTGGATCAATTCGCAAGTATTCTGCCAGCCCCCCTAGAGTACCTGTAATGACAACGTTATTGGCTGATTTTGTTAATTTTTTGTTCATTTATCTACACCTTCCTTCTTTTCTTTAATGAGTGTAAACCCAGCGATTCTTATTTGTCTGTATCTTTGATAAAGACATTTCCTGTTGTTGTGGATAGATCGATTTGAGCGACTTTATCGGCAACCCGACGGAATTGCAATAGTTGGTTTAGGCGTTCTTTTTTCTCACGCACAACTTCCATCTCGCTTAAACGATTGTTGATGCTACCTAAACTTGTTTTTGCGATCCCTTCAAAACCGATTCCTGTCGGTAATGCTACTTTGACATTCCCATTTACAGAGCTGGCGTTTAATTTTTGGACCGTTTCTTCTTTGTAGGTCACACGGATGTTGCCGTTAACTAAAGAAATACCGGTATTTTGTGGCGTTGCTGTCAACGTAACGTCGCCGTTCACCGTTTCAATAATGGCATCTAAAATCTCACCCTCTTGAACAGTGATCGTTCCATTCACGCCCTCAATCTCTAACATCGATGCGTTTACTTTGCGGAAATCGATATTGCCGTTTGTTGATTTTGTATAGACATCTTTCGCATCCAATTCATTGAATGTAACATTGCCGTTCAACAATTTCACTGCCACATGATCATAGGTACGTTTTGGCAAGTAGAAAACGAGATCGGCACGAATGCGTTTGTTGGGAATTTGGAAAGAGATGCGTTCATCATCGACATTGATTTGGCTTCTTGCTTCAAAAGCATCGAAAGGCTCCGCCGCATCCATTTTACCATATAGTTTGATTTTGGCATCTACTTTGACGCCTGGTTCATCCCATAACTGGAAGGAAACATTGCCGTTTGCCAATTTCACATCGATCAATGTCGCTGCCGTTTCGTCATAGCTGAATGTGTGCTCAAATTTTGTCGCTGCAACACCAGGAACTTTCAAGTTGATGTCTTTCCATTCCATGTTGTCATTGACTGACTCTGTCACTGCCCGAACCGTTTTCTTCAAGAAGTGTCCGAAGTGTGTGCTGGCATCGACCATTTTTTCACTTACTTGGTTAAAGGTGTCAGTCGCTTGCTCTTTCCAATCCTCTGGAATATCTAATTTTTGAGAAATTTTTTCTTTTGTTTGAGACCATTGGTCTTTGCGAATATTTTTTAATTTTGCTTCCAATTCTGCTTTTTCTTCAGATAAACCATCTAAGGTTTCTTCCAAGGCAGTAATGGTCGCTTCTGTTTCGTGACGCGTAGCCAGTTCATCTTCTGACAATTGATCCAACTCTTCTTTGGTGTTCAATTGCATCAGTGTTTCTTGTGCTTCTTTTAATTCTTCTTTGACGCCAAGAATTTCAGCATTGATTTCGTCCAACTCAGCAGATGCTTGGTTGGCTTCCGTTGCTAAACCATCGAGAATCTTTTCAAGATTTTCTTTGTCTTGCGCTTCGTTTTGACGAAGTTTTTCTTCGCCGTCAAACGTGAACATCTCATCGTCGTTTTCAGTATCATCAAATGGGCTTGTCGCATTCTTATCCGCGGTTACCTCAGCAGCAGCTTTGTTAATTTGTTTTTCGTCTTTGGCTTTTGCCATACCTTCTAGTAAATCCAAGGCTTCTTCTGTAGAAAGCACACCTTTTTTTACTAGATCCAATATACGTTCTCTTTCGTTCATGGAAATTGCCTCCTTCAGCAAATGTGTGATTGCAAGTTTAGCTTACGAACCTATTATGCCTTGTTTTTGCAAAAGTGTCATAGGTCTTAAGTACCAAGTTTTTCTCAATCTGCAGATTGGCAAGCAAAACCGACACTTTTTCTTCATTCCTCTAGGCTCAAAACGATCTTCCTATTATTAACAGTACCACGAAAAACCAATAGAAACAAAAGTTTCAGCTAGTAGAACTCTTAAGGAATAGGCCTGCTAGAGTAAATGAGTGATTGCTCCTTTCACTGCAGGTCGGCGACGAAAAGAATAGACGGCTCAACTAGTAAATTTCAGGGACGATAGAATCGATTTCCATTGGCCATCTTTATGGAGGAGCCATTTTCTATTCTGCCTATCCTATTCACGTCATCGATTGAAGCGATTCTTTCAAATCAAAAAGACCGCCGAGAGAAGTTACTCCTTAAAGGACAACTGCTTTCGACGGTCCATCCCATCTCTTTTAAAAGAGATATGTGATCAAGAACCCAAGTTGGTTTCTTAAATCATTTCCGTACGGTTTGTATTCAATTCACTGATTTTCCCAGTAGCAAGATACACGATCCATTCACAAATATTCGTTACGTAGTCACCGATTCGTTCCAAGTATTGAGCAACGGATAAATAATCGGTCCCGCTGACAACTGTTTCTGGATTTTCTTTCATACTCTCGATCGTTTTGTAATAAATGTCTTTGTAATATTCATTGACCCGATCGTCCATTTGAGCGATCATGCGGGCATCATCTTGATCGGTTTTTACATATGCCACTAAGACATTATCAACCATTTTTTTGACGTAATCCGACATATCTGAGATTTCTTTTTCGATTTCGGCAATCCGCGTTTCGCCTTTGACCCGAATCGTTGACTTCGCGATGGATACCGCATGGTCCCCCATCCGCTCCAAGTCAGAGCTGGCTTTCATCACGGTAATGATCATTCGTAGATCGGTCGTTACTGGTTGTTGCAAAGCAATCATCTCAAAGCTCTTTTTTTCTAAACGAACTTCCATATTGTTGATCGCCAAATCATTTTCAATTACTTCCTGCGCAATTTCTTTGTCATGTCTGACATATGCTCGCACAGATTTATGAATGGCACTGCTGACTAGCATCCCCATTTCATAAAATTGATTGTGTAAATTTAATAATTCTTCTTCAAATTGTGTACGCAACATCCCTTTTCCTCCTAACCAAATCTTCCTGAGATATAATCTTCTGTTTCTTTTTTGCTTGGACTTAGGAACACTTTTTTCGTGTCATTGAACTCGATCAAGTTGCCGTCCAAAAAGAACGCGGTTTTATCTGAGATTCTTGAAGCTTGTGACATGTTGTGGGTCACGATGATCATGGTGTAGCGTTCTTTCAGTGCTAGAAGGGTATTCTCGATTTTCCCTGATGAAATGGGGTCTAACGCACTGGTTGGTTCATCCAGCAAAATGATTTCTGGATCGACAGCCAATACCCGAGCGATACAAACCCGCTGCTGTTGTCCACCTGATAAAGAAAGCGCACTTTGGTGAAGTTTGTCTTTGACATCTTCCCAGACAGAAGCTGCTTTCAGGCTTTCTTCTACCGTCTTATCAAGAATCTCCTTGTCCGTGACTCCTTTTAATTTTAACCCATAAATCACATTTTCGTAAATTGAAAAGGGAAAAGGATTCGGTTGTTGAAAAACCATCCCGATTTCTTTGCGCAAATCAACGATGTCTTGCTTTGGACTATAAATGTCTTTCCCTTTATAGACAACACTTCCTGTAATTGTCACACCAGGGATCAAATCATTCATTCGATTAAGAGAACGCAAGTAGGTCGATTTCCCACATCCTGAAGGTCCGATCATTGCAGTGATCTCGCCTTTTTTGATGGAAAGGTCGATTCCTTTTAATGCTTCTTTTTTTCCGTAGTATAAATGCAGATCTTTCGATGTAATAATTTCTTCTGCCATTGTTTTGCCTCCGTTTACTGATCGAATCGGCTCAGCCAAAATGACCGGATACGTAATCTTCTGTTGCTTTAATTTTTGGACGAGTAAATATCTTACGGGTCTCATCGTACTCGATCGCATTTCCTAAGTAGAAAAAGGCAGTATAATCGCTGATCCGAGCAGCTTGCTGCATATTATGGGTCACGATGATGATTGAATAGTCGTTTTTCAAGTTGATAAGAGTTTCTTCCACTGTCCCTGTTGAGATTGGATCAAGGGCACTAGCTGGTTCATCTAGAAGCAAAATATCTGGTTTCATCGCAATTGCTCGAGCGATACACAGACGTTGCTGCTGTCCACCGGACAATGCCAAAGCACTTTTGTCTAAGCTGTCCTTTACTTGATCCCAAAGTGCGGCTTGTTTCAAGCTGGTTTCGACTGCTTCATCCAATTTCTTTTTGTTTCTTTCTCCATGACGTCGCAAAGCAAAGGCGATGTTGTCATAGATCGATTTACTGAAAGGGTTTGGTCGTTGGAAAACCATGCCGATACGCTTGCGCATTTCGAAGACATCGACTTCTTTTGTATTGACGTCGACTCCTTTATACATGATGTTTCCTGTGACTCTCGTGTTTGCGATCCCGTCATTCATTCGATTCAAAGAACGCAGATACGTTGATTTACCGCAACCGGAAGGTCCGATCAATGCGGTGATTTTATTTTTTTCAAATTGTAGATCAATGCCTTTGATGGCTTCATTTGATCCATACCATACATGCAAGTCAGTGGTATAAAGCGCCACATCTTCTGGTTTATCGAAGGTAATGATATTTCGATCGTCCCAATTGTAATCGTTCATACTGTCATTCTCCTTATGCTGACGTCATTTTCTTGTACAACCGTTTGCCAGCTGCACGGGCGCCAAAGTTAAATAGCAAGACGGCAATGATCAATACCGCCGAAGCACCGGCTGAAACTTGAGCGCCATCAGGCATCGTACCTTCTGTATTGATTTTCCAAATATGGACTGCCAGCGTCTCCGCTTGTCGGAAAAGACCGATCGGGCTGGAAACACTCAATGGATTCCAGTTTGTAAAATCAAGGGCCGGTGCACTTTGTCCTGCAGTGTAGATCAGCGCTGCCGCTTCACCAAAAATCCGACCAGAACTTAGAATGACCCCAGTCAAAATCCCTGGTGTTGCTTCTGGAACAATAATGCGTGTGACAGTTTCCCAACGGGATAAGCCTAAAGACAAGCCCGCTTCACGCTGCGTATAATGAATCGCTTGTAGAGATTCTTCCACATTTCTAGTCAATAGTGGCAAATTGAAGAAAGTCAATGCCAAGGCACCTGAAATGATCGAAAAGCCATAACCAAACTGGATAACAAAGACCAAGAAACCAAAAAGACCGACAACCACAGAAGGCAGTGAACTCAAGATTTCGATCGATGTCCGAATGATATCCGTCAACCAGTTTTTCTTCGCATATTCTGATAAGTAAATCCCCGCTCCTAAAGAAATCGGAAAACTAATGATCATTGTCACTAAAAGCAAGTATAGGGAATTGAACAATTGGATGCCGATCCCGCCACCTTCTTGATACGCTTTTGAAGAAGAAGTCAGAAACTCCCAATTGATATGGGGAATACCACGTACCAAAATGTACAATAGTAAGGAAGCCAAAATCAAAACAATGACTCCAGCAACAGCATACAAGACGCCGGTAGCAATTTTATCTGAACGTTTTGCATTCATTATTTCAATGCTCCTTTCTTCCCAATAAAGCGAATGACAATGTTAAATAGTAAGGACATCAATAAGAGAATCAAGGCTAATGACCATAGAACGTTGTTTTGGACTGTTCCCATGATCGTATTCCCAATACCCATGGTTAAGATCGATGTCAATGTTGATGCAGGTGTCACTAAGCTCGTCGGCATCAGAGCCGCATTACCGATAACCATTTGGATCGCCAATGCTTCCCCAAATGCGCGAGCCATTCCGAAAACAACTGCCGTTAAAATCCCAGGGACAGCTGCTCGTAAAACAACTTTATAGATCGTTTGCCAGCGTGTTGCACCTAAAGCTAAGGATGCCTCACGGTAGTGCCGAGGGACTGCCCGTAACGCATCGACAGTCATCGTAGTCACTGTCGGCAAAATCATGATAAATAGGACAAAGGTCCCCGCCAAGATCCCAAACCCTGTACCGCCAAAAACAGAACGGACTGCTGGTACAATGACAGACAAACCGATAAAACCATAAACTACAGAAGGAATACCGACTAATAGTTCGATGACAGGCTGCAAAATCTTCTCTCCGTTACGAGGAGAGATCTCCACCATAAAGACTGCTGCACCGATCGCAAATGGTGTTGCGACGATTGCTGATAGGAAGGTTACGAAGAACGAACCAAGGATCATCGGTAAAGCACCTACTAATGGTTGGCCATCAGGACCAACAGCACTTGGATTCCATTGCGTACCAAACAAAAAGTCGAAAACATTGACTTTGTCTACAAAGAATGTCGCTAATCCACGGCTAGCAACGAAATAAAAAATGGAGATCACAACCAATACAATCAACGCAATACATAGAAAGCTAACCAGCTTTCCTCTTTGTTCCATTCTTGCGCGCTTGGATTTTTTTGTTAACACTTCTTTTACATTTTCCACGAGGGTTCCTCCTCAAAAATCAAACTAAACTCATAACCATTAGTTTATCGGTTCAACATCAATTTCTGTTAAAGCTTGTGTAAATTTTGTGTAAAGATTACTCGACGATGTTGCCTTCCCAATCTCTTTCCACCTTCATGATGGAAATTGGAATATAACCCAGATCCCCGACGATATGCTCTTGTACTTCATCAGAAAGCATATATTCGAGAAATTCAGCGGTCAATCCCGTTGGTTCTCCTTTTGTATACATATGCTCGTAAGCCCAAACTTTCCAATCATTGGTCGTTACATTTTCAATCGTTGGTTGAACCCCATCGATCGAAAGGACGTTGACTTCATCTGTCACATAAGAAAATGCAACATAACTGATGGCCCCTGGTGTATCTGAAACGATCGAACGGACCATCCCACTAGAATCTTGCTCTTGGGAAGGAATCGCTGTTTCACCATCCATGATCCATTTTTCAAACGTACTTCTCGTGCCGCTTCCAGTCGCCCGATTCAACAAAACGATGGGCAGATCATTTCCGCCAACGTCACGCCAATTTGTAATATTTCCTAAGAAGATATTTTTTAAGTCCTCTGTTGAAATATCCGTGATCCCAACGCCTTTGTTGACGATCGGTGTGATACCCACCGTTGCCACTCGGTGGTCAACGAGTGCATCCGCATCGATCCCTGGCTTTTCTTCTGCAAACAAATCAGAATTCCCAATATCGACTGCGCCTGCTTGGACTTGACTTAACCCAGTGCCGCTCCCGCCTCCTTGGACATTGATAAATCGCCCAGGATTTGAGTTTTGAAATTCTTCCGCAACGGTTTCTACGAGTGGCTGCAAGGCAGAAGACCCGACTGCTGTGATCGATTCTCCTCGATCTGCCCAGCTTGCACATCCTGAGAGTAAAATAACCAATCCGATGATAGGACTTAGAAGTTTTAATTTTTTCATCATAACGCTCCTTGTACTTTCGAAAGTCATTGATTGTAAAAATCAATTATTTTCATTTTACCATTAGTTGAAATCAATGAAAATTATTATTTGCTTTTTTTTCTTGAGCTGAGTCTGTCCCTTTATTTAAAACGCTTTTTTCCTTTTACAAAATAACTATTTTGCAAATAAAATGACAAGATTTATTAATTAAATTACGTGCATCCAGAAGGTATGCTGTGCTATACTGTGAGAGGAAACGTATTTTAAAAAGAACATAATTATTAATCTTGCTTCCCCAATCAAGTACAATATGTTGTTATGTTCAGCGTTTTCACGATTTCATCAACATTTCCCCAAAATGTCTGTTGAATCGAAACGGCAGAAAGAAGCATTCCTATGCATCTTCTGCCGTCTTTTTTTATTCTAATTCACTTAACCATGCCGCCATCTGCTCAATGATGGCTTCTTGCTGTGCTTCATTTGGTAGATCCGCTGCTGCTTCTCCTTTTTGTAACCCATAGGTACCAAAGCCAGCATGATTGCCGCCTTCGATCGTTTCAAACGTCGTAGTTTCTGGAAGGAGGCTGCGGGCAGCTTGCCAATTTTCTTGATTCACTACTTGGTCTTGACTGCCTGAGAGTGACAACACAGCAATCGATTGATCAGCTAAGGATCCTTTTTCATCTGGGTAACTAGCAAAGAAAAAGACGCCTTTTAACTCGTTGTCGTTTTCAGCCAACTGATTCGCTGCAAAACGGCTTGCCATGACGCCACCTAATGAATGACCGCCAATGACATAGGAGCTATGGGGGATTTCTTCCAAGACCTCTTCTGCACGATTGCCTGCTAAAACAGCCATGTTAAAGGGCATTTTAACGATCGCGACAGGATAGCCTTTTTCCGCTAAACCTGCTGCCCATACACTATAGCTTTCGGCATCGACAAGCGCACCAGGATAGAAAATAACCAAAGGCTTTTCTTCATCTCCAGCAAAATAGAGGACATTTCCCTCATCATCTGCCTCTTTCGCAGCTGTAACTGCAGCATCCACTGCTGAGTAATGCAGTTGTTGCCAACCGACCCAACCGGCAATAATTAAAATAACAACGGTGATCAATACACCGATCAAGACTTTTGTTCTTTTTCTCATCATGTCCTCCTGCAAAAAAGAAGATCAGGAAAGGATGGCAGACGAAAGTTGCGGGTCCATCATCTCCTGAATCTTTCTATAAGTGTTTCCAATTTTTATCGGTGAGCCAGCGCCAATAGTTCTCGTGCATGTTCGATCGTTAAATCGGTGATTTCTGCACCTGAGAGCATACGGGCGATCTCAGCCACTCGTTCTTCTTCTGATAATTTACGGACATGGGTTTCTGTCCGACCTTCTTGAATTGCTTTTTCGATAAAATATTGATTGTCCGCCACAGCCGCTACTTGCGGCAAGTGGGTGATACACAAGACTTGCGAATTCGCAGCGATCTTGGCGATTTTTTCGGCGATCGCCTGAGCTACTCGGCCACTGACCCCAGTATCCACCTCATCAAAGACAATACTAGTGATTCCTTGCTTGCGGGAGAAAATCGATTTAAGCGCTAATAAGATCCGGGAAAGCTCTCCTCCAGAAGCAACTCGTACTAACGGTTTCATGCCTTCACCGGGGTTGGTTGTCAAATAAAACTCCACGGTATCAAATCCGCTGCTGCTTAATTGTTTTGAGCCAGATGCAAACCGTACTTCAAATTGCGCGTGCTCCATATACAGCTCTTTTAACTCTTGAACGATTTCTTTTTCTAAACGATGAGCCAATTCACGTCGTTTGACGTGCAAGGCTTCCGCCAGCTGCCAAACTGCTTCAGCTTTTTGGGCAAGCTCTTCTTCTAATTGCTCCAACTGACCTTCTGTATAGGCAGACTCGCTGATTTCTTTACTGATCTCATCATAATAAGCAAGAATCACAGGAATTGACTCCCCGTATTTGCGCTTCAATTGACGAATCGTTTCCAGCCGTGAAATGACTTCTTCCAGTCGGCCTTCATCTAATTCAAGGTTGTCGACTTGCCGCGAAATATCAGTGGCTGCATCTTGTAGCAGGTAGTACGCACTTTGGATCGCTTCACTGATTTTTTCATACGCAGGATCAAGATGGGCGATCGACTGGATCTCTGATAATGCCACACTGACTCCATCTAGGCTATTAACTTCTTCGGCGGATAGAGCGCCATAGCTTTGCCCTAGAGCATCCACGATTTTTTGATAATTGGTCAGTTTTTCTCGTTCATCGATCAGCTGCTCTTCTTCATTTTCCATCAATTCCGCTTGGGCGATCTCTTCTTGTTGAAAACGCAGCATGTCCATTCGCTGCACATAGAGCTGTTCATTTTCTTGAATGGTCCGCACATGTTTTTCTAAGGAGCGATAGGCTTGATAGGCTTGACGGTAACTTGCAAGTTCCGCTTTAAAGGCATCATCTCCAAAACCATCCATCAACGCCAAATGTTTTTCTGGCTGCAGCAGCTCTTGATGCTCATTTTGTCCTTGGATATCAACTAAAAACAAGCCGATTTGGCGCAAAACCGACAAGGTAACAGTTCGACCATTAACACGACAAATAGTTTTACCCGATTGAGAGATATCCCGTTGTACGATCAGAACTTCCTCTTCATCAATACCCAAATCTGCGGTCAGCTCTTTGAACTCCAGCTGATTCGGCCATTCAAAAATCCCTTCCAAACGGCATTTTTCTGCGCCTTGACGCAAATAGTCACTGGATCCTCTGCCACCTGCTAGTAAGCCCATCGCATCGATAATGATTGATTTCCCAGCACCTGTTTCACCTGTTAGAGCCGTCATCCCCTCATGAAAAGACAGGTGCAGGTTGGAGATAATCGCAAAATTTTGGATCGACAATTCTAAAAGCATCCCTTGCCTCCTCTTTTATACGTAACGTTGGAAATCCTTGAATAGGTTCTCGGTATCTGCTTCTGTTCTAGTGATCATCAAGACGTTGTCATCATCGTTTAGCGTGCCAAATAATTCTTTGGCATAACGCTTATCGATCAAATTCGCCAAAGCCGAAGCATTGCCAGGCAGTGTGCGCAGGATCACAAATTTGTCCATTCGATCGACAGAAACAAACGCCGTTTTTAGGATTTTATCTAGTTTACCACTCACGTCTTCTGTTGTCTCTTGTGGAATACTATAGCGATAGCCGCCTTTTTGGGAAGGAACTTTCACTAACTTCAATTCCTTGATATCCCTTGATATGGTTGCTTGTGTGACTGAGACGCCGCGATCTTTTAACAACTCGACAAAATCTTCTTGTTTCTGAATATCTTGTTCACTTAACAATCGTGTAATCAAGCGATGCCGTTCTTTTTTTCTCATCTCTTGTTCCTCCTGAATGAATTCCTACTAATTTTATCCTATTTTGCGCAAGAAAGAAAGAGAGCCGACAAGTAAAATGGGCTCTATAATTTATGGGACTAATGAATCAGAATTGATTCTTCAGCCCCATTTTCATTTTAGGTATTAAAAAACATATCGTTCTCTAGTATGATTAAATCACCACAAAATAAACAACTGAGAGGACGATATGCTATATGAATGATTCTATCAAAAAAATGCTGAGAATAATAGAGAAAGATTTGATGATTACAGAGGTCTCTTACGAGACCCTTCAGAAGAAAAAGACGTTGGTCGTCGATGCTGTTCTCTCGCCTACTCCTCGTGCTTGTAGAAGTTGTGGTTCTACTGTGGTAGATGGAAACGGGAAAGCAATTATAGTGAAAAATGGGAAGAAGGAAACGATTGTCCGTTTTGAACAATACAATCATATGCCTTTGGTTATGCGCCTAAAAAAGCAGCGCTATACCTGTAAAAACTGTCGCACCCATTGGACTGCTCAAAGTTATTTTGTCCAACCCAGACATTCAATCGCAAATCATGTTAGATATAAAATTGCTTCTTTACTGACTGAAAAAGTATCTTTATCTTTTATTGCGAAAAGCTGTCAGGTATCTTTGACCACCGTTATTCGTACATTGAAAGAGTTTAAAAGCTATTTACCAAAGCAATCTAAGAAGATTCTCCCCAGAGTATTGATGGTTGATGAATTTCGTTCGCATGCTTCTATAGAAGATAAAATGAGCTTTATTTGTGCAGATGGCGAAACAGGAAAATTAATAGATGTTTTGCCTACGCGTAAATTACCTCGATTAACAAGCTATTTCTTAGGTTGTACCAATCCAGAAGAAGTAGAATTCTTGGTGACAGACATGAACGACGCCTACTTCCAGCTCACCAAACGTGTTCTGCCAAATGCGAAAGTCGTGATTGATCGGTTTCATATTGTCAAACACATGAATCAAGCGTTCAATGAGTTGCGTATCCGTGAAATGAATGAACTTCGTAAAGCCGGACAGAAAAGCCAGGCAGAAAAACTGAAAAAGAACTGGCGCTTTTTGCTAAAAAATCGTGCAAACATCAACCATTATGAATACAAAACATGGAAAAGTTTCCGAGCACCAAAATACCCATTTCTTACTGAAGCAATGATGATTGATCGATTTCTTGAGTTTTCTCCGCCCCTAAAGGAGGCGTATCGCTTTTTTCATGAATTAGTTGAAGCCTTTCGAGACAAAGACCCTGACTTATTTTTCTCCTTATTGGCAGAACTTCCCGAAACGTTAGATGACGGCTTTCGGGAAAAGCTTCAAAACCTTCTGACCTATGAAGAAGGCATCACCAACGCAATGATCTATCCTTATTCCAATGGAAAAATAGAAGCGAAGAATACCCACATAAAGACAATGAAACGAGTATCCTACGGATTTAAATCATTCGAGAACATGAGAATTAGAATCTTTTTGATCAATCAATTAATCAATGTAAGATAACAAAAAATCTGAGCCAGAATGTGGTTCATTCTGACCCAGATTTGATTTTGCACAACTCATCAGTCCTTATTGACAAAGAGCCGTAAAATGTCCACTCTCTTCCATTCTTTATTTTGGTTGATGAAAGGTCTCATGTGCTGATGCAACAACTTTCGGGATGTCGATCCCTGCTGCGGTGCCTTCTTGCAGGCTTTTCTTTAAATGTACGATAAACTCGATATTCCCTTCGCCACCAGTGATTGGTGAAAAACTTAGGTTTAATACATCGAATTTTGTTTTCTTAGCGAATGCCAGTACTTCCTCCAACACTCGTTCATGGGTTTTGGGGTCACGAACGATCCCATTTTTTCCGACCGCTTCTTTGCCCGCTTCAAATTGTGGTTTGATCAGCGCCATCACTTCGCCATCCGCTACCAAAATATCGTAAAGGGGAGGTAAGATCAGTTTAAGTGAAATAAAAGAAACATCGATCGTAGCGGCTTCAGGAAGACCATCCAGGAAGTCTGTTGGTTTTGCATAACGGAAGTTGACCCGTTCCATTACGATCACTCGCTCATCTTGCCGCAGCTTCCATGCTAACTGATTGTAACCGACATCCAGTGCATAGCTTTTTTTGGCGCCATTTTGCAACGCCGCATCAGTAAAGCCACCGGTGGAAGCGCCGATATCTAACATGATTTTATCGGTTACGTCAAAATCAAAAACTTTGAGTGCTTTTTCTAACTTGAGACCACCACGAGAAACATAAGGCAGCTTCTTCCCTTTGATCTGCAACAGTGTATCTGCGGCAATTTTTTCTCCAGGCTTATCTAGGCGCTCATTGTTTTTTTCTTTGTACACCAATCCAGCCATCACTCCTCGTTTGGCTTGCTCGCGGGTCTCAAAGAGGCCTTGCTGGACTGCTAAAACATCTACTCGTTCTTTCTTCATGCGTTCCCTCGAATCTCAAATCGTTCCACAAATGCTAATAAAACATCCTGCGTAAATTGACCGTATTGGCTTAACTGTGCCAGAATTTCTTTGGCTTTGCTCAATTCTTCAGTCAAGGCTTGCTGCGCGCCTGCTAAGCCAAGTAAAGCAGGATAGGTACTTTTCGCCAACTCGTCATCTCGGCGAACAACTTTGCCTAGCTCTTCGGTCGTACTAGTGGCATCTAACAGATCGTCGCGAATTTGAAAGGCTAACCCAATATGCTGGGCAAAGCGATCCAATTCATGCAGAACCTCTTCCGTCTGGTCGGCTAAGACACCACCAGCAATCACCGCAAAGCGGATCAATTCTCCAGTCTTTCGTTCATGGATCGACATGAGCTCCTCAAGACGAAGGGCTTGGTTCTCCCCTTGAATATCAGCTGCTTGGCCGGCGACCATCCCTTGTGTGCCCGCTGCTTTACTCAACTGCTGCAGCAGCAAGACTTTTTGATTGGCTTCGATTTCCGCCATAGCGACTAATTGAAACGCAGCCGTCAAAAGACCATCTCCAGCTAAAATCGCTAAAGCTTCACCAAAAACCTTATGGTTGGTGGGTTTGCCTCGACGCAGATCATCGTTGTCCATTGCTGGCAGATCATCATGGATCAGCGAATACGTATGCACCATTTCTAGGGCTGCTGCACACTGGTACACCGCGGTATTGATGGGTTTGTGAAAAGCGGCGACTGTTGCTGCCAATAAAAGCGGGCGAATGCGTTTGCCGCCAGCTTGGATCGAATACTGCATGCTTTCAAATAGTCGTCGATCAGAGGTGTGTTCTTTGACAAAACGTTCCATAACTTCTTCGATCAATGGGGCGTGTTCTTTCGTAAATTCCTTCAAAGCACTCATTGGCTTTCCTCTTCAAAGGGGACTTCTTCATTGGATTCAGTCATCATTTTTGTTAAGGATTTTTCCGCTTTACTCAAGGTGTCCTTGCATTGCTTGCTCAAAACCATGCCTTTTTGAAAAGCATCTAACGCTTCTTCCAATGGAACATCGCCTTGTTCCAAACGGGTTACGATTTGTTCTAATTCTTGTAATGATTCTTCAAATGTTGGATTTGCCATGATTAACTCCTTCTGTACTAATAACTTCGACCAGTGCTTGGCCATCTTGGTAATGGATCGTCAGCTGATCTTCTGGCTCGATCGCATCAATCGATTTGATCACCTGCTCATTTTTCGTGGTATAGCTGTAGCCGCGTCCCATGATTTTTAGTGGGCTTAACAAATCAAGGGATTGGACTGCATTTGCAAATTGATTTTCTTTTGCCGCATAGATATCTTTCATGGCTTTCGTTAAGCGTTGAGAAAGATAGCTGACCTCTTGATTGCTGGCTTGTAATCGCGCTTTTGGTTGTTGTTGGGCCAACCGTGAAATCAATTGCTGTGCCTGGCGATCCTTGTCATAAAGCAAGGTTTGCAAGCCTTGCTGCATCCGCTGCTGCAACTGATCGAGTTTGATGGACTGTGCCTCATACAAGCGCTCTGGTTGTCGAAAAACATACGATCCAATCACTCGCTGATAGCGTTCTTGTTTGTACTGGATCTGGTGCATAAATGCTTGCTCTAATCGGGCTTGTCTTTCTTCGATCCGCAAAATCTCCTCCGACAGCACTGGCACCGCTAATTCGGCAGCGGCGGTCGGAGTTGCCGCCCGTACATCCGCCACTAAATCGGCAATCGTCGTATCGGTTTCATGCCCCACTGAAGAAATAATGGGGGTTTTTGCATCAAAAATAGCTCTTGCCACTCGTTCTTCATTGAAAGGCCAGAGGTCCTCGATCGATCCACCCCCACGTCCGATGATCATAGTATCAAAGGTCCCATCGGCTTCGACTCGTTGGATATTTTTCACCACATCATCCGCAGCTTTATTGCCTTGTACCACGGTTGGATACAAAACGATCTGAGCAATGGGATAACGCCGCTGTGTCGTCGTGATGATATCTCTGATCACCGCCCCACTAGGACTGGTCAAAACTGCGATGCGTTTCGGGTATTTCGGCAAGGACTGCTTCGGTGCAGAAAATAAACCTTCTGCTGCCAATTTCTGCTTTAATTGTTCATAGGCTTGATAAAGAGCGCCGATACCGTCTGGTTCCATATGATCGATCACCATCTGGTAATTTCCGCTTGCCTCATACAGAGTGATACGCCCAACCGCCATGACTTTCATGCCCTCTTCTGGTTGAAAGCGCAGCTTGTCAAAAGCGCCTTTGAACATGACGGTCGAAATCTTTGCACCATCATCCTTCAAACTAAAGTATTGGTGATTGGGGCGACGACGAAAATTGGAGATCTCCCCCGTCAAATAAACCCGTTCTAGATACGGATCGACGTCAAACTTACGCTTGATATATTTTGTTAATGCGGTTACCGTTAAATATTTTTGCGCCATTTAGTTTTTCATTGTCTCCTTTGCTGCCTCGATCGTTTGGGCCATCAACATCGTGATCGTCATTGGACCTACACCTCTAGGTACCGGTGTGATATAGCTAGCGATCGGTTCGACTTCATCAAATTTCACATCGCCGATCAACTTGCCGTTGGCATCACGATTCATCCCAACATCAATCACCACAGCCCCTTCTTTTACGAAGTCTTTTGTGACAAAATGACCGCGGCCGATCGCCACGACTAAAATGTCCGCTTGTTTTGCCAACTCGGGCAGATTTTTGGTTTTTGAATGAGCAATAGTCACGGTGGCATTTGCCCCCAAGAGCAAGTGTGCCATTGGTTTTCCGACAATGTTGCTGCGACCGATCACTAAGGCATTTTTCCCTTCCAATTCGATCCCATACGCAGCAAACATTTTCATGATGCCATAAGGGGTACAAGGAATTCGGTCAGGTACACCTGCGAATAATTTTCCTAAATTGATTGGATGAAAGCCGTCGACATCTTTTTCTGGTTTGATGGCTAACAGGACTTTTTCTTCATTGATATGTTTTGGCAAAGGAAGTTGAACCAAAATTCCATGAAAGGCATCATCGTTATTGAACTGTTCGATTTCTGCTAATAATTCTGCTTCAGTAATGGATTCAGGGTAGCGGGCAACACGGGAATTGATGCCGATTTTCGCCGCAGCTAGTTCTTTATTTTTCACATAAGTCTGACTCGCTTTGTCTTCTCCAACAAGCAAAACAACTAATCCCGGTGTCACACCCTGCTCTTTTAGTGCTGCTGTCTCTGAAAGAAACGCTGCTTGCATTTTTTCAGCCAATTCTTTTCCATTGATTAATGTACCCATTCTGACAACTCCTCCAACCTGATTATACGGACTTATTTTGTAAAAAGAAACGCACCAATCGTTTGTCGATATGCTTCTTCATGTTTTCTATCATAGCATTTTCTGAAAAGAAAAACACCGTCTAAGGCTCCCTTTTTTCGGAAAAAACGAGGGTAAACCGACAAAGTGCGTGCAAAAAAACCGAACGATCAAGCAGGACCGTCAAAACAAGGCGGTTGCTCATAAATCGTTCGGTTTCTGACTCGATCGAAAAAAAGCTGATCTCTTTTGATCGATCGTGTTAGGGCTGAAAATTACTCACTTACTTGGTTGGTTTTTGTTTCTAGCTCTTGATTGACTGTTGATAAAATACCGTTGACAAACTTTCTGGACTGATCGTCACTAAAGGTTTTCGCTAATTCGATCGCTTCATTCAAAGCCACACGATTCGGCACATTATCCACATAGATCATTTCATACAAAGCAATTCGTAAAATCGTCACGTCCATTTTTGATAAACGCTGGATTTTCCAACCAGCTTTTAAATGACTTTGAATGACTTCATCCAAGGCTTCTTTGTAATGACAGACACCTGCCACTAATTGATCTAAATAAACAGGCACAAAATGCTCTTGTTCTTCATCGATCAATTCATGGTGTTCCAACTCGATGGCATGCATGATGGCATCTTGTTTCGTTAAATCTTTATTAAAGTCTAGTGGAAATAAAGCTTGTAACGCCATTTTCCGTATTTCATGCCGTGATAATTCTTTACTCATTTTCTTCCTCGTCGTTTCCAAATAATTCTTCGATGTCTGGTAAATCTACTTTTTCTGGCACGACTGCCACAACATGAACATTTACTTCAGCCAGTTGCACATCTGTCATAAATAAGACTTGCTGTTTGACCCGTTCTTGGATTTCCATTGCCACTTTAGGCACTGACATCCCATAAGTGATATAGCAGTAAATGTCCACTTTGATCCCTGTTTCATCGATCGTTAAGTAGACCCCTTTGCCATGAGCTGCGCGACCCAATAATTCAGTGACACTGTTTGCCAGTGTTCCTCGCATCCCATAGACACCTTCCACTTTAGAAGCAGCGATCCCAATAATGATCTCGATCACTTCTGGCGCGATGACGATCTCGCCTAATTCAGGACTTGCATTTAATACAAGGTTTTTATCTTCATTCATACGTTTTTGCCTCCATTCTAAACAGCTGTACCGTATTGTTTGTAAAAAAATCGCTCGTTTTTTCCGTTTGAAGCAAACCAACGCTTGATTCAATCAATAACATCCATGGCACAGTGTTTCTTCTCGCTCTAAGTTTATCATTTTCTGCACTGAGAATCTATAATAACCCACTATTCTCAATGAATTTTCTGATAAACAAGGTCGATGAATCAGAGAATGATCAATTCTTTCGGTGAATGTGTCAACACTTTATTACCAGTTTCGGTGATCAAAAGATCATCTTCGATACGAACGCCGCCAATTCCTGGAAGATAGATCCCTGGTTCATCTGTAATGACGTTTCCGACAACAAATGCTTTATCAGCGCGGAAGGATACATTTGGTCCTTCGTGGATCTCTAAACCAATCCCATGGCCTGTTGAATGACCAAAGGCATCTCCGTATCCAAAGGAAGCAATGTGATCCCGAGCGATCGCATCTAGTTCAATTCCGGTCATTCCAGGTTTTGCTGCGGCCAAGACTTTTTCTTGCGCTTCAAGTACGATTTGATAGATTTCCTTCAATTTATCGCCAGGATCTCCTACTGCAAAGGTTCTAGTCATATCAGACACATAGCCTTGATAGTAACAGCCAAAGTCTAACGTGATCAGATCGCCTTGTTCGATCACTTTTTCACTGGCAACCCCATGGGGCATTGCTGAACGCAGACCACTAGCAACGATCGTTTCAAAAGATACGCTTGTGGCACCTAATGAACGCATAAAGAAATCTAACTGATTCGCCACTTCGATTTCTGTCATTCCTGGGCGGACCATTTTCAAAATATGTTCAAATCCTTGATCGGCGATATGGCAGGCTTGTTGGATCAATGCGATCTCTTCCTCATCTTTGACTTCCCGCAAAGCCTCGATCATACCCGATACAGGGGCAAGGGATGATTCCTCGATCAAGTCTTCTAAGACGGAGTATTCGGCAAAGCTGACGAAACTTTCTTCAAAAGCTAAGACATTGATTTCTTCCTTTTGGCAGATGGTTGCAACTTCTTCAAAAATTGGTCCGCTATTTTTTACGATCTCAAAACCTTGAGCTTGGGCAGCTGCTTGCTCTGTATATCGGAAATCTGTTACAAAAAAAGCTTTGTCCAACGTAATGACTGCTAAACCAGTTGTCCCAGTAAAGTTTGTCAAGTAACGCAAATTGTATGGGCTGGTGATCAAGAACCCATCAATCGAATCTTTTCTCATTGCTTCACGTAATTTTTCAACTCTTAACATGTATCGTTCCCTACTTTCTTGTTCTATACGATAGTATTATAACAAACTTCCAGAAAAAGCGGAAAGCAAGCGAAAAGTTTTCTAAAAAATCAAGCAATATGAATAAACGATAGAGTACTTTAAAAAGACTGCCGTGTGATCTTTCGTTGTTCTCTTCTAAATGATGGCGTCCGTGCACAAAAAAAGCAATTCAATCAATGAATTGCTTTTTTGATAATTATCTTTTACGTCCCAAAAAGAACGATACGACTGCCACGAAAATGACTGCGCCGATAATCGCAGGCACGATAGCCATTCCTGCTACTTGCGGTCCCCAAGTGCCAAAAAGGCCTTGACCAATCGATGCGCCTACAAGTCCTGCAACGATATCAAAAATACAACCGCGTTTTTCGCCTGCAATGGCACCACCGATTGAACCGATGACCGCTCCTACGATCAATGTCCATAAAAAGTGCATACTAACCCCTCCTAAACTTTCTTATAAAAAGGGTACCATATTGAGAATCAATTGGAAAAATATATGCTCTCTTGTTATTTTCTGCGAGTGAAGGCTCGTTTCAATACATCAAAAAAGCCTAATGAATGCACCATATGGTCTGGATCGACGTATTCACGAATCGCTCGCAAGACTTTTTTTGGTTCTTTTGAGGAGAAGGTATACGTGCCATTCTTTTTGGTGCGGATCGCATAGCGTGGTATCCAACGGCCTTTGAACATGACCGAAGCGATCACATAGTCGACATCTTCCCATGGGATCTGAATAAACTTGCGTTTGTCACGGTCATTGTAAAACTCAAAGGCTTTATCGCCGATCATGATTTTGCCGTACTCATTGATCCCTAAAAAAGACGTAGCATCGATCGTCAAATCCACTTTTGTATTAAGAGATTGTACCATTTGCGCTTACTCCATTCTATATCGTCTTATTATCTTATTATCTTATTATACGTGTTTGCAGCAGGTTTGGCGAATAAATAAAAAGGTACTTGGGTTGCCCCAAGCACCTTTCATTGAAAAGATTATAACAATCCGATCAAGTGTCCACCGATACCGACTAAGAATAGACCGATAATAATGATGATTGGAGAAACTTTTTTCTTCAATAACCACATACATAATAAAGTAAGCAATAGTGCAGCTAGACCAGGAATCAATTGATCCAAGTTGTTTTGCAATGTTGTTACTTTTGTATCAGTCAACGCACGGCCTTCAGCAACTTGTTGGAAGGCTTGTTGCAAACCAGCAGAGCCTGAAGGCAAGTTCGCCCAATCGACATAAGCACCTTCATCAAGCGGTACGCTTGAGACAACTGGCGCAAATGAGATCGATACCCAACGCTGAACGAGTGACCCTAATACGAACATCCCTAAAATTGAAGCACCTTTTGTCACATCTTGCAACAATCCGCCTGAAAGGTCATCAGTGATTTTTGAACCAGCACGATAGCCGAATTCTTGTGTGTACCACATAAATGCCCAACGGATGATGTTCCATGCAACGAAGAAGATGATTGGACCTAAGATGTTTCCAGCTAAAGCAAGAGAAGCACCTAGAGCACCTAACATCGGACGTACAGTAAACCAGAACACAGGGTCACCGACACCGGCTAAAGGACCCATCATCCCAACTTTTACCCCTTGGATCGCTACGTCATCAACAGGCGCGCCATTGGCACGTTCTTCTTCTAAGGCTAATGTTACCCCTAAGATTGGCGATGCGATATATGGGTGAGTGTTAAAGAATTCTAAGTGACGCTTCAATGCAGCGGCACGGTCTTCTTTTGTTTTGTATAATTTTTTGATTGCTGGAATCATTGAGAATGCCCAACCACCATTTTGCATACGTTCATAGTTCCATGAACCTTGAATGAAGGTAGAGCGCCATGCTACGGCTAAACGATCTTTTTTATTTAATTGAATTTTTTCTGCCATTTTTTTCTCCTCCTTCGATTCTAATAGTCATTCAAGATATCGCCTAGAGGGTCGCCAGTGTTGCTGCCGCCGCCTCCATTTGATGATCCGCCCATTTTAGTTAGGTTCAAGTAGATCAATGCGATTGCTACTGCCAAAGCACCGATAGCGATCAATGTCAATTGAGAAATAGCTGCGATAACGAAACCGATAATGAAGAATGGCCATACTTCACGAGTTGCCATCATGTTGATAACCATTGCATAACCAACGGCAACGACCATACCACCACCGATAGCCATACCATCAGTTAACCATGCAGGCATTGATTCTAAGAAGTTTTGAACAGTTGCAGCAGGAATTGCCAACAATGCAGCTGCAGGAATCGCAATACGAACCCCTTGCATACATACAGCGATCACATGCCACATTTCGATTTTACGAATGTTGCCTTCTTCAGCAGCAGCATCCATAAAGTGAACGATTGGCACAGCCAATGTACGAACGATCATTGTCAAGAACAAACCAGCAACAGCTAGAGGGATCGCAACGGCAATCGCTGTATCAACACCAGCAGTTCCTTGTCCACCTAAAACTAAAATAATTGCAGATGCAACAGACGCCAATGCAGCATCAGGTGCAACAGCGGCACCGATATTTGCCCATCCAAGTGCGATCATTTGTAATGATCCGCCCAAAATGATACATGCTTCCAAATTACCGGTCACTAAACCGATCAAAGTACACGCGACTAGCGGTTGATGGAATTGGAATTCATCCAAGATTCCTTCCATACCAGCTAAAAAGGCAACGAGTACTACTAATACCATAGATATAATAGTCATGATAGACCTCCTATTTAGTTGAATACGTTTCTATTTATTCGCCAATTCATTTTTGGCTTTGCGTAAGATTTCGTCCATGTTGTCTCGAGAGTCATTTGGCACTTTACGTACATCAAATTTGATGCCGCGTCCTTTTAGATCTTCAAATGTCTTCACATCGTCCGTACCCATCGACAATACTTTACTTACAACAACTTTCCCAACAGAGTGAGCCATTGAACCAACGTTCACCTCAGTGATGTCAACGCCACCTTCAACTGCACGCAACACATCTTGTGGGTTTTCAAATAATAGTAAAGCTTTCGTATTCCCGAAACGAGGGTCTTTAGAAACTTCGATCATTTTGTCCACTGGAATGACGTTCGCTTTTACTCCTGGAGGAGCTGCTTGTTCGATCAGTTTTTTACGCAAATCATCTTTTGCAACTGCATCAGAAACAACGATGATCCGAGATGGATTAACTGATTTTGTCCAAGCTGTAGCGACTTGACCATGTAGCAAACGAGAATCCACACGCGCAAGCACGATTTTGATTTTGCCATCGCCTAGAACAGTTCCCGGAGGAAGTGATCCTTTAGGTTGATCGTCTTGCACAGCTTTTGGTGCTGTCGCTTCTTCTGGTTCAAGCTCTTCTGGTTTGACCTTAACCCCTTCTTTAGCTGTTTCAACGATGTGCGCAGCGATTTCATGCGCAGTGTTCATTGAAAAACGTGAAGCATAGGCTTCGATCACCATTGGTAAATTCATACCAGCAACGATTGCCCATTTGTCTTTGTGATCTTCAAACAAGCTGTTTGCTTGGTTGAAAGGAGTACCACCCCAAAGATCAACTAAGAATAATACTTCTTCTTGATCGTCAAATGTAGCAATTGCTTCTTGCATTTTTGCCTTGATGTCATCTGGACCTTCACTTGGCATCAATGTAACAGCTTTAACATTTTCTTGTTCGCCGAAGATCATTGAACCAGATTGCAAAATGCCGTTAGCAAATTCTCCATGACTTGCTAGGATAATTCCTACCATCTTTTTACCTCCTATATCAAAATTGAAAAATGTGACACGAATACGAAAGAAAAAACAACATCGAAAAAATTAAGGGTGACTACCTTCTTTTTCCAAAATATCCTTCAAAAAGATTTTACGATCAGCTGGAACTTTGCGTATCTCTACTTCTATGCCTTGATTTTGCAAATAAAGCAGCGAAGCAAGATCTTGATCATTGACTGACACGAAATTAGTGATCATCCGTTTTCCCATTGAAAAGCTCATGCCGCCGATATTGACGGAACGAATGTCAATGCCTCCTTTGACCAGAGTCACGACATCTTGAGGGTTGGTAAATAATAACATGACTTTTTGCGAATTAAATAATGTGTTATGCGCCACCTCAAGCATTTTTGCTACTGTCACCACATTGGATTTGATTCCTGGTGGAGCAGCTTCTTTCAAGAGAAACTTCCGTAATTGATCATTTGCGACCTCATCACTGACCACGATGATTCGATTGATACCAGTCATTTTCGACCAAGCTGTGGCGACCTGACCATGAATCAACCGATCGTCGATTCGGGCAAGACGTATATCCATTCCCATTGTGCAAGCCTCCTACATCCATCGATCCGCTTTTCATATTGAGGATCTGTTCTTTTTTCAATCACCTCCTGTATCCACTTATATAGAAGCAAGAAGCGTGCCAAGTTTTTCCGATACACTATTCTTGAAAAAACCTTAAGAATCAGCATTCGGATAATACACTAAAAAAGATACACTAAAAAATACTGTATCTTTTTTAGTGTATCTGTATTATTTGCAGGATTTAAAAATACATTTCTTTTTCGTGATGGTTTTTGATCAGCTCCAGCAGGTAATACTCTTCTGTCTTCGGCACTTCGATATTCATCAAGCGCGAAAATGATTGGACATGCACATGCAATTGGCCGTAAAGAGGATTCTCCTCCATCGCTGCTAAATCAATTTCGGAAACAGTCAATGGTTGACGCAATAAGATCCGCTCCAGCATACCTGCGCCATGCATCACAAAATTGATCTGAAAGCCTTGCTGCGCCCCTACCAAATCCAAATCGTGAATGATCTCTTCGCCAAATTTCCACAACGGCTCTACCACTTTTTTCGCATTGATATAGGTAAAGTTTTCCTCTAAATACCGAACACAGATTTCCTTTGCCTGCCGATCATCTAGCTGCACTTCATCTTCAAAACTCAAATCGTTTTCCAATAAGATATCATCCAACAAAAGATCAACATCTTGGTCGATAAAACGTTCTAATGAAATAAACGGTGCATCGATATGCGGATCAATGATCCCCGTTGCGGCAATCAGCCGGTAGCGCTGTTGAATCTGATCCAAGTCCGTTCTCAGATCCGCCACCGATAAGGTAACTACGTCAACATTTTGATTTTGGCGTTTCGACAATGAGCTTTGGATCAATTCTTTGATGCGCTGCGCTGTCCCTTTTCCCGAAGCGCAGACCGCTAGAATCGCTTTAGGGTGGTGGTTTTGTGTCACTGGTTCTTCCACAGTGACCGCTCCGTATCCGCGGAACTTCCGTAATGAATCATAGAGCTGATCGAGGTCCGTGCCGATCACTGATGCTTTACGGACCGTCTCAAGGACGATGGAGGTAGTCACCATATCGACTGTTCGAACAGCCACACCCGTTTCTCGCTGGATTTCATTATTAAAGGTCGCTAAGGACCCCATATCAACTAAGAGGATCACCCCACTGCCGTCATTGACTGCTCGTACACTATCCACGATTTTTTTCAACGCCACAGCCGGTGGCATATCTAATGGCATGTCCACCGCTGTCACTTGATCGACTTCCAACAGCTGCTTGACTACTTGTACCATACTACTAGCCGTACTGTTGCCGTGAGCTGCCACAACGACACCAATTTTCCCAGAGGAATGTGTCGTACGCAGTGAAACCAATAGAACTGCCAAGTAATAGGATTCACTTTCAGGAATCGCCACGTGAAAGCTGTCGCCGATGAAGTCGCGGACTTCTTTGGCAACTTCGAACTCTTGGGGGTAATCCGCCACCATTTGACGAATGTTGTCGTTGGTTTGCCGTTCTTCTCCCAGATGGATCTTTTTCAAAAAAGAACTGATATGCAAACTCATCGCGTAAATAAAGTTTTGCTGGAAATCGTAATTCAACCGTTTCCGAACCATCTCATAAATTTGATTTGTTACACTGATCACTTTCTGATCGACAAATTCACTTAGTTTATTAACAGAATTAAAAGAGAAGCCGTGATCTTTATAAAAAGATTTCAAATGAACATTGATATCGGTTGAAATAAAATGATTGATTGCTTCTTGATCCAAACCATCTGCTTTTAATAAGGCTGCTTTATCCCCGATGATGTCGTAGAGATTGTAAGGCAATTCATAGGAATCTGATTGAATATTGTTTAAGTTTTGATTCGGTTGAATGCTGATCTTCGGTTCAAGGATTTTAGAAAGCTCCGCCAGCTCATTGCGGCGATTCCCCAAAACGATCAATCCAGAACGAATCCCTTCTGGCAAATCGATCAAATCGATCTCAATCTCATCTTGTTGCATATGATTCAAAAAGCCCCGTGCACAGACGAGCTGGACATTGGATTTCAATTGACCGATATTCCCAAAACTGACACTGCCGATCAACGCTTTGACTACATCTTCTGTCAAGGTGATCGTCCGCTGAATACGGGACGCCTCTTGCCCGACTAACACCCGAACGAGATCGACTTTTTCTGATGCGGGTCGTTTCTCAAAGAAGGGCAGTTGAATATTGATAGGAATGCGTCGGGTAAAGGTATCTAATAGCGTTGAGTTGGGGTCTTCGGTAGTCGCTCCAACGATTCGGACATTCGCTTGATGATTTTTGCCCGTCTCTCCCAGACGGCTAAAGGTTCCATGGTCCATAAAGTAAAAAATCATTTCTTGCCCTTCTGGCGGTAATCGATGGATCTCATCGAGAAACAACATACTCTCATCCGCTTGATCAATAATACCGATCTTCTCTTGATCGGCACCCGTAAATGCCCCCCGTACATAACCAAACAAATGGCTCATCAAAAGCTCTGGGTTATTTGCATAGTCGGCACAGTTAAAGACGATCAATTCTTTGTCATCGGCAATTACTTGATTGCTTTTGGCAAACTGGAACATTGCATGGGCAAAGTAGGTTTTCCCAGAACCAGTAGGCCCTGTGATCAAGCAGTTTAGCCCTTTTGGCGGATACAAGATCGCTGCTTTCGCCTGCTCAACGGCATTTTTCATACTTCCGTTGGCACCGATGATCGTCGCAAAAATATCTCGGTCAGAGGGTTTTCCTTGTACCCGTTGAGGGAAGGCTTTTTCTCTTTGCGGGCGACTTTCTTTGTAGCTTGGCACATACTTTTCCCTACTGCTGGGATCGACCCCTGCCGCCCAGTAGCGAACAGGCCGCGAGTCGCTTTTTTCGACGCGCCCTTCTTTGACAAGCTTATTTAAATCTTTACTGGCATTACTGCGCTGAATGGCTAAATGATCGGCAACTTCTGAAGTAGACAACCCTTTCTTTTCCCCTAAGCCGCTCATCGTATTTTCGACGATATATTGATAAATCCGTTCGATTCGCTTGCCCAACAGCTTCGCCTCCTTGTTTTTTCCACTTGAATACTTTACTCATTTTTCTATAAAAAAGCAACTTTTTTTCCGCACAGAAAAAGCAAAATACTTTGTTCGAAAGAGCAATAGAACGTCCTATCACATGCTACTCTCAGCATAAAGCATTTTGCCAAAAAAAGATATTCAAAAGTCAGGATGCGTTAGGCTTTTTCATTGGGAATGAACGCTGGTACCTTCTCAGGAAACCATTGCAGTTCTTTTTGCATCCAAATCACATCGTGCCATTGATTGAACTTATAGCCGACCTGCGCAAAATCAGCAACTTTCCGATACCCAAGCTTCTCATGAAAAGCCTCGCTTTGTTGATTGCCTCCTGTAATGCATGCAGTCAGATTGACTACGTTTTGCGCTTTTAATTTTTCTTCAAGCGCTTGATAAAGAGCGGTGCCGAGCCCTTTTACTTTGGCATCCGGTGCTAAATAAACGGTTACTCCAACGGTCCAATCGTACGCAGCCCGTTCTTTATAAGCTGACGCATAGGCATAACCGACGATTTCACCAGCCTCTTCTGCAACGAGATACGGGTAGCGTTTCAAGGTCTTGGCGATGCGTTCCGCGAATTCTTGAACCGATGGCACCTCCGTTTCAAAGGTAATCGGTGTATTTTCTACATAATAAGCATAGATTGCTGTCAAGGCTTGGGCATCTGCAATCGTGGCAGAACGTATCGTCATAGAATCCCTTCTTTCAGTAAATTTTTTCCCAGTATACTCTTTCTGAACAAAAAAAACAATCCGCTTTTGACGGATCGTTTCCTAGTTATAAATGATTTAGCGGGCTTTTTCAGCTCCGCAATACACGGTAAGATGTTGTGGCAGTACCGCTACTGTGATTGGCAATTCAGGTCCTGGATCACCATCGACATTCGTTTCGATCGTTGCCCCATCCGTCAAACGAATCGCAGCTTTATCAAGGGTTTGATAGCCAAGAACATCATTTGATTCTGTCACCCCTTTGAGAAGCTCTGGGACACTTTTGACGGTCTCCCAAAGATTCGTATCCTTCAAGTAGATCAGATGCAATTTGCCGTCATCGGTACTCGCTTTAGGCAAAAGAGATTCGAAACCGCCGATCGTATTGGATGACCCAACGATCATCGTACTGCTTTCCACAGCGATCGTCGTTTTTTCGCCATTATTTTCGGCGGTCACTTCAAACGGATGACTTTCATTTTTCCGCACTTCCCGTAGACCAGAAACAAAATAGGCCATTTTTCCTAGCTTCGTTTTTTCTTCGACCTCTACGTTGTTGATCGCTGCTGGAATCATACCGATCGCCACCACATTGGTAAAATAGGCTTGATTGACCTGACCAATATCGATTTTGCGGGTGTGATCCACTGCAAATGATTCGATGGCTTCCTTAGGATCTAGTGGAATCGCTAATGCTCTGGCTAAATCATTTACTGTTCCCAGCGGGAAGAAACCGAAATTTGGTCGTTTGTCATGAGGAGCTAAGCCATTGACCGCTTCATTGACGGTACCATCACCGCCCATTGCGAAGACACTGTCAAATTCTGCTACCGCTTCAGAGGCAAAACGTGTGGCATCTCCTTCTGTTTCGGTATGTTTGACCACGACTTCTGAAAAAGCTTCCCGCAACTTTTCTTCTGCCAGCTGCTCATATTCTTGGGCCTGTTCCCCACCAGAGCTTGGATTGACGATCAATAATGCTTTCATAAAACAGCCTCCTTGTTTGGGTTCATTTTCTATGAATCCAGTATAACAAGTTTCACGAAACCTGTCTTAAACGACCTCCGCCTATCCCCCTACAAAAAAAACACAGCCTAATCAGACTGTGTTTTTTCGAGTACTCATTTCATTTTATTAAACCAATCGTTTACGCAAACGCCCAGAAATAAAATCAATGATCGTGACCGTCACCACGATCCCTAATAAAATGATCCCTACACGGCTCCATGAACGCGCATTGATGGCAAAGATCATCGGTGTACCGATCCCACCTGCCCCTACGATCCCTAAGATCGAAGCTGAACGGACAGCCAGTTCAAATCGATACAAGGTAAAAGAAAGAAATTCTGGGATCAGTTGCGGCAATGTCGCAAAGCCTAATACATCCCAGCGGCTTCCTCCCGCACTAATGACGGATTCCGAGGGACCATGGTCCATGTTTTCGATCGCTTCGCTGTAAAGCTTTGCCAGCATCCCAATGGAATGGACACTGACCGCCAAGACACCAGCAAAGGAGCCAGGACCTACCGTTTTGATAAACATGATGGCTAAGACGATTTCTGGAAACGTTCGAATCGCCGTCAGCACGATTTTCCCAAACCCCGATAACCAGCGAGGGCTGTTTTTGCTGCGCGCCGCCCAAAAAGCAAAAGGAATACTTAAAATCGATGACAAAAAGGTCCCAACAAAGGCAATCGCGACGGTTTCGATCATCAGACTGATCAAATCTTCGCCATCACCGGTATAAACATAGCCCCAATCAGGATGGATCAGGCCATAAAAGATCGAGCCGACAATTTGACCGACATTTTCTTTAACACCAGCAAAAGGCACGCCAGCAAAAGCCCAGATATAAAGGAGGATAACGACTACAGCGATCAGCCAATTCCGTATTTTTTTCTTTTTCGGTTCTGCTGGCAACATCATAATAATCGCTCCCTTAATCTATTACTAATGGTATCAATCACCAAAACAACTGCAAAAATCACTAAGACGATGATCGACGTCTGGTCATAGCGAAATTGGCTTAAAGATCGTTGTAAGAAAACACCGATTCCGCCTGCGCCGATATACCCAAGAATCGTCGATGCCCGCACATTGATCTCAAAGGCATAAAGCAAGTAACTAAGAAAATGACTCATGACTTGCGGTACGACTGCATAGCGGATGATATCAAACTTCGATCCTCCAGAAGCCGTGATCGCTTCGATCGGCCCTTCATCAATCGTTTCAATCGATTCATAAAACAATTTGGTGATCATCCCAAAAGAAAACACAGAGATGGAGATCACCCCTGCAACGGGACCAATTCCGACAATGGCAACAAATAAAGCCGCCAGCATCAAATCAGGTACCGTGCGAATGATATTCAAAACAAAACGGAAACAACCACTGATCCAATGATTGGTCATGATATTTCGTGCTGCTAAAAGTGAAAACGGAAAGGCCGCCAGTGCACCAAAGGTTGTGCCGATGATCGCCATTTGGATCGTTTGCAAAATCGGCTCAACAATGATTTTGGCATATGCCCAATCAGGATGAGCCATCTTTTGTAAGATGACATTCATTTGACTGCTATTGCTAAAGAACCGTGCCAAATCAACACCTGAAATAGAGCCGCTAACGAACAATACCACTAAAAAAATGACGAGCCAAAGAACATTTTTCCATAGTCCGCTGCGTTTCGGCAACGTATTTGTCGTCATTGTCCCGCCCCTTCCTGCTCTTCCATGATCTCGCTGCCATAAATCTGTTTCAATCGTTGATCGGTCGCTTCACTGACAGGGCCATCAAAAACCAAGCCTCCGTCTCGCAAGCCGATGATCCGCGTGCCATATTCTCTTGCCAATTGGACAGAATGTAAATTGACAACGATGGTGATCCCCAGATCTTGATTGATCCGTTTTAAGTCATTCATGACTTTTTCAGTGGTTAACGGATCCAATGAAGCAACTGGTTCATCCGCTAAAATAATCTTCGGCTCTTGCGTCAACGCCCGGGCAATCGAAACCCGCTGCTGCTGACCGCCAGACAATTCATCGGCTCGGGTATAGACTTTTTCTGCTAAATTGACCCGCTGCAGTGATTGATACGCCAACTCTTTGTCCGCTTGCGGAAACAGACCCAGCAGCATTTTGATCGTGGGATGATAAGCCACCCGCCCCGTTAAGACGTTTCGCAAGACACTCGAACGTTTCACCAAATTGAAGCTTTGGAAAATCATGCCAATGTCTCGACGAATCAAGCGCAGCTCTCTTCCTTTTGCTTTTGTGATCGACTTTTTATCGATTAAAATCTCGCCGCTTGTGATCTCGTGCAGTCGATTGATGGAGCGCAGCATCGTCGATTTACCTGCACCGGATAAGCCCACTACGATGACAAATTCCCCTTTTTTGATATCGATGTTCAAGTCCTTCAACCCCAACACCCCATTTGGGTATTGCTTGGTCACATTCTGAAATGAAATAATCGTTTCGTTCTCTAGAGCCATGATTCTCCTACTTTCTTTCCATTAGGTAAAAATTGCTGTCCATTCGAAAAGGGTACCTCAACTACCGGTACCCTCCCGATCTATTCATCTATTAATTATTGTCCGACTTGTTCCGCATACTCTCTTACGATGTCGAAATTGCTGTCTTGTGAAACAACGTATCCTTCATGAGAGTAAATATCAGAGATGATTTGTTTTCCTTCTTCATCTTTTCCGATCGCGATAAAGGCATCTTGGATTTTTTTGTCCCATTCTTCACTCATATCGCTGCGAACACTGATCGTATCGTTCGGAATCGGTTCGGTAAAGTACATTGGTTCTACCTCATCCATGATTTCTGGGTAATCATTTTTGACCGTGTTACGGGCATCTTCAAAAACGAACGCCGCATCAACGTCGCCATTCAAGACTGATAAGACCGCTTGGTCATGGCCTTTGACTTGAACAGTCGTCACATCCGTATTGATATCGATGCCTGCTTTTTTCATTTCTGCTACTGGCCAAACATAACCGGCAGAAGAAGTAACATCTTGTGTGGCAATCGTTTTGCCTTTTAAATCTTCCAACTCTTTGATGTCGCTGCCGCTTTTTACGACGATCATTGAACGATAGCTATCAACCAATTCATCCGTTGATTCGCCACCAGGCTGCTTGATGCCATAACGCTGTGCTTGCAATAACACCTTTACATTGCTTTGCTCATTTGCTAAAACATAGGCATTCGGCGGTAAAAAGCCGACATCTACTTGTTTCGAAGCCATTGCTTCGACGATTGTATTGTAGTCAGTGGAAACACTCACTGTAACTGGAATCCCCAATTCATCACTTAACAATTGCTCAAGTGGTTTTGCTTTTGCTTCTAATGTTTCTGCTGCTTGTGATGGGACAAATTGAACGGTCAACTTTTCTGGTACATATCCTGCTTCCTCAGCCGCCGAGTCAGTACTTGCTCCACCTGAGCCACATGCCGCCAGCGTAACTGCTGCCACCAAACCTAAACCAAACATTGCCGTTTTCTTCCAAACTTTCATCACTTTTTCTCCTTTTCATATAAAAAATCGAACTCATGGAATTCCGAACTTTCCTTTTTGATTATAAAAAACGACCGAATTAAAAACAATCTTTTTCGAATTACGAACGTTTTCTTTTTTGACAATGTTCGTGTTTTGACCGAAATCATTCGTGAGCACATTCTCAATAATCAACGTTTTTCGAAAGTTTCTTTCCATTTGTTCTACTTCCTCAGAGTATCAAATGAATATAAGGTTTGTGTTGTCAACGTGTAAAGATTCTGTTAACAGCAAAAGGAACTTTGTGAACAACAAAGCATGGACATACTCGTCATTCTTACCCCGAGTGCACAAATTTTCTTGAAACGTCTAACCAGAAGATGACCGCACACTTTTTTTTACGAAACAATACAAAAAAAGCAGAGGATTCCCTTAAGAACCTCTGCTTTTGACCTCATTCTCTTACTGTAAAAAGAGTCATTTACCCTTGATCCGTTGGCAGCTGCAACAAGAGTACATGCTCGTTCTCAATCATTTCACCCGTCAAAACAAAGCCATTGCGTTCGTAAAGCTTCGTTGCGATCTCGTTGCCATCCACAGCGGAGATCCTTAATTCTCGCGCTTGGATATGGGTTTTGAACCAATCTAACCCAGCAAGAAACGCCTGAGTGCCTAACCCTTGATTTTGGAATTTTTCTGCGATCATAAACCGCTCGATCCACCACGAAGCTTTTGGATAATCCTCATCCGCCTCGTAAAAACTAAATAGGATAAAGCCGACCATTTCCTCACCATTGTATAGGGCAAATGCCTGACGAGGTTCCTCATAGATCGCCTCTAACATTGAGTACCAATTGGGCGCAACAAAGTCTTCTTGCTCCTTCGTTGTCTTCAAATTCATGCACGCACGATAGTTTTCCTTCGTGATTTCTTTTAATTGAATCATTGCTTCTCTCCTTATCTAAGCCATTACAAATAACTATTTCGTTAAAACGTTTTCATTGGTGTATAAAAAAACACCCAGGTTACTTTTACGTAATCTGGATGTCATTTTCTTATGCTTCTTGCGCTACTGGATAAACAGATACTTGTTTTTTGTCGCGGCCTTTACGTTCGAAACGAACAACGCCGTCAACTTTTGCAAACAATGTATCATCTCCACCGATACCTACGTTTACCCCTGGGTAAATTTTAGTACCGCGTTGGCGATAAAGGATTGATCCGCCTGAAACGGTTTGACCGTCAGCACGTTTCGCACCTAAACGTTTTGATTGAGAGTCACGTCCGTTAGAAGTAGAACCCCCACCTTTTTTGTGAGCGAAGAATTGCAAATTCATTTTCATCAACATGAGATGCACCTCCTAGTTTTCTTTAGTAGTTTTGATTTGGATATAATCGTTGTACTCTTCTTGAACTGATTGCAAGCCGATCAACAAATTTTCTAAAAGAATTTGTGCGATATTCGACTGCTCTTGGGTCAAACGAGAAGGCAGTGTGACTAATAAGTACCCACCATTTTCGTTATCTGCTTCAACTTTTGGCGCAACGCCAGCCAAAGCATCGATCCCATTGACTGCACTGATCGCTAAAGCGGATGCTGCAGCACAGACGATGTCTTTGCCGTATTCTCCTGCTTGTGCGTGTCCAGCTAGTTCAAAAGAAACAATCCGACCAGAGTCATTTCGTTTGAATGTCCCTTTGATCATATTCGTTACCCTGCTTTTCGTAAGAATTAAGCGTTGATCGCGTCAATAACAACTTTTGTGTAAGGTTGACGGTGACCTTGTTTACGGTGTGAATGTTTTTTAGGTTTGTATTTGAAAGTTACGACTTTCTTTTGTTTGCCGTGTTTTTCAACAGTCCCTTCAACAGTTGCTCCTGCAACGATTGGGGCACCAACTTTTGTTGATTCGCCACCTACTAAGATAACTTCATCAAAAGTAACCTTTTGTCCAGCTTCAACGTCTAATTTTTCAACGTAGATTGCTTGACCCACTTCAACTTTTACTTGTTTCCCACCAGTTTTGATAATTGCGTACATGCTCTACAGCACCTCCTTATAATATACTTAGACTCGCCATCCCAAGTGACTTTCGTACTTACTACTTGTTCTGTGCGGTTGTAGCTGTGGAGTCCACAATTACAACAGATTAACTTTATCAAAATGTTTTCCTAAAGTCAATCACTAATTAAGGAAAAGACAGAATTCTTTTGCTACTAGTCATTTCCTTTTGTGCATTTTTTATTTTCTATTACTATAGAAGAAAGAGCACAAGTGAAACAGAATTGGAGGAGTTTTCATGCAATACCCCAAAGAATTAGCCACTGCCGTTCAACAGGCGTCCCGCAGTTATCCGTTGGAAGGATTTGTTCCCGGTCAAGGACCGCTGCAGCCCAAATTGATGATCGTCGGGGAAGCCCCTGGACGAACCGAAATCGAGAATTTTATTCCTTTTAGCGGACAAGCAGGAAAAGAATTGATGAAATCGTTGGCTTTAGCCGGATTGACCCGTGAGGATGTCTACATCACCAGCGCTGTTCGCAGCCGACCATACTCCGTCAAAGAACGGATCAACAAGCGCAGCGGTGCCCATGAGATCGTCCATCCCAATCGGACACCTACCAAAAAAGAAGTCTTGCTACACGCACCGCTGCTTGACTACGAGTTGTCCGTTGTAGATCCGCCTGTCATTGCAACTGTTGGCAATATCGGACTGCAGCGATTATTAGGCAACGCCTATTATATCAAAGATCACCATGGCGAAGTGATCCGTTCCAAAATACAAGAAAGCAATCCAACAAAAGATGGCTATAACTGGTCGGAAAAAGAATATTTGATCGTGCCGATGTATCATCCCGCTGCGATCTTTTACAATCGAACGTTGACTCCGCAAATCGAAGCCGATTGGCGAGGGTTAAGAAACATCCTCTCACAAATACCAGCCGACGAATAACGACCAGTCCGCTAGCCCTACTGCCAATACGCTGGAATCGTCTGCTCATAGGCGGTGATTTTCGCCTCTTCCTGCAACGTGATACTGATCTCATCGAGACCGTGGATCAATTTGTGTTTCCAGGTAGCATCGATTGCAAAGAAATGCTCCTCCCCAGCAACGATCACACATTGCCTCGGCAAGTCGATGCTGATTTTTTCAGAAGCAGGCAGCGAGGCGATCCTTTGGCGAACATCCAATGGCAGCTCGATGGGCAGCAGCCCGTTTTTGGTGGCATTCATATAGAAAATATCACCGAAGCTGCCAGCAATCACGGCTTTAAAGCCGTAATCCAACAGCGCCCATGCCGCGTGCTCTCGTGAAGAGCCAGAACCAAAATTATCACCAGTGACGAGGACTTGAGCGGTCTGATATGCTGGATCATTCAAGATAAATGCTGGATTAGGCTTGCGTTGCGGCAAATAGCGCCAATCGTCAAATAAAAATTCGCCAAAGCCCGTTTTTTCAACGCGTTTCAAATAATTTTTCGGTAGGATTTGATCGGTATCGATATTGTCATTCATCAAAGGCAGCGTCGTACCTTCAAATTGCGTAAAAGCTTCCATTAACCAACACCTCCAACCACTTCTCGTACATCGACAAAGCGCCCATGAATCGCAGCTGCTGCCGCCATCGCTGGACTACAGAGGTGCGTCCGCGCGTTTTTCCCTTGCCGTCCAACAAAATTGCGGTTTGATGTGGAGGCACAGTGGACGCCTTCTGGTACTTTATCAGGATTCATTCCTAAGCACATGGAACAGCCAGGCTCCCGCCATTCAAAACCAGCGTCAATAAAGACTTTGTCTAAACCGATCGCTTCCGCTGCTTTACGAACAGGGCGTGAACCAGGAACGATAATACCAGTGACCCCTTCTTTGATGGTCTGACCTTTCAAAATCGCCGCTGCCTCTTGCAGATCAGACAAACGACCATTGGTACACGATCCAATAAAAATGTATTCAATGGGGATATCAGCAGCTGTCTGTCCAGGTTGCAGCGCCATATATTCATAGGCTTGCTGATCATTGTGATCCCGCACTTCAGGAAACGCTTCGCTGACTGGTACCCCCATTTCTGGATTGGTTCCCCAAGTGATATAGGGTTCTAAGGTTGTTGCGTCTAGGGTGATCAGGGCATCATAGTTAGCATCTTCATCGGTATAAAGGGTTTGCCAATCAGACACCGCACTGGCAAACGCTTGCGGCGCAAAGCGTCGATCCTTCACATAAGCAAAGGTCGTTTCATCAGGTGCGATCAAGCCCATTTTCGCCCCACCTTCGATCGACATATTGCAAATGGTCATGCGTTCTTCCATCGTCAGGCTACGGATCGTTTCGCCAAAGAATTCTACGGCATAGCCACCACCAAAATCAGTGCCATGGGTCGCGATCAATGCCAAAATAATATCTTTGGCGTACACTCCCGGCTGCAGGTGACCGGTAATCTCAACTCCCATGCGTTTCGGTTTTGTCTGCCAAATCGTCTGTGTCGCAAAGACATGCTCTACTTCACTCGTACCGATCCCAAACGCGATCGCACCGAAAGCACCATGGGTGGCAGTGTGGGAATCCCCGCAAACGATCGTTTTCCCTGGTTGGGTCAAGCCAACTTCTGGGCCAACCATGTGGACGATTCCTTGGTTGGCAGAGCCATTGTCACACAATTCGATCCCAAAATCTTGACAGTTTTTACGTAACGTGTCCATTTGCTTTTTTGCAACCAGATCAGTAATGGTAAAAATATCTTTGGTAGGCACGTTGTGATCCATCGTTGCGAAGGTTTTTTCGGGACAACGGACGGTCCGTCCCGCTTGCCATAATCCTTCGAAGGCTTGCGGTGTCGTCACTTCATGGATCATATGCAGATCGACATAAAGCAGCTGCGCTTGCCCTTCTTCTCCTGTGATGACATGCCGATCCCATAGTTTATCAAACAGCGTTTTCCCCATAATTGCTCACTCCTAACTGTGCAATAACCGCTTCTGTAAAGGCAGTTGTTGTTGCTGTACCACCTAGATCACGGGTCAAGATCCCCGCATTCATTACCTCGTAACAAGCACTTTCGATGGTATCCGCCAGCTCTTCCTCTTGAAAGGACTCTCTTAGCATCATGACGACAGATAAAATCATGGAAACCGGATTGGCGCAATTTTGCCCAGCGATATCAGGTGCAGAGCCATGAATCGGTTCATATAAAGAAACCCCTTCTGCGCCATGACTTGCGCTGGGCAGCACCCCTAATGACCCTGGCAAAACCGAGGCTTCATCACTTAAAATGTCGCCAAAGAGATTTTCTGTCACGATTACATCAAAGTCTTTGGGATTTTGGATGATTTTCATAGCGGCGGAATCAACATATTGATGAGTCAACTGACAATCTGGGAATTCCTGTGCCGTTTCTTCCGCTAATCGTCGCCAAAGTCGGCTAGTCGCCAACACATTTGCTTTATCGACAGAGAGAACCCGCTTCTTCCGCGTGCGGGCGATCTCAAAGGCTTTACGCAAAATCCGTCGAATCTCTGCTTGATGATAATGATTGATGTCGTAGGCTTCTTCAGGTTTTTCTGCTTTTTCGCCAAAATAAATACCGCCAGTCAACTCACGAACGATGACAAAATCTGTCCCCCGAAGGATCGCTTCTTTAATGGGAGACAAAGCAATCACCGCATCAACTACTTTGATAGGTCGAATATTGGCGTATAGCCCTAACGCTTGACGCAAATTCAAAAGTCCTTTCTCGGGTGTTATCGGTGCGTTTCCCCAAACTGGATCACCAATGGCTCCTAAAAGGATCGCATCCGCCTGCTGGCAAGCTTGTAGTGTTTCTTGCGGCAATGGCTCTCCAGTAAGTGCCAGCGCCGCACCACCAAATGGCCGCTGGTCAAAATGAAAGCGTTGGAGATGGTCTGGACAAGCCGCTTTCAATACCGCAAGCGCACTGGCCATAATTTCTGGTCCGATGCCATCTCCTGCTAAAACCACGATCTTTTTCAAACAAGGACACCTCGATTCTTTAGAGCTGCGCTAGCCTGTACATAGGCTTTGGCTGACGCCTGCAAGACATCAAAGTCTAAGCCGATCCCGCTGATTTTTTCATTGGTTTCCTGGCATTCAATAACCACGTGCACTTCCGCTTGCGCATCTTCCCCACTGGTCAAGGCAGTGATCTCATAGTTCAACAACTTCGGCTGCTGCTGGAAAATCTGATCGATCGAGTTGTAGATAGCTTGGATACTGCCGGCACCGATAGCTGATGCCACTTGTTTTTCCTCGTCTTTGATGATAGAAACCACCGCTCCTTGATGGCCATTGGACACGTATTGCAGCTGAACTGACTCCAACTCGCAGCCATCTTCTTGGCTGCGGCCCTGGTCAGCCACCAACGCTAACAAATCTTGTTCGGTCACTTGCTTTTTCTTATCTGCCAACTCTTTGAAGCGTTTAAACAATTCATTGGTTTCTTCTTGGTCAAACTGGTACCCCAGCTGCTGCATTTTATCGACAAACGCATGGCGGCCAGAAAGTTTGCCAAGAGGCAGTGAGTTGGTTTGTACGCCTACCAATTGCGGGGTAATGATTTCGTAAGTTTCAGGATTTTTCAAGACGCCATCTTGATGAATCCCAGATTCATGAGCATAGGCATTGCCGCCGACGATCGCTTTGTTTTTCGGTACCGTGATCCCAGACAAACGTGCCACCAGATCGCTGGTGCGTTTTGTTTCGTTTAACTTGATGTTGGAGGTAGCCTGATAGAAATCATTGCGTATATGCAACGCCAGCGCCACTTCTTCTAGTGCGGTATTGCCCGCTCGTTCGCCGATCCCGTTGATCGTTCCTTCCACCCGATCAGCACCATTTTCGATAGCTGCCAGCGCATTGGCTGTCGCCATTCCCAAGTCATCATGACAATGGGAAGAAAAAATGATCGGCTGCTCACTCTTGATATTGGCGATCAAATAGGCAAAAAGCGCACCATATTCCGTAGGATTGGTAAACCCTACTGTATCGGGCACATTGATGATCGTCGCGCCGGCATCAATCGCTGTTTGAACCGCCTCAAGCAAGAAGGCCTTATCGGTGCGGGTGGCATCTTCTGGCGAAAATTGAACTTTTTCAAAGCGTTCACGGGCATAAGCCACATGTTCTTTAATGGAAGCGAGTACTTCTGCTTTCGTCATATTCAGCTTGTACTGGCGATGCACCTCACTCGTTGCTAAAAAGACATGGATCTGGGGATCGATGGCTTGATGAAGAGCTTCATAGGCACGATCAATGTCTTTTTTCTGACAACGGGCAAGTCCTGCAACGGTCATTTTCGTCACCGCCCCAGCAATCGCTTGGACTGCTTGAAAGTCTCCTTCTGATGCAATCGGAAAGCCTGCTTCGATCGTATCGATCCCCCATTTTTCTAATTGCAGCGCCAGTTGAACCTTCTCTTTTGTATTGAAGTTGACTCCCGGCGTCTGTTCACCGTCTCTCAATGTGGTGTCAAAAAACTGGATTTTTCTCATCACTATTTCCTCCTTGGCAGTGGTAGGGGCACGCTTGGCGCGACCTCATTCAAACAAATTGAAAAAATGGTATAAAAAAAGCACTCCATAAAGGGTTTCCTTCATGCAATGCGAATAGGACTCTTCAAATGATGCCTTAAAAAGGCGGGTCATAGAAAAAGAGTCCTTACGATAATAATAAAAATGCAGCTGTTTGTTTCAATCGTTTATCCATCGTCGTCACCTATCACTTTTTTTATCTTGTTATGAAGATACCAAACAGCAGGTTCCTCTGTCAACACTTTTCCCTGAATTTTCTGAATATTTCGATAAAAAGTTCGTTTTCGCCCTGATGATGGGTTGCTTTTCTTCCTTGATGAAAATTTAAGCAGAACCTGACGAGATCTTCACAGGATTTTAACCAAACCTCCACATAACACCGTTATGATAGAAATATCCCAAAAATATTTTTCACCCCTTTATCCTGCCAGTCGTATGACTGGTTTTTTTGTTGTTCCAAAGACTCGAAAAGATTGAACTTAAGGTGAGTTATTCGTATAATAAGGGGCAGCGATAAATGAGGAGGATGAAGATGCGCAACGAAATGATGCATCGTCCAGTAGTCAAACCAGAACTAGTGGCGTTTATGCGTGAAAAACAAAAACAATTACCCGGCGAACTTGGTGAAATCGAGCAAGCCGCTCATGAAAAAGAAGTGCCAATCATCCCACATGAAACTGTGGTCTTTTTGCAGTTTTTATTGGGACAGCTTCAGCCAAAAGAAATCCTTGAGATCGGCACAGCGATCGGTTTTTCTTCAAGCTTAATGGCACAATGTGTGAAAGAAGGTCATGTCACAACGATCGATCGCTTTGACGTCATGATCCGCAAAGCCAAAGAAACCTATGCTCGCTTAGGAAATGAAGACAAAATCACGCTATTAGAAGGACAAGCCGCAGATGTCCTGCCTACATTGAGTGGGCCTTATGATTTTATCTTCATGGACAGTGCCAAATCGAAATACATTGAATTTTTACCAGAATGTCTGCGTCTGTTACGAAAAGGCGGCGTGTTGATGGTGGATGACGTGTTTCAAGCTGGAACGATTCTACAACCCATCGAAGACATCCCTCGCAACCAGCGAGCGATCCATCGCAAATTGAATCTTTTCTTGGATACCGTGATGAACCATCCTCAGCTGACCTCCACCCTCGTCCCTTTAGGAGATGGCGTGATTCTCATTACGAAAGAAGCAGATAGCGTAATCCTTGAGGAACCTGAGAAAGGTTGAGGGCAGCTGCGCTTCCTTTTTTCAAAGAAAAAATAAGAAAAGGGCGAAAAGAGATTGACATTGCTGCGCCCTTTTTCTATAATGTTATTTGTTGCTGATTGATTTCAACAGCTTAGGCGAAGTGAGCATTCGCTGAAATTTATTTGTTCCAGTAGCTCAGCCGGATAGAGCATTCGCCTTCTAAGCGAACGGTCGGGGGTTCGAATCCCTCCTGGAACGTTATTTAACCGTCGAGAACCCTTGTTCTTGGCGGTTTTTGTTTGTTCTTGTGCCAAATTGATTTAGATTTTTGCCATAGCAATTTGGTGAATAATCAGCAGCCTGTTCCCTTCCTCATCAAAAGCAATCAAACGAACGCTTCCCATCCGCTTCAATCTTCAGCAAATTTCTTTCATTGGCATCATCGTTTCCGTATTTATTCTTATTGTCAGCTGTTTGACATCAATGAAGAATCTGCCACAGGTACTTCCAATGCCGCTTTGGCTTGCTTCTTGTATCAAAAGTGTTCCCTCGAAAAAGAAGAGTATCGCTTTGAACAAGGCAGCAATTTAGGTGAACCTTCTGAAATCTTTGTCAAACTAATTACGACTTCGCGAAAGGAAATCCAACGTGTTTACGTTGGGGGCAGAGGGCATTTTTGCGAGACAGTCACCATCGACACCGATACACTGGCATAATCACAACAATTTAGGTTGATCTTCCATCAGCCTTTTTTCCTCTTCACACATCGTGTTCTTTTTTCCATAGCAGCCCATCAGTATCTCGAATACTAGTTTTCTCATAAAAAAAAGAACCCAACTCGGGTTCTTTCCTTCACATTGATTTTCTATGAAATACCAACAAGTTCTGCTAACAGCTCACTGACTTTAGGCAGTGGCTCGTTCTGTAAGGCTGCTACGATTTTTGAACCGATCACTACCCCATCGCACACTCGGGCAAAGCGCTGCACGTCTGCGTGGGTCGAGACCCCGAAACCAGCTAGTACAGGAATCGGACTTTTTTCCGAAATGGCTTGCAAATGCTGATCCAGCTGTTCGTTGTATTGACGATCTTCTCCAGTGACACCGTTCACTGTCACAGCATAAACGAATCCTTCCGCTTCTTCGATCAGCGTCTGAATTCTGTCTGGAGGACTGGTCAAAGAGACCAGTGTGAGCAGCGCGAGATCCGCCGCATCAAACGTAGGCGTTACTAGCGATCGATGTTCAAAAGGCAAATCTGGAATAATCAACCCTTTCACATTTGTCGTTTTTAACTCATTTGCTAACTGTTCAATCCCATAATGAAAGAATGAATTGGCATACCCCATCAATACCAGTGGAACCTCAGAATGGATCGTTTGCAGCGCAGCAATGATCTTTTTTAAAGTGGTGCCATTGGCTAATGCCTGCATTCCAGCTGCTTGGATGACCGCTCCATCTGCGACTGGGTCTGAAAAGGGCACGCCGATTTCAATGGCGGCTGCGCCATGTGTCGTCAACAGTTCGATTTCTGCTGGCAGGCGTTCCAGTCCGTTGGCTCCCGCCATAATATAAGGTACAAACAATGGCTTGCCTCGTTTTTGGCGCTCTTTTAGTTTCATCGTCAATGTTTTGCTGGTCATTTCGCTACTCCTTTCCGATCTTTGATTTGTTGAACATCTTTGTCCCCTCGCCCAGACAAACAGATCACTAAGCGTTCTTCTGCTGTCATCGTTGGCGCTAACTTTAAAGCATAGGCAACGGCATGAGCACTTTCCAAAGCGGGAATAATGCCTTCGATTTGAGACAAGAGATAAAAGGCGTCAACAGCTTCTTCATCAGTGACCGCGAAATACTCCGCACGTGCAATTTCCTTCAAATAAGAATGCTCGGGACCGACCCCTGGATAATCCAAACCAGCTGAAATCGAATAGGGTTCAATCACTTGCCCATCATCGTCTTGCAGCAAATGCATTTTGGTACCATGTAAAATACCGATACTGCCTTTCGTTAAAGTCGCCGCATGCTCGGTAGTATCCACGCCTTTTCCAGCTGCTTCAACGCCAATCAAACGAACGGTTTGATCGTTGATGAAAGGGTAAAACATTCCCATCGCATTGCTGCCGCCGCCAACACACGCAACGACTATCGTTGGCAGTTGTCCTTCTTTTTCTAATAGTTGCCGCCGTGTCTCACTGCCAATCACACTTTGAAAATCTCGAACGATCTCTGGAAAAGGATGCGGACCGAGTACCGAACCCATCACGTAATGAGTGTCCTCGACGGTTGCGACCCAGTAGCGCAGCGCTTCATTGACAGCATCTTTCAATGTCTGATTGCCTGATGTGACTGAAACCACTTTTGCTCCCAACAATTCCATTCGAAAGACGTTTAGTGCTTGCCGCTGAACATCTACCGCGCCCATAAAAATCGTGCATTCCATACCGAATAACGCTGCCGCAGTCGCTGTGGCGACGCCATGCTGTCCAGCACCGGTCTCTGCTACCACTTTCTTTTTCCCCATCCGTTTTGCTAATAAGACTTGGCCAAGTGCATTATTGATTTTATGGGCACCCGTATGATTCAAATCTTCTCGCTTCAGATAAATTTTGGCACCGCCTAAGTGTTGTGACAAGCGCTGGGCATGATAAAGGGGGGTCTCTCTTCCTACATACTCTTGCAAATATTCCTGTAATTCAGTTTGAAAACTTGCGTCCGTTTGTGCTTCACGATAGACAGTTTCCAATTGCTTGACTGCATACATCAATGTCTCTGGCACAAACTGTCCGCCAAAAGAACCATAAAACCCTGCTTTTGTGGGATACTGAGTCATCTTTTTTTCTCCTTTACTAAATGAATAAATTGTTCGATTTTCCGACTGTCTTTCTTGCCCTGGGTTTCCACGCCTGAAGAAACATCGACAGCATAAGGCTTAAAAAGTTGGATCGCCTCTTCTACATTTTCCGCGTGCAACCCGCCAGCAATAAAAAATCGCTCAGACAACGGCAACGGTTCTCTCGCCGCTTTTTGCCAATCAAAGGACTGGCCGTTGCCGCCAGCATAAGGGTGATCTCTTACTGGAGCGTCCAATAAACCAAAATCTGCATCGCAGCTCAGGAAATCTTGCTTTAAAGTTTCTGCTTCTCCATCAAAGGCTTGGATCACTGCGATCTTTTGATGAGCAAAAACGCCCTTCTGAATGGCTGTTTGCAAAGATGGCAGAACCTTTCCATGGAGCTGAATCGCTGTCAGTTGGGCGGCTTGAATTGCCGCTTGCACTTCTTCAACACTTGGAGAAACGAAAACCCCGACTTTCCCTACATTTTCGGGTACTTGCTCCGTTATCTTGCGGACTTGGGTCGGATCGATTCTCCGACGGCTTTCGGCAAAAACAAAGCCAAGGTAATCTGCTCCTGCATTGATGGCAGTTTCGACATGCAGGCGTTCGGTGAGTCCGCAAATTTTCACTTTGGTCATCGGCGGCTCACCTGCAAATCTGCCGCTGTTTCAGCAATTCGATTGCTTCTCATCAACGTTTCTCCAACGAGGACTCCATGATAAAACGGTGCAAGCTGCAGCACATCTGCGGCAGTTCGAATACCAGATTCACTGATATAAACCGCCTCTGATGGCTGAGGTGCTAAAGCAACACTGACATCCAAGGAAACGTCAAAAGTTTTTAGGTCACGATTGTTGACGCCGATGATTTTGGCACCTAATGCTTGGGCTTGTTGAAATTCAGCCGCATTATGAGTCTCAACGAGTACTTCCAACCCTAGTGCTTCGGCTTCTTGATACAGCGCGACAAAACGGGCTGGCTCTAACTCAGCCACGATCAATAAAACGATACTGGCACCTGCATTCTTGGCGCGAATCAATTGTTTTTTGTCGATAATGAAGTCTTTGCATAGTATAGGCACCGAAACAGCCTTACTGACTGCTTCAAGATCTGCCAGCGAGCCTTTGAAAAACTGCTGGTCGGTCAAAACGGAAATCCCGCTGACACCCGCGGCTTCATAAGCTTGCGCTTGCGTGACTGGGTCGATCGCTTGATTAATGTCTCCTTTTGAAGGTGAAGCTCGCTTGATTTCAGCAATGAGGTGCATCTTTTGTGGTCGTTCCTTGACTTGCTGATAAAATGATGGGCGTTTCGCTACGACCTTTTCGGTTTCTTGTGGCATCGCGGCAACTTCTTTAACTTTTTTCTGGATGATCGTTTCTAAAAAATCCATGATTCTCCTCCTTACAGCTTTCGTAGTTATTGGCTATTTGACTGGCGGATCAACTCCTGCAGTTTGTCATAGGCGGCACCCGAAGCGATACACGCCCGTGCCATCGCAAACCCTTCTGCTAGGGTGGCGGCTTTGCCGTTAGCGTAAAAGCCTAACCCTGCATTTAAGACCACCGTTTCTAGATAAACGGAGGGTTGATTTTTCAACACCGCAGTTAAGATCGCCGCATTTTGAGCGGCATCCCCGCCGACTATCGCCTTAATCGGCGCTGGCGTAAAGCCGTACGCTTGTGGATCCAAAGAAAAATTGGCTACCTCTCCTCCTTGATAAAAGCTGATCGCAGTTTCACCTGCCAAATTGGCTTCATCCATCCCGTTGCATCCATGGATCACCATTGCTCGTTGCCGACCAAGACTGCCTAACGCCTGAGCGGTGTCGGCCAAGCTCTCGCCTGCGTATGTCCCAATCAGTTGCGTAGTCAATGGAACAGGATTGATCAAGGGACCTAATAGATTAAAAATCGTTGGCGTCGCTAATTCTTGCCGTATCTTCATCACTGCTTTCATGCCTGGATGCAACGAGGGAGCGAAGAGAAACGCGATGCCGACAGTCGCTAATAGTTCAGCGATTTTTTCTGGTGATGCTTGGATCGATACCCCCAAGCAGGCTAAGACATCGGCACTACCTGAACGACTAGAGATACTGCGATTGCCGTGTTTTGCCATCGTGATTCCCCCAGCTGCTAACACGAAAGCAGCCGTAGTGGAGACATTAAAACTATTGGAGTGGTCGCCGCCAGTACCGCAATTATCCATGGCGTCTCCTCCTTCATAAGGGATCGCAACGGCATGCTCTAACATGATTTCCGCTAAAGCGGTCAATTCGGCGGCTGTGATGCCGTTGATCTTCATCGCAACTAACGCTGCCCCCAATTGACTTTCTGAAAACATCCCGCTTAAAATTCCTTGAGCAAAGTGGCGCATCTCCTGATAACTTAAATGACTGCCATTAAAAAGCTGCTGGGTGATTTGCTGCGGCTGCTGTATTTTGACTGCTTCCATAAATGTTCCTCCATTTTCATTTGCTGCTTTTTGCTGAGTTTTCTGGAATGAGTTCAAGAAACCGTTGGATAAAAAATGCCCCTTCGTTTGTCCCCATTGATTCAGGGTGGAATTGAAGGCCTACGATCGGCTTTTGTCGATGCTGGATCGCCATGATGATCCCTTTTGTTTCAGCCAACACCTCAAATTGTGTAGGAAGGGTCGCTGGCTCAATGACCAGCGAGTGATAGCGCATGACAGTCATGTCTCCTAGGTAGGTTTTGAATACGCCTTTTTTCTGATACGTAAGGCTCGATTGCTTGCCGTGCATAATGGCTGGTGCTTGGACCACTTTGGCACCAAACGCTTCTCCAATGGCTTGATGACCTAAGCAGATCCCTAGAAGCGGCTTGCTATCATGGTGTGCTTTGATCAAAGGAATCATGAATCCTGCCTCTGCGGGACGTCCTGGTCCTGGAGAAAAAATGATAGCATCTGCTTCTTCAGCAACAAGGAAAAGGTCTGGATCATCATTTCGCAAGACGACTGTTTCTTCTGGACAGAGCTGGAGAAGATTGTAAGTAAACGAATCATAGTTATCGACGAGTAAGATCATTGGCTGACACCTCCAATAGTGCTTTGGCTTTGTGTAAGGTTTCGTGGTATTCAGATGAGGGATCAGAATCATAAACGACACCCGCCCCTGCCTGGACATAAGCGATCGCGTCTTTCAATACCATTGTCCGAATCCCGATGGCAAAATCCGCTTGATCATTTCGAGAAAAATACCCAACGGCTCCCGCATAGACCCCTCTTCGAACAGCTTCCCATTGATAGATGCGAGTCATGGCACGAATCTTTGGTGCCCCGCTGACCGTGCCTGCTGGCAGGGTTGCTTTCAAGGCATCCATTGCCGTCACACCTGCTCTGCGCTTGGCAGCCACCACCGAAACGATATGCATGACATAGCGGTATTTCTCGATCACCATGTATAAAGGAACATGAACCGTGCCATGTTCAGCGATTCGGCCCAAATCATTGCGCCCCAGATCGATCAGCATTTGGTGCTCTGCACGTTCTTTTTCATCTGCTAATAGTTCCGCCGCCAAAGCTTCGTCTTCTGCTTTGGTTGCCCCTCGTTTGCGGGTACCAGCGATTGGATTTGTGGTGATCGTTGTTCCTTGAACCCGAATCAAGCTTTCAGGTGAACTGCCGATTACTTTGAATCCGTGATCGAAATCAAGATAATAGAGGTAGGCAGACGGATTCGTCACTCGCAGTTTTCGGTAATAGTCAAAAGGATCTTGCGTAAATGCTGCTTGTAGACGTTGGGAAGGAACCACTTGAAACATATCCCCTGCCGTAATTCTGGCTTTTGCCTCACGAACGATCGTTTCATAGGCATGTTGAGTAACATTACTTGTAAAATGCAGCTTTTCATTCGATAACCCACGGGTCTCAGCTGCGACTGGTGTCCTTAATTGCTGCTGCACCGCTTGGAGTACCTGCTCCATCTCGGCGGTCCCCCTTTGGCTGTAGCAATTTTCAAGGATGATGGTCAAGGTTTCCCTTTGATGATCCAGAACGAGAAAGGTTTCAAAAAGCCAAAAGGCCATATCAGGCACCTGCAATTCATCTGCGGGCAGTTGTCCAATATCTTCATAGCAAGCTGTGATATCATAGCCCGCATACCCGATCGCCCCACTTTGCAACGGCAGATTCGGTAAAGCGGTGGTTTCTTTTTTGACTACATACCGTTCCATTTCTTTTAAAGGGTCCTGACAGGGATACTTGTTGACCGTTTTTTCCAAAAGATCCTCTACTTGAAAAACACCATCCTTAAAGGTCAGTTTCTGAACAGGATCAAAAGTGAGGATCGAATAGCGTCCCGTATCTTCTTCTCTGGGAATACTTTCCAGTAAACATTTATGCGCCCCTTGAATCCGTAAAAACACTGAGACAGGTGTCAAACAATCGCTGTTGATTCGTTCCATTCGATACATAAGCTGCTCCTTTCTTTGTAAACAAAAAGCCCTCAAGCAAACATCATAAAAACGTCTGCTTGAGGGCGAATGACCGCGGTACCACCTCAATTGAAAGTTGCCTAAAAAAACAACTTCTTCTCTATCAACCGTCTAACAACGGTCTTCCTCTATAACGGGAGTTCCCGCATTTTCCTACTGACAAAAAAGGGTTCAAAAAATGATCGGCTAAGGCCATTTCCTTGATTTCTTGGTATCGGATTCTCATCACCGCCGACTTTCTGTAACCAAAAAAGACTCAAGTACTTCTCTTAGTTTGATTTTACGTTTATTTTTTTTATTGGTTGAAGGGCAAGAAAAACAAAAAAGCCCTCATGCAAACAAACTCGTCTGCATGAGGGCGATTACTCACGGTGCCACCTCAATTGGTTCTCTAGATCGTCTATCAACGATCGTTCTCTGTAACGGGAGATCCCGAAAAAAGCCTACTGATTTCAGCCTTTCGACACAAAAGTCCATTTCTGAAGCGTCAATCTGCTGATTTACACCACCATCAGCTCTCTGCAAGACGAACGTCCTCATACTTCTCTTTTGTTTGGTCTTTACTAGTTATTGGTAGCTATATTACGTGGCTTTTGCTGATCTGTCAACAGAAAAAAGCGAATTTTATTTTTTTGACTCCTTTTGACAATACAAGAAAACAACCTACAATGGGTTGCCTTAACCAAAATAAAAAGACATTCTTTAGGATAAAAATCTCCTTCACTTCTTTCAGCGTACTTAATTATAGCTGCTACTCCATTTAAATAATATTTGTTTTTTTATAACCCTTACGTGAAGATCAAAGAGTGAAAGCTTTGCTATAATTTTGCCAAAAAATCGACATTTATCCAAAATTTTCATAACATCATGAAAAAACAGAATTGTTATTTGAAATATTCTTCTATATGATTGAACCGAATGTAAGAAAGGGTGATTAAATGCACATAGACAAATTATATTTTTCCACCTTTATTTATAAAATGAGCTGCTTAGAATTTACTTACTCTCTCATTCAATCCAATGAGAAAAAAGTCGAATTATCCGAGGAAGAACAAGCAGAAATTGAATGGATCATCAATTCTGCGCTCCATCGAAAACTCTACGCCTCTCGCAAAAAGAGTCTTTTTTCCTCAAAAATAAAATTGTCGAAAGAAAGTTATTCTATGTATTTGCGAATGAAGAAATACGAACACATGATAGACCTCTAACCGTTAAAGCACATAAAACAAACGCATTCCTTTAGACAGTTACTCAGAAGGTTGCCGATCCCATCTTTTTTAATAAAAAAAACATCATCCAGTGAATTGGAAATAGCAAAACTTGCCTTTTTCGTATAAAATCAAAAAGAACACGAAAGAGTTGTCTTTCATCAAAACAGTCAATGTGACTCTTTTGACCTTCAAGACTCGGAAAGGAAGTTTTTGTCATGGATTGGATGATGAAAAAAATCATTACGGAGAAGGATTTATTACGTCAGATCCTTCTCTTGGAACAACTGGCGAATCACAAAATGATCACTGCCAAGCAACTAGCAAAATTGATCGATACGACGGAGCGAACCGTTTTTTCCGATCTAACCTATATTCGCCAACAATTGCCTGATGGTTGGCAGATCGAAGCTGCCAGTAGTGGCTTTGCTCTGACCCATGATGGGCCATTGTTGATGAGTCAGCTCTGGGAAACGTTTTTCCCTCAATCGATCGGTGTTTCTTTGATGAAAGCATTGCTTTTTTCCAGCGAACTCCGTACGCAAGATATTCTTAGCCAAACAGGGACATCCTATGAGACCTTGCGACGACATGTGACAAAATTAAACAAAAGTCTCACTGATTTTTCGTTGCGGATTCGGATCACCAATCGCATGATCCGCTTTGAAGGAAGTGAGATCAACATCCGTGTTTTTTTTCATCGCCTGTTACTGCCATACACCCATAACAATTACTTTTTTGAAGAATATACGATTCATGAGTCCCACTATTATCATTTCTTGGATCGCTTAGCAAAAGCCAAGCTGCAGATCGAAGTGGAACAAATCTACGGTACCTGCTGGTTTTTTATCAATACGATTCGCATCAAAGCCAATTGCCGTATCGATTCCTTTGAATTTCAGGGGAACGATCCCCTTTATAGCCTTTTCCAACAGCCATTAAGCCAGCTGTATCAAAAAGAAGGCGTTTATTTAGAACGCAGCGAACACTTCTTTAGCTTCTACTGCTTCTTAGAAAGTTGGAACTACAATAACGACTGGTCCGCAACGATCCAAGCAACCCTTGAATCCTACCAAACCATTTATCAGAAAACGACACATTTTGTTGGAAAACTAGACCGCTTGTTGCAGTTGTCTTTAGCTAGTGATACACAACTGATTGAGAACCTGCTGTTGCTTTTGATCAAATCGCAAGAGTCAGCCAAGCTCTCAGAATTGTTCGGGCTAGAATTTCACGAGATCCAACGGTTAAATCAACCCTATTCGCTATCGATCGAAGCGACGATCCATGACTTTTTAGAAGAGCAAACAGCCAGTCAATCGGAAATGAGTTTTCCATTATTGTCAACCACCACCTTACTGATCCAACAAGCGATTTTACAAATCAATCCCATTCGCGCAAAAGGGTATTTTGTTTTCCAAGGTGAGCCCGCCTGGAAAGCTTACCTCCTGCAAGAATTGAATGACTTCCTCGGTGCCCGCATCCTTTTATCGGCGATCGAGCCTGGTCAACTAGAAGCGTTGGCGGAAATCGAGGTTGATTTTATTCTCTCAAATTTCCCTTTAGAGGAAGTATCTGTTCCAGTTTTTTACTTATCGATGGTACCGACGAAAAATGAGCTCAATCAAGTGACTGAGCTCATCCAAACCTATTATTTAAGCTATCGTTAGAATCATCAAGCTGCCGCTACTGCTTCACTGGAGCGGCTTTTTGCCGTCCTTGCAGCTTATTCGTAATAAATTTCTCACCCTCAACGACTGCGAAAAGGAGTGCGCCGTTAGCAGCGATACTCAACTGCTGCATCAAGGTCAAAGAACCGATCCCTAAAAGCTGGTGTCCAAGAGGGGTTAGGAAAATCGCTGCCTGTAATACGATCAGCAGTGAAAGAGAAACGAATAGCGCTCGGTTGGCAAACAGTTGGCGATTCAAGGCTGGTTTGACCAGCTCTCGACAGTTCAACAAGTAGACCGCTTGGGCAAAGACGATACTTTGCAGCAGCATGCTTTGCTGAAGGACCGTTCCCTCAAATTGAACCGCTAAGACGTAAGAAGGAATCATGATCAACAGCGAGACGTAGAAGATGCGGAACAAGCTGTACCAAGATAAGATGCCTTCTTTGATTGGCCGTGGTGGTCGATTCATGACATCCGCACTTGCCTTTTCAAAACCGAGTGCGTAAGAAAGCGTGATCGTTGTCACCATATTTACCCATAAAATTTGGACAGGTGTCAGTGGCAGTGGTCGGTTCAACAAGAGTGCCGCAATAACGATCAATCCTTGGGCAACCGCAGTTGGTAAGAAGAAGTTGATGGTTTTCTTCAAATTATCATAGATTCGACGACCCACTCGGACGGCATTGGCGATCGTATGAAAATTATCGTCTGCCAAAACCATATCGGCTGCTTGCTTGGTTACTTCACTGCCTTTGATCCCCATAGCGATCCCAATATCGGCTTTTTTCAGCGCTGGTGCATCGTTTACGCCATCACCGGTCATTCCGACGATCTCTTCATTCGCCTGCAAAGCACTAACGATCCGTAATTTATGCTCAGGGGTCGTTCGAGCAAAGATGTCTGTCTTTTGGACTGCTTGCTGCAATTCTTCCTCCGACAACAGATCGATTTCTAGCCCTTCCAACACGTGATTCGTGTGCTTCAAGCCAATTTGCTTGCCGATGGCTTGAGCGGTCTTGCCATGGTCTCCTGTGATCATTTTGACTTGGATGCCCGCTTGCAAGCACTCTTTTACTGCTTTGATGGCACTGTCTTTCGGAGGATCAATGATACCAGCGATCCCGACAAAGGTTAAATTGGTTAGCCCTTCGTGGGACAAGGACTCCTGTGCCGACAGCGTCAGATGCGCAAAGCCGATCAGCCGCTGCCCTTTCGCTGCTAATTTTGCACTTTCATCTAACCACCATTGCTTTTGATCTGAAGTCAGTTGGCTTTTCTCAAGCAACACTTCGGGCGCACCTTTGACAAAAACTACCGAGGCATTCGGCTCTTCTTGATTTTGATGGCGTGTTGCCATGTACTTGTAAGAGGAACTAAAAGGAATCTTATCGACTGTTTTACGCAATGGTTGCTGCGCTGATTCTGCGTATTGTAACAAGGCTTTTTCGGTTGGGTTCCCAACGAGATCCGCAGCCTTTTGTCCTTCGTCTTGCTTCAAGTCTTGACAATTTGCCATGATATCAAGCACCGTTGCTTTATCCACGTTTGACTCAACTAAAACATCGACGACCGTCATTTCATTTTTGGTCAAGGTTCCTGTTTTGTCTGAACAAATCACCGTCATGGCACCTAGTGTCTCCACTGATGGCATCGTTTTGATGATTGCTTGCTCCTCAGACATTTCCTTGACACCCATCGATAAAATCATGGTTAGCACGGCTGGCAAGCCCTCAGGAATCATCGCTACCACTAAGGCGATACCTGATGAGAACAAGAGATCAAGATCAAAGCCGTAGCGGAAGGTAGTAAAGAAGATCAAGAAAACCACTAATCCGATAATGCCTTTAAAGATTTGGTGATTTAATTGCTTCATTTTTTTGATCAACGGAGTTTCTTGCGCTTTCACAGACTGAATTGCTTGATTGATCTGGCCGATTTGCGTATCGTCGCCTGTCTCAACGACGATCCCGCTGGCAGTTCCGCTTTCTACATGGGTACCAGAAAACGCCATGTTCCGCTGGTCGCCAATCGTACTTTCTTGAGTAATAGGCTCGGTCATTTTTTGAACAGGCTCAGATTCGCCAGTTAAAATCGACTCTTCAATCACAAGATCATGGGTTTCGATCAAGCGCATATCTGCTGGTACAACATCTCCTGGTCCTAAAACGACTAAATCTCCATTTACTAAAGAAGAAACAGCAATTTTCTTTTTGCGGCCGTGAACATAAATCGTTGCTTCTTGCCCCATGAACTGCTTCAATCCATCCAGTGATTCTTGGGCTTTGCGCTCTTGCCAGTAGCCGACGAATCCATTGATGACGACGACCGCCATAATAATGCCGCTTTCGATATAATCACCAGAAATCCCTTTTAAGACGGCTGCGACGATCAAGACCAACATCAGTAAGTCGGTAAAGTGCTTGCCGACTTTCTTCCATGTGGGGATCTGCGCTGCCTCAGTAATTTTATTTTCACCTTGCTTTGCTAAACGCTGGTTGCGTTCTTCGGAGGAAAGGCCCTGCCGTGTTGTTTGCAACGTGTGTAATAGTTCTTCTGTTGTGTTTTTGTACCAATTCATATTTTTTTCCTCCTTGTTTATTTATTTGATCTGAACATAGTATAAGACATTGAAACCATAAAATTCTGGCGATAATTTCAGCGGAGCCTGAAAAAAATGAGTGCTTTTCTTAAAGGGGAAGAGCGGCTTGGTCGCGTGGCTTCACACAACCAACTGAAAACGTCCGTTGATTGTTTTTGCAGGTGGAATCAAGTAAACTAGGACACACCCAATCAATTTCTATCTGTCCCATCATCCAAAGCCAAGATAGACGAAAGGAGCCAAAGAAATGGCAATCTATACCGATACAAAAATCGCTCAAGGACCTTTTCTTTTCATTTCTGGTCAAACGCCGTCGCAAGACGGAGCCACACCTGAGGACCCGCAGGAGCAAACAACCATCGTTTTGAAAAAGATCGAACAGCTTCTATCAGCCAATCAACTGTCCTGGTCATCAGTGGTCAAAATGACCGTCTTTTTAACAGATGCTGCCTACTTAGCTGCTGTCCGTACGGCGTTTACAACTATTTTGGCAGAAAACAAACCAGCCATGAGTCTCGTCATCGTTGCCGCCTTGGTTGCCCCTGAATTTAAAGTAGAGATGGATGCACAAGCTACCTTGGCTTAAGCACAGAGAAAAACACCAAAAAAACTTCGTACAAAAGGCAGTAGCCAATACGAAGTTTTTTTGGTGTTATCTTCTTATTCAGTCCTATTTGAAGCGTCTGATTCAGTCTTTTTTTGCCACTGTTCCACAAAACCAGCGATGGCTTGAGCAGTCTGTTGAGCATTCACTAAGGTTCGCTTTTTCTCCATCGCTTCTGTCAACGAAATCGGACCTTGCTGGATACAAAAGACGGCAGATAGTAGTTGCGGCAGTTTTCCTAGATCGTCACTTCGGGAGCCGCAGATGGCAACAACCGGGACCTGATGTTTGTGGGCGAGCAACGCGACGCCATAGGGTACTTTTCCCCCAGCGGTTTGCCCATCGATGCGTCCTTCACCCGTGATCAACAAATCTGCTTCTTTGATTTTTTCCTCAAATCCAACCAATGAAGCGATCGTCGCAAATCCAGGAACCAATTGACCACCTGCCAAACGAACAGCACCACCAAGCCCACCTGCCGCACCAGCACCAGGGACTTCCAGATCGATCCCCGTGGTCCGCTTGATGTGCTCAGCCAAGCGCTTTGCCTGCTGATCCAACTGCTGGATCGTTTCTTGGGATGCCCCTTTTTGCGGACCAAAAACCTGCGCAAATCCCTGATTGCCAAAATAGGGATTCGTTACATCGGCCAATGCAAATAGGTCAATTTGTGCAAGCAGAGGGTTCAACTGGCTGAGCGCCAGAGATTCTGCTTGCAGCAAAGGATTGTTTTCCATTCGCTCGTTTCTTTGAATGGTTGCTCCAAGCGCAAGTAAAAAGCCTACACCCCCATCAGAAGTGCCGCTACCGCCAAGGGTCAGGTAAATTTTTTTCACACCTTGCCTGCAAGCCGCTAAGACCATTTGGCCTAAACCAAAAGAAGAGCTATTGCGGGTGGTCTCGTCACTAGGTTCCACGAGTTGCAACCCAATCACTTCTGCAGATTCAATCAGGGCAATTTTTTCTTCCTTGATTTTGGTGACCAACATACGGGCTTGCAACTTACCGCCTAATGGAGCGGTCACTGAAACCGTTTCGTAATTGCCTCCTAGCGCAGCAATGACTGCTGCCATTGACCCTTCTCCCCCATCAGCGATTGGGATACTGCGTGTTTCCCAATGGTCTGAAAACCCGCTTAAGACCGCTTGATTTAGTTCTGCGGAAGTGGCACTTCCTTTGAAGGAATCGATCGCTGCTACAACTTTCATTTTTCTACCTCTCATTTACGATCATCTCTTTCCCAAAAGTTGGAATACTTCGCCTTATAATCAACTTGTAGTTAATTAAATCAACCAAAAATTAACTAGTAATCCATTGTAAGTCATCTCTTCTCCTCTTATGATAGAAGTATACCAAACAAACCTATCGGAGGTGCACTATGGACTTACCAATTGGCGAGGAAATCGCTCGGAGAAGAAAACAACGAGGTATTACCCAGCAAGAATTAGCAGTGTTTATGAATGTGTCCAAAGCATCCGTTTCGAAATGGGAAACGGGACAGTCTTATCCAGATATCACCTCGCTGCCCTTATTAGCAGCGTATTTTGATTGCAGTGTCGATGAATTATTGATTTTGGACTCGCAGCTATCTCCTAAAGAGATCCAGCGAATCTATCAATTACTAAAAGACGCCTTTCAAACAAAAAACCCAAGCGAAGTCCTCGCGCTGGCACAAAGTTTTACCAAACGGTATTACTCTTGTTACCCGTTCTTGTTACAGATGGGCTCCTTTTACTTAAATCATTGGGATCTTTTGCCAGATGTCCCTGTAGCAGATAGCACAGAAGGGCACCCCTCTGAAGAAGCCTTGATGGAAGCGAAGAAAACTACCTATTTGAAAGAAGCAGAAATCCTTTATCAACGGATCATTGCGCATGGTGACAATGCGTTGGCACAACAAGCGCAACAAATCGAAGCCTATTGTCTGTTGATGAGAAACAAGCCCGATGAGGTCTTGGCGATACTTGGCACGAAAACTCTCTCTTTTTTACCTAGCGAACCGTTGATTGCCGCCGCATTTCAGCAAAAAAATCAGTTGCAGCAAGCTGAGATTGTGACGCAAAGTGCGATTTACCAATACTTGATTCTTTTTATGAGCTTACTGACAAATTATTTGGCAATGCTCACACAAGACGAGGAGCAGCTGGAAAAAACCTTTGCACGTGGGCTGGCACTCAGCGAGAGCTTCCAACTGGCCCAGCTGCATCCCCTCTCTTTACTGAATTTTCTAGCCGCTGGGATGGTTTCGTTTGCGGCTTTAGGAAAAGAAAGCTTATTGCTGCAAGCATTAACACTGTATGTCAAAACATTAGCAGACACGCCTGAAGAAATCGTTTTGAAAGGAGACGATTATTTCAACAGCATCGATGAGTGGATCAGCGAATTAGAATTAGGCAGTCAGATCCCGCGGAACTCAGACAATGTCAAAAAGCAATTTCTCGAAATCGCGCAGTTCACACCATTATTTGAACCTTATCTGAAGCAACCACTATTTGAAGAATTATTTCAGCAGCTGCAAAAACTGTCCGAACAAGAAAATGAGCCACAAAGGAGAGCTTCACATGAATAGTGTTTCACTAAATATACCAAAAAATATGTCTGATTATTTGCCCGTACTGATCCCCTTGATTGTTTTGCAAATGGTCTTAATCGTCTTGGCGGTTCGCGATATTTTAAAACAAGAACAGTTTAAATTCGGCTCCCGCATTCTTTGGCTTTTCATCGCCTGTTTTGTTAGCCTGATCGGTCCTATCCTTTATTTTGCTTTCGGAAAAGAGGACCAACAATGAAGATGATCGAGATCAACCATTTATCCAAGCGTTTTGGGCGCAAGCAAGTGCTGCAAGACCTAACCTTTTCGGTTCCAAAGGGCAGCGTCGTAGGGTTTGTCGGGGAAAACGGCGCTGGCAAAACAACAACCATGAAGGCGATTTTAGGATTGCTCCCCATTGATGAAGGAGAAATCACCGTTTGCGGCGAAGTGGTACAATTCGGCTCAGCCAAGACCAATCGCTGGATCGGCTATTTACCAGATGTACCGCAGTTTTACTCGTTTATGATAGCTGTAGAATATTTGACTTTTTGCGGAAAGATCCAGCCCAATCAAGAACCTTTTCAGCCTCAGCGGGTGATGGAAGTTTTAGCGTTGGTAGGCCTGAAAGCTTCGAAACAAAAAATCGCTGGCTTTTCTCGAGGCATGAAGCAGCGTCTTGGATTAGCTCAAGCATTGATCAACCGACCAGCTATCTTGATTTGTGATGAGCCGACCTCTGCACTCGATCCTTTAGGTCGCAAGGCCTTTCTTGATGTATTGGCTAAAATCAAAGAAGAAACGACAGTTCTTTTTTCATCCCATATTCTCGCAGATGTCGAGCAGCTGTCAGATTACATTGCGATTTTGCACAAAGGCCAGATCCAGGCGTTTGAACCGATGGATTCCTTAAAAAAACGTTATCGAAAAACCGCCTTTGGGATTGTCTTTACCAACGAAGGTGACCATTCGAAATTTGCCAATCTGTTAGCATCCCACGGCATTGCGGCGGAAAGAAAGAACAATCAATTACTGATCGACGAAACTGCCGACACGAATGTTGGAAAGCAGTTGCTGCGATTGCTCAATGAACAACAGATAGTACCTGAATCCTTTCAACGGATCGAACCGACTTTAGAGGCGATTTATTTGGAGGTGATCAAATGAAGGTGTTTCTTGTTTTCTTAAAGAAAGAATTTCTCGGTGGTCTTCGCAGCAAAAAACTGCTGATTTGTTTGATTCTGTTTGCGCTGATTGGTATGCTCTCTCCCTTTACCGCGAAAATCATGCCCGATTTGATGGCCAGCATGATGCCAGAATCGATTGAGGTCACGATTGCTGATCCGACTGCGATCGATGCATGGCTGCAATTTTACAACAATATTGGAACGATTGGTCTGTTGGTATTTGTAGTTCTTTTTACCGATACGCTCTCTGCCGAAATAGCCCAAGGGACCTTTATTCAGCTGATTACGAAAGGATTACCGAAAACGACGATCGTCTGTGCCAAAGCTGGCTATTTAACGATTCTGTGGTCTTTGAGTTACCTCCTAAGTGCCAGTGTCAGTGCTTTTTATACGATGATTTATTTCGATGATTCCAGCGCTGCTCAAGTCCCTAGCGCATTGTTCAGCTATTGGCTGTTTGGTTTACTAGCAATCAGCATCCTGCTGCTAGGTTTCCAGCTTTGCTAAAAGCATCTATCAAGGACTGTTGTTTATTGGCGCCTGTTATCTGATCGGACTGTTAGGTAGTTTGTGGAGCCAATTAACAAATTGGAACCCTTATTCCCTTTCCAGCCAATTTCCTAACTACTTAACCAACCAAATCAAACTAGGAGAACTGCTGCCAGCGCTGCTGCTGAGTTGCTTATTGATCATCAGCTGCCTAGCGGGGGCTATTGCTGTTTTGAGAAAAAGAAACTATTAAAAAACCATCGGTGCAAATGTTGTACTGACCTCCTATAGGTAAACGTTTCGTCTAACTCTTGGGGGTCACTACCTGTTGCACCGATGGTTTGCTTCTGCTAGTTTATTCTAGTTCTGCTGTTTCTTGAACGTTCACTGCTTTTTTTGCCTGTGTTTTTTGCTCGATCCGCATAAAGAAGCGCATGAAAAAGGCAATCAAATAGATAGAGAAAGCGGAAATGAGGGCTTCTTGCCAAGAAAAAATCAGGAGATTCAACAAGATGATGATCAGATTGGTTAAGAAGACACCACTAGACTTTCGAATGCCATAGTATTTTTCCAAAATCAGCGGCGGAATCGTGACCCCACCATTGGAAGCACCGATTTTATAAAGTGAAAAAATACCGAAGCTAAAGAAGAAACTACCTAAAATCAAGGAAACAGAATAAAAACGCAAGAGCATGATCTCTGGTAAAAGCGCCAGAAGAACGGGAAATGCCAGACTGCCGATAACCGTATTGACAAAGACCTCTCGCTTTAAAAGCAAAAATGCCAACGCCAGCATCAATAAATTAATCCCCCAGACAACGATATGACGATTGATCGACCAGCCGGTTTCGATCAGGTAGCCGATCGACCCAACACCAGCAGAAGCAATACTGTGAGGCAAAAGGAAAAAGTTTAATGCGATGCAGATCCACAGCACCCCAAGCAATAAAGCAAGATTTTTTTTGATAAGTGATTCCATCAACGTTCTCCTTTCAATCTGGCAACTAATTTTATGGATAAAAGCTTCTGTCTATTCTATCAAAAAAAGCTCAAAAGAAAGAACCATTTTTTTCATGAAAACATGAAAAAAATGATTCTGAACTTCAAGAAAGCATGTTGGTTTTCATCACAAATGCACAGGCTTTAGGCTGTATAGCAGTGATACATCGCAAGCATTTCTTCTGCGACTGCTTCTTGCCATCCCCCTGGCTGTAACATGCATTCTTCCATTGATGGCAAATGAACAAAGCGAACAGCCAACTCTGAGCCTACAATCAATTGGTAGGACATTAAGCGATTTTTTTGCTGCAAGAGCAGCTGATGCTTTTCAGGGGCAAGAAAAGGCGCTGTTAAGTCTGCCAATTGCTTCAATGCCGCCGATGTACAAATTCTTTTTTCGGGTGCGACACTGATCAATTGGTTGACCTGTGCTAATTTCATTGCCTCGATCACCCGCAGCGTTGCCCGAGGATCATGGATATCCGTCAAAAAAACCGACTGGCAGCCTTGCAATGCCCGAACGAGCCGTCCTAAATCGAGAAAGTCACCATCAATGATCGTCTCACGCGCAGCATCGATCTCATGCAAACGCTCCGTTGCACGGCGGGCATAGAGTACGAGTGGTCGATTGGTTCTTTCCAAAAGTTTTTGCCGTGATCGCTGACCGATCGTGCCAGCAGCACCTAAAATCGCAAGTCGTTTCATAAGCTCCCTTTCATTTTTGAAAAATTCAAGCCTCGTTCTTTGAGTAGAAAAAATGGCTTGTCATAAAGTCTGGTTGACGAGATTGGCTTTGCGTTGACGCAGTCGTTCTTCAGTCGGCAGAACATGCTCGTCGTAATGTTCCAATTTGTATTCTAAACGTTCAACAGCTTCCGTCATATCTGAGATTTTCTCCCGCAAAACTGCAATTTGTTCGGCTAACAGCTGCTTGCGCTCAGGAACCGTCCCTCGCCCTTCTTCAAATAAAGCCAGGTAATGACTCAGGCCATCAATCGATAGTCCAGCGTTGCGCATTTGCCTGGTAAAGGTGATCCATTTTAAGTCGTCATCATCAAATTCACGAACACCGTTTTTATTGCGTTTGACCGCCGGAATCAGCCCAATCTTTTCATAGTAACGGATGGTATCAGCTGAGACGCCGCTCACTTCACTGACTTTTTTGATATTCATGGCTTCACTTCCTTGTTTTGCATTTTTTCCTAGATCGTTTTGTATGCTACGAGCCGGAAGCCCTTTTGTTACTCGTTATTCCGCTCCTACCACTGCATGAGGCAAGTATGGCTCTTCCAAATACGCAATCTCTTCGGCAGTCAGCTTTAGATCAAGGGCAGGTAAAGCATCCAATAAATGGCTTTCTTTTGTTGCGCCGATAATTGGTGCGACCACTTGTTCTTTTTGTAATAACCAAGCCAAGGCGATTTGCGCCCGTTTGCTTTGGTGTTTGTCAGCGATCTGTGCGACCCGCGCCACGATCTCTCGGTCTTGTTCCATCGTTTTGTCGTACTTTTGATTGGCGGTTTTATCCGTTAAGTACCGTTTGGTCTCTGCACCCCAATCTCTTGTTAACCGTCCGGCAGCCAATGGGCTATATGGCGTCACGGCAATTTTTTGATCGGCACACAAGGGCATCATTTCTCGCTCTTCTTCTCGATAAAGCAAGTTCAAGTGATTTTGCATCGAAACAAATTTGGTCCAGCCATTTTTTTCAGCGACTGCTTGTGCTTTGGCAAATTGCCAAGCGTACATCGCAGATGCGCCGATATAGCGTACTTTTCCTGAAACTACCAAATCATGTAATGCCTTCATGGTTTCTTCAATTGGCGTGTGGTAATCCCAACGATGGATGATATACAAATCAATGTAGTCCATTTGCAGGCGTTTTAAGCTTTGTTCAACTTGATAAAAAATCGCTTTTCGGGATAAGCCTCCACTGTTAGGTCGCTGTTTCATTTTTGAATACAGTTTTGTGGCAACCACGATCTCATCTCGTGGTGCAAAATCATTCAATGCTCGACCGACGATTTCTTCGCTCGCTCCATAAGAATAGACATTTGCCGTATCAAAAAAGTTGATGCCCAGATCCAAGGCTTTTTTGATGACTTCACGACTGTCGTCTTCTTCTAACACCCACTCATGAAACCCGCTGTTGGGATCGCCAAATCCCATTGTCCCTAAACACAAAGGTGACACATCAAGTCCTGTATTGCCAAATTTTACATAGTCCATTTGTACGTCCTCCTGTTTTTTTAAGTTACACTAAGCATACAGGTTGAAGTGCACTCTAAGTCAAGCGAATCTATAAACTTTTTTTTATTTTACTGTCAATTGACTCAAAAGGACATGCTTTTTGTCGTGCGTTTCATTTCAAATCAGCTTTTGGTACACTAAAGATAAGTATTGATACGCTATCAAGCCAAGAAAAAGGAGCGAAAGATTTTGACTTGTATTTTTTGTACTGCCTCAAAACATGCGATCATTGAAAACGAACGCTTTTATGCGATCGCTGATAAGTACCCCGTCACCCCTGGACACTTGCTATTGATCCCCAAAGCGCATCGCAGGGATTATTTTGCTCTCACCCAAGAGGAATTACAAGACTTGCAGGCTTTGTTGCAGGAAGGCAAAGCTTATTTATTGGAAACCTATCGACCAGACGGCTTCAACATCGGCTTCAATTGCGGGGAGGCTGCTGGACAGACGGTCTTTCATTGCCATTGTCATTTGATCCCACGCTACCAAGGCGACGTGGAGCAGCCAAAAGGCGGCGTTCGAGGCGTGATTCCTAACAAGCAAGCCTACTAAACACAAACAAGCCGTTTCTCCAGCAAAGGGAAACGGCTTGTTTATGTTTGTTAAAATGAGGACGCTTAGGAATTGATCGCTGAATGATTCATCAATCGATTGATATGAACGCCTAGATAGACGATTTCATTGACAGGGATCTTCGTTTGGTATTCTTTATCGATATAGGCTTTGACTTTTGTCGCAATCTCCATAGCATTCGGATAAAGAGCCCACATTTGACGGTATAGTCCTTCATCTTCTTCTTGCAGCAGCCCATCCAAAAAGAATCGGTCAACGAAGAAACGCACGTGGGTGATAAAGCGATTGTAATGGATCGAATTGGTGTTGACGTCTTGCTGGATCGAGTAGCGCACCATATTGACGATCAACCCGATCAATTTGGCCTTTTTCAACCCATCTTGATTTTCCTCGGTGTTCGACTGGGCATTGATCAAATGAAACGCGATATTGGAGGCTTCTTCTTCTGGCAGCTCAATTTGATACTTCTCTTTCAACAAACGTAGTGCCCGTTCGGCGGCTCGAAATTCATCTGTATAGTAATTCTTGATTTCCCAATAGAGCCGATTCGTCACACTCAAGCCTTTTTGCTGACGTTCTACAGCAAAGTGCAAGTGATCCGATAAGGTGAGGTAAATCGTTGAATTTAGCGGATATGGCAGCATTTTTTGCGCCAGCTGGACGATTTCTTTGGTCATTTCAAAATAGTACAACGGAATCTCATCCACTAAATCGGCAAACTGACCTGATTTTTTTTCATCGATTGGCAGAAAAACTTGATCGATCTGGGTATCGGCTATGCTGTCGCCGACTTTCTTTCCATAGCCGATGCCTTTCCCAAGTGCAATCATTTCTTGGCCTTCCTTATCAACAAGTACGACACTTGAATTTAAGACTTTCTTGATGTAAATCATGCACTCTCGCTCCTCACTGTTTATTCTGCCAAACTTGCGCCATTGGTGGCGATCACTTCTTTGTACCAGTCGAAGGAATCTTTTTTCAAACGGTCATAACTGCCGTTTCCTTCATCATCGGCATCCACATAAATGAAGCCATAGCGTTTCGTCACTTGTGACGTACCAGCACTGACCAGATCGATCGGTGCCCAAGAAGTATAACCAATCAAATCGACCCCTTCATCGATGGCTTCCTTCATTTGTTTGAAGTGTGCCTTGAAATAATCGACCCGATACGGATCATGCACTTGGCCGTCTTCAAGGACATCAACGGCGCCCATACCATTTTCAACGATCATTAATGGCACTTGATACCGATCATACAATGAAAGCAAGGAGATTTTCAAGCCTTTAGGATCGATCTGCCAGCCCCATTCAGTTGATGGCAGCTTGGGATTTTTCACCCCTAAAACCGTATTGCCCGGTGTCCGTTCGGCATTTGGATCACCTGATTCGGCCATAGACATATAATAACTAAAGGAAAGAAAATCAACGGTGTGATCTTTCAAGATTTGGCGGTCTTCTGGTGCCATTTCAATCTTGATCCCGCGTTTTTCCAGATCTTTTTCAATCATTCGCGGATAAGCCCCTTTGACTTGAACGTCCGCATAAAAATCATTTTCCAAGTTTTTCTTTAAGGTCAATTCAACATCCAATGGGTCACAAGTCAATGGATACGTCATTAGTTTCGTTAACATACAGCCAACTTTATTGTTTGGGTTTTTCTCATGAGCGATTTTGGTCACTAATGAGCTGGCAACAAATTGGTGATGGAGCGCTTGATACACCTCTTGCTCTTCTTTGCCTGCTTCTGATTGTTCTGGAATGATGCCTGCTGTTGTAAAGGGATGACGATGGATACTGTCGATTTCGTTAAAGGTCAGCCAATATTCCACATACTCCCCAAATTCTTCGAAACAGACGGTTGCAAAGCGGACAAAGTCATCGATTACTTTACGTTCCACCCAGCCATTGTACTTCAAGCTAAGGGCTAGCGGCATTTCATAGTGAGACAACGTTACGATCGGTTTGATCCCCAAGCGCTGCATTTCTTGAAAGACATTGCGGTAAAAAGCGATCCCTTCTTGATTGGGTGTCGTTTCTTCTCCGGTTGGGAACAAACGGGTCCACGCAATCGACAATCGCAACACTTTAAAGCCCATCTCCGCAAACAAAGCCAAATCTTCTGGATAGCGGTGATAGAAATCGATTCCTCGCCGTTTTGGATAGATGGTATCTGTTGGATCTGCCATCGCTTCTTTGACGGCTTCTACGGTCACGCTCATGTGCGCCGCATAATCTTTGTTATCGACATGAGGTTTGTAGGTCGCCACATCCGCCACCGACAAGCCTTTGCCGCCAAGATTCCAACCTCCTTCTACTTGATTTGCGGCGATAGCGCCACCCCATAAGAAGTCCTTTGGAAAAGTTGTTTCAGTCATTTTTTCAATCCCCTTTTTACATTGTTTTTATTGCATTGCTCATTTGTTTAGACGAGTGGTGCGATCGATAGGACACCTTGGTCGCTTTGCTCATCGGTTGATTCGATCGTTTTGACTGTAAAGTTTTCTTGATTGGTGACCACACAGATCACGATTGGATCAAAACCAGCTGCTTTGATGGCATCTAGATCAAATTGGATCAGCGGTTGCCCTTGTTTCACTCGATCCCCCGCTTTTACGTAAGGGGTAAAGTGTTTGCTTTCTAGTTGAACGGTATCCAAGCCGATATGAAAGAGCAATTCTGCGCCATTGCGGGTTTTTAACCCGATCGCATGGTTGGTTTCAAACAACATCGTGATCTCGCCATCTTCAGGTGCGATCAATTCGCCAGACGTCGGGATGATCCCGAACCCTTCTCCGATCATACCGCTTGAAAAGACTTCATCGTTGACTTCAGATAAAGCTACCACTTGCCCATCTACTGGTTTGCTCAATACTTCGGCTTTGGGATCGGCAACCGTCGTCTTATTTTCTACCACTTTGTCTTTGAATAAGAAAAGGACAAGGACAAAGGAAACAGCAAAGGATACCCCTAACGTGACCAATGCCCACACAAGATTCATCGGGTTGGCTTCATCCACGAACATAGTGATACTTGCTAGACCAGGGCCAACTAATGCGAATGCCTTGATGGCAAACAAACCAGCCACCGCTCCACCAACTAGGCTGGAAGCCATCACGCCGTAAAGCACTCGTTTATGCAGGATCGTCACCCCATACAAAGCAGGCTCGGTGATGCCAAAAAGGGCGGAGATGCCTGCAGAAACAGCGGTTGAACGAAGTTTTTGGTCTTTGGTCCGAACACTCACCGCAAAACAAGCACCAGCTTCTGCAATGTTATGTGCCAATGAGGCAGGCAAGTATAACAGCTCTGCCCCCATCTCACTCATGGACGAAACAGCATAGGGAATCATGGCTTTGTGCATGCCTGTAACCACCATCAATGGTAAAACAGCGGCTAAGATCCCTGTTGCCACCCAACCTAAATGGGCATACAGCCAAATGATCGCTGCTGAAAAAATCGTTCCGACTTCAAAGCCTAATGGGCCTAAAATCAATAAAGCAACTGGAACCGTAATAACTAAGCTCATCATTGGAACAAAGAAGATACGGATCGGTTTTGGTGAGATTCGGGTAAACAGCTTTTCAATTTGAGCGTAAAATAAAACCGTTAAAATGGCTGGAAATACTTGTGACGCATAGGCGATATTTTGTAAACCGAAGCCCATGAAGGCTGCGCCATCTGTCAATAGTGTCGTTAGTTCAGGCAAAATCAAGGCACCGACAGCGGAAACCGCCACCAATTGGTTGACCTTTAATTTATTTGCCGTGGTGATCGCCACTAAAATCGGTAAGAAATACAATGGTGCGCCACCGATCAGATTCAAAATTTGATACGTCTGGCTCGTATTGTCCATCAATCCAGTGACAGAAGCAAGTAACAGTAAGGATTTCAAGACGCCCCCTCCAGCGACTGCTGGAATCAACGGTTGAAAAATCGAGATAATAAAATCAAGCAGGACCGCACCCCACGATTGTTTTTGTTTGCCTTCACTTCCTCCATCCGCTGTTAGCTCATGACCTAACACGTTCATAACCTCATCATACACTTCGACGACATCATTGCCGATGATGACTTGGCATTGGACATTTTGTCGCACCCCAATCACGCCATCGACTTTTTCCAAGGCATCTTTTTGTACGAGGCTATTGTCTTTTAAGGTAAAGCGCAAGCGTGTGGAGCAATGTTCCAAATGTGCGATATTTTCTTTTCCGCCAATCAACTCAACGATGGCAGTTGCCGTTTCTTTTACATTCATAATTTTCTTCTCCTTTAATTAGTTTTCCTTTGTTGGCCAAACAAAGAAAAAAGCAGGCAGCACCTACAAAAACATTGAACGGAATCCAACGATCCCTTCCATGTTTTTTATAGGTCCTGCCTGCATTACCAGTCACATGCCTGTTTTATTACTTGCATAATACCATGCTTTATTTGAAAACGCAACCACCGTTTTAAAAATATTTTGCTAAGCCTTTTGCTGAAACGAGAAGTTTGCTACACTTAGTGGATAATCAGTTGTTTCGTCTTCCTTGGCTTGCACCAGAAGCAAGAAGAACATCGCTGGCTAAACGTATCACAAGAAAGGATGAATCGGATGACTTCATTGAATCACTCATTGCATATTGCCGTCCCAACAGCATTTGATCATGCAGAAAGACTTGACACAAAAAAGACGATCGCCCATATCTTGCAACTGCAAAAACAAGGGATCAAATCGGTTTTGGTGTGCGGCTCCACCGGTGAACAGCACTCATTGACCTTAACAGAAAAAAAACAGCTTCTACATGCCTTAGCGCAAGAAACCAGCTGGGCAGCCGATTTCGAAGTCCTCTTCGGTTTAGCTGGCATCGTATTTCATGAAACGCTCGCGTTGGCAGAAACAATCAGCAAAAATCCCCGAATCGATGGTGTGGTTTTAGGCTTTCCCCCTTATCTTTGCCTGACCCAAAAGGAAGCCGTGCTCTATGCTCAAGGATTGATCCATACTTGCGAAAAACCAGTTATTTTATACAACAATCCCCGCCGCACGGGCTTTGATTTATCTGCAGAAAGTCTCTTGACCTTGATCGCTGACCCTCGGGTGATCAGCTTAAAAGAAGCTGGCAGGAAGGAGCGAGTGCCTCAACTAAAAACAAAGACGGCTGCCGATTTTCGCTTTTATGCTGGTGGTGAAGCGGACTTGGCGGAAAAGGTCGTACTAGGGTTTAACGGGCTGTCATCAATGGCAGGAAACCTTTGTCCCAAGGAGATCCAGGTGATTTGGCAAAGGTTACTCCAAGGTAATGCAACGATTTCGAAGTCGAATGAATGGCAGAATATGGAACAAGCAGCTGCTGGCGATCCAACCAATACCATCAGTTACCTTCCGTGGCTCAAGCAGCAAATCACCATTGATGGACAGCCCTTTGGCTTTTGTCGTCAGCCGCTAGGTCTAGAAACAATTGATCGGTTTGGCACTGGCTCAATTCCCCCTCATTTAGCACATGAAAGGCAGGAGAACCAGACAAATGAAGATTGATGCACCGATTGATCCACAGCTAAAGCACTATATTGAAAGCTCCATCATCCCGCAATACAACCAATTGGATAGCAGTCACTCCCCAGCGCACGTCCACCAAGTGATCCAAAATAGTTTTGAAATTGCTGAAACATTGCCCGTTGACCTGAATATCGTCTATACGGTAGCTGCCTACCATGATATCGGCTTGCTCTATGGCCGCAAAAACCACGAAAGCAATTCCCGCAAGATCGTTGAACAAGATGCTGTGTTGCCACGCTTTTTCTCTCCTCCAGTCATTTCAATGATCGGCGAAGCTGTAGAAGATCATCGCGCCTCGCTGCCCTATGAGCCTCGCTCGCTTTATGGCAAAATTATTTCCGAAGCCGATCGCGACTTAGATTTTGAGCGAATCCTCAAGCGAACCTTGCTTTTTGCTTATGAGAAAAAGCAGCTGACAGATTTAGAACAATTGCATCATGAAGCGTATCAGTACATTTCAAAGAAATACGGTCCTCAAAGTGAGCTGAAGGTTTGGTTGGATTATCGCAAAAACCAAGACGGTTTGGCGATCATCTATCAAAAATTAGCACAACCTGAAAGCTTCCGTCACTCCTTTGAAAAAATCGTGCCGTTAGTTATCGCTACAAGCAAAGAAACTGACGATTGACACTTTGATCCAGCACCAGACTTCAAATAGGAACCCTCTGATTCAGCGCCGCAGTTGTGTCTGCACTGAATCAGAGGGCTTTTACTGTTATTCTAAACGTTCTTTCTCCACTAAAATCCCCCGCCCCTTCGCTGCTCCTACGCGTCTATTCAAATCAAAGGGCAGCAAGTGGTTTTCTTCAATCAACAGACGCCCCTTCTAAATAACCTTCCTTTTTTCACCGAATTTACTCTTTGTAAGCAAGATAGTTTGCTGAAAATAAAAAAAATGGTATTTTTATTTTATCAAGTGATAAAATATTAGGAGGAATCGTTATGTTTTTGGCAATCAATGAAATACGCCATTCCAAATTGCGTTACGCCCTAGTCACAGGGGTCATGTTTTTAATCGCCTATTTGGTCTTTTTTTTAACTGGGTTAGCTTATGGGTTGGCTCAAGATAATCGGATGGCGGTCGACAAATGGGAGGCAGATCAAATTTTGTTGACCGAAGAAGCAAATGATAATTTAAACATGTCGATGCTTCCTCGCAGTCTTTATGATGAAGTCGATGCACCAGAAAAAGCAGTTTTGGCGCAAACCGCTGGAGTTGTGACCAAAGAAGGCAACGGTGAAAAAGTCGATGTCACCTTTTTCGGCATTGATCCAGATCAATTTTTAGCACCCAATATTACCGATGGCGAGATGTTTGCTTCAGATGATGAAGCGGTCGCCGACAGCAGTATTGAGGAAGAATACGGGATTTCCATTGGTGACACCATCAAATTAGCAGGCAGTGACAAAAAATTAAAAATCGTCGGTTTTACAGATAACGCCCGCTTCAGTGTCGCTCCGGTCCTCTACACCTCGATCGGTGCCTATCAAGAAATTCGTTTTGAAAAAGAAGATGATTCTGAAAATGCCCGTATCAACGCGATCGTGACTCGTGGCAAAATCAAAGAAGTGCCAGATGATCTGGTCGCCACGGATATCAGCAAATTTATTAATGAATTGCCTGGTTACAACGCACAAGTGCTGACCTTTGGCTTTATGATCGGGTTCTTGATCGTGATCGCTGCCATCGTTATCGGTATTTTTATCTATGTGTTAACGATGCAAAAATCAGAAATTTTTGGTGTCATGAAAGCTCAAGGGATCTCTAGCCGCTACATTGCTTTTTCGGTGATCGCCCAAACGTTCTTATTGGCAACCTCGGGTGTTTTGATCGGTGGTTTGGCAACGATCGGTACCGCCCTCGTGTTACCTGCGGCAGTGCCATTCCAAATCAATCTATTATTCTTTGCTAGTATCAGTGTCATGATGATTCTGATCGCGATGCTAGGTGCTTTCTTCTCGGTGCGAACGATTGTAAAAATCGACCCATTGAAAGCAATCGGATAGGAGGAAAAAACATGAGTGCCATTGAATTCAAACAAGTCAAAAAATCATTTAAAGATGGGGATGCGACAATTGAAGCCTTGAAAGAAACCAACTTTTCGGTAGAAAAAGGCGAATTTGTCGCCATCATCGGTCCTTCTGGCTCTGGGAAAAGTACCTTTCTAACGATCGCCGGTGGTCTGCAAGCCCCCTCTGAAGGCGAAGTGTTTATCAATGACGAACCCTTCAGTAAACAAAAAGAAAAGCAACGGGCAAAAACTCGTTTCAAAAAGATCGGCTTTATTTTACAAGCTTCCAACCTTGTCCCTTTTTTGACGGTCAAAAAGCAACTCCAATTAGTGGATAAGGTCAGCAAAGAAACCCAAGAGCAATCAGCAACTGAATTGTTTGAACAACTTGGGATCGAAAAGCTGCAGAACAAATACCCCGATGAACTTTCTGGTGGTGAAAGACAGCGTGTGGCTATTGCCCGAGCGCTCTATCATGATCCCACCATCATATTGGCAGATGAACCAACGGCGAGTCTTGATTCAAAAAAAGCCGTCGAAGTCGTCAAAATCTTAGCAAAAGAAACCAAAGAAAAACAAAAAGCCACCATTATGGTGACCCATGATACCCGTTTAACAGATTATTGTGATCGGGTTCTCGTCATGAAAGATGGCGTTTTAGAAGAAAAAGAACACACGAAAAAAGAAGCCGAATCAGATGATTCGCAGAAGGAGCAAGCATGAAAAAAATTATTGTTGTCGGTGCGGGCGTGTCAGGATTAGCTGCTGCTGTCCGTTTGCAAAAACTTGGCTATGACGTCACCCTCTACGAAAAAGAAGGTCAACCTGGGGGCAAAATGAATCAGATCAAGGAAAACGGCTTTACCTTTGATGTGGGCCCCACCATCGTGATGATGCCTGAAATTTATCGTGAAGTGTTTGAATTTGCTGGCGTTGATCCGAATGACTATATTCCTATGGAGAAAGTCGATCCGATGCTGCAGCTGTATTTTGCCCAAGACGAACCGCTGACCTTCTCAAATGACTTAGTAGAATTGACCAAAACGCTAGAAGCGATCTCAGAAGAAGATGCTCAAGGCTATTTTGCCTTTTTAGCAGATATTTACAAACGCTATGTGATCGCCAAAGAGTCCTTCATCACCAAGTCGTTTCGGACATGGCGAGATTTTTACAATCCCAAATCATTATGGGCAGGGTTAAAGCTGCGAACGTTTAGTGACGCCTACTCTTCCATTTCTAAATTTGTCAAAGATGATCGCCTGCGTAAATCATTGGCGTTTCAAACCTTGTATATCGGTGTCTCCCCTTACCAAGGGCCGTCCCTTTATACGATCATCCCTATGATCGAGTTGATGTATGGGGTCTATTTCATCAAAGGCGGCATGTATACGTTAGCCACTGGTATGGCACGTTTGTTCCAAGAATTAGGCGGTACGATCCATTACAATACGCCGATCGATGAATTATTGATCGAAAACAAGCAAACCAAAGGCGTTCGTGTCAATGGAGAAACGATCACCGCAGATGCCGTGATTTGTGCGGCTGATTTTCCTTATGCTATGGAAAGATTGATTCCTGATGAATCAAAACGCGGCAAATACACCAATCAAAAAATCGCTTCGATGGATTATTCTTGTTCTTGTTTCTTGCTTTATTTAGGTCTGGACAAAAAATATGAAGATAGCGCACTCCACAGCATTTATTTTGCCAATGATTTCAAACGCAATGTAGATGATCTTTTCGAGGCTGGTAAGCTGCCAGAAGATCCTTCCTTCTACTTGTATCGCCCAACCCTGAAAGATGCTTCCTTAGCACCTGATGGTCAAGAAGGTCTTTATGTTTTAGTCCCAGTACCTGAATTATCTAAATTTGATCAATGGACGGATGAAACGATCCAAAGCTACCGCCAGCAGATCATTGGATTATTAAAAGAAAAAACGATCTTTACGGATATCGATGAACACATCGTGTATGAAAAAATGTATACGCCAGATACGTTCAATGATCGGTTCAATGCCTACAACGGTGCGACATTTGGCTTGAAACCGACCTTAGCCCAAAGCAATTACTATCGTCCCCATAATAAATTTGATTATGCAGAAGGCCTATACTTCTGCGGCAGCAGTACGCATCCAGGAGCGGGTGTGCCAATCGTGATGCAAAGTGCCAAGTTAGCTGTGGAGGAGTTGTTAAAAGATGACCGTTAAATCATTAAGCGTCTTTGATGAATACGACAACGATTTTTTATACTGTGAGGCCATCATAAAAAAGCATTCGAAAAATTTTCATACCGCCTTTTCTCAATTGCCAAAAGACAAAGCCCGCGCCGTCTATGCCGTCTACGCCTTTTGCCGACGTGCCGATGATGCCGTCGATGAAAAGCAAGACCCCTTGTTGATCGAAGCCATGAAAAAACGCTTGGAAGAAATGCAAAAACAAGTATCAGACGATACGATCGACTTGCCGCAAGCCGTCAAGGAAGAAGATCCTGATGAAGCCATTTGGCGGGCATTGACCCTTTCTTTCCAACAGTTTGATCTGCAATTCCAACCCTTTTTCGACCTATTGGTGGGGCAAAAACAAGACCTTGACTTCCAGCAACCCACCTCTGAAAAAGAGCTTTCTGACTATAGTTACTACGTAGCTGGCAGTGTAGGTCTGATGCTCTTGCCGATTCTCTCGCAAGCAGCCGCTGCGATTCAAGAGCCTGCCATCAAATTGGGTGAAGCGATGCAGCGCACCAATATTTTACGTGATATTGGCGAGGATCTGCGGATGGGCCGCATCTATTTGCCGCAAACGGTCTTGGCGCAATACAACCTTTCGCGAGAGGCTTTAGCAGCTGGCAATCAAAACCCGCAGTTTATCGAGATGTGGGAACACGAGGCGCAACTGGCAGAGACGCTTTATCAAGAATCTTTTGTCATGATGCCGCAAATCGATGAAGATTGCCGTGAAGCTCTATTAGCAGCTGCTTTGATCTATCGGGAAATCTTGACTGTGATTCGCAAAAACAACTATCAAGTATTTGCTGAAAAAACAGCGGTACCGAAACAACGGAAAATCCAACTTTTGTTTACCGCGAAAAAAATGCTTCGTCAGGAACGTTGGGAGGGCTGACTTTGAACTTGCGAGAAAAAATTTTACGAGTCGCAGAGAACCTGTTTATGCAGCAGGGGTATCAAGCAACTTCTACTAGACAGATCGCAGAAGCCGTCGGCATCACCCAACCCAATCTTTATTATCACTTCAAAGGCAAAGAAGCCATCTATTATGAAGTGATGGTTTCTTTGGCACAAGAGGTTTCTGGAAAGCTAAATCAGACCGTTGAAGATACTTCCTTGACGATCTCTGAAAAAATCTTGAACATGTTTCTTTTTTTAAGAAGTCGGCATCGGATCAATTTTTATATGATGATGCACGACATTCAGCATACCGTTTCTGAGGACACTTCTAAAAAACTGTACTTGCTTTGGCGGAAAAATTATAAAGAACCGTTTCTTGACTTGTTTCGTCGCAGTGATTCCAATCTCCGTTCGGATGTCGACCCAGAATTTGTCACCAGTCAATTGTTAGTACTGATGGCGGCTCATTTGGACTCACCAGAAAAAGAAGACAAGATGCCAGAAGCGATCGATTTGTTTTTATTCGGTGCACTAGGCAATGGGCCAATTGCGAAATAGCTGGAACGTTGGCTTTTGTCCCGAGAATAATCATTCGACGAATTTCTGACAATCGCGTACACTGATCCAGTAAACAGAAACTTAAAAGGATGGATGTACATGTCAAAAAATCGAATCGAAGCCTTTACCGATGCGGTCATTGCGATCGTAATGACCTTATTAGTATTGGAATTGCACCAGCCCGAAGGCGATACCTTTGCTTCTTTTTTAGGAGTGGAACAGCAATTTATTATTTATTTGATCAGCTTTGTGATGTTAGCGATCTACTGGAACAATCACCATCATCTATTTCAAGTAGTGTCTAAAATCGACGGTTGGACCTTGTGGGCGAATCATTTGTTGATTCTGGCACTGACCCTCTTTCCTTTTGTAACGTCATGGGTCAGTCGTTATCCAGTCGCTCTTGCCCCACAGCTACTATACGGGGCTGTCATTTTATTGATGGATTTCAGCTATTTCCTAGTTGGAAAATCCTTGGTTCGTGCCAATCCTGACAATCAAGCCATCGTGGAACTGTTTCGCGGATACAAGAAACTCTACTTTACGTTGTTTATCAACGTGCTGGCATTGCTCCTCGGCTGGGTGATCCACCCCCTATTTATCATCACACTGGATAGTCTCGTGCTATTGTTGTGGGTGATCCCTGAGAAAAAAGTAGAAACCTTTTTAAAACAATAAAAACACTTGCGTCCTTCTCCTAAAAGCGGTGAATGATTGCGCACAAGCAGCCGATTGGTCTACTTTTGCACAGTCATCCATCAAGAGAAGGACGCAAGTGTTTTTTCTAGCGAATCAAGTCTTTCCCAGGTGCCCGTAAGACTTGTTCAACTTGTTCTTTGGTGGTTAAGGGGACATCTCCCAGCATCGTATGAGCCAAAACTGCATTGGTGATAGCAAAATCAGCGGTGCGTTGGAGCGACCATTTTTCGGCATAGCCTAATAATACGCCAGCAGCATAGGCATCCCCTGCCCCGATCCGATCCAACACTTGCAGCAGCTGCGGTGCCGTTTCATAGGTATCTTGTGCCGTAATGATCCTTCCGCTGATAAACTGCTTGTCTTCCACGGCTAGACGCCGTGTCCCGCAGAACCATTCTAATTGATACTGGTCAATAAAGGATTGGATCAATGCAAGCTCGGCGCCTTCTGTTTCCTCTAAGGGATAAGCCAATAGCTCCTCCAAGTCACGGACAGACCCGAAAACTAGGTCACAATAGGGTAGGATCGTTTCATACCGTTGTTTCAGTACCTCCCGATTTAATTCTTCATTCAAGCTTGGACGGAAGTTGAAATCAAAGCAGACGCGAATCTGCTTGGCATGGGCCTGTTTCGCCAAAGCCAAAGCTGTTTGCCAGGTTTTCTCAGTCAAACTAAGAGAGATCCCGCAAATATGAATGAGATCGATCGTTTCTAAAAATCCATCGATAGCATATTCTTCTGGACCTGAAACGCCAAAGGAACTATGATGGCGATTTTGATACGTCACATAGGTTGGACGAGCGCCGTAGCCGATCTCGGCGAAATAACTGCCGATATGACTATATTTTTTGCCAACAAATGCCGTTTGAATCCCATAGGAACGCAAGCTGGCTTTTGCCGTATCTCCTAATCGGTTGGCTGGCACCTGCGTCAGCATCGACGTCGTCAAGCCGAAATGCGCCAAATTGCCTAACAGATTGACCCCTGTTCCCGTAAAATCCATTCGCAAAGAGTGGGTCTGTTCCAACGTTCGATATTCTGGTGGCGTCAACCGCATCATTACCTCACCGTAAGCACCGATCCGCATCATTGATCCCCCCTATTTGGCTGCTGCCAACACCTTTTTCGTCATTTCTGCTAATGTCTGTACATCTCCAGGGCGTGTGTCCCCTGTTTCTCCATCGATGATCGAGCTGTAAATATGTGGAATGATTTTTTTCACGCTTGCATCAACAGCGATCTGCAAGATTTCTTCAAAGTTTTCTAAATCGATACCGCCGGTCGGTTCCAAATAAAAATCATTCGCGGCACAAGCCTCGGCTACCGCTTGATATTCTGCTTTATGAGCCAACCCTTTCATTGGAAAATACTTGATAGAACTAGCGCCCATGTCTTTTAATAAAGCGATCGCTGTTTCAACTGGGACTTCTGCAGCTGGAGTTTGTGAACTCAATGGACCAGTCGCAATATTGACATAGCCGACTTTTCCCGTTGGTGAAACAAGGGCATTGACGATCGTTTCAGATTGTCCTAGCAAAGCTCGTGAGGTCCCCGCTCCCGTGAACACTTGGTTAACATGCTGTGGTTGAAGAACAGCGGAAATTCGGGAGACCATTTCACTTTGATTGGGGTCGCCAGCACCAAGCCCTACAGAAAGGGCATTATTTGTTGCCACTTGATAGTTCTTCATGTCAGCGATAGCCGCCTCGTCACTATCATAGTTTTTTGATAAAACACCTAGGACGATGTTGCCCTCTGCTGCTTCGTAACAAGCTTTCGCATTGTCGATGGAGTTTGCTAACACATTTAGACAGACACGGTCAGCGAAATAATTGGGTGAAGTTTTCATTTTTGGGTTGCTCCTAACATAATTTCTTGTAAGCGATCGGTGATCACTGCCATTTCTTGTTCATTGACTGCTCGGATATCAAATTCAATGATGCCGTTATTGGCTTGGTACTCACGGGTATAAATCGCTGGTTCTCCTGCTTTTAGTGCGTCGATCACTGCTTTGGCACTTGGTTCTTTCACTTTGACACTCGCCCGATAAATGTCTCTGCCAGCGCTGTCTTGAACGATTTTTGCTTCGAAACCAGTGATTTCATTGATTGCCGCAATAAATGGTTGCAGACGCTCTTGCATCGAAGCCCCAGATTCTGTTCCCTCCGCTAGATAATCCGTCATGGCTTGGGTAAATCCGAGAATATTGTCTTTACCGATTTTCATTGCTCGACCTATCCCTTTGGATTGCAGGCGTACCCAAGAGACATAGGGCTGCTTGCCGATCACTAAGCCAGCACTCGGTCCTGACAGTGCTTTCGCACCTGAATAGATCACTAAATCAGCACCGGCTTGGGTATAGGCAAACAAATCTTCCTCAGCAGCCGCATCAACGATCAATGGAAGATCGTGTGCCTTGGCAACTTGGGCCGTTTCTGCTACTGTCAACATACTTTTTTGAACGGTGTGATGACTCTTTATGTAGAGGATCGCCGCCGTTTCGGGCGTGATCATCTGTTCAATGTGCTCGGGAGTACACATATTGGCATAACCTGCTTCCACGACCTTCCCACCACCTTGTGTCACCATCACTTCCACTGGTGTGCCATAATCTACGTTGTGGCCTTTGGGCAAAATGATCTCCCGTTTACTGATTTTCTCACTGTAAGGGTGGTACAAATGATAGCTGTCGCCTTGACCGATGAGCGCCGCCACTGATTGGGCGATCCCCGCTGAAGCAGAAGAAACAATCTGTGCATCTTCCGTTTTCAACAATTTTGCCAAATAGGCACCGGTTTTTTCTGCTAGATCTGCCATTTCAAAGAAATGTTCCCCGCCATAGCGCTGGGCTGCAAGTACGCTTTCGCTGACTTTCGAGACACCTAGAATCGTCATTTTGCCAGAAGCATTGATGACTTCTTTCAAGTCTAATTCTTCAATATTCAGTGTCAAAAAGTTCCCCTCCTATCACCGCTTTTTGCGGCACGATCTGTTGTGTCGTGATTCGGCGATTGCCGTTAGAATCCGTCAATTCCTTTTCGCCCGCTTCAAAGCGGAAAATCGTAAAATCAGCATCATATCCCAATGCGATCTCGCCTTTGTTTTGTAAATGAAATTGCTTCGCAGGGGCACTGGTCACCTTCTCGATGATCTCACGCCAATCATACCCTACGACCGCTAATTTTTCCATAGTCGTCGCTAAATCAAAGACTGGTCCATTGGTACGATTGCGAATGTAGATATCTGTACTAATGGAAGAAGCCTTCAGCTGATTGGCAAAGGCTGTCTCCGCCACGTCAAAATTGAAACTGTCTGTCCCATGACCAATATCGAAGACCAAGCCTTTTTCATAGGCGTCAAAGACGAAAGGCTTGATGGTTTGGTTCGTCTGATCCAAAAATCCATTGGCTTTGCCGTTAAAGCAATGGGTCACCACATCGCCTGTTTCCAATTCAGCGAGAATCTCTGCTAAATTCGGTGGTGCTGAACCAATATGGACCATCAAAGGCAGCGGTTGATTTTCAGCTTGGATCGTTTTCGCTAATTTCAACGGCGTGATGCCATTTTCGCCGATCACCGTTTTGCTCATTCGGGCTTTGATCCCGACGATAAAGTCAGGAAACTTCTGCAGTGCTTCTTTGACCAATTCTTTTTTGACTTTTGACAGATCCGCAAGTTCATCCTGCTCTACGATCCCCCATTTGGAAATGTTGACTAAAGCAAAGACATTGGTTTTGGCTTCTTTGGCTAAATCATAAAACCGATGGATATTTTCAGCGCCCGTCGTCCCCGCATCGATAACGGTCGTGACGCCTTGATTGACACCGATCTCGTCTGGATAATCATAATAGAGCGTCATTTCCTCGAAACAATGGACATGGTCATCGATCCAACCAGCTGACAAGAACTCCCCTTCTGCTAAGGTCAGCTCTTGTTTCGCCTGCTCCTGCAATGTGGGTGCCAGAGCAGTGATTTTGCCGTCTTGAATCCCAATATCAAATACTTCTTCATCGATCGTGCGGGCTTGACGAATAATCAAATCAAACATTTCGTTACACCTTCCTCTCTGTGAAAGTGAATTTCGACCAAGGATGGATAAAGGGCAGCAGAACTAACTCTTGTTCGACGATCGAACCGATTTTATTTTTTCGTGGATCTGAGTGAGGCTCTAGCACGACTTGCAGCTCGTTTTTGTACTTGCCAAAACGATCGTTGCCGATCACAACGTCCCCTCGTTGAAAGACGCCTTCGTGGTCATGGACAGGATTGTCATGGTTCTTATACTTTTTACGAACTTCTGTGGAACGGATCATCCGATCGGTGATGTCGCCTCGACGGTAATGCTGCTCGTTCAGGGCGATTTGGCGTTCAACTTCATTGATTTCAGGCACAAATTCAATAGCAAATGCGGTCTGATAGCGATCAATCGCTCCTAGCGCTGCCAATTCTGCTTCAGAAGCATAAGCATTTCCGATAATGACATCGTCGATCAAGCCTGTGGCAAACAAATGTTTTGCGGCAGTTTCTACAGGCATTTTCCGGTGCATTTCTAAGGTCGGTAAGCCATCATTGATATCCCAAGGTCCGATCGTTCCCGTTTGAGAAGAGATAAATGCGGCAGTTCGAATGCCTTTTTCCTTGAAACGACGACTGCATTTTTCAAAGAAATCATAGGGCAAGGCAGTCCCTTCTTGCGGATAGAAATTGTGGCAGCCATATAAGTAAGGAATGTTGGCTTGATAGGTCAAAATATTGTCTAAATATGCCACATCATTGCTCATATTCAATTCAACAGCTAAGCCAAAGGGATTGTAGGTCAACATCGCTTCTTTATTGCCGTCAAAGCCTAAATCTAAACGAATCCCATCGGCACCTAGTTCATGGAAAAAGGTCAAGTCATCATAGGAGATGCCTAGTTCCGAAAAGATGGCTGGTGCCACGTCTAAAATCGTTTCATAGCCTAATCCTTTGGCAAAATCAATCAACGCTTTAAACTTTTTCTGCACGTTTTCTTTGCCGTCACTCACTTCCAGCATACTCATAAAAATGCGGCTAAAGCCATAATCATGGGCTAATTGCAGATAGGCTTTGTCTGTTTCAAAATCACTGTGATCGGGATACACCGATACTCCTAGTTGTCTTTTCAACTTATCTCATCCTCATTTCTTCATAAAAAGCAGTAAAACGTGTCAGTAAAAGCGAACTGCAAACAATCGTCGCCGTCATCGTCAAAAATGGTCCCCACGGAAACTGACGGCTCAGTAGGATCGCTGCAGCAACGCCAAGAATCCCGAACAAAAGCATCCGCCAAAACGGCACTTCTTGAATTTTTTTCCCTTGTGCTGATTTTGTTAACCAAATTTGACAACCAAAAAATAAACAAATGGCATAAATCCCCATGTTTGCACCTCACTCTTTTTTGTCTTGCTTAAGCGGCTGTTTCTTCTTCTTGTTCGCGGGCAATCTGCTGTTTCTCAAAGACTTTAAAGAATGGGTAGTAGATTGCGAGTGTGATAAAGAAGTTGACGATCACTAAAATCGCTGCTGCGATACTCCAGTCCGTACTCATCCAGGCGGCGATTGGTGCTGGAATGGCAAACCCAAGTCTGGCAGCCATCATCGGTACGACACCCGTAATGGTCGCGAAGTAAGAAATCGTTGTCGTAATCAACGGTGCCACCAAGAACGGAATGCCTAAGATTGGGTTCATTACGATCGGTGCACCGAAAATCACTGGTTCATTGATATTGAATAAGCCTGGCAAGATGGACAAACGGCCCAATTGTTTCAAGTATTTTGATTTGGAGAAGAAGAACAAAACGACCAACGCTAAGGTCGTACCGGCTCCACCGATCCAGACGAACCATTGTAAAAATTGTTCCGTAAAAATATTAGGCAATTCATGCGCATTGCCAGATGCTTGGAACGCTTCCATATTTTCAGCAATGGAAATATCCCAGAATGGACGAATGACAGGACCCATGATGGCTGGTCCATGAATCCCCAGTACCCAGAAGAAACAGATCAAGAAGACAGTCAATAAACCACCAAACAAGCTGTTACCAGCTAGCACGTCTTTTAACGGCATCAACAAGTTACTTAAAAAGCCATTGATATCAAAGCCTAACATATGACGGATCACCCAGAACAATATCAGGATCGCTCCTCCAGGAATCAACGCCATGAATGAATTCGTCACTTCTGGTGGCACGCCATCTGGCATTTTGATGGTAATGTTTTTTACGATAAAGAAACGATAGATTTCAACGGATAAGATTGCCGTGACGATCGCGCCAAACAAAGAGCCTGATCCTAAGTTTGCCACATTGATATAGCGTCCCGCATCAATGATGCCTTCCACAGAATCGAAGACTCGCAACGGTGGTGCAGCGGTTACAAGAAAGGACATCGTTGCTAAGATACCCGCAGTCAATGAATCCAGCTTGTAGCTTTTTGCTAGCGATGAAGCAATCCCATACGTTGCATACAATGCCAATAATCCGACTGTATAACGAAAGGGAATATCCAAAACTTCCCGATACGGTTCGATCACCGCAGCGACTGATTCGATGGGAAAATTCAGTAAGATCGTGAAGAAAGACCCAACGATCGTTAACGGTAACGTAGCGATGATCCCCTTACGAATCGCTACCATGTGCCGTTGCATCCCCACTTTATTTGCAATCGGCATCAACTTCTGTTCAATAAATTCTACAAACCCTTTCATAATTGCCTCCTTAGTTTATAACATTATAATGTTTATACAAGGATAATAGCACAGTGCTTCCTAGGAGTAAATATGTTTTTTACGAATAGACGAAACTATTTTTAACAGTTTAAAAGAACATTTATTCATCGTAATTTTACACTGTAGCACAACTTAAAAATTTATGTGTTGATGAGGAATTTTAAAATTAGCTAGATACAAAAAAACCTATTGGCAATGTTTCCCAATAGGCACGATATTAAATTCAAAAATAAGATTCTTGCTTCATTTAATTTTTTTTGGTTTATCAAATGAATTTCCTGCTTAATTATACTTTCTTCTCATAAATAAAATCATCCATCACAAACCCCGAACCAATCGCAACGGTGCGTTTAGAAACACGCTTAAAGCCGCGATGCTCATAAACAGCGATCGCTTGCTGGTTTTGTTTGTTGACGTTTAAATGCAGTGTTTTGCCTGAGGCGATCTCCTCATACCAATCAAAGACTTGGCTGGCATAGCCTTTGCCTCTAGTGGATTGATGGAGATACAATTTACTCAAATAAATCTGCTGCTGCGTTTCTTCATACGCTGTATATCCTACTGCTCGGTCTCCTTCTAATAACAAAAGATAGACTGCTCCTTGCTGGACTTCGTTTTGAATCGCTGCTGGTGATTGGTAATGAGCCAGCATATACGCGACTTGATCGGACCCAATGATAGGTGTAAACACTTCTGGCCAGATTTCTTTGATCAAACGATCCAACGTTTGGAAATCTTCAGGTGATTGAACGATTTTTTTTGCGATTGCCATAAGAACCCCTTCTTTCTGCTGCACGAAACAAAAACTCGTTTATAAATATCTCTATTATAAGGGATACGGAAAAAAAAGAAAGGGCACGTGGAACAAAGACCCCAAAATGTCTCAAAAGATGGTAAACTAGAAGTGAAAAAATGGTGACGAAAAGGAGGTAGCAACACCATGCAGCTCTTGCAACTACTTTTACTGGCAATCATTTTTGTTTCGTTCTTCATGGCGTTGATTGGCTGGGTTTTATCGATGACCAATGGCTTGATCTTCTCTCGTTCTCCTCAGCAATTTAAAGCGCATGCCCATGATCCTAACTATGAAAAAGAACGACAAGCAGGCAAGCGCTTGAAAGAGATTATATTTCGACGCATTGTTCCTCTAGGAATAGCCTCTTTGTTCGTCTATGGGTTAATCGCACTATTAAACGTCCTTTAAAAGTTTTTAAAAAGACTCAAACAAATCAAAAAACAACCGGCATCTTTTCCTGTTGATCAATGCGCCTTTCGCTTTCGCTGAGGGGAACATCAATGCATAAGATGCCGGTTTGTTTTTTATTTGCTTACTGCTGCTTTAGAGGCTTGAACTTTTTTCAGTAAAGCGAAGAGGACTTGGCTATCATCAATAGCCGCAATATATTGTTGGCAAAGTGCCATCATTTCTGTTTCATCCATTTTATCTAAAGAAATAACTAACTCATTTTCTACTACCTGCTTATTATTCATAGGGCTCCCTACTTTCTTCCTTTGTTACCTCTAGTTTGCCATGAATGAGCAGGTTCCGTAAGAACTTTTCAGTTTACAAACAGGAAACGGGTGGTTTACATCCTTGTCCTATCAAGGTTTTTCCAGAAAATTTATTCGGTAGCAGGCTCGATGTGGATGTCAGTATCAAACACCTGAAAACGATCAGCTAAGAGATCTTCAATAGCATCTGCTACGTTATGACTCTTTTCAACCGTCAAAGATTTGTCCATCGTCACGACGACATCGAGAAAAACATTGGCGCCATACATTCTTCCTCGAATCGATTTGACAGATTTCACTTCAGAAAAACCAGCGATTGCCGCTTCATACTCCACGACTAGCGATTCATCAAACCCATCAGAAAGTGAAAAGGCACTCTCACGAAAAATATCGACGGCGGTTTTGATAATCAAAAGAGCTACCACGATCGCAGTCAAACTGTCCAGCCAACCGATACCAAATGAGGCGGCAAAAATAGCGATCGCCGTTCCAATACTCGTCCACGCATCGCTGCGGTTGTCTTTAGCAGCTGCTAGCAGAGCGGAGCTTTTTACGCGAGCGGATAATCGCTTATTATAGTAATACATGCCATACATCAAAATAGCTGAAATGATACCGACGACTGCCGCGATCATATCGGGACTTTGCGTTTCTCCGAGTAGAATCGTTTGAATGGAAGACCATAAGACTTGCAGACCGACTGCCAGCATAATCAAGGATGTTACGAGACTCGCCACGTTTTCTGCTTTCCAATGACCATATTTATGGTCTTCATCTGCTGGCTTTTGAGCCAAACGCAAACCAATCAAGACAGCGATCGACGCTACGATATCCGTCGCATTGTTCAACCCATCTGCCCATAGTCCTTCAGAGTTTGCCAAACGACCGATGGCAAGTTTGGCGATGGAAACCAAAATGTAAGCAACGATACTTAAGATGGCGCCTCTTTCTGCTTGTTTTAATTCTGCGTATCTTGTTTGATTCATGTCATCCCCTCCAAATAGTCAACTTGAAAATAATAGCTGAAATTTTCACAGTTTGCATCATTTATTTGAGAGATTTTATTTTTTAGGAGCGGCAAACATTCACTTCTAGTGAAACGAATTTCTGTTCTGAGGACACCAAAAAAGCAGGACCCATAAGGGACTCCTGCTTTTTCTACTTTTTCTTTCACAAAGAAGCGTTGCTACTCATTGACCAACAACTGGCGATTTCTTTCACTGAATTTCTCATTGTGGGATGAAACCATCGCCTGTGGGACACTGGTCGGCTCTAAATAGTGCTTGATTTGGTTGACTGCTTGCGCAGCATCTTGAAAGGCTCCCGCCAAAAGATTCACTTTGCCTTTGAAATAATGAATGTCGCCCGCCGCAAAAACACCAGGATGGCTAGTTTTTGTAGGAATCTCGCAATTGAGGTAAAAGTCTTCATGGCGTGCAAGATCAAAGGAGACTTTATCTAACAAGCCACTGTCACGGTCATACCCGTGTTGGATCAGTAGATGATCGCATAAAAAATCGATCGTTTCATGGTTGGCACTGTTTTTTAGTCGTAGAACCATATTGAATGTTTCTGCTTGATTCACCCCATCGATGGTGTGATTCATCAGCACTTGAATCCCTTCTGCTTTCATCTTCTTTACTTGTGCTTCATGAGCTTTCAATTTTTCTCCTCGGTAACACAGGGTGACTTTGGCACCATAAGACACTGCTTTGATCGCATAATCCACTGCCGCATCACCGCCGCCAGAGATCACTAGATGCTTGCCTTGGATCGCTTGCTGGTCAGGAAACTGATAGTGGATATAGTTGTCGACATTATTATGGATGAAACATGGCAATTTTTGGGGAGAAACGACACCGCCGCCGATACAGACTAAAACGGTGCGTCCAACATGGGTCCTCCCTTGGTCATCCACTGCATAAAAAAGGTCGTCTTCCTTGGTCAATGAAATGATTTTCGTTTTCAGATAGATCGTTGGATCAAACAAATTGGCCTGTTCAATCAAGTGTTCTTTGACTTTCTTTCCCTTGGTGGGCGGCAATGCACCCACATCCCAGACCATTTTTTCAGGATAGAAATTGATCTTCCCGCCTAATTCGGCTTGTGCTTCAAACAATACGACCGATAGATCACGTAATCCAGCATAAAAACTCGCATAGAGTCCAGTGGGTCCTCCGCCGATAATCAGAACATCTGCTATAGTGGTCATTGGCTAGCCTCTCTTTCGTAAATGAAAATCATTCTCAATTAGTTAGTTCGATTATAGACAACGATCGTCCATTTGTAAAGAATTTTCTGAAAACAAATTAATTATGTTTACCAATTATTTTTCTTTACATTGTAAAGAAAAAAGCCTTTTCCTGAACTTCTGGTAAAAAAAAGATGAGCAGATTGTTATTTTTTCTCATTTTATCTAGTGATATATTTGTGATCGTCCCTGACTTCAAGGTATACTCTTAGAAAGTAGGTGAAAAAATGGAAGTTGAAAAATGTTACGCGCCCTTACCGGACGGGTCTGTCCTCTATTACGAGAAAACCGGTTCAGGACGCCCTCTTTTTTTATTGCACGGAAATGGCGGCAGCAGTGCCTATTTCTCAAAGCAGGTCGACGCTTTGCGTCAAAAACATCAACTGTATTTAATCGATAGTCGAGGACATGGCAAATCCACCAATACGCAGAAGAAAATCGATTTTTTTAAAATGGCAACAGATCTCTTAGCAATTATTCAGCAAGAAAAGCTAACGAAAATCGCCTTACTAGGATTTAGCGATGGTGCCAATCTGGCGATGGTCTTTTGCCATCTCTACCCAGAGCATGTCAGCTGCATGATTTTAAACTCTGGCAACACGGAACCGCGAGGTGTGAGGCTCTTTTCTCGAATCGGCAGTGTCTTGCAATATCTGATCGTTTGGCTTTGTTCCCCATTCTCCAAAGGCATGCGGGGCTTTCTGCCTATTTTGGGATTGTTGTTTCGTCCAATCGGTTTATCTACAGCCGATTTGAATCACCTCAGTGTGCCGACATTGATTTTGGTCGGCAAACGTGATTCGATCAAGCTTTCCCATTCTTTTTATATTGCAAACAGTATCCCTCAGTCCAATTTTATCGTTGTCAAAGGACAAGGACATAGTTTTGCACGAAAGAATCCTGAAGTTTTTAACACGAAAGTATTATCTTTTTTAGAAAAGGTCGGTGAATAACTATGAGAATCTTTACTTGGCTCCGTGACCACCGCTCACTGTTTAAAACCCTCTTCTTAATTGCAGTCGCCGTGATCGTGTTCGGCGAGCTGCTTTCGTTAAGCAAGACGATTTCGATTGATCAACTAAAACAATTGTTTGCGCAGCTATCCCTTTGGCGAGTGGCTTTAATGGCTGTCATTGGCTTACTGTGTGTTTTTCCCATGGTCTTATATGATATCGTCTTGAATCGCTTACTAGGGGACAAACCTGAACGCCGCTATTTACTAGAAACCAGCTGGATCATCAATACCATGAACAATTTGATCGGCTTTGGCGGATTCATCAGTATCGGGTTAAGGTCGGAATTCTATGGCAAAGGAAAAAAAGGCAAAGACGTTGCCCAAGCAATATCGAAGATTTTTATCTACTTGATGTCTGGTCTTTCGATTTTATCGCTTGCAGCGCTGGCATTCGTCCTCTTCGGTCCCACGACCGATTATCTCCAACAGTATTGGATCTGGCTTTTAGGCGGCAGTCTTTATTTTCCAATCGTCTATGCGCTTAGTTTTTCCAAAAAAAATGCCTACTTAGGTGGGCTGCAACGACGTGATCGTCTGCAGCTGATCGCCGCTTCCTTATTGGAATGGCTAGGTGTTTTTGCCGCCTTCTTTACGACGGGTCTGTTGATGGGTCTCTCGGTCGATGTGTTTCAACTTTTGCCGCTTTTCATCGCTGCTTCCGTGATTGGGATCGTCTCGATGATTCCTGGCGAACTGGGAACCTTTGATGTCATGATGATTATGGGAATGGGTTCACTACAGATTCCCCGTGAAAGTGTCATTGCCTGGCTCTTGCTGTTCCGTCTGTTTTATTACATCATTCCCTTTTTGATCGGTTTGCTTTTTTTCTCAAAAAATGTCGGTGTCTCCCTCAACCAGCGCTTTTCTGGTATTCCAAAAAGCTTGTTGTTGGAAGTGTTCCACAAGATCGAAGTGTTGCTGCTTTATCTGACTGGAACGATGTTGGTGCTTTCCGCCACGATCCCAGAAGCCTTTGATCAAATCAAATGGTTAGCCCACCTCAATCCGATTCGCTTGAATTTTGTGATGCAGTACCCGAGTATCTTTCTCGGCTATCTCTTTTTGATCGCCGGTCGCGGCATCTCTGCCCGTGTCAGTCGCGCGTATATGCCGACGCTTTTGTTGATTGCAGCAACAATCGCCTATGCTATTTTTGCGGGTTTCCGCTTTTCGACCATGCTGTTTCTTCTATTATTACTGGCGATCATGATTTTTTCAAAAAGCGAGTTATTCCGAAAGCAACTGGTTTTCGCTTGGGAATGGCTAACGATCGATGGTTTGCTGATTGGTTCATTGACGATCCTCTATGTCATTATCGGGGTCTACAATATGCCCCATATCAATCGGCATCCGACGCATCACCATTCGATGGATTTTTTGCTTTTCCCTTCTGAAAAATTATGGCTCCAAGGCTTCGTTGCGATTTTATTCGTCGCCGTTGCGATGCTGCTGTTTGCACGCTACTTGATGGGACCAAAGCACCAACTCGGTGTCAGTGCCGCCACCGATAAAGTGAAGCATATTTTGAACACTTATGGCGGCAATAGCGATAGCCATCTTGTCTATTTAAAAGACAAGCAAGTGTACGTTTATCCAGAAATCGGCGAGCCGACGGTCTTTTTTCAATTTACGACCTTTAATAATAAATGCTTAGTCATGGGGGATCCTTCTGGGAAGCAAGCAGACTTTCCCCAGGCACTGGAAACCTTTTTAACAGAGATGGATCAGTGGAATTACTTGCCAGTCTTTTATGAAAGTAGTGAAGAAATGGTGATGCTACTGCATGAATTCGGGTATGACTTTATCAAATTCGGTGAGAAAGCCTATGTGGATCTGCCTAGCTTCACCCTCTCAGGAAAGAAAATGAAGGGACAGCGGGCATTGAACAACAAGATCACCAAAGAAGGCTTTACCTTTGATGTGCTCACTCCACCCTTTTCAGCCGAAACCTTTGCCACCCTTAAGGAAATTTCTGACAACTGGCTAGATGGACGGAAAGAAAAAGGGTTCTCCCTTGGATTCTTTTCAGAATCCTATCTGAGTACCGCACCAATTGCAGTCGTCCGTAATCAGCAACAAGAGATCGTCGCGTTTGCTTCCTTTATGCCAACCTATCAGACAGGCTTAGCTTCCATTGATCTGATGCGTCACGATCCTGAAAAAGCCCCGAACGGAACGATGGATTTCTTGTTTATTCAGCTGTTTGACTATTTTAAAGAACAAGGCTACCAACAATTCGATTTAGGTATGGCACCATTAGCCAATGTTGGTACTTTCCGCAGTAGTTTCTTACAAGAGCGGATCGCCTATCTCGTTTACACTTTCGGGTCTCGCTTCTATTCTTTTGAAGGATTGCGGGAGTACAAACAGAAATATGCCGCTTCTTGGTCCCCTCGCTACATCTTATATTCTCGGGACAGTTGGATCGGTTATGTCATGATTGCTCTGTTGATCGTCGATAATCAAGCGGCAGACAAAACGAAATAAAAAAGCTCAAATGCGCCGGTTTATTCTCGGAGCATTTGAGCTTTTTTCATTTGTTGCGCTTCAAAGTTATTCTACTGATTTAGATGGTGCGTTTTCCCAAAGTTGTTTGACGACTGGAATATTTCCTAGTTCCGTCATATTGGATGGCAGAATGACCGTGTTGGTATTGCTGTTGACCACGTCTTTAAAGGCTTCGATCCCTAGATAAGATAAGGAGCGCTCGTCTAGCTGGCTTTCTTTGATTGCTTCATTGATAGCTAAAATCCGTTTGCGTTCAGCTTCAGTGATTTTCGCGATTCGTTCCGCTTCTGCCTCAGCATCGATCCGTACACGTTTTGCCCGCGCCTCTGCATCGATTTGGGTTTGTTCTGCCCGAGCTTGCGCGTCGATCGTCATTTGCGAAGCTTTGGCTTCGGCACTTAAGACTGAAGAAGATTTCTCCCCTTGGGCTCTTGTGATCATGGATTCTTTGTCTCTTGAAGCTGTGATCAATTTATTCATTGATTCAATGATTTCTTGGGAAACTTTGATTTCCCCGATATTGATCCGGTCGATCGCTAACCCATAGCCAGCAGTGATGTCTTTGATTGAAGTAAATAGAGCCACGTTGATTTCTTCAGTTCCATTTAGAACCTCGTTCAGATCCATTTTCCCGATGATCCCCCGTAAGTTTGATTGGGCATCTTGAATCATTGAGATAACGGAGTTTTCATTTTCGTAAACAAAAGCACGAACATCAGTGACGTGGTATTTGATTGCTTCATCGATCTGCACGATTACGTTGTCTTTCGTAATTGCACTTTGCGGTTCGATCTCCAAAGGAATCTGTTTCAAGGACACTCTTTCTCTAACTGTATACAAAATCGGAACAAGAAAATGAAGACCTGGCTCCAACGTTCGAACATATTTCCCAAAACTTTCCACAACTTTGACTTCCCCTTGACGAACGATCACAGCAGTGCTTGCGATCAGCCAAATCAGAACCACTAATACGAAGATAACTAAAATAATTTGGATAATGATCATTGTAAAAACCCTCTTCCATTTTCAAATAATGTATTGTTAACACGGGTCAATAAGACACCGTTTTCAACCCCGATAATCTCTAACATGACATTTTCAGCAGGAATCCCTGCAATCACTCGATATTCTGTGTAGGTGCCATAAAGACGGATATAGCCTGAATAATGATCCGTCAGCGATCGAAAATAACGTCCAACCGCTCGTTGTTCCATGTAGTCTACGATGATTTTCCACCCTCTTTGCCTTCGTGCAGGTTATTTTTCGTTTCAATTGATTCGTTCATTCTATGACAAGTGTTACTAACTATAATAGCACGTTTCACCCAAGAGGACAGTATACATTTCATAATTCCCTCCTTTTTAGAAAAAAAAGACGAGCTGAAAACAAATCCCTTGCATTTGCCAAATAAATTTCATACAATCTAATTGTACAAAATATAAAAATCAGGAGTGAAGAAATAATGAAAAAAATGTATTCGACAAAAATGATCAACACTGGCGGCCGCTCAGGAGAAGTTCATAGTCCCGATCATTCATTTGAACTAAATATTACTGCACCTGGCAAACGTGTTGAAAATGCCACCAATCCAGAACAACTTTTTGCGGCTGGGTTTAGTGCTTGTTTCAATAGTGCCCTTGAATTAGTAAAAAGCAACAAAGGAATCGACGGTGCTTCGACTGTCAGTGCACAAGTGACGTTATACGCAGAAAGTGAATCAAGCTTTGTTTTAGGCGTTGAGATCGAAGGTCAAATCGAAGGTTTATCAACAGAGGAAACACAAGAATTGCTTGAAATCGCTCATACCGTATGTCCTTACTCAAAAGCTACAGCTGGCAACATTGAAGTGACTGTCAAAGCCGTTAGCGAGTAGACTTTCGTTGAAAAAACAGCTATGATAAGAGGCGGATGTTAGAAAAAGGGGTGAAAACATGAATGTCTTAGCGTTAGAAAACCAATTGTGTTTTCCTCTATACGCCGCTTCAAAAGAAATTATCAAACAGTACAAAAACTTACTGGACCCGTTGAATTTGACCTATACCCAATATTTAGTGATGTTGGTGTTATGGGAAGATGAAGCGATCAGTGTCAAAGAATTGGGGAAGCAATTATGTCTAGATTCTGGCACACTGACACCGGTTTTAAAAAAGCTTGAAGCAAAAGGATACCTAGTAAGAAATCGAAATCAAGACGATGAACGTTCCTTGCGGGTCACATTGACTGATTCAGGCAAAGGACTCCATGAACAAGCGCTAGAGATCCCCTGCAAAGTAACGGAATTCTTGCCCCTTGAACCGGAAGAACTGTCAGTCCTCCACGAATTGACGACCAAAATGGTCCAAAAATTTCAAGAACAAGAAAAATGATCCGCTGTTTTCACAGTGGATCATTTTTTTATCTTTTAAACCTTCACTAACAAACAGCGAAGAAAACGGGATGACCTACGAAGCTTTGGTTTTCAATTCGCCAATAACATTTCGCAACTGAGTTAATTGTTCTGGGTCTTCAATTTTTTTGATCGCAATTTTTACCAGTTCAAAAATTTGTTCCTCCGTCAAACCACTTTGCAAAATCTCCAATTCGGTGACGGCTGGTTGGAAACGACGAGCCAAAACTGACCCACTCATCTTGATACTTGCGATCTCAAGTATCCCTTTATTGACTAACTTACGAATCACTGACAATGACGTGTTGCGATTCAAGCCGAAGCGTTCACTAAATTCGGTACAGCATAGCGGCTCATCCACAGCCCAAAAACAAACTAAGACTTCCCACTCTTTTTTTGAAAAACTCAAGTAATTCATAACTGCTCCTTTCCATGCCAATCAGGCTGGTTCTTATTTTCTAATCAAAACAATCGCAGCTATTGACATAAGCTATCTATCCTCTTCATTTTACGATTGTTTTTTCTTTCACTAAAAGGATTATATACCAATAATAATCCATTTTATTCATAATTTCAAAATAATTTTTATTTTAATGATAAATAACACGTTTAATTCTCCTTCTTCTCCATAAAAAAAAAGCGACTAGATGCGCTAGTCGCTTTCTTTTCTATCAAGTGATCCTAAGAAGAACCGCTTATTGGATGTTGAAGATCAGGCTTTCGTGCTCTTTTTCTTTTAAGGAATAGCCACAAAACTCTTTATTCAAATTCGGATAATCGCGTTCGATCATCTGAATAACCTCGATTTCCGTCAAAAATTTGTCTTCTGACAATTGCAACGAGTTCAACAAGACAAAGCGTGAATCATAGCCTAAAATCTCTGGCATCAATTGCCAAAAATTTGAGTGATCAATTTGTTGGATCGTTTCTTCAAAGTTAGCAATCAATTGTTGTACATGATCATAGACTTTGGGATAATCAGATTTTAACAAATCCAACAGTGCTTGATCGACCACCTTATCCAAATAAGCCTTTGTGTCCGTATAGATTATTGAAGAAATCACTTATTTCATCAATCCTTTCATTCAAATGCCATATTCGACATCGTCAAGGATGGCTCCCTGTTCCTATATATAGCATACTATCGGTGATTTTCGTTCTCAGATTAAGGATAGAATCAAGAAAAAAAGGAGAAGTCGTTTTTTGATTCCTCAATCTTACTCCACAATAGCAAAATTTTGCTGAACTGATAAGCAAAGCGAATCAGCAACATCTGAAAATGAGAAATTTGTCAGATTCCCCTCCTTTTTTAGATAGATTGCCTCTCTTCTATACGAAAAATCAGCCGCCAAGGATCGCATCCTTTAGCGTGATCGATTTGAAACAAACAACCAGCAGCCCTTATTGCCCTTCACAAAAAACGGAGACAGCATAATCTCAGACAGAACCTTCAGCAACATGTATAATTAAAGTAGAGAAAGTCATCAAAAATAAACGAGACGAGGAGTGGAGCAAAGATGAAGAACCATTGTAAATGCGGCAAGAAGTTAACTGGCAATGAAAAAAGCTGTCCGGACTGTAAACACAAAAAACAGCAAACTTTAGATTCCTTGGAAAAATTCGTTAAATACGGCAGTTTTGCTTTAGCAGGCCTATCATTAGTTTTAAAAATTGCGAAAAGTCGACAAAGTTAGCAGTGATCGACTGAGAACTTTAATAAAAAAAAACGCCGTAATGGCGTTTTTTTTATTAGTCTACAATCATACTCTCCAACTGCCAATTGACCGTACCAGTATACGTCCCCGGTTGAATCAAATCAAAATCAGGAACAAATCGTAAATAGCAGTTGTATTCATTTAAAGCAAGGGTCAAATCAGCCTCGCCGTCGGGAAGCTGCTGAAAAAGGATCGTTTCTTCTTTCGTAACTGTTGCCACCAAGTGATCGTCGAGCGGATCATAGATCACGAATTGGACTTCTTCTGCCAACTGCTGCTGGTCTTGCAAGAAATCAGTCATTTGCCCACTAAGCTGCCAAGTCCCTTCACTGCTGTTGCTGATAGACAGCAGTGCCGAGGTTTGATCAAACGAAACAGGAAGATAGGCAAAGCCATCACTTCGGATCGATCGTGCGAGCTCATTTACATTGATTGTCGGTCCGTTGATCGACTCCGGCGCACTGAGAAATTGTACACTGCCTCGAAAATCAATGCCATAATAATGGGTTTCTGATTGATTTCCTTCTGCATCGATCACAAAAGCAGCAAGATAATAAGTGGTTCCCGGCTCCAGATTCGCGGTATCTCGTTCCAACGTGTATGTAAAGGGATCTGCCAATGTGGCACGCTCTATCTGAGCTGTTTCTAAGAAATCTGCCTCCGTCACCGTCTCTGCTTCCGTAAAAAAATCCGTAACATACAAGCGTGCTTGCGTTGAATTGCGGTCATCGATGGTAATCGGGGTAAAGCACAAACGGTTTTCCCGCACGATCTGCTGGGTTTCTTTCGCTTCTTCTAAGGTAGGCACACCCGTTGTCAGCGTGGGCGGAAACACACCGGTCATTGTGTAGGAATGCGTCTCAGGGCTGCCAGATACGAGACTCGATACAAAGGCATTCCCTTGGAAGGTCGTTTGCACAGGCACTGTTTGATTCAAGTTCTCATTGAGCGGCGCCCCCGTATAGGTAATCGAATAGTGGATAAGATAGTCATTCCCTTTGGCTAATGCAGGTAGGGTCGCGACCAACTCACCAGCTTCAACGCTAAAATCAATCGGCGTGCCGCCTTCTGGCATACCATTTACCATCAAATCAGGACCACCGAAATACACTGTCTCATCGACTAAAGAAAAGCCTTCTGGAAGAAACGAACGCAGCTTGATGCCTGCTTCCAACTCCGTTAAATCACTGGTGTCCTTATAAGAAAGATACGTGGCATAAGTAATTGTTTTTTGCGCATCAACGACTGGTGGTTGACTCAGAGCTGTCTCAGTATCTAGCAAAAGCTTGTTGGTGTCACGTTCAAATACGCCTGTACGCAATTCCATATCGACCAAGCCTTCGACATCAATGAATGCCACTGCTTTTTCTTGGACATTTCCACCATTAGCACCAGTAAAACCAAAATAAACTGGCGCATTGTTGGTCAAGTTCAAGTTCGTTTTGAACGTATCATCCACGGGTACCGTGACATCGACCCCAAAATCTGGGACAGAATAATGCAAGGTTTGATTGGGCTGATCGAAAGTAACGGTAAACGTATGCCACTGGCTATCGGAAATATCAGTGACCGCAACAGTATCAAGATGGTTGACGACTTTATACGACGGCAGCCAGCCTTCCGTCGTATAGGCGTCGTTTGAACCTGGAAAATTCCATGCGATATGATGACTATTGGGGGCATCACGATCTATGGCACCATGGAGACCCAGACTACCAGAATTGTAGTAAGTATCGAATTCGATGGCAAAGCTTTGCGGAATCGCTCCGGTATTCAGTGGGTCGGTTCCCCCTACATTCGACCAAACACCAATCGTTGGACCGGCTTGTTGAGCAAGTGCATTTAAGCCAATGCTTTGCATAACAAAAGCTAAGCCATCGCTATCAGCAGCTGCATTTTCAATGCAAAAAGCCATTTCTAAACGAAAAGATCGGGTAAAAGAAACCGCTTTGTTGAACCAAACGCCCCCACTAACATTTGATGTCACCCCATCATTTATCTGAACATAGTTATAGCCATCCGATCCTTGCGGAGAACGAGCTTGCCCCACCGTAGTGATCAAGGTCTCATCGATCGGCAACGTCGCAAAATCTGGCTCAACGACGGTCGCCTCAACAGATGCGTTTCCTGTATAGCATAAGGCGATACCTAACAAGAAGAAAAGTAAAAAACGTGTCGTAAGAAATTTTTTCATCGTCATCCTCCGCTTTGTTTGATCAAGTGCTTAAATGAAGTCTTCTCATTCCTGCTCTGTTGTTTCCTTTGATTTTTTTCGTCGCAAATACATCAGGAGCAATAGACTGGAAATAAGCAGGAGAATGACCACTGCAACAATATATACCCAACGGTTGCTGTGAAGAGAGCCTGATCCCACGATCGTTTTTCGATTGATCGATTCAGCTTCTGGGCGAGAAACAGTAACGCTATCCTCAAAAACCCACGTTCCACGTGGGGCACTCAGCTCGATTTGAATGTGATAGGTTCCTGGCTCTACAATTTCTTCATCAAACGCGCTATAAAGATCCAGTGTAGAGTTTGGGCCAAATTGAAAACTTTCCGCAGTAAATCCCCCCACAACCCTGTCACTGTCTTGCTCACGAATCACAGTCTTAACAGCAATCTTCCCAAAAGCAACTGGCTGATCATTTTCAATGCGGCTTTTTAGGGATGCGATGCCGTCTTTTTCTATCGCCTCACTTTCGATCAAGGAAAGTTCAGGATCAGGTAGCGGATCTAACTGCTGACGAAGGCGGACACCTTGGACGATTTTATAGGTTGACGTAAGACTTGTTTCCTCCGCCTCTTGCCCCTCCTTTTGTTCTTCTTCAAAAGAAAAGGCACCTAAGATTTCACCTGTAAAACGCTTGTCATTCATTGAAAGAGGAAATACCACTTGGCGTGTTTCCCCTGGTGCAAGCTGAATCATTTGATTTGGTTTCTTTATCAAGGTCGTGAAAGACACCCCGCCAAAATCCTCTGCTGTTTCGGCTGCCTGATAAGCAATGATCCCAGTAGCAGCTGTGTAACTATTCAGTGCGGATGCTTGTATCGTAAGGGTTTCCGAACTCGTGTTATGAAGGGCAACGGTCAAATTCTGTTCGGTCTCATGATTTACCAGTAAGTCGAAATAAGTGACGTCACTGACTTGATTTTGGGGAAGTTCAGGGGTTACAGTGAACCGTGTGGTCTGTGCATGACCGGTGACTTTCGTAACGCAACACAAACTGATAAAGAAACTAATGAGTACGAAGCACTTGATTTGTTTTTTCATTGTCGCCCTTTCTTTCCTACTCTGCTTGATACGTGTTCGCTAATGTCCAAGTGATCGTGCCGCTATAAGTGCCGCTGTTCACATTTTGCTTTGGTACGGTTAATGAAGCATTGGAAAAGTTAAAGTCATTGGTTGCTAAGCCAGTTGTGCCATTAGCAGAAGCGATCAATGTAGGTTCTGTTGCCCCTACCATCAATTCGGTGCCCGATACTAGCGCTACATCGCCAGAAGCCGTTGTACCATTTAAAGTGACTTTGGCATTTGCCAGCTCGTTATCGCTAGCATTCGTCATTTTCGATAATTGCGCCGTCAACTGCCAGCCAGCTTGATTCGGCCCACGGTAATCTGTGATCGATGTCACTTCATTCGACGTTGTTTGAATCACTTGTTCATCGGTAGCGATCTCTTGGATACTGCTTGTACCGAAGTTAAAATTAGTCACCTGATCCAGTGACAAGATTCCTTGCTCGATCGTTAGCGTTGCTTGACTCGTCATTGAAGCCGTTGGATTCGCTTCTGCTGCAGCTGCCGCAGTCGGCGCCATTCCTAAACCCATTCCGACCAAACCTAACATTACTGCCTTTTTGTTCATTTTCATCTCTTCCTTCACTTTTTTTAATGAGAAACCGAGGTTAATCGAAAAAAACAGCCTTAAAAAATAATAATTTAATTGGTGTTTTTTCATTCTATTCTCATCTATCATAAGTATAATCCATCATGGTTATCATACGGTTCACAGATTTAGCGTAAAAAAAACGCCAAAAAGGAGAATCCCTTATGTATCGAGAATTCATTTCTCCCGCAGAAGAAAAGAAATTAGAGATTTTCAAAGTTGTCTGTAATTCCAATGGCGTGACATTGGTCCAACTGTCAGAAGTTTTGAACATCCCACAAAAAAGTCTGCAAAAATATATTTATTTTTTAAATGAAGATTTGCAGCTGCTCTCCCCTCACCTGCTTCTATCAAAAAATCATTACAATCAGTATTTTGTTGATCAAGCAGAGGACGATGAACCTTTCTATGCAAAATTGATGTATCATTATTTGCTCAACTCCACACAATATACCTTGATTCACTACTTGATTGGGCGCCCGCAAATGACCTTGACGCAATTATGTTTGGATTTGCATGTCAGCCAATCGCATATGTATCGGTTGATCAAGAAAATCAATCAACTATTGGAAAAGTTTCAAATCCAAATTCGAACAGACCTGAATAATCGCATCGTTCTTGATGGAAAAGAGCTTGATATCCGTATTTTCACCTACAGTTTCTTGACCCAAAGTGCGCCTGCTGATTTGTGGCTATTGCCGAGCGTTTCCCATAAAAATGTCGAAGAGTTTACAGCGTTCTTTGCTGTTTCTCACTTTGATCCGTTAACGAAAAATAAACTCGCTGCATTTTGGCAAGCAGTGGTCAGCCGAACGATCCAGAAAAAATATTTGCCAGCGATTCCTGAAAAATACATGGGATTGATGAATTTTTATTGTTTTTTACCAGAGGAAATCCTCGAATCGCTTTTTTTGAGTGCCGATTATGCCTCAGAAAAGACGCTTCAGTCAGAATATCTTTACTTAAATTTCTTTTTGCATGTCTTTTTGCCAGGGGTGATTCCCCAAGAGAAGAATCAAGCGATCATCCAAGAGATCAAACATTCTGATACCGATCTTGTGCGCTTTTTCACCGCAATGATCAAAGATTGGCACGATACCTTTGCTCCAAGTCAAGAAGTCGCCGAATTTGAAAAATTATTAAGCAGCTGTCTGCTGGTCTTCAATCTATCAATCATTATCGGCATCGATCTTCTGGAAGTGTGGCAACTAGAACACCAACTGTTGACCGAAAACACTCCTTCGAATGACAAAACCTATGAAGCAATCTGCAAGCTTTTACTGACCCATGTTGAAAGGTATCCATTTGCTGACTTGGACAAAAAGTATTTTGAACAGACACAGTTGCCTTATCTTGCGCATCTCTTGTTTTTAGAAACACAGATGAATACGCCCCCGACCGTGTCGATCTATATTCAAACGACGATCCAATACCGCACGAAGCAAATGATCGAGACAAGGATCCGTTCGATTTATTCCAAAGCTTCAGTGACTTTTATTAACCAGATGGAAGCAGCCGATCTATTGATCACCGATAGTTATGAAGAAGTGATTTTTTCCGAAAAATTAGTCTTACTGTCTAACCTACAAGCCGAACAAGAGTGGGCAGCCGTTTTTGCAAAGATCAATCAACTGATGATGACCAAGATGTTTGCCAAACAAGGAAAGTAAGCTGCCGATTCCATTTCCATCCACAAAAAAAGCCCGAGCATCTTTGCTCGAGCTTTTTTCCTACAAGTTTATCCAGGGTTGTTAAGCGAAGAAGCTACCACCCGTTACACTGTACACTTGACCAGTTACATAGCTTGCTTCATCAGAGGCTAGGAAAACGTAGACTGGTGCTAATTCGACTGGTTGTCCAGCACGTTTCATCAATTCTTTTTGACCAAATTCTGGGATCGCAGATTGTGGTTGGCCACCAGAAATTTGAAGTGGCGTCCAGATTGGACCAGGCGCAACGGTATTGACCCGAATGCCTTTTTCACTTAATTGCGCAGCTAGCCCTTTACTAAAGGAAGTAATGGCACCTTTCGTGGCTGCATAGTCTAAAAGATGGGCGCTTGGTTCCGCACTTTGGATCGAAGTGGTCGTGATGATGCTTCCACCAGCTGGTAAGTAATCCAATGCTTCTTGGACTGTCCAATACATCGAGATGATATTCGTTGTAAAGGTGTCTTGAATTTGTTGCGTAGTCAACTCTTTGATGTCCTTCACCGCTTGTTGCATCCCAGCATTTAGAACCAACGTATCTAACCCGCCTAATTCTTTGGCTGCTTCATGAACCAATTGACGAGCGAAGGTTTCATCTTTCAAATCTCCTGGGATCAAGACGGCTTTGCGTCCAGCTTTTTCAATGACTGCTTTGACTTCTTGCGCGTCTTCTTCTTCAAAAGGAAGATAGTTGATTGCAACATCGGCGCCTTCTTTGGCAAAAGCGATCGCTGCTGCTCGACCAATACCAGAATCACCACCGGTCACTAATGCTTTGCGTCCAGCTAATTTGTCTGAACCTGAGTAGCTTTCTTCCCCGCAATCAGGTACTGGCTGCATCTTTCCTTGAATCGCCGGTGCTTCTTGCACCTGTTTTTCAAATTTGCCATCATAATACTTCGTTAACGGATTGTTGATTTTTTCTGACATGCTCGTTTCCTCCTTGATTATTTCTACATCTTATTTGTCATCGTTTGTTATGACCTTACTTAAAAGTGTAAAGGAAGATGGAGCGAATGAGAAACGAAACGCTCACCAGAAAAAAAGCATCTGTAAGAAAACAGATGCTTAGTAAAACGAAAATGATGCATGACTCAGTAGTGAAAACGCCCCCAGGTATCTCATCATTCTGCTGGGAAATCGTAATGAAATTTTTGTGTGCAGTGGTTGATTTTGCTACTTTTCTAGCAGTTCGAGGAGTGCCCGACGAAAGGCCTCCATCTCCTTTGCGGTCTGTAGAAAAACATCGGGATGACTGTGGTGGCTGTCGATCATCCAGTGTTTGGTGTCTGTAATATGTGCTGAAACTTTCTAAAGTAATAAAAAGCATACTCGTTTTCTAAAAAATAAGCTGTTTATTCGCGGTACTAAAAACATTAGCGTGCCTTCACATATCCTTCTGATTATTAACTATTTTTTTCACAACCAATGGATATGATTTTAAAAAATTGAATATTTACGTTATCCTTTTACTCAAATAAGAATGAATGAGGAGAGATAAAATGATCCAACTTGCTCGCTTGATCTTTTGGGTACCAGTCATCTTTTTTTCGTTAGGTTTGGTCTTCCTGACAAAACGACTGCCGCGTTTCACATGGGTTTCTCTAACGATCACTGTTTCTTTGATCCTCTTTGTTTGTAAAATCTTAGAATACTCCTATGTCATGCCAGATATGAAACTAACCGTTTATTTTATGGGTTTCCTGATTTCTGCTAGTCTGCTTGGGTATATTTTTTATTTGCGTAGTAGAAAACGTTGACTGCAGCTGCGCCTCACTCGCACCAAAACATCCTCTTAGTGAACACTCATTTGACTACAACAAAGACGAGCTATACCTACGAAACAGCTCCTTTCATCCCCTTCGTAAGGATTGCGGCTCATGATCCCCTTTCGAAGGGATTTTTTTATTATTCATCCTCACTCATTCTTATTCAGTCTGCTTTGATGAAAAAATCACTTTTCGCAGATCACGGCATACCAAGCCTTTCTCTCTGATTCCTTTCGTTGTGACACTTGCGATCCCCAAGAACACATTGCCTTCCTGAATAATTAAATATATAATAAAATTGTAAATTACCACATCGCAACAAAGAATCTTCAAACCTCTTGAAAGGAGCGTTTCCTATGAGCTGGCTGACCTTTGTCGTCCAACCACTGACCCTGCTATTTTTTCTCACGGTTTTTTCCCTTGTGTATTTAATGCCTGAATCCGTTGTGCCTAAGCCAAAAATGAAGAAGTGGGCGTTGACTGTTTCTTTGATTTATCTGGCATGGCAGCTGCTGATTCCCTTTTTCTTCTTTGTTCTCTAAACCCAGCAAAAAAAGCGGCGCTCACAAAAGAGAGCCGCTTTGTTTTAGTTTTTAATCCTGTAACAAACTACCGCCATTGGTGGCAATGACTTCTTTGTACCAGTAGAAACTATCTTTGCGGGAACGGTCAAAGCTGCCGTTTCCTTCATCATCCGCGTCTACATAGACAAAGCCGTAGCGTTTCGACATTTCTGACGTGGAAGCCGATACTAAGTCGGTACAACCCCAAGGCGTATAGCCCATCAATTCCACACCATCTTCGATCGCTTCATACATTTGTTCGATATGCGCCTTCAAATATTCGATGCGATAGCTGTCATGGATTGAACCATCTTCTTCCACTGTATCCAAGGCACCTAAGCCGTTTTCAACGATAAACAACGGTACTTGGTAGCGGTCGTACAAGTTATTCAAAGTCACACGCAAGCCGATTGGATCGATTTGCCACCCCCAGTCAGAAGCTTCCAAGTAAGGGTTTGATTCGCCTAAAGAAAAGTTGCCAGCAGTTGCTTCGCCGCCTTCTTCAGGATTGTGGCGGGCAATAGAACTCATGTAGTAAGAAAAGGACATGAAGTCGACAGGGTATTGCGCAAGAATGTCTAAATCGCCGTCTTCGAAGGTCACTTCGATGCCGTTTTCTTTAAAGAAGCGCTTCGTATATGCGGGATACTTCCCACGAACTTGAACATCAGAGAAGAAGAGATTCTCGTGGTCACGCTTGATTTCTTCCATCACATCTGCTGGATTTGGTGTAGCTGGGTAAGCTTGCATTCGTGCCAACATCATCCCTACTTTGATGTCAGGATTGATTTCGTGGGCAAATTTTGTTGCTAAACTAGAAGCCACAAATTGATGATGCACGGCTTGATACATGTCAGAAAGGTTTTGTGTGCCGTCTTCGGATAATAAGGCACCGCCAACATAGCCAGAGATCCCCATAATATTGATTTCATTGAAGGTCAACCAGTATTTGACTTTGTCTTTGTAGCGGGTCAACACGGTTTCTGCGTATTTGACGAACAAATCGATCACTTGGCGATTTTTCCAGCCGCCATAGTTCAACGCGATCCCGATAGGTGTTTCGTAGTGAGAGAGGGTCACTAAGGGTTCGATCCCGTATTTCGCACACTCATCAAACACATTGTCATAAAATTGCAAGCCCTCTTCATTTGGCTGAGCATCGTCACCATTTGGAAAAATTCTTGACCAAGCGATGGACAGACGGAAGGTTTTGAAGCCCATCTCTGCATACAAGGCGATATCTTCTTTGTAGCGATGGTAGAAGTCTGACCCCCAACGTTTTGGATACAAGCCTTCTTTGTCATTTAAGGCAAACAAAACTTTTTCCCGTGTCATTGGTGCAGCAAATTCTGCCATGTTTTTGCGGTCTTCTGGTTTGACAGCGATCGCTGTATCGGATGTCGCTGGACCACGTCCGCCTTCGTTCCATGCTCCTTCAAATTGGTTGGCTGCAGTGGCGCCGCCCCATAAAAAACCTTTTGGAAATTGTTTTTCTGTCATGATTAGCCTACTTTCTTTTTCTTTAATGATCGACACAGCAGATCAGCAAGAAAGCATTCTTACTGATCCTGCGACGTGCCGTTAAACGCATTTATTTTACGACTTCGATCAAATCATCCTGCGCTGTTACTTCTTTTGACTGTGTCGTTTGGATGTCACTGTAGTCGTTAGAGTTCGTGACGATGACTGGTGTCAGCAAGGAATAGCCTTCCGCACGAATCGCCTCTGTATCAAAAGAAATCAATTTTTGACCAGCTTTGACTTTGTCTCCTTGGTTGATGTAGGCAGTAAAGTGATTGCCTTCAAGTTCTACCGTATTCATGCCGATGTGGATCAATAGTTCTGTTCCATCTTCTGTCACTAAACCGATGGCATGTTTTGTTGGAAACAAGATTTTGACTTCTGCATCTGCTGGCGCAGTGATTTCACCGATCGCTGGTTCAACTGCGATCCCTTTTCCCATAGCACCTGAAGAAAAGACTTTGTCTTCCACATCTGCTAAAGCAACCACTTGACCAGTTACTGGGCTTTTGACTGTTTCATCTTTGACGCTGGCAGAAACAGTTTTTGCTTCTGGCGCTGGCGCTGCTGGTGTTGCTTGACCGTCGACTGGTGAATCAACAGTTGTATACAATGTTGGTACTTTCAACAACATCATGATGATAAATGACGCTACGATCGCAATCACTGTACCGATCGCCAAGTGGATCACACTATGGAAGCTGCCTGTTGCTGGATCGATATATGCAGGATACAAGAAGATCCCCATACCACCCATTGCATAACCAGTGACGTTAAAGATTGACAAGTAGATACCGACGAAACCTGAAACTAAACAAGAAACGATAAATGGTGTTTTCATTGGCAACGTGTACCCGTAGATCGCAGGTTCAGTCACACCGAAGATTGATGAGATCAAAGCTGGCATTGCGCCTTGTTTGACTTTTGGTTCTTTCGTTTTCAACCAAATCGCTGCTAACACACCCATTTGCGTGAAACATGGTAGCACTGCTGCGGTCAAAATAATCGAAGAGCCGTTTTGCGCCATATCCATGATCGCCAATGGCACAAGACCCCAGTGAAGACCAAACATAACTAATACTTGCCATAATGCCCCTAAAGCAAAGCCGTAAATAATTGGGCTGAAATCGTACACCGCTTGGAAAGCAACACCGATCCAGCTAGAGGCTGTATTTGCGACTGGACCGACCACAAAGAAGGTCAACGGCACAGTGATCAAAATCGTTACAAACGGAACCACAAACATTTTGACTACGTCAGGTGTGACTTTGCGCATAAACTGTTCAATTTTTGAAGCGACAAAAATCGCTAAAATAATTGGCAATACGCTGTTGAAGTAGCCGCCTGCTGGCAAGGTCAAGGTTAGACCGAAGACTTTGCTCGCTTCAGCCACGCTTTCTGCTAAGCCAGGATAGACCATCGCCCCTGCGATCGCTAATGCTGTATAGGTATTCATCTTGAATTTCTTCGCTGCAGTGACGGCTAAGATCATTGGTAAGTATTGGAACAAACCATCGCCTAGAGTATTCATTACTACATAGATACCATTGGTCGCTTCCATCCCAGTTGCTGCCAGCAACGCCGTGATCCCTTTTAAGATACCAGCTGCCGCTAATGGGCCTAAGAACGGTTGGAACAGGCTTGAGATAACATCGATAAAGCGGTCAAACAAGCTGCCTTTTTGCCCGTCGCCTTCATCGATATCAAGACTGCCGCCATCGGCTAATCCGCCGACTTTCAACACTTCATCATAAACATCTGGCACATGATTGCCGATAACGACTTGGTATTGTCCGCCTGCTTTGACGACGGTCACGACACCGTCACGTTTTTGCAAATAATCAGTGTCCGCTTTGCTTTCGTCTTTTAAGTGGAACCGTAAGCGAGTCACACAGTGTTTTACAGATGAGACATTTTCTTTGCCACCAACGTGGGCCAAAATGTCTTGCGCTAATTCAGTATATTTTGCCATTTTGATTGCTCCTTTTTTATTGGTCATTTAATAAAAATAAAAAGACCAGCCATTTCTACAATAAACAAGCATGAGAGATCCCCTAAAAAAAGAGTGACGGGTTTCCTCATCTAGTATTGTAAGAAAGTGCAGGTCTTGCCAGCCGAACTGTAACGAATCCATTTCCATTCTTAGGTTAATTTTGAGTGAGCGGCTAAGTTACCGATATGCAGAATCAAATACATCAATTCCATATCGTTGACATGCCAGCCCTTTTGTTCAAATAAGTATTCTTTGATCGAATCTGCGGTTTCTTTTTCTTTTGGATAGCTGCTGAAGGCCAAGGCAATCATTTGATTTGCCAATACTGGCTCTTCTTTTTCTTGACTTTGTCGAATTAAATAATAGCGAATGTGGGTCACGAACCGTTGGAAGTAAGAAGAATTCTCATCAAACTCGATGTTCATGCTGTACTTAACGATCCGTAAAATATTGTTCGTCAACTCGGTGTGCTCATAAGCACTTTGATTGGCGCTTTTTTCAATTTGCGCATTGACGAAATGCAAAGTGATAAACGCAGCTTCTTCTTGTGAAAAATCGGGATACAGCTCTTTGCGGATCAACTCGACCGCTTGGACACTGACCGCATATTCCTTGGCATAGATTTTCTTGATTTCCCAATGCATGGGATTGGTCAAAACAATTTCTTGCTTTTGGCGACTGATGGCAAACAAGATATGATCCATCAGTGTGAAATAAACATTTGGATTGAAATCGGTTCCAACACTATCCCGAAAAAGACGCACGATTTCATAAATGACGGCCATTTGTTTTTCGTCAGCCTTCGTCATGACTTTCGACATATGTTCCACTGTCAAATCATCTTCTGGATAGTATTTTTTTTCGATTCGCTCAGCTGGAATCGGGTCACCCGGTTTCGTTTGAAAGCCGATCCCTTTTCCCATTAGGATCACTTCAACTTCATCTTCTTTTGAAAGTACAACATTGTTGTTGATCCTCTTGATAATCTTCACGAACGATCCTCCTTGATCAGCATAGCCCGTAAAAACGTTGCATCCTTTGACGTCTATGCAGAAGGTCTTGTATTTTTTTCTTTCTCTGATGTGCCGTTAAGTGACGAGGTGATTGACTGCTCCAGACAGTGCTGCAGGCTATCGTCAAACCTAGCTGGCAGTTCATTGCGTTTTACTTCTCCCCTCCTTTGCTGATCAATGACTGGACCTTACCTTGGAACCGGTTCTTTTTTTAGCTATTAGAAATAATGGAGCAAAAAAAGAAGACCAAAGCAAAAAAGTGTACAACCCAAGAAACTTTGGGTAATCAACGCACTTTTTTCCTCTGGTCTTGCCTGCCGAACAGTAACGAATCCAGTAATGAGAACACTCTCATGTTCCGTTGAGATAATAGTACTCATTCTGAGAAAAAATGTCAACACTTTTTTTGCAAACGTTTTTCTTTTTTCGTTTTCGGCTTCGTTTCACTCTTATTTGCTCGTAGTTTTCTTACTGATAGTGAGGGGTTTTTCTGTATAAACCCTCTGTGACAACTCTTGCAGATTTTATCCAATAGCACACAACAAAAAAAAACCGTAATCTTCGTACATTACGGTCATAGCTAGAAGGATGATGCTTTACAAAAAACGATCAATCACAAAGAATTGGGGAAGGTCTGGTGCATGACAGACATTCAATGTGACTGACCGCTTTTAGCGATTCATGTGCTTCATGACTTCCACAAACGAAAAGGTGTCTTTGAGAGGGGGAAGCAATCAAATAACCTTTCGATTCTTCAAGATGTTGCTCGATCCTGCGATAAAAACCGCAGAGAGCGAGGAATATGCTGTTCCTATCATAAAGGAAACAGTCACAAGACTTATCATTGAAAGGTCAACGATAAGGTTTCGCAGAAAAGGCAGTACTAGTTTTTAAATGGGTTGATTTCCCAAGGGCCGAATGGTTCAAATTCCATGAAAAACTACCTCCTTTATTATTTGCTATACCTTATTATATTTGATAACATGTTATTAAAATCACATTGTTCAGAAATGCGTCACAATTAAGGAGGTCCCCCATGAAACAGCAAGGCTCTTTAATCAAAAAACTGCGCACAGATCGCAAAATCTCGCAAGCCAAGCTTGCCGAAGGTATTTCCTCACGCACCACCCTTTCTTCATTCGAAAATCGTAAAACAAACCTCTCATCACAAACCCTATTTGACTACTTAGACAAAATGAATATCACGGTTCATGAGTTCAGTCTGTTGATCGACAGCGAAGTCACGGATCAGAAACGTCAGCTGGTGCAAGATTTCTATACCCGTTACTATGAGCGAACACTGACTCTCGACTACTTGGCTAACCTAGAAAAACGCTACTTTGAGACACAAAATTTTTTCTATTATTCTTTGTATGTCCAAGGATTGCTGCTGCTCAACCGTGAATCATTTCTGATGAATCAAGGAGCTTACACCCAAGAAGTCGAACTGGTAAAGCAATACTTGTTTGATATCGAAACCTGGGGGCGCTTTGAGTTAAATTTATTCTCAAATTTGTTATTTATTTTTGACCAAGAAACGATCAGTTATTACTTAGATCATGGGATCAAAAAAATTCTTCACTACGCCAATGATCCATTTTATGCAAATCTGTTAAGTGTCGTGATCCTAAACGGCTGTGCCTTTGCCAGCGAAAATAAAGATGCCTATCTGCTTAACAAGTTTCTGCTCTTGTCTGAACCGCTACCCAATACACCCCTCTATTTTTATTTAAAAATCCATCAAGTGCTGTATCAGGAAATTTACTCGTATTTACAATCCGCTCAGTTGAACAAAGAGATTCTTAAAAACACCTTAGTCGTTATTGAACAAGCGGGTTACCAGAACCATAAAGACGATCTCCAACAGTTGCTTGCTGCTGTTACCAATCGGGCGATTTAGCCGCTTATTAAATGGGCATTTATGTAATGTTATCTATCAAAAAAAGCTGATCTGTCAACGGAGCTCAGCTTTTTCGTCAATGTCATTCCAACCCGCCCACGAAACAGCCGCTCAAAATGAAGGGGTCAACATGCGACTTGCTTCTTCCGTCTGCATGGACCAAGAAAAAAACCAGTTAGGTTTTAGACCTAACTGGTTTTGTTTGGCAAAAGCAACGAGCATGCTGCTGCCGATTCATTTGTGTAATTTACTAACCGATTAACGAGATTCTGAAGTCACACCGATGGTTGCCCATGGGTTATGATCGGCGTCAAATGCCCAGGTAAAGTTTGCGACACGATCAGAGATCGGTAAGATTTGATTCCGATACAACGTTGGGATCGCAAAAGCTTCTTCAATCGCATATTCTTGCCATGCATCAAAAGCAGCCTTCCGTGTTGCTTCATCAAAGGAATCGATTGAATCGATCGCAGCTAACAATTCAGTATTTTCATCTGACTCAAAACGAGTGTAGTTAAATGCTGAATTTGGTCCCCATAAGCTGGTTGGTGATGGATCTGAACCAGTAGACCAAGCAGCTTGGAAGACATCGATATCTGGATCATCGTTTTTCAGCTTGTCGTAGAAGGCTTGGAAATCGATCAAACGACCTGTTGAATATTGAACATCTAAACCGATCTCTTGCCATTGTTGAACATAGTAGTCCGCCAATGGTTGGGCAACTTCCCCACCAGACATTGACGCAAAGTTGATGGTCAATTTATTGCCATCTGGATCTTCCCGGAAGCCATCGCCATCCACATCGATGAAGCCAGCGTCATCTAGAAGTTGATTTGCTTTATCCATATCTAAATGGTATCCTTCGGCATCACTATTGTGCAACGTACCATAAACAGGTGGGATCAATGTCGAAGCATTTGAACGCAAGCCGTGGTAGAAACGCTCACCGATCGCATCATTGTCGATGGCGTAGCCCATTGCTTGACGTAATGCTTTGTTCGCCATTTTTGCATTTGGATCAAAATCAACACTATTTGTTTCATCATTCCATGAACCTAAACTAAAGCCAAGATACGTGTAAGATTGTTCTGGACGACCTAACATTTGGTAGCCATCCATGTTTTGATACGTATCAAAGGTATCTGTTGGCATTTTTAAGACTAAATCGTATTGCTTCGCATTTAATGCTTCATTGATTGAAGCAGAAGGGACGTTACGCATCACGATTTTTTCTAAGGTCGGTGTATCGCCATAGTAATATTCATTCGGTACATATTCCACCGTTTCACCTGGTACGATATTACTCATTTTGTATGGGCCAAAACCGATTGGATTGGTTCGAACGGGATCACTTGAAGGCATATCTGCTACTTCAATGCCTTCAAAGGCATGTTTCGCTAGTGCAGAATGCCAGATCGCTCCACCGGATTGCTGCATACCTGGATGCATTTCTTTAAACTCGATTTCAACGACTTTGTCGCTGACTGCTGTGATCCCTGAGATCGTATCGGCATCGCCGCTGTGGTATTCTTCCATCCCAACGATATTCGTAAAATCATTGTTGTAACGAACGCCGTCATAGTCTTGATGTCCGATGACTTCATAAGAGAAGATTACGTCTTCAGCCGTTACATCAACCCCGTCAGACCATTTCAAATCCTCACGCAAAGTGATCGTTGCTTTGTTATTATCGACATCTAATTCTAAATCAGCTGGTCCACCATTTACAACTCGAAAATCTTCATCTTGTAGGAACAAATATTCATGGCTTGGCAACATGAAGTCACGGTCATAAGCATCCCGATAAAACTCCCATTGAAACAACCCTTGGAATTGCGTATCTGTTACTACCGCAACATCTAAGACGCCCCCATCGATCACTTCATCGTTATTTTCAACTGCAAGCTGCAAATCATTGATATCAAATCCAGCTGCCTCAGTTGATGATTCTTGTGTATCTGTCGAACCTGTTCCACCTCCGTTACTTTGTCCGCAAGCCCCTAAAACAAGCGCTGCCAATAAAGTAATCATGCCAAACTTCGTTTTCTTCATACTCTTCCTCCTTATTTAAATCCCTTCCTCGTGATTCAGTGACCACTCGATCTTCGAATAAAAAAACCAAGCAAACAGTTTTTTTATCTTAAAATGGCTTTTTTATTAGAAAATCTGAACGAGATTAACTAAATTATAACAATTTTCGTAAAATTCTTTCTGTCAATAATTTCACCGATTGATGAAATTATTGAAAAAAGGGCGATTCTCCTTGATACATCGCCGTTATTTTTATTCGCATTTTCTTAAATTTTTCTTTTTCTCCCTTTTTTGGTTCTCATTTCTCTTCTTCTCCCGCTACTTAAAACTGTCAAAAAATACTTTTTTGTCGCTAAAAGGTGTGATACTATGAAAAAAAGGAGCGTTCAATGAAACTATGGCAGATAAACGAGTTTTCTTACAAACAAAATCGAAACCCTTTGCACCTATCTCACAGCTCTTAACCCAGCGCTTGCTTTTGGCGTATAGCATCGTCTTGATCCTCATTGGCTTGGTTGCTTCCCCTCCTCAAGCTTTGTGGCAAGGCTCGCTGGCAATCTTAAATGCCCCAAGCAATTTGATTTCTGATTATTTTGCGATCGGCAATCTTGGAAGCGCCTTTTTAAACAGTGGCTTATTGACATTGATCAGTATCCTCCTTGCGAAAAAGCAAGGAACGATTATTAGTGGACCAATGATCGCTGCTTTTTTTACCATATCTGGCTTTTCTTTTTTTGGAAAAAACATCTTTAACTCGATTCCCATTCCACTTGGTGTCTATTTATACTCTTACATACAGCAACGCCCCGCAACACAATATTCACTGGTTGCCTTATTTGGCAGTGCCGCCTCGCCGGTGATCAGTTACTTAGCATTCGGTTTAGGGTTGCCTTTACCCGTCGGGATCGCTTTTGGTTATGGCATCGGTCTATTAATCGGTTTGGCGCTCCCTCCTCTAGCAGCTCAATTTTTACAATTCCACCAAGGTTTTTCTTTGTATAATATCGGGTTTGCTGCTGGCATCATCACTATGTTTTTCACGAGTTTTTTACGCCTGTTCGACTTGGAAGTCTATTCAAACAAACAGTTGACGACGGAGTATCACTATTATCTGACTGGGTTCTTGCTCATTCTTTGTCTTGCTATGTTTCTTATCGGTTATCTTCTAAATCAGCGATCCCTCAAAGGCTTGCCTGAGCTTTTTCAAACGTCAGGGAAACTAATGACGGACTATGTCACGATTTTTTCCCTTGGGGTCACGATGATGAACATGGCGATGATGGGGATGTTGATGCTGTTCTTTGTCTTCTTCTTACAAGGCGAACTATCTGGTCCCCTTTTAGGCGCAATACTGACCGTAATTGGCTTCAGTGCATTCGGGAATCACTGGAGAAATAGTTTGCCTGTCATGATTGGGGTGGTTTTAGCAACCAAGGTCGGTTTGACCTCTGATGTCTCGACCTTCAGTTTATTGCTGACAGCGATCTTCGGCACCAGTCTAGCCCCCATCAGTGGGTATTATGGTCCAGTTGCTGGCGTAATCGCTGGGGTGGTCCATGCAGCCTTGGTCACAAATATCACCTATTTACATGGAGGATTGAACTTATACAATAATGGCTTTTCCAGTGGATTTGTCGCGGCAGCAATGGTACCATTGTTAGATGAATACCAGCAAATCAGAAGGCGGAGAAGAAAATGATTGAAAAAGAACGGGCACGGCGAATCGTCGATGAAGTGGTCACCTACTTTTTGTCTCATGACTGTCAAAAGATAATAAGTGAGATGGCCTTTGAAGCAGAGGGGTTTAAAGCAGTTGTGCAAGGTCAATTTCCAGAGCAGCCCTCTGATTTAGAACATTTTATCGACATGCTCAACACACCAAGAGATAGCACGTTAGAAAATTATTATGTGGAGCTGTTAGGCGGTCATCAAACGATCCATGAAGAAAAAGATTACTATCTATTAGGATTAATGATCGACGAAGCCGCCATTATGTATGACGAGGGCCAACTAATCGTTGAACTATTTCGCAAAAAATACAATTGAAGAGTAACCAGCAGGAAACGTTTCTGATATGTGGATTCCACAATTCAGAAACGTTTTTTGTTCGTTTGTCGTGACAAAAATGAAAGTTTATTGATAGATTTTTCACACTACTTTTCAGAAAACCAGCGTTATACTTTCATCATAATAAAAAACGAGGTGACCGATAGATGAAAAAACTTCTGATTGGACTTGCAGCGCTCCTCCTCATAGGGTTCGGCGCATTGCAAGTCGCACAAACCGTCATCATGGGCGGCGACAGCTACTACGTCCAAATCACTACAGATGGTGAAAAGACGACTTCTAAGGATGACAATGGGAATGTCTATACTCAATACCACTACGAATTGCCAGGGTATGATGAGAACGGCAAAAGCAAAACCCTTGATTTCAACGGTTTCCAAGAACGACCATTGCGCAAAGAAGCCTATTTAAAGCTTACTTGGAACGAAAAAAAAGGGGTAACTGGCTATGAAGAGGTCAAAGAAAAAGACATCCCAGCCAAAGCATTAACCCAATTAAAAGGAGCGTAACGCAACGATGGAAAAAATTATTCAAGCAAATGAACTGACCAAAGTATACGGAAAAGCCAACGAAAAACAAACCGAAGCCTTAAAAGGTATCAGCTTTGATATTGAAAAAGGCGAATTCATTGGGATCATGGGGGCTTCTGGTTCAGGAAAATCCACCCTACTAAACATTCTTTCAACATTGGATCATCCGACAAAAGGTGCCATTCGCATCAACAATAGCGACATCACCAAACTAAAAGGCGATGCCTTGGCAGATTTCCGCAGCCGTGAAATCGGCTTTATTTTCCAAGACTTCAATCTGTTAGAAAACTTAACGGCTTCAGAAAACATCGCTGTGCCGTTGTCTTTACAAGGAGTCAAACCAAAGATCATCCAACAACGGATCAAACGAGTCGCAGAACGCTTGTCCATCACACATATTCTCGACAAATATCCAGCAGCGATCTCTGGTGGACAAAAGCAACGGGTGGCAGCCGCTCGAGCCTTGATCACGGAACCAACGATCCTTTTTGCGGATGAACCGACAGGTGCCTTGGATTCAAAAAGTGCTAAAGACTTATTGAATATGATGGACGACTTGAATACCAATGACCAAGTATCGATTTTATTGGTCACTCATGATCCCCTTTCTGCCAGCTATTGCCAACGTATTTTGTTTATCAAGGACGGAAAGATCCATCAAGAAGTCAAACGTGAGGATCAAAGCCGCGAAGCATTTTACCGCCAGATCCTTGTCATTCTAGGAAACTTGGAACAATAAGGAGGAAGAACACATGCTTTGGAAACTATCACTTACCGGGATCAAAGCTCGGTTGAAGGATTATATCGTCCTCTTTTCTGGTTTAGTCATGGCTTCAGCCATCTTTTATATGTTCGAATCAATGGCAAGTAATGAAGCCTTTTTAAAAAGCAACTCGATCATCAGTATGGTGGTCTTTATCTTTCGTTTTGGTTCGGTCTTATTAGGGATCATCACCTTTGCCTACATCTTATACGCCAATTCTTTCTTGATGGCGATGCGGCAAAAAGACTATGCCATGTTTATGATGTTAGGAGCCAAAGGACGAAAGATCGCCCAAATGATTTTTATCGAAACCTTTATGGTAGGTATCGTTGCCACCGCCGTCGGCTCTATCTTAGGGATCGGCTTAGCTAGTGGTGTCAATACTTTGCTAGTCAATCAATTAAACTTGCAGATCACCCATTATGCAGCATTTAGTCCAGAGGCATTGATCGTAACCGTCGTCTTCTTCTCGGTTCTCTTTTTGATTGCTGCCATCTTCAATGCACGGGCAATTGCCAAAAAATCGATTTTAGCATTACTACGAGAAACAAGCACGCCCGCACAAGTCAAACAACGGCCATTCTTGCTCTTCTTGCAAACCATTTTAGGTCTTTGTTCCTTAGCCATCGGCTATTATATGATGAGCGATTTGATGACCTTCCAATTGATCGGGATCGGCATCGCCCTTGTCACGATCGTTCTTGGCACATACCTAGTCTTTCGTTCGGTGATCATCGCTCTTTTATCCCTATTAAAGAAGAACGATACGATCGCATTGAAAAAGTTAAACAATTTCACCTTGTCACAATTAAGCTTTCGGATTCGTGAGTATACCCAGATGCTTTCGATGGTGGCGATGCTTTTTGCTCTAGCATTAGGTGCCTTGACGGTTGGTCTTGGCTTTAAAAACGAGATCCCTATCTTGGCAAAAACTGTTGCCCCTTATGACTTGTATTTGAACAATGCCCAAAACGCCTCTGACGAAAAAGTCAATGCGTTAAACCCGACCCTTGATGTGACCTACAGCATGAAAGAAACGGATGACACCATTTATTACGTGAAGGAACAATTCAACGAAAACAACTTGCTCAGCTCCAGTATGGATCAGTTGAGTGTCGATGTTACTTACAACAAGCTGACTGGCGATCAATTAGCTTCTGATGTAACCGCCCAAGATCAATTGCGTAGCTACCTCTTACCAGAACAACGAGGTAAGGAGATCCAAATCGTCGATCAAACCGCTTTTGGTGCGGTCAATGCACCGGAAACCAGCTTGCGAATGGTACAAGTCAAAGACTTCCAAGCAAGCTACGATGCGTTGCGTGATTTGGCGCAAGCAAATCAAGACGCAAATTCTTCAGAAACCGCCGATATGAATTTTTCACAACGGGTCTTCGCTTACGACAGCTATAACGGGATTTTCTCTGGTTTTGAATTTATGGGCTTCTTCCTGGGTATCGCCTTCTTGACGATGTTAGCTAGCTGCCTGATGTTCAAAATTCTTTCAGGGGCAAACAGCGATATTCAACGTTACACGATGCTGAAAAAAATCGGTACCCGCACGCGTTTACTGAAAAGCTCGATCCGCAAAGAGATCGGCGTGCTCTTCCTAGTTCCCGGTATCTTAGGAATGATCCATGTCTTGTTCGGTCTAAAAATGTTCACCACCTTGATGATCGATCCGTACCATGACCTATGGCTACCTTTTGGTATCTTTATCGCCCTCTACGCCATTTATTACGTGGTGACCATTGGGTTATACACCAACATTGTTTTAAATCCAAAGAAAAAATAACAATCACTCTCTGAATTGCTCAACGCAAAGAGACCATCAAGCCATAAAGGGCATGATGGTCTCTTTCATTTTTTCGTTTTTTCTCGCACAAAGGGAAAGCAATCTTATGGTTTGACCCCTAGATGCATCGCCGCCGCACCTCCTGCATAGCTTTTGACTTGCAACACATCAAAGCCAGCTGTCTGAAATTCTCGTTTCAATGCCTCCTTGTCAGGAAAATCCCGTGCAGACTCCTGCAGCCAAGAGTATTCTTGATAGCTTTTGGCGAACAGTTTGCCAAATAACGGCATGACATGGTGAAAATAAAAAGTAAACAGTTGCCGCCAGCCGATCAGTGTGGGTTGTGATGTTTCGAGACAAACGATTTTCCCGCCTGGGCGCAGCACCCGATGGATCTCTGCCAAGACTTGTTGGCGATCCGCGACATTTCTCAACCCGAATCCGATCGTCACATAATCAAAGTGCTCGTCTGGAAAGCTTAATGCCATCGCATTGCCAGTCTGCCACTGGATCTGTGTTTGTTGCTTTTTCTTTGCCTTTTCTTTGGCAACCGTTAACATTTCTTCGCTAAAATCAACGCCGGTCACTTGCCCCGCCGGACCGACCGCTTCATTCAACGCAAACGCCCAATCCCCGGTACCGCAACATAAATCTAATATCTCAGCACCCATTGGTACTGCCATTCGTTTCATGGTGTCCTTGCGCCATCGTTTGTGCAGCTGAAAGGAGATAATACCGTTCATTCGATCATAACGGGAAGCGATCGATTCAAATACATCATGTACTTTGGTTTCTTTGGCTGTTGTTGCCATTGCGGCACGTCCTTTCTTTTCCTCGTTTTAGACGCTAAATTCTCAACGTTTAGCTGCCAGTTGCTAAAAGCTGCTGATAATTTTAGTCTAGCACGAAAAAACGAGGGGAACAAAGACCATGCTTGTCATCGTTTTTAGTCGATTTGCATTGTTAATAACTTAAAGTATTATCTTTTTGTGCATATACAAGGTTGCCATCCGATAATCATAATGAATCATCGAAAATGCTAATAGTTCGCCATTTTTTAAGTAACTATCATCCCTTACAATCAATGCTGGCATGCCTTCTTCTAAATGAAAGAAGGCAGCTTGTTCCTTCGTTAACGGTTTGCTTTGGATAAACTTGTCGATGAAGGCGACTGTCAGTTGTTTTTCTTCTGCCAAAGCTTGGAACATTGACCCTTCCATCATCGTTTCGGAGATCTCCCCTACGATTTCAGGTATATAATAGGAACGTTCAATCAAATAGGGTTTGTCATCTAATGTGCGAAAACGTTGGACTTCGATAAAGTGTTGATCTTTCGCAAATTGTTTTTGACTTGGAAGAAACAGCGCCTCTGATACTTTGACCAGCCGCTTTGAGGCTTTGACCGTTCGAATGTTTTTCTCGCCCCGGGTCAAGTCTTCATTGAAGCCAAGATCTCCTTGTTCAATGGCCGGTTTTTGGTTGTTTTGAAAGCGAATATACGAGCCGCGGCCTTGCATCTGGTAGATCCAGCCCATCTTGCTCAATTTATTGAGGGCTTGACGTAACGTATAACGAGAAACTGGATAAATTGCCAAAAGCTCTCGTTCACTAGGCATCTTCCCCTGCTCATTTCCAATATCACCCGCTTCAATTTTTCTGATCAATTCCGCTGCTAAGTCTTCAATGCTGAGTTTCGTCATTTGCCTACTCCTTTCCTTCGGATTCTCTACTACTATTATCATCTTTGGCGTAAAAAAAGCCAGCTATTTTTCATAGCCGGCTTATCAAAAAAACGGATTGATTATGCCTTCGTTGCGTTTGCTTGTTCGTCCTTGTATAATTTGCCATCATACATTTTGATGAATGGGAACCAAATCAAGAAAGCAACAACTGCACAGATGATTGCTAAGACAAAGGCACGCCAGTCACCACCTGAACCAATAAAGCCAGATAATCCAATTGGGGTCGGCCACGCTACTTGAGCAATCGGTGGGTTAACAAAGCCTAAGTTGATGCCAAAATAAGCAACGGACATTGAAGCCATTGGTGCTAAGAAGAATGGGATCGCTGTGTACGGGTTGTATACCACTGGCATCCCGAACAAAATCGGTTCATTGATATTGAAGAAGGATGGCACGATCGCTGCTTTTCCTAAAGCACTTAACTGCGCTGATTTTGCAAAGAAGGCGATGAAAATCACCATTCCTAACGTCGCTCCTGAACCACCGATCGTAACGAAACTGTTGTTAAACTCACCCGCAAAGGCAATGTTGGCACCATTTTGGTTTTCCACCATATTTGACAATACGATTGGCGTCAAGAATGAGGTCACGATCGTTGCCCCATGAATACCGACGATCCATAGTGCATGCATGAAGAAGTAGATAACAAGCAGTCCGATCCAGGTACTGGTCAATTGCGTCACGAAACTAAACGGAATCGCAATGACTTTAAAAATATCTGTGCCCATTGCGACTAATGCACCATTGATAACGATCACAGCTAATGAAGTCAGTGCCGTTGGAATCAATGCCGTGAAAGAGGAAGATACTCCTGTTGGCACTGTGTCAGGCATTTTAATGACAATATTGCGTTTCACACAGAATGCGTAGATTTTTACGGCAATGATCGCCATGATGATCGCTGTAAAGATCCCAGTTGTTCCTAAACGAGTAACGCCGCCAGCCATTTCCCACCCATCGATGATTTTTTGGTCATCAGAAATCACATTGACTAGTGTTGCCATACCGCCTTCAAAAACTAGTTGTGGCAAGCACATAAAGAACGCCATCATTGAAAGCAATGCACCATTGACTGGGCTAAGAACGATTTTTTCTTCTTGCGCTTGGATTTTTGTATACTCGTAACCAAACACGACACAGAAGTAAAGAGCTAAAATCCCCATTGTTGCGGTATTACCTAACATGTAAAGATTTTGAATTTTATCGAATGACGCACTCCAAATACCTTCTAATGCAGGGAAGCTTTGTGGCAAAACACTGACGATCAAGAACATCGATCCTACGATAGTGAAAGGAATCGACGCCATCCCAGCTGCCATGACCCCACGAACGATCCGTAATTGTGAGATTTTCCCCATTGGACCCATTAAGTAGCGGTCCAAGAAGGCAAACATTTTGTTATTTTCTGAATCCATTGACTGTTCCTCCTTGAGTTTCAAATGTAGTCAAATACGTGAAATATTTGTCGCGGTCATGCTCGATCAACCACGCTTTACGCTGAATGAACAAACACGCCATCATGCCGACAGAAAACAAGGCAAGTAAGATCCCTCTACCCGATTGATTCATAAAAGGAATCAACGTTGCTTGCTGCCCGATCAAAATACCAAAAATTGCAATGAGATTGACGCCGAATTGGAGCCAATAACCGATCTTTGTCACCAGTAAACGATTCGATTGCTGCCAATATTTTTGAGTTTGTTCAATAAGTATAAGTCCATCAACGATCAATAAGGCAATGGGAATCAAACCAGCCCATGTCCATTGAGACAGACTCAATAGAGTCCAATAAAGATTGACAAAGAAAAAGATCGCAGTCATATAACGAAAAAGTAAAAAACGATTAAACCGCATACTTTTGTTTGCATATTCTTTCTTGGCTGCTTGGGTTACCGGTTTCCTTTTGGTCACAAGTCCTCCTCCTTTCGTTTTGCTTTCGCTCAACAACTTGTTCGAACAAGTTATATTCTAGCAGAATTCTTGTTGAATGCAACCGATTTCTTTTTGAAAGTGTTCTCTGAAAATAATCTGCTTTTTCATTCGTTATTTCTGAAAAGTTAAGCGAATCTCAAGGAACCTTGCAGGATAGCGAGGGAATCTTCCTGACTCTTGGCTTTTGTTCGAGTAGAAAAAAGTTATTTTTAGCATTCGTTTTTGCAAACAGTGTTTGTTCCTGAAGGCTTTATCCCCCAAACAAGGCAACAGGTTTGTAAACTTGCTAACTTTACAGTACACTCTAAGTAACAAAATGTTTGATTTCGAACACGCGTTATTTTTAGTGATCGACATTCCCTGTACTCGTTCCTTAAAACGAAAGGAGATCCTCCCAATGGATGTATTAGAAACTTACTTAACCAGCATTGAAGAGCCAGTAAAGCAAGAAAAACTGCGTGCCTTATTTGCCGCTATTACCAAGAAATTTCCTGACCTCGTTCCAGTCATCAAGTGGAATCAGCCGATGTTCACCGCCCATGAGACCTTTATTATCGGTTTCAGCGTTTCAAAACCGCATTTTTCTGTCTCCCCTGAAACCAAGTGTCTTGAACAGTTTGCCGATGCCATCGAAAAAGCTGGCTACAGCCATACGGATAACATTTTTCGCATCAAGTGGACTGAGCCGATCGATCAAGCATTGATTGAAGACATGATCGCTTTCAACCTGAAAGACAAAGCGGAGATGACCCGCTTTTGGCGCTGAGCCAATTTAGACTTCGTAAAAGAAGAGCAACCCAAAAAACCGCAGAAGCCTGTTCGCTTCTGCGGTTTTTCTGACTATTATAAGCCTAATTCTGGCGCCGGATCAAAGAATCCAGACCATAAGCTTGTTGACATCCCTAAATGTAGATGGACGCCAGTTGAATTCCCAGTCGTTCCCATACCGCCAACATATTGTCTAGCTGAGACGCTTTGTCCGACCGAGACAGCTGGCAGCGTACTAAAGTGCATGTAGTAGCTGTAAACGCCATTGGCATGTTTGATGATCACATAGTTACCAGTTGACGGACCATAGCCCGCTTCAACGACTTCGCCTGCTTGGATCGCATAGATCGGCGTTCCTGTCCCCCCAGTAAAGTCGATGCCATTATGTTGATTTCCTGATGCACCTGTTGGATCTGTTCGATACCCAAAACGACTCGAAATATGAACCGAATCGACTGGCATTTGCCATCCACCTGTGCTTGCTTGTTCCTTTGGCTCAGCTGCTTGCTGCACAGGTGCAGGCGTAGCTGCAGTTTTTTCTGACGACACCGATTTTTCTGGCGCCACTGCGGCTTCCGTCTTCGGCTGGTCTGCTGCCACTGCTGCTTGTTGAACGGCAGGACTTTCAGCGGTTTCAGCTGACTTGGCTTCTGCTGCTTGCTGACGTTTTGCTGCTTCTTCTGCTTCTTTGCGCGCTTTTGCTTCTTGTGCTTCTTGTTCAGCCAGTTGCTTCAACGCTGCTTCTTTTTGCCGTTGTGCTTCTGCTTTGTCCGCTTCCAATTGGTCTTTTTTCTCTTCTTCGGTGTTCAACGCCAAGGCAAGGTCGGCTAGTGCAACTTCTTGATTCAATTTGACATCAGCTAATTCCGCTTGTTTTCCTTGCAATGCGTTTGACTGCTCTTCGATCGCAACCAATTGTTCCTGCAACTCTTTTTCCAATTTCTGGCTTGTTGCAATATCTTCTTGCTGTTGTTCGACAATGCTATTGCTGGCATTCATGATCGTTACTGAAGCGATCGCCCGTTGAATAGCTTCTCCGATGGACTCCGCATCAACGATTTTTTGGAACAAACGATTGGAAGGTTCCGACGTTTGAATGTCACGCGCTTGATTCGCCAGTACTTCTGTGCGCTTGATGATTTTCTCTTCAAGGACTTGGATTTCTTGTGCCAAGGCATTGACTTCTTCTTCCGTCGTCGTTTTCTTTTGTAGGATTGCTTGGATTTCTCCTTCAATCGATTGAATCTCTGCCTCTGTAGATCGTTTCAGTGATTCTAATGAGGTGGATTCATTTTTTATGTCATTGATTTTTTCATTTTGCTGCTGGATCTTCTGATCAAAGCTGTCTGCGGATACCGTCACGACAGGCAGCGTCAGCAAAACAAGTGAACTTGCAACCAAAAGTGTCTTTTTCATTTTTTCTCCTTAACTAGATGTGTCTTATCGCTTTCTTTAGCATACCGAAAGATTTCACTCTTGGGGCTGTTTTCACACAAATAACATCTGGCTGCAAGAAATTGACATCTAGCTGAAACAAAATTGTTAGAATATTTCAACGAAAAAGATTGCTTTTCTTCGTCATTTAACCTTCGTTACTTATCAATTGGTTCATCTCCTGTCCGATTGCCTACGAAAATGCCGCGATTTCCAGTAATCAGCAGTGGACCTATGCTATACTGAATAAAAAAACGGAGGTTCTCATGATACAACAAGTGACCAAATTTACCGATTCTGAATTAGAAACTATCGCCCAGATTTGGCTGCAAAGCAATTTGGATGCCCATGACTTTATCTCAGCTGCCCATTGGCAAGATAACTATGACTTTGTGAAAAAAGCCTTTGCCGATGCCCTTATCTACACCTATTCGGTGGATGATCAGCCCGTCGGCTTCATCGGGTTGTTGGACGATTATATCGCTGGTATTTTCGTTTTGAAAGACTATCGTGCCCTCGGCATTGGTAAGCAGCTTTTACAAAAAGTACAAGCAGAACACGAGAAGCTGACTCTGAATGTCTACCAAAAAAATACAGCTGCTATTGCGTTTTATCTCAAACATGGCTTTACCATCGTTTCTGAACAAGTGGATTCTGATACCAATGAAATCGAAAACACCATGGAGTGGCATCGTTGATGCTGCTTTTTTTCAATTTTTTCTACCTGTTAGTTAATTAACTCTTTGGAAACTGTATAATAAAAAAGCAGTATGACTGATCAAACAACCTATTTCCCAGCAATACATATAGGACTAATAAACAAAATTTGAATGAGCGACATTTTCCCCTTCGTGCAGTCTCTTCTCACCTTGGATTAGCACTGTCTTATGGTATAAAGCTGTGGATACTATGGTAATTGATGCAATGAAAGTAAATAGCCTCCTCCTAAAGTTTAGGAAGAGGCTATTTACAGTTGAAACGAATTTATTCAGAGAGTTCTGCTGGGTACTCCCGCAAGCGATACCCGACGCCGATTTCAGTGATCAAATATTCTGGCTGCAGCGTATTGGTTTCGATTTTTTTGCGAATGTTTGAGATATTGACTCGCAAAGTTTGTGCATCCGCTGCAAAAGGTCCCCAGACTTCGCTGGTGAGCGTATCATAAGTGACGACTTTGCCTAAATTCTTGAACATAACTGCCATGATGCGGTATTCGTTTTTGGTCAAATGGATCTCATTTTGATTCTTGTACAGGATTTTTTTCTCAAAATCGATCGTTAACTCCTTGTTTACAAGAATTGGGCTGCTGCTAAAGGCAGTTGTCTCCTTGTGCCGTAGTGCCGTGCGAATGCGGGCAAATAACTCATTGGTACTGAAGGGCTTCGTTACATAATCATCGGCACCGAGGTCTAATGCTTGCACTTTGTCTTGTTCATCTTTGCGAGCAGAGATCACGATGATCGGTGTGTTCATGCGCTTACGAATGATTTTCAACAGCTCCATGCCGTCAATGTCCGGTAAGCCCAGATCCAGCAAGATGAAGTCGATGGTTTCTTCCTGCAAGAGCATCAATGCCTCCATGCCAGTGCCGACTGACGTAAAATTGTAATGCTCTCTTTGCAAGACGACTTCCATAAAATCAACGATATTCGAATCATCTTCAATCAATAAAAAATGTCGCTGCATGTTCTCCCTCCTTACTGCTTTAAATAAATACGAAAGATCGTACTGCCTGCTTTCGTTTCGATTGCTAATTTGCCTTCATGGGCATGGATGATGGTTTTGACGATACTCAGTCCGATGCCTAATCCATTTTTTGAATCCACCGGCACTTCGGTGTCATTGGTCAAATTCGCTTGGATTTTTTGGTATTGTCCTAAGGGGATCTCCCCTTGGTTTTCGATTTCAATGACCACATCCTGCTCTTGAGAAACTCGCAAGAAAATCGGTGTATCGGCGGTTCCATGGCGAACCCCATTTTCAATCAAATTAAACAAGGCTTGTTCGATCAAGATGGGATCGACTTGGACAAAAATCAGCTGATCAGGCATCTTCACAATGATTTTTAGTTGCGGATAGACTTTTTTTAGGTGTGTCAAAACCGCTTCGATAATTTCCTCGATCGGTTCTTCACTGCGCTTGACCGCCATATTGGTCAAGTTGATGCGGGTCACCGACAGTAAGTTTTCGACCATGCGGATCAACCACTGGGATTCACTTTGGATGTCTCCTAGCAGCTTTTGTTTCGTTTCCTTTTTGATCACGCCTTCGGTTTCACTCAATGTTTCGGCAATGCCAGAAATCGTCGTCAAGGGGGTCCGCAAGTCATGGGAGACCGCACGCAGTAAATTGCTGCGGACTTTTTCCCGTTCGTTTTCTAATTGGATCTGTTCTTTCTCACTCGCTAATGAGACTTGCTCCAACACGGTCGCGATTTGGGTGATTACAAGGCGCAAGTAATTCAATTGACTATTGGCCAACTGATGCTCCTCGTTGCGTTCTACCCCAAGGGCGCCTAGTGGTTTGCCGTTTAAAACGATCGGCAAGTAGAACCCATTGGCACCAATCAGAGTATCTGTGCCGCGACCGGCTTCTTTTTGATTTTTCACGACCCAAAAAGCGACGGCTTTCTCATCCTTGCCAGTCAGTTGAGACAGTGTTTCTCTTGAAGAATGCAGACTTCTTAAATGGCCTTCTCTGTCATATAACGCCACTTCTCGCTGGAGCAAACGTGCCAAATAGGTGGTCGTACTTTCATAGATTTCTTGCTCATTCCGTGTTTCCATGTATTGTTTGTTCAGTTCATACAATATCTCCATTTGATGCTCTTTTTCCTTAGCATTTTCTGCTTGGGTCTTCAATCGAACCATCAAGTTACTGATCATCAAGGCAACGATCAGCATGATCACTAATGTGATTGGATAGCCTGCTTTATAGACCGTCAAGGAATACAAGGGTTCGACAAAGAACCAGTTGTAAGAAAGGACACTAATGATCGATGCCATGGCACTCCATAGATAGCCACTCGTGTAACGGGCCACTAAGAGAACAAAAAAGATGTAGACCAGCATCAAGTTCTGATCGCCGAAATGCAGGTACTGCATGCCTTCTGTCACTAAAGTAGCGAGCATGATCAACCCAAAGGTCAAGGTGAAATCTCGACCGCCACCTTCAAATAGTTGCGAAAACGTCAGCCGTGGTCGCTGCATTTTTTCTTTAAAAGGAATCAAATGGATCTCAATATCATCTAGGCGCCGAATCAAGCGGTCTTCTAAATCCTCGACAAACAATTTTTGGAACCACTTTTGAGAAACCTTTTTTCCCATGATAATGTCACTGGCACCCGTCATTTTGGCATACTCTACGATGGTTTCAAAACTGTCATCCGCTTCAATGTTGATGACTTCTGCACCCAAACGTTCTGCCAACGGCACTTCGGTAGGTGTATCATCTAACGATCGAACTTGGATGACCGTCCATTCGGCACCCACTCCTTGGGCTAAGCGAGCGGTCCAACGAATGCATTTTTCTGCCATTTTCGGCAAGCGATCATCAATGATGGTCAAAAGCTTGCTTTGAACTCGTTTTCGACCGCCGTTCATTTGATTGATATGATTGGAAGCTTTTTGGATCGCTAATCCCCGCAGGTGATCAAGTTTTTCTGGTGTAAAAAAGTTTTTTAGCGCTCGTTTGGCATTTTCATCAGCATAGATTTTTCCTTGTTCCAATCGATCGATCAGTTCGTCTGGTTCAACATCCACTACCCGCAAGCTGGCGTGCTGGAAAAAGGTGTCGGGGACTGTTTCTCTGACTTCCACTTCCGTGACCTTTTCCACGATATCATTGAGACTTTCGATATGTTGGACATTGATGGTCGTGTAGACGGTGATTCCTGCATTCAATAATTCATCGACATCTTGGTAACGTTTTTTGTTTCGCGCACCAATGGGGTTGGTATGTGCCAACTCATCGATCAAGACGATATCTGGTTTTAGTTGGATCAGTCGATCGATATCTGGCTCATAAAGGGTCAATTGCTTGTGCTGGTATTGCTTTAATGGTACTTGTGGTAACCCTTCAAGCAATCGATTGGTATCGGGACGTTTGTGGGGTTCGATATAGCCGATCACCACATTTTTGCCCATGAGCAAACACTCATGGGCTTCGGTTAACATCGTATAGGTTTTTCCGACACCGGCAGCAAAACCGAAAAACACCCGTAGTTTGCCACGTTTAGGTCCAAAGCCTGCTTGCAGCAGTATCTCTTCTGGGATCGTCTGCTGGTTGTTTTCACTCATAGATGCTTCCCCCTATTCCTCGGGTAATTGATCGAGCTGCTGATTCAAGGTCATGATATTGACGTATTCTCTGTTGGAGAACAGATCAGCTACTTTATTCCTGTTTATTATATCATGAATTATTTGTTCATCGATGCCTCTTGTGTCAGCGATTCGTGGCAGTTGAAAAAGTGCCGCTTCGACACTGATATCAGGATCGACGCCACTACCCGAAGCGGTCACGAGATCGATCGGCACACTGGTTTGGGTTGGGTTTTCTGCCAGCAACGTCGCTGTCCGCTCAGCTACAGTCTTTTTTTGGGTCGTATCATAGGGCGACAATTGTGAAACGGTTTGATCACGCCCTTGGAAGTAACCTGCTTGGTCAAAGGGTTGCGCAATTAGCTCAGATCCTTTGACTGCTCCGTCTTCCACGATTTGACTGCCGTTGGCTTGATGGGCAAAAAAGACTTGTCCGACACCAGTGACCAACAATGTATAGAGACCGCCAAATAGCACGGTACTAACTAGTAAAAATTTGATACTGGCAAAGAGGGTGTTCTTCATCATGTTTTCCTCCTAAATGACTCCTTGACTCTGATGGATTTTTCTTATAGCAGAACAGCTGATAAAAGCAAATCTACTAGCTTGATGCAAATGAATGGTGCGATGATGCCGCCTAGGCCGTAGACGACCAGATTGTGCCGCAGCATTTGGCTGGCTGGTTTTTCTTGATACTTGACCCCTTTTAACGCCAAAGGGATCAAGGCGATGATCACGACTGCATTGTAGATGACTGCGGACAAAATCGCCGTTAAGGGACTACCAAGATTCATGATATTCAGCGCTGCGAGTTCTGGATAAATCGCATAAAACAGAACAGGAATCACTGCGAAATATTTGGCGATATCATTCGCGATACTAAAGGTCGTCAATGCCCCACGGGTCATCAGCAGCTGTTTACCAATTTGGACTACTTGCAGTAATTTGGTCGGGCTGGAATCAAGATCGATCATATTGCCCGCTTCTTTGGCTGCTTGCGTACCAGTGTTCATCGCCATTGCCACATCGGCTTGGGCGAGTGCGGGGGCATCGTTGGTTCCATCCCCCGTCATCGCCACCAAATGTCCTTTTTCCTGATATTCGCGAATCAGGTTCATTTTGTTTTCTGGTGTTGTTTCGGCTAAGAAATCATCGACGCCCGCTTCGGCGGCAATTGCAGCTGCCGTCAAAGGGTTGTCCCCAGTGATCATGATCGTTTTGATACCCATCTTGCGCATGTCGGCAAATTTTTCTTTGACGCCGTTTTTCACGATGTCTTTTAAATAAACGACTCCGAGTACTTGGCCATTTTTCACTACGACCAATGGGGTTCCGCCAGCCTTAGCGACCTTTTCTACGATCTCATCACATGCCGTGGGATAGGTCTGCCCTTTTGCCGTCACATATTGCTTGATCGTATCCGCAGCTCCTTTACGGATCTCATCACCACGATAGTCGATCCCAGACATCCGTGTTTTGGCACTAAAATCGATCCAATGAACATCGGCTTGCTGAAATTCTCGTTCACGAATATTGAAGGCTTCTTTGGCTAAAATCACGATACTGCGTCCTTCCGCCGTTTCATCGGCAAAAGATGCCAACTGCGCTGCATCTGCCAACTCTTTGGCGGTGACCCCTGGTACTGGCAAGAACTCACTGGCACGGCGGTTCCCCAGAGTAATGGTTCCTGTTTTATCCAGCAGCAAAACATCCACATCTCCTGCTGCTTCAATCGCGCGGCCACTCATGGCGATGACGTTTTCTTTAGTCAAACGACTCATTCCAGCGATCCCAATCGAGGAAATCAAGGCGCCGATCGTGGTCGGTGCAAGACAAATCAGTAACGCGATCACGATCACACTGGAAATCGCCGTTCCCCGACCAGATAACTGACTGCTAAAATCGGTAAAAGGAATCAATGTGATGGAAACTGCCAAGAAGATGATGGTCAGTGTCACTAAGAACAGCTGCAAGCCAATCTCATTGGGTGTTTTTTTCCGCTGTGTCCCTTCCACCATCGCAATCATCTTATCCAAAAAAGAATGACCATTTTCAGCGGTCACTTTGATGACCAAGTAATCGGAAACGACTAACGTTCCTCCCGTGACTGCACTGCGGTCGCCGCCAGATTCACGAATGACAGGTGCTGATTCTCCTGTGATGGCACTTTCGTCCACCGAAGCAGCACCTTCCACGACATCCCCATCGGCAGGAATTTGTTCGCCAGATGGAACATACACCAAGTCGCCTTTTTTCAAATCGGAGGAACGGACTTCGATAAAAGCCTCTTTGGCGACATCTTCCAAGGACATGACTTTGTAGGTCATGATTTCTTTTTTGGCTTGCTTCAAACTATCCGCTTGTGCTTTGCCGCGCCCTTCTGCCACTGCTTCGGCAAAATTGGCAAACAACAAGGTCAACCATAAGAAGACGGTCACACTGATGCTAAACCACAACGGGACCGTTTGTTCTTGAAAACATAAAATGGTTGTCAAGATCGCCCCTAAGTAAACCACAAACATTACGGGGTTTTTGATTTGTTGGCGAGGATCCAATTTCTTAAAGGATTCGCCGATCGCCCATTGATAGATTTTTTTCATTTTTTCTCTCTCCTATTTCGTTGTAAAGAAGTCTGCGATTGGACCTAAAGCCATCGCTGGTAAAAAGCTCAGTGCACCGATCACGATGATCACAATGATCAGCATCGTGACAAATACTGGACTCGTGGTTGACAAGGTTCCTTCATTACGAACGGTTTTCTTTTTGGCCCCCATGTTTTCTGCCAGATACAAAATGGCTGCGATGGGAACGAAACGTGAAACGAACATCAAGATACTACCCAAACTATTTAGGAAAACAGTATCTGCGGTCAAGCCGCCAAAGGCACTCCCGTTGTTGTTGCTGAAGGAAGTTGCTGCATACAACAGTTCGCTAAAGCCATGGGCGCCTTGGTTGGTTAGCCAGCTCATGATGTCAAGATGCAAGGTCATCAACATAGCCCCGAAAAGCGTCAGTAGCAATGGCGTCAAAATAACGATGCTCGTCATTTTAATGTCAAAAGCTTCGATTTTTTTGCCGATATATTCGGGTGTTCGTCCCACGAGTAAACCAGCGATAAAGACCGTCAATACTAGAAAAGCGATCATGCCATAAAGTCCGCTACCGACACCGCCAAAGATGATTTCCCCCAGCTGCATCAAGAACATCGGGATCGCACCCCCGAGTGGTGTGAAACTATCCAGCATGGCATTGACTGATCCACTGGAAGCAGCGGTGGTACTCACTGCCCAGAGACTCGACCAACCGACACCGAAACGTACTTCTTTGCCTTCTAGATTGGCATTCCCAAGCACTTGACTGAATTGCGGTCCATAAGCTTCACTGATCACTACGCCAATAAAAGCTAGGATCAAAAAGACGGTTGCGGTGATCAAGATCGTACGTCCTTGTTTCCACTCTTTGATCCAAAATCCAAAGGCAAAAATCAAAGCAGCTGGCAGCAACAAGATCGCTAAGTTTTCTAAAAAATTACTGAACATCGTTGGGTTTTCAAATGGGTGAGCAGCGTTGGCGCCAAAGAACCCGCCGCCGTTGGTCCCTAATTGCTTGATGGCGATTTGACTCGCTACTGGTCCGAGCGCCATCCAAAAGGATTCCCCCTCAAATCCATTGACTTCCACGCCGCTGCTCAACGTTTGGACAACGCCTTGAGACAGGAGCAAGATCGCTAACATCAATGAAAGTGGCAAAAGGATATAGAGCAAGGAACGGGTGATGTCTTGCCAAAAATTCCCTACCGTACGTTTTTGCTTTTGCTGCAGCCCACGAATCAAGGCACACAGTACGGCTAATCCTACTGCCGCAGATAAGAAATTTTGCACTGTTAATCCTAAGGCTTGGGAAAGATTGGTCAGTGCTTCTTCCCCAGCGTAAGCTTGCCAGTTCGTGTTCGTCACAAAACTGACGGCTGTGTTCAATGCTAAGTCAAAGGACATGTTCTCAACGGCTGCCCCTTGCGGTAACCAATGCTGGACCATCAATAATCCAGTCAATCCGATGATGGAAAAGACACTGACGGCCAAGACTGAAAATAGATAGGTTTTGGCGGTCATTTCTTTTTTGCTGACCGAACCAATCACTCGATAGGTCAACCGTTCAATGGGTTGAATAAAGCGGACAAACCGCGGTGTTTTTCCTTGCATGATTTCTTTGATATACCAGCCCAAAGGAATCGCTGCTGCTAGTAAGATCAGTAAAAATAAAAAGCCTTGCACAAAATAGCTACTCATCGTTCTCCCCCCTCAAACAAGTACCAAAAGAGATAGATCATTACGATCACTCCGATTATTCCTAAAACAAGATTCATATTCTTCACTCCTTCATGACGTAAGCATACGCAAAAAGAAATAAAAATAGTGTAAATCTTCTGCTAGCATCTTTATATCTTCTTTATACGGCTGCTTATCGGACAAGAAAACCGCAATACAGCAGGTATTTTAAAAAACAAAAACAGCGGATATCGTGAAGGATATCCGCTGTTAGAGTCATTGAGACTTATTTTGTTTTTCTGCTTTTGTTCGTGTGTTTCTTACGAAAGAAGACGATCCCCGCTAGAGCAACAAGGCTCACTCCTGCAATCGAATAGCCTTGAGTGATGGCTGTACCAGTCTTTGGTAGCAACCGTTTGTCCTTTGCGGTCGCTTTGGTTTGTTTGTCAGTCTGCCCTTCATCCGTTGGTTTTTCTTGCCCTTTGTCAGAATCATCTTTCTCTGGCTGCTGATCGTTCTCCTCTGGTTCTTCTGCTTTTTCAACGACTTTGATCGTCGCTGTGGCGGTGACTGCTTCTTGTGAGCGAGTACCAAATAAACGTGCGAAAAAGTTAGGAGTTGCTGCTTCATCAGTGACGATTGAATAAGTGACTTGATAGGTGCCCGTTTTCTTCGTATCCACCGAACCGTCCACCAGCAGTTGCTCCAATGCGAGTGACTTACCGTCACGATCTGTAGCGGAGACAAAATTGTCGGCTGCTGTCCAGTTGTCACCGACATAAATCACGCTATCTTTCACAGTCACAGACGTTTGATCTGTCAACACGGTGATCGTGGCAGTTGCTTCGGCTTTGCCATTTCGATAGATGACTTGGTATTTTCCAGGCACATCAGTATTGACTGTACCGCTAATCAATACTTGATCATAATCGACTGCTTGTCCGCTTTTATCTGTTGCCGAGACAAAATTATCGATGGCTTGCCATTTCTCTCCTTCATAGATTGTACTATCTTTTGCTACGACCGTTTCTTGGTGAGCAACCACAGTGATTGTCGCTGTGGCGCTGACTTTTCCATTCGTATAAGTGACATCGCATGTGCCTTCTTGATTGGTATCGACGGTACCAGTAACGATCACTCCTGATAATTCAACCGTTGCTCCCGTTTTGTCTGTGGCTGAGACAAAGTTGTCGGCAGCTTCCCAGTCATCGCCGACGTATAGGGTACTGTCTTTGGCTTTGACACTCGTTTGATCAGCTAACACGGTGATCATGGCTTTCGCTTCAGCTTTGCCATTGCGATAAATCACTTCATATCTGCCTGCTTTAGAGGTGTCAACTGTGCCATCAACGGTTACTTCTGTTAGCGGCAATGCCTTGCCGTCTTTGTCTGTTGCGGAAAGAAAATTATCCGCGGCTTCCCATGAGTCACCTACATACAACGTACTATCTTTAGCTGCCACCGTTTCTTGGTTCGCAACAACCGTGATCGTCGCCGTTGCTTTTACTTTGCCGTTTTGATAAACCACGGGATATTGACCTTCTTTAGAAGTATCAACTGATCCACTAACGGTCACTCCTGAAAATGGTAGGTTTGCTCCTGTTTTATCCGTTGCCGAAACAAAGTTGTCGATTGCTTGCCACTCGTCACCAACATATAAGTTACTGTCTTTGGCTTTGACACTCGTTTGATCTGCCAATACGGTGATCATGGCTTTCGCTTCAGCTTTGCCGTTGCGATAAATTACTTCATATTTCCCTGGTGTGGCGCTATCGACTGTACCTACTGTTGTGATATCAGTCAGTTTTACTGCGTTGCCGTCTTTATCTGTTGCCGACACAAAGTTGTCGGCGGCTTGCCAGTCATCGCCTTCATAAATCGTACTATCTTTGGCGACTACCGTTTCTTGGTTCGCAACGACTGTAATCGTCGCCGTTGCTTTGACATGACCATTTTGGTAAACCACTGGGTACTCGCCTGCTTTGCACCGTCACTGTAACTGGTAAACTTTCTGTTTTACCGTCTGCCAAAGCAGTAACTGTCAAAACATCATCTAGAGAAACCGTCGGCACAGTTGCCGTCCACTCACCTTCGTCATTCGCTGTTGCAGTGTAAGTATTGCCGCTTGGCAGTTCAACGGTTACCTCTGCTCCTGGTTCAGCCGTTCCGCTAACGGTTGTATCCCCAGCAACCACGGGTGCGACAGTTGGTGCCGCTGTTTGGTCTTCTGCGTTATCTTCTGGCACCACGATACTAGTTGCTGGACTGCGGTATTCTTGTCCGCCAGCTGTTACCATTGCCACCACTCGCAAGGTTTCTGCTGGAGAAACACCTTCTGTCAAGGTGATCGTATACTCACCGTCTCCATTGGCAGTCCCACTGCCCACCACTTCACCCGCATCATTTAAGATCTCAATGGCTGCGTTGGCTGGTGCTGTCCCTGTAACTGGATAGCCGTCAGTACTGTTGCCAGTGATCGTTGCCGTTGGTGCTGCCACGTTCAAGGCACCGACACCGACACTGATTGGTTCACTTGGGTCTTTGCCTTCAGCTTCCGCAACCACTGTGACCGTGTCGCCTTCTGAAAGTTCTGGTACGGTGACTGTCCAATTGCCTTCCTCATCCGTTTCGGCAGTCACTGGATCTTCTCCAGGGATCTCCACCGTCACCGTTGAACCAGGTTCGGCAGTTCCTCCAACGGATGTATCCCCTGCTTGCACTGGCTCGATCGTTGGTGTGGTCGTTTGGTCTGCTGGGACCACGATGGAAAGCGGCGCACTGCGGTATTCATCGCCGCCAGCGGTTACCACTGCCACCACCTGAAGTGGTTCTGAAGGATCAACATCACTACTGCTCAAGGTGATGCTGTAGGCACCCTCCTCATTTGCTTCGCCACTGCCGACAACCTCATCGGCTGCATTTAAAATCTCAATCGCTGCATTCGGCGTGGCCGTTCCTGTAACTGGATACCCATCGGTACTATTGCCGCTGATCGCTGCTGTCGGTGTCGCCACACTAAGTGGATTTACGACGACCGTTGCTGCGTCACTTGGCGTTTCCCCATCAAGGGTCGCTACCACGGAAACTATTTCTCCTTGAGAAACCTCGGGCACCGTTGCCGTCCAATTGCCTTCGTCATCTGCTTCGGCAGTGACTGGCTCTGCGTCACCAATCGTTACCGAAACTGTCGCACCAGGTTCAGCCGTTCCGCTGATCGTGGTGTCGCCGGCTGTCACCGCTTCAATGGTTGGGACTGCGGTTTGATCCAATGGTACTGTGATTGGGGCAGCCGCGCTGCGGTAGGCTTGACCACCAGCTGTGACTACCGCCACCACCCGTAAGGTTTCAGCTGGAGACGCATCATCATTCGTCAACGTGATCGTGTATTGGCCTTCGTCATTGGCAGTGCCAGTACCTACCACCTCGTCATCGGCATTCAAGATTTCGATGGCTGCATTTGCTGGTGCCGTTCCCGTTACTGGGTACCCATCGGTACTATTGCCACTGATCGTCGCGGTTGGTGTAGCAATCGTCAACCCATTGACCCCAGCACTGATTGGTGCACTTGGGTCTTTGTCTGGTGCTTGTGCGACCACTGTGACGGTTTCTCCTTCAGAAACTTCAGGAACTTCAACCGTCCAGTTGCCCTCGTCATCGGCTTCACCAGTCACCGGTTCTTCATCTGGGATTGTTACCGTCACCGTAGCACCTGGTTCGGCAGTCCCACTGATCGTCGTATCCCCTGCATTGATTGGGTCGATGGTTGGTAATGCTGTTTGTTCAAGCTCATCTGCTGGGACCGTCACTGGTGTAGCAGGACTGCGGTACTCATCCCCGCCAGCTGTTACGATCGCAACGACAGACAAGGTTTCTTCTGGTGCTGCATCGGCTGGTGCGATGGTTACCGTATAGTTTCCATCCCCATCGGCTGTGCCAGTACCGATCACATCGCCTGCTTCATTCAGCACTTCGATCGCTGCATTCGCTGGTGCAGTCCCCGTGATTGGATAACCATCGGTACTATTGCCGCTGATGATCGCTGTCGGTGCTGCCACCGTCACTCCTGCGACCCCGACGCTGATTGGCGCGCTTGGCTCTTTGCCTTCGGCTTCCGCAACGACTGTGACTGTATCGCCACCAGAAACTGCTGGCACTTCTGCAAGCCAGTTTCCTTCGTCATCCGTTTCAGCCGTTACTGGTTCTTGATCGGTGATCGTCACAGTAACCGTCGACCCTGGTTCTGCCGTTCCGCTAATCGTGGTATCACCCGCTGTAACCGGATCGATCGTTGGTGTCCCTGTTTGTTCAATGTCTGCTGGTACCGTGATTGGCGTGGCATTACTACGGTAGTCTTGACCGCCCGCTGTCACAACTGCCACCACCTGCAAGGCTTCTTCTGGCGCCACATCGGATGGATCTAAGGTCACGGTATAAGCACCCGTGTCATCCGCCGTCGTGCTACCAACAACATCGCCTGCTTCATTCAAAATCTCAATTGCCGCATTCGGTGTCGTTGTTCCGCTGACTGGATAGCCCTCCGTGCTATTGCCTGTGATGGAAGCGCTCGGTGCACTGACCGTAACACTATCAACGGACACGGAAATCGGTGCACTTGGATCTTTGCCTTCAGCTTCGGCAACGACTGTTACTGTATCGCCTTCTGATAATTCAGGAACCGTCGCTTCCCAGTTGCCTTCGTCATCGGCTTCTGCCGTGATCGGATCGCCTTCAGGCAGCGTGATCGTCACAGTTGCCCCTGGTTCAGCCGTTCCGCTGACGGTCGTATCCCCAGCTGTTACTGGGTCGATCGTTGGTGTTTCCGTCAAGTTTTCTACATCATCTGCAGGAACTACAAGCGGTGTGCCTGTACTGCGATAGTCTTCACCACCAGCCGTCACGATCGCTTCCACCCGCAAGTTGTCGCCAGCTGCCACCTCTTGAGGATCAAGGGTGATCGTGAAGTTGCCCTCGTCATCGGCTGTTCCACTACCAACGACATCGCCTGCTTCATTCAAAATTTCAATCGCTGCATTGGCAGTCGCTGTTCACGTTACTGGATACCCATCTGTGCTATTTCCAGTGATCGTAGCTGTTGGCGCCGCCACAGTCAAACCGCTTACACTCACGGTGATTGGGGCACTCGGATCTTTGCCTTCAGACTCAGCTACGACCGTCACGGAATCGCCTTCTGACAATTCAGGAACCGTTGCTTCCCAGTTGCCTTCATCATCGGCTTCAGCCGTGATTGGGTCGCCTTCAGGAAGCGTAATCGTTACCGTTGCCCCCGGTTCGGCTGTCCCACTAACAGTCGTATCTCCAGCATTGACTGGATCGATCGTTGGTGTTTCCGTCTGCAAGATATCTGCAGGCACCACAACAGGTGTCGGGTTGCTTCGATAGGTTTCGCCGCCAGCGGTCACAACCGCCGTCACATTCAGGGTTTCTTCCGCGGCAACATCTGCTGGATCTAACGTCACCGTATAAACGCCATTCTCATTGGCAGTACCTGTTCCGACAATTTCGCCATCCGCATTGGTGATCTCAATGGCCGCATTTGGTGTAGCTGTTCCAGTCACTGGATAGCCCTCTTGACTATTTCCTGTGATCGAAGCCGTTGGGGCATTGACCGTCAAGGCGGACACGGTGGTACTTGCTGGCTGACTTGGTGTTTGTCCTTCTAGTTCGGCGACAGCTGAAACCGTATCGCCCTCTGACACTTCGTCCACATCAACACGCCAATTGCCCTCTTCATCGGCTTCCGTCACGATCGGATCTGCACCGTTGACGGTCACAGTAATCGAGGCACCAGGCTCAGCCGTTCCGCTGACGCTTGTATCCCCGGCAGTCACTGGTTGGATCGTTGGTGTTCCCGTTTGTTGCTCGGCATCGTCTGCTGGAACGACGATTGGCGTATTGCCACTGCGGTACGTTTGACCACCAGCAGTAACGATTGCAGCAACATTCAAGTTTTCATTTTCTGCTACATCTGCTGGGTTCAACGTGATACTGTAGTTGCCGTTCTCATTTGCCGTCCCAGTGCCAACGACTTCACCCTCGGCATTGGTGATTTCAATGGCTGCATTTGCTGCGGCTGTCCCCGTCACAGGATACCCATCGGTGCTGTTTCCTGTAATCGAAGCCGTTGGGGCATTGACCACTGGTGCTGCTACCGTTGCCGTCGCAGGTTCACTAGCTGATTCCCCATCCGCTTCCGCTACTGCTGTGACTGTATCACCTTCTACCAATTCAGGGACATCGGTCGTCCAATTGCCGTCAGCATCTGCGGTTGTGGTAATAGGTGCACCGCCGTTGATCACCAATGTGATGGCTGCGCCTGGCTCTGCTGTTCCGCTGATCGTCGTTTCCCCTGCTGTCAATGGATTGATCGTTGGTGTATCGGTTTGATCTTCTGGTGTATCTGGTGCAAACCAAATCGAGTTATTGCCGTCAGCATCCGTAAATAAATCAATGGTGATGAGGTCAAGCTGAGACATCGTTGCTTCAAAGCGAGCTTCGTAAGGAGTGGAAGGATTCGCCACACCATTTTCAACCAATTGCGCATAGGTCGGACTGGTAACATTCGTTGGAATCACCACATTGGTTTGACCTAAAACAGAAGCAGAAGCGACCTGATCTGCTAGATCGGTCGTAGCATTTAAGACATTTTGAGCAGTTTCAACCGTGCCATTTAAAGTCGCTTTGGCAGTATTGACCGTCGTTTGAACCAGTGTATTGATCCCGCTGATCAAGGTACCAATTCCTGGGATGCCGCTGGCACCATCTAGAATACTGACTTGGATCTGTGCTGCTCGTAAATTATCAAGAATTTGATTGATGCGCTGATTGACAACGATAAATAAACCATCATCCACATTGGCGATCAGGGCACGTTCATTTTCGGTTAGTCCAGCTGGAACTTCAAAATTCGCTTGGCCAAATTGCCCAAGTTGGTTTAGTAAGTCTAACTGGGTCGTAATTTCATTTAAGTTGACGGAGATCACTTCGCTGACATCCACGATTGAAGCCGCCGTATACAACGGATTCGGCAAGCCACCAACGATTGTTGGCGGAATATCCAGTGCGTCAGCTAAATTTTGATTGACGATTCCATCCACCGTGCTGATCAAGGTATTGACTGCTGGTGTGACTGTCCCGATCAAGGTTTGCAAGGCTGGGAAATTCCCCAGTTGTAGTGTCACATTGGTGGAAATCGACGCATTTCCTGCCGGTTGAACCAAACCAGTAAGCCCTTGAGGAACCCCAATAACTGCGACTTTGTCCCCATTCAAGACATCAACCGTTACTGCATTTGATCCAGAAATCGAGAAATTGACTTGGTTCGTTGCACCAGGCGTTGCATAAGGTGCAGACGCACTCGTGCCTGAGTTATTAGACGCTGTGATATCTGAGAAAAGTTCAGCTGAAACCAAAGCAGCTTCAACCGTCGTTGGTGCCCATAACAAACTTGCTGGCACGACCACCGTACTCGTCAACAACATCCCACTGACAGTTAAATTCGCAATAATATTTTTCTTTGTTCGAACGCGTGTGTTTTTCTTTGAATCCATGAGCTTTTTGTAATTAATGCCTTTCATTCATTCTCCTCCTGTTCGAAAAAAATTTAACCGACAAAAGATAAAACTGATGATCTCTGGAATGATTCCTGCCCCCTTTTAAACCAGATGAAAATCTATTTCAACCCAACACCCAAAGGCATAGAGAGAAAACAAAAGTTACCGATCGCAAAGCGAAGATTTTTTCGCATGCTTTCTGAAAAACCCAGTGATTTTTGTTCAAATAGTTTCACAGCACATTAGAATGCGCTTGTGAAAACCGAGGGATAAAATAACTAATCGAACACACTGTGTAACAAAATTTTAGCAAATTTATTTCTTTCCAACAAATTATAAACACGATAAATAATTAAAAAAACACTGGAATTAACGTTACAAAACATAAAACATTTATTTTATAAACAAGCACAGATTATTTATATTTATCTTATAAACAGGTGCATAACGATAAAAAGTTATCATTTTTTATCAAAAAAAGCACCTTAATCCTTATAATTAATCAATACAATGAATACGATTATATTTGTTTCTTTATACTCAAGAAGAGAGAAAAACGATGATGTTGTTTTTTCTTGTCTTCAACCCCGTTTTTTACCTACGAAAATAAAAAAAACAAAAATATTTCAGGCGTTTTTCACGATATTGTCTAAAATAACTCTTACCGACGAAAAAAATGGGCTCGAAAAGCTCCCAGAACGTTCTGTGAAAAAAGGAATGAAAATCTCCTATTAAAATCGAGCGTGAGCAATCATGAAATGAAATTTCTTCAATCGCCATTTACATTTTTCTTTCAGGGAAATTCTTCCGTAGCTATTTGGTCTTATATTTTGGACGTAAGCGTTCATTCGCTTCTTTTTGTTTATACTTGCTGGTAAGAAGGAAACGCTGCTGCCCAATCGTCTTCTTCTAATACCACATAAGGAGCATGAGAAGATGGATTGGTTAGTAATGATTCTTGTATTGATATGTCTTAGTTTTGTCTGAGAAAAAAGCGTGAGAACGAATCGTTCTCACGCTTTCTTATTATTTCACGCCCTCTCTGGGTGCACATTACCGCGAAACATCCTTCCATCAAATCAGAAGCGGTCTGAAATATAAGACCTTTTTAATTCCTACACTGGACTTGTTTTACTATAATGGGGATACATGATTTCATTAATTCAATGAGAGCGGAGGCTTTCTTATGTATGGTGAAACGATCAGACATATCCGATTGAAAAAAGGCTTCACCCAAAAAGAAGTCTATGGCACGATTATTTCAAAATCCTATGCCATCGAATTTGAAAAAGGCAAGCATCAGATTGCTGCCAACCTGCTGTTGCAAATCTTAGAAAATCTATCAATGGATATCGATGAATTTCTCTATATCGCGAATGGCTATCGGCTGGATGAGCAAAACAGCTACAACCATCGGTACACGCAATACTCAAACAAGCACGATATCAACCAGTTACAAATTCTATTACAGGAGCTGCAGCAAACCTCTAGCCGACTTAACAAGGTCCGCATCGCGGAGGTTCGCTCACGGATTCGCATGCTGCAATGCTTGGCAGAGCATGACGTCTATCGGAAACGTGCGGTTTTGGAATGTGATCGTCAAACGATTATCTCCTATCTCGTTGATGTTGAGAGCTGGACGTTACAAGAAATCCAACTATTTGGCAACACCATCGATCTTTTGGACAACGACCATAATTTCCTCTTCTTCAAAAAAGTATCCAAGATGCTCGAATACTACATCGATATGGAAAAAGGTCGGGAAATCTATTGCGCACTACTGATCAATTTGATCGAATATACGCTAAAACACCAGCAATACGATGCGGCGGAAGTTCTCGTCGTCCAATTAAAACTTTTGGCGACAGACTACAAAGAATTTTTCCACCAAGCCGTCTGCAAGTTTTTCCAAGGCGTGTTGCTCTTAAGAGCCGGTGACAAAAAAGCAGGCAAAAGGATTACCACAAAGATGCTAGCTATCATGCGAGAATTGGATCAAGGTGCCCTTGCCGATGATTTTGCTTTACTGCTGGATGATGACTACCTCCGAGCATTTGCCTCCTCTGAGTGATAAAGCGGCAACTGCAGCGTTCGTTTAATAAAAAAAGGAAGTGATGATTGCCATCACTTCCTTTTTCAGCTATTAGCTAACACTGCGTTCATCTGTTGCACCAAAGTATTGATACATTGGTATTTGGCTACCATTGAGCAATTGATCGACCGTCACAAATTCATAGCCTTGCGCTTTGAGTGCTTTGATGATGCCCGGCACGGCTTGAACAGATTTCGGATGAATATCATGTAGCAAAATAATCGATCCATCGTAAACATTGTTTTGGACGACCTTCAAAATCTTGTTTGGATCTTTTAGCTTCCAATCCTCGGTATCAACACTCCATTGAATGATTGATTTTCCTGCCGCTTGGGCGCTTTGTTGATCGATCGCTCCATATGGCGGGCGCAAATTCTTAGGCAAGACCCCTGTCGCCTGATAGATGGCTTTGTCCGTTTTGGTTATTTCCGCTTTGACCTCCTCTGGCGACAACGTATTTAATTGGGGATGAGAATAGGAGTGGCTGGCAATTTCATGCCCTTCCTCATGGACTTTTTTTGCGACTTCAGGGTATCGATCCACCATTTGGCCTAATTCAAAAAACGTTGCCTTCACATCATTGTCTTTCAAGATTTTTAAGAGATCCAATGTCGAAGTATCATTTGGTCCATCATCAAAAGTCAACGCAACATATTTTTTGTTTTCGTCTAACATCGCTTGTTGCTCTTTCAATTGATCCGCATTGACCAGCTCTGGATCAATAAACGGCGCAATCTCTTTGTAAGCCAAAGTGATCTCGGATACGCCAGTTTGATTTTGCGGCAACTGGAGCGTTATTTTTTCAGGATCATAAGTAAACTTTGAATCATAGGTGATTCGGTCCATCCCCAAGACCGCATCAATGATTTTAGTCGGTTCTTTGGCTTGATCCAAAAGCTTTTGTTGAATCACTTGCTGGATTCCTAGCAAGCTGCCTTCATCTGGAACCAAGTCTTTCAAGGATAATTCATTGCCGGTTTTCTCGGAAATAAAAATTGGATCGGCAACCACGCTATCCGCATCTTCAAACCGCCCAGTCTCCCGATTCCAAACATAGCTGTCCGCTTTTAAGGAATAGGTTGACACTTTTGATGCAACAGCTTGTGCCTGAATCCGAGCAATCGTAACAGTCTCTTTGTCGGCGTGTTTTTTGCATAGCTTGTTCGCCATGGTCGATAATTTCTTACTTGCATCCTTTACCGGGATGGCACTTTCTTCTTTTGGTCGGAAAATCAATTCTTTTTTGTCCCCATCAGACAATGTTTCAAGTTTTGCGGGAATTCCCTCTTTGGCCTGCTCTTCTTGGATGGATGCTAATAGCTTTTGCGCGGCAGCTTCATATTTTTCGCGTGCCAATGCTTCTTGCTGCTTCAAAGTAAAAGCGATATAGCCCCCAGTGGCGATAATGACGATTGTCAGCAGCGTCATCAATGAAAAGAGATATTTGCGATGGGTTGGCTTCTTTTTAGAAACTTGACGATTGGCGGTTGGCGTGCGTCTTGTCGTTCCCGTTGTTTGCTTTTGATGTGATTCGACCCTTGAAGTAGGTGCTTGTTTTTCAGAAGTCGCTTCTCTATGTTGTGAATTATTTGAATCATTGCTTGATTTCTTCATAAACATTCTCCCTCAAACATAATAACGTAAACAAAATGTAACATAAGCGTAATAATATTTCAACAGTGTTACAGAGATTCTTATAAACTTCTCTTTTTGTTCACAAATTTTGAGAATTGTTCTTAGAAATCCTTTATTCTGCTTTTAAGAAAACCAATTCTGCCAAGTATGATATCGTGTTCACTGCTTTTTCTTTTTGTTTAAAAATAATGAGAGATATCTTTTTGTACTTTGATGTTTTTCTGTTTATAATTCAGCATGTGGCAATTACTATGAAGGATGTGTTCAAAATGAAACACAAATCAGCAGTTTATTTATTCGTTCTTACCTTAATCACAGGATTAACCTATCAATTACTTCCTTATACCCCACTAAACGATTCCGTGTTATCGATCGTCGGTACCATCTGGAATCTGGTCTTCGCATTTAGTGCAGGGTATTTTTTCTTCCGAACGACCTTTTTGGAGCAGTTCAAACATTTTCGGTTCACCGTTTTATTGTGGGGTGTCCCTTTCGTCATTTTGACTGGCGTGTTCTTTTTCTTTATTTATGCCGCTATTTTTGGACAACCAACAACCAACTCGATCAGCGAAACCATCACTGTCCAAATGGTCTTTTTGCAAGTCCCCTTTATGCTGATGGGAGAAGAATTGCTGAGCACCAACCTCTTGTTGGCGTTGCAGAAAAGAGGCCTTTCTTTTGCCTGGTCATCCATCATTTGCAGTGTGCTATTCGCTTTATGGCACATCCCAGCGTACGGCTTTCATCCAGCTCAATTATTGATCACCTTGATGCCTGCCAGATTGGCACTCAACTATGTTTGGAAAAAATCCAATAGCGTATGGGCCAGCTGGATCTGCCATTTTCTTTATGATTCCCTGGGATTCATTTCATTTTTAGGTAAATAAGCAACAAAAAGGACAGCTGAAGCCTAGCTGTCCTTTTTGATAGTTAGTACCGCCTTTCCCCAAAGGCTTACTTAATCACTATTTACGCTTTTTGAAATAAAGCCAGCTTGCCGTGGCGATAAAGAACAAACCAACTACAAACGGGAACAACGTCCCCTGCTCATTGGTCTGCGGCAATCTTTGTGCAGAAGCGCTTTTTTTCGAAACAACAGTCGCCGTTGGTTCTTTTTCTTTTTTATCAGAAATAACGGCGGTTGCTACGTTTTCTTTTGTATAAACATACGTCACAGTTGCCTCTTCCTTACCAAATGTGCCTTTGGCATTTTGCGGCAGCCGACTTTCGTCTACTATGTAGCCGTCGATTGTTAGTTGATATTTTTTTGTGCTGGCATCGTAAGACTCGCCCACGTTTCCACTGATCGTTTGTGAAGGATGAATTTCTTTGCCTTCTGTATCTACGTATTTGACCGTTATATCCGCTGCTGGTATCGGATTTTTTGTGTAGATGTAGGTGACGGTTTGCGCTTTTTCGCTAAATACGCCTTTAAGATTTTCTGGTAATTGGCTTTCGTCTAAAGTGTAACCTTCGATTGTTAGTTGAAATTTTTCTGTACTTGCATCATAAGAGTCGCCTACGGTTCCACTGATCGTTAGAGAAGCGTGAATTTCGTTGCCTTCTGTATTTACGTACTCGACTGTGACATCCGCTGCTGGTATCGGATTCTTTGTATACACATAGGTGACTGTTTGCGCGGTTTCACTAAAGACACCTTTATTATTTTCTGGCAATTGGCTTTGATCTAAAGTGTAGCCTTCGATTGTTAGCTGATATTTTTCTGTACTAGCATTATAAGAATCGCCCACATTTCCACTGATAATTTGAGAAGGATGAACTTCTTTGCCTTCTGTATCTACGTACTCAACCGTTATATCCGCTGCTGGTATCGGATTCTTTGTATACACATAGGTGACTGTTTGCGCGGTTTCGCTAAACACACCTTTAAGATTTTCTGGCAATTGGCTTTGATCTAAAGTGTAGCCATCGATTGCTAGTTGATATTTTTCTGTACTAGCATCGTAAGAGTCGCCCACATTACCGCTAATCGTTTGTGAAGAGTGAATTTCTTCGCCTTCTGTATCCACATATTTGACCGTTAAATCTGCTGCGGGGACGGGATTTTTTGTGTAAATGTAGGTGACTGTTTGTGCCGTTTCGCTAAATACACCTTTTAGATTTTCTGGCAATTGGCTTTCGTCTAGGGTGTAACCGTCAATTGATAACTTATACTCATCCGTACTAGCATCATATGAAGCACCAATGGTACCAGATAAAGTCTTCGTTTCATGGATTTCTTGCCCTTGAGTATCAAGATATCTGACAGTTACCTCTCCCACCTGCTCCGGGTCAACAATGACATTGACTACATGTGTTGTATATACACTATATGAGGCTTGTCTAGCCATAAAAATTGCTACGTAAGTCCCCGGTTTGCTCGGATCAACATTTGTGTAGTACGGAAAGATCTGTGAGTCAGAAATACTTTTTTCTATGTTGCCGCTAAAATTTAACTTAAACGCCTCGATCCCTAATGCCTGTGTTGAGAAATCGAAGTTACTGTTTACAGGAATATGAATCGTATCGGGGCTATCTCCAAAAGCATACTCGCCTACAATTTGACGCTCATAAAGTGCCAATGTTTTGGTTTCTCCTGCTTGCAAATTGATAGAATTTCCAATCGATGTAAATGCGTAGTTCAATCTTTGATTCGTTGTACCCACTTGCTTAATAAAGTAGCCCCCTGAAGGAACCTGAATCGTTACCTTTCCTGAACTGTCCGTGACTAACAACGTCACTTCACCAGATGTCGAGGAGGTCAATGTGAAATAAGCGCCTTGGATTGGCTGGTTTGAATTACTATCTAAAACTTGAACCGTCAGTTGTGCATTGGCAGCTCTTGCAGACGACGGATCAACAGAAGAAGGGACATTATTTACAGGGCTTGCAGCAGGTTCTTCTTTATTTTCTGATCCGCTGATGGCTTCTTTACTGTCACTACTTGCTTGTGTTTGTTCGTTCTCAGCATCCACACGCGCTGAGGTCATTGTTGTTAGTGTAGCATTTTCTGCTGCTTGAGTGGTAGCTTGTCCAGCATCCGCAGAAGCATTCGTATCATCAGATTGTACAGTTTTCACTTCTTCCTGATCCACCTGCGGAGATTCTGAAAACACTTGGCTTTCCGCCACTACCTGAAATGCTGGCGTTACCACTGCAGCACTTAATAAGATTACTAAAGATAGAATAGATTTAAACTTCTTTTTCACAAACTTTCACCTTAACCTTCTTTTTCAAAATAAAAACCTTTTTATCCAAACTTTTTTTACGCCTAAAAATCATTATAATTTATTAATTTTTAATTTACAAACATTTTTTTATTTAGCGTATCATCCACTCCTAACAAAAGTTTTTTATGCGGGCACATGAAATACCATTGAGCGTATGTTTACCTGATTCACTTGTCATCGCATTGCATCACCTCTTCAGAATTTTATAATTCAAGCACCCTCTTCTTCAAGCAAATCCAGTGCAAATCAGCGCAAAGTTCCTTTGCACCCTTGTTTTATCAATGATTTCATTTTCATAAAAAGGAAACTATTTTTTACTTAATCGTGACTTTCTTTTTTCGAATGATTCGAGTAAGACTATCTTCTACTCTGAATATGTGCTATCTTTGAACATTTATTACTTCATATATGACAATTGTTACTTATTACAGGTGAAGGATTCACTGAAAAAAATCAAGCACTTTCAGGAAATTTTTTAGGAATATCTGACATAAGCTCATTTTAATTTAATCTTATAGGAACAAAGAAAAGAACTTGTGCATTTTTTCGTTAAATCAAGCTTTACAATTGTTTCTTTGAACCGCTTTATGATAGGATATGTCAGAAGGAGCATTGAAATGACTATAGCTGAAAAAATAAAAGAGAGTCGCTTGAAGTTAGGACTCACCCAACAAGAAGTTTCCGAAAAATTATTTGTTACCAGACAAACGATCTCAAATTGGGAAAACAACCGAAGTACCCCAGACATCGATACATTGATCAAATTAAGTGATCTCTATCAAATCGATTTAGAGTCACTACTAAAACCAGAACAATTAGCAGAAGAACCAGAAATAAAGAGTGAAGAAAAGAAACCAACCTTCCGCCTTCCTCTATACTTGCTAAATTTGACTGCAGTCGTCGCTTGCGTTTTCACCGACTTCTTCACACCTACAGGAACAATAACCCTATGGACAGCTGCTGCACATTTTTTGTTACTAGTTAACTTTGTCCTTTTATTCGGCTTTTTCCTCACAAAAAAAAGACCCCTCCCTGCAAAAACAATTGTCTTTGCATTAGGAAAAGGTCTGTTGATCTTAGCCATAATATTAGCTTTTACTCTTTGGTCGAATAAAAGAGCTTCCGCTGATGCGTTACATCTGATTGGCCATAATTATGGTCATTTTATCTATTTGACGTTTAAAGCAATCGGGGTGATTAATTTGTTTGATTGGCGGAAGTTTGAACGTTAATAATTAAAGATATTTATCTAACAAATACCTGAATCATAACCAACATATGCTCATTATATAGTTTTTCAAATATATTTTATTACTATTTTAGTAACTGTTAAACTATTCTAATTAAGATTAAAATAATTACTTTTTATAACTTATTAGAATAGTTCCTATCATATATACAATCACATTATCTTTGCAGTTTGCGAGCATAAATATCATCATTAATTCTTAAGTTTCTTTATTCATATATTACTTGTATTACAATAAAATTTTAATCATTTATTTTAATAATATATTTTTAATAATTGAAAGTATTACAAAAATATTGGAAGTAATATCTTCGAGCAATTATTCTTTCTCCATCCTATAGAAAAGGCAAGCTTAACGCGTTCATATCAATAAAAAATTATTCTACATAATTTAAATTTTTAAATTTAAAAAAAGTTTGATTATAAGCTTATCTTTGTATTTTTTTAATATTATATCTATTTTCATAGAAAACTAGATTTAGGAAAAAAGTTTACTCATTGATACAAATTAATACTTGCTTTTAAAAAAGTTGAATACTGATTTTACAGAACCATCAAAGAAAATACTACTTTTTAACGTAATTATATAAATTAATATTAGGGAAATGAAAACTGATATTCCTCCAAACAGAATAAAATTACTAATATTCCCAGTCATTATTATACTATTTTTAATTACAAACACAATTAAATAATTTATTATTATTAAGATTATAGTTGTAGTTATTTTAATAAAAAAAGATTTCAAGTCAATATTTTTTCTAAGGAAGATACAATAAATTATTGTTAGGATTATTGTGCTGCTCAAATAAGACAACATAGCTCCTATAGCCCCTAAATATTTGTTAAAAGCTAAATTTAATAAAACAACACTAGACATTGATATGGATGAAGCTTTAATTAATTCAGAATCAAGAGACAACGGTATTATTAATCCATTCATCATAAAACCATTCAAAGTTCCAAATAGAATTACAAACGAACCAATGATCAATACTGGAACTACCCCTGAATAGCCCTCACCAAAGAATAACGGTACAAAAAATTCTCCAACGGAAATTATTCCAGAAATAACAATTACAGAAAATACGCATATAATTGAATTGAAAACCTTAAAATACTTATTCAATTCGTTTTTTCTATTTAAACTAACAAAATGAGACATTCTGGGTACTAAAGCACTAGACATAGAAGTTAATATACCTAACAATAATACAATGATTTTTGATCCTTGATCAAAAATACCTACTTGATAATTACCAGCTAAACTTACCAAAATAAGTTTGGATGAGGCATTTTTTGTAGTATCAATTAACATTGGTATCAATAACCGGAAGGATTCTTTCACGGTAAGAAAGTCCTTAGAAAAATGATAATATTTTTTCTTGAGAATTAGATGTGGCCTTAATGATGTAAACATTGTTAAATTTCCCAACAACATTGCTAAAACATTAATAAATAAATATATATCTAGTTGATAACTTTTTTTTATGAATAAAAAGATTGATAAGGTTGCAATCAATTTAGTAATAAAATTTCTAAGTATATTTTTTCTTATTTCCTCAAGGCCGATAAAAAACCAAGATATATCAAAAATAGTTACTAAAATTAGAAAAGATTGAAAATAATACATATTGTCCAATCTGAAAGCAATAACTATAAAATTGAATAATGCAAAGCAAATGACTGAAAAAAAAATCTGTAAAAACCAAATACTAAAAAAATTTTTAGTTCTGGTTTCCTTGTCATTAGATTGTGCTATTTTCCTTGCTCCATAAATAGGAATACCAAACATAGCTATCGTAACAAAAATGCTCGCCATACTATAACTTGATGCATATAATCCCAACTGTTCTGGAGAAAAAATTCTTGAAACATATGGTGTAGTTATAATAGGTACAATAAGCATCAAAAGCTGAAAAACTCCACTGGAAACCATATTAATCATTAATAGTTTAGTATCTTTTTTTTTCTCCAAAGTTTATTTATCTCCCTATTTAACATTTTTTCTATTAAAAATATATGGATACATTTTCTTGTATATCTTATTAAAGTTACGTCTTAACCAAAAGAGAAAATTATAAAATTGAATTAACAATATTGGTTTATTCATTTTTATAAAATAGAAAAATAATTTTTCAGCAAGAGAAACTGCCACATGTGAATTTACTATTTTTTTTAAATAAGGATCATTTAACAATTGTCTTACTATTTCTGATTTTTCATTTCTAGGAGCATCTTTCTTATAACAATTATTTAGAACAATCATCTTATTGTAAATATATGATTTCTCTAGGAAATCTTTGTAGGTCGATTCTGGTAATGATGAATTACTATAAAATTCTTCTCTACTTTTTTGTACTTGATTCAAATTTTCATTCAGCAATGGTATATATTTACTTAAAGTGGATTGACCATCTACCCTTATATAACGATATAAGGCATCCTCTATTATTATGACTTCTTTTACATATTTGCAGTATTTGTAAACAAAATCTAAATCTTCACCTGATTTTAAGCCAATATCAAAGCGAATATCATTTTTTTCAATGATTTCTTTATCGAAGCATTTGTTCCATACTACATTTAGTGCTCCTAAAGTGTCTAAATGAAATATAGTATAAATCGCACCATTATTTGTTTTAACAGTATCCAATGATAATGTGTAAATCTTATTTTCTAAAGGAAAATCAATTAAATATGAACAGCATGTAAGTTGATTTTCAAATTTTATAGAGTTCATAAACTTTTCTACAAAAGTAGGATAAATAGTATCATCAACATCTACGAAAAGAAGGTATCTATTCGTAGATTTTAAGATTCCAAGATTTCTTGCGGCCGAAACTCCACTATTATTTTGATATATATATTTAATATTGAGCTTTTGATTGAATTTCGCTATTATTTCTTTTGATTTGTCAATGGAACCGTCATCCACTAGAACTATTTCATAATTTTGTACTGTTTGTTTTAAAAAGCTAACTAAACAATTTTCCAAATGATTTTCAGCATTAAAAAAAGGAATTATTATTGAAACATTCATTATTACCTCCACATAATTACATTTATTTCTTCTTCATAATTGTAATGATTATTAGACTATTGTTCGTAAAAATCTTGCATCGTACAAAGTTTAAAGAAAACTATATCTCAAAACTAGATTTAGTTGGATATTTTTTTTCAAATGCAGAATTAATTTCATCTTTTACTTTATTAAAATTTTTTACATCTGATGAGTCATTTAAGCAAATTAACTTATGTTTTGAATCTTTAATATCTTTAAGTAATGAAGAACTATAATCTGATAAATAATACATTTTAGATATACCTATTTTTTGGGGAGAGAATTCTCCAGTACAAATCTGCCAATATCTAACTACCCAAAAATTCAAATCCTCTTTACTCCTAAATTTTGAATGAACAGTTTTAGTCAAATAGGCATTTTCTTTATCCCATACCTTTTGAAAACTACTTTTCTTTAATGAAATCGCTGAATGAGGTTCATAAAAGCCAGTAAATTTATTCCAAGGCAATAAAAATAAATTTCTTAAATTATTTTTTCCGTAACTAAAATTGAAAAATTTGTTCACATTCCTTTTTAAAACATTTTTTTTTTCAAAATACTTGTTTATTATTTCCAAATTATTAACTATAGCATGCTCAATTCCTCCATATGAAGGAGATATTACATTAAAAATTCCATAATCTTTTGGTAGGCTATTTTCAAAAAAGTCTTTTTCTTCACAAAAGGCATTAATAAACATATCATCATTAAAATAAACAAAATTCTCACTTAAATCTTCTATCTTGTGAAGACATAATTCAATAGCTTGGGAATTAAATGTCGGTAAGGAAGATTTTGGTAATATATCCTTATGATTAACTATATTTAATTTAGGATGGCTAATATTTAACCATTCTGGAATATGACCATAGGTTACTAAATGAACTTTATTTACCCATGGAGTATTGGCTTCGAGAGATCTAAACCAATATTTAAAAAAATCCCAATCTCTAAATTTGGACTCATCATTTAATATATCTTCCATAAACTTCTCTTTATAATATTGTTTTTTTTCCTTCAACCATTTAGGATCGTTTGAGTCAACCCATGTAACCACAAAGTCTATTTTACTCATTTCAAAAAATTTCCTCCAATAACTTCTTAAATGATAGTGCAGAATTACTATGAGTCCAATTAGATATTAATTCAAACGAATTATTTCCCATAACTTTTGCGTGTTCTCTATTTTTTGAAATTAAATAAATTTTATCAGCTAAATCATCTATGTTGTTCTCTCTTAAAACATATCCGTTATATCCATCTTTTACTAAATCATTCACGCAACCACAAGCTTCAGTGGCTATAACAGGAAGATGAGCCGATTCAGCTTCATTGACAACCAATCCCCATGGCTCATCGACAGAAGGTAAAATGAAGCAATCTGCAATATTATAATATTCAAATAAAACTTTTTGATCTGATATAAAATCTATGAAATCCACGTTTAAATATGAATTTCTTGCATATTCTTTAAGTGATTTACTTTCTTCACCAGATCCAATAATCACAATCTGAATATCTTGATTATTCTTAACTTTTGAAACAGCTTTCAGAATATTTATAACTTGTTTCCTCTTAAGCAACCTTCCAGCGTATAATATGGTAAATCTATTATTATATTTATCATTTTTTATTTTAGTTATTTTACTTAATGATCCTTTTCTTATTTCATTTATTTTTTTGACATCTACTGTCAAAAATTGATTAAAGATATATTGATCATTTATTTGATAGTTTAATCTCAAATAGTCTCTAGAAACTTCTCCATTTGCGAAAAAAGCATCCATTTTTTTAATAATCCATCTTTTTGGAATTAATTTTATACTTCTACTTTCTTTAATCTTTTGAGGTGAAATACCATCCATTACAAATACTAATTTCTTTTTTAAACGTTTGGCATAAAAAGTAAATAAGTATGAAGCCGTAGAATTATAACCTCCTATTAATATTAAGTCAGAATTTTGGACAATTTTTTTCACATTTGGATAAAAAATAAAATGATTTCCCAATTTAGAAAAGCCTTCTAAATGAACTTCCTGAAAAATACTGCTTTCTTTGATATTCCAATTCCTACTTTTTATGGTTCTACCAACATAGTAAACTGTTAAATCTAAATTATTTACTTTACATATTTCTTCAAGTTGATCTGTTCTATATGGTGCACGAGAATATGTGATAAAAGAGACTTTCACTTAATTCACCTCTAGACAATTTTATTTAATTAGTATTTTCCTGATCGTATTAAGTATAATAGAAACAATTTAATATGGATACGAAGAATGTTTCAGCAATTAATTGTAATAGCGCTTTTCACGATAAATATCTTGTCCTAGTAAAAACCAAAGCATGAACTGGGAAGTACCAGGACCAAATGGATATGTATATTCAAAGAGGCTCACAATTAAACTGAACAATAATAACATACCTGAAATAGTTGTTTCCTGTTTAAAAACAAATTTTTTTGCAGTATAAAAAACAAGTGATCCATAAAATAATATGAAAGGCATTCCTCCAAAAAAACCATATAAAACAAGTTTGTTTAAAACATAATTGTGTGGAAAACCATACAAACTAGTAAAAGCATTACTACTAATTAATTCTCCAAATAGAAAATTTTCTTTAATATAGTTAAATGCATATAAATAAACATCCGTTCTATTTGCTGATAAAGAATTTAAATCATTTACATTATAATTTAAAAAAAGCGAATCACTAATCATCTTCAATATCATATAGAAAAATTCAGTCTTTATAAAAAGTAACAGAATAAAGGAAGATAAAATAAGAGTTAATAGTTTTTTTAGTGTAATTTTTTGTGTAATTTTTTTTAATATTAAAATAATCCCTACTATAAATATAGCAATGAGACTTGACCTATTTCTCATCATTATCAATGTGAAAAATGAAACCATTGTCAAAAAAAATAACAATACTTTTAAAGACATGTTTTTTTTTGTATATAAGATAATATATAGACTTATCAATAACCCATAGGAAAGTAATGGGCCAATCTGGTTTTTACCAACTACTAAATATTGTTCACTAATTTGAAAAGATAAATTGTAAGTAAATATTAGGATTATGCTCAGTAAGGATGATAAAAAAATATATATCAATACTAACCTAGATAAATTTCTTTCCGATACATGAGTACTAGCAGAACAATATAGCACTCCTAATGCAGCCCCCAATTCCATAACTGTTGAAAATTCTGGGTTTCCACTTACAATTGATATAACCGAGAGTAAGACTGAAAAAAATAATAGTAATATTCCATAAAACAAAATATTATTTTTAATTCTTTTTTTCGATTTAAAGAAAGAAGTTAAAATCAATGAGATCATCAATAGATATATCAACAACCTGATTTGACTATATAAATTCCCCTGAAAAATAGGAAGCTGTTGAATAAATATTAACAGCGTCATAATAACATATATTATAAAAGAACTCGAATTTTTTTCTTCTGCGATATTTGATGTAACATTAGAATTTTGCATTTATTGTCCTCCTGAAGTTTATGCATGATGAGAACTTATTTTTGGGAGTAAAAAGTATCCTTAATAACTTAACTTTTCCTATACTTCGTGAGATAATTGAATAAAGTTAGTTTCTCTTTTGTATAATTTATACTGCTCTTTTTATTTGTCTTTCCTTCACTTTGAATTAAACTAATCATTATACTACATAATTGTTCGTCATCGTATTTATCAAAAAAATATTTTTCATCATAATCTTTTAACACTTCCCTAGCAAAATCTGTATTCGATGCAATTATTGGGGTGTTCGATAATTGTGCTTCTTTCAAAGGCAAGCCATACGTTTCAATAAAAGATGGAAAAAGAAGGACACTCTTTGTGTACCATTCAAATACATCTTCGCGAGAAATTGTCCCTAGAAAAGTATACATGTCTTTATTATTTACTTCTTGAATAGGGATTGTTAAAACTATCCTAAAATTTTTATATCCTTGATTTACTACTTTATCTACCGCCTTAAAAATAACTTCATGATTTTTATAGATTTCTTTTGCAGCAGGGTAAAAAAATGTTATCTCCCCATTTGAATTTATTGCAGATTTATAACTACTACTCACGAAATTTACTTTAGGAGGTACAATTACAACATCGTTGCTTATTTTTCTTTTTACAGCATTCTTAAACCATTTTGTTTGTACAATGATAGTAGATTTTGAAACGCAAAACAAAAAATTATATATTCTGCCTATGATTTTCTGATATATAGCATATTTTCTTTCTTGTTTCTTGAAAATAGAAAAAGTATGCTCAGTTTGATAAGGTAATGACTGGTGTAAATAAACATATTGTTTTGCCTTTACACCAATAGTTGCTGTATTCTGCAAAGAAATATAAATATCAGGTTTAATCTTATTTATAATTATTCTGCCATAAAAAAGATCAAAGAGTAACCTTCTAGTCCAGCTTTTTTTTATTTTAGGAAACGTTTTTACCTTTATATTATTGGTTTCCAGAATATAATCTTTTCCAAGAAAAAAAAACCACTCATTATTGTCTTCTGAAGCTAAAATTTCTGCATAGAATTCATTTAAAACAGATAATGCACCTCCTTCTGAGGCAGCAATATCATTAACTACAATTTTCACTTTTGCCACACCACACGATTCACATAATCTGTATAAGAAACAATAATCCTTAACACCTTCTCAGACACATTCGGCATTGTATAATCTATTACTTGTCGGAGAGTATCATTTTCTTGTGTTTCTAAAACTTCTAATCCTTCAATTATTCTGTTTTTCTCCAAACCAACCATCATCACACTAGCTTCTTCCATAGCTTCTGGTCTTTCATGTGCCTGACGGATATTTAGAGCTTTGAATCCAAGAATCGATGCTTCTTCACTAATCGTACCACTATCACTTAAAACAGCTTTAGCATTCATTTGAAGCTTATTGTAATCATTAAATCCCATAGGTTTCATGGTTTGAATCAATTCGTGGAATTGAATACTTTCTAATTCTATCATTTTCATTGTTCGAGGATGAGTACTGATAATAATTGGATATTGATATGCTTCGGCAATCGAGTTTAGCGAATCCACTAGATCATGAAAATTTTCTTTTGAACTAATATTTTCTTCCCTATGCGCTGAGACTAAAAAGTACTCATTTTGCTTAAGATTTAGTTTTTTCAAAATAGATGAATTCTCAATATCTTCTTTTCTAGAATTTAGTACTTCAAACATCGGACTACCTGTCTTAATTATTCGATCAGCTGGCAATCCTTCTCTTAATAAGTATTCTCTGGCGATATCACTATACGTCAAATTAATGTCCGCAGTATGATCTACAATTTTACGATTTGTTTCTTCTGGTACTCTTTGATCAAAACAGCGATTTCCAGCTTCCATATGAAAAATTGGAATATGTCTCCTCTTCGCTGCAATTGCACATAAACAACTATTAGTATCTCCCAAGACTAAAAATGCGTCTGGTTTTACTTCATCAAGAATCGGATCAATTTTGATCAATATATTCCCAACGGTTTCAATGGCTGTACCTGTTGCTGCATTCAAAAAATAATCTGGCTTCTTTAATTTAAAGTCTTCAAAGAAAACTTCATTTAGTTCATAATCATAGTTTTGACCAGTATGTACAAGTACATGGTCAATCGCTTTAGAACTCTCTAAACGATTAATAACTGCAGATAAGCGAATGATTTCAGGACGAGTCCCGACGACTGTCATAACTTTTAATTTTTTCAATGCTAGACCTCCACGTAATAAGTATCAGGATTTTCAGGGTCAAACGTTTCGTTTACCCACATAACAGTGACCATGTCAGTATCCCCTAAATTTTCAATATTATGGGTATAGCCAACAGGTATATCGACTACTTCTAAATTCTCACCAGAAACGAAATACTCAATGATTTCTTTAGAATCAATCTTTCTAAAGCGGATGACGCCTTTTCCACTTACTACCAAAAATTTCTCGTTTTTGGTATGATGCCAGTGATTTCCTTTAACAATCCCCGGCTTTGAAATATTAATTGAGACTTGTCCGCGATCTTCAGTCCTCAAAAATTCGGTGAATGATCCGCGATCATCGATATTCATCTTTAAAGGATATGAAAACTCATCCTCTGGTAAAAAGCTAAGAAATGTACTATACAGATTTTTTTCTATTCTACGATTCAATTGAGGTACAGATAGATTTATTCTACTTTCTTTAAAAGAAAGAATTATATCTCTCAAAGTGCCCACAGTTACTGTATCCGTTTCTCTTACTGAACAAAAGTCGTCGACAATAAATGGTTTTGCTTGAAGGCAATGCAGCAATTCCTTAACAACATCATCAATATAGCAAAGTTCAATTTCCGCATTTTTATCATTAACGGTTATTTCTTCACCTCGAGCCACTTTATAACAAAAAGTCGCTACTACCGTATTATAATTTGGTTTCGACCATTTTCCATACAAATTAGAGAATCGGTAAATGTAGACTTTCGCTCCAGTTTCACTTTGATATTTTCGTAAAAGATCTTCTCCAGCTTTCTTACTACGACCATAAGCATTGTTAAAAGCAGCTTGAATAGATGATGATATCATTACTGGACAGGTATTGTTGTATTCCTTTAGTTTATCTAAAAGAACTGAGGTGAAACCGAAATTTCCTTCCATAAACTCTTCTTCTTCCTTAGGACGATTCACGCCCGCTAAATGGAAAACAAAATCTGCTTTTAAGCAATATTCACCTAATAAATGTGGAGGAGTATCTATATCATATTCAAAAATATTTCCATAACCTTCGTTTCGAAGCTCTGCAATTAAATTTTTACCTACAAATCCATTGGCTCCCGTAACTAAAATATTCATCGACTTTTCCACTCTTTCAACTCTTCTTGAACATAATCTAATGCTAATAATTTTTCCTTGATTTGTTCTACAGATAGTCGTTCTGTGTTATCAGAATTGTATTCACCTTCGTGTGTCAACTCAGTACTGCCTTCACTAAAATATTTCTCGTAGTTAAGATCTCTAGTATCAGCTGGAACACGATAGAAGCCGCCCATATCTTTCGCAACGAGATATTCTTCTTTTGTAAGAAGCGTTTCATATCTTTTCTCACCATGACGTGTACCTATAATTTGAATCTCATTTTCGACTTTAAAAAGTTCTTTCACTGCTTGTGCTAGATCACCAACCGTTGACGCAGGCGATTTTTGAACCATGATGTCTCCTGCTTTTGCATTTTGAAATGCAAAAACAACTAATTCAACTGCTTCTTCTAAACTCATCAAGAATCTAGTCATGCCCGGGTCCGTTACAGTTAACGGTTTTCCTGCTTTTATTTGCTCAATAAATAATGGAATCACAGAACCTCTGGATGCCATGACATTACCATACCGCGTTCCGCAAATCATTGTATTTTCATCTGCCACAGTTTTCGCTTTTGCTACAAAAACCTTCTCCATCATTGCCTTTGAAATTCCCATTGCGTTGATTGGATAAGCTGCTTTATCTGTTGAAAGACAAATAACTTTTTTTACCCCCATCTCAACAGCAGCTGTCACAACATTATCCGTACCTATGACATTTGTTTTAACAGCTTCCATCGGAAAGAATTCGCAAGAAGGAACTTGTTTTAAAGCAGCCGCATGAAATATGTAATCTACTCCGTACATTGCATTTTTAACACTATTTATATCGCGTACATCCCCAATATAAAATTTCAATTTGTCATTGTTGTACTTCTTTCTCATGTCATCTTGTTTCTTTTCATCTCGAGAGAAGATACGGATTTCTTTTATATCGGAGTCTAAAAATCTTTTCATTACTGCATTACCAAATGAACCTGTACCACCTGTTATTAATAACACTTTATTATTAAACACTTTTATTCCTCCAATATTCTTTTGAATAATTTAATGTATTTTTGAATTTGAATATTTCTACAATAGTTTTTGGAAACTTTGTTTGACATATTCTTACTCATAGAGCGAAGTGTTGTTTTATCATTATTTAAAGTCAACAAACTACTTATTAATTCTTCCGAGTCTCCATTATGCACTGCGATCCCTGCATTATTTAATAATAATTCACGAGCAATGTCAGTGTTCGTATCCATGATCGCAATTACTGGTTTTTCGGCTTGATAATAACTGTATGTTTTACTAGGAACTGCTAATCCAGAGAGACCCTCTTCAAGTGAAACAATAAATATAGAAGTGATGCTTAGAGCATCATTAAATTCATTCCCACTTAAATAATCAAACATAAAGCAATTCTCTAGACTTTTTTCTGTGATGACTTCTGATATTTCTTTTTTCTTATTGCCGTGACCAGCAAATAAAAAGGCGATTTTTTCTTTAGCAATACGTTCATCAGAAATTGTCTTCAAAATGGTATCCATATCCTGTGCCGTTCCCATATTACCAAAATAAGAAACTATGAGTGGATACTTATTACTTATTTCTATAAACTCCTGTGTCACAAGTTTATTCAATGATTTTTCTTCCGTTGCCCAATTTGGTATTACTATTATTCTTTCTGGATCAATGTTCCTATTTTTTCTAATATACGATTTCATGTCATTTGACAAAGCCACAATAATTGATGCTTCCGGATATAATCGTTCATTTATTTTTCGCATAAATCTAGAAATAAAACTATTTTTCCTAATCGTACCTGTTCTTTCAGCAATTTCAGGATAAAGATCATAAGCAACAAAAACAATTTTACAACCATATAGTCTTTTTGCAATAATGGATATTAAAGGCAAAATAGGTGGGTTTGAATAGACAATGATTGTTTTGTAATTTCTACACATTCGTACATTCAATAGTATTGTGAATGTAAATGAAAAGTAATTTATTAGTCTACTTAAAAAATTCTTTCTGCCAAGTTGGATATATTTTTTTCGATAAACCGTCATATCATCGATTTTTTCGTTAACTGGTATTTTTTCATTTTTTTGTGTATATTCTCGAGGATAACCACATAGGACATCGACTGTTAGACCTGCGTTACTTAATCCTTGAGCAGTCTGATAAGGTAAGAGTGCCGAAGAAACATACTCTGGATAAAAGAATTGGCACATAAATAGTATATCTCTTTTCACTTTTCACTCTCCTCAATACTAGTCTTAAAATCTCTGATTTGATAATCAAATTTCACATTATTAAAAATCGATTCTGGATAACCCTCCAGCGTTGAATCATAGAAGAGCGTGCCAAAAACTTTTTGAAGCAAATTGTTATGCTTCGAAATCTTAGAGATGAGAGTATCAAGCCCTCTTATTAAATATATTTTTCTTCTATGAATTTTTGCGATTTCATTAACTAATAAAGACGTGTTGACGAGTACTTTATTCTGTGGATGGAACGTTCCACTTAAGTGATTATCTATTATTACTTTAACAAAGCAATGCAGATTATCAATATAAAGCATGCTCCTCTTATTGTTTACTTTAGGAAATACATTAATTTTTTTTGCCACATTTGATAATCTTTGGTAATTTCCAACACATTGCGGACCGTAAATCATAGGAGGTCTGATTATCGCTACTTTGAAAGAATCAGTTGCTAATTTTTCAATCTGTATTTCAGCTTCTCTCTTAGATTTACCATATGGTGTTTTAGGATTTGTTTTAGTCTTTGCAGAAATAGCTCCGCTCTCTACTCCAAAAACAGACATCGTACTAAAAAAAATAAAATGCTGTACATGTTCTTTCTTTGCTTTTTCTGCTAATTTAATAGCTAAATCACGATTTACTTTGTAATACAATTCTTCATTTGTTTCTTTGACGTGAACAATAGCTGCAAGATGAATCAAAACATCATATACAGAAAAATCAACATCTTTCCAAGTACTCTCCCTAACACTAATCGTTTCAATTTGATAATATTCTTTATATTGCTCTATCCATGTTTTAAATGACGTACCAATATAGCTATTTTCTCCTGTGATGAGGATACGCTTCATTGCCCATCCTCCTTATTAATACTACTTGTTCCGCCTTCTATAACACCCTCACTTTTAAAAACAGAAACAATCGTTCCAAGAAAACATTTCAGATCCATAGAGGGTGAAATACTTTCAGTATAATTCCCATCTAAAAGAGCTTTTTGTTTAACTTCCAACTCATCTCTACCACTAATTTGAGCCAACCCAGTCAATCCTGGACGAATATCATTTGCTCCATACTTATCACGCTCTTCAATCAAATCATATTGATTCCATAGCGCTGGACGAGGCCCAATGACAGCCATATCGCCTTTGATAATATTGAATAATTGAGGCAGCTCATCCAAACTGGTTTTTCTTAAAAATTTCCCGACCTTGGTGATATAAAAATCAGGGTCTTCCAAAAGATGTGTTGGCATTTCTTTTGGTGTATCAATCTTCATTGTTCTGAATTTATAAATATTAAAATAGGTTTTATTCTTTCCAACCCGTTTTTGTTTAAATATAATTGGACCCTTTGAATCGATTTTTATCACTAGACATAATAACAATAGTACTGGTGATAAAACAATTATCCCTATTAGCGATAATAGAAAATCAATAATTCTTTTCATTCCATCCTTATACAACAAAACCCACTCCTATTTGTTTGAAGCATTTGCAAATTTCACAATTTCATTAGCCAAAGTAGCACTTTCTTTAGGAAGTGCTTCTACAAAATAAAGTACCTCTTCCAAGGAATAACCTTTGATATTGCCAACAAAGATTTTCTCGAAGACTGCTTCATCATTCCGTTCTTTATCCAATAATAGTTCTTCGTATAATTTTTCACCAGGTCGAATCCCAGTCTCAATAATCTCAATCTCTTCTTCGCTATAACCACTTAGACGAATCATATTCTTCGCAAGATCAACGATTTTCACCGGTTCGCCCATATCTAAAATAAAGATTTCGCCACCTTTAGCAAGCGCTCCTGACTGAATAACTAAGCGGCTAGCTTCTGGAATCGTCATGAAATAACGGGTCATGCGAAAATCAGTCACCGTAATTGGTCCGCCTTTTGCTATTTGCTCACGGAACACTGGAATCACACTGCCTCTTGAACCTAAGACATTACCAAAACGTACAGCAGAAAATTTCGTGCAACCTTTTTCATTTAAGCCAGTAACAATCATCTCAGAGATGCGCTTTGTTGCCCCCATGACGTTTGGCGGATTATTGGCCTTATCCGTAGAGACCATTACAAAGTTTTTCACCTTCGCAGCTTTAGCAGCTTCAGCAGTATTTTTAGTTCCGTAAATATTGTTTTTGACTGCCTCTCTAGGATTGTATTCCATCAACGGCACGTGTTTATGGGCTGCCGCATGATAGACGATATCCGGTTTGATTTCGTTCATGATTTCAAACATCTTTTCACGATCTTGTATATCGGCTATAACGGGAACGATTTTGGTAATATTGTCTTTAAAATTGATGTTCAACTCGCGGTCAATTAAGTAAATCGAGTTTTCTCCGTGTCCTAACAAAACTAGTTTTTTAGGATTGAATTGAATCACTTGGCGACAGATTTCGGAACCAATCGATCCACCAGCACCAGTCACTAATATCGTCTTTCCAGTAATTTGATCTTTGATGGAGTCGATATCCAATTTGACTTCATCTCTGCCTAGCAAATCAACGACATCGATTTTCTTCAAACGTGAGGTACTGATTTTCCCAGAGGCGATTTCTTCCATTGAGGGCATCGTATTGACTTTGACATGCAGAGGTTCAATTAAGCTAAAAATACTTCGCAGTTTTTTCCGTGACAAGGATGGAATGGCGATCGTGACCATATTGATTTCATATTTTCGAATCAAATCAGGTAAATCACTAATACAACCCAACACTTTTTTCCCAGAAAGATAAGTGTTTCGTTTATTCGGATCATCATCGACAAAACCGATGATATGAATGTCACTTGCCGTTTTTGAACCTACAAAGCTATTGTAAAGAATTCGGCCACCTTCTCCCGCGCCAACGATCAGGGTATTCTTGACAACCTCATTGGACGTCCCTCTCATGTTTTTTCTTTCAATATAGATCCGCCAAATCAATCGACTAGCTATAATTAGAAAGAGCGAAAGAAAGTACGTAAAGATCACTAAGCGCACGCTGTAGGTTTCATCGCCGAAAAATAAGATCACATTGCAAGTAAAAGCGCTCCATGACACCGCTAAGAAGATAGCGATCATTTCTTTCAAGTTCGTGTAACGATTGATTCGAGAAAAAACACGGAACACGGAACCATAAAAAAGGTAGAAACCGACAGATAGGCTCACCGACATCAATGTAAATTCTTTTGGAATCGCCACAAAGGGTTTCATAAAATAAACTGCTGCTATATTTGCTGCTATAATCAATAAACTATCTACAACTATCAAAGTTACAATTTTTCTTTTTCTCGTTAACTCAAACAACCCAGTTGCCCCCTAAAATAACCCGAATTTCTTTTTTTTCACTTCTATAAAAGCTGGAAAATTGATTTGATCCCCGTTTATCAAATCTTTTGCTACTTGTTTCATCAATGTTACTTTGAGCATGCCAAAATCTTGCTCAATTTCCTCATAAGCTTCTTTTAAATTAAAGGTGCGTTTTGTAACGCCATGGGCATCTGAAGCGACCATTTGAACAAGATTATGTTCAACCATTGTTTTTGCTGTTTTTTGGATTTCTTTTCCAAATACGCCGACATAACTTGGCGCAGTTAACTGTGCCAAACAGCCCATATCCAAAAAAGGGATGAGATTGTTAGGGTCTTTTCTAAAATGAGCATTCCGCTCGGGGTGGACAATTACTGGAATCTTTCCCAGCTGTAGTAAATCGAAGAATATTTGTTCTGTATACGTAGGCACTTCAATCGTAGGAAATTCTACCAAGATATACGTATCATCAAGATCTGTAAAAAGGATGTCATTTTTCTGTATATCCTCAATTAAATCTCCTGTTATCCTCACCTCTTGCCCCTCAAGAACTGTCAAGGGCAGGTTCCGTGCGTCTAATTCTTCTTGTAAAGAAGTAACGAGAGAAATGACCTCTGACTTCGGATTGCGGTATTTTCCATTGTTATGATGTGGGGTACAAAGGATATGCGTAATTCCTTGGCTAATCGCTTTTTCAGCCATAGCAATGCTCGCATTGATGTCTTCTGCACCATCATCAATTCCTGGTAAAATGTGGCAATGTAAATCAATCATTTCTCTCGTCTCCTTCAAATTAATTAATTTCCATAATAATAGTAGTAACCTGAATCTTTCGAGTGTTCGGCACCGTTATAGACCACACCAATGATTCTTGCTTGAACCATATTCAAAAGATCCCTCGCTTTTGTTAAAGATTCTTTCCGAGCAACGTTTTCTCGAACTACTAAAATCGTTCCGTCTGCTTTAGATGCCATGATCTGCGCATCGGTCACTGCTACAACTGGTGGCATATCAAAGATCACCACATCATAAAGTTTTTTCGCTTCTTCTATCACTTGATTCATTCGTGCCGATCCAAGTAACTCGGATGGATTCGGTGGTTTAGGTCCGCTTGTCAAAACAGATAAATTATCGATCACTGTTTTTTGTGCCACTTCAAGGACGCTCGTAGAAGTACTTAATACGGTACTCAATCCACTCGCATTGTTTAAATTAAATGTCTTATAAACAGTCGGCTTTCGCATATCGGCATCCACTAGTAATACTCTTTGTCCCGATTTTGCAAAAACAACTGCTAAGTTTACTGAAGTAGTTGTTTTTCCTTCAGCTGGTCCAGAAGATGTAACGACAAGGGTCTTAATTTGTTTATCTGCTGAAGATGCAAATTGAATGTTTGTACGGATCGTACGATATTGCTCTGAGATTGGTGAAGAAGGATCAATTAGCGTGATCAAACTTACTGCATGTGTTTGTGTCCCAGTACGTTCTTGTTTTTTTGCCATAGTTATTTCCTCCTAGACTCGACTTCGACTGCGACAAGACTCTGTTGATTTATCGCCATTTGGTTTCTTCAATAATGAAGCGCTCGGCTTTTTCTGAATCGTCGCAGCCAGTTCTTTTGATGACATTTGCGGAACAGTACCTAATACCGTAAAACCTAATGTTTCGGTCACAAATTTATCGTCTTTGACAGTTCGATCTAGTAGTTCCAATAAGAAGGCTAAACCAACACCGACCATGATTCCTAATACTAAGCCAATGGCTAAGTTCAGTTTATTGTTTGGTGAAACAGGTGAGGTACTAGCTACTGCACTTGAAATGATTGAGATTTTATCAACATTCATAACATCTTGGGCATTTTCTTGAAAGACTAATGCTGTCGTATTGGCAATATTTTGCGCTGACACTGCATTTGTACTAGTTGCCTGAATAGAAAACATTTGTGAGTTCTGGGACTGGTTGATTGAAATGGATTCTTTCAATTCTCCGACAGTCATCTCCAAATTGTTTTCGGATTCCAAACGATCCTTTACTTGATTCATAACTAAATCACTGACGATCATATCCTTATACGTATTGATCATTTGCAAGTTTGTATTTACATCGTTCACATTTGCTGTTTCTGATTGAGGCAATGTCACAATCAACTGAGCTTGTGAACTATATTTTGGTGTAATGACAAAGAAGGTGAATATCCCTGCTAAAGCTAAACCAGCAAACATTGAAATAAAAATAGCAGCTAAGTGTTTCCGTAGAATTGCGAATATTTCTTTTAAGCTAATTGTTTCTTCCATCTTTTCTCCACTTTCCTATTCATTCTCTAGATTTAGTTGAGCTTTCAACTCTTTTTGAACTCTTGCTAGTTCTTCGTCACTCACTCGCTGATATGAGATGCCGTCTTGCATGAATCCTTCCCCTTGCAACTGATCTTGTTTGATTGTTTGAAAGGCACTGCGATAATTAAATGCTAAAGTTCGCATGTCATCGAAACTCATATCTGTTTTCATGTTTTGCTCAACAGCATTTAAGATCGTTTGATATTGGGTGATGCCATCAAGACTCAAGACTTTCTTAACGATCCCTTCAACGATTTTACGTTGACGTTCTTGACGTCCATAATCGCCGTTTGGATCTTCATAACGCATTCTTGAATAGGCAAGGGCTTGTTCGCCATTTAGTGACGTACGTCCGATAGCAAAATCAAAGCCATCTTGCGAAAAGGTGATTTCATTGTCAACTTCAATGCCGCCGACTGCATCGACTAATTCTTTTAAACCAGCCATATTGATTGATACATAATGATCGATCGGAATATCCAAGAATTTTTCTACGGTATTCATTGCCATCGCTGGTCCACCAAAAGCATAGGCATGGTTAATTTTATCTGTCGTCCCATGTCCGACAATATCAACATAGGAATCTCGTCCAATACTCACCACCGTCGTCTGATTGTCTTGTGGGCTAATCGTTGCCACCATCATGGTATCGGAACGGCCTTGCTCCACTCTTCCTAAATCACCGGTATCGATGCCCATCAATAAAACCGAGAAGGACTCTTGTTGGGATAGATCAACATCATTTTCACGTAAGCGATCTTCGCGATCTCGCTCGACGGATTCATAGGTTTGTTGCATTGAATTTGACACATCAAAATATAGTTTGGCAGCGACACCTATCATGCCGATGACTAAAACTGCAACGATTGAAAAGATAATTAAAAAGATTTTTTTTCCTTTTGACATTTGCTTTCCTCCAGTTATCTCTATTTTCTTCGATACATCTTTAAATTAGTAAACAGTGTCTGAACTTTGATCTGTCCAGGTGCTATCACCTGCTGATGTATCCTCTGAATAACTTTCTGTTGAAGCGGGGGGTGTATACGTGCTGTATCCTGTGTACCCCATTTGAGTAGCGACTTTATCTGCTAATTCGGTGTATTTCTCTTTCAATTCTTCATTGCGAACTTTGCTGATACTGTCGACTGCACTCAGGTATTTTTCTAAGGTGACTTCACTTGTCACCTCATCCCCATCAAGCATTTCATCAAAAGTTTCTTGTAACTTTGCAATGCGGTCCAATTGGGTATCCGCATACTCTAAATAGGAAATAACTAAGTCTTTCCATTTACTATCCTCAAAAAAGCTAAGATTTTCACGGACATTCCCAACATCCGTTTCTTTTAGATCGGCTCTAATGATGACATCATTTTCAGCACTTTGCCAATTTGAAACGCCTTCAGTAAATAAGTCTTCCGTATCCGCTTGTACTTTTAATTTTGCCTCGATGTCTTTTAACTGATCATCAAGGGCGGTTTTTTCTTGTTGGATCTCGACTGACTCACTTGGTAATGCATCATCATCGATCCCATAATCGTCTGCAGATACTTTAACTGCAGAAAGTTTTGCGACTGTTTTAAGAACGTCTTCTTCTTTAAGATCTTTTCTCAAAAACGTTTGATCTTCGTTGCTGTAAAATTCAGCAATTTCATTTGACAACTCATTGATGCGATCTTTTTCGCTGGCAATCGCTGTCTGTGCATATTCGACTCGCTGCTGATATTGCCTTTGGTTATTTTGTCGGTAACCAATAAAACAAATCGCAACTGCGCCAATACCAACGGCTAAAACAGTCAAAGTCTTTATTAACGGCTTTCCCATGAACACACTCCCTACTTCAATTGTGCTTGTTTAAGCATTCTGCCTTCCTCTCGCATAATAAAGGCAATTCTAGTTTATTATAAGAGAAATGTAGCATTAAATAAAGAAAATTCCCGTTTTTTATTTATTACGGTATATTTTTCGTCAATAAAAGACTTGTATAATGCCAAACATCAGTTATTTTAAAAAATCATAAATAACGTCTACTCTACTTGACAGTTTTTTTAAACCCTCATTTTAAATAATGAATAATTCAGTTATAATCGTTGTTCTCATCACCTTTGAAGGTTGTCACATTACAGAAAAATAACCTTGAGAGATTAAATCCCTTCACTGTCTCAACATCTTTTTCATTATAAATAGAAAAGAAAAGAAATTCAGAAAGTATTTTCATACACTTTTCTTGTTATTATAAATTAACTTGTCAAAGCTGAATTCTTTTCTTGGCGCACTTAGGGTTTCCTTTGCGACTGCTCTTTATTTACGTCAATCATTCCTGTTAAAATTATAAGTTGTCTTTCGAAAAGTGACTTTTCTCTTCATTTCCGTTTTCTTTCATCTTCTATCAGTTTCCTCGAAACATAATTAATCGTTAAATTTTTATTCCTAAGCTAAAAAGTTATTACCTTGACGTCTCTTTTGCTAATTAATTTCCATTTATCTTCTTTGAGAGGCTGAAAAAAACGTGTTTCTACCTATATATATATGCTGATCGTCAGATGATTTATAGAAAACGCAAAAAATCTTACACAGGCTCAGGTATATATTTCACCAATCGATAAAATATGTGATTTGTTTTTCCATCCTAAGTTTCTTTAAGATGTATAAGAAAGAGTTTTGCTTTTTCTTCATGAAAGGAGCTGCATCTTGAGAAATTTTCAAAATAACTTCATTACTAATACGGCTACGATTCGATGGCTGAAAATTTTAATGGCATTCGAAAAAAATCACCATTGCTCAACTGTCGGCTTAGCAAAGACATCAGGAAGTACGACTCGTACGATCATGACAGATATTACGAATTTAAAAGAACACTTTGGTGACTGCCTTATGATCGACTCTTCACACAAAGGGTATTTTTTTTCTATAAAAAATTCTTCTGATTACCTTACAAAAAAACGTGCTTTGATTGCCGATGAGATTTTATTCCATATTATTGAAAGTATTTTTCATCACGATTTGCTTACTTCTTCTGAATGGGCAGAAAAATATCATATATCTGAGAGTACTGTTTTGCGGTATTTGCGAAAGGTCCAACCCATTTTTTCCTCTTATCGTTTGGAAATTCAAACCAACCCAGTCAGCTTTGTTGGGGAAGAAATCAGCATTCGCAAATTTTTTCATGATTTCTACTATGAATCCGAAATTATTGGCCATACGATTTTTCCGCCCATCGCGATTCAAAACATCACTGCCAGTGCATTTTCAAAGTGCTATCAGCTGAATCAACATACTTGCTCTTTCGGTGAGTTTAATTACTATTTGTATATCACCTTTGAACGGCATTGCATTGGTCAGCCTATCTCCTTACCAAAGCCAGTCAAAGCTATATTCGAAAACTACAATGATTTCAAGTTATTTTCCGAAATCAACGAGGCCATTGAGGAGCAATACCAAAGAGAACTTCCTTATGAGGAAATGCTCTATTTATTTTTATTAGTGAAAACACGGCGATCGATCAGCAACCTGACCATTGAACATACGTTTTGTAAAGAATACAACCATTGGCCTGAACTCAAAAAACTTGCGGCATTATTTGTAAACGACTGCTTACCCGATTCACCAGATCCTGCTCGCGATCAACTTTTGATCGAATCATTCTTTACCGTAGCAAAAATCAAACAATTATTATCACCTTTGCTAAACCACATGATTTCTGATGCCATCCAATTTGTAGAAGATAGTTACCCGGATGATTTTCAATTGTTTAAAACTTACTTGTTCACGCAACCTATAGCACTTGATACTTGGGATAGTGAGACATTGAATCACTTGAGTACAAGTTTAACCATGTACATCTCCTCCATCAGATCGTTGTATTGGCAAGAAAAAAAGAATATTGCCTTTTTATTTGAAGGTCCTTATTATCTATGCCAATTACTTAAGTGCAAGTCTGTCCGTTATTTGCGCAGTTTTCGTACCTTTTATTTCCCGGATTCCAACGAATTGTCGCAAGCATAATTAGAAAAGAATCAGATCGATTTGATCGTAACGAACTATACGGAATACATCACGGAGTACGCTCAGAACATTGATTATCTACTCCTTAAAACCTTTCCGGATGACTATGACTGGGAAGCTTTAGAGGCGAAACTAAACACGAATTTCAATAGTTAATTTTGCTAATGGTGTCTTTCTTCTTTTCTCTTTGTTATTATTTGGCAGCCTGAGGCGACTCTATAATGGTCGTTCTTGTCGGAAATGATCATCTATGGCAATTAAAGGGATTGTGATTTATTTAACATGGATATTTTGACTGACTAAAGATAATTAAACAGAGTGCTAGAAATACCCCACAAATCAGGTATTTACGGCACTCTGTTTTATTGAAAAAAAGCCAAAAAAAAGAAGCAGGCCTCTGCTTCTTTTTTTGATTAATCTAAGATTGTGACTTTTACTTGACGACGTCCCCATTGGATACATTGTGCTACATTATCAAAGTGAACATCGATAATGTGCCCTTTGATCGCGCCACCAGTATCAAGTGCTAGTGCTACGCCATAGCCTTCAACATTGACTAAAGTGCCTAGCGGAATCACGCTTGGATCAACGGCAACTGCCATTGGGTTTTTACGTAAATCTGTGCCACTTGCGGTAAAGAAGCTCGCACCAGCTTCTTTATAAGAGTAGGCAGTTGATTCCATCATTAATGTCCGACCACTACTTGTATCGCTATTGCTAGTATTGTTGTTGCTTGTATTGCTTGAGCTGCTATTCGAGCTACTATTACTGTTACTGTTACTGCTTGAAGAGCTATTCGATGATGACGTGCTGCTTTCAGTCGTGTTGCTGCTAGATGATGCAGACGATTGTGATTCAGAAGAACTTGAACGTTCAGCCGCTTGTGCTGCTTCTTTTTCCTCTTTTTCTTTCGCTGCTTGTTCTGCTGCTTCTTTGGCTGCACGTTCTTCTGCTGCTTTTTCAGCGGCTAAACGAGCAGTTTCAGCTTCTTTGCTTGAAGCGATTTGAGCCAAGGTTGATTCATTTTCTTTCAACTGCGCTTGAAGATTGGCGATTTTTGAATCTAGCGCTTTGGCTTCTGATTCTAGTGCTGTTTGATTTTCTTTCAACGATTGCTGGGTAGATTGCGCTTTTTCTTCTAATTTTTCAAGCTTTTCTTTCTCAGCCGTCAATGAATCGATCTTTTCTTTTTCCAAGTTTTGCAGCATCGTCATGGCATAGGCACGATTGATGAAATCTTGGATGTTCGATGATTCTAATAGGACGGTCCAATCTCTGGTTGCCCCACCATTGACTTGGATGTCTTTCATACGTTCCGCAACGACTGCTTCACGCTTTTCAATGGTTTCTTGTGCAGTTTTGATTTCTGCTTTGGTTGTTGCTAATGATTCTTCATTTTCAGCGATTTGAGCTTTTAACTCTTCTACTTCGCTGTATTTCGCATTCACATCAGTCAATGCAATCTGCACTTCCGTACTGATTTCCTGGCTTTGCTGCATGACGGCACTTTCTTGCTCTTGCAATGATTCAAGTGACTCAGCCTGCGCAAAGATGGGAGAAACGATTCCTGCCGCAAAGATAGCGACAACGATTGTTCGTAGTTTCTTTGCCTTCAAAAAATTCCCTCACTTCTCACTATGGTTTCCAACATATCCTATTATACAAATTCTTAAGAAGAATTTTATTGCAAGACCTTTACAATTTGTTACAAATTATCGTAAAAGTGGGAGTTTTAACAGTCTTTTCCATTGGATTTCAGACAGAAGTGGGAAGAATCAGCTTTGATAAGGGTTTATTTTCTGTAACACTATCGTAACAATGCTATTTTTTTCTACGAATAGCCTCGATGAAGCGCGACAATTCTTGGCTGCTTTTTATCTGATTGATTTCTAACTTTTGAAAGTTTTTTAAGAGTCTTCTTTGATGGAAATTTAACTTCGGTAAATTCTGTTTTAAGATGCGCCATTCTTCTGGAAATGCTGCAAATCGCCCTTGCCAATCATTTTTATATTGCTCAATGTTTTCAGCCAGCTCTTTTTTGTGTTGTTCAAAGGCTTGATTGACTTGTTGAACAGCTTTCTGAAAGGCAACCAAATTTGCCAAAGTATACCCCATATCAAATGAAAGGATCATCAACAAGAAAACTGGCAATAAAAATCCTGTATGTTCTACTAATGTTTGAACAAAAACTAGCATCTGGGGATGAATAAATCGAACGATGATCACACAGCACGCTCCCCAAAATACGGAGATTGGCAGTGCTACTCTCCCATTGATATTCAAAGGGACATTATTATAGTCCCACCATGAAGCGTGAAACAATTTTTCCAATAGAAAACTCGTGGCATACTCCAAAATAGTTACTAGGATTGCGGCTGCAAAATAAAGCAAGACAATATGTTGATGAATTGGTCGTAATAGGTAGACAACGCCTAAAATACCAAAGCCATAAATCGGTGTGATGGGACCGACCAGAAAACCTCGATAAACAAAATGACCTGCTTTTATCGAGCAATAAATCGTTTCCCACAACCAGCCAATAAATGAATAGCAAAAAAACAATAAAATAATTCGTTCAAATTCGAACATACGTATTTACTCCTTTCAAAAAATGATGACGGATTATTGCGGTACTTTTCCTATTCATCATACCACAAAGTAAGCTATCTCATTTTCAGTTCAAAGTGACGTTCTCTCAGTGAACAGCTCATTTTATTGTTTCCTATGCTTTTATTGATTCCCGAAAATAATGGATGGATGGACTTGATCCTTTAAACTATACCCACATAATTCTTTGTTGAAAGTAAAGTGATCTTGTTCTACGTTGGCAATGATTTCCTCCTCTGAAAATCCATGGAAATCGTAATCATTGATATAACTACGCAACAAGACCAATTTTGCATCAATCAAAAGTACTCTTTGGATGTCTGTCCAAAAAGTTGTTTCTCGATTCTTTAAAATTTTTTTCAGTTCTGCTTCTTGTTCTAACCAATAAGAATAAACAACTGGCATATCCTCTCGAATATCAGCTGGCGATAGACCTTCACGCATTTTTTTTAAGTATTCATTAACTGATGGATATAGCAATTTCATTCCCCCTAAGTATATTATTGAACCAAATTTCCCCAATAGAGATGACTGTCGTTCTGCGATGTTCGTTGATTTCTCGGGGTAATCTTGTTCTGTTTGCGCTTGAAATTCCCCATATAAAGTAGTTTTTAAGATAAAAACATAAAGCATATATTTTGCATCAATAAAGAAAAAGAATACGATCAATTTTTAGATGCACTCCATGCAATTTTCAACTTCACCATTTTTTTTATGCTTCCTTGTATATTAGAGTTAGGGTTTTAACCTTCCGGTTTTGATTGGATAACCCTATGAACCATCGTTATTTTAATTTGGTATTAACTCATTCATTTTGAGATAATATATTTATTGGATTGAGAGGCTATGCCGTTGCCTCCTTGAGTTTTGAAGCTCGTAATCGAAAGACTGGCACCTCTCTCTGATAAGTGGATTACGTATGAGTTAGATGTTGAAAGTTTTTGCTTTACTCCGTATCTCGTACAAGGTAGTGACGCTTTTCAGTTGAGCGGGTTTCAATCCAAAATATTTTTTTAGAAAGGTCAAATGTATGTACTTCTTAGGAATTGATATCGGCAAGCGAACTCACGTGGCTTCTTTAATGAGTGAAGAAGGTAAAGTGATCCTAAAAGGTTTTTCTTTCCCTAACACTACTGAAGGAGCTGATTCCCTGATTGAGCGGCTTTCAAAATATTCAGAGACTCCCGCTGACTTTATTGTCGGAATGGAAGCTACGGGTCATTATTGGCTCTCCATCTTTTCATACCTCCACGAATCAGACTTTTTGATTCACGTTGTGAATCCTCTTCAAACCGATGGCTGGCGCAAAGGAACAGAAATCAGAAAACGAAAAAATGATATTATTGATTCTGTTTTGATTGCTGACTTGATGCGTTATGGTTCCTTTGTAGAAACAGTATTGTCTGATGAAAATGTTTTTTCGTTAAAACAACTTTCACGTTACCGAACCTATTTAGTAGGTACCGCAAGCGACTTCAAACGAAAAATCATAGCTGTACTAGATCAAGTGTTTCCTGAATATGCATCAATTTTTTCTAAACAAGGTATTTTCGGAAAAGCGTCTAAAGAGTTATTGCTTGAGTTTAGTTCTCCTATAGAGCTAGAAGAAATTTCGGCAGAAACGTTGGCTCAATACTTAGCTGAGTTAAGCAGGAACCGAATAAAGCCAGAGAAAGCAGATCAATTGAAGCAAGCAGCTTCTAACTCCTTTGGAGTGAAATTTGCTCAAGAAGCTTTTACATTTCAATTACGCTCCATGATTGAACAATTGAAATTCATCGAAAGCCAAGTAAAAGAAACTGAAAAAGAAATTAAGCGCATAATGAGTAATTTAGACTCTGTTATTCTCACAATCCCTGGAATCGGCCCTATAAATGGCGCGACAATTCTTGGTGAAATTGGAGACATTCGCAAATTTTCTAATCCGAAAAAACTGGTTGCTTATGCTGGCATAGACGCGTCTGTGTCCCAATCTGGGCAATACGAAGCAACACATAATGTTATGAGCAAGCGTGGATCTCCATACTTACGAAAAGCCTTGTTTTCAGCTGCTCTAGTTGCTTCTCAATGTGATCCTGTTTTTCGCGCGTTTTATCAGAAAAAAATTTCTGAGGGAAAGCATCATCTGACGGCCTTAGGTGCTGTTTCTCGTAAGCTTTGTTATGTGATTCATGCTATTTTAACTAAAAATGAACCTTATAAGATTGTTTCCGATTAGCTATTGAACAATCAAAAAAATCTAATAGTGAAAGGTCTATTTGTTGTACTCATTTTTTGGACTTAACTGTTATAAAATATTTTTTTGATTTAGCTAATTTTCACTTGACTCTATATAGTTAGTCTTTCTTATACTAAGCATATCAAAACTACTCTCATATTTATAATCAACTTTTGCATCCATCTAGGAAAAAAGTGAAAACAAACCTTTATAATCTTTTATTTTTGACTTTATTTCATTATTTTCATCATCAAGAAAAATAAATTTCACCTTATTCATGCAATAACTGAGAATATTTTATTGCGTTATTTTCTTTCCTATTATACGATTAACTAAATAATGTTGGTTATTTGAAAGCACATACGAAGGGAAAAGTGAGAATAATGAAAAAAAGTGTTGTTTTAAGTTTGTTGGGGTTTACACTTCTTTTTGCTGGATGTACACAAAAAAAAGAAAATTCGGCGGGAGAAAGTTCGCAAAGTGCAAGCACTTCAAGTATGGCCATGACATCTTCCACAGAAATGAATCAAGAATCAACGGCCTCATCTAGCGAATCTGCTTTACCAAGTTCAGAACAAACCATCACAGGGGTCAGTGGTACAAACTACAAGATTGCGTTACCTAGCAATTGGCAAGAAGTACCAGATTTCACTTCATTGAATCCTGACAATGATTTTATGTTGTCAGATGCATTAGAAACGAAGTACTTAGCTGCTGTCGTTGAATCAAAGCAAGATTTCGCCGATTTAGAAACTTATCTCGGGTTGGTTCAAGAAAATTTGGCAACGAGCTTTGATACGACTGCCACCTTTTTACCAATTCCTGACACCAAAGCCTATTTCGTTGATTTCCCAGCAACCGTTGAAGGACTAAATATCCACTATATTTATTATGTCCTTGAAACAGAAAATAATTATGTGCAGTTATACGGTTGGACATTGGAAAGTTTGTATGACTCCTCAAAAGATGAACTGACAGCGATCATGAATAGCTTCAAAGAAGAATAATTAAAAAACATCTGTAAACCACTTTTGCGTCCAATCGCAAAAAATGATTACAGATGTTTTTCTTTTTTATCTACTTACTACTAGTCGTTGCCCTACCACAATCAATGAACCAGAAAGATTGTTCCACTGCAACAACTGATTTACTGTTACACCGTACCGTTGCGAGATTCCCCACAAGGTATCTCCCGAACGCACCGTATGAGTGGTGCTACTTGAAGAGGTGTTATTTTCTCGAACATAGGCGGCACTTACCCACCCACGACCTTCAATTCGATACCAGATATTGTTGCCGTTGACACTCGTCCCGGTCTTTTGGGCAACGGCTCGAAAAGAGGCGTTGTTTGATAACGAGCCGACAATGTTGGCACTAGTAGAAGCATCTGAACGGATGTTTAAGGTCGCCGTTGTTCGAAACTCTTTATTGATGCTTTGCTCGGTATTGTTACTTCCTGAGCTTACTTCGCTGACATAGGCGGCACTTACCCACCCACGGCCTTGGATCCGATACCAGACATTGTTGCCATTCACACTGGTTCCGGTCTTTTGAGCGACAGCTCGAAAGGTCGTATTATTCGCCAACGAGCCGACGACTGAGGCGCTAGTTGATGCATCTGAACGGATATTTAAAGCCGCCGTTGTTCGAAATTCTTTATTGATACTTTGTTCGGTATTGTTGTTATTCCCATTATTGTTATTACCATTCCCACCCGTATTTGATGAGATCTCTGTCACATGAGCGGCACTTACCCATCCACGACCTTGAATCCGATACCAGGTCGTATTACCGTTGACACTGGTTCCGCTTTTTTGGGCAACTGCTTGGAACGTCGCATTGGCAGCCAGTGAACCAACGATCGAGGCACTGGTGGAAGCGTCTGAACGGATATTTAGCGCTGCATTTGTCCTGAATTGCTTATTGATGGCTTGTTCAGAATTGTTATTATTGTTGTTATTATTCGAACCGCCACCGCTTGAGGTATCGTATTGGGTCAAATTGTAGGTTTCGATCAAGTTATTCAGCTTACTTGCATAAGACGTGTCGGTTGCATAACGTCCTTGCAGCCACTGTGTCGCATCACGATAAGAACTGGTATTAGACTTCCATGCCCCATGGTAGAAGAAAACACCTGGCGAAAATGAGGTGGTTTTCAAAACGTGGGCATTGTCTTGAAAGGATTCTTTTAGCGAGGGATATTTACGAAACTTAGCAATAATCGGATAAAGATTGCCATTCCCGTCATCTTCCATCGTTTGCATCTCTACAAATTGTCCATTGTAAGATCCCTTGATGCCAAACATATTATTCGCAAGAGTGGTCAGTGTGGACTGGCCCCAACCGGACTCTAAGATTGCTTGGGCAATCATGACCGAAGCATACAGATCATTTGCTCTCGCCACTTCTTGGGCCATCGGCCCTACTTGCTGAATAAAGGCTTGTTGAATGGTAGAACGTGCCATTGGATTGTTGTAGTTCGGCATCACCTTCGTTTCAATGGCAATCCGCTCTTCTTCTGAAAGAACCGGGATGTCGCTCCCTATTTCTGTCTCTTCTTGTTCGGAAGCCGGGTCATTTGCCGGTACCCTTTCAGGTACCTCTTCACTTTCTGGCACTCCCACAACCTCAACGTTTGAGGAATCGGAATTGTCTTGTGTTCCTGATTCAGCATTCGTTGCGTTGTCTTCTACAACGATCACTGAATCTTGTGTTGAGGTATCTTGCGATGAGTCAGCTGTTTCAACGACCCGAACGCCATTTTGCGCTTCTGTTGACTCTAGCGTATCAGCTAAGACACTCACTGGCAGAATATTCACCGTGCTAACAAGTGCAGCCGTTGTGGCTGCACTTTTGCGGTAAAACACTCCTCTTTTTTGTTTCATCGCTCGTCTGCGAATCAATTTTCTTTCTTCCATTTGTCTCTCCTTAAAACCACATCCAGTTAAACCTTACATTCTCACTGCAAAACTAGGTGTAAAGTAAGCAGTGCTACCAACAGAAACGTTTTGTCCTGGTCGTGGTGCGTGAATATATTGACCACCGCCTAATGCAATGGCTACGTGATACGTACTTCCTGATGAACCCCAGAATAAAAGATCTCCTGGTTGCGCTTGGCTGACTGGAATCACTGTACCGGTTGTTTCTTGTGGTACCGTCCAACAGCCAATATCTCTACCTGTTACTTGTAAAAAGACATAGCGAGTAAATCCAGAACAGTCAAAGCTGTCAGGTCCTTTGGCACCCCAAACATATGGTTTTCCGATATGTTTATAGGCTTCGGCAACGATCGCGGCACCATTTGTTGAAGCTGGTGCGGAAGGCGCTGTCGGTGGCGTCACGATTGGTGTCGGCGCTGGTGTCGGCGCAGGCGCTGGTGTCACTGGCGTCGGTGCAGGAGTTACAGGTGCACTATCCGCTGGCGTCTCCGGTGCTGCAGGTGTTGTTGGTGTTTCTGGTTCTTGAATTTCTGGTGTATCTACTGGTGTTTCCTCTGGAGCCTCTGGTGTTTCAACCGACTCAGATCCTTGCGTTTCCTCTGGTTGTGTTTCTAGTGGTGCTTCTGGCTCTTCCACTGGTTCCTGGCTTTCTGCTCGTATTTCAGGTTCCGTTGAATCCGCCTGAGCAGCTGCTTCATTCAAGGCTGCTTCTTCCGCAGCCGCTTGTTCTGCTTGCTGTTGCGCCGCTTGTTCCGCTTGGGCTTGTAAAGCAGTAACGCGAGCTGCTTCTTCACGAATTCTTGCTTGCTCCGCTTCATAAGCTTCTTTTTCCGCACGCAGCTGTTCTTTTTCTTCTTCTTTCGTTGCTTCTTCGTAGGCTAACTGACTAACCAAGACATTTAATTCTACTTGGCTTGCTTCCAAGACACCTTTTTGTGCTTCCAGATGGCTCTGTGCTGCTTGCAATTCTGCCACTTTTTCTTGTGATTCCGCACGCTTTTGTTCAACTGCTTGTTGGTCGGCTTTTTGTTGTTCGATCACTTCATTATTCGCTCGAATGATCGTCGTCATGGCATGGACCCGCCCCACTAGATCACTGACAGAATCAGCTTCTAGTACGGCTGTTAGAAAATTGTCGCCTTTTCCATTGACTTGTGTTTCTCTGGCTTGCTTTTCGATGTTTTCTGAGCGTTTGGCAATCCGCTCTTCTAACTGACTGATTTCCTGATCCAATCCTTCGATCGCTTGCAACAAATCACTTTGCTGCGCTAAAATGATTGCTGCTTCTTGATTTAATGAATCAATTTCTGCAGACAATCCATCAATTTCCCCTTGTACGCTTTGACGTTGCTGTCTCAACTGATCAATCTCGTTATTTTTTTGTTCGATCAATTGATCGTGATTCGTAGCAAAAACGGTCACAGGTCCGCCGAATGATGACAATACAATGCCACACACACACACTGTTGCAAAGATTTTCTTCTTCATCTGATCCTCCAAATTCAATTTTAAAACTTTTTTTTCATTTATTTGACCATTTTCATTTTACCATAGTTCAGCAGCAAACCCAATCCGTAAGCGATTTACATTTTAGTTACACAAATAAACTCTGTTTTTTTATTGCATGTTCCCCACTCCTCTGCGATCGACACCCCTAGTGAATCCCTATTTATCAACTGTTCAAGAAAACTTCATAGAAAAAGTCCTTTTTCTTAAGAAAAAATAAATAATGTTGTAGATTTCACTTTTATTACATTAATTTTCTGCAAAATATGCGTGATTCACAAAATATTTACAGACGAAAAAAACTCCTTCCTAGTGTTTTCTAGAAAAGAGCGAGTTTTTTGTCTGGGTTATTCGCGATAAGGGAGTAGTTGTCTCATTACAGCGATTTGGTCATCAATGGTCTGTTCTGTGATGTGACCGGTCAGAGCCAAAATCCCCAATCCTTCAATCACGAACATATAGTTTTCTGCAATCACTGCCAAGTTTTCATCTTTTAACACACCTTGCTGAACGCCGACTTGAAAGATCTCATGGATCGTCCGTTTCGTCTCAGAAAGTTGTGCTTGCTGCAGGGAACTGGAGGCTTCGGTTTTATGCGTATAGTAATACTCGTAGACGGCTCGCAGCATACCGTCAGAAATGCTGTGGAGTAGACGCTTGCGATGGTCGGAAAAATATTTGTTTAAAATTGTTTCAAATGGCAGTTGCTCCATGATCATCTCTCGTACATCATCAAATTTTCGTTTGGATCGCTGCTCTAACACTGCCAAAAAAATCTCATCCACCGAACGAAAGTATAAATAAATGCCACCACGACTAATGCCGCACTCTTCGATAATGTCCTTCATTGTCGCATCGATCAAGCCTTTCTTACTAAAGACGACTTTGGCACTTTCAAGAATCAAATCACGCTTTTGTTGTTTTTTCTTTTCCGCTGTAGTCAATTCGCTCTGTTGCTTCTTTGCCATTTTTTTGGCTCCTTTCATCACATTATTAATGACACTCGTGTCATTTTGTTGTATAATCAACCTAACTTAAAAAATGACACGAGTGTCATTCTAAAAAAGGAGTTTTTACAATGAATACAAAAAGCAAAACCTATCGCCTTGTCATTCGTGCCATTTTAACTGCTATTATTATTTTACAGACGATGGTACCTTTCCTTGGATTTATTCCGATCGGTATCACTAGTTTAACGATCATCCATATCACGGTGATCGTCGCTGCCATCGTTTTAGGGACAAAAGACGGGATGTTCATCGGCTTAGTCTGGGGGATTTTTACCATGATCCGTGCGTTTACCTCTCCGACAACACCCTTAGACATTGCCGTTTTCACCAACCCGATCATCTCGGTGGTTCCCCGTGTGTTGGTTGGCTTAGTGGCTGGTCTGTTGTTTACGATCATTTACAAAAAGACCAAAAAGGTCGTCGCTGCTTCGATTGTTGCCGCAATCTTTGGGACCATCACCAATACAGTTTTGGTCTTAACGTTAATGGGAACCTTATATACTGGCTTAGTTGCCACTACCTATGGTGTCGTTGCTTCGGCTTTATTCGTGACCCTCGGTGGAATCGCTGTAACGAATGGAATCTCTGAGGTGATCACAGCTGCGATCTTAACACCCATTCTAGTAAAAGCCTTATTTGCAGCAACCAGCTTACGTCCAGAAAATCGTTAGTCCCTTCTCTTATCCTATCATTTTTTTCACATTCTGAGTACTCTTTGTCCAAACATTAAAAGCCCCCGATCGAAGAAAGCTTCTATTGTATAGAAAAGCTTTCTTCGATCGAGGGACTTCTTCTTTTATTGGTCAAAAAAAGGTGGACAGCAAGGCAAGGATCGCTAGACCGCCTTGGGTCAAAATAATTTTCTTATCGCTAGTCACACTGCCATATGCAGCCACTAATATAATGTAGATCAACAGCAAGCGACTGATTTCCAATGGCGCTGAAGCAAAGGTAATACTATACAGTAACCCCAAACCGATCAGCCCATTGTAAACCCCTTGGTTTTTGAACAAGGTCACGACGATCGGTCGTTCAAGCTCTGTTTTCGTCACGTTGAAGACCCGCGCCGTTGCTTTGGACGTAGTGGCAAATGTTTCTAAATAGAGAATATAGAAAAACTCTAAGGCAACCAGTACAATCAAAATCGTCGATAAAATCGTCATCTTTATTCTCCTTGCTGAGCGACAACGATCTCGCTCGGTTTGGCTGCAAAGTCAGGCATTTGTTGGAATAATTGTTGCAGCAGCGGGTTTTTATTGTGGGCGGTGATCGCTTCTTGATTCGCCCATTTTTCGACCATGACAAACCGATTGTTCTCTTCCAATGATTCATAGAGATGATAGCCGTGGCAGCCTTCCTCAGCTCTCGCCGATGCTAATAATGGCGTAACAGCTGCTAAAAAATCTGCCCGCTTTTCTTCTTTGATGTAAAACGTTGCATTGATGATTTCCATCGTTTTCCCTCCTCTTATAGAAATGTCGTAATTTGTTCTGCGTCTAACCGAACGGATTCATAGCCTAATTCTTTGGCTTTTCCGACTGAAAGGATCATGACAGGAACATAACGCTCTTTGTCTAAGCCAAAAGCTTCGGCTAATTGATCTGCTTCAAAGCCGCCGATTGGGTTGGTTTCATAGCCATGCGCCCGCGCAACTAACATAAATTGCATCGCTGCTAAACTAGCGTCGATCTTCACCACATCATTCATTTGTTCTTTTGTAAGATTTTCGTAATGCGGAATGATCGCTGCTAATTGTTGGTCACGTACTTCCGCTGGCATTTTGCCTTCTGCTACTGCTTTGTTATAAATTTCTTCCCCAAGTTCATGACAAAGCATATCGCCAAAAATCAAGACCATTGCAGAAGAGGTATCATTTTGACGGACGTTGAAACGAATCAACGGTTTCAATTTTGCTTTTTGCTCGTCGCTTTCCACAACGACAAAGCGCCAAGGCTGCATATTGACTGAGGAAGGTGCTGTCGTTGACTCTTGGATCATGGTCAACATTTCTTCATGGGGAATTTTGTATGTTTCATCATAGACACGAACCGATTTTCGGCCAAAGGTGATCTCTGAAAAATTGTTATTGCTGTATTCTGTCATGGGTTTGCCTTCTTTCATGGAACTAATTTCATAAGTAATGTTAGAAGCTGAGCTTCTTCTTCTTCGGTCAAATTGATGCCTAACGACTCCTCAGAGCTGGCATGCTTTGAAGCACAACTAGCCAAATCGGCTTGTGCTTTCGGTGTCAAAGAAACAAAAATCTCGCGGTTATTGTCTTTGTTTCGTTCCCGTGTCACAAATTGTTTTTCTTCGAGAATCTTCAAATGCCGCGTGACCGCTGCACTATCGATCTTCAATTCATTCTGTACTTGATTTTGGGTACAGCGTCCTTGCTCATTCAAAAACTGCAGCAACTGATAACGGGTCAGACTAAAGCCAGTCTCTTTTTCAAAGATCGCCGTTAATTCTTGATTCACGATTTTCATCCGATACAGCAATCCGCTTAGCTCACGTAAATTCATTGCATGAACCGCTCCTTTCATCGTTGACTTGTCAACTGTTGACTAGTCAAGTATAAATCATTTTCTTTTGCTTGTAAAGAGTAAGCAAAAAAGACCCGCAGCTAGGCGAACCTCATCAAGAATCGAAACAGAAATTCTTTGATAAAGGTACACCATCAGGCGGCGGGTCTTCGTGACTCCAGTTTTGAGAAAATACGGTAGAATATATTTTATTTTAATTGGAAGAGTTTCTTCAAGCCCATCACGATCAGTGTAGAGATCGCTGCAGCAGCGAAGATAATGCCCCACGTGCCAGCTTGAATCGGCATCGTATCCAATAGCTCATTCATAAACGGTACATAGACCGCTGAAAGCTGTAAGCCGACGGAAAGGAGCAATGCCCCCATCAATGGTTTGTTTTTCAAGAGGGTTTTGTCTAAACCAAAGCCGCTGCTCTTACGAACGTTGAAAATATGCATTAATTGCGCCACTGCCATAAAGGTAAAGGTTGCTGTTTGTGCATAAAGCAACTCGTGATCCGTCAGCATCAGGAAATTGAAGAAGCCAAACGCCACCAAACCAATCACGACCCCACTTAAAATGATGCGTCCCAAGAAACGCTTGTTAACGAGGCCATCCGCTTTTGTGCGGGGCTGGCGCTTCATAATGTCGTCTTCAGCTGGTTCAAAGGCTAATGCCATGGCTGGAGCAATATCAATGACTAGATTCAAGAATAGGATATGCAGCGGTTGGATCGGCATGGGCATCAAGAAAATGACACTTAGAAAGATCGTCACGATCTCAACCATATTACAAGAGAACAGGAAGGAAACATATTTTTTGATGTTGTCAAAAATGATGCGTCCTTCTTTGATAGCATCGACAATCGTTCCAAAACGGTCATCCGTCAAAATCATATCGGAAGATTCTTTGGCTACTTCTGTCCCCCGAATCCCCATGGCGATCCCGATATCGGCGCCGTTGAGTGCTGGCGCATCGTTGACCCCATCGCCAGTCATTGAAACGATATCGCCTTCTTCACGCAACGCTTCCACAAGCTGTAATTTATTTTTTGGTGAAACTCGAGCAAAGACAGCGACTTCTTTGATTTTTTCGTTAAAGCCTTCTTGCCCTGCCAATTCATCGATCTCACGACCAGTCATGGTTTTTTCATGGTCTTTTAAGCCAATTTCTTTGGCGATCATGGATGCCGTCTTCGGATGGTCCCCCGTGATCATTTTCACTCGGATCCCCGCTTCTTGGGCAACCTTCACTGCTTCTTTGACATCTGTTCGCGGCGGGTCGACGATGCCCGCAAAGCCTTGGATCTTGATCTTCTGCAGTGCTGCTTTCAGCTCTGCTTCGTCCGTTCCACCTTGATAATCCTTGATGCAACCGACAGCGATCACCCGCTGCCCATGACTGGCTAACGTGTCATTGTATTCATGAAGCTGTTCTTTTTCTTGGGCATCAGCATCGGCTAAATCAATCAAGACATCTGGTGCCCCTTTGATGATCAATGTCCGTTGCTTTCCTTCATACACAGTCACCATGTATTTGTTGTCGGAATCAAAGGGCATTTCTGCGATTTTCTTCAGCCCGCTGTCCTGCTCTTTTTGGCGATCGATGCCGATTTTTTGACCTAAAACGACGAACGCCCCATCTGTTGGATCACCGAGGATCTCGTATTGCCCTTCGTTTTCACGTAAGGTGGCGGTGGTACATAAAGCACCGTTTTCGATCATCCCTTGCAGCGCATCATGATTGACTGCATCGATCTCGGTTTCATCCTCCGAATCTGCCTTGTAAAATTTTCCGTTGGGTTCATATCCATTTCCTGTCACTTTGAACATTTCTCCGGAACCTAAAATGATCTCAGCAACCGTCATTTGGTTTTCGGTCAGCGTCCCCGTTTTGTCACTGGCAATGATGCTGGTGGCGCCCAGAGTCTCAACGGCTGATAACGATTTGACCAGTGCTTTGTGCTCGGCCATCGTCCGCATGCCTCGGGACAATGTGATCGTCGAAACGGCTGGCATTGCCTCAGGTATCGCTGCGACCGCCAAAATAATCGAGATATGGATCATTTCGACAAATGGTTGATTCGTCAAGACCCCAGCGATCAAAACTGCCACCGCAGCAAAAAGCGCGGCAATAATGATTGCTTTTCCTAGCTTGTCCAATTCGATATCTAACGGCGTTTGACGCTTTTTGTCACCCGTCAGCATGTCACTGATTTTTCCGACCTCGGTCTTCATACCGGTTTCTGTCACTACAGCATAGGCATTTCCCCGAGTTGCCGCAGTTCCTGCGAAAACGACATTGCGGCGATCGCCTAGTGGAACATCTTCTTCATAGGTTTCTCGTGCATCTTTTTCAACAGCTTCTGACTCACCGGTCAGCGCTGATTCGATGCAGGCAAAGTTGCTCGTTTCAAGTAAGCGGGCATCTGCCGCAATGGCATCCCCTTCTTCCAGAACGAGAATATCGCCTGGAACGATTTTTGCCGACTCGATCTCCATTACTTCTCCATCACGAATCACTTTTGCGGTAGTGTAAATCATGCTTTGAAGAGAATCAATTGATTTTTGTGCTCGTAATTCTGTGATAAAGCCTGTCATTACAGCAATCACCACGGCAATCAATACTGCAATTCCTTCAATCGTTTCCCCCATCGCAAAAGAGAGTAACGCAGCTGCTAGCAATAAATAAACAATCAAGTTGTTCAAGTTATGCCACAGCAATTCCCATACAGAAAGGGATTCTTGTTGCTGGATCGTGTTTTCTCCGTATTTTTCTAAGCGTTTGTCAGCTTCTTTCCCGCTTAGGCCTTGCTTGCGGTCACTTTCAAAATGTTTCAAGGTCTCTTCAGTCTTTTGCTGGTAAAATTTTTCCATCAAATTCCTCCTTTTAATTGTAAACTTCTTGCCGAGGGTTTCCACGTTTCTGAAGGGATAAATCGGTACAGATACCTTGCACAGTCATTTTTTGATTTGAATCGGTTCAGGCAATTGCTGAATGAAGGGAATATAACCAATAAGAAAAGCAAGCGCAGGTTGACTGGCTGAGGGAAAAGGTATGTGTGATGAGTATCGATCATTTTGCGAGCGATGAAGCAGCTGCTTTTAATCGTCGCAAGTGATCTTTCTATGTACGTACTTTGTGAAAAAACCATCCGGCCTACTTCTAACCTATCATGGATGAAGATGTTCGCAAAGGATTTTGCTTCACAAGTGGTGTAAAAAAACAGTCGTAACAAAATTAGCACCACCGCTTTTGGTGACGATTGGGCAGCATGTCAGTAATGCCAAACAGGTACTCGTTTCGGTGTTTTCTTAATAATCTAAGCTTTTGCTATGTTGTGATTTACAATGTTACAACTCTAGCAAAAAAATAACTTTAAAAAGAGAACGCTTGCTGTCTTTACTTTATTTTAACAAAAAACAACAAACTTTTGAACAAAAAAAACGTTTATTGCTAAAAAAACAATTAAATTGCGACCTCTCGCTAACATTCTCCTTGCTGATCGTCTGAAAAGGTTGAAGCAAAACAAGCCATTGATCCATTGTGTTCATATAAAACAAGCACGCCAATACCCCAAAAAAGCATTCCTCGTTTGAATGATAAATCACCAACCGAAGAATGCTTCGTATCTATTCTAATTTAAGAGGGAACTTCCTCACTCTCGATGTAGCAATAGACTCGCAGATCAGGCAACGCCTGTTTGATCCGCTGTTCGATGGTATCGATAAATACGCTTGGTTCTTCGGGTCCTAGCTTCAAGGTAAGGTCGGCGACGATCAAAAGTTCTTCTGGGCTTAGATGGAGGGTTCGCAAATCTTTGATTTGAATGATGGCAGGGTCGGCTAAAATTTGTTTGATCGCCATTAAATCAGAAGCAGAAGCGCCTTCACCAATCAAAAGGCTATAAAATTCTTTGGCTAAAAAGACAGCAGCAGCAATCAGCAACAATCCACCTAAAATGCCGCCGAGGGAATCAAATATCGGATTATCCGTCAATGCGGTCAATAAGATCCCTGCGATGGCGATCGTCACACTACCTAGGGCAAATAAATTTTCCGTGAAGCCTAAAAGCAGATCGGAATCGCGACTTTCTTTTAGGAAATGGACGAGGGGCTGGTTTTGCTTGTTTTGTTCTTTGACTTCTTGCCATCCCTCTTGTACAGCCGTCACTTCAATGAACAAACTGACAAATAAGATCGCTGCCACCAGCTGGAGCTGTTCCACTTCGTGGGTGGGGTCTAGCAGATCACGGCTGGCTTCAACAACCGCTAAAATTCCACCACCTAAAAAAACTGTCATGGCAACTACAGTACTAAAAAAATAGGTCGCTCGTCCTTCACCAAACTGATGCAGTTCGCTGCGTCCTCGCTGTGCTCGGTTTTCACCGATGGCTAGAAGTCCTTGATTGATGCAATCGATTAGACTATGGATACTTTCATTCATCAAGACTGCACTGCCGCTAAAGAAGTAGCCGATGGCTTTCATGATCAACCCTAAGACATGGGCCAGCAAAAACGATTCTACGGGCTTTTTGCTCTTGCTGTTTTTCCATCATGGTTCCTCCTTCGGTGTCGGACTCGCTGTAACAAGCTGTCTCTTTTCTTAAGCATAGCACTGCACTTCCTAGATGAAAACGAAAGTGGCTTGCGGGTCTGATCTTGTCTTCACTGGGGTTTAAAAAGGACTGAGGGCACAAAAAAAGTCAGGATCGCTCCTGACTTTTTTTCTCTTGATTAGTAGCCGGTTCCGTCATCAACGACTTCCGAGCCGTATCCGTCGCCAGTTCCTGCACCGGTTTCGGTTCCTGTATCGGTACCTACGCCGGTTTGGGCTTCTGTATTCGCATCTGCTTGTGTATCTGCTGGCGCTTGACCTAATGCTTTCAACATATCGTTACGAATTTCATTGTAAGAATAGTCTTGAATATTTACGATCGATTGTCCATCATATGATACGTCATCATACCATTCAAAGGTATGTTTTTGAATATCGAATCCAGACAACATATTGCCTGCTAAAGATACTAAGTCTTCAAACTTGAAGTTTGTATTCACGTCTTCGCTGACTGAGTCTAAGATTTCTTGGTACTTGGTGACATTATTGATTTTCAAAGCTTGGTGGATCGCTGCTTCAATAACTTCTTGCTGACGATTTCCTCGATCCACATCGGTATCCATTTTACGGATGCGGGCAAAAATCAAGGCTTGTTCACCGTTCAACAATTGACGACCTTCTGGAATCAATGTTTCTCCCGTGTTGTCTGAAGTATATTTCTTGTTGATGTCGTAAGGCACATCAACAGTGATCCCTCCGATGGCATCGATGATTTTCTCAAAACTGGTAAAATTGATGTTTACGTAATAGTCAATTGGCAATTGCAGGTAGTTTTGGACTGTTTCAATCGTTGCGTCTTCCTCACCAATCGTGAATGCACTATTGATCTTGGCGGTAGCAGCAATCGTCCCGGTTCCTGTTCCATCATAAATGTTGGTCCAAATGTCTCGTGGGAGACTGACCATATCGATTTTCTTGTTTTCGCCATCGTACACCATGTAAATCAAACTGTCGGTACGGGCACTGTCCAAATGTTCTGTCTTTTCACGTTCCGCATCATTATCAACACCCATTAACAAGATCCCAAACTTTGAATTCACGTCTGAAGCTTTTAATGAGTTGTCCTGTTTACTTTTATTAGAGCTGATCACAGCGGATTCTTTAAACATTTTATCCACTGAATTTTTTGCTGCATAATACGTATAGCCGGCAAATAAAACGATGCCTGCAATGGCGAAAAGAAAGATTCCTCCAATAATCACGCGTTTGTTGCGCGCTTTGTGGGCTCTTTGCTGTTTATATCTCGTCTTTCTATCCATAGTGCCTCCTTCATTTCTCCTGAATTGCTCTCCCCGATTGTACCAGAATTTTTACGATCCGCCTATTTTTTTAAGAAGTTTTATTCTTTTTCTGTGAAGTCCTTTAAACATTCCTTAAAAATAATTCTGGGATTGAAAGAAACTTGGATAATTAGTCAACTTCTATGGATATTTTATTAAAAAACGAGTTTTTTCATTCCCCCTTTTTAGAGGGATCAACTTCTTTTTCGACAGTCAGCTGAATAATTACACCAAAGGGATCGCGAACACTTGCATAAAAAAACGCAAAAGCATTCTCACTTGGTGCTTGGATCGTCTGACTGCCTTTTTGCCTCAATCGTTGATAAAGCTTCTGAGCTATTTGGGTCTCCGCTAACGTCAAACTCAGTGACAAGTGATTGCCTCGCTGAATCGCCTCTCCTTCAACTAGTGGATTGTCTGCCAGCTGCAACTGGAAATCTCCGATCTGTAGGATGGAGTGAGAAAGATACTGTTCTTGTCCCGCAAGAATCTCCAGCGTTGGATCAAGTCTCTCATGATACTCCTGGTTGGTGATTGCAAATAAGAGGGTTGCGTCTAGTGTTTCTTGATAAAATTGAATGGCTTCTTGAGCTTTGCCGTCTAACGTTAAAAACAAAGCGATTTTTGGTTCGATCATTTGTTGGTTCCTCCTTTTCTTGTTAACATAAGTGTAACTGTGAATATTGCCAAAACTTGGCACCATTGGAGAAAGAAATGAAAAAATCAGAACGCTTAACACAGGAACTATTGTATTTACAAGGAAAAACCACTTTTCATCTAGCCGATTTGATGGAAACCTTCGCAATCTCAAAACGTACAGCCGTCCGTGATGTCCAATCTTTGGAAGAGCTGGGCTTGCCTCTCGTGGTAGAAACCGGTCGTTATGGCGGCTATCAGATTTTGAAAAATCAACTGACCCCCTTGTACTTTGACAAAAATGAACGGTATACCCTTTTCTTTGCTTTACAGCTCTTACAAAAATTAACCGATTCTCCTTTTGATCGGAGCTATCAAGGGCTACGGCGAAAATTGTTGCAGTCTTTTTATCAAGGAGACACCGAGTGGTTAGAAAAAATGGAGACGGCGGTTTCGTTTCAAGGGGTGCCTCAATTGACGAGTGCCCCTATCCTCTCAGCGCTTTTTTCAGCGATCGTACAAGAACAGGTCATCCAATTTAGCTATCAGCGTTATCAAAAAACGAACAAGACCGTACAACCCTATCAGCTGGATTTTCGTGCTGGCTACTGGTACTGTTTGGCCTATGACTGTCAAAAGCAGGCTTTTCGCCGCTATCGCTGTGATGCAATGCAGGGACTTGCTCCGACTGAAAAAACAGGCTACACCTTGCAGCAGTTAGCTGAAAAACAGCTGCAGCAACAAGTGTTGACACAAACACTGGGCTATCACATCCGCTTTGATCTATCGGCAAAGGAACGCTTGTGGCAAGAAAAATATCCTGATATGGCAGTGGTGGAACGTCCTAGTGAGCTTTGCTTAGAAGGACACATTGCCGACAATGAGCTGGGTTTTCTGGCTGATTTTCTCTTGCAATTTGGTCCAACCATCAAAGAAATCCACCCGTTAGTCCTCAAACAAGCGTATACTGAAAACGTTCGGCAAATGCTGCAGCCATTTGCAACGGACTGACCGCTTTCCTGCATTGATTATTGATTGCTTGCTTGCGCCGAAACTGATTCTAATTGATAAGGAGTTTTCTACCTATGTTTCTTTTAAATAAAAAAACCTTCCAAGCATTGGCTGCCCCCTATAGGACAGAAGGGGCTGCCATCGGCTATGCAAAATGGCAGTCCTTCAACGCCATCACCAGCCGTAGCCTGCTCGTCTTGGATAATCAGCAATTGACGATTTTGGCGTTGAATCTTTTCTCGACAAAAGTCGTGCAGCACAAAAGCATACCGCTTGCTGAGCTGAAAAAACAGCACAAAGATCCTATTGTAGGAATGCTCGTCCCGATTCGCTTTACTTATAAAGGGGAAACCTACCGTTTTCAAATGCAGCGAGTGATCTTGCCCTTGGGAGATTGGCAAAAAACCTTTCTTGCCCGCTGGCAGTCGTGGTAAATGAGCAGCAACCGGCAAGGTTCGTTTCCTAGAAAAAGACTTTCCAAGTGATTTACATTTTTTTTGCAAGAAAATGAATAGATTTTTCAGGGGATGTTTTCGGCTATTTCGTTCTATGGTAAGATGTCCCTAAAGAATTGGAGGCTGTTATGGGTTTTATTGCAAGTGAACGTTTACTGCTTCGTCCGTTTCAAGAAAGTGATTTTGCCGATACCTTTGCTATTTATCGGCAAGCGGAAGTCTGCCGTTTCTTACTTCATGAGCCTTGGCAGACAGAAACGGCAGCTGCGGCTTTTGCCAAAAAATGCCAACAGCACGCCTTGACGGACCAAGCAGGTCTTTCTTTAGCGGTACTACACGATCAAACGGTCATCGGCGATTTGTCGGTGTGGTCTACTGGTCAACCGTCTTCCGTTGAAATCGGCTATGCCTTCCATCCGTCATTTGGCGGACAAGGGTTTGCTCAAGAAGCAATGAAAGAATTGTTGGGCTGGTTGTTTGCCAGTCAGAAGATCCATCGGGTCCAAGCGACGCTAGACGCCCGCAATCAGGCCTCAGCCAAGCTTTGCCAACGCATTGGATTACGCCAAGAAGCACATTTTATCCAAGACTGGTGGAACAAGGGGGAATGGACCGATAGTTTGGTTTATGCCTGTTTAGCCAGTGAATATCCTGCTCATCCGAAATAATTTAGGAGGTTTTTTATGATTAGCTTGTTACGCTATGCCAAGGATTATCGCAAACAGATTATTCTTGGTCCGTTTTTCAAATTTTTAGAAGCGGTGTTTGAATTGATCCTGCCTTTGCAGATGGCCGCTTTAGTCGATGAGGGGCTGCGGCAAAACAATTGGTCAAAGGTCGTTGAAATGACGATCTGGATGATCGTGATGTCCGTGGTAGGCATGATCTGTGCCGTCATCTGTCAATATTATGCTTCCGTCGCTTCTCAAGGCTTCGGGACGGAACTACGCAATCGCTTGATGAAAAAAATCAACACCCTTTCCCATAGCGAACTAAACTTATTCGGGACGGATACCTTGATCACCCGAATGACCAACGACATCAACCAGATGCAGATTGCTTTGGCAATGCTGATTCGGCTGGTGGTCCGTGCGCCCTTCTTAAGTATCGGTTCGGTGATTATGGCCTTTGTCATTGATTGGCAAGCTGGCTTGATTTTCCTTCTCGTCTTACCGCTCTTTTGTATCGTCTTATTCTGGATCATCGCCAAAACCGTGCCATTATATAAGAAAGTTCAAATTCATCTCGACGAATTGAACGAACTAGTGAGTCAAAATTTAAGCGGGATTCGGGTGATTCGTGCTTTTGCCCGCACAAAAACGGAAACGAAACGTTTTGATAAAGCCACTGATGATTTAAGTGACGTCTATTTACGGGTCACAAATCTCTCTGCTTTATTGACGCCTGCCACCACCTTGATCATGAATGTCGGCATTATCGCGTTGTTTTATATCGGTGGATTCAAGGTCAATATTGGCAATTTGCAGCAAGGACAAGTATTGGCTCTGGTCAATTACATGAATCAAATGCTCTTAGCATTGATCGTGGTTTCCAACTTAGTGATCATCTTTACCCGTGCCGCTGCATCTGGTTCACGGATCAACGAAGTGTTAGCCACTGAGCCGTCGATCGGCGACGAGCTTTCAGAAGTCTTTATGGATCAGCCGAAAAACAACGTTGGAGCGATTCGCTTTGAGCACGTTGATTTCCGCTTTTCAAAAGAATACGGATTAGCCTTGAAAAACATTGATTTCCAAGTCGCGCCGGGGACTATTTTAGGTATCACTGGACCAACCGGGAGTGGGAAATCTGCCTTGACCCAATTGATCCCCCGCTTCTACGATGTGGCTGATGGCAAAGTGATCGTTGACGGGCACGATGTGCGGAAATGGCCTTTACAGCAATTACGCCAAAAAATCGCCATGGTGCCTCAAACCGCCGTGCTGTTTACGGGAACGATTCGAGAAAACTTGCAATGGGGCAAAAAAGATGCCACCGATGAAGAGTGCTGGCGAGCACTCGAAATCGCTCAAAGCCGCGACTTCGTTGAAGCCTTGCCGCAGCAACTGGATACCCCGATTTTTGAAGGCGGCAAGAACTTTTCTGGGGGACAAAAACAACGGTTAACGATTGCCAGAGCATTGATCGCTAAACCAGATATCTTGATTTTGGATGATTCTCTAAGCGCCCTTGACTATCAAACCGATCTTGATTTGCGGATGGCTTTAAAAGAAAGCATTCGTGGTACGGTCATCATCATCTCCCAACGGGTACGCTCCATCCAAGATGCGCAGCAGATCTTGGTCTTAGACCAAGGGAATTTGGTAGGCAAAGGGACCCATGAAGAGCTACTGGCAACGTCAAAAGAATACCAAGAAATCGTGGCATCACAGGCAGAGGAGGAAGAAGCATGAAAAAGAAATCATTCGATTGGTCGGCCTTTCGTCGCTACCTCCCTTATTTGACTGCCTACGCGAAGGAAACTTGGGCAGCAGTTGTCCTCGGGATCGCTGCTGGTGTTTCCTCGGTTTATATGACGTATCAGATCGGTCAAGCCGTCGATCAGCTGATAGGTGCCGATCAAGTGCAGTTCAGCGCCCTCTATCGTATTTTGCTTTTGTTTGCCGGAGTGGTTTTAGTGACTGTGGTCAGTCAATGGTTGATCCAGCGACTAGGCAACCGCGTGGCGTATTTATCCGTCGCCGATTTGCGTAAAAAAGGCTTTGCCCATCTCAATACATTGCCGTTGCGCTATTATGACCAAAACTCCCACGGCAACATCGTCAGTCGCTTTACCAACGACATGGACAATATTTCCATTGCCGTCGCTGCAGTCTTTAACCAGTTGTTCTCTGGTATTTCGGTCGTCTTGATCGCCTTAGTCGTCATGCTGCAAATGAGTGTGCCCTTAACGTTGGTCGTATTGGTTTCGACGCCGATCATCTTTTTGGTCAACTGGATCGTGGCACGAACGTCTCAATCGCATTTTGCTCGCCAACAAGAAATCGTCGGCGAAATTTCTGGCTTTGTTACGGAAATGATCGGCAATCAAAAAATCGTCAAAGCATTTGATCGAGAAACCATCAACCAAAACCGTTTTGAAACGATCAACCAAGAATTGAATGTCCGGGGGCAAAAAGCACAGTTTTCTTCTTCTTTGACCAACCCCCTTTCACGATTCGTCGATCACTTGGCGTATCTGTCAGTCGGCTTTGTCGGCGGTCTGCTTTACTTTTCTGGTTCAGGTACTGTCACGGTTGGGGTGATCTCCAGCTTTACGATCTACTCCAGTCAGTTTTCGAAACCATTCATTGAATTGTCGGGAATTACCACCCAGATCCAAACGGCATTAGCTGGACTTTCAAGAACCTTTGAGCTATTGGATCAAGAGCCAGAAACAGCCGATGACCAAGAATCTCAATCACTGGGTGAGATCAAAGGCGAGATTGCCTTTGAGGAGGTTTCTTTTGCTTATGATCCTGGTCAAAAATTGATTGAAGATTTCACTTTTACCGCAAAACCTGGAGAAACCGTCGCGATCGTCGGAAAAACTGGTGCTGGTAAATCAACGCTGGTCAATTTACTGATGCGTTTCTATGATGTCGATAAAGGGGCAATCAAGATCGATGGCACCGATATTCGTCAGTTGAAACGAGAAGAATTACGGCAAAGCTTCGGAATGGTCTTGCAGGATACGTGGCTCTTTGATGCCTCTTTACGAGAAAACCTGCAATACGGCAATGACACTGCCACAGATGAAGAAATCTACGATGCCTTAAAACATGCCTATATGTATGAGTATGTGATGCGCCTACCAGAAACACTAGATACACCGATCGGTCATCAAGGGATCAAGATCTCTGACGGGCAACGACAGCTCTTGACGATCGCCCGCACGATGATCAGCAACCCACCCATGCTGATTTTGGATGAAGCAACCAGTTCGGTTGATACTCTGACTGAGAAAAAAATCCAAGATGCTTTCTTGAAAATGATGGAAGGCAAAACCAGCTTTGTGATCGCCCATCGCTTATCAACGATTCGAGCTGCAGACAAGATCCTGGTGATGGATGCCGGTCAAATCGTGGAGCAAGGAACCCATGAAGAATTACTGGCAGAACAAGGCTATTACTATCGCCTGTACCATGCTCAATTCCAACATTGAGCAGCCATACCACAAACCCCCGTCAGCTCAAAGGTACCTGCTTGAGCTGACGGGGGTCTTTTTTATTTATTGGTTCCAAACATCGGCATATTCTGGCTTGCGTTCAAATTTTTTTTTGGCAAAGGGACACAATGGAATGATTTTCTTTTGTTCTTTGCGGGCTTTTTCCACCCCTTTTGCCACTAATTTTTCGGCCAGACCTTGGCCCCGATAAGCGGGATCGACAAAGGTATGGTCAATGATCAAGCGCGTTTCGCCCGCTTCCGACCACGTCATTTCACCGATTTCTTTGTCGCCGTCTTTTAACACAAATCGAGTGTTTTCTTCTAAGATTTCCATGGTTCATCCTCCTTTAATATGTACTTTAATGCACCGCTTGGGCAAGTGTGGATCACTTGTGCCGCTTGCGCTGCTTCCCCGTTATCAGGAATCACCCATGGGCGCCGTCCAACTTCAAAAATAGCGGGATTGCCCCGCACACAGTTGCCGCTGTGGGTGCAGATCTCTTTGTTGTAATAAATATCGATCGCTTCGCCACGATACTTCCGATATCCTGCAGCGATCAACCCTGCTTCTGTTTCCTTGCCTAGTGGCTGTTCGTCCATGTTGAACACCCTCCTCTTATTGATTGTCAGAAGCAAACTGCCTGCCTCCTCCTTCATCATACGACTTCTCGAGAAAAAAATAAATCATTTGTTCAAAAATAACTTCTCAGTTGCCGATCATTAGCCAAAAGCTTGCGGCAGCACAATAAAGCGTCCCGTCAAAACATGTTGCTTTGACAGGACGCTGATTTTCATTCGTGAGGCGCTTTTGCAACAAAATGAAACCGCTGCGTGGCGTAATCCCCTGCTAAATGAGGATCGATATACAACCCGAGCTGCATCAATTCATCGCCACCGAAGGTCTCTCCCCCACTTTGATAGGTAAGGTCAGGATCTAAGCCAGCCAGTTTTAAAGTAACCAATGGTGCAGAGGCTTCGGCTAAGACTCGGAAGTAAAAGACGATCGCTTCTTTTTTATCTGGGGAAACATACAGCCAGGCGGTGTCATTGCCTTCATAAGGGCTGAGCAGTCGAACAAAGCGACCCAACTGCAGTAGGCGCCGATGTTTTTTATAAAAAGCGATTTGTTCTTTGATCTGCGCTTTTTCTTCTTGTGTCAGCTGTGTCAAGTCAAGCTCATAGCCCAACAAGCCAGACATCGCAGCATTGCCACGAATCGCTAGATCCGTTGCCCGTTGGGTCTGATGGTTCGGGATCGCTGAGACATGGGCACCCATGGTGGATGGCGGATAGACCAGACTGGTTCCGTATTGGATCTTCAGACGGGCGATGGCATCGGTGTTGTCGCTGGTCCAAATCTGCGGCATATAATACAAGAAGCCAGCATCAAAGCGCCCACCGCCACCAGAACAGCCTTCAAACAGGATCGTTAGATAGGCAGTGGTCAGTTTTTCTAGAAATTCATACAAGCCCAGCAGATAGCGATGTGCAACCTCCCCTTGCTGGGCAGGATCGAGGAGCAAGGAATAGACATCCGACAGACTGCGGTTCATGTCCCATTTGATATAGTCGATGGCAACCGTATCAAACAGTTGGGTTAACTGGTGATAGAGATGGTCTCTGACATCTTGCCGAGAAAAGTCCAACACATACTGACTGCGGCTAAGCGCTGGCTTGCGATTGGGTACTTGTAACAGCCAATCAGGGTGCTGTCGGTTTAGTTCACTGTCACCAGAAATCATTTCTGGTTCCAGCCAAAGCCCGAATTGCAGCCCTTTGTCATGGACTTTTTGGGCAAATCCTGCCAAGCCAGAAGCCAGCTTGCCTTCGTTTTCAAACCAATCGCCTAATGAGGTTTGGTCATCTTCTCGCTGACCAAACCAGCCGTCATCCAAAACAAACAGTTCGATTCCCAGCTCCTTGGCTTCATCAACGAGGGCATCTAGCTTTTCTTCATTGAAATCAAAGTACGTTGCTTCCCAGTTATTGATCAGGATCGGCCGTTCTTGCTTTTTGTATTTCCCCCGAATCAAATGCTCATCATAAAAATCATGATAGGTGGCTGACAGCTGATTCAAGCCAGTCTCACTATAAGCAATCACGGCTTCTGGGGCTTGAAAGCTTTCAGTTGGCGGCAATTGCCAGGCAAATTGATGGCTGTTGATCCCCATGATCACACGAGTTTGTTGGTAAGGATCTTTTTCGATGATGGTTTCATGATTGCCGCTATATAGCAAGCTAAAACCAAAACACTCCCCAGCAAACTCCGTAGCATTAGGTTCCAGCAAGACGGCAAAGGGATTTTGCTGATGGCTGCTGGAACCCCGCTTGCTGTCTAAACGCTTGATGCCGCGATGGATGGGTTCTCGGGTCACTTGACGTTCCTTCGCCCACGCCCCTGGCAAGTGGATCAAATCAAAGGGACGGTTAGGAAAATCCAGGGATTGACTCGCCAGCTGTTCGATGGTAACAGGCTGGTTTCCGTGGTTGATTATTTTACTTGAGCGGACGATCACTGCCGCCTCCTCAAAAATTGTGTAAAACAGCTGCAGTTCGAGTCCTGCCACATCATCTTTTAAGGACAGAATCAGTGTTTCGATGCCGTCGTCGGCCCCATGGGTCTGAGGCAATCCTGCTAAGGCTGGTTTGCCTTGTTGAATCTGGTAATCACTAAAGACAAAATGGCTGACTCGGCTGCCGTCAGACTGGCGAATCGTATAGGCAGCTTCTCGAAAGTCCCCGAAGCCATTACCAGGAAACTCCAGCATCAAGGTGTCTAATGAGAAAAGCCGATCGCTACTGTCTGGGGGATTGGGTGAAAAGGAGCGATCAAGGCGTGGGTAGCGATAGCCACCAGAGTAATGGGCGATTTTCTTCCCAAAATAAAGGTGCGCCACATTGCCCCCTTCCTCTATCTGTAAGAGATAGCTGATTTGATCGTTGCTTAAATGAAAGACGTTTAATTGTTTGTCAAAAAGAATCATATCGTACCCTCTACTTTGTATTTGTTTGCTGATGCCCCGCTTATTTCACGGATCCCAGCATCCCTTGGACAAATTGTTTTTGTAAAACGAAGAAAATGATGGCCGTCGGCAGTGTGGCGATCACGATGCCGCACATCATCATGCCATAGTCAGGTGTATAAGAAGCACCCATTGCTGAAAGAACCAGTGGAACGGTCCGTTTATCTGGTGATTGCAGGGCAACTAATGGCCATAAATAATTGTTCCAGCTGCCCATAAACGTAATGATCGCGGCAGCTGCGTAGGTATTTTTAGCCGTAGGCATGTAGACTCTAAAGAAAATACTCAGTTCATTCAAGCCATCGATCCGAGCAGCTTCGACTAATTCTCTAGGGAATGCCTTGATGTTTTGGCGGAAAAAGAAAATCAAAAAGGCGGTACAGACTGAGGGCAAAATCACGACAGCGAAGGTATTGATCCCGATCGGTGTGCCGCTAAGTTTGCTGAACATCCGATAGAGGGGGATCATTAGCGCGGCAAAAGGCACCATCATCGACAGCAAGAGAATATTAAAGATGCGGTCTTTGGTTTTCGTTCGATAGATCTCAAAGCCATACCCTGCCATGGAGGAGAACAACAGCGCAAAGACGGTCGTAATCACGGCAATCACTGCGGAATTGCCTAATGCCCGAGTAAAATTCAAATCAGAAGAAAAGAGATTTTGGAAGTTGATCACCAATTGATCGCCAATCATGATTTTTCCAGCAACGATATCAAAGGTTTGATTGGTCATCCCTAGAATCATCCAAACAAATGGAAAAATAGAGATGAAAGCCAAAATCGCCAGAAAGACGTATTTTAAAGTGAGTGAGATTGTTTTCAATTTTCTTTTCCTCCTATTTTCGTTTGGATGATCGATAAGATCACGATCGCAATCACGATAACAAAGGAGACCGCAGCGGCGTACCCAAAGTTTGGCGTGAATTTGTAACTCAAATTGTAGATATATTGGGACAAGGTCGTCGTGGCATTGGCTGGTCCACCGCCAGTGATATTTTGAACTTCATCGAATAATTGCAGCGTACCGATCGTTGAGGTGATCGTGGTAAATAAGATGATTGGACGCAAGTTGGGAATCGTGATTTTGAAGAATTGATCCCATTTCGTGGCACCATCGATCTCTGCCGCTTCGTAAATACTTGGATCGATATTTTGCATGCCTGAGATGAAAAAGATCATATTGTAGCCAGTCCAACGCCACGTGATGGCAAAAATGATCAGTACTTTTGCCCAGAAGGGATCCGTCAACCATTGGATCGGTGCATCGATCAGGTGTAGTTGCGTCAAAAAGTTATTGACTAACCCATTTGCCGAAAAGAGACTTTTCATGATCAAGGAATAAGAAACCAAGGATGTGATACAGGGTAAAAATAAGGCGGTGCGGAACAGCCCTTTAAATTTCAATTTTTTGTCATTCAATATGTTCGATACGATCAGCGCCAAAAAGAGCATGATCGGAACTTGGACTAATAAGTATAAAAACGTATTGCCAAAGGCTTTTTTAAAGGTTGAGTCGCTCAACATCCGCTGATAGTTGCCAAGACCGTTAAAGGTCATCGCTGTCGGTGGTCCTGATTGGAATGACGTGAACAATGCCGAGACCATCGGAATAAAGACCAGCATCGTGATCAAAATGACGGGTAAGGTAATAAAGGCATTGCCGTTTGCAAACCAATTTTTTGTTTTGTTTTTCATTGTAATTCCCCCTTAACACAGAAACTCGCGATCGCTCACGAGTTTCTGCAAAGTTGTTCGATTAGTTTGCAATTTGTGCTTCCACTTGTGATTGTGCTTCTTCTAATACTTTATCGATGTCTTCGCCGTTGATCACTCGTTGCAAGCTTTCAGTCAAGACAGATTCAATGGCATAGGTGTGATTGCCGTAGTTCACGGCTGGAATTTCTTGTGACCATTGAGAGAAATCTTGGAAGACTTTTTGACCGCCATAGAAATCAAGCCCCGACGTATATTCTTCCGTTTCTTCTGCAGCATTCATGGTTGAAACCAAACCGATCTCGGTAGCTAATGTACCCATCAATTCTTTATTTGAAGCAAAGGTATTGGCTAAAAAGTCTTTGGCATTTTCTTCGCCATCAACCCCTTTGATCACGTACCAGCCTGCTCCGCCGATGCTAGAAGCATTGACTGAATTGCTGTTGCCAGCGATAGATGGGATTGGAGCGATCGCCCATTTGCCGCTTTGGTCTTCCGCGCCTTGAATCGTGCTGGAATACCACGCACCAGTTGGCGCAGAGGCGACATTCCCCGATTGAACGGCATTGACCCCACCATCCCAATCAGAAACTTGTTCAACTAAGCCTTCATTCAACAATGTTGCTAAGACAGTTAGACCGGCTTTGAAGGATTCATTGTCTTTGATGGTCACAGTGGAGCCATCTTCACCGGTATACCATTCGCCTGCCGATTGCATAATGATTCGTGCCAAGCCAAGATCGCTTGGGTCTAACGACATCATAGCGTGACCCGTTTTTTCTTTGACGTCTTTGGCGATGCTGATAAAATCATCCCAAGTAATATCTTGGAGATCAGCTTGCTCATAGCCTGCATCGGTCAAATAGTCTGTGCGGTAAAATAGTCCTGCGACGCCACTGTCAAATGGCACCCCATAAATGACATCGTCGACTTTATTGACCGCAAATTTATAGCTGGAGAAATCCTCCTCATTCACAATATCCGTTAGATCACTAAACGCATCTGGATAAGAAGAAAGGTATCCTTGGATGCGGTAGTCTTCGATCAAAACGATATTTGGTAGTCCGTCCGTATTTCCAGATGCCAGACTCGTATTTAATTTTTGAACGATATCATCTTGTGACATCGTCACGACTTCCACATCGACATCTTGATTTTCATATACTTTTTTGGCTTCATTGACTGCCTTGATGTTGAAGGTCTCATCCCATGCCCAGACCGTGACTTTGTTTGAGGACTCACCAGAATCCCCTGAGCTTGTGTTGCTGTTTCCGCAAGCTGCCAAAGTCAGCACTGCAGCCGCCGTTACCATCGATGCAAATAGTTTTTTCATTTTTATCCCTCTTTCCTTTTATTTACATGGCTAACTATACACCGATTTTGTAACCGTATTCAATAATTATGAAAGAGTTTACTAAATTAGTCCAAAAATAGAAAAAAGTTACAATACCTTTCTTTTTTGAAAGCGTTTATAATAAAGAAGAGATATAGGGGGGATACCATGACTATTTTACGCACGGTCTTAGTCGTTGATGATGAGGCAACGATCCGAGATGGATTGAAACATATGATACGTTGGGAGCAAGAAGGGTTCCGTCTCTTAGGCGATGCAGCGAACGGGCAAGAAGCATTGGCGCTGATTCATGAACTGAATCCCGACATCGTGATCACGGATTTGAAAATGCCACAAATGGACGGTCTTCAACTCACAACGATCATTCAACAACAATATCCAGAAGTCCATTTTTTGGTCTTGAGCAGCTACGATGATTTCCAATACGTCAGTCAGTCTTTTAGAAATGGTGCCGTAGATTATCTTTTAAAACCGACACTGACACCGACACTCTTGTTGAAGACGCTGCACAACATCTCACAAAAGCTGTCACATACGAAAGGCTCCGTGACTGAGGAGACGCAGCTGCAAGAATCGTTGAATCGCTATTTAGCAGGGTATGAAGAACCGTTGGCTCCTTTGGCGGACTACCTTGCATTAGATCAGTCGCAACAGCAAGCCCAAATTTTGACCACCAATTTTAGCGGCTTTCGTGCCAATGATCAGCTGCTGCATGCATTAACGGAATTTACTCAATCACAACCGCAGGTAAAGACGCTCTTTTTTCAAACCAGTAACAAAGATGCCGGCTTAGTGATCAGTTATCCAGAAGGAACGGATGTTTATTCCTCTTTGAAAGAAACGTTGGAACAATTACGTTTTACCGAGCCAGACGCCTTCTTTACTCTCAGTGTGCCCTTTCAAAAGATTGAACAGTTGCGGGACCATTTTGTGACGCTTAAAGCCAAAAGCCAAGGACAATCGTTTTTTTATAAACGACAACGGTTGGTGCCAGAACAAGAACTCTTTTTGTACATTGAAAGTGAACGCTTTGATACGAAGAAGTTCTTACGGGCTTTGTTAGACAACAACTTTTTATTAGGAATCACCAGAATCGAGGAATATTTTAATGACATGATCTTATCCAATGTCGATCCGACATTCTTAAAACAGCAGGCCAGCAGTATTTTTTACACGTTACTGTCCCGCTTGGAAGAAGAATTTCCCAATGCTCCACGCTTTAGCCGCTTAAAAGCCGAATTTTTGCATGCCATCGGTCACGTGCAGTATTTGGAAGATTTTTCTGATTTGTTGTTGGCGACCATTGATGATATTCGTCAACAGCTGACGACCTTATCACCGCTGGATGAAGATGATCTACTCGTTGCGATCCAGCGCTTCATTCAAGACAACTACACCAAAAGTCTGTCTTTGTCTGAACTGGCTGAAACCTTTCATTTTAGTTACACCTATCTTTCGGCTTTTCTTTCTGCGAAACTGAAAATGAGCTTTTCTGAGTATGTAAAGAAAACCCGCTTGGATAAAGCCAAAGAACTACTGACACAATCTGATCTGAATCTATCTGAAATCAGTGAAGCGGTCGGGTATTCGGATATCAGCTATTTTTCTCGCATCTTTAAGAAAGAATGCCAAGTCACCCCATCGAAGTATCGACGGTTGAATCAATTATGAAAATCAACCAATGGATTCAGAAAAATGAATTATTCAGTCGGATCTTCCTCTTTGTTGTCGTCGGGGTCATTAGTGTTTGTCTGCTAACTGTCGTCGTGATCTATGGTCGCTCGAAAGATGCCTATGTTGCCTCGTACCAGAGTTCCAATCAGCTACTACTGGAAAAAATCCAAGAAGATTATGAGCGTCTGAACGAGAATATCCATCGAATTTTTGACATCGTCGATGAAAGCAAAGCCGTTGAAACATACTTAGAAGGCGACACGAATCAAGGCCGTACGATTTTAGAATTAAACGAGCAATTAAAAGACACCCGCTCTTTGTTTCAAGACATCCCCTCGAATTTAGTGTTGATTGGGGTCAACGGGGGCACGTTCTTTCAAAACGATGCGGTTCGCAATCAATCAGTAGATGATTTTCTCGCCAGTGCCTTTATCCAGCAGATCAATGACAATGACGCCATCAGTCAATATTATTTCTTGGATCAAGGCTTGAGCACCTCCACCAGCGACTCCCCCGGCTTGATGTACGTGCGCAAATTAATGAAAGAAGAAACGATTTTCGGCTATGCCCTGATTTTCTTAAAAGAATCCGATTTTTCTTCGATCTATCGTCAACTCTTAGATACCAGTCTCCACTCGATCTATATCGTCAATGAGCAAAATCAAATTCTTTCCACTTCTGATCCGAGCCTTTTAGGCAAGCCGTTTGAAAATCGTCTTGTCACGGTCAAAAGAGATACTAGCATCAATCAGCTGCCCCTTTATTCGTATCATTTTACTTTTTACGATGTTTTGGATGAATCGCATCTAGTACGCAATATGAATCTGATCAAGCCAGCTCTGTTGATTTCTGTCGTCAGTATTTTACTCTTTAGTCTGCTGGCATTTTGGATCATCCGCAACATCACCCAACCGATTTATCAGCTGATCGCCAAGCTGCCTGCGGTCACACAAGGCGATTTCAGCGACAAGGTTACCATCAACGGGACGTACGAAACGCGAGAATTGGGGCGTGCCTATAACTTGATGCTAGAGGACTTGGAATCTTATGTCGATCATTTAATGGTTACAGAAGCCGAAAAACGCAAGTTCGAGATCCGCTCGTTGCAAATGCAGATCCAACCGCATTTTGTCTACAACACATTGACGGCCATCAAGTTTTTGATCTGGCAAAACGAACAAGAAGCCGCCACCCAAGCGATTGAAAGCTTTGTCCAATTGTTGCGGCACACCTTTAACCGCAAAGAGATCGTCCCCTTAAAGGATGAGCTAGCGATCGTGGAAGAATACCTCGTGTTAATGAACGTACGTTACGGCAATCGCATCCAATCAACGATTTTTTCAGAAGATGGCTGCGAAGATATTCTTGTACCGAAAATGATTTTGCAACCGATTATCGAAAATGCCTACCTGCATGCCTTTCCCGAAGAGGATTCAGGATTGATCCAGATTTTTTCTCGCGTCAGTAAGGAAGGCCTGAAAATTGAGATCATCGATACGGGCATCGGGTTCAATGAAGAGCACCCAACCAGCACCGCCAACCATTTTGAACACTATTCGGGTATTGGCTTGGACAATATTGATCAGCGTATCAAGCTGCTCTATGGGGAGAAATATGGATTGACTGTAGAATCACGCATCAACGAAGGAACCACCGTTCGCTTGCTGCTGCCGATCCAGCGGGAGGAAATAGCATAATTTCTTTCATTAAAAAAGAAAAGCGCCAACAGAACCAGACAGCTTCCTTGAGCAGTCCTGTTCCGTTGGCGTTTCTTTCCTTAATAATAATCGTTAGTTAACTGGCTTAAGCCAAATCTTCTCCATTCGAGGCAATCACTTTTTTGTACCAATAAAAAGATTGTTTTTTGCTGCGGGCTAATGTGCCATTGCCTTCATTGTCGCGATCGACATAGATATAGCCATAGCGTTTCTTCATTTCTCCGGTTCCTGCAGAAACCAAATCGATACAGCCCCATGAAGTATAGCCCAACAGTTCCACACCGTCTTGGTCAATCGCTTCTTTCATCGCTGCGATATGCGCACGTAAATACTCGATGCGATACACATCATTGATTTTTCCATCTTCGTTTGGTGTATCCACCGCTCCTAGACCATTTTCGACGATGAAAAGCGGTTTTTGGTAACGATCATAAAGATCATTCATCGTGATCCGTAAGCCAAGCGGATCAATCTGCCAGCCCCATTCCGACGCTTCTAAATACAGATTTTTAATGGTCGGGAACAAGTTGCCTTCCGTTTTCTCAACACCGGAATCTTCTGAAGCAGCGACCCGAGAGGCATAGTAAGAAAAGGAAATAAAATCGACGGTATGGGCTTTTAATAAAGCCGTATCTTCGGCGGTTTGTTCCAAAGTGATTCCTTTTTCCGCTAGCATCTTCAAACCATAATTTGGATATTCTCCTCGCGATTGCACATCGATAAAGAAATAGTTGCCGCGATCGCTTTTTTTGCTTTCCCAGACATCTTTCGGATTGCAGCTGTAAGGATAATAACTAGCCGCTGCCAGCATACAGCCTACTTTGTTTTCTGGATCGATCTCGTGGGCGATTTTTGTTGCCAACGCACTAGCGACTAACTCATGATGAGCAGCTTGGTATTTGATTTGTTCTTCATTTTCGCCCTCAGTAAAGGTCAGCCCTGCACCGAGAAACGGGGCATGCAAGATCATATTGATTTCATTAAAGGTCAGCCAGTACTTCACCAATCCTTTGTAGCGAGTGAAGATCGCCCGACAAAGGTTTTCGTAAAAGGCAATCATCTTACGGTTGCGCCAACCGCCATATTCTTTGATCAGATGGATCGGACAGTCAAAATGCGTGATCGTCACCAAAGGTTCGATTTGGTATTTGCGGCATTCTAAAAACAGTTCTTCATAAAAGCGCAAGCCTTCTTCATTAGGGGTTTCTTCGTCGCCCTTCGGAAAAATTCTTGACCAAGCAATCGATAAACGATAGGTTTTAAAGCCCATCTCCGCAAACAAGGCGATATCTTCTTTGAAATGATGGTACATATCGATCGCTTCTTTTGCTGGATAGAAATACCCTTCTTCAAAGGCAAGCATCTCACGCTTGCCGGTAATGACTGCTCGTCGGTCCTTGCCAGTCGGAATCACATCGACATTGGCAAGTCCACGCCCCCCTTGATCAAACCCGCCTTCACATTGATTGGCGGCTGTTGCGCCGCCCCATAAAAAGTTTTCTGGAAATCCCATGTCTTATTCTCCTTTTTTAGCCGATCACTTTGATGATTTGATCACCAAATGTGATCGGACCACTGTTTGCTGTCAAAATGTCGCCCACTTCTGCACTGTTAGTGATAACGATTGGCGTGATCACTGGATAACCTTTTTCTTTGATAAACTCGATATCAAATGTAATCAATGGGTCGCCAACTGATACTTTCTGCCCTTTTTCTGCTTGATAGGCATAGCCTTCGCCATTCAATTGCACCGTATCGATCCCGACGTGAATCAACAGCTCAATGCCTTCCTCACTAGTCAAGCCAATGGCATGTTTGGAATCAAAGACTGCTGTGACAGTCCCGTTGACTGGTGCTAGCACTTCTCCAACGGTTGGCTCGATCGCTACCCCTTGTCCCAGAATTTCTTCTGAAAACATGCCGTCATTGACTGCTTGTAGGCTTTTTAGTTCCCCTTTTAGAGGTGCTTTGATCTCCGCCCCGCTGATTTGATGGGTTGGTTCTTGCTCTTTGTCTGCTGGTGTTGCTTCAGGTGCTTCTTCTGTAACAGGGTCTTTGTATAAGAATAATGTCGCAATAAATGTGACCACGATACTGATTGCCGCACCGATACAGGCATTGGTCAAATGACGTAAGGTGTCATCGCCGATATAGCTTGGCAAAGTCAATAGGCCTGGTGAGCCGCCTGAGAAATTACGGACACGCATGATTCCCATAAACAGACCCCAAAATCCGCCACCGATCATTGCTGCATACAAAGGTGTTTTAAACCGTAAGTTGACCCCATACAACGCTGGTTCAGTGATGCCGAATAGACCTGTCAGACCTGCAGAAAATGCCAATTGTTTGATCGTAGAATCTTTTGATTTGAAACCAACGCCGATAGCGGCAGCTCCCTGACTGACGTTTGAAGCCAGCATGCCAGGATAGATCACTGTATCATAACCTGTGGTCATTCGGTTGTTGATACCGATAGGAACCAATCCATAGTGGGTACCCGTTGCCACGAACAATGGAGTGAAGGCACCGATCAATAACGGAACGATCCATGGGCTGACCGTTTCTAAGGCTTGGATCCCTGCGGAAATCGCTTCACTGATCATATAGCCTAGAGGACCTAAAGCAACTAATGCTACCGTCCCTACGACGAAGATCGTCAGCAACGGTTTGCTAAAGAATTTGATTGCTTTTGGTGAGACCTTATCAGCAATCGGTTCAACGTAAGACATGAACCAGACACTTAAGATGATGGGGATCACTGATGATGAATAGGTCACTGGTGAAATCGGCAAACCGAACAAATGGATGCCGCCACCTGACTCATTGACTGCTGTCACCATACCGATGAAGTTGGGATGCAGTAAAATTCCACCCACCATCATCGCCAGATACATGTTGGCTTTGAACTTTTGCGCAGAAGAAGCAGCCAGTAGAATCGGTAAGAAGTAGAACGCAGCATCTGCCATAAAGTTTAGGATTTGGTAACTTTGACTTTCTGCCGTCAAGACATTGAAGACCACCAGCAACGAAAGGACCGCTTTTAGCATCCCAGCTGCCGTGATGGCTGGCAAGATCGGGGTGAAGATCCCAGTGATCGTATCGATAATTTTCGCTACACGTCCCCGATCGTCTTCTTCTGTTTCTTGATCACTAGTCAAATTGGTTTGGGCAGTGATTTCGTTGTAGACATTGCCAACATCACTGCCGATGATCACTTGGTACTGTCCGCCTTTGTTGACCACACCCATGATGCCTGGTGTATGTTTTAAGGTACTTTCTTGTGGTTTGCTGTCATCTTTCAAGTTGAAGCGCAAGCGGGTCGCACAATGGGTCAAGCTTTGGATATTTTCTTCCCCACCAACATTGGTGATGATCGTTTTTGCTAACTCTTTGTAATTCATGTCGTTCCTCCTATTTTGGTCCTTTGTTTGCTTTTCGTGTGTCAAAACATAGTAAATATCCACCCGTGAAACGGGTGGCTTTTTAACAGCCCTAGAAGGGCTCACCACTCGCTAGCCCCTTAAAAGGGGCTTTTTAAATGACCACCAACCGCTCACAGCCCTATCTCTCTTTAACTATTTAAATGGATCTACATACTCTTGTTTACTTATACTATCTCTTATTCGATCATCTGCTTCTTGTTCTCGAATATATTTTTCAATTGTTTTTTGATTTAACCCAACCGTACTCACGTAGTATCCTTTGGACCAAAAGCTTTTATTCCCATACTTATATTTCAAATTCGCATGTTTTTCATGGATTAAGGTTGCACTTCGTCCTTTTAAGTAGCCCATAAAACTAGAAATACTAATCTTTGGTGGTATTCTTACTAACATATGAATATGGTCAGGCATGGCATGAGCTTCAATGATTTCAACATCTTTCATCTCATACAATTTTCTTAATATCTGATTAATACTTACTCTTAACTTTCCATAAATCACTTTTCGTCGATACTTCGGGGTGAAGACTATGTGATACTTACAATTCCATCTGGTATGTGCTAAACTTTTATCGTCGTTAGACATAAAAAAACTCCTTTCGATCTGATATGCGGTTGGTAGCCACTATTAGTATATCGAAAGGAGTTTTTTATCGCTAAAGCTATTTCGTCCACGCGTAGAAACGCGCGGTTTTTTTGTTTCGTACGCTACGCGAACGAAACTGACTAAAGTCAATAAAAAAATACCTAAACGAACCCCTTGGGAGTTCATTTAGGTATAGCCTGCCAATCCAGTAACAATCCTAAGCACTTGTTATTCGTTTGATGTGTATAGTTAAATAGATCAATTCGTCTTCTTCTAACGGTCTACCGAATTCTTTGTTGATGTAGTCGCTGATTTTCAGCGCACACGCATATTCCTTCATATAGCGGTCTTTCAACATAAAAATAAAACTGCCGGTTCCTGCATCATCGAGCTTTGTTCCGCTGAATAAGCGCTGGACAAAAAATTTCAAATGGGTCACAAAGCGTTCGTAGTTCAATGAATACTCATCAAGCTCCATTGAAAAATGATATTTGACGATGTTTAGGATATGCTGAATGATCTTCGCCATTTCCGATACTTGACTGACCTGCGCCATATCCAACTCCGCATTAACGATGTGCAATGCAATGAAGCCGGCTTCATCTTCTGGCAGCTCGATCGCCAAGCGATTTTTAATGATCGATAACGCTTCTTTGCCAATGAGGTATTCATGGTTATAAAACCGCTTGATTTCCCATAGCAAGGCATTTTTGATTTCCATGCCATTTTGATAGCGCTCGATAGCATAATTGATATGATCGGTCAGCGTCAGAAATAATTTTTCGCTCAATTTTTTCCCAAGGGAAACTTTTGCAAAACTGATGATCTCATTCGCTGCTTGAATATGTTCGATAGGGATAGAAGAAAGTAATTGGGTTAGTTTTGTGACATTCCACTCTTGTGTACTGAGATAGACTTTCTCAATCTTGGTATCGTCGATCACATCGCCTGGCTTTTTCTTAAAGCCTAAGCCTTTGCCCATGACGACCAATTCTTGTTTTTCCTCATTCTCAGAAATCACAATGTTGTTATTGATCACTTTTGTTACGTTCATTTTAACGACCCTATTCTTCTTTAGATTTCTTCACACAAAAAAATAGGTATAGCCCGCCTAAAGCGGTAACAATCCTCAGAGCCAGTGTAGCATGAGAAAAATCACTCGTCAATGGGGATTTTTAACCGCTTGTTTAAAAGCAGAAAACAGCGCTGCTGCCATTTGATTCTTTGGCAGAACGCTGTTCACTGGTTTATGGCTCACTAACTCTCTTTGTGAGAGGTGAATTAGATACGATTTTCGTGGTCAGCAGTTTTGACTAAGTTTGCTCCCACCAACCCACCGATTGACGTAAGAACGAGTCCTAAGACCATTGCCACAAAGCCCCAAATGGATGCTTTAGCTGTTGCATCACTTGCTTCTTCCGCTTTTTGACGAGCGTCTTCCACTGCTTGGTCAATGTCTTGTTTGGCTTGTTCAAGATTTTGTTGCGCATTTTCGATTTGTTTTTGCGCTTCATCAGAAGCATCTTGCAAACCAGTGACAATGTTATTGGTTGCTTCTTCTGCTTCTTGTTGGCTTAAATCAGTATTTTGAGCGACCGCATTTGAAATTGCTTCTTCATCCACTGAATCACCAATCGTTGTAGCACGATCTTGTAATTTGCTTGCTAAATCATCAATGATTTTATCGGCATCATTTGGATTGGTTGCAATGTCTTTGCCGGCATCTTTGATGTCGTTCGTCGCATCAGACAATTGATTTTGCAAGTAGTCTGGTTGCAATTCAGGAACATCGGTATCTTGTAAAACATCATTGACGTTCGCCTGTAATTCATCTGTATTGACGTCTTCCATGTTTCCTGTTATTTCATCGAAGGCTTTTGAAGCGACATCGCCAGCACCAGATGCCACTGTTTCAACACCACTGCCGACAGCAGAAGCAACGTTTCCTAAAAGTGAACCGACTACAGAAAAAGCACCGATCGTTAAGTAAGAGAGCATAACCATCATCACGATCATACTTGTTGCCCATGTTAAGAAACCATGAACCAATCCGACACGTCGAGCAGCAACACCAGAAACAAAACCAGCACCGAATAATGCCAAGACGAAGGTAATCACTGTCCAAATCAATAATCCTGTCCCAACACCATCTAATGGGTTATTAGAGGTTGGTTCCACCATACCAAAACCGATTGCTGAGCCAATCATTGAGAGTGTCATGAACAATGCGATAAATGTTACAACTCCTGCAAAGATAGACCCCCAAGACAAATTATAGCCTGCCTCCCGCTCATCTGAACCTAAATAATTTCTAAATCCTCTTTTCATCATTACATCCCCTTTTTGTTTTTTTAACCTGAATTAAGTCTAACAACTGATTGTTTTTTTATCAATCAACTCGACTTGCGCTATCTTTTTGTAAGAAAAATGAATGATTCTGAATTGTTTGACTATTTATTAAAATAAACTAAAAACTCATTCGTGTATTTTAACTAAAAAAATCTTTTCGCGCTCTTTCTTTCGATCACAGGCTTGTTTCTCCCAGTCTTCTTCTGATTCGTCATTTTGAAACTAAAAGGGTCACATTAGAGAAAAAACAGCTCTTCTCAATGTGCCAAAAATGAGTAGCGATCATAAAAAACCACCTTCGCCCAAGGCAAAGGTGGTTGTCTGCTTATTTTTCTTCATTTAGGCGATCTGGCATCATGTTTTCCATAAAACCCCAAACGCCGTTTTGTAATACGAGTTCCTCACGTTCGTAAGTAGAAACCGTGGTGCGGATCAACGCATCTTGACCGTCTAAGACTTTTTGTCCCCAATGAGGATCGATCAACAATGCTCGGCCCACTGCTACAAAGTCTGCATGTTCTAGCAATCCCGCAGCATCTTTCGATGTTCGGACATCCCCTACACCAATCAAAGGAACCCGCTGAGCGATTTTTTCATAGACATACGCCAACATCGATTTTTCTTGGTACGCTTTTGAAATCGATTTGCGGGTATAATCCGCAAGGGAGATGTGCAGATAGTCTAATCCTTTTTCTGCCAGTTGGTCCACTAAGAACAACGTATCTTCAAAGCGAATCCCTGGTTCTTCGAATTCTTCCGGTGAAAAACGATAACCGACGATAAACTCCTTCACACCTGATTGGTCCACTGTTTCCAATACTTCATCGACGAGCTTCTCAATAAAACGATAACGGTTCTCTAGTGAGCCACCCCATTCATCGGACCGACGATTTGAGTGCGGAGAAAAGAATTGTTGGATCAAATACGTATTGGCTCCGTGGAGTTCTACGCCATCAAACCCCGCCTTGATCGCCCGTTCGGTAGCTTTTTTAAAGTTTTCAATAATCGTTAAAATCTCATCTACTGTGACTTCTCGGGGAACCTGGGCATTTGGTCGTTCGGCAGCAACTGCGCTAGCAGAAATCGGTTGTGTTCCTCGTAGGACCGAGTCATCCGTCATCCGACCGGCATGAAAAATCTGTAAAATAGCTTTGGTCCCATTGGTTTTGATGGTGCTGGCCAATTTACTTAATCCAGGTAAAAAGGCATCGTCGTAAGCGCCTAATTCCCCTTCCCAGCCCTTGCCATCTTCTTGGACATTGGCTGCAGCTGTGATGACTGCTCCGACTTCCCCAGAGCGTAAGCCATAGTAAGCCAACTCATCTTTCGTAATCACCCCATCAAAGAAGGACATCTTGGTCGTCATTGGTGCCATAATGATTCGATTTTTCAACTGCAATCCGCGCTTAAATGTTGCTTTGTCTGTTACATTTCGCATGGGTTTCCCACCTTTTCCATTGGATTCATTTCGCTTTGTGGATCTGACTGGCTTAGTTGCCCAAGGAGATCCTTAAAGCAAATCGGTGCATCTTTTTTCCCTTTATCAAAATATACATGCACATGCATCTATATTACAAAAGAATCAAGGAGAAAACAAGTGAAAAACATCATTAGTCCAGCATTTCCTCCAAGACTTTTTCAAAAACGACTTTTGAACGCTGCAGTTTCTTTTCCCCTGATTGGGTCAAATCAATATAGATCCCCCGCTTATCATCTTGACAAGAATGCCGTTCGATCACACCGCACAGCTTGTCTTCCATGCGCATGATCATACGTGACATCGCACTTTGACTCAGATCAAAATGGGCGATCAAATCATTGAGGCGCATGCTATGATTGGGGGTCTTTTCTAAGTAATAAAGCACGTAATACTCATTCAAAGACAGATTGCTTTCTGCTTTGAGGGCTTGCTCCAAACGAGCTTCGATCGCTTGATGCTGATTCGTAAAGGCTAACCATTGCCCCATCCGTTCTTTTTCCATCCTCTTCACCACCCATTCTTCTATACCAAGGTATTTTAATCTAGATCCCTGCGTTACGCAAGTCGCCAGAAAAGGCTAACACTTTATTATGCAAAATTAGCCAGCTACTGCGGGCATTCATGAATGTTTTATGATAGAATTGACGAAAAATTCAGCAAAATCTTCCTATTCTTTTTCAGTGTTCTGGACTACAATATCTTTAACACCAAAGAATATTTAAACACTATATCAACATAATTGTGCATTTTCACACAATAATTTGTTTTTTTTAGATGTTTTAGTATTCGTAGGAAAGGATGAAACAAACGATGAAAAAAACAATTTCTTTGATTGGGACACTGACGCTGGTCAGTGTGGGGCTTTTGACAGGCTGTAACAACGAAAAAGATGCCGCGCAATCAACCAGCGAGCTAAGCCAAAGTCATGTGTCTACTGAAAGCAAAAAAAGTACGACGATGCAAACGACTGAAAACAGCTCCTTAGCGTCAACCTCTACTTCAGAAACTTCAACCACAAGCCAGCAATCGACGGACCACTCTGACGCAACGCAAACGACAGCAAGCTCAGTATCCACCAACGAGTTTCCATATGCGGTTGATCTTTCCCAATATGGCCCTTCACTGACGTTTTATTTCCATGGCGTCAATGTACCAGATGCTGTCACGATTCAAAATACGAGCCCATTGATCATTTTGATCGACGACAGCGCAAGCTATGAAGCACAAGTCGATACGATCGCAACAAAAGAGATTCGCATCTTTTCAGCAAATGACAATGGGATTCGCACCGTAAAAGTGAACACTCAATTGACCTTTGCAAAAGGGATCACTTCCAATGGAAATCCTGATTTTAGCCACAACCTGTACCTATTTACAAATAAGGAGGGTGGTCTATCTTTGATCACACCGAACTATGCGGGAAATGTCAGCGATGACCAACGAGATGTGATGTTAGAAGTACTTCAATAAACGAAAAACAGGGAAACGAAGCGTGCTTCGTTTCCCTGTTTCGTTACCCGATCATCACGGTTTCATCAGGATATTTGTAGCCAGCTTCTTGTTTGTTGGCTTTTTTCATCAATGAAAAAGCAACGGTCATGATGCCGACTCGACCAATGAACATCAAAAAAATAATCAAAAGTTTGCCAAAAACCGACAAGTAAGGCGTCAACCCCATGGTCAACCCCACCGTTCCAAAAGCGGAAAAAACTTCAAAGGCAATGGTTGGCAACCCAAAGTTTGGGGTTTGCGGCATACTCTCAGTGATCGACAATAAGAAAATCGCTACGAAGCATAACGTCAAGGTAAGGAAGAACAACGTAAAGGCACGCGATACAGCAGATTCTTTGATCGTGCGACCAAAAACTTCCGCTCGACTGCGCCCTTTCAATAAGCTGCGGATCTTGATGATCAAGACCGCAAATGTCGTTGTCTTCAATCCCCCAGCAGTTGATCCAGAGGTTCCACCGATATACATTAAAATCATCGTCAGCATCAAGCCTGCTTGACTCATTTGTCCGTAATCAATACTGAAAAATCCCGCGGTTCTTGGGGTGACCGCTAAGAAGAGGTATTGGAAAAAACGTTCGATGACCGAATCACCCGTGATCAACTGTGAATTGGCTTCGGTCAAAAAGAACCCTGCCGTTCCAAAAACCACCAAAACGATCATAGCGATCCATGCCAAGCGGCTATGCAGGGACCGTTTTTTGGACGCCGTATGCAGGATATCGAACCAAACGAGAAAACCCAGACCACCGGCGATGATCAAGAAACTGATGACCCCCAGCACAAATGGATCGTTTTGAAACCCTACCATGCTGTTGCCGAACAAATCAAACCCAGCATTACAAAAGGCCGAGATCGCATGAAAAACACTGTACCAAAGGCCTTGCTCCCAACCAAAACGGGGCACGAAAGCAAAAGCCAGCAAGATGATCCCACTGACTTGGATCAAAAAGGCGATCCGAATCAGGTACCATGCCAAATGGATCTCTCCAGACATTCGGTCCAGATTCAATGATTCCCGCAAAATCATCCGAGTACTAAGATGGACTCTTTTTCTCGCCAAGATGTAAAAGAAGACGGGAATCGACATGAAGCCGATCCCACCGATCTCAATCAGCATCAGCAAGATCCCTTGGCCCCACAGGTTGTAATGATCGGCTACGGTCAAGGTCGAAAGACCCGTCACGCAAACAGCCGATGTGGCAGTAAACAGCGCATCTAAAAAGTTGGTGCCTTCACCACTTTGGGTGACAGCCGGCAGCATCAGCAAGCCAGTTCCTGCCAATATCAGCAAAACGAAGACCAGAGTGACGATCTGCGGAATCAAAAAGCGTTGCGATGCCAGCTTTTTTTTCAAACGATTTCTTTTTTTCATTTTCATTTCCTTTGACCTTTTGCAAAAACCAATGTCTTAGTAATCCAAGTTTATTGCATTTGTTTTTTCTCTTATCATACCATTTTATTTTGATTTATTCTTCACTTTGATCATTCTTGTTACGTTTGCTCGTTCATTTTCTTCCAGCCGCATTTTGATTCCATAAATGGCTTCTTCCAGCTCGGGAATCGTCAAATATTCTAGGGCATTGACGCGTCGGCGCGTCCGTTCGATTTCCCCTGCCATCAATTGACAGGTCTTTTCGATTTCCGTTAGCTCCAACAGCTTCGGCATAACGTCGGTAAAACGGGCGACCGCATTATCTAACGGAACATTGGAATTCAAAAAGCCGTACTCGATCGGCGCTTGCATCACCGTATCGTCGTAATCAAAATGCATCACTGGCACTTCCACACTCATGATATTTTTCGTGGATAACTCAAGGGAGACTTCAGTTGCTGGTAAAATAAACATTTCTTCAATGTATTTTTCATTGATTGTGGCATTGGCTAAGCGAAATGCCTTCATGGCACGCTGCAATTGTTCTTCGACTTCTTTACGCAAGCGGTCATTCTTTTTGATCAACTCAATAAATTGACGCATGAGTTCGTCTTGTTTGTCTTTTAATAATTTGTGTCCGCGTTTGGCTGTCGCCAATTGTTTGCTGAGGCGCGACAGCTCCATGCGGGTTGGATTAACGGTTTTTTGCGCCATTGTTCTCCTCTCCCGGTAAGTATTCCGCCAGTAGGGCATCGCTGATCCGCTTCAGCTCGACTTTTGGCAGCATCGCCAATAATTCCCACCCTAATTCCAAGGTTTCGATAATAGAGCGGTTGGTGCGATACCCTTGGTTCAAGTATTCATTTTCGAAGCGTTCCGCAAATTTGGCATAGGTTTTATCTACTTCCGACAATGCCGATTCTCCTAAAACGACTGCCAATTCCTTGGCTTGCTTTCCTTGAGCATAGGCAGAAAACAACTGGTTCATCGTTGCGGCATGGTCTTTACGGGTTTTTCCTTCACCGGTCCCTTTATCTTTTAACCGTGACAATGACGGCAAGACATCGATGGGTGGCTGGATGCCGTTTTTATACAAATCACGAGACAAGATGATTTGTCCTTCGGTGATATAGCCGGTCAAATCGGGAATCGGATGGGTTTTGTCATCTTCTGGCATGGTCAAAATCGGCAGCTGGGTCACTGAACCTTTCAAGCCGCGAATCCGTCCCGCACGTTCATATAACGTTGATAGATTGGTATAAAGATACCCAGGATAACCCCGACGTCCTGGCACTTCACGACGAGCAGAGGAAATCTCCCGCAAAGCTTCACAGTAGTTGGTCATATCCGTCATGATCACCAAGACATGCATGCCCTTTTCGTAAGCCAAGTATTCGGCTGCCGTCAGTGCCATTCGGGGAGTAGCGATCCGCTCGATCGCTGGGTCATTGGCTAGATTCATAAAGACGACAGAATGGTCGATGGCGCCCGTTTGACGAAAATCTTCCATGAAATATTCTGCTTCTTCAAAGGTGATCCCGATGCCAGCAAACACAACAGCGAAATCGTCTTCCGAGTTCAACACTTGTGCTTGACGCGCAATTTGCGAAGCCAATTCTTTATGAGGCAGACCAGAACCAGAAAAAATCGGCAGCTTTTGTCCCCGAACGAGCGTATTCAAGTGGTCGATTGATGAGATCCCCGTTTGAATAAACTCATCAGGATAATCCCGCGCTGCTGGATTGATCACTTCGCCGTTGATGTCCATAAATTTTTCTGGGACGATCTCTACTCCGCCATCTTTGACCCGACCTAAGCCGTCAAAGACTCGCCCGATCATTTGCTCGGAAACGCCTAATTCCAAAGGATGTCCTAAGAAACGCACCGCAGATTCCCGCAAATTGATCCCGCCGGTTCCTTCAAAAATTTGGACCAACGCTTTGTCTTCTTGGATCTCCAGTACTTGTCCTTGCCGCGTTTCGCCGTTTTGCATGCGGACTTCGATCAACTCTTCGTATTTGACACCGGAGACGCGATCGACGGCCATCAATGGTCCGACGACTTCTCCAATCGTTTTATATTCCTTGATCATCGGTGCGGTCTCCTTTCTGTAAAATTTCTTTCATCGTTGCTTTGATCTCTTGATGCAAAGCAGAAATTTTTGCTAATTCCGTTTCAGGCAAGTACTTCATACGTGCCACTTTGTCTCGCAATTCTTCGGTTCCTGCATAGATTTCTGAAAGATACGCACCTAGTGTCAACGCATCTTCCGCTTCTTTGTGGAGCAGCAAGATTGTTTCCAGCATTTTGAACTGCTTTTCACGAGAGGTAAACGTATCGACGTCGTCAAAAGCGTTTTGCTGCAAGAAATCTTCTCGCAATGATTTGGTGGTTTCCAGCAATAACTGATCTTTTTCGGACAAAGCGTCGATGCCGACAAGTCGAACGATCTCTGACAACTCAGATTCTTTTTGCAGCATCCGCATGGCTTCTGTTACTTGTTTGGACCAATCCACTTGCATTTGTTGGTCCAAAAAGGCACCCAATTCATTTTCGTATAAAGAATAGCTCTTCAACCAATCGATCGAAGGAAAATGACGCTTTTGCGCTAAGGTGGCATCTAAGCCCCAAAAGACTTTTACGACCCGCAACGTATTTTGGGTAACTGGTTCTGAAATATCGCCGCCTGATGGTGAAACGGCGCTGATGGCAGTGATACTGCCTTCTTGATCAGAACCTAAGCAAATCGCTTTTCCAGAACGCTCATAATACTCTGCCAAGCGGCTGCCTAAGTAAGCTGGATACCCTTCATCCCCAGGCATTTCTTCCAGACGACCAGACATTTCTCGCAGTGCTTCTGCCCAACGTGAGGTGGAATCCGCCATGATCGCCACTGAATACCCCATGTCTCGGAAGTATTCCGCAATCGTGATCCCAGTATAAATCGACGCTTCCCGAGCGGCTACCGGCATATTGGAGGTGTTAGCGATCAACACGGTTCTCGCCATTAAAGATTCACCACTACGAGGGTCGATCAACTCTGGAAACTCGTTCATTACATCGGTCATTTCATTGCCGCGTTCGCCGCAGCCGACATAGACGACCAGGTCGACATCCGCCCATTTGGCGATTTGGTGCTGAACGACAGTCTTCCCTGCACCAAAAGGTCCTGGAACGGCTGACGCCCCGCCTTTAGCGATTGGAAAGAAGGTGTCGATCACTCGCTGGCCAGTAATCATTGGTTCGACTGGATTCAGTTTTTGCTTTACTGGACGGCTATGACGAACGGGCCATTTTTGCAGCATTGTGAAAGACCGTTCTCCTTTGGGTGTATCTAAAACATAAATCGTTTCATCGATGGTAAATTCCCCCACATAAACAGCCTTGACTGTTCCTGAAACGCCATGAGGAACCATGATCTTGTGATTGATCAACGGTGTTTCTTGCACGGTGCCGATGACCATCCCCGTACTGACTACTTCGCCGACTTCGACTGTCGGTACAAAGGGCCACTTTTTCTCATGATCCAACGCAGGCAATTGCACCCCACGCGTCAAGAAGTTGCTTTGGGTGACAGACATGAAGGTTTCTAAGGGACGTTGGATGCCATCAAACATTTGTGACATGATCCCAGGCGCCAATTCGACGGATAGCGGTTCACCGGTGGTTTCGACTGGTTCACCAGGTCCGATCCCAGACGTTTCTTCATAGACTTGGATCGAAGCGACGTCGCCGCGCATTTCGATGATCTCACCGACCACGCCTAAATCTCCTACATAACAGATATCTTCTAAACTTGCATGGCCCATATTTTTGGCTAAAACCAATGGACCAGATACTTTAATAATTGTTCCTTTTTCCACAACATCGGCTCCTCTCTATAGTATGTTTTGTCCAACTGCTTTTTCGACATTTTCTTGAATCATTCGCTTGCCGATTCCTCGGGAACCATCATAATCAGGAATCAAGATGACTGCAGGTGTCATTTTTTGTTGGACTTTTGCTAATTCATCGGGAATCAGCTCGGCACATTTTTCAGTCAGGTAGATGATCGTACTGTTCTTCATTAATTTTGCCAGCGCCTGCTTCACTTCTTTTTCTTCCGAGGCATAGCAGACCTGAAAGCCAAATAGTTGAAAAGGAATGACGGATTCTTTCTCGCCGATTACGCCGATTTTATGAGTCATAGTGCCGCATCCTTTCTCTGAGTTGTTCTTCCGTAAAGCCACTGCGTTTGCCTACTAGCAAGAGACGCAGGTTTTGCAGTTCCAAAACCTTAGCATTCAAAAATGCGAGTAAAGGCAGTGGTCCTAAAGCATCCGTTTGGGCTTGGCCATAGCTTTCTGTGATCAAATTGTCTTGTAAAAGTGCCAAGCCAGCAAAGTCGATCACCTGTTCATGAATCAAAGGCCGCAACACTTCCTGATAATCACTTTCTAATAAGAAGGCTAAAAAGTCACTATAGGACGCATCCGCAAACGCTAAAAATTCTTCTTTCGGGATACTGCCGACACTCACTAAGACTGCTTCCATAAAACTGCGCGATCGTTTTTGAAGTACACAACGTGCGGCAATCGTTATATTGGTCAGATCGATCATCTTGATGACAGCTTCTTGTAGCTCAGGGATCTTGATTTCATCTGCCAGTCGCCGTTGTTCATGTAAATACCGGCGATCGTAAATGATATCGATGCCTTGCAGCACGGCGCCGCCTTCTAAGTACTCCCGCACTTCTTGGATCGTAGTCACGATTTTCTCAGGCAATACCTCTGAGGTTCCCGTTTTGATGGCGGTCCGACACTCATCGATCGTGTAAAAACCGTCTTCGATCAGTAGATGATCATAATCTTTTCCAGTGACTGACTCTTTGGTCAAGACTTTTAGATTATGGAAAGTAAAAGGCATCATATACAGTCGGAGGATCTCTTGATCAGGAACCAGCTCGGCCAATTCTTTGATCGTCTTTAACAATTCTTCATCGAGATAGGTTTCGAATCGTTCATGAAAATCTGGCTTTAAATAGCGTTGATAATGGGTCTGCTGCAAGACAGCTTCGACTTCAGCAAACCCTTTTGCCGCAATCATTTGTTCGACTTCTTGCGGTTTTAACAACGTCATCTCTTTCAGCCGAATGATTGGATTCAATTGATGATAGTTCCTCATGGATCAACCTCCTTGTTGTATGATCTGCAACCACCGTTCCCGGGTTTCTTTCTTGTATTCATCAAGCAGTACCTGATAGGTAAAATTGTATTGAATGCCGTTGTCATCCACCAAAAAGCCTGCTTCTGTCAATGGTGCGCCTGCTTTGATTTCATACGGTAGTTTTGATTGACAAGACGTAAGCCAAGCGGCATCTAGATGGGCTGCTTGCTCAGGACCAGCGTGGAAGGTCACCGTCCCGCTGATCGGCAGCTGTTGCAGCACATTTTCAGCAAATGACTGCAGCTCTTCTGGCGTCCAGGCAACCATTTGTTGATACGCTTGCTCAAAAAGTTGTGTCAGGTATTCGTTTTGTTTCACCATTTGCTGCTGCTTAGCGGCACTTGCTTGGCGATTTTGCGCTTGATGATAATTTTTTTCGGCTTGCTTTTTTGCTTGCTGGGCACGAAGCTGCAAGTCCGACTCTTTTTTCGCCCAGTCACGTGCCATCGTTTCACTGATCCTAGCACGTTCAGCGGCAGCCAAACGTTCCCGTTTTGTCTGCGCTTCTTGGTCTAGTTCAGCAATCATTTTGTCGATTGCATCCATACCTTCGCCCCCTTTAAATCGTTCCTAAAAGTAAGAAAGAAATAACAAAGCCTAAGATGGCATACATCTCAACCATTACTGAGAACATAACCCCTTTAAAGAAATGCTCTGGTTTCTTCGCTAAAATTTGAATCCCAGCTGCAGCGACCTTCCCTTGGGCCATTCCTGAGAACAAGCCAGTAAAGGCAACTGGCAGTGATGCCATCAAGTACGCCATACCAGTCACTGTCGACATTTCACCACTTAAGCTACCATAGATCATAAACGCAATAACGAATCCGTATAGTCCTTGCGTTCCGGGAAGCAATTGTAAAATCAAGGCTTGTCCAAACTTCTCCGGCTGATTCGTCGTTAAGGCTGCCGCTGCTTCACCAGTTTGGCCCACCCCTTTGGCTGAACCGATCCCAGAAAAGATCGTAGCGATCCCCATTCCGATAATTGCAAACACCATACCACCATTATTATTAATTAAGTAATCAATCATTTATTGTCTCCTCCATTTTCTTTATCAAAATCAACGTATTTCTCACTTGGCTTAAAGGTTTCAAATTGGCGCCCCCCACCAGTGAAAAATTTTCCGAAAAACTCTACATATTGTAAACGAGCGGCATGCACATACGCACTCAGTAACGATAAAAAGATGTTTAAAGCTTGTAGGACAACCAATAAGAGAATGCCCACAGAAAAACGAGCGGCTGGCGGCAAATAGCCCACCAATAAGTTGAAGGCTGCTGCGATACTCCCACCAGAGATCCCTAATGCCATCAAGCGGCTATAGCTGACAAAGTCGCCGATATAACTGGTCACACCGTATAAGTCATACAAGCCTAAAAAGAAGCCGCCCACTTTGGTTTTCCCTTTCAGAATCGGTACCACGATGATCAATAAGGCACTAAAGCCTGCTAAAATCAAGCCGACGGTTGTTAGTGCTGGGACATCGATCAAAAGATTGCCTGCGGCTGCCACTAAAAGACCACTCAAAAGTCCTAGCCACGCAAAGCCTTCGTTGACTGCACCTAAAAGATCCTTTTTGCGGATATTTTCTTTGGCTGCTAAATAAAGGCCTGTAAACAGTTGGATGCCACCAAAAATCATGGATAGACCAAAGATCGCCATAAAATCTTCGGAGGGCGATAAAAGTTGGAAGGGCAATGTAGCACCAAAGAAGGAGCCGTAGATTGCGCCCCAAATCATAGTTGGCACAGACAAAATCTGGAACAATTTCAGAAACCGTTTGGTCCCTTTGGGCAAACGCAAGGCGTGTAGCCCAATCGTGGTCGCGACAGCCATTAATGCACCATAACCTAAGTCAGCCACCATCATACCAAAGAAAACATAGTAAAAAGGTGTCATCCATGGGGTTGGATCGATCTCATCGTATTTTGGCAAGCTGTACATTTCCGTCAACATTTCAAAGGGTTGAATAAACGAGGCGTTTTTTAGCTTCGTTGGCACTTGATTGGCAGCGATCTCCTCTGCAGTGGGTTCTTCAAATGAATAGTAAATCTCGTTGGCAAAGGATTCTTGGACCATTTCCGCCACTAACGGCTGATCCTTTTTTGCAATCCATCCGCGCAAGAGGGCAAAGGTCTGACCAGCTGCTAAGCGCTGTTGCATCATTGCCCGATTCTCACGAGTCAAAAACAGTTCTTCCGCTTGCTGCAGCAGGATCAGCCGTTGTTTGTGCTGACTGATTTCTGTAATCAGTTCTTTGCGCTGCTGCGTCAAGGAGGTCAAGGCTTGTTTCGCATTTTGCAAAACCACTTTTGGTGATTCGGATGTCAAGCCAGTTTCTTTCTTCACCCCATATCGGTGAAACAATTGGAACACTTGCTCTTCGATCGCTGTTAAAAACAGGCAGCTGAAATTGACTTTTTTGGGTTCAGAATAGATCACTTCGATATGAACCTCTTCCAATTGACGCAAGGCTTCAGCTAGATCTTCCCAGCGTGGGCCTTCGACACTCCCAGCAAAAAAAGTTGTATGTGCAGGCGCTTCGATCTCCAAGGGTACGTCAAGATTTTGCCATTGTGTCGCCCATTCTTCCGACTGCGTCGCTGCTTCGATCGCTTCGATCGTCTCTACCCAGCGCTCCTGCAAATTCTCGACTTCAACCAGCTCCGTTAATGCTGCGGCTTCATCGAAGCTTGTTTCAAAGTCCGACAGCCGCAAGGCATCTCGTTGCCATTCCGTGCCTTTTTTCGCATCACCATTTTGACGAATAAAGCGGATCGCTTCTTGCAGTCGACGAATCATTGGTTGATGAGAAGCACCTTCTGGGGTGGCTCCTGCAAAAAATTCCCGCAGCCAAGTTTCGTTGGCTTCCTGCTCAAATACGTTCTCGATTTCAACAAACTGCATCGTTTGCAGCTTCGTCAATAACCTTTCTTGGTAGTGCTTCGGGGTGATCAACGTTAGTTTATTTAGTTTGGTTACTGCCATAAGTCCCGATCACTCCTTCAACGATCTGTTGAACCGCTTGCTCTTGGAAGCTTTGCATATTTTTTTGGTAACGATCTAACACTTGCTGGTTCTCTTTTGCCAGCTGCTGCTTTTGTGCTGCTAGTGACTGTTGCAACTGCTCTTCGATTGTTGCTTGTTCTTGAACAAGCGCCTCTTCCAAAGCGGCTAATCGCTCTTGCAATGCTTGTTGCTGCTGCGCTTCTTCCGACTGCAATTCTTTTTTCAAAGCGCGCAATTGCTGTTCATTGGCTTCTTCTGCTTCTCGTAAACGAGTCAAAGCTTCTCTCATCGATTCCCCTCCTATAATGATTTGTATTCTCAACTGAAAAATAAACAAAAAAAGCATACCTCACGAAGAAGTATGCTGATATGAAAAAAGGCCAGCATTCCTCCAAGAATGTTTGCCTCACCCCTTGGCAAACCTGATCCTTGAAGCATAAAAAATGCTCAACCTTTGTCTATTTTATTTTTCAATTCCTGAACTATTATAGCAAAAAACGGCGTTCTATTCAAGTGAAATCATCTTTTGTGAGAAAAAACCGTTTTTCACCTATTACTGATTCACTTGCTACCTGCCCAACTTTCCACCTAACATTTGCCAGGGATCGGATTGTTCTTACTAAATTGAAATCGGTCAAAATCAATTTAAGACTTAGAATGGTATGAATGAAGAACGTTGAGATTTTTTGAAAATGCTAGACATCATTTGATTGGTACCCAAAAGGAGATATCAGTTCCAACAACCCATTCGATCCCTGACAAATCTTAAGTGAGAAGTTCGCTTATTTCGCTTCTCTTTTTATCGGTGGCAGCGGTTGGCCCTTTTCTTCACAAATGAAATAACCGCCACGATAAAGGCATGTGTAAATTTTACCCGGTTCCATTGTTAAAGGAAGCCCATTTTTTAAATACATCGGTTTTCTTTCCATTGTGCTCACCTTGTCTTTCGTGGGAAAATCAGTCAAAATAAAAAACAACAGCTATTTCTAATCTTATTTTCAAGATTACCAAAAAACAAATCAATTTTCTAGTTTTTTAATCAAAATATCGCAAATATATCGATCATTTTATAAAAAGATGGATATTTAACAAAGTGTGTGTAAAGAATGAACAGGAGGAAAAAGGATGTCAGATGAACGTTGGTTTCAAATTAGAAGAAAGCGAAACATCGAATTGGTTCTTTGTTTGCTCGTCGTCCTGCCGATGTTCTATGGCTTATGGTTTCAGCTCGCTTTTTTGATCCACTACATGTCGTTTTTGTTTCTGGTGGCAGTCTTCACTGCAATCTACGAAGGAATTCGTTGGATCTGGGCTTTTATTAGAAAAAAACGAGCGTGAAAAAGCTTGGCTCTGCTATAATAAATGAAACGAGCAGAGAGGAGTGCTTCTATGAAACGAATCATTATGGCTTGTGACTTACAACATGCCCCCAAAGCTTTACAAGAATCCGCCCTTTCTTTTGAGCCGTTTCTCCCGAATTCTCGAAGTGTCGCAGAACTTTTTTATTCCGCCTATCATGAAACGACAGATGACGAAGGGGAATCGCTTGCTGACTGGCAAAGAGAGCTGAGAGAGACCGCTGACGGAAAATACGGTCCCTTGATTCCAGAGCTTTCTTTTCAGTTACAAAAGGATGATCATCCTATCGGTGCCGTAGTAACCAGCACGTTTCAAGAGCTTCCCCTGCTATTATTTGTTGTTATGGGCGCAGCCTTTAAAGGCAACGGCTTATCCAAGCTGATGATGAAGGAAGTGATCCAACGAGCAAAAGCCATGGGCCTCACTCACCTTTATCTGGTAGTGACGGTTGAAAACCAGCCAGCCTACAAGCTGTATGAAGCATGCGGTTTTTCTTTTGCAGGTGAAAGCTGGGCAGATCTTTCCCCTTAGCTATGCTTGCAAGTTATCTAAGTCATTTTCTACTATTTAAAAAGGAGCTTCCAACCAATGAATGAACGACTAGCTGCTGCGATCCAACTGCGGACTGAAAAAAAACTGCAACAATCAAATGAACAATTGATTCAATTAGCTGCCGAAAATCCCCAAGATGCCTTTGTGCATTATCAAACGGCTTGGAGCTATGATCTTTTAGGGGAAGAGCAACAGGCAATTCCTTATTATGAACAAGCAATCTCGTTAGGGTTATCAGAAAACGACTTGCCAGATGCCTACCTAGGTCTAGGCAGCACCTATCGTGCCCTCGGCAATTATCAAAAAGCCGAAGAAGTGTTTTTAGAAGCGATGAAGCAGTATCCAAAAAATCATGCTTTGCAAACCTTCTATGCCATGACACTGTTTAATCTCGCCGAGTATGAGCAAGCCACTAAACGATTATTGACCCTGCTTGCCGAAACCTCTAACGATCCAGACATCCAGTCTTACCGACAGGCACTTTTGTTTTATGCGGATAAACTCAATGAGACATGGGCATAAATATACCCTATGAAGCAGCTCCTCCGCTCCCTTTTCTCGTAAAAGGGAGTCTTTCTTTTGGATATCTCGCAATCATCCTTTGCTACCAACGACTATCCTTTGAACCTTTTCCTCCAAGCAATACTACCTATCATTATCGAATTTTCCGATAAAAAACCAGTTGACGGCTCTCAATAAATCTGTTAGTTTATCTATGTTTTTTTAATAACAGATTGGAGGAATGACTATGCCCTTTATTGTCTATTTTTTCCTATCCTTATTGATCATTTATATTCCGACACCAACCCTTTTGCTGTTTTTTCAAAAAACTCGCCTCGCAGCATGACAATCTGACGGCTTTCAGCAAACTTTTTCTATTGTTGATGATCTTGCTGGATTATTACTTAAGCTATTATTGGTTAAAAAACTGCAAAGTCAAAAAAGCGCACTACCTTTATTTAGTCTTTGTCAATGTCTTCGAATGGCTGATCCACTTCTATCTTTATTCACGATTTGAAACGATCAATCTACTGGTCATTTTGTTGTTCCAGACCGTGCTATTGTGCTGCATGGTTTTCTTCCCTTTGTCGGAGAAGTTCCGCTCATTCCTTTTTACCTAAAAAAGAGCATCTTTGGTTTCCACTTATGAAAAATTCCAGCTTCTCAATCATTTCTTTCTAAGAACCAATTTACACGATAGCTCACCTTTGTTACGATTGATAAAAAGGATGTGTTGTGATGTCATTGATCGTCTTGATTGGCGCACAAGCCGCAGGGAAAATGACTGTGGGCAAAGAACTGGAAAAACGATTGGATGCAAAGCTTTTATTCAATCACCAGACCATTGATCTTTTTGCGAACTTTCTTGGCTATAGTCCCACAGCATTCGCTTTGTCTAATCAAACACGGATCGAACTCTTCAAAGCCTTTGTTCAAAATGAAGCCAATAATACGAGAAATCAATCATTTTTACGGTCTTGATTGATTTCGATCAAGCGGGAGATTTAGCTTTTTTACAAGAGATCGCCCAACTATTTACCGATGCCCAGCAAAAGGTCTATTTTATCGAATTAGTGGCTGATATTGAGGAACGCTTAAAGCGCAATTGCCATGAGGACCGTTTAGCCGCAAAGCCGTCAAAAAGAGCGCTGGATTTTTCTAGAAACGAGCTTTTGTCTTCGTTTGAAAACTATCGCTTAGAAAGCCTGCCACAGGAATTAACTACCCTTTTTCCAACGATTCCTTCGCTGAAAATCAACAATACCCACTTATCACCTGATGAAGTGAGTCAAACAATTATTGCCCATTTTTCCTTGACTTAAGTGCCAAAGAAACGCCATTTTCAAGCTTTGCTTCAATACGAAAATGTCTATTGACTTTGACGCTGCGTCAAGTGGTATCCTCTAATTAAGAGGAGGTGTCAAAATGAAAGTATATGTTATGCCAATGTTTTATCAATTGAAGACAAAAGATATTGAACAATCATCAAAATGGTTTGCAGAAATCTTGGGTTTCCAGTCATTGTATCAGTTTCGCAATCAAGAAAATCAAGTGACGATGGACCATCTGCGTCTTGCTGACTACCAAGATTTGATGCTGATTGCCGCAGACTCGTTCACTGTTGGCGATGGGGCAATTTTGAATGTAGCGATGATTGATCTTCAGAATATCGCTCAAAAAATTCCCGAAAAGTGGATCGTGGAACCTTTGATGGAAAAGCCGTGGAATGCCCTTGAAATGACCATCAAAGACCCCAACGGTTATTTGTTTACCCTAACAGAGGCGATAAGAAAAAACGAATCAGACTTTCAAACCTTGATGGACCAAACCAAGGATTACTTACAATAAAAGGAACCGAGTAAGAAGGATGGCTTTCTTACTCGGTTCCTTTTTTATAAAACTTGATTCTGGCAACAATGACAAAAACGAACGCTCCCTAGATTTACCTATCGAAGCTTTTTATCCCATCAGACATACCGTTTTAGTATATTTTTAAATATTGAAGGTAATTATTAACACACCCAATTCAGAACATGCTACACTATTTAAAAAGGAGGAGTTCCTATGGAAAAGAAATCGCAGCTTCCGTGGTACAAGCGCAAAAAGTTCTACCTTCCAGTTGCCGTCGTCCTCGGCGTGATTGGGGTTCTTCCCAGTCTCGTCTCTCTTTTCGGGGTCTCGATCGATGATGAATTCAATCCTGATTACTATTCTGATCCGAATGAACCAATGTTCAAGAAAAAACAAAACTGACTGTTGCGATGCCGTATGCAGGTTTTTTGACCAACAAAAAAAGAGCAATCACTCGCTGTTGTGTTTGCTCCTTTTTTAAAAGGGATTCGGCAGACCTACGCACCTTGACAGGGTAAGCTGTTTGGGGAGAGGGCGTTTGAATGCGCGAATGAACAGTAACTTATTACGTAAAACCACTTATACTTTTTTCCTGTTAAAAAATCAATTGCTAACCAATCACAAAGGATCGATTATTTGAAGAAAGAAAAAACGTTAGCCATTAGTTCTACAACTTCCCAGGGAAAACTAAAAAAATCAAACATCCATTTCTCCTCCTTTAATTGACTTTCTTCAAGTTTACCCGCAAAATAAAGCTGTAACATATTTGGACTATTTTTCCGTCCACTTTTTTTAGGAGGGATTTTTTGAAGGCCAATGACTTGTTAAAAGAGTTACGAACGGAACGAAATATCTCACAGCGAAAATTGGTTGAGAACATTTCAGAACGCAGTACACTGGCAACCTTTGAACAAAAAGGGCACCGCATCGCCTTTGATATTTTGCACCAGTATTTGGACCGCTTAAATGTCACTTTGGAGGAATTTGAGTATCGCTTGGATGACAATCAAGTCAGCGAGAAAAAGCAGCTATCCAAACAGTTGACCACCGCTTACTATGAAAGCAAGTATTCTGAAGTCCTCTCTTTGATCAACAAAGCCCAAGCACTGTATAAAACCACGAAGGATTTCTTCTATTATGTACTGTATAGTCAATTCTTTTTGATTTTAGAGAAAAAAGGCGTGGTTACCGACGAGGAAGAACGGCGCATCATCGAAGCGACCATCAAGAAATACTTGGAACGCATCGACACGTGGGGAAAATTTGAAATCTCCTTATTTACCAATCTGCTCTTCCTCTTTTCTGACGAGTACATCTTGTATCAAATGAAACACCTGAATAAAAAAATTTTTTACAGCAATGCGTTAAGTATCAATTATCAAATCTACACAAAATTGCTGACGAATGCGGCTTTCTTGTTTATCGATCGCAAAAAACCTGCCGAGTTGGCGCATGTGCTGACGTATCTAGCCGATCACCTGCCGCCGGACAATGATCGTATCCGCTTGATGATTCGTTATTTCGAAGGCATCTACGCCTTGTTTCAAGGAGATCGTATGCTGGGAATGGCCACGATTGAAAAAGCACTGGATTATCTGCGTTTTATTGGGCAAGAAGCCTTTGCCAAAGAATTAGAGGCACTGGCTCAGAGTATCTAAAAAAACCTGCTGCTTCCTCTCAGTAAGAGAACGACTCTCTTACACGGAGGAAACAGCAGGTTTATTTTTTTCTTAAAGTAAATGCAATGCTTCTTTCCAGAGCAAGACCCGTTTGACGGAAGCATTCAAATCAGCTTCTAAATAGCGGCCATCTTCAACCGCTTGTACCACAAAAGGAATCTGTTCTTGATAGGTAGAAGAGATCACTAGATCATTTCCCGCCTGCAACGCCTGTAATGCGGCTTCTTTTTGCGGAATGAACTCAGAAAGTCCTGCCATATCCAAGTCATCCGTCATGATGACCCCTTTAAAATGCAATTCATTTCGCAGCAGCTCATGCACGGGTTTTGAAATAGAGGCGGGTACGGTCTTATCGATACTATTGACGATCGTATGGGCGACCAAAATACTATCGGCACCAGCTTTGATCCCTGCGGCAAAAGGCAGAAAATCCGTTTCCCGCAGTGCAGATAGCGGGCGGTCATCGGTGACGATTTCGACATGCGAGTCACGATTGTTGCCATAGCCAGGAAAATGCTTCAAGGTAGACCCAACGTGGTGTTTCTGTAAAACATGAACCACACGTTCTACAAACGCACTCGTGCCCTGCGCATCCATGCCAATGGTTCGGTCGTAGATAAAGGACTGCGGATCAGTGGAAACATCGGCAACGGGAAACAGCCCAGCATTGATGCCATAAGCTTTTAAAATTTCCGCTTTCGTTGCTGTATCTTCTTCAATCGCTGACCATCCACCTTGGGCATACAGCTGTTGTGGTGAGAGAAAACGCTGATTCGTAAGGTTCGGATTGCGGCTGATGCGAGTCACTGTGCCCCCTTCTTCATCCATACCGATCAACAGCGGAATGGCGCTGGCTGCTTGGTAATCTGAAATTTTCTGTTTCAAGCGCTCCGCCGTCTCATTTTCGGTATCACGGCCGAATAACAGATAGCCACCAAAGTGATACTTTTGAAGCTCTTCGATTTGATTGCTTTCTGGCACACGCACAAAAAACAATTGCCCGACCTTTTCCTCCAAACTCATCGTGGCGATTTTTTCTGTTATTGCCTCTTCTGGCTGTTCTTGCGTGGAAGTTGAAACAGAAGTTGACGTGGAAAATGAGGTGGTTTCCTGACTTTCCCTGCTTTCTTCCTGTGTTTCGTCCCTCAAGCTGCTTTGCTGGATCATGGCTGGTTCTTCAGTTTGCTGTTTTTGCTGTTCTATCATCCACTTCATCCCTCCCATTGCTGCTAAGACCAAGAAAAGAAACAGTCCCGTAGCGAGTCCTTTTTTATTCATAGGTTCCCCTTCCCCTCTAAACAAGTTATTGAGAATGATTAAGACAATCCTTAGAAAGAAAAAAGTGAACCACTGACGAAATATTCGCAGATGATTCACTTCAATGGATGTTATCGTTCTTTTTTACTCGTTAAACGAACCGTCGGATCAGCCGTTTGTATGGTACCGCACGCCCTACGATGTAAATCAACGCAGTTTGTATCGGGAACATGATGACTGCTTTTAGCAAGCGGACCGACCAGATCGCCCAGCTTGTCAAAGGAATATTCAGCATCATAGCTAACCAGATCGGTGTTAAGATCAAGGTTATTAAAAGTGTATTTAACAAGACGACCATCGCCGCTCGTTTTAATGTGACTTCTTTCCGATAAAAGAAGTAGCCATAAATCAGTCCACCAACGAAGGCATTGATGGTAAAGCCGAAAAAGTAGGCTGATTTTGGAAAAATCACCATTCCTGCGATATCGGCTAATGAGGAGCCAACTGCTGTCCAAAACGGACCAAACAGCATACCCATGATCAGCTGTGGTACAAAGGAAAATGTGATTTTGATATAGGAGGTTTCAAACCCCAAGATTTGCGACAAGACGACCATTAAGGCAATCAGAAGTCCCATGACCGCAATCATGTGTGCATCGACTTTTCTTTTCATAGCGAGCATCTCCTTTTAGAGTTGCTACAAATTCATGCAGCGAATGCGAAAATAAAACCGCGAACGAATGATCGTTCTTCGTCCGAAAGGCAACATCCCATCCTTTCAGCACTTAACGCTTTATTTCCTACTCTGATTTTTTTTTAGGTATTGCTACCCAGACACACTATAGCATACAAGCGCGGACTGCTACAATTTTTCTTGCTTATTTTCTTGTACAAAATCTGCCAATGTTCGCTTTTCTTTTTTTGTGCATCAAAAAAACGCTTTTCTCATGTGAATCTTTCTACCACCAGTAAATGAGCAGGAAACATTCTCAAAAAAAGCGTTCATTCCTGTTTCTTGTTTCCTTTTAAGCCTTATGACAATTTACCCAATCAGATTGTCATTGATCAATACCGATTTGATGTCGCGTAATTGATGATCGATAGCAAGCTGTTCATGGGTCATCGTTGCGGTAACCTCTTTCATGGCATGCATTTCTTCATTCAATTCGTTGATATTCGTTACTAATTTGTTCAATGCTTCAATAATCAGTTGATTGTTATCCATGGTGAAACACTCCTTTTTGTAATGGTTGAGGTTAGTCTTCTTCGTTGACTGGCTGCTTCATCGTACCAACGGCGGCAACTGCGCGTTTCGTTTTATAAAACAATTTGTATAAAACAAGGACGACGACTGGGATCAGTCCGCATAAGATGTAGATTTGCGAATAATCAAACAGACCTTGTAAGCTTCCTAGTGCATAGGGACCTACGCCTAAGCCGAGATCCAGCCCGATGAAATAAGTGGAGAGCGCTACGCCGACTCGGTGAGGATCGACTTCTTTCAGACAGACGGCTTGGCCATTGGACATGAAGGTGCCATAGCCCAAGCCGACAAAGCAACCCGCAAGCAACAACATCCAGCTGTTGCCGGTAATACTCAATAAGAAAAGACCTAGGGTCAAGAAAAGAAAGCTGGGATACATGACTGCATCTGCGCCATGGCGGTCAAACAGTTTGCCCGTCATTGGCCGTGTGAAGGTCACAGAAAGTGCATAGACGATGAAGAAAAAGGCACCGGCCGTTTCCAACCCAAGGTCACTGGCGTAGATCGACAAGAAGCCGAGAACGCTGGAATAAGCCAACCCGATCAAAAAGGCAATCCCAGAAATGAAAAAAACTTTTGGTTCGACAAAACTTTTGATGGACCATTTTTGCAGCTGTGCTTTGTGTTCTTCCGTCAATGGGATGTTTTTGACTGGGAACCAGAAACAAGCGATGGCTGTTGCGATCGATAAAATAGTTGCTAACCAAATAATGAAATCAAAGCCGACCGTCGGTAGTAATAGCATACCAATAAAAGGTCCGACCGCCGCTGCTAAACTAGTACTTAATCCATAGTAATTGATCCCTTCGCCATGTTTGGAAGCTGGGATATAAGCGGTGACGATCGCATTAGCCGCAGTCGAGACGGCACCATAAGCAAAGCCATTGAAAAAGCGCACCGCATCTAAAATATAAATGTTGACTGAGACCAAATAAGCAGCGGTGGTAATGACATAAAACACTATCCCCCAGCGCAAAACGGCTTTACGACCAACTAATTCTAAAATTTTCCCAACATACAAGCGAGCAATCAAGGTCCCGATAATGTAGATCCCCGCTGCCAAGCCAGCTTGTGCAGTGGATGCCCCTAACTCCTGCGTGGCAAATTTCGCGGTGATGACGACAAAACAATAATACACGAGAAAGACGATAAAATTGATCAAGGTAATCGTGATAAACCCTTTGTTCCATAGTTTTTCATTTTTAGTTGACGGCAACGAGCTGACGACTCCTTCTTGATTGGTTTCCCTATCTGACATGTTTCTTCCATTCCTCCTGTTTGTGCTGTGATGCGTTTTACTATACCGAAACTTCCTCTGCTTGAAATGCGCTTTTGCTGTTAAAAAAGAGCATTAACAAGAAACATTAACATTTGTTATTGCTTTTTCACCAGAAATGTCTTTTAATGAAGCATGAATAGAGGAAATTTCAGATTTTTTTCAGAAAATGTTGGGTTGGCATGAAGTGAAGGAGTAACGTGGGTGGAGAAACAGATATTACGTGATTATTTAGAAAAACAAGCAATACCGGTCGTTATCCGTAAGAAAAAGAGTTACTTGACATATGAAGGCATCCCGGATCGCTACGTCTATATTTTAAAAAAAGGCATCATCAAAACTAGCGTAGTGACCCATGAAGGGCGCGAATTCAACTTGCGCTATTTGACGGATTTTGAGATCGTCTCTTTGTTTAAAGACGAATCCTCTCAAGAAGTCGAAGCCCCTTTTAATGTGCGGGTTGAATCAGAAGAAGCCGAATTATACAAAATCGTGCGGGATCAATTTTGGGCAGATGTCAATCGTGATCGCCTGCTGCAGGATTATGTCAAAGAGTATTATCGAAGAAACTTGATGGATACGATGAAAAAGATGCAGCAAATGCTGATGAACGGCAAATTTGGTGCTGTCTGTACCCAAATCAATGAGCTGTATGAAACGTTCGGAATCCAGACAACAGATGGTGTCTTGATTGACTTTGAAGTCACCAATGAGGAGATCGCTCGCTTTTGCGGCATTACCTCTGCCAGCAGTGTCAATCGAATGATGCAAAAATTACGAGAATCTGGCGCCCTAAAAAGTGTCGATCGCAAACTATTAGTGACAGATATCGACTTTATTCGGGAGAATATTATTTATTGATCAAAAAAAAGACTTTGTACGCCTATTGGTTTCAGGCACACAAAGTCTTTTTCGATTAAATAAACGTCACTGTTTCCGTCACTTCGATAGCTGGATCTAATGATTGGATCACGGGGCAATTTGGTGAAACGAGTTTTAGGCAACGGGTCGCTTTGTCATGGTCGGCTTCAGCGATTTTCGCATAAAACTGAATGTGGATGGCACTGACTGGTTGGGCTTTTTTGTTGTCGTCCCGGTCATAGCTGACTTCGATCTTTTCGATTTCTGCTGTGATTTTTGAATTCTCTAGGACGGATGCGTATACATAGCCGCCGCAAGCAGCGACCGCACTCACCAGCATTTGGACTGGCGAATAGCCTTTTTCCCGTGCTAACACCCAATTGCCAGTTGGGGTCGTCATTTCAAATTTGTCGCTTCCTTGATGGATCGTCAATGTTTCTACTGTCATCGTTTTTCTCTCCTCACAAAATGATCTGGTTCAACTTCGACCCATTCATACAATGGTGTCAAAGTAATCGTGCTTTGAATCTCCGTTTGTTCCATCGCACCTCTTGCTAACACAGGATCAGCGATCGGCGCTGCTGCTAATAATTTCTTCGTGTAAGGATGCAGCGGATTGTCAAACAAACGGTCGGTGGGTGCCAATTCAACTAGTTTCCCTTGATACATGACGGCTGTTCGGTCACTGATATGACGAATCACGGACAAGTCATGGGAAATGAACAAATAAGACAATGAAAACTCTTTTTGCAGACGCAGCAGCAATTGGATGATCTGAGCCTGAATGGAGACATCTAATGCCGAAGTCGGTTCATCACACAAGACGAACGCCGGGCGATTAACCACCGCACGAGCGATGCCGATCCGTTGCCGTTGTCCGCCGCTGAAACTGCGGGGCAGTTTATGGACATCATCACCCGTGATCCCGACGATCGCTAAGATTTCTTTGGCTTTCGCTCGGGCAGCATCTTTCGTTTCATGATACAACGGCTCCATCACCAGTTCAAGTGCCGTCATGCGGGGATTCAATGATGAATACGGATCTTGGAAAATGATCTGCATTTGCTGATACGCTGCTTTGCGATCTTCTGCCGTCAATGCTGTTAGCTCTTTGCCTTCGAAGAAAATCTCCCCGCTTGTTAAGGTCTCTAAATTTAAAATACTGCGTCCTAAAGTGGTTTTCCCACTCCCAGATTCCCCTACTAGCCCCAATGTCTCGCCCCGATGGATCGTTAGGCTGACATCTTCGACCGCTCGGACTTCACTGACAGTGCCGCGCCAGTTTTTGCTGCGAAAGGTTTTCGTCGCATGTTCTACGCGAATCAGTTCTTCCATTATTCTGTCACCTCCTGATTGCGCCAAACGCGATGGGTCTTAGATAACTGCGTTTCTTGCAACTCATCTGCCAATGTCTCATGATAGTCAAAGACTTTTAATTCGGCATGCTTGTCGCCTAAATGGGCCGCCTGCAATAATTGTTTCGTATAAGGATGCGCAGGTTGATAAAAGATTTCTTCTGTGGTGCCTTCTTCCACGACTCGACCTTGATACATCACTTTAATAAAGTCGCACATTCCTGCAACGACCCCAAAGTCATGGGTCACAAGGACGACGGAAAGCTGGTTCTCTCTTTGCAGATTTTTGATCAAGGCCAAAATCTGTGCTTGGATCGTCACATCTAAAGCCGTCGTCGGTTCATCTGCGATCAGCAATTTCGGTTGCGCCAATAAAGCCATGGCGATCATCACCCGCTGACGCATCCCCCCTGATAGCTCGTGGGGATATTGTTTCATGCGTTGCGCTGGAAAAGGTATGCCGACCTTCTCTAACTCTTTGACGGCGATTTCTTGAGCTGCTTTTTTCGATACGTTTTGTGAGCGGCGAATCACTTCGATCAAATGATAGCCAATCGTACGCAAAGGATTCAACGAAGTCATCGGGTCTTGAAAAATCATGGCGATCGGTAATGTTCGACGATCGGTCACTGCTGCTCCTTCAAATGTATAACTGCCATAGTGATCGGTCACCTTATCAGGCAAAAGATCCATGACACTTTTCATGGTCATACTTTTGCCACTACCAGATTCGCCGACGATCCCAACCACTTTGCCTTTTGGAATCACTAGATCCAGCTTTTTGACTAACGGTTTCGGACCGGTTTTGCTGTGAAACGTCACATTCAACGCTTCGATCGCTAATAATTCTGTCTTCATCGGTCACACCTCCCTTTGCAAGACATGTTTGATCATGTCGCCGATGTTGTTGAAGGAATAGATGGTGAAAATAACAAAGAGCCCTGGAAGGATCGCCATGTATGGTGCCCGCTGCAAGCTGTTTTGCGCATTTTGCAACAGACTGCCCCACGAAGCCATCGGCTGCTGAATGCCTAATCCGAGGAAGCTCAACGCTGATTCGGTCATGATCGCTCCAGAAATACTTGCGGATGCCGCAACGATCAAGGTTGGCAGTACTGCTGGGAAAACATGCTTCACGATAATACTGAATGAAGAACGACCGATAAATTTCCCGTAAGCAACATACTCCCGTTCTTTCGCTGCTAACGTTTCACCACGAATCAAACGAGCGATGTTCATCCATGAAAACCCGCCGATCACAATAATGATCGTGGTTAGTCCAGGACGTAAAAAGACGCTCAAAACGATCACTAACACCAGCCAAGGAATTGATGACAACACATCGACGAGCCGCATCAGCAAGTTATCGATCCATCCGCCAAAGTAGCCAGAAACAAGACCGACAAGGGTCCCGATAAACGTCGCAGTGATCATTGCCAACACACCTACAAACAAGGACACCCGACCGCCGTAGACGACCCGAATAAAGTAATCCCGCCCCACTTCATCAGTCCCAAACAAATGAGCCCAGCTCGGTGGCTGTGACATGTTGCTGACATCCGTTGCATTGGGATCGATCGGGATCAAAGGCGCAACGAGCGATAACACGATCAATAACGTCAAGAAAACGACAGAAAAAGTATAGATGGGCGAAGCAAGCATGACTTCACTGATTTTTTTGAAACGTTTCATTACTTGCTCCCTCCTTTACGGATACGTGGATCAACCACGGAATATAATACATCCGCTAACAAATTCCCTAAGATGACCAGTGTTGCTGACAGCAGCATGATCGCCATGATCACAGGATAATCGAGGCTTTTCGTTGCACTCATCAAGTAAGGTCCGACGCCCGGCCAACCGTAGATCGTTTCTGTAATGATCGCACCGGTAACTAACATCGGTAACGCCAAGCCGATTTGTGTGACAACGGGAATCAAAATATTGCGACTAATGTGACGACTGAAGATCTGCCATTTGCTGGCGTGGAATGCCCGTTGCACCATCACGTAGTCTTCTGATACTTGCTGAGTCGCTGATGCCCGAATATACCTTGTCAAATCTGGGAAGAAGGCGACAGTCAATGTGATATAAGGCAAAATAAAGTGCTGCAGAAAATCGCCAAAATCCCCTTCTTTGCCGACTGTATACATGCCAATGATCGGGAACATATTCAATAAGTAACCAAATACATAAATCAAGATCATCGCAAACCAGAAGGTCGGCACGGCGATCCCTAGAGATGCTACAGCGTCAATGATCCGATCCCAAATCTTTCCTTTGTTGGCAGCGGCTAACAGACCTAAAATGATCGCCAGCAATAAAGCCGTCAAATATGCAGGGATCACTAGCCGCATCGTATTCGGGATCCGAGTCGCAAGTTCTTGTGAAATGCTGCTTTGAGAAACCAACGAAAAGCCAAGATTACCAGTAAGAACATTTCTGATCCAAAGAAAATATTGAACCAAAAAGGGTTGATCCAAGCCATAGCGCTGCCGCAACAGATCGATTTGCTCTTGTGACATATTCGGTGTCGTGATGGAATCGATCACATCATACGGGGCGATATGTATTAGTGAAAATACGATAAAAGAGATCACAAATAGCAAAGGGATTGCTTGCAATACTCGTTTTGCAATATATCGAAACATAATTGACCTTCTTTCTTTTTCATAGAAAAAAGCTGTGATAAAAAAGATTCCTCTTTATCACAGCCAATGGATTTACTTGATTGTCAATTTAGACATATCTTCGAATGTATAGATTGGGATCAAGCCTGCATCTTCTACATTACCAATTCGGTTATTGACCGCTAAGATTTTCTTGTTGTCAACGATTGGGTAAATGATCGCTTCGTCAGCAATGGCTTTTTGCAGATCATCGTACAATGCTTCACGCTTGTCTGTGTCCAATTCAACTGCTGCTTGCGCAAACAAATTGTCAATGGTTTCGCTATTGCTTTGGAAGTAGTTGGCACTGCCGCCAGTTTCGAATAAACTGCCGTATAAGTCAGGGTCATTCCCCATGATATACCCGCCAAGGAACAGGTTGTATTTCGTTGAATCAGGTTTTTTCAACTCAGTGAAGATCGCAGTACCATCGCCCCCTTCAAGGGTAACTGTGATGCCTGCTTGTTGCAATTGTTGTTGGATCAACGTAGCTTGGATCGTTTGAGCTGGATCAGTTGAGTTGAACGCCAAGTTCAATGACAAATCAGTGACACCTGCTTCTTGTAAAAGCTCTTTTGCTTTTTCAGCATTTGTTTCATATTTCTCGACATCTTTGGTAACGTATGGATTGTTCGGTGGTAAGAATGAATACGGTGTTGCATAATAGTCTTCATCTAAATACGCTGCTTGATTTAATTCATCTTTGTTCAAAGCATATAAGACTGCTTGACGGACCTTCACATCTTGTAATGCATCTGAATGAGTATTTAAGCCTAAGTATCCAATGCGGTTTTCTGTATAGGGATAAACAGAAATTTGCGTATCATCTAAGTCTTCGATATCTGAAGGCAAAACAACGGCTGCGTCAACTTCCCCTTTTTGCAAAGCAACTTTGGCCGTATCAGTACTTTCAATGATCCGCAAGGTCACGTTTTGAATCGAAGGCTTGCCGCCATAATAGTTTTCGTTGGCTTCAAAAGTAAAGTACTCACCACGTTTGTATTCTTTCAATTGATATGGACCCGTACCAACTGGTTTTTCAGGCAGTTCACTGACCGAAAAGTCGCTAACATCTTTAAAGATGTGCTCTGGAATGATGTATGTTTCGGTTGCGATATTGCTGATTGCTGCTGCACTCGGTGTTGGCAACACAAATTTCACGGTGTATTCATCCACTTTTTCGATCGCGATCGGCTGGTCGTCGACCCAAAGCGAATCGGCATTGCCGTTTTCTTTTTTGACTTTTTGTTCATACGTGAAAACAACGTCATCGGCGGTAAAATCTTCGCCATCTGACCATTTGACATCTTGTTTCAAATGCACGGTCAATGAAAGGCCGTCTTCCGCCGGTTCCACTGATTCCGCTAACGCATTTTTCGTCGTTCCATCTGCTTCCACTGTAACGAGTGGAGAATAGATCATGTTTGTCACTGTCAAGCCCCAGCGATCACTGGTGTTGATCGGGTTGGTGGACGATGGGTCCCCGCTGATGGCATAAGTGAATGTTGCATCATCGCCAGCACCAGCTGCACTGCTGGTTGCCGTTTCCTCTGTATTTGATCCACCGCAAGCTGCTAGAACGAATCCTAGTCCGACGACGGCAACACTTGCTAAACCTTTTTTCCAATTGATCATTTTCCCATCCTACTTCCTGTTCCTATATAATTATAGTAGATTTTTTGCTTTTTATTCCCAAACAGGGATACTTGATTTCTTGGTAACTTCGTCAATAATTGCTTTTACTTCATCGGTCTGATAATACGCTACGACCGTTTGGTACACATCATTTTCTGCTTCGTCTGCTCGCGCAGCAATGACATTATAATAGGGCGTGGAGGAGTCAGCCACAGGTTCTAAGAAAATCGCATCTTCTGTAGGAACCAAGCCAGCATCGACTGCCATGCCGTTGTTGATCAAAGAGATGTCGACATCGGTCATTGCCCGAGCCGTTTGATTGGAATCAAGCAGCTCAAATTTCAAGGCTTTGGGATTCTCAGTGACATCACTGGTTGTTGGCAGTAACCCTTTTGATTCATCCAAAGTGATCAAACCGGCCGTTTGTAAGAGTAATAGTGCGCGGCTTTCATTTGACACATCATTGGGTAAAGCCACCGTAGCACCATCTGCCAATTCGCTGACATCAGTGATTTTATCGGAATAAATACCAAGTGGGTTTAATGTCGTATACGCAATCGTCGTGTTGGAATAACCACTTTCTTCGTTGACATTATCCATAAAAATTTCCGTCAATGCTGCGTGAAGATCGATTGACCCATCCTCTAATGCGACGATTGGTTGGCGATAATCGATGAACTTCACCAGTTGCAAGTCGATATTTTCGTTTTCCTTCAATTCTTCCTGCACATGTTCCCAGGCTTCATTTTGTTCGCCAACGACACCTAATTTGACGACGGTCGTTTCTTCATCCGCTTGGTTGGTGCCACAAGCAGCCAAGCTAAACAAGGCAAACAGCCCAATCACTCCTGTCGTCAACACATTTACTACATTTCTTTTCATCCCTTTTTTCCCCTTTTGTTCCCTCCTCAGATCAATCGTCCTATTTCCTTGTCGAATGGCCCAACTAGACCAATTTCCCCTCTGTTTCTCAAAACAACCTACTTTTTCAAAGGAGAAATGGTTAATCCCTGTTGCCGTCAACCGAAAACATCGGACTCACTATTCATATGTAGTGTAACTTTATCCTATACAACTAAAACTGTCAATAAAATTACTCTACAAAAGTAAGTTTTTCACTAGCTGATCTGTGGTTGGGTTATTTGAATATCTTCAGTGCATTTTCTAAGTCATCAATCAAATCTTTACTACTTTCGATCCCAATGGAGATCCGTAAAAGATCCGGCGTCAATCCATAAGATTCTCGTACCTCTTGAGGAATATCTGCGTGGGTCTGTGTCGTTGGATACGTGATGAGACTTTCCACACCACCCAGGCTTTCCGCAAAGGTAAAGACCTTTAATGCCGCTAAGAAGCCGCTGATTTTGGTTTCATCAAGCACCCGAATACTGATCATCGCCCCTGCATTTGGGTACAGCACCTCTTTGACCGCCGGATGGGCTCGTAAAAAGCGGCCAACTTCCTTGGCGTTGGCTTCCTGTCGTTCAAAGCGCAACGGCAGCGTCTTTAAACTTCGGATAAATAACCACGTATCAAAGCTGCTCAAGGTCGGGCCTGAAGTATTGGCTAAATAATTCAAGCGCTCCCCTACTTGCGCATCTTTGGCGATCACGACGCCAGCCAAAATATCATTGTGACCTGATAAGAACTTGGTGCCTGAATGGATCACTAGATCCGCGCCTTCTTCTAAGGGCAGCTGTCGTAATGGCGTCAAAAAGGTATTATCTACGATCAGCAGCGCCCCATGGTCGTGAGCAAGCTTGGCGGTTTCAGCAATATCCGTCACGGTCATCAAAGGATTCGTTGGGGTCTCTAAAAAGACAGCCGTTACCTCGTCAGTTAATTTTTCACTTAATTCTGTTACAGTGCTGAAGGTATCGAAGAATGCCCGTTGGCTTTTTTCCAATTCTGCAAAATAGCGAAAGCTGCCGCCATACAAATCACGAGAAACCAAAAAGCGACTCCCGCTGGTAAATAAGTCAAAAATCAAAGCGATCGCACTCATGCCAGAGCTGGTCACTACTGCCCGAGCTCCTTTTTCTAATTCAGCAAGACCTGCTTCTAAGATATCACGGGTCGGGTTTTTGGTACGGGTATAATCATAGCCAGTACTTTGCCCTAACTCGGGATGAGCAAAGGTCGTGGAAAGATAGATCGGTGGGCTGATCGCCCCAGTTTGCTGATCCGAATGATTGCCTAATTGTGCCAGAAAAGTTGCTGTATCAATCGTCATGTCGTTCCTCCTTTTTGATTGCCTCGATCATGCGATCAAGGGCTTCTTGAATGATCGTCGGTGTTGTCGCAAGATTCAGACGAATCAAGCCCTGACCGTCTTGTGAAAACCATTCCCCATAGTCGACTGCCAGACCGGCAGTATCTTGGATCACGTGCTTGGTTCGTTCTTTGGCAATGACTTGCCGCAGATCCACCCAGAGAAGATAGGTTCCTTCTAATGGCAGGACCTCAATTTTGGGAAATGCTTCTTGCAGTTGCTGGCGGACCATTTGTTCGTTGGCAGCAATCACCAAAAGCAGGTCCGCTAGCCATTGATCCCCCGATTCATACGCGGCTTTCGCAGCCACCAATCCCAAACGATTGACTTCCGTCTGCTTGTATTGTCGGCACCACTCCTCATAGGCTCTACGCATCTCTAAATCAGGAATCCAAACATGAGAGAGCAATAATCCTGCTAAGTTGAAAGTTTTTGAGGGCGAATCCAGAACGATCAGCTTCTCAAAGCCGAACCCCTGTGCCACTGTCACGGCTGAAACAAATTGCTGCTCACCGAGTATCAGCTCACGATGGATCTCATCGGCGATCACGACAACCTCATGTTTTTGGCAAATGGCCAATAACTGATGCAATTCTTTCTCTTGCCAGACCCGCCCTACTGGATTGTGGGGGGAGCAGAGAATAAATAGTTTCACTTTTTCTTCAATGATTTTGGCTTCAAAAGCAACAAAATCGATTTGATAAGAATTCCCCACCTTTTGCAAGGGTGCTTCTATCAAGCGCCTTTTCGTCTCTTTGATGCTGTCAAAAAAGGGATAATAGACGGGTGGCTGGATCAAGATGCCATCGTCTGGTTCTGTGAAACAATGAAGCAAATCAACCAAAGATTGGACGACCCCTGTGGAAAACGAGAGCCATTTTTCTTCGAATTTCGTCCCCCAGTGGCGATCTTGCCAAGCTTGATAGGCTAAAAAATAGCCTGAGGGGGGAATCGCATAGCCAAAGGTTCCTTGAGCAACCAGTTGCTGCAAGGCTTCTTCCACTGCCTTTGGCGCAGCAAAATCCATATCAGCTACCCATAAAGGCAAAAGCTTTTCTCCTTGGAACCGTTGATCCACAAGATCCCATTTTAAAGAATCAGTGCCTTTTCGCTGTCTAGCATAGTGGGAGAGAAAATGCTCAATCGTCATTGATACTCACCCGACCTTCTGGCTCACTGCCAATTCGGTATCCTTCTTTCGTCGGCGTGACGGACAGGTCATACGGCGTTCGCAAATAGGTTTCATTGATCCAATTGCTGAAAAACAAAGAGGCATGTCCCCGCCAACGGTTGGTAATCTTTCCGCCTAAACGGTCATAGGCAAAGTAATTTTTGGGCAATGCGGTAGCTAAGCCCCGTTCCATGTCTCGCAAGTACTCTTCATTCAAGGTCGTTGTGTGGTATTCAAAATGCCCTAGCAAGAAGGCATTTTTATGATCTTCTGATACGAAGATGGAAGGCCCTGTTTCAACACCCGCTGCCAATATTTCTAAAGGCGCTTGGGCGAGCTGGCCTTCATCGATGCCAGTATAGCGCGAATGGGGCGTATAAAAGACGTCGTCAAAACCGCGAACGAGCGGATGAAAATGCGTGACTGCTTGTTCGAAGACGCCGAACAACTTGCTTGGGTACAACACTTTGTCGATACCATAATGGTAATAAAGACCAGCTTGTGCCCCCCAACAAATATGCAGGACTGAAGTGCAATTCGTCTGGCTCCAATCCATGATCTCTTGCAGTTCTTGCCAATAATCAATGGCTTCAAAGGCCATTTTTTCAACAGGGGCACCAGTGATGATCAAGCCGTCGAATCGTTGGGACTGGATCACTGAGAATTCTTGATAGAACTTTTCCATGTGATCGACAGACGTGTTTTTACTTTCGTGGTACTTCATTTTCAGTAAAGTTACTTCAATTTGCAGCGGACTTTGGGAAAGCAGGCGCAGCAATTGATTTTCTGTGGCGATCTTTTTCGGCATTAGATTGACGATTGCGATCTTCAAGGGACGAATCTCTTGTTTCGCCGCTTTATGCTGCAGTAAGGCAAAGACATTTTCTTTTTGCAGGACCGCTGCAGCGGGTAGTTCTTTGGGAATAATGATCGGCATTGCTTCAACTCCTTACAGATAAATTTCTTGTTGAAAAGAAGGCGAATAGTTTCGGCTGTGAGAAACAAAAAAAGCCGCCCTTTTATCCTTACGGATAAAAGGGACGACTTGATGCGCGTTACCACCCTAATTCGTGCTATTCTCACAAATAACACCTCAACAGTACACTATGATACTTGGCGCTGTAACGGGCGCATGCCGTTTTGCTGGCGTGAACCAACAAAAAAACTCAGAGCTCATCTTCACTGATCACCGCATGTCTCCTTTTTCACCAACCGGAGTCTCTGTACCTTTGTTGATCTGCTACTCTTCTCTTCAACGTTATCGATTTCTTTGTTTAATTTTAAAAAATTATAATTGTTTTTTCATTTACTGTCAACGGCAAGTTAGGGGTTTTTCTTAGATTTCTTCTAAATATAAGTATTGCTGACCCATTTTTTCATAGATCGCTGCTAAGTCTTCTTTGCTGACTTCACGATCCTTATGTCCATAAGGGTCGTTGACATACATCGTCTCCCCATCGATGCCTGTGATCACCACCGAATGGATCAATGCCGTCACAAGGATTTCGCCATTTTGGGTATTCCATTGAAAGAAATCCGCATCGGTAGGTACTTGTAATTCTAACGTCGCAATCATCCAAACTGGTTTCCCAGATTGAAGTACTTTGACGATCTCATCAAAGCTTTTGTCTCGTCCACTAACAACTTCGTATTGCTCTTTTACAATCCTTTCGGCGACATCGGTGATCGGTTCTACGTCAACCCCCATCGCGCTATCACCGTCATAGATGTTTCCAACAAAGCCTTCTCGCGGATCTCCATGGTGATAATAATCCTCATAAAGCGGGACATACGCTAATTGATTTTTATTGGTATCAAATCCGTAAAAATTCAAGAGCATCGATAAAGCCGTTACCTCACAGCCATTCCCTAACGCCACTTCATCGAATTGATTTTCTAACGGAACATCCAATTGAATAACCTCACTGTATTCAGGCTCTGGTGTTTGTTCTTCATCCGAAAGTGCTAGTGTCAATTCATCCTCTATCTTTTCAAAGGGGGACTGCCCGTTCTTACTGTCATAAAAAATCAGCAGAAAGAAGAGCATCAAGACGAACATACCTAAAAGTAACCGTTTTAACTTTTTCTTCTTCATCTACTTCCTCCTCTTGTATATTATAACTTATTTCTGTTTATTATTTCACTATAATAAACTTTTTAGGAAGGAGTATTTTCTTAATCTAAACACAAAAAAATAGACCCGTTTAGGCAGCGGGTCTATTCAAACTGGCGCTTATGCCGCTTTCTTCTGTTTCTGAATAAAGCGTCCTTTTGCTTTTGAAAACGAACGAATATCAAATTGTTTGCTTAAGGCACCTGCAACAAAATAAGCCAAATTGAAATCGATCAAGCTATGGATCAAACCGCCGATCCCCATCAAAACGAACAAGAAATAGTAGAAATTACCATCGAATGCGGTCCCTGGTACATTTCCTGTGAAGTAAAAGGCGGCAACGACTGCCATTTCTACGGCAGAATGGATCAATCCGATAATCAAGTTAAAGCTCTGAAATTTGATATTCAATAAAGAGGGTTTGCCATTTTTCAGTAAAATATCTGGGTGCTTCTGTAAATAAAAGGCACCGATGACGGCAAAAACAACATGGGACAATGCCCGTAAAGCAATGATTGGTGGCAGTGTTAAGAAAAAGCCAAAGGTCGTTCCTAAAGCTACCGCGATCGCCATCGCAGGTGAAAAGAACATCGCCACAAAGACGGGCACATGGCTAGCTAAGGTAAAAGATGCTGGTCCGATGACGATTTTGGGCATTACCATGGGAATGACGATCCCCATGCCGATCAACAATGCAGCGATCGTTAAATGGCGAATGGAATGATTTTTCATTTATACTCTCTCCTTCAATGTGTCATGACAGTTCTGTCTTGCTTATTCTACTGGTATTTCCACGAGGTGTCAAGACACAAAAAACGAATGTTTATTCAACATCCGTTTTTATTGAAGTTATCCTTTACGCGCTTGCATTTCATTGCTTAATTTGGCAAATTCCGCTAACGACAGCGTTTCTCCACGTCGTTTCGGATCGATCCCACTTGCTTCTAAGCTGTCTGCCAACCACTGTTTGGTTGTTTCATCTTTTCCATAGCTATTTTGCAAATTGTTCCAAAGGGTTTTACGACGCAGCTGAAAGGCTGCTTTCGTTAATTTGAAAAACTCTTTTTCATCGGTGACTGCGACTGCTGGTTGTGATCGACGCGTCAATTTCAAAATAGCCGAATCAACATTCGGTTGGGGCACAAAAACGGTTTTCGGGACGATGAATGCCAGTTTTGCTTCCATGTAGTATTGCACAGCGATCGACAACGAGCCATAGGCTTTAGTCCCGGGAACTGCTGAGATTCGATCTGCCACTTCTTTTTGCATCATCACGACCATTTCATCTACTTTTACCTGAGACTCTAAAAAGTGCATCATAATTGGCGTAGTGATGTAGTAGGGCAAATTTGCGACAACTTTTAATGAAGCAGCCGTATCGCTGAATGCTGACTGAATGGTCGTTGCCAGATCTGCTTGCAAGACATCTTGATGAATGATTTTCACATTTTGATATGGCTGCATTGTGTCGGCTAACACTGGGATCAACCGATCATCAATTTCAAACGCCAACACTTGCTTGGCATGTTTTGCCAACTGTTCGGTCAGCGCACCGATTCCAGGACCAACCTCAATGACGTTTGTCGTCTCGTCGATGCCTGCAGTTTCTACGATTTTCCGTAAAATATTCGGTTCTGTTAAGAAGTTTTGCCCTAAACTTTTTTTAAAGGTAAAGCCATGTTTCGCTAAAATCTCTTTGGTTCTTGAGGGGGTTGCTATATCCCGTTCTTCCTTCACAATTCTTCCTCCACTATTTTCATTGCTTCTGCCAATTCTGCATCGGTGATACGAAACATTGCCAGCCGCTTCTCTAATTGTTTGCCGTTCGTATAGCCGATGCGTAAAAGATCCCCCAACCGCTCTCGTTTCTCTTTCGCTCCAGCCCCTGCGATCAAGCCATACGCTAACAACTGTTGCCGATCAATGGTCCCCTCATTGACTTCATTTGAAGCAATCGGGGTTACGACTTTTCGCAAGGCTTCTTTCAACGCTTCATGGCTGGCGTGTTCCACGCCTAAACTGCCCTTGCTTTTCGGTGCTGCCTGACTGCGCGGTAAAAAGGCATGCTTGGCATCAGGAACGACTTCCATAATGATTTTGCGGATCTTTTCTCCCGAAAAATCGGGATCGGTAAACACGATGACCCCTCGTGTCTCTTGGGCGTGCTCGATTTGATCAAGGATCGTGTCATCGATCGCCGAACCGATCGTCTCGATGGTATCTACATCGAACACTTCTTGCAATCGGCGGGTGTCGTCTTTGCCTTCGACGACAATGATTTCTTCGATTTTCGGTTTACTAGTCATTGATCCTAAACAAGCGATGGGCATTTTTTGTCGTGTAGGCCGCAACATCAGCCACCGCTTCTTGCCGCAGCTCCGCGATTTTATCCACTACATAATGAGTATAGCCCGGTTCATTGCGCTTGCCACGATAAGGAACAGGGGCTAAATACGGCGCGTCAGTCTCAACGAGCAGCCGATCTTGTGGCACGACTTGCGCAGCTTCTTGTACCTCCTTCGCCTTTTTGAAGGTCACGACACCACTAAAGGAAATATACATTCCTAGGTCCAAGAACTTTTTCGCCCATTCGCCGTCCCCACTAAAGCTGTGCATGATGCCGCCGATCGTTTGGACTTTTTCATCCTTTAAAATCGCATAGGTATCTTCTAAGGCTTCACGGGTATGAATACTGATGGGCAGCTGATGTTCACGGGCGATCGCCATTTGCCGACGAAAGACCTTTTCTTGAACTTCCTTCGGATCCTCCATCCAGTGATAGTCTAAACCGATTTCACCTAGGGCAACGACTTTTGGTTGTTCCAAGCGCTCTTGCAAATAGGTTTCCACTTGTGGGGTATAAGAACCAGCTTCGGTTGGGTGCCAACCGATAATACTGTAAATGCCAGGATATTCTTTGCTTAATGCTAACGATTTTTCAATCGTTGGCTGATCGAAACCGACGACCGCCATCTCCGTTACTCCTAGTTCTTGCGCACGGGCGACCGTTTCGGGAATGTCTTCGTTAAACTGTTCTGCATTCAAATGTGTATGAGAATCAAAAATCATGAAATCTCCTCCTTAGTCCTTCTATACTCTAGCATATTTTGACGGTTTAAGAAACGAATCCTCTTCGCTTTTTTCAGCAGTTTAAGAAAACTTTCAGCAAGCAAAAAAAATCCGCCCAAAGTTGGAGGACGCCGAAGCTGATTTTCTCTATACTGAGGGTAACGAAATCGTATGGAGGTGGAAATATGGAACGATCAAAAATTGATCCCGGCCGCTTTTTTTCTGGCCAAAAAGCAGCCACGAAAGGCACGTTAAAACATCAATATCATTACTATCGGCAGCAAAATGCCCATCAAGCATTCAACAGCGATTTTCAGCGAAATTTCCAGCATGATTTCCCGAATTTTGCTACCTGGCTAAAATTGCAGCAGCAGACACCACAAAAGAATCAAACAGCGACTTTTTCTCACTGGTTATTGGTTGGTTTCTTCGGACTTTTGACAGCAGCAAGTTTTTCGCAACAGCTCTTATTCCTACTTTTTGTCTTTGTCTTAGCCGCTCTCGTCAAAGGACCTGGCATGATCGTATGGGGCATCGTGTATTCCTTCTTAGTTAGTCTGTTCCCGCCATTGGGTATCGTTCTTTCTGGCTTATTTTTCTTACTGACCCTGCGTCAATTAACCAAAAACGTCACTTTCGTTTTGACTGCATTGTACTTTTACGGCTATCCCTTTATCATCACAGCCCTCCAACACTTTACGAATTGGGACCCTCAATGGCTGTGGGTCGGCAGTATCGGTTTTGCCTTGATCAGTGGCCATTTTGTCTTAAAGCAAAACTATCCCTTTGCTTCAAGTAAAAGTCTCGCATGGGCGATCATCTCCGTCCCTTATGATTGTGTCATGGCTTTGATCCCCGTCAAACACAAAGCACGCTTTAAACGTTTGGTGAAAATCAAATAATTACGATCTAGGATACAAAAGTCGGCTATTACAGCCTCTTTTGTATCTTTTTTTCATGGAAGAAACAAACGAAATACGATGGATATTTTTTGTTATTTTTGCTTTCGCATGATTGCTTTTTTTGTAAGAATCTACTATGCTAGAAACTAGCAAATCAAAAAAGGAGCCACGCCATGTACACCCTCATTCTTATTGCATTCCTCCTTACGGGCTTGCTAGTTTACTCCTTTATTATTGAACCGCATCTTCTCAAACAACGGCACTACCTCATAAAAAAAGACAAGCGCACCGTCTTAGATATTTCAAAGGCTTACGATCTTTATCAAGCAGAAAGCAATCTCGTGATCGCCCATATCAGCGACCTTCATTTTTCTCGTTGGTACAAACCACGGCGAATGAATCGCATCATTCGATCAACGATCCAAAACAAGCCGGATCTGATCATCATCACGGGGGATCTGATCGATAATTATAAAAAATGGCCGCATCGTTCAACCAAGCGACTGATCGAAAAGCTGAAAAAATTGCAAGCGCCTCTGGGTAAGATCGCAGTTATGGGGAACCATGACCATTTGAATGACGGGCATTACTTTGTTAAGGAAATATACCAGCATGCAGGGTTTACCTTACTTGATAATGAGTCGGTTTTTGGTTCTGATGACAAGACGTCGATGAATATTGTCGGTATCGATATAGAAAGTCCGAAAGTCAGTTTTACCTATGAAGCAACCTTAGCAGAATGGCAGCTGCTTTTGCTCCATGAACCCGATTATGTTTCTCGGATCACCAATCTGCCAAACTTCGACTTGATTCTTTCTGGCCATAGCCATGGCGGGCAGATTCGCATGCCTTTTTATTATGCGAAAACCAAGGGCGCGTTGAAATATACCGATGGGCTCTACCTTTTAGGCAATGAGACCTTATTAAGTGTTTCCAGCGGGGTTGGTATGACCAAGATTCCCGCCCGACTCGGTGTCCCACCTGAGATCCTTTATTACCATTTAGAACCGCAACAGCAATTGAACGTTTCTTAACTGTTCATCGGTGCAATTGGGAAAAAATCAGCGACTCGTTTCAGCAAACGTTCGATTCGCTGATTTTCTTTTTTCGCCTACCGTGTTAAAATATACTAAATAAACACTTTTCAACAATTAGGAGGAACCAAAAAATGCTCATCTCGGGAACGCTTTGGTTTTTGATCGCCTTCTTCGCTTATACAGCCTATGTATACGGTCAGGGGTTGTACTTTCCTGTCATCGCTTTTCTTGCTGCTTTGATGGGCTGCGGATTTTATCTCTTTGCCTTTCTCCAGCACAAAAATACGACGAAAAAACATCCTTAGCCAGAACGAGCTAAGGATGTTTTTTGCATTATTGATTCAAGCCTTGATAAATCGTATCGAGATTCCACTTCATCATGTTATAGTAGCTGTCGCCTTCTTCTCCCGGCTCTGCAATCGAATCGGTAAAGACGGTTCCGAATATCGGAATACCTGCATCACGAGAAACACTTTGCATCGGACGAGTATTGACGCTGCTTTCGACAAACAAGGAAGCGACGGCTGAATTTTGCAGCTGATCCACTAAGTTCTTGATTTGCGCAGGGGTTCCTTCTTCTTCGGTATTGATTTCCCAGATATAGGCAGACGGTACACCGTAGGCTTTGGAGAAGTATTTGAAGGCTCCCTCACTGGTGACGATCAATTTCTTCTCTTCGGGAATCGATTGGAAGTTTTCCTTCGCTTGCTGATCCAGTTCTTCTAATGAAGCCAAGTAGCGTTCAAGGTTTTCTTCATAGAAAGAGCGATTGTCAGGGTCCTTTTCGCTCAAGCGTTGAGCAATGTTGCGGGCATAGATCATACCGTTTTCTAGATTTAACCAGGCATGAGGATCGGCTTTGCTGTGGTCTTCATCGTCAGAAAGATAAAGCACATCCACGCCATCACTGACGGCAAAGTAATCTTCATTTTCTACCTTATTGGCATTGTTCATCAATTTGGTAAACCAGCCATTGCCGCCAGTTTCTAGATTCAAGCCGTTGTAAAGGATAAGATCGGCATCGGTCGCTTTTCGAACATCTTCCACTAAAGGTTCATATTCATGGGGATCACGCCCCACTGGTACGATACTGTGAAGATCGATTCGATCACCGGCAATGTTTTCCGTAATATCAGCAATGATCGAATTGGTCGCTACTACTGAAAGTTTCCCTTCTGTTTGGGCCATCTGTCCGTTTTGCTGTGCCAAAAAGAAGCCACCAGCTACAGCTGCCGTTGCTAAAACCGCTGTCGCTGACCAGCGTTTGACTGGACTGGTCTTTTGTTTTGGTGAGAACAAAAAACCGATCACGAAAAAGGCTCCTGCGGTCAAAACGATACTTGATCCTGCGGCAATATTAAAGCTGTACCCGATAAACAAGCCAATAAATGAGGCGAAACCACCTAAAACCCCTGCGATGACCATCATATGCTTCAATTGTTTTGTATAAAGATAAGCTGTTGCTGCTGGAGTGACTAACAGAGCCACGATCAAGATCGTTCCGACGCTTTGCATCGCTGTCACTGAAACCAAAGTCAACAAGAACATCAATAAATAGTGATAGGCTTGCACTTTCATCCCAAAGGCCTTTGCCATCATCGGATCAAAAGACGTGATCAACAGTGGACGGAAGAAGAGGATGATCACTGCCAGCACAAGGATAGCGATAGCGATCGTCAGCCATTTGTCGCTGTCTTGCACCGCTAGCACATTCCCAAACAAAATGTGAAACAAATCAGTCGAACTATTTGCTACTCCAATCAAGATAACCCCTAAAGCTAGAAACGAACTAAAGGTGATACCGATCGCCGTATCGCTTTTGATCAAGCTGTTATTGGCGATATAGGTAATGATCATGGAAGCCAAGATCCCAAAGAAGATCGCCCCGACAAAAAAATGAACGCCGAAGATATAAGACAAGGCTACCCCTGGTAAGACCGCATGAGAGATTGCATCCCCCATCAAGGACATCCCTCGTAAGATAATAAAACAACCGATCACCCCTGCGACGATCCCGATCGCGACTGCCGTGATCAAGGCATTTTGCAAGAAATGATAGTTACTTAAACTCGTAAAAAAGCTTGTCAACATGTTAAACGCCTCCTTTCACGATGATCGCATCGCCAAATGTTTGCTTCAAATTGCTCTCGGTAAAGACTTCACTGACTGGTCCCGCAGCGATCAGGGTTTGATTGAGCAGAACCAAGTAATCAAAGTATTCGGTGATTTTCCCCAGATCATGGTGAATGATAAAAATCGTCTTGCCAGCATCTCGCAAGTTACGCAACAGGCCGACGATGATCGCTTCACTGGTGGCATCGATCCCTACAAAGGGCTCATCGAGGAAAATATAGTTGGCATCTTGCACCAACGTTCGAGCAATCAAGACCCGCTGAAACTGCCCGCCGGACAATTCCCCAATCTGACGTTCCGCAAAGGATTCCATTTCTACCGCTGCCAGAGCGGCTGTCACTTTCTGCCAATCGTTTGCCGACATCCTTTGGAACATGCCCATCTTAGGATACAACCCTAAAGATACGACTTCTTTGACTGTGATCGGAAACGTGTAATCAACCGCGGTCTTTTGTTCGACATAGGCAATTTCCTTTTGAAAGTCTTTTAACGCTTTTTTGTCGACACTCATGTTCCCACTGGAAGGGATCAATTTCAACGCCGCTTTAATCAGCGTCGACTTCCCCGCCCCATTTGGACCAATGATCCCTACGATCGACGGTTTTTCTACTTGAAACGACAAATCCGAGATCACTTGATGATCGCCATCATAGGCTGCGGATATTTCTGAAAAAGTAATCATTATTTTCACTCCATTTCCATAGTTAAGGATAGTTTATTTATTTTTTAGGTAGACCTAACTTATTTTTATTATACAAGAAAGGATTTGTTTTGCAAGACAGTTCTCTTGATTTTTTTAAGAAACACCGCAGTTTCTTGGCAATGACTCTTGAAAACTAAGATTCTATCTTTATTTATTGAGTAAAAGTTGGTGCCCACAAACACGGATGCCATCAATTTCTCTCTATCTTTTGAGCGCAAAGCATTCGATTTATTCTTAATAAAAGAGATCATTCCTCGGCACCTCAGTGACGTACGTTTTTTCAATAACAGAAGAGAGGCGAATCAAAGCCTCTTCGCTTTCTCCCTTCATGATGAATACCAAACAAATCAAAGAATCAATAATTCTTCTATTTCCACAAATTCACGAATTCACTCTTTTTTATGATGACCAAGAAACCCTTTCATCTCGACTAAAACGCTTTATAAATTAAACTTTTCTAATTATTATGTGATTTTTCGAACAAAAGCTAAAAATAACATGACAACTATGTTAGTCTTTGATTTGGAAAAAGTTTTAGGAGGAATAAAAACAATGAAGAAAATTTTCCAAACACTATTAGTCCTAACCTCGTTAGCAACTTTGAGTGCTTGTGGCGCTGATTCACAAACAAGCAGCAGCTCAAGTACTGGTTCATCTGCTAATGAAGAAACAGATGCAACTTCTGCTGCATCTGGTCAAGAATACACAGACCCTAGCGAACTTGCAGACAGCTACGATGTCGTGATCGTCGGTGCAGGTGGCGCTGGAATGGCCGCTGCGATCCAAGCAAAAGAAGCTGGCGCAAACCCAGTTATTTTAGAAAAAATGCCAATTTCTGGTGGGAATACATTGAAATCTTCTGCAGGAATGAACGCTTCAGAAACCAAATTCCAAGAAGCAGAAGGCATCGAAGATTCAAACGATTTATTTTATGAAGAAACATTAGCTGGTGGTCACAACACCAATGATGAAGAATTGTTGCGCTACTTTGTGGATCATTCAGCAGAAGCAATCGATTGGTTAGATTCCATGGGTATCACTTTAGACAACTTAACAACGACTGGCGGGATGAGTGAAAAAAGGACGCACCGTCCATCGGATGGTTCTGCTGTTGGGGAATACTTAGTTGATGGCTTGATGCGCAACATCCATGAATTGGAAATCCCAATTTTTGTGAATGCCGATGTCAAAGAAATCAATGAAGAAGATGGTCAAGTCAACGGGGTGACCGTTGAAGTAGAAGGAACCGAACAAACCATTGATGCCAAAGCAGTTGTCGTTACAACAGGCGGTTTCGGTGCCAATTTCGACATGATCACCGAATACAAACCAGAATTGGCAGACTACGTGACAACGAACCAAGAGGGTTCGACTGGTGATGGGATCAAAATGATCGAAGCATTAGGTGGACAAACGGTTGATTTAGAGCAAATCCAAATCCACCCAACAGTGGATCAGTCTAAATCACTGTTGATCACTGAAGCTGTCCGTGGAGAAGGCGCGATCTTGGTCAATCAAGAAGGCGAACGGTTCTTCAATGAAATGGAAACACGAGACAAAGTCTCAGAAGCGATCATTGCCCTACCTGAAAAATCAGCAACGTTAGTTTTTGATGCAGGTGTCAAAGAACGCGTGACAGCCATTGATTTTTACGAGCAACAAGGGTTAGTCAAATCCGCTGACACGATCGAAGAATTAGCAAAAGAATTGGACATGCCAGAAGCAGCGCTTGCTGAAACGATCGCTACGTGGAACAGCAGTGTAGCTGCTGGTGAAGACGAAGCCTTTGGACGCAGCACAGCAATGGACAACGATTTGTCAACAGGACCTTACTATGCCATTGCCATCGCACCTGGTATCCACCACACGATGGGCGGCGTGAAGATCAACACCAACACAGAAGTGATCGCTACGGATAACGAGATCATTCCAGGTCTTTTTGCAGCCGGTGAAGTAACTGGTGGGTTGCATGGTGAAAACCGAATTGGCGGTAATGCCGTTGCCGATATCATCATCTTCGGACGCCAAGCAGGAACAAAAGCTGCCGAATTTGCGCAAGAAAATTAAAACACTCTCTATAAAAAAGAAGTACTTACGTTTTTTTTCATCAACGTAAGTACTTCTTTTTTCATATAATTGACACAATAGTCTTTATTGATCTGGTGCTGTCACTTTGATAATCTGCACCTCATAAGGCGCCAACTGAAGCTTTTGGTTTGTCGTTTTTCCAGTAAGCAAATCGATTCCTGAAGTTGCTACCTCTACTTCTTGATTTTCTTCGGAAAAATTCATCACAAAATAATAGGTAGTCGGAGTAAGCTGCTCTTGCTGACTTTCTCTACTTTGGATCGACACGTTCGTTGAACCTTGACGGACCCACTCATTTTGTATGCGAAGCTGTTGTGTTACTTCTTGATAGAAGTCTTCCAAAAAGGCTTGATCCGTCCGTCCCCCAAGATAGTAGGCACTTCCTTCACCATAAACATTTACGGTCACTGCAGCTTGACCTTGATAAAAATCAGCACCGTAGACCCCTAACGTTTGGGCAGTGTTTGTTTGAACAACACTACAATAATCATGAATTTGGTACTGCTGCTCCTTCATTAAAAGCAGATTTTTTTGTTTCGGATATAACGTATCGATTTCTTTCACAGACACACCAAACAGTTCTTCTAACTCTTGGGGCCAGCCCCCTAAATAGGTCAAGTCCGTTTCATTCACGATCCCCGTCAAATAAGTGGAAACCAGCGTCCCGCCATTGTTCGTATACTGTTGAAACTTTTTCATAGTTTCTTTTGGTAAAAGGTAAAGCATCGGAGCGATGATCAATTGGTAAGAGTTAAAGTCATGGTCTTTCGTGATGACATCAACCGCGATGTCATGATCCCAAAAATAGCGATAATGCTCTTGCAACGTTTGTGGGTAGCGTTTGCTCTCCAAACCAAAACCTTGCGCATCATTGAGCGCCCAATTGTTATCCCAATCATAGATGATCGCCACTTTGGCTTTTTTGTGCAATCCTTTGACTTCTTTGATTTCTTCTAAGGCTTTTCCCACTTCTGCTACATCTTGAAAAACACGATTCTGTTCGTCGTTGTCATGGTCCACGACGGCCCCATGGAACTTCTCAGATGAGCCTCGAGATTTTCGCCATTGGAAATAAAGATTACTATCTGAACCGTGAGCAATAAATTGCATAGAAGACAACAGATGCATCCCGGGGCGTTTCGTGCGATTGACTGGATGCCAATTCACACCACTAGGGGTTGATTCCATGATCAAAAAGGGTTGCTTTTTCAAGCTACGGTACTGATCATTGATAAACCCAACCTTACTTGCCAAATCAGCGGTCGTTCCCCAATCATTATGCCAAGCAGGATAACAATCCCAACTAATGACATCTACATGCTGGGCAAATTTTCCATAATCAAGGCTATAAAAGGGAATCAAATCTCGGGTATCTGCCATGAAATTCGTTGTGATCGGTACATCTGGAGACAAACGACGAATGTCTTTGATCTCATGTTCATAGAAATCAATGGTCTGATCGGTCACAAAACGATGCCAGTCTAGATTTAGTCCATGAACTTGCATTTCGCCGATCGGTGAAGGAGATTCGATTTGCGACCAATCGGTGATCGTATGGCTCCAGAAAGGTCCCCACCAGGCCTCATTCAAGGCTGCTAATGTTTGGTACTTCTGCTTGACCCACTGACGAAAGTTTTCTTGGCAAATGGGACAATGACAATCTCCAGAATACTCATTGGAAATATGCCACATCAATAGTGCTGGGTGATCGTGGTAGCGTTCAGCTAATTTCCGATTGATGATCGCCACTTTCTCACGATAGATTGGTGAAGAAAAGCAGTGATTGTGACGCCCGCCGTGTAACATTTTTTCCCGTTTTTCATTGGTTCGTAGAACTTCAGGGTATGCTTTAGACAACCAGGCAGGACGCGCGCCGCTTGGCGTCGCTAAAATGACGTTGCTGTTTCGTTCGGCTAGCTCATCCATGATTTTGTCTAACCATTCAAATTGAAACACCCCTTCTGCTGGCTCTAAGGCACTCCAAGCAAAAATACCAAGGGAAAATGTATTAGCATGAGCTTTTTCCATTAGTTCTAAATCTTTAGCTAAGATCTCGGGATAATTTAGCCACTGGTCAGGATTATAATCCCCACCATGTAAAAAGCGTTCTTCTAAGTTATATCTTGTCATCTTCTCTTCCTATCCTTTTGTGCCACCAGCGGTCAAACCGGAGACAAAATGTTTTTGTAATGCAATAAAGACGAGCGCGATCGGAATACTGATCAAAATAGCCCCTGCCGCAAAAGTTGTATAGCTGGCTCCCATTTTATCCGTGACTAATTTGTATAACCCGATGGGTAATGTATAGTACTCAGGATTACGTAAAATCACAGAAGACAGGGCAAAGTCTCCAAGTGGTCCAGTAAAGCCATTCATGGCAACGACTGCCAGCATGGGTCGTGATAAAGGAATCAAAATTTGCCAGAATATTCGCGTATTGCTTGCGCCATCTATCTTGGCACTCTCGTCTAAATCTAACGGGATCGAGTCAAAATACCCTTTCAATAAGTACGTGTTCATGGGAATCTGGCCCCCAACGTAAATCAAGATCAGCAACCAATGGCTATTGATCAAGCCGAGCATTTGCGCCAATACAAAAATTGCGATCAAGGCAGAGAACTGCGGGATCATTTGTAGTAGTAAGAACAGCATCAACCCATTTTTACGGCCTGTAAAACGAAATCGTGAAAAGGAATACGCCGTCATGGAGACAAAAATCAGTGACAAGAACATGGTGCATACACTGATTTTTAATGAATTCAAATACCATTGACTATAATAAAGCGAGTTGTCACCAGCAAACAATTTCGTGTAGTGACTTAATGTCGGACTCGTCGGAATCAAACTCGTACTTACTAAACTGTTCCCAGGATTAAAACTAGCACCGATCGTCCAAAGTAAAGGGTAGACGATCACTACTACCGTAAAAATCAGTACGAGATACGTCAAGGATAGGCGGACAAATTTTTGTTTCTTCATACTTGCTGCCTTCATATCTTATCCAACCTCCTTGAATGAATTTGTTCGGCGGAATTGCCATAAAGCAATCGCGATCACGACGATCGATAAGAGAATCGTCAACGCTGCTGCCAGTGCATATTGACTATTTTGCATCGTTAGCTTATAGATCCACGAAACCAAAATATCGGTACCACCAGCGGTCGAACCAGGAACTGCTGGTCCACCAGAATTAAACAGATAAATGATATTGAAATTGTTGAAGTTAAACGTATATTGCGTAATCAAAATCGGTGCCATTGCATAAAGCAATAATGGCAATGTGATTCGGCGGAATTTTTGTAAAGCTGAAGCACCATCGATGGTCGCCGCCTCATACAAATCATCAGGAATGGATTGCAGCGTTCCTGTAGTCACGATAAAAATATACGGAAAGCCTAGCCAGCCTTGAATCAGTAGCAAAGCTAAGCGGGTCCAATTCGCACTCGTTAGCCAAGGAATCGGTGAAATCTGGAAGAAATTCAAAATCGAATGATTGATCGCACCAAAGGAATCATTGAACATTCCTGAAAACACCAAAATCGTAACAAATCCCGGAACTGCCCATGGGAGGATCAAAATCGTTCGAAAGAACTTTTTGAGTCGTAATTCTTTTTGATGCACCAGCACCGCTAAAAATATTCCGATAGAAACTTGTAACGTTGAGGCGATCAAGGTCCAGATAACTGTCCAGCCCAGAACATTGAAGAAGGTACTACGCCAAATATCGACAGTAAAAATCTTCTTAAAGGTCTCTAATCCCACCCAATCTGCTAAATTGGCAGGTGCAGAATGATACAGATCATAGTTCGTAAAAGCTAACGCGATACTAAAGAGAATCGGAAAAATAACAGAAAACACGAGTAAGAAAAATGCTGGGCTACTCATTAAATAAGGATAGCCTTCTCTTAATAGTGCCTGGTAGCTTTCACGGATAGAGTTGACTGGTAGCTCATTGTCTCTTAATTCACCGTTTTTATAGGCATCACGGATGTTTAAATAATAGAACAACAGACCAAAACCGATGACGATCAAGGCAACTAATCCTTCTGCTAATAAAAAGATGGAATTGTCTCTCGGCACTTCCACGCCTAATGTCACGATGCCCCAAAGTCCCATATTAAATAAATCTTTAAAGACGACAAGATACATAGCAAAAAAGAAGAAAAATAAAGCGCCTTTGATTTTTTGCCGATTATAAAATTGACCGAATCCTGGTATGATCGAGAATAGCATTGCTCGTTTTGCATACGACTGCGTGTTTTTCACATTTTCGCCCCCTGTAAGAAAAAGCCGCTGACAAACGTTTCGTTCGGCCTTACTTGATTCCTAGTGATGAATGACCTCCGAAACGTTTGTCCTTGAGACGACTTTCTAGTTTTGAATTGCCGCAATGGCTGATTTGATCTGTTCGACTGCTTGTGATAAAGCTGTTTTCGGTTCAGCCTTTCCAGTAGCAATGGTTTGCAATGCGGCATCCATTGGTTCCCATACTGAATTCATTTCAGTGATCCCAGGCGTTAGTTCTGCGTGTTGGGACTGAGCGGCAATGGCTGCAGCACTTTCACTTTCTTGAACTGCTGGATCATCTGCCAATGAAGCAACCGCTGGTACTTCCTGTGTTTTTTCATAACGAACTTTTGAATTTTCCTCATTGCTGATAAATTTGACGAACGCTTCAGCTAATTCAGGGTTTTGGGAATAGCTACTTACGTTGTAGCTTTTGACACCGATAAAGGAACCCATATGTTCACCATTGCCTAATAATGGCAATTCTTTCACACCATAGTCGATGCCCGCTTCTTTATAAGGAGACAAGTTCCATGGTCCCGAGATGACAGCGGCAGCTTTTCCTTCCGTAAATAAAGAGTCCAACACATTGATTCCTTGTTCACCGACCAATCCCGATGGAAAAACACCTGCATCATAAAACTGTTGGATATAGTCTGCCCCTTCGATCGCGCCTTCATTAGCTAATCCAATATCTTCAGGGTCATAGGATCCATCGGCATTCTCGCCAAAAACATAACCGCCATAACCGCTCAATACACCTTGTGCGTAATAAATTTGATCCCATAATGCCAGTAACCCATAACTGTCAGCACCTAAAACAGACTTGGAATACTCCAGCCACTCATCCGTTGTCTGTGGCAAGTCATCTTCGGAAATTAGTTCTTTGTTATAATACAAAATTTGTGTTTCAACCGCTTTTGGTAAGCCGTAGACTTTGCCGTCAACGATTTGCGATTGCATTGCTGATTCTGTATACAGCTCTTGTAGCGTTTGATCGACTGTTAATTCTTTCAACAAACCTTCGGTAACGGCTGTACCGATTTGATCGCCAGGAATCGTGATGACATCCGCACCTGTACCAGCGGGTCCATCCAATCGTAAATCTTCGATCTGTCCACCATAGGCTTTTTCGACCACTTTGATCGTCACATCGTGTTCTTCTTCAAATTGTTTGACTGCCTCTTCAATCCCAACTGATTTTGCTTGGTCTTCCCAGACCAATAGATCATAGTCCTTATTGCTGCCACTATTTGCTGCAGTACTATCTGTCCCTTCACTTTGTGGACCGCAAGCACCTAATCCTAAAGCTGCTACACTTAAAAAAAGAACTCGAGACATTTTTTTCATCATCATTTCTCCACCTTTTCTTTATTTTGCAAACGCTATCTTCTTGTTTATAATAAATTATTTTACTTAATATGTAAATAGTTTTACTAAATTAATTTCTTCAACGGAGTAAATAAACGGATAAAATCAAGGTTTATCTCAAAAATAATTTTTCAAAATACCACCACGCTCTAAACTTTCACTATTGAGTAAATATATTTAGTAAATTCATTTACTTGGTAAAGTTGTTAGCGTATACTAGAAGAAAGAGGTGAAGAAGATTGGTTACAATAAAAAAAATTGCCGAGCAATCAGGCTTTTCACAAGCGACTGTTTCCCGATTATTGAAAGGCGACGAATCGTTGTCGATCGCTGCCGATACGCGTCAAAAAATTATTCATACCGCTTTATCACTAGGTTATGATCGCTCAAAAATAAAAACAACACTAGAAAAAATCGCCGTCCTTTTCTGGCTGACAGAACAAGAAGAGCTGCAAGATGTCTATTTTCGACAATTGCGTATCTCTTTAGAAAAATATGCGAAAATCAACAATTTGGAAATTCAACTGATCACCCATGAAGATGATGTTTTAGAAACACTGCAAGAAGTCGCCGGATTTATTGGGATTGGCTCTTTCACTGAGAAAGAAACGCAGCAGTTCAAATCCGTTTGCCCCTATGGCGTCCTTTTGGAAATCAACCCCTGTCCAGAGTTGTTCGATACGGTCAAACCTGATACTGATCGAATGACGCAACTGGCGATCGATCTATTTTTAACAAAAGGATACCGAAAGATCGGCTTTATTGGTGGTGCTTATCTAAATCCTGATACCCAACGTGCAGAAATGGATAGTCGCGAGGTCATCTTCCGTCAAACGCTGGCTCGTCGAGATGCGCTCGATGAGGCGTTCTTATTTAGTGGTGGCAATTTTTCCGTTGAAACCGGCTATCGTTTGGCGAAAAAAATGGTGGAATCCCTTGGTGACAATTTGCCAGAGGCGCTCTTTGTGGCTTCTGACACCATCGCAGTTGGTGTGCTCCAAGCGTTAAACGAACGATCCATCATCATTCCTGATCGCTTGGAATTAATCAGTATCAACGACAATGAGATCGCAAAATTTGTGGCTCCCCCTCTAACAACCTTTAAAATTGATGTGGAGGAAATCGCCAAAACCGCGATCGATTTATTGGTGGATCAGATCGTTCATCCTCGAGCGATCACCAAAACAGTCCTTTTAGGGGCTGAACTCATCGAACGAAAAAGCTTTACGCAAGCATAAAAAACGCCCCTAGAAAGTTAGAAAAAGCTAACTTTCTAAGGGCGTTTTATTGTCTAAATCGAAAAAAGCACTCTTTCGTTTTTCACATCTCTTTCGCCACAGCATACACAAGATGCGGCATGTCCACTTGCCGATAGTGTTTGACAAAGCGATCCACCAGCTTCATTCCATTGCGCAATGCCACATTTATGGAGGCTTGATTGGTCTCACGAATGATCGAATAAACACTGGCGGCATTCAGCGTTGCAAACGCATAGTCTTTACAAGCCTGGGCGGCTTCTGTGGCAAACCCATGATGCCAGGAGTTCTTTTGAAACAAGTACCCAATTTCTAAAACGGCTTCTCCCTTGACGTCTTGCCATGTCAACCCGCATTGACCGATCGCTTGCCCGGATGCTTTCTCGATCACTAGCCACAAGCCAATGTGATCGTTTTGATAGCGTTGCAGCTGTTTGTCGATCCAACCAGTGACTTCTTGCTCACTGAAGGGTCCTTCATAGGCAATCATAACTTCTGGATCTTGCAAAATCTTTTCAATTGCTGGTCGATCGTCGTGACTCATTTCTCGCAGGACTAATCGCTTAGTTTCAATTAGTGGTTCCATGGTGGTTGCGCTCCTTCCTATTCCATTCGGTTTCTTTTCAAAAAATACCAACTTGCTGCCCATGCGGTGATGGGTAAAATAATCACCGCTGCCAGACCCGTGATCAAACAAACGACCAATTCTGAGACGAACGCCTTCGAATTGATCATTTCACCAAAGGAGATCGACAAATCTTGAAACCACGCAATCAACGCCAGATTACTTCCCATAAAGGCAAACAATAAGGTATTGATCGTTGAAGACAATACGTCTGATACCACGGTCATACTACTTTTACTTAATGCCTTGATCGAGACTTGCGGGTTTGCTTGAAAAAGTTCATAGGTCGCAGTGCTGATCGCCATACTCCCATCTGCCACCGCCCCCGAAAAACTCATCAAAATGATCGCAGTCATCAATGTCTTAAAATCGATGGCTACATCAAAGGAATACATCGCCAACTCATCCAGTTCCTCTGCCGAAAACCCATGCAGATTCATTGCAGAGAGCACAAGCGGAAATAGTAGTAGAAAAATCCCTAGAAAGACCAACACACAGACAAAGGCAATTTTGGTTTTCTGATTGACGCCGTTCACGAAAAACAAGGTGATCGCCGCCACGGTTAAAAAGGCAACACAAGCCGCTGGTAAAATCGGTGTCCCTCGGTCAATCAGGACCAGCAGCGCTAGAAAGACAGCCACATTCATAAACAGACCAGTGACTTGAAACAGCCCTTCGATCCGAAAAACAGCGAAGGTCAGCAAGAGAAAAAGCAAGCTCAACACAAACAAAACATTCATTTTGCTTTCCTCCTTTGTAGTTCAAAGCAAAGGAGCGTCAACGGTACCGATAAAACCAGCGCAAAGCCGCCGCATAATGTACGCACTATTTCTAAAGAAAGATGCATCGGCAATGCTTGCGACAGCAGCCAGCCATTTGCTAGGTAAAACAATAGCGCTGGCATACTCCCACTTAAATAAGCAAACAACAAGACATTGATCATCGAAGAAGTCGTATCTTGCGCGATGGACCGACCGATCGCTAATCGTTCCTTGCGGCTAGTCTGGGGATTGATGCGCTGGATCTCATCTAGACTGGCAATCAGCATGACAATATTGTCCATGCTGGCACCAATCGCGCCAATCAGCAGACTCCCTAGATAAACACTGCGATACGGACGGGTCAGAAACGACATTTCTTCATAGCGCAACCCATGATCTTGCAAAAGATCCATGGCGAACCGACAGAGAAAAAACGCCAAGAGGACGCTGGCTAACGAGGCAATGATTTTACGGCTGTCGATCGTACGAAAGCCATAGGAAATCCCCATCGTCAAAACCAACGAGACGATCGTAAAAACGATCATCAAAAAGACCAATGAAAAGGAGCTGTTGCCTTTGTGAAACCAAAGAAAAAGGAGCAGCAAGCCAGTATTCACAAAGATACTAAGTAAAGCCCGCAAGCCCTTTTTGCCACCAATTGCGACTACTGCCATCAAAAATAAGGCAAGGAAGAAAAAGAGATACCCATCCCGTTTTTGTGCTTGTACCTGCCAGCCATCCCCTTCTTTTTGCAAAAGCAGCTGTTGTCCGGTCTGATACAATGGATGAATCGCACCGTTGGGGGTGTATTGCGTAGTGACTGTCCGTAGTACCCCAGCTTCTTCTCCGTTACGAACGATCCCTTGGATCTGCTGCTGGTCGGAGGTGACTTGAACCGTTTGTACTTCTATGATCGGCTGTGCATAAAAGCGGCTGCTTTGGGTTTGGATCAGCCAGCTCAAGACCAGCACGCTAACAAAGGCCGCTAGATAATAATACTTTTTCAAGATCGTCTCCTTTCATTTTCAGCAAAAAAAGACTTAGACAAACCCCCAGTCCTACGACCGATCACCTTGTGAGGCTGGATGACTGGTCGAAATGGTTACTGTGTCGGCGAGACTAACTGCTTTGCTAGTCGCCTGTTTTGTCAAAGTCCTTTTACTTGCTCGTTTTGCTTACACGACATTTTGCGGTGTACCTGCTTTAAAGCCGCTTAAGTTCGCCACAGCAATCCCCATCAAACGACGCCGCGTTTCGACGGGTGCCCAAGCGATATGCGGTGTCAAATAGCAATTTGGCGCCTGTAATAAGGGATTGTCAGCTGCGATCGGTTCTTTTGAAACGACATCTGCCGCCAAGGCTGCGATCTGCCCTGTTTGCAGCGCTTCAGCAACTGCCGCTTCATCGATCAAGCCGCCACGGGCGGTATTGATCAGGATCGCAGAAGATTTCATTTGTGCCAATGCTGTGCGATCGATCATTTTTTCTGTCTCAGGAAACTGCGGAACATGAAGGCTGATGATATCTGCTTCTTGATACAATTCCGCCAGCGAAACTTGTTTTGCCCAATCCGCTTGTGCTGGTTTTGGTCGATGATTAAAGTAGATCACCTTCAACTGAAACGCATGAGCGATCGTGGCAACTGCTTGAGCAATTGCACCATATCCAATCAGCCCAATCGTTTTGCCTGCCAATTCCATCAATGGTGTCTGCCAATAAGAAAAATCTTTGCTGGTTTGCCAGTCGCCCTGATGTACGGAACGATTATGGTGTCCCACTTGATTCGTCACTTCCAGCAGCAAAGCAAAGGTCGCTTGTGCCACTGCATTGGTACTGTAGCTAGGAATATTGGTCACGGTGATTCCCTGTTCCTTCGCTGCTGCCAGATCAACGACATTGTATCCAGTTGCCAAGACCCCAATGTAGGTCAATTGCGGACATGCTTTGAGCACATCTGCGGTGATCGGCGTTTTATTTGTCAAAATTGCTTCGGCATCGCCGATTCGCTCAATAATTTCTTGTTTATCTGTATACGAGGTACGATCATACACCGTCACCTCTCCTAATTCTTCAAACCCTTGCCAAGACAAATCTCCTGGATTCAACGCATAGCCATCAAGTACAACGATCTTCATTCTTTCGCTCCTCTCGCTTTTCCTTTTGCTTTTCCATAAAAAACGGGAATTCCTAGTAACGTCACGCCGATTCCCACGACTGCTAACCACGTGTCAGTGATCAAGGTCATGATCAAGATAAAACAGCCGCCTAAGATCGCAATCAAGGGAATGATTGGATAGAAGGGAACTTTATACGGACGCTTCATCTGCGGTTCTGTTTTTCGCAAACGAAAAACTCCTACAAATAATAATACACTAAAGAACCACATAACAAAAACCAGCATATCGGTCAAGAGATCAAAGGTGCCTAAAAGCATCATGATACACGCGATCCCTAATTGTAAAAAGGCCGCCGCATAAGGTGCATTGGTGGTTTTACTTAAGGTGGCAAAGGTCTTGCTGAAAGGAATCTCATCTTCCAATGCCATGGCATAAGGAACTCGTAAACCAGTCATTGTATAGCCGTTCAATGCGCCATACACAGAGATCAGGATACCGATCGTGACCAGTTTTCCGCCAAAGCTGCCAAACAAGGCCATCGCAGTTTCTGAGGCACTGTTCAAATTACCAGCGATTTGATCGATCGGCAATGTTTTTAAAAAGGCAACATTGATCAACACGTACACCAAGGTAACAAAACTCAACCCAAAGATGATGGCTTTTGGTAAATCTTTTTCAGGTCGCTTCATTTCCCCAGCGACATTACCGACTCCCATCCAACCGTCATAAGCAAAAAGGGTTGCTAAGAGGGCACTACTGATACCAGCTGCAAGCGATCCTTGAGTATTGGAAGAAAAATCCACCAATGAGACCGATACTTGCCCTGGTGTCAACAGACCTGCCACGATGATCACCGCAATCGGGATCAGCTTGACTGCTAACGTGACGGACTGGACTTGAGCAGCGGCTTTTGTTCCCAAAAGATTGATCAAGGTCACACTCGTTCCGGTCAAAATCGATAAAGGAAGCAAATAATTGCTGGGTAGATGAAATAAGTTCAAACACTGGGTCGCAAAAATAATACTTAAAGCCGCCACGTTCGCTGGAAAGTAAATGATACTTTGTGCCCAGCCTAATAAAAAGGAGGGTAATTTTCCATAGATTCTTTCAATATATCGAATGGGTCCGCCAGTCTTAGGAATCGCCGTCGCTAACTCCGCCACCGTCAAACCGCCGCAAATCGTTAGAAAGCCGGCAAGCAGCCAAACCAACAAGGTCAAACCGGTGGATTGGGTCTGCTGGACCACAGCCGCTGCTTTGAAAAACACGCCGGCGCCGATCACCGTTCCCATTACTGTCGATAATGCCCCAAAAAAACTGATTTCTTTTTTCAATTGACTTTTCACAACATCACATCCTTTTTAAATGAATAAGTCAAAGTATAGCGGATAGAAACTATCTTGACTAGAGGAATTTCAGAAAACAAAAAGCAAATACCATGAAAAGACGGCATTTGCTCCAAAATTTTTTTATTCTTTTGTGGATTCTTGAAAAACCAGCAACGGAAGCTGTCGTTTTTTGTGCATTTGTTGAACCAAATAAATTCCTGCCAGCAAGATGATCGGGAAAACGATCGCCCCTAGAATCCCAACCTGCAGCTGTTGTCCCGTCCATTCGACGATACTGCCGACGACAGCGGGTCCGATTGAACACCCTAAATCTCCTGCTAATGCCAAATAAGCAAATAGCGCCGTTCCGCCGTTGCGAATGTATTGCGCAGAAAGACTAAAGACCCCTGGCCACATGATCCCTACGGCAAAACCGCTTAAGCCGCAGCCAAGGAACCCGATCAATGGCAATGAAGCAAAGCCGATCATCATATACGCCAGTAGGCAAAGCAAAACACTCAAAAACATAAAGCGTTTCAAATCGATGCGTTCCCCGAACTTGCCGTAAAGCAAGCGGGAGATCCCCATCATCAAGGCAAAAACCATTGGCCCTGCTAAATCGCCTAGCGTCTTACTAACGCCTAAGCCCTGTTCGGCAAAGGTCGATGCCCATTGGCTGACTGCTTGTTCGCTGGCTCCAGCACAGACCATCATCACCAGAAACAGCCAAAAGCTTTTCAAGGAAAAGAGCTGCCGAGTGGTCAACCCTCGTTCTCCTCCGGCAACGATTGGCGCCAACGGGACTTTGGTAAAGAAAAACAAATTGACCAACGGGATCAGCGCCCAGATGATCGCCAAAATCGGCCACTGTTGAATACCGAACACCATGAAGAACGCAGTTGAGAACATAACGACCCCCACGTACCCCCAGCAATAAAACGAGTGCAGCATGCTCATCGTTTTTTCCTTATGTTCCGTTGGACAGGCTTCAACGATGGGACTGACTAAGACTTCCAGCAAGCCACCGCCAATGGCATACAACAAAACCGCTGCTAACAATCCGCTAAACGGGGTCGGAAACCATAAGGGAAAAACGGCTAGACCAATCAAGCCGATCGCTGCAAAAAAATGCGCGGCTACGATCGACACTCGATAGCCGATGCGGTCTACAAAAAAGATTGCTGCAAAATCGACGGCTAACTGGGTCAAAAAGTTAAAACTAACCAGCAAAGTAATCTGGCTGATCGGTAGCTGGTATTGGCTTTGAAAGGTCAAAAATAATAAGGGGGCAAAATTATTGATGACGGCTTGAACGATGTACCCTACAAAGCAAGCCGCAATCGTCGAACGATAACTTTTCATTTTCACTTCTCCTTTACTCGTCTTATCAGTATACCAAGTCCAATAAGACAGTAACCATGGAGAAAACACTTTTTTTACCCAGAGAATCTTAAGGAAATCAGGATTTTTCTTCCTTCAGATAATTCCCTTAAATGGAAGCAGCAAAAAAGCTGCCCTTACAGACAGCTTTTTCCGACTTATTCTCAAGGCTAGGCGTTTTTCTTCCGAGCAGCGATGGTTTTCATGGTGGCTTCAAAGATTGGGCCAATAAAGACGATACACAAGAGAGTACCTAACCCAACACTGGCGCCTAGCGCAAAACCGATCAAGACCATGGCTGCATCCAAGCCGATACGGATCGTTTTTTGCGTCAATTTGCTTCGTTTGTAGATCAAGGCAGTCAAGGCTTCTAACGCCGCTGATCCTTTGTTGGAAGAAACGTAGATACCAGCGCCGATCCCAAATAAGATCGGTGCAGCGAAAATAGCGATCCAAGGATAAAAAGGCAAATGAATCGATACTTTGTCCATCACTGGTTCAAAGATCCCAATCAACAGGCCTAAGCCAATCCCGTTGATAAAACTGCCAATGCCTAATTCGGCACGATCAAAGACTGCAACGAACAACAAAACAATAATATTAAAACACAAACTGGCAATCCAAAAAGGGACATCGACGAAATTCAAAATTCCTAGTAAAAACGTACTGATCGTATCATAACCTTGATGGGCGGTGATCAATAAGGAAATGGCCAACGCAATCAGCCCGGTACCTATCAAAACTTGTGCAAATTTTTTGGTTTCTTTCACAACATCACGCTCTCTTCTTTATTTTTCCTCTCTTAGTTTACCGTGAAAGCGTCACAATTACTATCATTTAATCACAAAAACCAGAATTTTTTTGAAGAAATCTAAATTCAATCAAGGGATTCATAATGCTGTTCATAGGTATCGCGAAACTCTTTGGGGGTCAGACCATTCAATTTCTTAAACATTTTGGAAAAATAGTTGGTATTGTTGTAACCAATACGATCGCCGATCTCACTGATCGTAGCTTTCGAATGAAGCAGCAGCTGCTGGGCTTGCTTGATCCGCACCAGATTGACGTACTGATTAAAGCTCATTTCCGTTTCTTTCTTAAAGAGCTGGCCCAAATAAACGACGCTGACATGCAGTTCTTCTGCCGCTGATTTGACCGTCAAATCATGGGTATAGCCTTCTTCGATCAGTTGGATCGTCTTTTGAACGATCTCCGAATAGCGTTTTTGCGGTGGCTGCGATTTCGCCAGCTCCAGCACATCATCAAAGAGCTGCCGCAAATCTGCCAGTGTATTAGACTCACGAATCCGTGCCAAAATCTGTTCATGGTTTTCATGGGAAAGTACTGGTAACTGCCGATAAATATCGTTGAACAACAAGAACGAAACATAGCGAACATGCTCAGGGTCTGCTTGGGTTTGTTCCAAAATAGCGAACATTTTATCCAGCTCATGTTGGATCGTTTTGACATCCCCAATGGTCAATGCTTTGTTAAAAGACAGAAACGGGAGTTCTTCGTTTCGCTCTAAAATATCCACGTGGATCGTCTGTTCTTGTAAGAACAGATCCGGGTAGAAGGCTTGCAGTGACTGAACCTGTTTGATTTTTTCATAGGCTTTATACAAATTCTCCCACTCGTTGATGGTCTCGCTCATGATCAACTGCCAGTCTGTACTATTGAGCTGCTGTGCCAGTGCTTTTAGGTCAGCGTTGATTTGCTGCCTTGGTCCAGCAGCAGTAATGATCACTTGGTTTTCATCTAATCGCCCTGGTAAGATCAATGGCTGATCGTGTTGCTGAAAAAACGTCGTGATTTTTTGTAAGATCTCAGCAGTCCCATTGAACTGCAAAACGGTAAAGGGTGCTGCTAGTGGCACCCGCTGTTGCGCCAGCAAATGGAGGTACTCGCTTTCGTTCAATTCATCATTCAACCAAAGCAGCAGGCTTGATTCTTGATACAGTTCTTTTTCTGCCAACAGTTTTTGCTGCTCCTCTAACTCAGCTGCAATTGCTTGTACACTGCTGCGTAGTTCTTCTTTGTTAACAGGTTTGACGAGATAATTACGCACACCTAACGCCATGCCTTGTTTGACAAAGGCAAACTCCTGATAGCCTGATAGAATGATCGAGAAAAATCGATTCCCAAACGCTTGTGCTTTGCGGATCATATCGATGCCGTTCATTTCTGGCATCCGAATATCCGTGATCAGCAAATCAACGGAATGCTCTTGCAAGTACTCGAGAGCTTCACTAGCACTTTTCGCTGTATGCACCACTTCAAAGCCCAGTTCTTGCCAAGGCAAGATCATTTGCAGCCCCTGCAAGATCATGTATTCATCATCAACGAACATTGCTTTATACATCTGTCTCATGCCCCCTTTGCAAACGTTTCTCATCTAAGCGGATCTTGACCGTAAACCCAGCACCTGCCTGAGATGTAACGTCCATTTGATAGGCGCTGTTGAACATACCCCGCAACCGTTCGTGAACATTTTTGATCCCGATCGAGGTTTGGGCTCCGATCTCCTGATTTTGCAGTTCTTCTTGGATCATCGCCAACTGCTGTGCATCTGCGCCTTTGCCGTTGTCTTTGACCTCAATCACGATCTGATCGACTTCTTTATAAGCCTTGATACTGATGGCATTATCATTGCGCTGATAATCGATGCCGTGAACAAAATAGTTTTCGACAAGCGGCTGCAGCGTGAACTTCGGCAATTCCAACTGTTCTAATGCCGAATCGATGGTTACATGATAGGCGATCTTATCTGGGTAGCGCATCTGAAACAAGTAGACATATTTTTCACAAAAATCGATTTCTTCTTTTAAGGTCTTCGTCTTTTCTTGCGTCGTATTGTTCCGTAGCAGTGCCGAAAAGGCATAGACGACATCCGCCAGCTCTTCTTGGTTGCGACTCAAGGCATACATTCGAATGTATTCTAACGTGTTATACAGAAAATGCGGATTGATCTGTGCTTGCAGCGCCCGCATATCGGCGTCTCGCTGCTTGATCTCTAACGTGTAGATGTCTTTGATATACTCGTTGATACTGTAAGTCATTTGATTGATGGCTTCTGCGATTTCTTTCAGCTCTTGTTGGACATTGGCGGTATCGATCCGCTTATCAAAATTCCCTTGACTGACTTCTTTCGTCGCATAGACGATCTGCTGTACTTGCGAGGTATAGCGCTTGAAGGTCCGATGGAGCACCCATAGGACCAATAAGAGAATCCCAATCCCAAAGCTAAAAATCCAAATGGCACTAGAAAAAATATCCCGCCAGATCACACCTTTTGACAACAAGATCAGTGACAACTCTCCGCTGACGGTCGTTTGTTTTTTGATATAAAAGTCTTTCGACAGAGTGTCGTGAATAGTTCCATGAGCCACCGCCTGATCAATTTTCGCTAAGGTCTGCTTGCTAAGGTTCGCGGCATCCTTGTATAGCCGCTGACCATTGGAGGTATACAAAAAACTGTTGATACCGTGCGTTTGGTTGTCTTCTTGTCGATTGGCTAAGACATCGTCTGAGTGAAAAATCACGTAGACTTGCCCTAACGGTTGCGCATAATTACTTGGTTGGGCGATCGAACGAACAAAAAACAGACGATTTTTCAAATCGATCTGCTTGCCGCTGCGTTTTTCTCCATAAGGGGTATCTGGGGTTGCCACTAGTGTCTCATTGCTTTCATCCAGTTGAATGATGATCTCTTCGATACTAGGATGATTACGGATCAAGCGATAGAGGATATTTGGCAAATACACACTTTGTCCCGTCTGGCGAAAAATATCATTACTATAGGAAAAATAGTCTGGCAATGAAAGCTGTAAATAATTGCGCAGCGATTCAAAAGCAGTATCCGAACTGGTAAATTCGCCTAATACCGTTGAGACGACCGCGTTTTGATCCTGCACGTATGCATCCAGCTGCATACTGGTGGCTTCCACGAGGCGTTCGCTGCTATTGAAGCGGTCTGCCCCAGTATATGCCGTCAGAACCAGCATGATAATAATCGAGATGATCACCAAGAGCACGCTATACAGCTGCATCAACTGATTGATCAAAAAGTCATGTTTAAACAAACGAAAGCGCTGCTTAGTCATGTGCCAAGTCCCGATCAATGACGGTTTTTTCCTGACTGATTGCCACATGGCACCACAAAATCAATAGACTAAAGGTTCCAAAGAGCAATAGCCCTTTCATCATCCAAGTAAAAGCGAAAATACTGGCAATCCCCACTAACAATTTTAGAAAGGTCGCCATATGAAGAAACAGACACACGAAGGACAATTTCAGGTTATTCCACAAGGAAATCTCATAGGATGTGTCAAAAACCACACTTAGTAAGTACAGTAAGATACTCAATCCGCTGACGACAACTAAAACAAAAGAGATCATCAGCCAAATCAAGCCTTGGATCTGGGTAGCTAAATACAAGTTATACACTAAGAAACCTGTCAGTAGGAAGAAAAGATAAAATTGTTTATTGGCTTTGACAAAGACGCTGCGCCAAATGCGCCATGCGCTGCGAAAGCTTTGATGCTCATAATTTAGTCCTTCTTCATGGATCAAGGTACTAATGGTATGAAACGCTGGACCGATCCCTAAGATTCCGCCACCTGCCAATGTCAATACGACGAAAAACAAATTCAACTTCACGATCGCCCAAATCAAGCGAAAGCCCTTGACCAACCCACTATTTGCTGTTTCTTCCATTTAAAATTCCTCCCTTATTTGTTCCCTATCGAAAATGTAGCATGATTTTAGCTTCCTACTCAAGCTACCTGAGAATCTTTTAATGCTATGTACGTTTTAGATGCTCCATGCTTGCTGCTTGAAGGTTAAAAACAAAAGTAACGTTATTTTTTCATCAAAGATTTCGCTACTTACTTTAAAGAAAAAGCAGCCAGAAGCTAGACGTGGGAACCATTGGTCCTGATGCGTTTAGCCTCCGGCTTACTTGATCTATTGATTGGTGAGCAGCGCCTATTGCTTATTCTTGGCTTGCACGATACTCATCAAATTGTTTTTGCATTTCATCGCGGACCTTCTCCCAGCCAGCGGTTTTTAATTCTTCGTTTAGTTTCGGAACATTTTCTTCTGGATCGATCGTTCCCGTTGCTAAACTTGCTTTGTAACGGTTCATGACATTGGCGATATTCGTGATTTCTGTTTTCACATTATCAGTCTTGAAGTTGAACCCTAAGATTGGTGATGCTTCAGCGTTAGCAATATTTTCATCACGCTCTTTGATCATATCGTCTGTGATGGATTCTTGTGTATAAAGGATCATGTTGTTCCCAGTGTTCCAAGCAGCCATCCGGGTATTTGGCAAGTAGCCATCAAGGAGACGGATTTTGTTGTCTTCGCCCTCGATTTTTTCCCATGCTTCGCCTTCAACACCCCAAACCAATCCATTTAACAATTCAGGATCGCTGTTCAACAAGCCCAACACTTCCACCGCTTTTTCTTTGTTTTTCGAAACATTCGCTACGACAAAGTTTGCCATTTGCGCTTGACCTGTTGATTTTAATTGTTTCGTGATTGGACGTGAAACCAATTCATGACCTGCGGCATTGCTTAAGATCGTATCGCCGTAATCCATTGGTCCTTGGGTTTCTTCACGCATGAACCATGTGTTGCCTTCTAATGGGTAACCAGTCGTATTAGTGGCTGCATCAGTTGGGATCAAGCCTTCGTTGTACCATTTGTGCATCAATTTCAGGTTTTCCATTTGTTCATCATCTTCGTATTGATTGATGATCTTCGTTGTATCGCCGTCCAATTTAACAGCAAATGGGTAATCTTTCCCGATCACATAATCATAGTTTCCAGAAACATTAAAGGTTTGACCGATCGCAAACGGTGCGATGTTTGGTTCTTCTTCTTTAAACTTCTTCAACACGTCTTCGGCATCTGCATAAGATTCGATCCCACTGATATCCAAATCATATTTATCTAAATACTCTTTATTGAAGGTCAAGACTTGTTGGGCATAAATATTGCCGTTGACTGGAAAGGCATATAATTTTCCGTCGATCGTATTGCCTTTGATATAAGATTCGTCTAATTGATCATACGCTTCTTTGGCATATTTTGGTGCTAACTCCGTCAAATCTGCATACGCGCCTTTTTGCGCATTCGCAACATAGTTTGAGGCAAAGGAAATATCGTAGTTTTCACCCGATGAAATGATGGTACTCATTTTTTGATCCCAATCACCCCAGCCGATATACTGCAGATCGATGCGAGCGTTGGTTTTTTCTTCAATGCGTTTATTGGCGATCTCCATTAATTGATCAAAGTTTTCTGGCTTGTCCCCGACTTGATACATCAATAAAGTCGTTACACCGTCTGCATTGTTTTCTGAATCGGATGTTGCGCCGTTCGACCCACAGGCAGCCATTCCCAAAGTTGCCGCTGCGGCCATCCCAGCAAAAGCTGTTTTTTTCCACAAATTCATTTTTGTTTCCTCCCTATACTTATTTGATTATTCTTTGACGCCACCAATTGTCAGACCACCGACAAAATACCGTTGGAAGAATGGATAGGTGATCGCAATCGGTAAGGTTGCAACAACAACGATTGCCATGCGAGCAGTTTCGCTTGGCAAAGCGGCCAAACCTCCTTGGATCTGGGCAGCCATACCAGAGCTTTTGGCTAGATAGTCCAAGTTGCTTTGAATCCGCATCAAAAGTGCTTGTAACGGCACTAAAGAGTCTTTTTGAATATACAACAATGCATTGAACCAGTCATTCCAATAGCCAAGAGCGGCAAATAGACTGATCGTTGCGATCCCTGGAACGGCTAACGGCAACACGATGGACAGAAAAATCTTCATTTCGCTGGCACCGTCGATGCGCGCAGATTCTATAATACTATCTGGTACCGTCTTTTTAAAGAAGGTCCGCATAACAAGGATATTAAAAGGCCCTAAGGCAAGGGGTAAAATCAACGCCCAAATCGTGTCTTTCAATTGGATCAAGTTGACCATCACTAAGTAATTGGCAACCATCCCTGGCGCAAACAACATGGTGATCAAAGCGAAGATCGTAAAGAAACGACGGAATGGAAAATTTGAGCGAGAGATGACATAGGCATATAGCGAAGTCATCGTTGCATTGACGAAGGTACCAAAAACAGTGATAAAAATAGATACGCCAAATGCTTGGAAAATTTTGCTGCTCATTTGTCCGCTAAACAGGTAGGTATACGCTGCGAACGAGAATTCTTGTGGCCAAAAGCGATAGCCATTTTCTGCCAAAGAGGTTTCACTGGTCAATGAGATCGCGATCACAAAGAGAAACGGCAAGACACAGGAAATCGCGAACAGACCGATCACGATATTAAAAATCAGGTTGACCGTTGGGTTAAAGGAGCGGATCTCGACTTTCGTTACTTTTTTCTTCATTTATCCATCCTCCTTAGAATAATGCTGAATCTGGTTCTAGTTTACGAACAACCAAATTCGCTGTTAGTAATAATAATGCCCCAACCACTGATTGATAAAGGCCGGCAGCTGCGGTCATCCCGAAGTCGCCTGTGGCAGTCAGTCCATTATAAATGTACGTATCTAAAACGGAGGTGACTTGGTACAACGCCCCAGAGTTTCGTGGGACTTGATAGAAAAGTCCGAAGTCGGCACGGAAGATCCCACCGATGTTCAAAATCAACAAAACAGAAATCATTGGAATCAGCTGTGGCAACGTCACATTTTTGATCTGCTGCCATTTGCTGGCGCCATCGACCATCGCGGCTTCGTAATACGTCTGATCGATCCCGACCACTGACGCATAATAGATGATGCTGTTGTAGCCTAAGCTCTTCCAGACATTCATAAAGACGAAAATAAACGGCCACCATTTCGGATCAGCATACCAGTTGATTCCTTCACCGCCCATACCCGTGATCCATTGGTTGATGATCCCTTTGTCTGGACTCAAAAAGGCATAGACAAAGTACGAAATAACCACCCAAGAAAGGAAGTACGGCAACAGGGACATCGTGTGATACACTTTTACCAAGCGCTTATTGCGCAGCTCACTCATAATAATGGCAAAGGCAATCGCAAAGAATAGGTTGAATGCTAAAAATACGATATTGTAGAGTAGGGTATTTCTAGTGATCAGCCAAGCATCATTGGATGCAAATAAAAATTTAAAGTTATCAAAGCCGACCCATGGGCTTTGTTTCAAACTGGCAAAAAAGCCGTCTGGTGAAATGTGGAAATCTTTGAACGCCACCACATTTGCGAATACAGGTATATAGAAAAAAAAGATAAACCAGACAACACCTGGCAAAGCCATCAATATCAATGCTTTGTATTGCCAGACATTCCTCCAAAACCCCTTTTTCTTCACATCTCATCATCTCCTTCATGCTACTAGAATAACGCTTTCATCCCTAAAAAATAAGGAACAAACTAAAGATAAAATGAAACAAATTAAAGGTCTTTGTTTATATTTTGTTTTTATTCTCTAAAAACCTGAAAAACGTCCTACCTTTTGCAAGATAGGACGCTTCATTGATTTGTTTTTTATGAATGATCAGTCGACAAAGCCGTTTTGCTGAATCACTTCGTGGAACCACTCACCAGACTTTTTGATGGTCCGTTTTTGGGTAGCCAAATCGACAGCAATAAACCCGTAACGATTTTTGAATTCATTCAGCCAAGACCAATTGTCCATGCAGGTCCACATGTGATACCCGCGGCACTGGCTGCCTTCTTGGATCGCTTGGTGAACATACCGCAAATGATCTTTGATAAAGGTGATGCGGTACTCATCTTGGATCTGACCGCTGGCATCGATAAAGCGTGTTTCATCTTCGACCCCCATGCCGTTTTCTGAAATATAACAGGGGATATTGCCGTAGTTGTCTCGTAGGTTGATCAAGGTATCATAGATGCCTCGTTCATAGATCTCCCAGCCTCGATGGGGATTGATTTTCTTTTCTGGCCAATCATACACATCGAAGTAATCTTCTGGCATTGGTGTGTCCGCTGTTTTGGCAGAACGCTTTTGCTGCACCCGCCGTGGCTGATAATAGTTGACCCCCAAGAGATCGACCGTGTTTTCTTTAATGATCTGCAAATCTTCTGCCCTGGTTTCTGGCATGATCGCCAACTCGTTTAAGACAGCGATCAATTCTACAGGAAAGGTGCCTTTGACCGCTGGATCTAAGAAGGATCGGTTAAAAAAGGCATCTGCCAGTTGCGCCGCTTGGACATCTTTTTCATCGTTCGGATCTTTCGGATAAGTCGGTGTCAAATTCAAGATGATGCCGATTTCGCCTGATTGCTGAGATTGACGGAAGCGTTGGATCGCTAAGGAGCTGGCGAGTGCTTCATGGTAGCCGACTTGCACCGCATGTGCCAAGTTGATTTCTGCTGGGTAATGCTGTTGATACAAATACCCCATCTCCACTGGCACGATCGGTTCATTTTGCGTGATCCAATGACGGACTTGATCACCGAACAACTCAAAACACAAAGCAGCATAATCTGCAAATGCTGTGACAGTCTCGCGATTGAGCCAGCCGCCTTCTTTTTGCAGTGCCATCGGCATATCAAAATGATACAAATTGATGAAGGGTTCGATGCCATTTTCGATCAAAGTGGCGAAGTACTCGCGATAAAACGCCACCGCTTGTTGATTGACCGCCCCTCTTCCTTCTGGCAGCAAGCGACTCCACTGGATCGAGGTTCGAAAAGAATTAAAGCCGATCTCTTTCATCAACGCCACATCTTCTGGGTAACGCTGCAGCAGCTGGACGGTATCTTTTGGTCCCCGTTTTTGATAAAAACGTTCTGGCTCCGTTGCGTACCAATAGTCCCAAATCGAATCACCTTTGCCATCATCGGCCGTTCGTCCTTCAGTTTGCGGACCGCTGGCAGCAGCTCCCCACCAAAAATCTTTAGGAAAATACAGGTTAGTCATGGGCAGTCACCTGCTCTTTGCCTAACAAGAGACAGCCGATAATCCCGCTTTTGTTCGGCAAGCCCCAAGTGACGATGTAGTCTTCCACTGGTGGTGTCTCCATATAGCCTGCCATTTGTTTTTGGAAGGCTTGTTGGATTTGAGCGAGTAGATGCGGCTGATTCATGACCCCACCGCCTAAAATGATTTTCTCAGGTGCTAAGGTCAACGTGATATTGACCAGCGCTTGCCCTAGATAAAAGGCCTGCAACCCCCAAATCTCGTGCGCTTGCGGCAAGTCTTGTCCTTTGATCCCCGTATGTCCTTCTAAAGAAGGCCCTGCGGCTAATCCTTCCAGACAGTCGCCGTGATACGGGCATGTACCAGCATACGTATCTTCACTGTGACGTTTGACATAGGTATGACCGATTTCTGGATGACCGATCCCCTCGAAAATCTTTCCTTCACGAACGACTCCTGCGCCAATGCCGGTTCCTACTGTCAAATAGACACAGCTGTCTTTGCCTTGCGCCGCTCCTTGGCGTAATTCCCCATAAGCGGCAGCATTGACATCTGTTGTCCAAGCAAATGCTGTCTCTGGGTAGCGCTTCTTCAATGCACCGAGAAAATCGAACTGCTGCCAGCCCTGTTTCGGCGTCGCTAGTATGTGGCCATAGGTCGCTTGGGTTGGATCGATCCCGATCGGACCAAAGGAACCGACCCCTAATGACACGAGATCGTAGGGATCGAAAAAGGCAAAGATCGCCGCTAACGTTTCCTCCGGTGTTGTCGTTGGGATCGACTCTTGGGCGATGATCGTCAACTGTTCATCGGCAACGGCACAAATCATTTTTGTGCCGCCGGCTTCAATTCCTCCATAAACCATCATTTCTCACTCCTTTACTCCAATGGTACGAATTTCATATGGGTGTAATTGCTGATTGACGGTCGATGCTTGTTCTTCCTCTAAAAGGTTCAACAGACAGAGCGTCGCCTGCTCTTTTTGCACGTGAAAGGCAGTGGCTCGATCCGCCAAATTATAGCCCCGCAAAACGATCTGCTGGTCTTGGCGATTGCGTTTTAAAGCGGTGATAGCTACCGTCGTTCCATGAGCTTCCATGTATTGGTTGCTGCTGGCTAGCTTGCCTTGATGCTTGTCGGTCTGACTTGCCGTCCAAGGAACTTGGGCAGCTTGTGCTTGGCGATACGTTTCATAACGTTCTTCAGGAGCCCCATGAAAGGCTACACCGTATTCAAAGGTGTGGCTGCCTAAGCATTGCGCTTCTGGTGTTGGGAAGTAGCCCCAATCGCCTAGCTCTCCCGTACAGCGCAACAAGGTCAAGCAGATCTGATCCTTCACGATTTCATATTCGTTCAAACCAAAATTAGAAACCGTCATGCCGCCAGTTTCATCATGCAAGTTGACAAAGGCGTGCTGATGCTGCGGATTTGTTGGGTTTTCCCAATGACTGGAAACCTGATTCGGCCGTTTTACGACTTCATAAATGCTGTCAGCTTCATGGAAATCCGTGATGATCCCTGTTGGGAATAACACTCGCAGTCGGTGATCTTTGCTTTGGTTGTTGACGGTGGTTTTAAATGCCAGGCGGTTGCTGGTTCGTTCTAAACGGATCTCCGTCTCGATCTTGAAAGCAACCAATTCTTGACTCCGCTGTGCCTTACGGAAACGGAAATCGACGACAGCTTTTTGTTCTTCTAACAAACGGTCATCTGCTGAAACGGGAATCTGCAATTCTTGCGTCAGTCGCACGATCCCCACCAGTGGATCGTTTTGTTCGATCGTCACGTGATGCGGAAATTGTGTCGATAAGATTGCTTGATCCCCTTCTGGTTGTTTGAAGATGTACTCATTGGCGATATCCCCCACATCCTCGAAAACCAGTAAATTGCGATACGTTTTTTGGGTTACTTTGTCTGTAATCGTCAAGCTGCCGTTTTCAGTAATGACGGCTTCCAAATGTGCATTGGCAAGTTTGCGCCCTCCTTCTGAAACGATCGGGGCGCTCTCTACTGGCGTAGCGGCTTTTTCTACTAGGGCAAAGGTCTGCCATGAAAATTCTGGCAACTGATTTGCTTCAACTTGGACCTTGACAAAGCGTTTCATGAAAGGAATCCGAAAAGCATCTTTAGGCAATTCATAGTCAAAAAGAACCTCTTCTTCACTAATGATCGCAGCAACAGGGTTCCCCTCTTCATCGATCACCGAATAAGAACCTTTTGGCTTCGCCAACAATTCGTGGTAAAGCTTGCTTGGCAATCCTTCACGGAATGTTTTACGCTCAAGTTCGATCACGAATTCCACTAAACCAGAACGGGTGCTGCCAGTGGTGTTGAAGACCACGAAAGGGCGACTCTCCTCAGGAAACTGGCTCGTGTCGATGGCGGCTACTAAATTGCGTAACGCTTCATCTGCCACGAACTTGCCGATTTCATTGGCTTTTTCAAAGCGCGGCATCATTTCTCGGTGTACTTCGTCCACTGAACAGCCGCAGATACTGTCGTGAGGATGATTTTGCATCAGGGTTTTCCACGCATGATCCAACATATCGTGAGGATAGCTGCCGCTTGCTTCATAAGCCATAGTTGCTAATGGCTCCGCAACATTTTCTAATTGGCGGGAAACCTTTGTATTCCATTGTTTTAGATAAACTCGGGAAGAGGCGGTATTGGCTAGAGTATACCAACCATCGGTTTCTTGACTGGTCAATTCACCTGTGACAGTTCCTAGGTCATCTGGCAGATCTGCTTGCACCGCTTCAAGGTATTCGGTAAAGCTGGCGTGTTTGAATTCATACTCTGGGAAAAGCTCGTTGGCTGTACGAATCGCTGCCGAAATATCTTTTTGGACAGGTTGATGATCGACCCCATTCATCATTAAGTAATGATTGGTGGCTCCAAATTTTTCTACATCTTGCAGTTTTTGTGTCCAAAAAGCTTTGGCTTCTGCTTTATCCACTGGAATCTCATTGCCATTGGAGTACCAGTTGGCAAAAAGTAGACCAAAGATTTGACTGCCATCTGGACCTTCCCAATGCATTTCAGAATATTGGGAAGTAAATTGATCATCGGGTAAAACTTCGTTGTCAAAGCCGATCGGTTTGACGCCACGCCCAAATGCAGCACTTTCAAGATTGGCTTGTAGCATCATTTGCGGAGTTTGTCCCATATTGCCGAAGGTATCTGGGAAATACCCCAACATAACGGGGGTGCCCCACTTTTTGCTTTCTGCCATTCCAATCAGCATATTACGGGTGTTTGATTCGGCACTGATCAAAAAGTCATCTTGCAAAATATAAAACGGACCGATCTGTAATTTCCCTTGTTTGATGGCCGCTTTGACCGCCTCGCGTTTTTCAGGCCGCACTTCTAAATAGTCATCCAAGATGATCGTCTGTCCATCTAGATGGAAGCTGTGGAACTCAGGGTCATTTTCAATTAATTCTAAAAGATCATCCATCAATTCCACTAGCCGCATGTGATGCTGTTCGTAAGGCATGTACCATTCCCGATCCCAGTGGCTGTGTGAGATGATATAAACTTGTTTCTTCATTGATTTTTACTCCTCGCTGTTTGCGTCGTTGGACTGCTTTTTGTGTCACTCGAATGGTGGTGGGTCGTGCTGCTTATTTTTCCACTCGGATATCGAAATAATCCATAACCAATTCACAAAACATCATGTTCGCCCACGAGAACCATTCTCTCGTGTATTGCGAAGGATCATCGACATCGAACCCTTCATGCATCAAATTTGTACCCGCATCTGTCGCCACTAACTGATCCAAAATTCGTTTCTTTTCTTCTTTGTCAGTGGTGGTCATCCCTTCCATTGCCATGGCGATCGGCCACACATAATTTTCTGGCGTATGAGAGCTACCAATGCCTTTGGCGTATTTCCCTTCATAGAAATACGGATTTTCACTGCTCAACAACGTTTTACGGGTTTGAAGATAAAGGGGATCTTCCATGCTGCCATACCCCAAGTAAGGGGCGGCAATCAAATTCGGCACATTGCTGTCATCCATCAGGGTGCCATTGCCGAATCCATCCACTTCATAGGCGTAGACTTCTTCGCCAGCTTGGTTCGTGGTCAACCCATATGCTTTAATCCCTGCTTCGATATCTGCTTGCAATTTTTTCGCTTGTGCCACGATCGCTGCATCTTCTAAAACCGTCGTAAAGATTTCTTGGATATAGCCTAAGACCACCACCGCAAACATATTGGAGGGAATCAAATAGCCGTATTTGCAGGCATCATCACTTGGTCGAAAGCCTGACCAAGTCAAGCCGACAGGTTTCACTGGTGCGCCTTTGCCGCCATGAGTCAAGGTATCTTCTTTTCGCCAGGTATCCCGTTCAAAGCGATATGGAGATTCCTCATGATTTTGTTCTGTCACAAACACCTCCAAGGCTTTTTTGATGCCCGTTACAAAATCATCATTGAACTGATCGGTTCTGCCTGTGTTTTTATATAGCAGATAGGCCAGTTGGATCGGATAGCATAGAGAGTCGATCTCATATTTGCGTTCCCAGATCCAATCGTTCATTTCAGTATCGTCTGTTTGGTGGCCAGCGCCATTGGCTGATTCGTTAAAGGCATTTGCGTAAGGATCGATCGTAATATAGTAGAATTGCTTTTTAACTAACCCGCTGATCATGCTTGCTAAGTCTTCATCTTCTTTAGCGATCACCAAATACGGACGAACTTGTGCAGTGGAATCTCGCAGCCACATGGCTGGAATATCCCCCGTCAGTAAAAAGGTCGTGCCATCCTCATGACGCTTGACCGTCGTTAATAGTGTATTGGCAAAGGCTGCGTTAAAATTTTTCGCCCAATCGGCATGCGTTTCTCCGCATAGATCCGTAATCGTTTCCATAAATGTTGTTACTGAAGTTGGTATTTCTTTATAAACCATTCCATCACCTTCCCTGATTTGATATATCAATTTACGAACCTAGTATATCATGAATTAGTTGAATGTCTAGCGCTTTTTCAAAATAATTAAAGGGTTTTCATTTTTATTGGTTTATGGTATGCTAACAAATATGATATATCAAAAGGGGTTTTCTTATGAAACAACCATTATATAAAAAAATTTACGCGGAGCTTCACGAAGCCATCGTTGAAGGGCGATTAGCGCCTGGCAGTCGTGTCCCTACTGAAAAAGAACTATCTGAACAATACCAAGTCAGTCGGATCACCTCTAAAAGAGCCTTGACGGAACTGGAACAAAATCAGCTGATCTATCGCGTGCAAGGCAGCGGCAGCTTTGTCCGAGAATTGAAGGAAAAAAAAGCGACTGGACGAATTTTGTTTGTCTTGCCCTTTGCCAATGATCTCTCTTTAGGAAACTTTACCGAAGGCATTTACCCCGTGATGCAAGAACACGGCTTTGAACTTTTGATGACACCAGTGGATTATTTGGAAAAAACGACGGCAGCTGAGCTGATGCAAGAATTCGACGGCCTGATCTATTACGCCAGCAATACGTTTTCTTACTATGACTTGCTGTTCGAATGTGCTGAAAAGCACTTTCCTATCGTGACCTTAGATAAAAAGCTGCATGAGTTTAATTTTCCAGCGGTGATGCCAGATAACTTTCAAGGTGGACAGCTAGCCACAGAGCATTTACTTGCGTTGGGGCATCACCGGATCGCTTATATTTTTGGTGATACCCATCATCCGCAATCCGTCCGTCAGCGTTATCTAGGTTACATCGATGCGCTGAAAAAAGCCCAAAGAACCTTTCGCACCAAGCTCGACGACACGGCTGCCAGCATCGCAAATGCGCTTGCCTACTTGGAAGAACATCAGGTCACGGCAGCCGTCTGTGAAAATGACTTGATCGCCATTGAATTGATGCGTGCTTTGCGCCAAGCAGATTTGCACGTCCCTGCCAACATTTCCCTAGTTGGTTTCGATAATATCCAAGCCGCAGCCCTCGTTGATCCAGCACTAACGACTATCGGGCAGAATTTTGCCGAGATGGGGCGCTTGGCAGGAAACCAAGTGATTGAGAAAATCAACGCTGCGAAGGCAGCAACCCCAGTACCAACGGAGACGACCACCCATCTAGTGGCGGTTTCTTTGATCAAAAGAGAATCAACCCAATTAAAGGAGTGAACCAAGTGAACGTATCAATGATCGACACACGACACGGAACAGACAACCAATATAGTTTTTCCCACGGCAACTGCCTGCCTTATACAGGGGTTCCTTTTGGCATGAACTACTTTGCCCCGCAAACCAGCGATCAACGCGGCAGTTGGTGGTTTCATCCAGAAGATCGAACCTTTCAGGGCTTTCGCATCACCCATCAGCCTAGCCCATGGATGGGAGATTTCAGCCATCTGACGATGCTGCCGATAAACGGCACGCTTTCTGAAAATACCCTTTTCCATGCGCAAAGCTCGTATCGTCCCGAAGAAAGCACCTTTAATCCAGCCTTTCTTAAAATCAAGACGCAGCGGTATTTAACAACAACGACTTTGATCCCCAGTATGTATGGCGGTGTGCTGACTATTGAAAACTGCGGGGATCAGCCAGGTCTTGGCTTGTCACTGCCGGGTGACTATGTCTTAGAACAGTTGGATGAACAAACAGTGGCTGGTCAACTGATCGTATTTTCAGGGTGCGAAGATGAACGCTTCACCTTCCATTTCGTCTATCGTTTTGAAACACCCATCACGGCGATCGAAGGTGCCTTGACAGGCAAAGAAGCCTTCGTCGTTCTCCGCTTTGGGGCTTGCCAAACACAAACGATCCGTTTTGCGACCTCGTTTCTCAGTCGCGAACAAGCTTGTTTGAACTTGCAACGGGAACAGCAATGGGCTCCTGCCGATTATCTGGCTTCTGTCCAACAGCAATGGAATCATTTTTTGCAAAAAATCGAGATTGAGCATCACGATCAAACACAAGTTTCTACTTTTTATCATAATTTTTATCGCTTATTCTTGTTTCCTCAAACCTTCTTCGAAATCGATCAAGAGGGCCGCAAAATGCATTGGGATACCTTGGCAAAAGCAATCAAACCAGGACCACTGTATACAAACAACGGCTTTTGGGATACGTATAAAACTGTCTACCCGCTCTTTTCACTCTTGGCTGTCGAACAATTGGAAGACATGCTGGAAGGCTTTTTGAACAGTTATCGCGAAAGCGGCTTTTTACCAAAATGGCTATCGCCAGATGAGCGTGGATTGATGCCAGGGACGCTGATCGATGCCGTGATCGCTGATGCCGCAGTAAAAGGCATTCGTCCTGATTTGATGCCCGAATTTTTAGCAGCGATGAAAAAAGGCGCCACCGTCCAAAGTGAAAATCCCAATTATGGTCGGCGCGGCACGACGGACTATTTGACTTATGGGTATGTGCCATTGACGCATCATGAATCGGTCAATCACACCCTTGATTATTGTTACAGTGATTTTTGTATTTCACAAGTCGCGCAACAGCTGGGTGACGAGCAAGCAGACTATTATCAGCAGCAATCGCAAAACTACCGCAACATTTTCGATCAGGAAACTGGCTTTATGCGGGCAAAAGATCCCGATGGTGCCTTTCGTCCAGAATTCAGTGACATACGCTGGGGCTTAGATTATGCAGAAGGCAGTGCGTGGCAAAGCAGTTTTGCTGTTTACCATGATTTCGCTGGCTTGATCGCCGAACATGGCGGCAAAGCGGCCTTTGAAGCAAAACTGATCGACTTGTGCAATCAAGAACCTCGCTATACGACAGAAGGCTACGGCTTTGAGATCCATGAAATGAGTGAGATGGCCGCACTCGATTTTGGTCAGCTGGCGATCTCCAATCAGCCAAGCTTCCACTATCCGTATCTATTCAGCTATTTGGGCAAACCAGAAATGGCACAGCCCTTGATCAAGCAGCTATTGACACAATGCTTCAATGACTCGCCCAAAGGCTTTCCTGGCGATGAAGACAACGGTAGCATGGCTGGTTGGTACATTTTCAACTCCTTGGGCTTTTATCCAGTCACACCAGGGACGGGGGAATATGTCATCGGCATGCCATTATTTGATCAAGCAACACTACATCTTGCTTCAGGCAAAGACTTAGTGATCAAGAGCACGCCCAATGCGCCGCAACAGCTCTTCGTGGATAAAATCACATTGAACGAAGAACCCTTCGAGCGATTGTTTTTCACCCACCAAGAATTGACTGCCGGTGGTACATTGAACTTCCAGCTAGGTATCGTCCCTCGCAGCAAAGAGTGGTCAGCCGATGCCTATCCTTATAGCGTCAGTCAACCACATGCATAACGAAAAAACCGCTCCTTAGCAACAGGCAGCACTCTACTTTCAGTCAAATGAAAGTACGTGCTATCCCTGCTAGGGAGCGGTTTTTTTATTGGTTCATTTGTAGCGGTAACAGACGTTCGATGGTTTTCAGCACGCCATTTTCATCGTTTGACTTGGTCACAAACGCTGCGGCTGTCTTGACTTCCTCAAAGGCATTGCTCATGGCGAAACTAAACGTGCCAGCTGCCATCAACTCCAAATCGTTCAAGCCATCGCCGAAAACCATTGTCTCTTCTGGTGTGACGTGCAGCAATTCTTGCAAGTGTGCCACAGTCGTTCCTTTGTGGACGCCTTGATTGGTGATATCGATCCAAGCGACTTCCGAAGCCACGATGTAGGCGTCGTTTGTAAACTCGCCTAACTGTTGGACATGCTCAAAGCAACGTAGTTTGGGATCAAAAATAGTGAGCTTCACAAAATCTTCGGTGATGGTTTGATAATCCGCCACCGTTTTGACCACCCGATAAGAGCCGCGAACTTTCTGGGCATCTGCTTCATTGGTCGTTTCCGCAATGTACGCCGCAGTCGGTGTACAGGCGATGATCACATGATCTTGCGCAATCGCAGCGAGCTTCGCAATGATCCGCCGCCCTAATTCGTTTGGCAGCAGTGATTCAAAGATGTATTCGCCTTGATGTTTGATGCGGGTCGCGCTATCCCCAAGAATCCAAACATCCGCTGCTGCTTCACCAAACAGTTCTTCCACTCGTTCACACTGTTTGCCGGTACACGCAGCAAAAGCAACACCCGCTTCTTTCATTTGTTGGCTGACTTGTTCATAATAAGGCCGATCAAAACTGCCTTGGCTGTTCAAAAATGTGCCGTCTAAATCTGTGATGACTAATTTGATCATACGTTTCTCTTCCCCTCTACCTCGTGTCCTCTTTATGGCGAATCACTTAATTAACATTGTTAATTAAGTATACTTATTTTCAAGTTTTCCGTCAAGTCAGTCTTTTAAAAACTTTACATCGTTCCATCCCGTCGGTATACTTAATTAAATCACTTCATTAAGGAGAACACCTATGGCTTCTACCACCCATTCCATTCGCCAGCAAAACAAACAGCTGGTTTTAAAAACCTTATTTCAAAACGGGGCATTATTCGCCTCCGATTTAGTAAAAAAAACCGGCATCAGCATGGTCACCATTAACTCATTATTAAAAGAATTGTTGGCAGAGGGGGAAATCACTAAAGGTCCGCTGGAGCAAAAAGAGCTAGGGCGGCCTGCCGTGACCTATCAGCTAAACCAAGACCGAGGCCATTCTCTTTTGCTTAGTTTTATCGATCACGATGGTTCCTTGGCTCTTTGGTCCATGCTGATCGACCGCAAGGGAAAGGTTTTGGCAAAACACGACCAGCCCTTTCCTGATGTTGCCCCTCATCGCTTTCAAGAATGTGTAACGAACGAGCTAGCATTATTTCCCTCTGTGGAACAGATCGCCCTCTTTTTACCAGGAAAAATCAGTGGAGGAACCGTGACTTCCAGCTGGTATGAAAAATTTAATGGCTGGCAGCTGGCAGCCCTCGTGGCAGAGGTCACTGCACTGCCCTTCTACTGTCAAAACGATGCCCATATTTTAACGATCGGCTATTGCATCGCCCAACAGATCTCCTTGCAGCAAACCATCGTCGGCATGTACAATCCCGAAAAAAGCATGCCTGGTATCACGCTCCTGGTCAATGGTGCGCTTTTAGAAGGAAAAGATGCCCTAGCGGGAGAGGCAAAATTTTTGCCCGGCTACTTGGATCAAGGGGCACCGCAAGACCGCACGGCTTTGGTTCAGCGCCTGACAAGCTTACTGCCATTTTACAATGCAGCTTTTGCCCCCCACTGTATCATTTTAGCCAGCAGTGATGCAGTAAAAACCGATCTCTTAGACGCGATCCAAAAAAATCCATTACTGCAGCAACAACCCAATCAGCCTGCTTTCCATTATATCGATGCTATCGAGGAAGCCATGGTGCTAGGCATGCACTGGCTGATTTTCCGCAAGACACCTTTTGACTTAGCCCGTTGATGACACAAAGACCATAGAATAATTGAGGCGGTGTGATATGAAAATAGCTATCATTGGTGCTGGTCCTCGTGGACTTTCACTTTCAGAACGACTGATCGCTCATAGCAAACAAAACAAACAAGCCATCGACTTGCTGCTGTTTGATCCCTTTCTTCCTGGGGCAGTTTGGCGCACGGACCAATCGGCGGATCTGCTATTGAATTCTGTAACCAGTCAAGTCACCCTTTTCACGGATGACACATTAAGCACCGGCGGTCCCGTGGTCAAAGGACCTACCTTATACGAATGGGCAGTGACAGAAGGGAAACATTTCGCAGCCACGCATGCCCCTGAGCTCGTTGCGGAATGCACAGCACTTGATTCACTTGATCCTAACGGGCATTGCTCGCGGGCGTTATATGGCCTCTATCAGCAGTGGTTTTATCAGCAGCTATTAAAAGAGCTGCCTGAATCCATTACCGTCAACCATCTGTCAGACAGTGTCAGCTCCTTGACCCCTCTTTCCAAAAATCGCTACCAGTTGACGACGGCTCACCACACATTTCTTGTTGATGCCGTCGTCTTAGCTACAGGCCATTCGCAAGCCCAACTGTCAGCAGCAGAACAACGATTGGCGGCGGCCGCAGAAAATAATGGCTGGTTTTATGCACCACCAGCCAATGCGGCAGATACGGATCTAACGGCGGTGAAAGCTGGCGAACCTGTAATTTTACGGGGACTAGGACTTGCCTTTTACGATTACGTCACCCGCTTGACCAGCGGTCGGGGCGGCACCTTCGTCAAAGTCAATGGATCCCTCGTCTATCAACCTTCTGGTGAAGAACCACAAATCATCGTAGGTTCTCGTCGGGGTGTCCCGTATCATCCTCGTGGCCGCAATCAAAAAACACCGACGCAGCAGCGAAAGCCCGTTTTTTTGACCCCTGAACGCCTCGCTGCTTGGCAAGCAGCCAAAACGGTTGCTGGCAAGACCCTGCTCTTCTATTTAAAAAAAGAGGCAGAACTCGTCTATTATCAGACGCTGCTTTTAGAAAAACAGCTGCTGGACAAAGATCAGCTTGCCGCTTTTACCGCCGCCTTTGTTGCCTCTGAAGGATCTGAAGACTTGCTGAAAAAATGGCAGCTTCCTACGACGGAGTGGTGGTCATGGCAACAATTAGCCGACCCCTTTGCTCAGAAAAAGCAACAGTCGTTGCAAGACTTTTTCATTGCACTATTACGTACCCAAATCCAAGATGCCGAAAAAGGCAATCTAACAGGACCTATCAGCAGTGCCTTGGAAGTCTTCAAAGACCTGCGGGACCCGATTCGGTTTGTTCTCGATCATCAGCTAATGCCAGTACAAGACTTGAAAACACTCTTTTGGCAGTCTTTCGTTCCCTTGAACAGCTTTTTATCGATCGGTCCACCAGTTAGGCGCCTTCAGGAACTGGTGGCATTGATGGAAGCGGGAGTGGTGACCTTACTAGGTCCTGACATGACTGTTGAGATCGAGGAGGCTTACTGTACGTATTCAAAGCGATTTGACGACACACGCTATCACGCGATGCAACTAATTGAGGCTCGCATTCCATCGACAGCGATTCGTCGAACCAACAATTCCTTGTTGCGGCAACTGCTAAACGATCGGATTATTCACCCGCACCAGTTGGCGATCCCCAATGAGGTGCCTTTTGAGACGGGTGCGATCGCCATCGATCCTGAGACCAATCAGATCCTTGGACCAGATGACCGCCCTTACCCTACCCTCTATTGTTTTGGGATTCCCACAGAAGGCATCCACTGGCTGACGGCTGCCACTGCTCAGCCAGGAACCGATGCTTGGAATTTACGGCAGGCGGACCAGATCGCCGCTGACCTCTTGCACCACACCTTCTAGTCGCTTCTGTTCTATCAAACGCAAACTTCCGAGGAAACGCTTCGGAAGTTTTTTGTTTTTCTTTCGCAAATCCGCAGAAAGGATTTCTCTTTTTTGAATATTCTTGAAATTTTCTTTAATTGTTACACGAAAATTGCGACAGTCCTAGAAAACCGTTACAATGGAAGAAACGAACGTAGGGAGGTTATCAGATGACCGCTGAATTACAAAAAATAGATGCCTTGATCGCAGAAGTGGAAAAAGTGATTTTAGGCAAACGAGATGTGATCCAATTTACCGTGGCTGCGCTGCTTGCTGGCGGACACGTTTTATTCGAAGATATCCCTGGTGTTGGGAAAACGATGTTGGTCAAATCGTTAGCCAAAGCCATTCAAAGTGACTACAAACGGGTACAGTTTACCCCAGACCTTTTACCTAACGATGTGTTAGGTGTGTCGATTTTTAATTCCCAAAGCCACCAGTTCGAGTTTCGTCCTGGCCCGATCTTCACCTCCGTCCTCTTGGCAGATGAGATCAACCGAACCACACCAAGGACGCAAGCCTCACTCTTAGAAGCCATGTCAGAAAATCATGTCACCATCGACAATCAAACGTACCCATTGAGTCCCCACTTTTTTGTTTTAGCCACGCAAAATCCAATCGAGTATGAAGGAACGTATCCTTTGCCTGAAGCCCAATTGGATCGTTTTTTGTTCCGCCTGCATATCGGTTACCCAGATTTTCAAGATGAGCTCGCCCTCTTGACTGGAAAACGACAGCAAAGCTTGGATCAGATCCAAACCATTTTACATGCTGATGAAGTGACCGCTTTAAAAGCGATGGTCGATGACGTGTATGTCGATGAGCGGGTCGCCCGTTACGCATTGCAGCTGGTTCAAGCGAGCCGTCAGCATAATGCCATTGACCTTGGTATCAGCCCTCGTGGTGGGATCGCCTTCTTAAAAGGGGCCAAAGCGTTAGCATTGACGGAAGGTCGGACCTTTGTCACGCCGCAAGACTTGCAGCGAATTTTACCAGCAGTCTTCGGTCATCGTTTATTACTGAAAGGTGGCGTTCATGCCAGCACGGAGACCCTTTCAGACTTGATGAAACAGATGATCCAACGAGTGCCTGTCCCAACGAGGAGATAGCGATGAAGAAAAAGAAGCTTGAACGCCTGCTGCGCCTCCTGTTGTTTAGCGCTGCCTATTTTCTGCTGCTGGCTTACTGTGGGATCTTCAATAATAATGCTGGCTGGAGCCTTTGGTTTTTACTGACTTTGTTATTGTTGCTTGATGCAGTATTCTTGCTCCCCTCCCTCAAGAAGGTTCAAATCATTTTAGAAGAATCGATCCAAGCTGAAACACACACAGCGATCACCTTACCGCTGCAAGTCTTCAAGTATCGCCCGACGCTGCTGCCGCTGGTCGATTTCACCTTACAGTTTGACGATCGTTTCAAGGAAAGTCATCACAGCGCCTTTTATCGAGGCAATCTGATTCGGCTGCAGCTGCCTTGGACCCCAAAGGAGCGAGGCATCTATGAAGAATTGCCCGTTCAATTGTACAGCCATGATCTCTTTGGCTTTTTTGAAAAAAGCTACGCTGCAGTTGCGAAACAATCGATTTTGATCCTGCCTAAATTGGCGCCAGAAGCCGTTACCCTGCTGCCATTTTTTAAACAGCAAGTCCGCAGCCAAACCCACAGAGAACCCAATTTTTCTATTCGACAGTTCCGTCAATACCAGTTAGGGGATTCCTTAAAAAATATCGATTGGAAATTATCCAGCAAACAACAGGAATTGATCTATCGCGAACGAGAACATGAAGAAGAACAAGACATCGTTCTGCTCTTTTGGGGAGAAGATCATCCTGCTTTTGAAGAGACTTTGACACTGTTTTATTCGATCCACCATTTCTCGCAAAATCAACGACTTTTTCAGCCGCTCTTGATTGGTGACGGATTGACTTCTCCTTACCAAACGGATGCCGCTGCCTATGCCCAGATCCTTCCCTTCGAGAAAGTTCCTGAAGGGGTACCGCTTTTGACTGGTAGCCATCTTGTCTTCATTACCCCGGTTTTTACCCCACAACTGGAAGACTACCTCAGTCAGTTGGAAGCAAAAAACAGCTGCCAAGTGTTTACCTACGCTGATTTAATGAGGCAGTTGAATAAACTTGAGGAGGCGGTAGGATGAGATTTATTAAGAAAGCGCTGATTGGTCTTCTGACCTTTCTCAGTCTATCACTGGTGATCTTGCCGTTTATCGCAGTTTATGACCTTGGCAATCAGTTCACCCTTTTAACTTATGCCTTTAGTGTCTGTTTGATTTTGACCGTGGTGCCGAAAGTCCATTACAGTTTGCCTTTGCTGGCAGCCGCTTGGCTGATCGTCTTGTATCGGATCTTTCCTTATGGGACTGCCTTTTCTTTTGATTGGCTGCTGCGTTTTTGGATAGACCTGCACCGTGCCTTTCAAGAAATCCTCAGCGGTGAAGTCGGCTATATCACCGAACTGGCGGCGGTGACATTGATCGTTAGTTGGGTTTTGTTTTTAGCGATCTTACCGATCGCTTATCAACGCTTTTTCTTGATTTACGCTACCATGATCGGCTACTTGCTAACAGTCGTGATTTTTAATCAATTTGATCTGACGTGGCATTTGATGGGTATTTTTCTTTGTGCCTTGGCTTCTTCACTGATCCAGCGCAGCGTCTTTCAATCCAGTCAAACGATCGCTCCCTGGTTCGCTGTGATGCTATTGATTGGTGGATTAGCCGTCACTGCTGTCTACTTGCCGCAAACGAGCCTGCGGGAACAGTTGGCAGCCCGTTCCACGCCTATACGGACAAATCTGAATCAGCTGGGTTTTTATCAATTTATTGAAGAACATGGCACGCCCAGCGGCTCTCGCACTGGATTCAGTGAAAACGACCGTCAATTAGGCGGACCACTACTGGATGATGCGACGATTTTATTTGAAGCGCAACAAGAAACCCCGCATTACTGGCGGGTGGAAAGCAAAGATTTTTATTCTGGTAAGGGCTGGATCAGTACGAGCCGCGAAGAGGCTCGCTTAGAAGCAGAGGCCGTCACGATCGCGGATCAAAGCTATCAGCAAGCCTATCTTGAGAACGAGTCTGTTCGGGTCCAATTTCAAAACCATGGAGACTATGTCCCATTGCCCTATGGACGCAGCACGTTGTCCCTTGAAAACGGTGCTCGCGGTTTTCAGATCAGCGACGCCATCCAGCGGGTCGATCTCATTGATCCACTCCCAGACACCACCTTGACCCTCGATTGGGACCATCCAGATTTTGCCGCAGAAAATCTCCAAAATCTGCCTTTGATCTATCCGGATTCTCCGATCGATTATATCCAGTTACCCGATTCTTTGCCGCAGCGGGTACGAGATCTCGCAGCTGAGATCACCGCTGACAGCAACAGTCTGTTTGATCAAGTCACGGCGGTTGAAAGCTATGTGAAAGATCCGCTCGTATTCCGCTATTCCAAAACCGATGCCGTCGTGCCTGCAGAAGAGCAAGATTATGTTGATCAATTTTTATTTGAATCACAAGTCGGCTACTGCGACAATTTTTCCACAGCAATGGTCGTGCTACTACGGAGTTTAGAGATCCCTGCTCGCTGGGCAAAAGGCTTTTCTCCTGGATCTCCTGCAACAGAAAACGGCATTACTACCTATACCGTTCGCAACTTGAATGCCCACTCATGGGTGGAAGTCTACTTTGGCGGCTACGGTTGGGTACCTTTTGAACCGACCCCTAGTTTCCAAAATCCAGATCGTCCCGTGTTGACTCAAGAATCTACTAGCTCCGAAGAAACACCGACCGCTAGCAGCGAAACAACACCATCGAGCAGCAGGGAAACAGAAAGCAGCGAAACCACGACCAGCAGTTCTGCAACAGCCGCGGTTACCGATGACGTTTGGTTGACTGAGGAGTTGAAACAAACGCTGCGCAATGGCTTCTTTGGAGGCTTAGCTATCCTAGGACTTGGCCTGCTTTTCTATTTCCGCCATTCGTTTTTCCGTATTCATTTATGGTTGATCTGCCGCTTTAACAAACAGCCGCTAGTTGCTGCCTATCCTTTGTTTTTGCGGCAAACGACGAAAGTTCTGTACCGTAACGAGGCGGAGCCGTTGATCGATTATGCCCAACGACTCGAAGCATTCTATCCACTGTTCCATGGTGATTTTATCCGCTTGACGCAGCAATACGAAGCCTACCTTTACAGCCAAGAACAGCCGGCTGGTCAAGAAGCCTTCTTGAAGCAAGTCGCTGCCCAAATCAGTCAGCTGAAAAAAATCAACTAAGCAGTGAGGATAAACGACAAAAAAACGTATCGATCAAACGATCGATACGTTTTTTGCTTTAGGCGTTTCCTTGACGTTTTTGAACGGCAATAATAATCAGTTTCGTAATTTCCATCAAAACAACTGCCACAGCAGCCATTGCGATACATAGACCGACATGTCCTAAAGTGAAGGTTGCTGGAATCGCAAAGACTTCACGGATGCCAGGAATCAAGGTAATGCTGTATAGTCCACCACAAACGACGATCGCCAACCATACCATTTTATTGGCAAAAAGGCCAGCTTGCCAAGCAGTCTCAGTGTTTGAGCGTGCTGGTAATGTTTGCAATGTTCGGCTCCAGATAAGTGTTGAGAAGGCCATCGCTACACCTAATTCAGGTGATTGGTTCATTCCTAACCATTGTGCCAAAATCACGACAGCGGCAATCAAAATACCACGATACGTTACTGAGATCAATGTTTTTCCAGTGAAGATACCAGCATTTGGATCTCTTGGCTGGCGCTGCATGATCGTTGGTTCGGCTTTTTCCATTCCTAGAGCAATCGCTGGTAATGAGTCGTTGACTAGGTTGATAAAGAGCAGCTGCAAGGCAGTAAATGGATTGTCCCAACCCATCACTAAGGCAAAGACGATCGCAATGATCGCACCTAAGTTTCCAGCAAACAAATACGAAATAGCTTTTTTGATGTTGTCAAAGACGTTTCGGCCAACTTCTACGGCACGAATGATCGAGGCAAAGTTGTCATCCGTCAAGACCATCGCCGCTGCGTCTTTGGCAACGTCCGTTCCGGTTCCCATTGCGATCCCGATATCCGCTTGTTTCAAGGCGGGTGCATCATTGACCCCATCCCCGGTCATGGCAGAGATCTTGCCTTTGTCTTGCCAAGCCCGCACGATACGGATTTTGTTTTCTGGCGAAACACGAGCATAGACTGTGATTTTGTCTAATTGATCCGCTAGTTCGGTTTCAGAAAGAGCATCCAATTCCGTACCAGTCAAGGCTAAGTCGCCCTCGGCTGAAATACCGATCTCTTGTGCAATCGCCACGGCTGTCGTTTTGTGGTCCCCTGTGATCATAACTGTTTTGATACCAGCAGATTTAGCATCCGCTACGGCTTGTTTGACTTCTTTACGAGGAGGATCGATCATCGCCATCAAACCAACCAAAATCAACTCGTTTTCATCCTCAAGTGTCAATTCTCGTGATTGGGCATCAGTCAATGGACGGTAAGCAAACGCCAAGACCCGTAATGCCCGTTTTGAGAATTCTTCGTTTTGATGCTGCAATTTCTGCTTGATTTCATCTGTTAAAGGCACGACTTGATCATCGATCAAGACTTTGGTACTGCGGCCAAAGACGATGTCTGGACCACCTTTGGTCAACAATAAATGTTCGCCATCGATCTCATGTAAGGTAGACATCAATTTACGATCAGAATCGAAAGGCAATTCTTGCAAACGAGGAAACTGTTGACGAATTGCCCGATAAGGCTGATTTAGTTTCTCACTGTAATCCAGAAAAGCAATTTCAGTAGGGTCTCCTAGCTTCGCCCCATCTTCACTGATGGCAGCATCATTGGCCAAGACACTGATCTCTACTAAGCGTTTTTCAGGCAATGTCCAGGTAGTTGGCTCATCGGAGAACGTGCCCGTTTGCCCATTTGGTAAATAGTAGTCAACAACGGTCATTTTGTTTTGGGTCAAAGTCCCGGTCTTATCGGTACAAACGATACTCGTTGAACCCAATGTTTCAACCGCTGGTAGTTTTCGAATGATGGCATGACGCTTCGCCATTTGTTTTGTTCCGATCGAAAGAACGATCGTCACGATCGATTGCAAGGCTTCTGGAATCGCTGCAACGGCTACGGCTACCGCAAACATAAAGGCGTTGACTAAGTCTTGTGTCATATCACCTGTTCCGTCACCTAAGAACAACCGTGCGACTTGAACCCCTAAAATAATCAATGAAAGGACTAAGATCGCCAAGCTCAGTTTTTTACTGAAGCTGTCTAGTCCTCTTTGCAATGGCGTTTTGTGTTCAACTGTACTTTCCAATAAGCCAGCCACTTGACCGATTTCCGTCACATTACCAGTCGCGGTTACGATAAACCGGCCACGCCCATAAGTGACGATCGTTCCACTGAAGACCATGTTGTCACGGTCGCCGATCGGTGCGGTACGATCGATCACACCTAATTCTTTTTCCGCTGGCGTTGATTCCCCAGTCAGCATTCCTTCATCGACCTTCAAAGAACCCTCTTCGATCAATCGACCATCTGCTGGTACATAGTCCCCAGCTTCTAAAATAACGATATCGCCGACAACCAATTCTTTCGCCAGCACACTTTGTTCTTTGCCATCCCGAATGACGTTAGCATCTGGTGCCGACAAGCTTTTCAAAGCGTCTAACGACCCTTCGGCTTTTTTCGTTTGAATCACACTGACGACGGAATTCAACAAGAGTACTGCGAAGATAACGATCGACTCAACGTGGGCACCCATAACCATTTGGATGATTGCCACGATCAGCAAGACGATCACCATCGCATCTTTGAAGGTATCTAAGAATAAGGCAAAGCTAGATTTCTTAGGTGCTTCCTTCAGCTGGTTCAAGCCATTTTCTAACCGCTTGGCTGCCTCTTGCTGCGTCAACCCCTCTGGACTGCTCTGGACCTCTGCCATAATTTCCGAGATTTCTTTTTGATACATTTCTTTCGCCAATTTTTTTGCCCCTTTTAATTTTATTTTCCTTAGGCACTCTGCTAGAAAAAAAGAGACCTAAGACAAGTATACGCTTGTCTTAGGTCTCACCATTTCAAATAATACCAGAAAGCTGTCGCCAGCTTACTTACTGTTGATATTATCGCAGCTTGCGCCACCGGTTACTCCCCTAAGGAATAATAATAAGAATGTATCATTATCATAACGGAAACTTTTGTGCTTGGCAACTATAAAACATCAATTTGAAAATTTTTTGAAAACATTCTTTTTGTTCCCATTCCTTTTTTTCTGTTACACTAAGGAAGAAAGAAATTTGTACGTTACAGGAGGAAAAACGATGGATCTTTTTGATACTTTTACCCGCCATAGCTCTGTCCGAGATTTTCAACCCCGGCCACTATCAAAGGAACTCAAGCAAAAATTAGTAACGGTTGCCCAGAGCGGTTCCAGTTCGAACTTTGTTCAAGCCTATTCGATCATTGAGGTCAGTGATCCTGAAAAACTGGCTGCCATCGAAGAAATTGCCGGTGCCCCAAATTACATCACTCGAACGGGCGTCTTCTATCTTTTTGTCGCCGACTTACATAAACACCAGCAGCTGCTGACCCAAGCAGGGGTGCCTGATACCCACTTAACCACGATGGAACCATTTATTGTGTCTGTCGTTGATACGACCATCGCTGCCCAAAACATGGTAGCTTACGCTGAAGCGCAAGACTTAGGAATTTGTTACATCGGCGGCATCCGCAATGATTTGCCTCGTATCGCAGAACTTGTCGGCTTACCAAAATTGACGTTTCCGTTATTCGGTTTAACGATCGGCTATCCGCAACACAGAAATGAGCCGAAAGTCCGCTTGCCCCAAGAAGCGATCGTAAGTGTCGATCAGTATCAACCGCTGACGCAGGAGCAAACAGCCCAGTACAATCAAACGACAGAAACCTATTATGCACAGCGCAGCAGCAATCAACAGCAAACCAATTGGCAAACGAAAATGACGGAATTTTTCCGTGAACCGCGACGTCCAGATGTCGCGGCCTTTATGAAACAACAAGGCTTCTCAGACCACTTCGGCGAATGAGGACACTAATTACCACGGGAAAATAAAAAACGATCTTTGGCAAGGAATCTTGTCAGGATCGTTTTTTGCTTAGTGTAAAAAATCAGGTTCAGGCGGCTCTTGTATCTTTGTCATGCTAATTAACGTGCGGCTTCTTGTGCGGCTTCGTTGACGGCAACTGCCTGCTCACATTTTTCCATTAATGCTACTAACGCTTTATCTAACACTGCTTCATTTTCGGAGCTTCGCTGACTGATTTGCGTCATAGGCTGCGCCGCAAGATCCAGCAAATAGGTAGGGATTGCTTCTTTTTCAGCAAAAGTGCCCTTGATCAGCGGCTGGTAGACAGACTCGCCACAGGGTCCGGTTTTGATAAAGGCTAGTTCGAACTGCGCCTTCCCTGACAAACGCAACCGATAGACCCCTTCTTTGGTCAGCAGTTTTTCATCGGCAAAGCGTGCCTGTAATCGTGCGAAACGTTCGTAATCCATGGTATCTGCTCCTTTTGATTCCTTCTTTTCTCTAGTGTAGCAAATTTCTTGTTAGCATAACATCTTTTTCATAGAGAACGCCTCCTTTTTCCTCGCTTGGTAATTTTTCACTTTACAAACAGAACAAACGTTCGTATAATTCAAGTGAGGTGAATGTGTATGCCAGCTGCAAAAATCGCTTATGCAAAACAAGAAACCTATGCATTTGAAAAACACTATTATGAATTGGTAAACTTTCCCACACCAGTGGCGCTTTTGTTTGATGAATTCGCACTGACGATGGAGCGCAATCAAAAATCGTATATTGCGATCCCCGCGCGCTATTCCGTCTTAAAGGTTCCGCTCGTCTTTGTTTTTCGACTAGAGACTAAGGATGCGCCTGTTTATTATTATGAGCACGTACTCGCTGAAAATAAGATCATTCGCCGCTACAACCCCGAGCGTAACTATTTGCCCGGCGGAAGATAGACCAATGGTTCAACCCGTTTGCTATACTTAGCGGCTACACTCTCCTGATGCATATCACTGAGCAGCAGTTCGAATATTTGTCATCCAAACGAAACCCCTCTATACTAAAAAGAAAGGGGTTTTTCACAATGACGAAAAAACCGCCGCAAACGTCTGAAGAAAAGGAAGCCGCTTCTAACAATATGGGACTGGGGATCGGTGTCGGAATGGCATTAGGTGCTGCGTTTGGGCTGCTGTTTTTTGACAATCTAGCATTAGGCATGGGTTTAGGCATCGCACTAGGTGTAGCGATCGGTGCGGGCATGGATCAAAAAAGCAGCAAAGACAAGAAATAGCTGCAGCAAGGAGCTGTGTTTATCTGTCACAGCTTGCTGCCCAGTAAATACCAAAAAAGCCTAGGTTCTGCACTTGTTGTGCAGGACCTAGGCTTTTTTACTTCGAGCAATATTCTCGAAAGCAGCTGCTTCACAGTTGGTTACAGCAGATTTCTTTTCGCCATTTCTGCGCGATACAGTTCATAGACCGCATCACTTTGCTTTGCATGGCTGCGGTAAAAGAGCCCATAAGAGAAAATCGCTTGGAAATTGCTTCCTTGATTTGCTCGTGCTACAGCGTGGTACAAATTCGCCAACTGCTGATCAGACATCTTCCCGCTTTTGATTCGTTTGGCAACTGCTTTTTGGGAAAGGGTAAATAAAATCGTCGTAAATACTTGATAAACCACCCAAATCGCCAGAATAACCAAAATGAATTTCACTAAATCAGGCATCACTTTTCAACTCCTTACAAAAAGTAAATCATTCGGATGATTTGATGTCAATAACAAAATATAACATTTTCATTAATAATAGACACAAAGATTTTTAAATTACCACAAAAGATGATGTTCTTTCAATCATCAGAATTTCTGAATTGATACTCTCCTCTTAAAAAATATTGCCTATTGTTCAGTATTTATGACACTGGTACAATAAAAAAAGCAACAACTCTTGCTTAAGACTACTAGGTACTAGTGAAAAATAAGAGCGCTACCATTGCAATCAGATCTGTAGAGAATCGCGAAAAAGGAGTTGTACACTATGTTAGCAAGTTACCCTGCATTGTTTTATTACACCGATACAGACGAAAGCGAAGTGAAGTATTTTATTTCTTTTCCTGATTTTCCTGAGCAAGTCGGCACTCAAGGCTTAGACATCGCCGATGCTTTATTCATGGCATCCGATTGGCTCGGAATCGTTTTGGCAGATTGTATTGAAAATAATCGGGAGATTCCGCTCTCTACCCCCATTAATTGTTTATCACTGGAAGCGAATAATCCGTTTATAGACGATTTAGATTTTGAATTCGATTACGACAAAGAAAAATCATTTCTATCGATGGTCCTTGTTGATGTTTCAGAATATTTAGAGAATCAAACCTTCGTCGAGAAAAAACTGGCGATTCCTCAATGGGCGGATAAACTAGGACGAACTATGCATTTAGATTTTTCAGAAATCCTCACTGACGCAATCCTAAAGAAAAAATGTAAAGACTAATTGCTTCTACACCTCATCCCCCTGTTCCATACTAAAAAAGTGCGGCATTCTCTCACATGAAAAAGATACGAGAATGCCGCACGAAACGTTCAATTGTATTTATTTAGCGAGTGAAAAGACCCAATCAATCTCTCTTTATTTCGCCAAACGGTAGATAGCATCTGCATAGATCACCGCTGCGTTGAATAGGTCATCCAAGCTCATGAATTCATTGGCTTGGTGCATGGTGTCGACATAGCCAGGGAACATTGCGCCATAAGCAACGCCGCGTTTCAATAGACGACCGTATGTGCCGCCGCCGATGATTTGTTCGAAGCCTTTTTCGCCGGTATGTTCTTCATAAACCGCCAATAAAGTTTCTACCAATGGATCATCTGCTGGTACGTAGTGAGGTTCCATGTTGCGGTCATTGCGGGTAACGGTTGCCCCTTCCATACCGACGGTGCGTTCCACACCGATTTCAAGTCCTTCCGCAGTTACGCCTTTAGGATAACGGAAGTTCAATGCGATAAAGTTGTCTGCTTGTGTTCCTGCTTGGTTCGCTTTGAAAGCAAACAAGCCAGCATTCATTGTCAATTTACCCATTTTTTCGTCTTCGTACGCCACACCTAATTTTTCACCGTAGAAATCTTCATGGACATAGGCTGCTGCTGCATGGATGAATTGTTTTGCGCCGCCGCCAAAGGCATAGTTATCTAAGAAGACTGCTAAGAAAGTCCCCGCATTGATTCCTGATTGTGGGCTGGCACCATGAGCACCTTTACCGACTAATTCGATCGTCACTTGTTCATTTTCTGTTTCAATCGTCCCCGTCACTGGATTGGCTTCAACGTAATCGAAAAAGGCTTTTTCGATCGCTAATGCTTCTTCTGTTGATGGAGCAATGAAGCTTGCTGTTGCCGTTCCTGGTACCATATTTTCTCGCAAGCCAGCAGTAAAGCTTTGCAGCGTGAAGTCTCCTTCATTGTTGCCTTGGAAATGGATCCCTAATGTCACATTTCCTTTTTCTCCATTAATGATTGGGAAATTGGCATCTGGTGAGAAGCCAAAATCAGGCTTTTCTTCATGCTCAAAGTAGTAATCCATATCTGCCCAGCCGCTTTCTTCATCAGAACCAACGACAAAACGGATTTTTTTCGATAATGGCAAGCCCAATTCTTTGATGATCTTCATCCCATAATAGGCAGCCATTGAAGGACCTTTATCATCAGAAGAACCACGAGCATAGATTTTGTTGTCATTGATGACTGGATCATAAGGATCGGTTGACCAGCCGTCACCTGCAGGAACAACATCCATGTGGCCGAAGATCCCTAATGTTTCGTCTCCTTCACCAAATTCGATGTGACCAGCGTAGTTATCGACGTTTTTGACTGTGAAGCCATCACGTTCGCCATAAGCTAGCATGTGTAGCAACGCATCACGAGGTCCAGGACCAAATGGCGCATCCGCAGTCGCTTTATCATCTTCTCTTTCACTTTTCACTTTCAATAGATCAATCAAGTCGTTCAGCAAATCGTCTTTGCGGGCTTCGACCTCTTTTTTCCAATCGATTGTCATAGTGTTCCCTCCATTTCTGTTCTCGCTATTTATGATAACACTCTTAAACCAAAAAAGGAAAAAAAATTGCGCCTTTTTCCATGGGTCTTTTCTATGAAATTTCTAGGAAACAGGTATAATAAATATAACTCGATTTTGATTAACGAAAGGAGTCATTGCATGGAGCAACTTGATTCTGCAATTTTATCCAAAGTGATCCAACAGCGCCCGACAAAAAGCCACAAAGGCACTTTTGGCCGAGCCGTTTTAGTAGGGGGCAACCGCCAATTCGGTGGGGCGATCTTAATGGCTGCGCAAGCCTGTGTGTATGGGGGAACTGGTTTGACCACCGTGATCTCCGATGGCGTCAACCGAACCGCCCTGCACGCCCGCTTGCCTGAAGCGATGTTTGTCGATTGGCAGCAAACAGAACTGATCGATACGGTCACCGAATCGGCAGACGTCCTACTGATTGGTCCTGGATTAGGCGAAGGAAAAAGCAATTTTGATCTGCTGCAGCGGATCGTTTCTGCCCAAAAAGAACACCAATGGTTGGTGATCGATGGTTCGGCGATCAATTTGGCTGCCAAATATCCGCTGATCATCCCCTTTCCTGAACAAGTCGTCTTCACGCCGCATCAGATGGAATGGCAACGGCTCAGCGGACTGGCAATTGCCGACCAGACAGAAGAAAACAACCAGCAAGCCCAACAAAAACTCGGAAGTCTGGTAGTCTTAAAAAGCCATCGCACACAAATTTACGGCAGCAGCATCGCCCAAAATCCCCTCGGAACACCCGCAATGGCGACCGGCGGCATGGGGGATACACTGGCAGGCATGATCACCAGCTTTTTGGCACAGTTTGAAAAAACAGAGGAAACGATCCAAGCGGCTGTCTATCTCCATAGCCTGATTGGCGAAGCATTGGCAAAAGAGCACTATGTCGTTTTGCCGACACAAATCAGTGCCGCATTGCCTCAATGGATGAAAAAGCACCAAGCATCCGATCCAGAATGATTTCTGATAAACCATTCATCAAAAAAACGTCCCTTTCTGCATTTATCGAAAGGGACGTTTTTTTGATGGTCAGCTAATTGTTAAAATAAACCACTCGCACTTCATACGGCGCCAAGGTTGCTGTTTGAGGGACTGCTTGATTGGTCTCTAAATCAACGACTTCTTTGATCAAGTGTAGTGTCTGCTCTTTCTCAGAAAAATTCATGATGAAAAAGTACGTTCGTTCTGGACTGATCCTGCCTTGGATCGAGACTGCAGGATTGGCATGCGCGATCCTTTCCTCTGCCAAGGACAGCTCACGGACCAAAGAGGCATAAAACTGTTCGAAAAAGTCATAGTTGGTGCGAGCCGCCAGATAGTAGGCGGTGCCGGCACCAAAGGTATGTTTGGTGATCGCAGGTGTTCCTTGGTAAAAATCCGCTTGATACTCCCCTAGTACCTCCGCTGTTTCGGCTTCGATGATTGCAGAATAGTCCCGTGTTTCAAAGGGCTGTCCTTGAAAAACCAACTGATTGTGTTCAGTGTCAAAAAGAGTTTCCAGCTCCAGCACGTTGATGCCTAATAATGCTCGCAACGGCTGTGGCAAGCCCCCCAGATACAACAAGTCGGTTTCATTGACCATGCCGCTAAAGTAACTGGAAATCAAGGTACCACCGGCTTGTGTATACTGGCAAAGTTTTGCCATCGTCTCTGATGTCATCAAGTAAAGCATTGGAGCGATCACCAACTGATAGTCAGAAAAATCTTGCTCTGGCGTCAAAATATCGACAGCGATGTCTTGTTCCCAGAAATAACGATAATGCTCCTGCAACGTTTGCGGATACCGTCTGGTTGGTCGACCAAACCCACCGCCTCGCTTCAATGCCCAGTTGCTTTCCCAATCAAAAAGGATCGCCACTGCTTTTTTTCTTGTGGTTCCTTGAATCTCTTTGATTTTTTCCAAGCGCTTGCCGTAAGCCGCAACTTCTTTGAAGACCCGATTCTCCGTGGAATCATCATGTCCCACGACTGCCCCATGGAATTTTTCTGAATTGCCGCGGGATTGGCGCCATTGAAAATACAAGGTACTATCTGAGCCGTGAGCGATCTGCTGCATGGCACTCAACTGATGGACACCATGCTTTTTCGCTTTATTAAAGGAATGCCAGTTAACAAAACTCGGCGTGCATTCCATCACTAAAAAGGGCTGTTTCTTCAATGACCAGTATTGATCATGTACATAGGCGGATTTCATCGCTGTCGCTGCCAAGGATTCAAAGTTGTTGTTCCAATCAGGGTAACTATCCCAGCTAACGATGTCCACATGACGAGCGAACTTGCTGTAGTCAATGCCTTCTAAAGGAATAAAATCTTGGGTAGCATGTCCTTCCGCCATAAAATTCGTCGTCACAGGAATGTCCGGTGTCAGCTGACGGATCGGCGCACATTCATGCAAATAAAAATCGATCGTCCTATCTGTGACAAATCGTTTCCAATCAAGATCCATGCCATGCACTTTGTGTTCCCCTAAAGGTGAAGGCGGTAAAACCTGCGACCAATCGGAGTAAGTACCGCCCCAAAAAGAAGTCCACCAGGCATGATTCAACGTGGCTAAATCACCATATTTTTTTTGCAGCCAGCTGCGCCAGTTTTCCTGACAATAGGAGCAAAAGCATTCCCCAGAGTACTCATTGGAGATATGCCACATGGCTAATGCCGGATGCTTGCCGTAACGTTTTGCCAACTGCTGATTGATTTGCGTCACCTTTTCCCGATAGATCGGTGAAGAGTAACAGTGATTGTGGCGAAACCCATGGGTATGTTTTTGCCCTTGGGCGTTGGTCCGATTGACTTCAGGATACTTTTGGCTTAGCCATTGAGGCCGCCCACCGCTAGGAGTGGCCAAAATGACTTTGCCGCCGATGCCATGGATCTGATCAAACACTCGATCCAACCAGTCAAACTGATAAACGCCTTCTTGCGGCTCTAAGGCACTCCAAGCAAACACCCCTAATGTGACGGTGTTGACATGGGCTTGCTGCATGTGGGCAAGATCCTTTTGCAAGATTTCTGGATAAGCCAGCCATTGATCGGGGTTGTAATCCCCGCCATGCATAAACTGCTGATCAAACAATTGATTGCTCATCATTCTACTCCTTTTTTGGCTTGTAACTGGTAGACAAATGATTGAAAATCGCCAGTGACTTGCGCTGTTCCATGGTTGACGGCATTAAACTGATAGGGTTTACGCAACCCTAATTGCCTTAACAGCTGACCAGAGACAGTTTCGCCATTGACCTGATACACCTGTTGGGCATTAAGAAAGGCTGCGGGCAAAAAGTCTTCCGCCGTCGGATTGGCTTGTGCCAGCACGCGAAAGAAAGCAATCAATGCTTCTTCGTTTTGTGGGTCATACACTGCCCAAGTCGTTTCATTGGCATGGTCCAACTGCTGCAGCTGGTAAAAAGTGCCAAAGGTCAGCAATTGCCGCTGTTTTTTATAAAAGACGATTTGGGATTTGATCGCCTGCTTTTCGGTTTCAGACAAGTGAAAGAGATCGAGTTCATACCCCAAAGGCCCAAACATTGCGACGGTTTGCCGAAAGGCTAAAGACGTTGCCCGGCCGACTTGGTGGTTTGGTGCCGCCGACACGTGATTGCTGAAGGAGGACAAAGGATACCCTAACAACGTTCCGCTTTGGATGGCTAAACGTTCCACTGCATCACTATCATCACTAGGCCAAATCTGCGGACTGTAAAATAAGATCCCTAAATCGTATCTGCCCCCGCCGCCAGCACAGCCTTCGATCAAAAGGGTCGGAAACGCAGCTAAGATTTTTTCATATAAGCGATAAAGACCTAAAATGTAGCGATGATAAAACTCCGTCTGAGAAATTCCCTGTTCCGCTAAATAGGGAGAGTAAGCTTCAGTGATATTGCGGTTCATATCCCATTTGATGTAATCTAGCTTGGTTTCAAGGATCACTTTTTGCATCGCTTCGAAAATCGCCTCGACCACTGCTGGATTGGTAAAATCCAACACGTATTGTCCGCGCCCCACAGAGATCCGCTCATAAGGATGCTTGACTACCCACTCAGGATGCTCTTGGTACAACTGACTATCTGGCGAAACCATTTCTGGTTCAAACCAAATCCCCAGTTGCAGCTGCATGGCATGAATTTTCTCAGCAAAAGACCCGATTCCTTTTGGAAATTTGGCAGGGTCCGCCACCCAATCGCCTAATGAACTGCGGTCGTCGTTGCGTTTTCCAAACCAACCATCGTCAAGCACAAAGCACTCCATCCCTAACGCCTTGCTTTCTTGGGCTAAGGTCAACAGCTTTTCTTCATTAAAATCAAAATAAGTCGCTTCCCAATTATTAAAGACGATCGGCCGCTGCCGCTTTTGCCAATAAGGGGCAATCACATGCTTTTCGATAAATTGGGCGGATTCTTGACTCAAGCCATTCAGACCAGCAGCGGTGAAGGTGAAGAGGCATTCTGGGGCTTCAAAAGTTTCTCCTTGTGAAAGCTGCCAGCTGAAATGCTCAGGATGTATCCCCAACATCAATCGAACGTTGTCCCATTCATCCATTTCCGCTTGCGCCAAAAAGTTGCCCGAATAAATCAGGTTGGCACCATAGACGTGACCAGTGTCATTGGTGGCTTGCTGTTCTTTTAAGGCGACAAAAGGATTGTGCTGATGACCAGACGCTCCTTTTAACGAGCCGACACTGATCGTCCCTTGGGTCAAAGGGACCGTCTTGATGTGCCGTTCTTTCAGCCATGCGCCTGAAAGATGCAGCAGTTCAAAATCGCGATTTTTCAGCTCCAAGACACCACTCAAAAAGCGCTGGATGGTTCTCGGCTTGCTCCCCGTATTGGTCAGTGTTTGCTGCCGCGTGATGGTTCCTGATCCTTTGAAGATCGTATAGGTGAGCGCCATTTCCAGCTGTCGCTCTTGATCTACTAATTCAAAGACGATGCTTTGGCTTTCATCGGCAGAAGCAAAGCTGGCTGGTTGCGCCAGCTTTCGTTCTTTGCCCTCAAAACAGTGAAAAGCCACAAGTTTAAAATCAACATAAAGAGGGGTTTCTTCCTCAAAAACCGACACTGCCCCTTCTCGAAAATCAGAAGTCCCATACGTTGGCAATTCTTGAAAACGGTCCGCCAAGGTAAAAAGATTGTCTGCTTTAAAAAATTTGACGGTTCCTGCCGATTTATTCTCTTTTTTCTCAAGGTACGCTTGATCAAACGGCGCCAGTGTGCCTAGAGATGGCCCAAAATAGACATGACCCAGTTGCTGATTTGGTAACACATTTATGATATAACTAATTTTTTCATTGTATAAGTGAAAGAGTTGTTCATTCCTAATTTCTATCATTGCTATCCTCAATTTTCCCCATTTTTTTCATTTGTCCCTGCTCGTTGACAAGCTGCTTCAAGATAACGCAAGCGTTTTTTGACGCCGCGATTGAAAAAGAATTTGTAAAACAGCGCCGCCAGCATAAAACTGTAGGTTGTTTTCTGCTGCTCAAAACGGCTTTGTTCCGAATACGTGACTTGCAGCTTCCCTTTTCGTCCTGGTGCAAAACTGTACCGTTGATCGATCACTCCTTCTTCATGGGTCGTACGAAGCCACAGCTCATCCGCGGCAATTTTTTTGACCGTCATGACGGCAGGTACCAACCGCGGGGCGGTTTTGGTTTGGATCATCGTTTCAATACGGCAGCCTTCCCCGAACGGTTCTTGGGCTTGTTTGGCTAGAAAGAATTTCTCTTGTTCCGCCAATAACACACGGGAAAAGTCCGTAGGTGTGGTATTCATTTGATAACTGCAAGACAATGTATCGGTTCTCATCACAAATTCCTTTCTAAAGGGTGCGCTATTGCATTCCTTTCCGTTTCTGGGCTTATCTTTCTTCTACCCTTTGATTGATCGTTTCAGATGTCGCTTGTTCATTTAATGCCGCTTCCGCTTTTTCTTCTTTCAAGTACCCGCGATCCATTACGATCAAGAATGGCACCCAAATCAAGGTCATTACGGCAACCGTCACTAACTGTAAGATTGCGCCGGCAACAGAACCCGTGCCTAACCAACCAGATAAGAAAACAGGGGTCGTCCAAACCACCGTTGCTCCAATTGGTCGTGGCACCAAGCCTGCGGCGATCGCAAAGTAAGAAATCGTCGTACTGGCTAAGGGCGCTAAGATCCATGGGACAAAAGCGATCGGGTTCAAGACGATCGGCAAACCAAAGGTCATCGGTTCAGATACGTTGAAAACAGATGGAGCGATCACCGTCTTCATTAATTTTTTCATCCGAATCGAACGAGCGATAAAGAAGGCCATCGTAATCGAGATCCCCAGCTGCATTCCTTGATTGACGAACACGCCCATAAACGTAGTGTTAATGATATGGGGCAGTTGTTCCGCCCCTGCTTTGTAAGCTTCATAGTTTTCGATCGCTAACGCATTCATGATTGGATCGATCACCGCATTGACCACTAGTGTTCCGTGAATCCCAAACCACCAGAAGAATTGGGTGAACAAGACGGCGATCAGTACTGCTGGCAACGTACCGCCTAAGCCCATTAATGGTTTTTGCAAAATCTCATAAACGAAGTCAACGGCATTGCCCCATGAAGTAAAGGTGAACAAGTAGCGGATCAAATTGAAAAGGAACAACGGTGCCGCCCCAGGAATGATGGCGACAAAGGATTCTGCTATCATTGGCGGAACCGAATCTGGCATTTTGATCGTCAGCCCAGCCGCACTGATTTTGCAATAGATCTGCGTAGCGATAATGGCCGTGATGATTCCGACAAACATTCCCTCAGCCCCTAATTTCGACAAGGGGATCACTGTACCTAACTCTTCGGATGAGCCAAAAGGCAGCAGCATCAAAAACGAAGACAGTGAGATGGCACCCGCAAATAATTTGGCTTGTCCATACTTGCCAGCCAACTGATAGCCGATCCCAAAAACAACGAAAATAGCGGTGATACTCATGGTCGCATTTCCGATAGGACCAAAAAAGTCGTTTAGAAACGTGATGAATCCCTCTGGAAGTTTTTCCGAGAGTCCGAAAGTAGCAGGCAGATTTTGAATAATAATCATAATTGACGCAAACATTGTTGCAGGAAAAGCGACCATAAACCCATCACGAAGACTTAACAAGTATTTGTTGTTGGCAATGATCTGAGCAAAAGGCACCATCTTTTCGGCTAATTTATCAATAAACTTCATTTCGTTTTCTCCTTTATTTTTAACTGTAAACGTTTACTACAATCAGTATAGTTGTTTAGTTAATGTTTACACAACCCCTAAAATAAAAAAAGATCAGACGTCACTGATCTTTTTCGGCAATCGATTCTCTAATGATCAATTCACTGCCACAAACGACGCGAACAGGCATCGTCCGCACCCCAAGGATTTTATTTTTCGCTAATTCGACACTCATCTGCCCCATCTCTTCAGCTTTCATCTTGACGGAAGACAGTGCGGGCGTCATAAATTGCGCCATTTCGATATCATCAAAACTAACGACTGACACATCTTTAGGAATCGATAGCCCCGCTTCAGCGAGTGCCTTGTAAACCCCGACAGCCATAGGATCGCTGGCAACGACGATCGCTGTGGGGCGAGGATTCATTTGCGCGATCTGCTGACCAAAATGCAAACCAGTCTCTGGTGACCATTTCCCCTGCAGCACGGTTGTGAACTTTTCCAATTTATTGAGCAGCATCCATTGGCGATAATTTTCTGCTCGAATCTCTTGTTCATCGTAAACGACTTCGCCAGAAATCGTCACTCGGCTGGCAACACCGCCCACAAAGGCAATATTCTCATGGCCCTTCTCTTTTAACAACGTGAGGATCTGGTGAGTCTTTTGGGCAAAATCGGTTTGGATGCAATCGTAGCTGGGTGCTTCACTATAATTATCCACCAGGATAATATTGGCATTTTGCTGACTGATCTCTGCCAAAGCATCGCTGGTCATCTCTCCAATAATAATGACTGCGCCATACTTCGCCAATTGTGCCAAATCTTTTTGAGGCTCCCGCATGGAAAAGGCCCGAATCGTTTTTAAGCGCCACTTCGCCGCTTCCTTTTCGATCCCATTGCGGATCATCATAAAATACGGATCGTTTCTTTCCGACTCTCGATCGTGGCGGGTAATGATGGCAATCGTGTTTTGGTCGCCGACTTCACGGGAATGGGGTTGATTTTTTTCTTTTGAATAATTCATTTGATTGGCGATCTCAATGACTCGCTGACGCGTGTGTTCATTGATACTGAAGGTTTCATCATTGTTAAGGATTCTAGAAACACTTGCTACCGACACCCCGGCTAATTTCGCGATATCTCTCATACTTGCCATAGCTGCACCTCATCTGTTTACTGTTTACTAAATTTACATTCAGCATAGGCATAATTTTTGACCCTGTCAACCTTCTTTTCACAAAAAAACCGAAACTCCTTAGCTTTTCACTAAGGAAGTTTCGGGATACCCGTTTGTTTTCTATTTGAGCGCTTGGTCACAGAGCAAGACATTGACTAAATACAAGGTGCTGATTCCTAAGACCAATAAGTAGACTGGACCAAACAGCAAAAAGGTCAAGACAAGCGTCACTGTTGCTAAAAGATGCGCCAGTACTCGTTTGGGTGAACGAGCAAACTGGTAAAAACTATAAAACAATGAGCTGGGCTGCTGCGGATAGGTGTGAAGCAGCCTCGTTTGATAAAGTAAGACCAAGCAAAACAAGCCAAAGGTGAACGCTAACGCGTAACTAGCGATTTGAAACAGCGGGTGCTGCAGACGGCTAAAGACAAAGCTGTCCGCTAAAAGCAGCAAGAAGAATAGACTGAGCAAACGGTCTTGCCCTTTTCTTGTTGCCCACTGCTGATGAAATGCTTGCTGAAAATGAGCTTTGCTGCTTGCCTCCAAGCCATCGTTACGCAGTTCCGTCAACGTCTCGATCAATGCTCGACTAGCGGTGGTACTCGTGATCAAAGGCAAGGAATACAACAGCCACATGCCTTGTAAAACCAGTAAATGCGGAAGCCAGTTGATGCCAGTCAACAGCGCTTGGTTTAAGCGTTGCGGGGTAACTTTTGTTCTCATCCTTTGGAACCTCCCGTCAGATCCATTCCCTCAATAAAGTAGCGTTGAGCGAGGAAGAACAGCAAGATCGTCGGCAATAGCACAAGCGTTGCTCCTGCCATCAAGTAGTTCCACTGGGTCGTTGATTGGTTTTGGAAAACTTGCAGGCCAATCTGCAGCGTGTACTTTTCTTGGTTTTGAATATACAGTAATGGTCCTAAGAAATCATTCCACGCCCCATTGAAGGAGTTGATGGCAATCGTGATCAGCGCGGGTTTCGTCAATGGGATCATTAGATGGCTCCAAATATAAAGATGATTGGCGCCATCGATCTTAGCGGCTTCGATCAATTCATTGTTGACAGACAAGTAAAACTGCCGCATCAAGAAAATGTTAAAGGCGTTGCCGAAAAACGCTGGAACGATCAGCGGCAGATAGGTGCCGACCCAGCCGATTTTGGAAAACAAGACATATTGCGGGATCATCGTCACAAAGCCAGGAATCATCATGGTAGACAAGACGAGGGCAAAGATCAGATTTTTTCCTGGAAAGGCCAATTTTGCAAACCCATAAGCAATGAAGGAATTTGATAAGACATTCCCGAAGACCACTAAGACGGTAATGAATAACGTATTTTTTGCATACTGCCAAAATGGAAAGGCGTTGATAGTCTCCAAATAATTGCCAAGATTGATTTCTTCTGGGAAAAAGGTCGGCGGGTAGCGCACGATCTCCTCCATCGGTTTCAATGACGTAAAGACCATCCACAGCAACGGAATCAGCAGCACGATCCCGATGATCGACATCACCACATAGCTGATGATTTTTTTGACTCGCTGTTGGCTTGATTTGCTTCGTGTTTTTGTCGTCATTTCCATTAGCTGCCACCTCCGGTATAGTGAACCCAGCGTGGTGCCAGCTTGAGATTGATAAAGGTCAAGACTAAGACGATCAAGAACAAGATCATCGACATGGCCATCGCATAGCCCATATCAAAGGCGACGAAGGCTTTGTTCCACATATGCAAATTATAGAAAAGCAGTGAATTTGCAGGACCGCCGGTACCATTTTTGGTCATCACGTATGCTTCTTGGAAAATTTGAAAAGAACCGATCGTTGAAGTAATCACATCATAGAAGATGATTGGCGTGATCAAAGGGATCGTAATATTTTTGAATTTCGCCCAGACTCCCGCCCCATCGATCTCAGCCGATTCGTACAGCGTCGGTGAAATATTTTGCAAGGTAGCTAGATACAAAAGCATCGCGCCCCCCGAACTCCAAATCTTCATCAAAATCAACGCTGGTTTCGTCCATTCGGGATCAAACAGCCATGCTGGACCTTTGATATTGAACCAGCTCAAGAAGGTATTGATCAATCCTGCGGAAGGAGATAATAATTGCATCCATAAGACGTAGACGGCAACCCCTGAAAGGATCGCTGGCAAGTAAAAGGTGGTTCGGAAAAAACTGATTCCGCGGATTTTTTGATTCAATAACGTGGCTAGAAAGACACTGAACAACGTGGTTAAGGGAACATTGAAGAGTACAAAATACGCCGTGTTATAGAGAGATTTCCAAAACAGGGTATCTTGCGTGAACATGCGGGTAAAGTTCTTAAAGCCGATAAAATTCATTTTCGAAGTCAGATTGTAATCGGTAAAGCTTCCTACGAAGGAAAACAGCATGGGCCCTAACATAAACACCACGAACCCAAGCAAAAATGGTGCTACGAAGAAGTAGCCCCAAAGAGCTTCTTGCCGTTTACTTTTTGAACGCTTCTTTGGCATTCCTTCCACTCCATTCTATTTTTACTCATTGTTTGTTCAAGAAAACATGTCCGCTTCGCAAAGCAGAAAGCAAAGCCCAGTCCGCTAACCGACTGGACTTTCCTTCTTTTTTAAAAACGCTCGTTTTGAGGTTTATTTGTTTTGCTCAACAAGATCTTCCACCGCTTTTTGCGCATCTGCCAACCCTTCAGCCGGTGTTTTGCTGCCTAGCATGATTTGGTCGATCTGTTCATTGACAAGACTGCTGAAGTCAGGCGCTGTCAATGGCACAGGCGTGATCACCGTATTGGCAAAGTTTTCATCCGCCATTTGGTAGATCATTTGGCCGTTTTCATCTAGATTGTCGTTGTTGACCAAGTTTTCGTTGGCTGTCCGATTCGCCATGATATCAAAGCTCTTCTCACCAAATTTCTCTTGAACTTCTGGTGTCGACAAGTATTTGATAAACTCATAGGACGCTTCAGGATCTTTGGCACCGTATGGCACTTCTAGGACGAACCCGCCGCCCCATGACCAGTGACCAGAGCCACTTTCTTTTTCAGGAATTTGAATGACCCCAAATTCAAAGTCATCTGGTGCATTTTCTGCTAAACTTGAGTAGTAGTTGATGTTTTGCGCACGCATCGCCACTAATCCGGAAATGAATGGATCGGCAACCCCTGAACCAAATTCAGCTTCTAAGCGATTGATGGTATCTTGACCATAATACTCTTGCCAGTCTAAGATCCATTCCAACGCTTCCACTTTGTTGTCTGTATCGATTTTGACGTTCTCATCCTTGTCAAACCAGCTGACGCCATCGTCGGCATTCAACGCCCACACGTCAGCGCCTAAATTCCACAATGGGTAAAAGCCGATCCGCTCAAAGTCATCACCGTTTTTGACATCTAATTTCCGAGCAACTGTTTCTAACTCCTCCCACGTTTGTGGCAGTTGCTCTTCACTGATACCAGCCTCTTTAAAGAGTGTCTTATTGTAGAAAATCACTTGCGTATCTGTATTGAAAGGAACGGCATAGGCATCCCCTTCGTATTCCACTGTATCCCATAATTGCGGATAAAATTCATCAGAAAAGCCCTCTTCGATATACTCACTTAAATTCGTTGCTTGCTGCGCTTCTGCCCGCTGAGCAACAGAATTAATATCTTGTACAATAACATCAGGCGGATTGCCAGCAGTGATCGACGACAGTGATTTTGTCCAAATATCGCCCCAAGGCTGGTAGCTATATTTGACCTCGATTTTATCTTGTGACGCATTAAAATCATCAATAATTTCTTCAATTACTTCTTGTCTTGCACCAGACCCCCAGAAGGACCAAAAGTCCAACGTCGTTTTGCCATCTGCTGACTCATTCCCCGAGGAATCAGCGGTTTCACTGTTGCCGCATCCTGCCGCCAGTACACCAACTGAAAAAAGCAAAGTCCCCATATAAAATAACTTTCTCATTTAACCTAACCTACTTTCATTTATTTTTAATGTACTATTTAAAAGCAATCACTACTTCTTCTTTTCAGCAAACAAAAAGCATCGTGATTCGAATAAAAAAATAACGTTTTTACCGTTTCTCGACAAGAAGAGCGTTTTCTTTGAAAATATAAAAAAAGTGGGGCATCATAGAAATAGCACCTATTTTTCAACCTCACGTCAGACCATTTGACAAATGATGTTTATAGAAAGGGAGTAACCACATGCTAGTCATTGTCGATATGCAAAACCAAATTCTCGATGAAGAGAACGAAGCGTATGTGCCAGATGGCGCCGCTCTCGTCAAACGAATCGCCAAGCGCCTAGAACAAGCACGGGCGGATGGGGAGTACATCTTACACACCCGCGACATTCCAATCGAAGTCAAAGGAACACCTGATGAAGAAGCCGATGCCCTGCAGCTGATCCCAGAACTTAAGCCTCTCGAAAATGAAAAAGTCGTCAAGAAATACTATTACAGTATTCCACCTGAAGTCTTGATCGACATTAAGAAAAATCTATTTGAACCTGAAGAAGAAAAGAAAATCGAAATCACCGGTGTTGAAACCAACATCTGTGTCCTTTCCAATACCATCGAGATCCAAAGCGCCTTTCCTGACGCTGATTTTACTATCAATAAAACATTAGTCGCTGGTAAAAACCACGAGTCACAAGGACTCGACATCTTACGAGACTTCAATGTCCAAATCATTGATGGCACAAAACAAACCAATGACCAATAGGTAACGAAAGCTCCCTGTTCAAGGAACAGAGAGCTTTTTCAATTTGATTATTCATTTAATTCATTGAGCCATCTAATAGCTCGGTCGGAATTTCAATCCGAACCTCATTTTCAGTCTGACAGTTTGGACATACGAAGGTTCCTTCGATGGCTTCCTTCACTTCCCCGTAAGCATAATGAATAGCGATTTCATCTTCTGCCAATTCATTCGTTTCCAACGGTGGTACCATGGTTAATTGCCCCTCGCTGTCTTCTTGTAAATGAACGACCAGCTTCCCATCAAAGTTTTCATTGCAATTCGTGCAGGAAGCTTTTCCTCGAATCGTTAGATCCATGATCATCCCTCCTCATTTCTTGTCACTGGTTGATGCAGATTCCGTTAGATACTCGTAACGCATGCATGCTTCACTTTAATAGTGTCACGCTTTCACTTTTTTAGCAAATCATCTGTTTTTCTTTTTTTAAACCATTGATGAAGAAAAAACAAATCAACCGTTTTGAGCGTTTTCGTTGTCAAATCGTTAAAATCCTTGCAGAATTAAATTATCTGTTACTAAAAAGTAAAAACGTGTTGTTGAAAAAATTAGTGATTGTCCGAACTTATCTGAACAAACAAGGAGGAAAAATGATGCAAGCAGTAACCTGGCAAGGAAATCAAAAAATGGACGTTCGTCGTGTAGAAGATCCAACGATTTTAGAACCGACGGATGCGATCATCCGAATCACCGCAACTGCGATCTGCGGCTCTGATCTCCACCTTTACCACCATGGCGGCTCGGTTTTGGAAGAAGGCTATGTCGTTGGTCACGAACCAATGGGTATTGTCGAAGAAGTTGGCAGTCAAGTACAGAAACTAAAAAAAGGCGACCGCGTCGTCATCCCTTTCAATATCGGTTGCGGCCATTGCCACTTTTGTCAAAATGAAATGGAAAGTCAATGCGACAATTCTTCAGAAGATACATTGTATGGCGGCTTATTCGGTTTCGGAAAAATGAACGGCAACCACTGGGGCGGTCAAGCCGAATTCTTGCGGGTTCCTTTCGCAGATTTCACTTCGTTTATCGTACCTGAATCAACGATCCCTGATGAAAAAGTATTGTTTTTATCTGACATCTTACCTACAGCGTATTGGAGTGTCCAAAACGCTGGCGTCAAAAAGGATGATACCGTGATCGTCTTAGGCTCAGGCCCAGTTGGGTTGTTTGCCCAAAAATTTGCCGTGATGGCAGGCGCTAAGCGGGTGATTGCCGTGGACCCTGTTGCTCATCGCTTAGAAAAAGCCAGCAGCTACAATCAAGTCGAAACATTCCAATTGGATGATTTGGCTACTAGTGCTGATGAACTGTATGAGCTGACCAAAGGTGGCGCTGATGTGATCATCGACTGCGTTGGGATGGATGGTTTAGAACCCGTCAAAGAAAAAGCCAAAAACCTAGTCAGCTTGCAAAGTGGAACGATCTCACCGATCCAGATGGCCGCCAAAGCAGTCAAAAAATTTGGTACCGTCCAAATCACTGGCGTTTACATGACACCAGCTTCTTCTTATCCATTGCAAGAATTCTTTATGCGTAACATCGATGTCAAACACGGGCAAGCACCTGTGATCCATTTGATGCCAAAAATTTATGACATGATTGCAGACGGTTTGTTTGACCCGTCACAGATCATCACCCACACGATGCCTTTAGCAGATGCTGCCAAAGCGTATGACATTTTTGACAAAAAAGAAGACAAGAACATCAAAGTTGTCTTGAAACCTTAGCAAAAATAAAGGAGCAGTGATGGCACCTATGCCAAAAATCAAACGGAGTGAACATCAAGTCGATCCGGGAAAAGAAGAAGATGTGATCATCAAGGCAAGCCGCTTTCGCATCTACTTTCAAAATCGCTACATGTTGATCTCACTTACGAATGATATTTTGACGGGCTTGTTTTATATTTTCGGAAGTATCGTTTCATTAACTAGTTTGCCTGCGCTATACGGAACGATCGCCTATTTGATCGGCGGAGTCTTTTTAACCATTCGCCCACTGATTAAAATCGTTCGCCATGTCTATATCTATAATGAGCGCAATCAAGAAGGCGAGAAAGAAAAAGATGTCACCATCACCGACGATGAACGTTGATGGGACGACAACTAGAGAGGAGTTTCCTATGTTAAAAACATTTGATGGGATCGCACTGACCTTATTGATCATCGGCGGTATCAATTGGCTGCTGGTCGGCGCCTTCGAGTTTGACCTTGTCGCAGCGATCACCGGCGGCAGCACGTCGATCATTGCCCGCGTCATTTATATTCTAGTTGGGATCAGCGCCTTGTATAGCCTGAAATTCTTTCCAGCTATCGCCCGCCAACAAACCCTCGACTAAATGAAAATAAAACCTGCATCTGCGATGTCCTGACCCCAAAAAGTTAGATTTTTGGTCTAACGTTTTGAGGTCGCATCTGTGGATGCAGTTTTTTTGTCTACAATCATTGAAAAAAAACACCAGTTGTACTACTCTTGTATTTAACCTACTATTTTCGAAAAAATAAAAAGGACGTGACTCATGACCCCACCTACTAGACCCTCGCTGATACGTCGGATACTCGGTCGGATGCTTTTGCTATTGATTTTCTTATTTATTTTAAGTATTATTGGCGGAATCATTGTTTTAAATAACCTCACCATCGCAGAAAATTGGTTTGGTCTGAATGAATACCAAGTCGTTGAAACCAGACATCAGATCATTCGTTTGTTCCCCTACTTTTGGGTAGCAGGGATCCTGCTGGTCTTTTTGATCGGTCTGATCATCGGCATCAAGAAACGCAAAAAATCGCCATTCTATTGGTTATTCTCATTGCTCTTGCTGCCAGTGATTCTCTTTTGTATTGGCGTAGTTTCCACCTTTTTACCTGTAGACCGCCAACTCTTTCGAGAAGAAGCCAGTGCCAAAGAAATTATGGCGGTGCTGCCGAATCAATCCTCATTCAAGGACAAAGAGCTGCAACTGGTCAGCTATAGTTTTCACATCCGCAATGTCCCGCTAAAAAGCGGCATTTATGCAGTTGCGCGAGTGATCAATCCAAACACAGGCCTGCAAGACGAGTATTGGTATTACCCAGAAAATCTGTTGACCAAATGGAAAAAAGACGACGATACGATCGAGCTTTCGATGGAAGATACCATTGCCTTTGATGCCATCGATTGGGGCGTCATTCCCAAGATCATCAAGGATTCTGAGGCACGAGCAGCTCAGCTGGATCACTATGTTCCTGGCGTCAGCATCGTCATTTTAAACGGCTTCCAAGGCGAATGGACTTGGACCGTTGGTTTAAATGGGATTCGTAATCGCACCGAGATCAATTATGTTTATGATCTCAAAGGAAATTATCAATCCGAATGGCAATAAAACAAGCGGCACCTATCCACGTGAATAGGTGCCGCTTTTGCTTTTATCGGTTTACTGATCCAAGTCTTTGACACACCGAAACCCTAAATTATTGGCTGCCGACATCCCAGAATTACCATTTCTAGCGGCAATTCGGTATCGTTTGCAATAGGATTCGTGGCACAAAAACGAACCACCGCGAGTCGCATACAGTTGATCATCTTGTGTTTGATTCCTTGCCCAAAAGGTTTGTCCCGTCTGTTGTTGAAACTGTGTCAGCGGGATGCGGGCAGGATTGACGCACCATTCCCAGACGTTGCCGATCATTTGATACAGACCAAAACCGTTGGGCTCATACCATTTCGCTGGCGCTGTATTGGCAAAGCCATCTGCTCGCGTGTTGCTTTTTGGAAACTCTCCTTGCCAAATATTGCAATGATAGGTATTTTCTGCCAAAAATTCCCTTCCCCAAGGATATTTTTCAAAACTTGTCCCGCCTTTTGCAGCGATCTCCCACTCTGCTTCTGTCGGGAGGCGTTTTTTTGCCCATTGGCAATAGGCGATCGCATCGTTGCGAGACACCTGAACCACTGGGTGATCCATCCGCTGGGCAATCGTTGAATCAGGTCCTTCAGGATGACGCCAATCTGCGCCGCTAACCGCGTACCACCAAGCCATATTTGGTACCTTTTGACTGCGGTGTTTCGTTTGCTCACTTAAAAAATAGTGAAAAACGAACGACCAGCCAAAGCGCTCGGCTTCTGTGACATATCCTGTTGCTTCCACAAAAACTTGGAAAGCTTGGTTCGTCACCGTCGTGGCATCAATGGCAAATGCTGGGCTGTCGAGGCTGATTTGCGGTCCCTCAAGATCCTCGGCAAAGCCGTCCATCGTATTCGTGCCGATTCGATAAGTTCCTGCTGGAATCGTGGGCATCTGTTTGCCTCCTTTTTACAATAATTGATAGCCATTGTACAGATTGATCAATAACACCAGCACGATCACAGTTTGAAATACCAGTGTCACTCGCTGCGGTGACAGGACGTTGCTGGCCTTGGCGCCTAATAGTCCTCCCACGATCGCGGCTGGAATAACAAACCACAAAATTTGCAGATCATACGCACCAAAACCTGTCGAAAAAGCGATCGTCAAAATTTTTGCCAGCTGTGAGAAAAAAATCGTACAAATTGAATAAATCGTCGCCTCTTTGATCGGCATGGCAAACAGCAGCATCAATAAAGAAACATTGATGGGTCCGCCGCCGATCCCCAGCAAACTGGCTAGAAAGCCGAGAATCAAGCCACAAGCTGCATACCAGCCGACTTTTTCCAGCGCAAACCCACGCCAGTTATATTTTGTATACAAAAAAGCAAACAATAGTGTTAGCACGGTCACAAGGATTTGGATCAGCTGAACCATCTTGTCATCTCGAAAGACCAGCAATAACCGTTCAAAGGCAACATTGCCTAAAACACCGCCTAACACAGCGCCGCCAGAAACCCACAAGGCAATCGACCAATTGATTTTCCGTCCACTGGCTAATTGTCTAGCTGTCGAAACGATGGACATCGTGAAGACCGCTGTCGCCGAGTAAAAAGAGATCGCAGCAACAGAATGGGCGCCGATAAAATCGAAAATCGGTTTGATCAGCACGCCGCCCCCCATGCCCGAAACTGCCCCTACGGCATTTGCTAAGACGATCACGAGAAAATAAATCAGTCCGATCATTGTCTCACCCCTTGCAAAAGCCCCAGTATCTCATTGATTCTAGGTGTGAAGTCTTTTAACAGCTCCTGATAACCGCAAAAACCCTCACTATCCACGTACATTGCATCTTTCATTCGTTTACAGCCTCCTCGGCACATTTTTTGGAAAGGACATTGCGTACACTTCGAAGGCATGTCTTTTTTCTGGCACAAAAACTGCTGCGAACAGTCTTGAGAAAACAATTCCCGTAACGTTTGCTCTTGGATATAGCCCATGCGAAACTCATCTAATACATAAAAGTCACAAGGATAGACACTGCCGTCGGCTTCGATCACATACTGCACTTGGCAATTGCCTAGAATCCCGCAGGCAGTTACTTGCTGCCGCACCAATAGATTCAGTAAATCATCGAACAGCTTGATACTTAGGTAGCGCCCTTGCTTCAATTCCTGCAGCCAAAACGCCAACAGCTGCTGATAAAAGCCAGCAAAGCTTCTTGGTGTCAAGGCATAGTCGTTGGTTGATGTGGCATCCAAATCAGCCAAACAAGGAATGAATTGCACAAAGGCAATCTGCTCTTCCTTGAGAAAGTCAAACACACGCTGGGCTTCCTTTGCTAACGGATTTGTCAACACGCACAAGACATTGTACTCGATCTGATAGGCATCCAATAACCGCTTGGTCTGTAAAACCCTAGCAAAGGTCCCCCGCCCTTTGGCGTCTAATCGATGCCGATCGTGCGCAAGCGGATGCCCATCGATCGACAGCCCGACTAAAAAGCGATGCTCTTTCAAAAAACGACACCACTTGTCATTGATCACCATGCCGTTGGTCTGGATCGCATAGTGTACTGTCACTTGCTTTTTTTGCGCCGCAACATAAGCCGTTAGTTTTCTAAAATAACTCAGCCCCGCCATCGTCGGCTCTCCGCCTTGAAATGCCAACGTCAAATGATCGCCAGCTTCTAAGTCTACATAAATGTTTGCAATCATCTTTTCCATTACATCCTCTTTCATTTTGCCAAAGGAACGCACTTCGCGCAAGGAACTGACGTTAGCATAAAAGCAATAGGTGCAGCGCAGATTGCAAAGAGAGGATGCTGGCTTGATCAATACGGAGATGTGTTTCATGTGGAGGCCTCGATTCTTTTTTTACTTATTTAGCGTTTGTCCCGTTTCATCGGAACAAAATCAGTCGTTTCCATATAAAAACGAGTAACGCGTTGTTTCATTTTCTCGACAATTTCGGCGTATTCTTTTTCTAGCGCCAAGTTTTTGATTTCCATTGGGTCTTTTTCCAAATCATATAATTCGTCATGCTCATAAAGACGCATCACATATTTATAGTTTCCCATCTTGCACATAACTGCTTTTGTATGTTCCGGACCTTCGCTATACTGTGTCGCAAGCCGCGGCCAATACGGAGATTTCGGTCCATGCCCCAGCTCCATCGCTTGTGTCTCGCCATGAATGCGTCCGCCTTCGCAAAAAACAGCATCTTTGTGCTCTTCGGCTCCTTCGATCACAGGAACCAATGATTTTCCAAATTGTGTATAGGAAAGATCGAACTCAGCCAGTTCGGCGATCGTTGCTGGTAAATCTAGCAGTTCCGCTTGTGCTTTGGTGATTCGCGGCACACTTTCAATCGTTTTAGCAGGTTTGATGACCAATGGGACATTCGTGATCGGCTCTTCAAAACAGTTTTGGACTTTTTCAGTGATCGTGTAGTCACCAGTATAGTCTCCATGGTCACTGAAAACAATGAGGTTTGTTTCATCATAAAAGCCTGTTTCACGCAGCTTCTCTTTGATCATGCCCAGTTGATGATCAAAACGCGAAACCATTGCTAAATAGGTAGCTCGTAATTCATCAAAACGCTCTTCTGTCCAACCGTTCAAATTCTGTTTCTCATTGATGCCATACAGCATTGAGGCTTTGTTAGGAATATCTTTGATATTCGGCCGGCGTTTCGGCAGTTTCTGACGATCAATACTCGAATACCATGGATCTTCGCAAGCATAGGGTGGATGCGGGAATGAGATCGTACAATAAACGAAAAATGGTTTGTCTGTCTTTTCCTGACTGCGGCGTTCAAGATAGTCCAACGCCTTTTTCACACAATTCCAGTCCGTTTTGCCATAGCCCTCACTGTCTGGTAATTTTCCCATATAAAATGAATAATACGTATCTCCTGAAAGCATCTGGTCGTACAGCTGTTTACTGGCTTCGTTCATATCAGCAGAATGATTGACTTCACTATTTTGAGCATCCCGAGTGTTTTCGTCTACCACACCGTCATAATATTCATCACAATAGTCTGTTTTTGGTTTATCACCTGGAACCACATCATTTCTGCCGATCCAGATGACTTCATAGCCTTGATTCTTCATTTCTTTCAAAATATTGGGTTCATCTTCTCTTTGCAAATAGTGCATCGTTCGATGCCCATTGACATGTGGATAAAAACCTGTCAGAAAACTATTTCTAGAAGGCACACAGACAGGGTTTTGGCAGTAGGCATTTTCAAATGAAACCCCTTCTTCTGCCAGTTCATCAAAGTTAGGGGTGATTGATGCGGGATTCCCCATATGTGCGAGTGCGTCATTTCTCATCTGATCTGCTACGAATAAAAAGATATTTTTTTTCAACTTGTCTTTCCTCCTAACCAATGACCGTTAATAAGGTATCTTGTTTTTCAACATCTTGTTTGTCTGTTTCAACAATATCTAGGTAATCCGCCGTGTTTGAAATAATAATCGGTGTCACGATGGAATAGCCTTCTTTTTCCAATGCGTCTTTATCAAAACTCAAAAGTAATTGTCCCTTCGTTACTGAGTCTCCTTGGGCAACGGCTGGTTGGAAATACTGTCCTTTCAAATTCACTGTATCCATCCCTACATGAATCAGAACTTCAACACCATCTGCGGTCGTGATTCCCACAGCATGATTTGTCGGAAAAAGTGTTGAAACGATTCCATCTGCTGGTGCATAGACCATTCCTTCTGACGGAATGACAGCTAATCCCTTCCCTAACAATCCACTGGAAAACGCTTCGTCTTTTACTTCTTTTAGTGGGATGATCGTTCCTCTAACTGGTGTTGCTAAATCATAGAGAACAGTTTGTCCAAGTTCATGATTCAGTGTCGATGGCTCCACGTTTTTTTCCTGAGTTCCTTCACTAGTTGGTTCGTCATCACTTTTAGGATTATAGGCATAAAAGAACGTGATCAAAAATCCTAATGCAAAGGCAACGGCACTAGCTAAGGCAAACCCGATAAAGCTGTTATCAATGCCATTTTCTGGGTGAATAAATCGTGGTAAAGCGAAAATACCTGTCCCACCATTGATATAGACTCTCGTTTTGAACAATCCCATGATTCCTCCTGCAACAGCGACTGCGATGGAGGTAGTATAAAATGCTTTTTTCCTTGGTAAGGTTACCCCATACAGTGCCGGCTCCGTGATACCAAAGATTGCCGAAAGAAAAGCAGGGAAGGCAATTTCTTTTAATTTTTTGTTTCTAGTTTTCAAAAAGATTGCGAGGGTGACTCCCGCCATCGCCACAGGTGTTGCCAGACCAGCCATCATCACGACATCGTACCCTAGTGTGGCATAGTTGTTCAAAGCGATCGGCACAAAGCCCCAATGCAGGCCAAACATAATGAAGACTTGCCAAAATCCACCGATAACAATACCCGCGATAATCGGACTAAACTCGTAAGCAGCTGACAATGCTTGCCCTAATAATAATCCTGCCCAAGTAGTAATCGGTCCAACGATTAGAAAGACTAATGGCACTGTGATGATCAAGGTCAGAAAAGAAACAAAGAAACTCCGCACTGCTCGTGGAATCAATAAAGAAAAGAAAGCTTCTAGTTTTGATGCCAAATAAGTAGCTGCAATAATCGGGATCACGCTTGAAGTATAGCTCATCAATATAACAGGGATTCCAAGAAAAGTAATATAGATTGGAGATTCTAAGACAGAACCTGCAAATAAGGTATACATCGCTTCGCTTCCGCCATTTGCTGCTACGATCGTCGGATAAACTAATGCTGCCCCGATCGCCATTCCGATAAAGGGTTTACCCCCAAATTTTTTCGAAGCAGTGTACCCTAGAAAGAGTGGGAAGAAATAAAACAATCCATCCCCTGTCGCATTTAAAATCAAATACGTCCCTGATGCTTTATCCAGCACTTCAAATGTTGTCAATAAAGCAAGTAACCCTTTGATCATCCCTGCTGCCATCAAGACATTGATGATCGGTGTAAAAATACCAGCGACAATATCGATAAATCGGTTTAAAATACCTTTTGGTTCTTCCTCTTGCCCAGAAGTTTCTTCCGTATTCATATCGATCATGTCCGTAAATTCTTTGTAAACTTCTCCTACGTGATTTCCGATAACTACTTGATATTGTCCCCCACTTTGGACGACGGTGACAACCCCCGGCAAATTTTTGATCGTTTGGGTCTGGGCTTTTGATTCATCTTTAAGTTTAAACCGAAGACGGGTAATACAATGCGTCAATCCAGCAATGTTTTCTTTTCCGCCGATATTCTTTAAAATTTGTTCATTCAATTCTTGGTATTGCATCTCATTCATTCCTTTCTCTACTATACAACCAATAAAAAAGGCAAGACCAAACAACACTACATTTCTTGTAGCCTTGTCAAGTCTTGCCTGCTTTACCAGTAACACCTTGAATTATTGATCGATCAATTTTTGTACATGAAGCGTTAAATACAATTGTTCATCGTCATATAATGTTTTATTTAAATATTCGCCAATCAAACGGGTGGTTTCATAGGCTTTAGGATATTTATCAATCACGTGGACTAACAGAGGATTCCCGACGCCTTCAACGATTTCCTTGTTTTCAATCCGTTTAAAAAAGAATCTCAAATGGGTGACGAAGCGATCGAAAGCTAAACTATTCTCATCAATGTGCACACGATTGTGAATACGAATAAGTGAAATAATGTCTTTGATTTTTTGTGTCAGCAATTCGATATCTTCCATCTTCTCTGAATCGTCATTGATTTGCGCATTAATAAAATGCATGGCGATATTACTGATCTCTGCCTCATTTAGGGAGAATTGCGTTTTGCTTTCAATCAATCGAACCGCATGCTCTCCTACTGCATACTCGTTGGGATAGAAACGCTTGATTTCCCAAGTCAAGCGATTGTTGATGCTGATCCCTTCTTCTTTCAAGCGAATCAAATTATAGATGTGATCCGTCAAAGAGATGTAAATGGAATCACTTAATTGGTAGGAAATGACTTGCTTTCCATAACGGATAATATCATCCGCAAGAGACGCATATTGGATTGGAATATTCTCTAGCAATTCCATCAAACGATCAGAGGATTTCTTATGAAGCACAAACACTTTTTCAATTTTTGATTCATCGGCGGTTTGTCCTGGTTTCATTTTGAAGCCAAGGCCGGTACCGATCCAGATAAAATCTTTGCCATCTTGTCCGACCAAAACTGCATTGTTGTTTAAGATTTTTTTGATCTTCAAGACGCTTCTCACCTCCTTAAAATGAAAAAAGGCGATACCTTAATACATGTGTAGGATCCATACACACGTAAAAAGGTATAGCCTGCATTATCAGTAACTACCCATTTGATTGCCTTTACTATACTATTTTTCTAGAAACGTTGCAAGCGTTTTATTGATTTTTCTTTTTTTTTGCTTCGTTTCAAATAGACACGGATCAGCCTTTCTCCAAACTGCTCACTGATCCAACAACCGGCTTTGCCCTTCGATTTTTTGGATCTTTGTAATGTCTTGCGTGACTTCTAGACAACCTAAATAGATGCCTGCTTCATTTTTTAATGCAAAGTAGCGAATATAGATTTTACGGCCCCGCATATCGATCCAAAATTCTGCTGTCTCCCTGGTACCCGCTCGAAAATCATCCAAAATCTGTTGCACGAGATGCATGCTTTTCGGTGGATGGCAGTTGACGACTTCACGACCTAAAACCGAATTCGTTCGTGGAAAGACGCGACTCTTGCCTTCTGAATAAAAGCGCACCCGCTCTTCACTATCTACAAAGGTCAAGTCCACTGGCAACGTTTGAAAAATGGCCACCAATTGCTCAAATTGCAGATTACCAGTAGGCAATGAAACGGTCGGCTGTTCAGCAATTTGCGGCGAATCTTCCGGTTCTGTGACTTGAAAGTCATTGAATCCTAAACCGGCTGCGATGCCAGCGGTTGTTTCTTGGGCTTGTTTGATCGCCGCTTGCCGTGCGGGTTCTGCCGCCAGTTCCTTTTCAAGGGATTCTTGGCTCGGTTTCCAAGGAAGCGGTTCTGGGATAAAGGCAAAGCCGATGTCAAAACTGTCAGCCGCAATTTGTTCCCAATCTTTAAGACTGAAGACATCCAGCGTCATGGGCACCATGATTTCTTCTTCTTTGAAAATCATCTCTTCGATCTCGTTTTTGACTGCTTCCCATTGGACAGCAATTGGATTATAGGCAGCTTTTTCGGATGCCAAAAGCTCATTGAGCGCTTTGATCATAACCCGAATATCATCATCAACACCCCACATCACTTTTGGCGGCGCAGTGATGCCGTACTTCTCCATGTAAGAAAAAATCAACGTTTCTTTTCGCGCATAGTGTTTGTCAATCTGCATTAAATCATTGCAGGCAGCTTGTAGACGCTTTTTAGGCGTCCAATCACCGGTTTTGATTTTGGCTAAGAGGCTGTCGATCTCATCGGTCAACAAGGATTGCAGGACTTGGTTCTCCAATTTAAGGGTATGAACAGGATGGCCTGGTTGCCCATATTCTTCATTGGAGTCATGGATCTCATTGATCGATCCTTTGAAAACAGCAGCATGAATATTGCACAAACGCTGAATCTCAGAAGGGTCCAACCCCGTTTGGATCAAAGCTTTTTCAGCAGCAGTGATCTCCGTCACATCCACACCATCAAATTCTTCGTTAAACAAGCGTTTAGCCTCTTCAAAGGAACCGCCTTGGTGAAGCAAACTCAGTATTTCGACGATCCGTTCTTGTCTTTGACTGTTAGTTTTCATTTCGTCGCTCCTTTCACAAGAAACCCTTGCTTTTCGAAAGCGAGACAAACCATTTCCAAGGGGATCTTCTTCATCTGAGCACCTTTGGGTATCGTCATATAACGTCCAGCAATTTGCAGCATCCCTGGTTGATTGATCGCCGTAAACCCTAGTTGACTCATGATTTCTTGTATTTCAGGGTATTGTGCCACAAGTTCATAGAGCGTTTTTGACAGATCGATTTCTTTCATAGTAAGGTCTTCCTTTCAGTGAGAATGATTCTCAATAAGATATCCTTAGTATAAATCATTTTGTTCAAAAATACACGAACTGCCGCAAACATTCATCAATCGATCATTTTTTTCTAAGATTGTCGGTAACGGCACACCACTTTTTCCAACAAATCGATACTGGCAAAAAGCAGATAGCCCATCAAAGCAATCAGGAGGATACCCGAAAGCATTTGTGGGTAGTCCATTTTTGACCACGCACTTAAGATCAGATAGCCGACACCATACGTCGTGTTATAATTTTCGGCAAAAAAGAGGGAAGCCAACGCGATCCCGATACTGACCCGCACACTGGCAAAAAGCGCGGGCATGAGCGCGGGCAAAATAACGAAGCGCAAGACATGGCGCCATTGGTTGGTATAATTTTTCATGACCTGAAAATACGCTGGTGGGATCTTCGTGACTGCATCACGAATCGAGACGATCACTTGAATGACGATCACCGCAAAAATCAAGAGAATTTTTGAGAGATTGCCTAAGCCAAAGAAAATCATAAAGACGGGTAAAAACGCAACTTTAGGAATCGGATATAAAAAGTAAAGCAGTGGACCAAGCAGCCGATCCACTCTTTGGGATCGCCCAATCAAGATTCCTAACGGCACCCCGACTAGCAACGCCCCACTCAACGCCGCAAATACCCGCAGCAAACTGGCACCTGCGTGGATCAGTAAGACTTCTCGCAGTGCCCAAAAACGTTCGGCCGTTTCTAAAGGATTAGGCAGTGAGCGATTGTTGGTCACCCAGCTTACGCCCCACCAAACCACGACAAACGAACAGAAGCCCCAAGCAAAAGATTTGATGGGTTTCATTGCCTCGCCTCCCTCATTTGTTCTTTCAACTGCAAGACGACTTCATAAAAAGCCAACGAATCTCGTTCCTGCTGGCTGCCGTAAAATGGATTACTGATCGGCGTAACGCCCTGATCTTTTAGCAGCAAAATCGTCTGCCCCAAAAACACTGCCTCTTCTGGATCGTGGGTCACCACGATCAAGCTGTTTTGTCTGCGCTGCTGTTGGGCAGCGATCATGGCTTGGGCGTTTGCTTTGGTTTCTTGGTCCAGCGAAGCAGTCGGCTCATCCAATAATAAAACATCGGGCTGTGTGATCAGCCCCCGCCCCATGGCGGCCCGCTGTTTTTGACCGCCGCTAAGCTGATGCGGATAGCGGTCCTGCACCTGCGTCAATCCCAACTCAGCCAAACAGCTGGCGACCCGTTTTTTACGGCGCTCACTAGGGGTTTGATTGATAATCAGCGGCATTTCCAGTGCTTGGTAGACTGTTTGCCAAGGAAACAAATGCAGTTCTTGGAAAACGACCTCGATGTTGTCAGGGGAACAGCCTTGGTAAGTGATCGTGCCCGATTGCGGTCGCTGCAACCCTTTGATCAAGGATAAAAGCGTGCTTTTGCCAATCCCCGATTCTCCCAGCAGCACATAAGTCGCGCCTTGTTCAAAACAAAACGAAAGGTTTTTAAAAATGGCGGTGTCTCCATAGGTAAAGGAAACGGAATCGAATAGAATACTCATCAGAGAATAAACTTCTTTCTTCAAATTATTTGTGTTGGTTTTCACATTTTATGCTATACTATTTTTTGCGTGATTGACAAGAAAGGATGGTTTATGATGTTTCAGACCCTCGTATTTCATGAAATACGTCCCGAAGCAGAACTTTATGATCAGGTCCGCCCGATCAAAGTCGCAGACGGGTATCAAGATGCCTTGCCTCTGCCCTTATTCAATAGCACTTCTCATTTTAAACAACAAATCGACTTTTTGAAAGCAGAAAATTACCATACGTTGACCCTTGCAGAAGTCAAAGATTTTTATTTCCAGCAGCAGCCGCTACCAGAAAAATCCGTGTTGCTGACCTTTGACGACTGCTATCAATCGATGAAAGAATATGCCTACCCACTGTTGAAAGAAGCTGGTTTCAAGGCAACAGCCTTTGTCGTGACTGGCTGGCTTTTTGATGCCCCTCAGCCTTACGAGCCAGAAGTTTCGCGGACATTGAGCGGCTCCGAATTAGCCGAAATGAGCGATGTCTTCGAGTATGCCAACCATACCGATCATTTTCACGAACGCAAGGACCAGCAAGGGCGTTCAATGTGGGAAACACCAGCAGCCTTTGCGCAAGACTTACGAAGCTGCAATCAGCACGTGGCCATCAAGGATGTTTTTGCCTATCCCTTTGGTTTTTATGATCCGCAGACGATCGCTACCTTGGAAAAGGAAGGCTTTGTTCTAGCATTTACCACCAAACCAGGTATCAACACGGCACAAACCAAGCCAATGGAACTCCATCGGGCAGTCATCCCGTTCTCACTACCAATGGCTGCTTTTGAACAACGATTTAGAAACGAGGAAATGAACCAATGAAAAAAACGATTTTAGCAAGTATCCTAGCACTATTCGCTGTTGGCGCTGCCGCATGCGGTAACACTGGCGAAACAGCAAGTACCAGCAATTCCAGCACTAGCAGTACAGAAGCTGCGGTCACAGATCAACCATTGACGATCGGGGTGTTACCAGCTGAATCAGCGATTCCGATCATTCTAGCAAAAGAAGAAGGCTTTTTCGAAAAGCAAGGATTGACTGTGGAACTCAAATCCTTCACTTCCCCGAATGACCGCAATGTGGCGGTGCAGGCAGGCGAGCTGGATGGTACCATCAGCGATGTCATGACAGAAGCGACCTTTAAGCAAAACGGCATCGATATGACGATCACTTCTGATATTTTGGAAAACTTCAAGATTCTCGCTTCACCGAATTCAGGGATCACTGAGATGAAAGGGTTAGCGGATAAAAAAATCACCCTTGTACCGAATTTCATTTTAGAATACATCATGGACCAATTTGCACAGGAAAATGATTTTACCTATGACATCGTGGATATCGCTTCTTTTTCTGCCCGTTCCGAAGCATTGCTCAATGACCAAGTCGATGGCGCTGTTTATACGGAACCGCAAGCCAGCATGTTGGCTGCCCAAGGGGCGATTGTTTTAGGCAGCTCTAAAGATGCTGGCATCAAAGGCGGCACACTGCAATTTATGGACGAAGTTATCCAAAATCGCCCGCAAGACCTAAAAGCATTCTACACTGCTTACAACGAAGCCATCGATTACATGAATGCTCATTCAGCAAAAGACTATGCCGACATCTTGGCAGACTATCAATTTCCCGATGCTATGAGTACTTACTTAGACAGCCAGGAAGACTATCCGTATGCCCAGGCAGTGCCGCAAGAGCAATTCGACGCAATCATTGCTTGGACGAAAGACAAGGGTCAAATCGACCAAGCGTATTCTTACAACGAGTTGACCAATTTCGATTTTTTACCCGCTGACGAATAAGAAACAACAAAAAAGACGCATTTGCGTCTTTTTTTGTTGTTTCACTTCTTTTTGATACTCTTTTTTGCTCGTGGCAAGAAATTCAGGTATACTTTTGACAAATCAGCTGCCAGGAAAGGATTTGATGCAATGCCAATGATTGCGGTTTATGCCGACCAGAAAGAAGATACTTGGGAAGCACACTTGACTCACCAGTTAAAAATAAATGAAGAAAGAACCCAGGCTCATCAAACATTCCATAACGAACCTTTAACGATCGACGAATACTTCTTTACAGAAGATTCTGCCCCTTTTCATACGAATCAAGCCGTCAGGCAGCAATTAGCAAGCAATGGCCGCAGCTGTCTGCCACTCGTTTATGTCGACGATCAGCTATTTTGCCACGGTCGCTTGCCAACGATCCGTGAATGGGAACAATTGACGAAATCTGGGATCACTGTGCAATTTGATGAGTAGCAGCCACTGTTTTCTTCGCCAGACAAAACAACGCACCACGAGCCAATCATAAGCGTTTAGTTCTCCCCCTTCGCGGCAACTGCGTCGGTAACGCCTTTTTCTTCTTCCGTTAAACTTCGTTCGCTGATTTTAAAGAATGGATAGTAGATCGCCACACTAATCAGTAAGGAAGCGATACTCCAAAGAACAGCAGGGATATTGCCGCCGGTTGCAAGGTAAGTATTGATAAAGGGCGGTGTGGTCCACGGTGGATTGAACATGATTCGCCCAATGACATTGGTGACCGACAAGAAATACGTTCCGACACATAATACAAGGGGGGTCAGGATGAAAGGAATCATCATAATAGGGTTCATCACGATCGGAAACCCAAAAATGATTGGCTCATTGATACAAAAAATAGCAGAGGGCAAAGCCATCTTCCCTAGGGAACGATAGGCTTTTTTCTTTGAAACTAACATGTTGATGATCAGCCCCAGTGTTGAACCAGTGCCTCCATAGCACAAAAACATGATATAAAACCCGCCTGCAAAAATGTTCGGTAACGGTTCGCCTGCAGTGTAGGCTTCGGTATTGGCTGCTAATAAAGCTAGAAAAATCGGATCGCCGATACTCCCCATCACATTGCTGCCATGAATCCCTAAACACCAAAGCAACAAAATCAAAAAGGTATACAACAGCATCCCAGGCAATGTGTTTAGACCAACTGCCAGCGGTGAAAAGATGGCTTGCACGAATTGATTGACATTAAATTCCAATAAGACCCGAATCACCCAGGCACCCGTGATGATGGCAGCTCCGGGAAGCAAGACCGAAAAACTCTTGGCAACTGCGGGCGGCACTTCTGCTGGCATCCGAATCACTAAGCGGTGCTTGAGAAAAAAGCGATGGATCACTACTGTCGCAATCGCCGTGACGATTCCTGTAAACAGACCAGACGCCCCCAAAGAAGCTGGATCGATCGTCCATTCTTCCCCCGCCTGCAGCAGCAAAAACGCGCAGACTGCCAACACGACAGAACCGATCCGATCGATCTCATACGAAGCCGCCAAATAGTAGGCGATCCCGATACAAGCGGCCAGTCCCAAAATTCCAAATGTAAAATTGCTGGCGGCGCCTAGTTTGACGCCAAATTCCCCGACAAACTCGGTCCAGCCAGGAAAAGGCAGATTGGCTAAAATCAAAAAGAGACTGCCGATTATCGTCAGCGGCATCGTAACGGCGACTCCGTTGCGCACGGCAACTAAAAACCGATTTTCACTGATCCTAACCAATTTTGGTGCAAAATTTTCCTGAAACCCTTCAATCAACCGATTCATCCTGTCTCCTCCTACTAAATATCTCGCTTTTTTAATAAGAGTAGCATAAAAAACGCTTTCTGCATTTTTAGAACACTCGACGCCTTCCCAATTCCAAGAATACTACTGGCTAACTGTTTCTTTGCCAAATGGGTAAAGCCGCTGCCAAATCACGTTCCTTCGACCAAGCGATAGCACCTGACAGCAAAAAGAAACTAATGACCGTCCCTTCCCTCACCGCTAGCGGTAAGCCCAAACTGATCGCTAGCAAGAGTGCCCCCGAAATACAGACTGCATCAACGCCATAACGGTACTGCTTAAATGTCCAACGACTGCGTTGCGCCAGCAAATGACACCAGTGCTCGATTGGAAATTTCAAGACCTGCAACCGTAGGACTTGCCCCGTCGCCGTTCCAGAAATCAAGATCCCACCGATCAAAGCAGCTAGTTGGCTCCAATAATTCGTCAAGTGCAGTGATGCCAAGAAGTAGTAAACAAAGCCATTGATCAAATAGCCGAATGCCAGCAAAGCGAAAAACATAATCAAGTACTCACTGCCTTTTTGTTTGAGGGATGTCTGCCGCCGATCCAATAGCCAACAGGCAGCTAAAAAGCCCAAGTTGATGGCTGTTGTGATGGTGCCGACTTTGATTCCTGACATCGTTGCCAGCGTAACATTCAAGGCATTAAAACTACTGACCCCAACGCTTGCTTTAATGGTCAAGCTGATCCCGAATGCACTCAGCCCATAAAAAATCCCTGATCCTATCCATTGCTTTTTATTCATTTTTTCTCCCACACTTTCTTTTTTGCTTTTCTAAGTATGTGCTATACTGGCTAAAAACAAATAGGAGATTTCTCCTAGTTCGGAGGAAAAAAGTGAAAAAAACCGCTTATGCCTTGGCAATAAAGCAGGTACCAATCAAAGAAAACTGCCCTTTGCCGATTCCTGAGGAGATTTTACAACAAAGTGCCCTCTGGACCTTTGATCATCGAGAAGCGATCCAAAAAGAAACGGTGCCGATGTCGGTCTTTTTCGTCCTATTGACTGGCAAAGCCAAGATCATTCAAACACAAGAAAACGGCAAACGTGCCTTGCTGCAGTTTCTCCATCCTGGTGATTGCATTGGCGATCTCACGTTGATTGGCGCCGAAACAGTACCGAAAACCGTGGTTGCGATCGGTGAAACAACATGTCTGGGCATTCCGATGCAAGCAGCAGCTCACGGGCTCATGCAAGACCTGGCTTTCGTACAAACACTAGGCAAAACTATCGGTGAAAAATTGCTGCTGCGTATGGATCATTTTTCCGTCAATCAAACCTATCCCTTAGCTTGGCGCCTTGCTCATCTACTGTTGGAAGCTTCGATCGATGATCTTTTTCAAGAAAAATTGACGGAGACCGCAGAATACTTAGGCGTGAGCTATCGCCATTTAACGTATACCTTAAAAGATTTCAAAACGCAAAAACTAGTCACAAAAACTGCAGACGGCTATCGGATCGATGCGCCTGCGCTGCAGACCTTTATCCAAAACCAACAAAAGCAGTAACAAGCAAATAACGACAGCAAAATAGTTGGTATGATGCCCCCCTAAAAGCCAGAGAAAAAGCTGACTCTTGGGGGTGCAACAAGAAAAACCAACTGTTTGCTGTCGTTTTCGGATCGTTGCTTTAATTTTTCGCCAATGCCCAAGCATTGACACAAACCGTGCCGGTTCCGCTGAGAGCGATCGCCTCGGTCCGTTTGGGATACACGCGAGAGGTCAAACAATATTGCCCGCCATTTAGAAAGATCTCAATCGAAGACGTATCGACAAAAATCTGCAGCTGCGTCAGTTCATCGACCTTGACACTGCGCTGTTTACGACCGTAGCCAGAAACGCCATGATGGATCGTGAAGACACCAGCTTCATAAGCCAAAGTCGTATCTTGCAAAAGCCCCAGCTGGAACTGCTGCAATGGGGCTTCCGCCGTAACTTGCAACTCATATGCCAATTCATCGAGAGACAAGTGCTGCGGTTTCTCTGAAAGCACAATTTTTTGGCTGACTTGCTTGTCTCGTAATTTTTGGAATTCTGGCAAAGGTTGTTGATACAACTGGTCATTTTTGACAGAAAGCTGTCTTGGCAGCGTTGCGGCATGCTGCCATCCGCGAGGGATCGTAGGATTGCTGTATTCAGGACTGGTATCCCCTAGCCCCATCCAGCCCCACAAGATCCGACGTTTCTGCTCATCTTCAAAGGTTTGCGGGGCATAGAAGTCAAACCCATAATCAAGTTCACGAAACGCAGAAGTTTCTTTAAACGTCAGGGTTTCCCAATCCACCTCACCAATCAGATACCCTGATTGATGAATATTTTGGTAGGCATGTTCTTTGGCTGCCAAGCCTTGCGGTGAGAAGACCAACACATCTTTGCCATCTAAATGGAAGTAGTCTGGGCATTCCCACATGTAGCCTAGAGCATAGTCCTCACCGAAAAAGATTCCTCGATAGGTCCATTCATTTAAATCCGTCGATTCATAAATCAAAATTTTGCCTTCGTTTTCCAACGTACGCGCGCCTAGCAGCATATAGTAGGTGTCTTCGTGGGCAAAAACCTTTGGGTCACGAATATGATCGGTAAATCCTTCAGGGTAGTCCTCATGAGGAATCACGACTTCTTGCTTTTCGACGGTATAGCCGTCTTTGCTGATTACATGGACCGTGTTTTGTTCTCGTCCACTAAAGGTATAGTCATGATCACCAGGATGTTTGACATTCCCAGTATAGAAGAAATGGATCGTGTCATTCTCGATAAAGGCAGAACCCGAGTAGACCCCATCTTTGTCATAGTCGTGTTCGGGAGAAAGAAACAGCGCTTCTTCTTGAAACGTGACATAATCCGTCGACGTTTTGTGTCCCCAGTGGGGTGGTTCCCCGCCATGGGGTGTTTGCGGTACATATTGATGGTAAAAATGAACCACGCCTTTGAATTGGCAAAGACCATTCGGGTCGTTCATCCATCCTGTTTCTGGCATCAAATGATAGTTCAAGCGCCACGCATCAGCACTGATTTTTTCTGCTAAATCGTTTTGGGTTTGGGCAAGCTGTGCCCAGTATTCCTTCGTTAACAATGTGGTACCTCTTTTCTCTTGCGATGAACAGCAAGGGATTATTTATTGGTTCAACTCTTTGGCTAGCGGTTTGCGCTGCAATTGGACACCAGCAAAACCGACACCAAAGGCAATCAAAATCACGACAACGTATTTCAGCATGGCACCGAAATCTCCAGTATACAACAACAGTCCTGGTATAAAAGTGATGCCCATCCCAGTGGCAGCTAATTGGAAGACATACGTCGCAAACCCGCCGACTGCGCCTCCCAGCATGCCTGCGCCAAAAATGCGCATCGAGCGTAAGTTGACCCCAAATAGTAAAGGTTCCGTGATCCCAAATAAGGTTGGAACCGCCGCACTGATGGCATTTGAGCGTTTGACTTTGTTTTTATAAATAAATGCCGCAGCAATCGCTGCCCCAAATTGTCCCGCCATACTTGCTGTACCTAAGACTTGTAGGACGTTTTCGCCTGTCGTATTCAATAACCCTAACTCAATAATACTTAACGAATGGTGCAATCCAGTGATCACGATCACTTGCTGAACCCCTCCGTAAATGATATAACCGATGCCCAATGGTGCTTGCACCAAGTAGACGATACTGTTGATGACTGCTCTTTCAGCTACTTGCAAGATTGGTCCTAACGCAAACAAAATCAAACCTAAAGTAATGACAATCGTTAAGAATGGTGTCACAATCAAGTCCATCATTTGCGGAACAAATTTACGGAACCATTTTTCTAGCTTAGAAACTAAGAGCCCGACAATAATTGCTGGAAAAATCGACCCTTGATACCCAGAGATCGATAAACCGAATAAGTGCAATGGCTCTGCATCCCCGCTGGCAACTGCCCAAGCGTTCGGCAATTGCGGTGCCACCATCATCAATCCTACCACGATCCCAATGATCGGATTACCGCCGAATTTTTTCGTCGCACTATAGGCGATCAAAACAGGTAAAAAGGCAAACGCTGTATCCGTTAACATTTCAAACATAGCTAACCAGTCAGCACTATAAGTGACCCCCAACTCGGTCAATAATCCCCGAATCCCCATCAAAAGCCCCGTCGTTACCAAAGCTGGAATCAATGGCACCAAGACATCTGACAACGTGCGGACAACTTTTTGGACGGGTGACAGATTCGAATAGACATCGTCTTTGAAGCCAGCTTTATCAGCGGAGGCGTCATTGCCCATTTCTGCTGCGAAGGTTTGATAAACTTCATTGACTTTCCCTGTTCCAAAAATGAACTGATGCTGTCCCGTGTTGAAAAAATAGCCCTTGCTGCCCTCAACTGCTTCCGCTTTGTCTTTATCTACTAACTGATCGTCTTTCAAAATCAAGCGCAAACGTGTGGCACAGTGTTCAAAGTTTTTGACATTTTCTTTGCCGCCAACAGCTTCTAACACTTGGTCGATCGTTTTTTGTTCCTTCATTTTTCCCACTCCTTTGATCGTCGGTCCATTTGTGGAACCGGTTCTACATTTGTAGATTAACAGAAACCGTTTGCAATTGCAAGCAAAGAAAATAAAAAAACAGAACGCCGCGACTGGACGTCCTGTTTTCTCTAAAAATGTTTGCTTTATTTCTCCTGCTTGTCAAGCTTGGCAGTCGACTGTTTGACCACTAATCTATTCGGTAATTCGATCACCTCAGGAACCTCTTCCCCTTGCGTCAGTTTTTGGATCGTTAAGACGGCATCGATGCCTAATTGGACATAGGGATATTGGGTCGTTGTGATGGTCGGATAGACATAATCCGTCGAATCATAGCCGCCAAAGCCGTTTAAGGAAAAGTCTTGCGGCACTTGATACCCTAGTTCATGGGCGGCTTTCAATACAGCAACAGCAATATTGTCGGTAGCACAGGCGATGTACGTTGCCGATTGATCTTTCAAGAACACAAGGGCTTTTTGGTACGTTTCTCTTCTTGAAAAGGACGTTTCGATAAAGTCGACTTTGACGTTGGGCGTTTGTGCCAAGACATCAAGAAACCCTTTTTTCCGCAAGACACCTACCGCATAATCATTTTCGCTGACACCAACAAATAAATAACGTCGGTGGCCAGCGCTGACTGCATATTCTGCCATGGTTTTGCCAGCTTGATAATCTTCATGGACGATGGAATGAATGCCAGCTAACTGTTGACCTAACAATAAAACAGGCATAGGAACCTCTGCCAGCACCGCTTGCAGCTGCGGTGTGATTTTGCGCGCAAACAGGATCATCCCTGCTACTTTTTGTTTAACCAGCATTTCGATATTTTCTAATTCCCGTTCATCGCTTTGATCAGAGTTGGTGATCAGCATTTGATAGCCGTTTTCCCGTGCCGTCGTATCGATCCCTTTCAACACATCATTTGTCGATGGTGAATTCAGTCGAGGAATGATCACGCCCAGCAATTTCGTGTCTTGGGCTTTCAGCGAACGAGCAAATGTATTGGGGCGATAGCCAGTTTCAGCAATGATCTGATCAATTTTTTTGCGCTTTTCTTCACTGATATAGCCATTGTTCAGATAGCGGGAAACCGTACTTTTCGCTACTCCCGCCTTTTCAGCAATGTCCTTGATCGTTGTCATGATTTCCCACCTTTGCGTTTTCTTTTATTATAACAATAACAGAAAGAAAAGCGCAGGTTTTGCGTGAAAATTGTTGGGATGGGCGGTTTTGGAATGAAGTTTCACTTCAAAGTAATCTTACAATCAATGAATGGTAGAGAAACTAAAACCTCCCTTTACAAGATATGGCGAAAATCGATCAGATCATTGAGTATATTTTTTAAGCAATACAACGCCCTGATTCGTCGGCATATAAACCACGGATAGTAAATCCTTATTCAATTCTGAACATTTTTATAGCAAGCGACATATAATAAAAAACCAGCTAAGCCACGCTTAACTGGTTTTTTATTACTTGAAATCCTATCCTAAGTTTACATTAAAACGTCTCTCTCACACATTCAAAATCCACATAAACCCAAGAAAGACAAAGAACAAGCCGTACATGATTGGTGAGACTTCTTTGCCCCGTTTGGCTGCTAACATGGTGATTGGGTAAAAGATGAAGCCCAAGGCGATCCCATCGGAGATACTGTAGGTCAACGGCATGCCTAGTAGAATCAAGAAGGCTGGGATTGCGATTTCCATTTCGTGCCATTTGATTTCTCGTAGCGATTGTGCCATCAGCACGCCTACGACGATCAGTGCTGGTGCCGTCACTTGGGAAGTAACAACGGATAGCAATGGTGAAAAGAACAAGCCGAACAAGAAGAAAACTCCAGTCGTCACGGCAGTCAAGCCAGAGCGACCGCCCACGGCGATCCCAGCGGAGGATTCGACATATGCGCCTACTGGTGAGGTCCCTAATAAAGAACCAGCGAGCATGGCGGTGGAGTCAGAAGCAAGTGCTTTGCCGACCCGCGGCATTTTGTTGTCTTTCATAAAGCCCGCTTGATTGGCAAGTCCCACCAAGGTGCCTGCCGTATCAAAGAAAGTGACGAGTAAGAAAGTCAGTACTACGACCCACATTTGCAGGGAGTTGATGTCTCCTACATGGTTTAGCGCCACTAAGAATGTGGAAGAAATACTCGGTGCAGCAGAAACGATACTGGATGGTGCTTGGATCAAGCCAGTCAAAAGACCTAAAACAGTTGTTGCGGCCATCCCGATAAAAATTCCACCAGGAACTCTGCGAACCATCAAGACGGCAGTGATCACTAAACCAAAAATCGTCAGCCACGTCGTACCGACACTCAATGACCCTAGTGCCACAAGGGTCGAATCATCGGAAACGATGATCCCGCCTTCGCTCAATCCCAAAAAGGCGATGAACAGACCGATCCCGCCAGAGATGGCGTATTTTAAATCAGCAGGGATCGCATCAATGATCAGCTCCCGTAATTTGAAGATCGTGATCACGATGAAAATCAGTGATGCCACAAACACACCCGCTAATGCTGTTTGCCATGGAACCCCCATTCCAATACAGACTGAATAAGAAAAGAAGGCGTTGATCCCTAATGCGGGTGCCGTAGCGATCGGGTATTTTGCTAAAACCCCCATCAAGATACAGCCCAATGCGCTGGCTAACGCCGTTGCCGTAAAGACGGCACCTTCGTCCATCCCAGATGCCCCAAGGACCGTTGGATTGACGAATAAAATATAGGCCATCGAGATAAAGGTGGTAAAACCAGCTAAGATTTCTCGTTTGACCGTTGTTTGTAAGGCATCCAGCCCAAAAAAGGAATTGATTTGATTCTTCATTTTTACTCCTCCAGCAATCAAGCAAAGGTGTCGCCATTGCTTGATTTTTTATAATGAAAACGACGAAATCAATCATAAACCAACTTTATCTGCAAGTAAATATTATCCAGTTAAAAAAACCAATAAAACGCTTTTTCCAACATCTTACCCTTAGCTGTTTTTAATCAACGTGTAACGACTTCTCATTCACCAATTGCTCCAGTTGTTCCTTGGTGGTGCGCTTGATGGAAAGCTTCGGCAGCTCCTTCAACGAAAAGTAATCGCTGTTGGAGGTTTCACTGTTTTTGATGAAGTCCCCTGCCAAAACATCACAGGCAAAGACCAGCTTATAGTATTGAAACACTTGCGGAATGTCTGGTCTTAGATTCGTATCAAAAATTGCTCGCAGCTCCTTGACCTCAACGAGTAAGCCAGTTTCTTCCAGCACTTCTTTTTTGATGTTTTCCCGTGGCGTCAAGCCAATTTCTGCATAGCCTCCTGGCAGTGACCATTCTTTCGTCAGGCTGTCTTCCACCAGCAAGATTTTTTCGTCTTTTTGGATCAATGCTCGTACATCGACTTTGGGCGTAGGATAGCCCTCATTTTTTTCTGTTAAAAGGGTCAACGCAGCTGCGTCTTGATCCACGACGGTACTCATCAAATGCAATGCCAACTCTTTGATCTCTTGGTAACGTTCCTTATCGTACACATCTTTGCCATAGTACAAACCTGCTTCAGCGATCGATAACAGGCGTTTGTATTGCGCAAAATAATCTTTCATCCATTCCCCGCCTTTTCCATTTCTCTGTTATGCTTCTTATTCTAGAGGAATTCGGCGGTTTTGCAAAAGATTGGCAACCCAATCATTGAATTCTCGTTGCTGCCATCGCCTGATAAACGCAGATTTTTGTAAAATCAGCCGATTTAAGGGACAATGAAAAGAGCAGAACGATTTTTCTCAGAAAGGATGATGAAGGTGAACTTAACGCCTGATTTAGTTTCCAAAGAACAATTGATTGGAAAAATTCAAAAAGATATGGACCAAACGATGCTCGTCTATGCACTTTTAGTTTGTGCAACGCTGATTGCTTCGATTGGTTTGAATTACAATTCCACTACCTCGATTATCGGGGCGATGTTGATTTCGCCACTTTTAAATGGGATCAACGGGATCGGCTTTGGTTTAGGTCTTTCCCACTTGCGCTTAGTCAAAAAAGGGCTGCTGGTCTTTAGCATCCAAGTCATCATCGTACTTATCATCTCATTTGCCTTTTTCTTACTCACGCCAGTCAAAGATACAACCCCTGAAATCATGACCCAGACGTCTGCGACGATTTGGGATATTTGCATCGCATTGATCGGTGGTTCAGCACTGGCTTTTGCCAAAGTCAGAGGCCGCGACAACGATGTCATTATCGGTGTCTCCATCGGGACGTCCCTGATTTTGCCGCTTTGTGTGACGGGTTATGGGCTGTCGATCAAAGACTATTCGATTTCATGGGAGTCTGCTCAACTCTTCTTCACCAATTCCTTTTTGATTTGTTTTTCCTTGTTCATTACCATCTGGCTGTTGCAGTATGGGGATTTCCGTCACCAAAAATGGTGGAAGTTTGCCGTGGTTGCCTTACCGATCACGGTCATTGGCAGTTTCTTCGTTTATACGACGATCCAAACGACCATCGTGGAATACCATGCCAAGCGTTTTGTAGAAGCCAAACTGGGGGAACATTATTTGCTGGAGCAAACACTTAATGAGCAGAAACAATCCCTTGAATTAAAACTCGTCGGTGAACCACTCTCGAAACAAGCGGTCGCGCAGCTTGAAGCAAGTCTTGAAAACTATGCTTTGCCCGACTACCAGCTCAAGGTCAATGTCTATTCTGCCAATAAAGAGGGGCAATTTGATGCCAAAGTATTAGCCGAAATCCTCCAAGTCCAAAACCAAGGAACTTCGAAATTTTTGGGCTTAGACTAAAAAAACAGGCGCTGCCCTTTTCAGGTGTAGCGCCTGTTTTTCTTCAATTTGAGTCATTGAGTTGTTCAGCGATTCTCTCGATCAACGGGCGATAATCCACTTGCTCGTAATCTTCCACATTGACTTCGATAAGCGCTCCTAACTGAAAGTCATCGTAACGGCGATCAGTGATGATTTGCCGAAACGCTTCTTTGGTTATATGGTTGGTTGCAGCTTGTCTATCTTCCAGTACATCCCCGTAATGGTACCGTTCCATGATAAAACTCAAATGGCGGTCATCCGCTCGATCACGTAAGTAACGTCTTTCCCATAAGGTTTCAAAAGAAGCTGTCAAACGTATGGTCAAGCAGTCATAGCCATAGCTTTGGGCGAGAAAAGTCAGCAATGGCTTCTGTTTTTCACTAAAAGGGTATTCCGAGACCACCAAGCGTTTTCCTAAAGACATGTACAAGCCCAATGCCTGATAGTAAAAAGGCCAAACATACTGCTTTTCGATCTGGGCTTTTTCTGCCAATGAATCAAAGCCGAGGGATTCGGCATAGCACTCTTTGATTTCATCTGGCGTAAGAGCGAAAAGATCAGGAAAACGTTTCTTCAACAGATTCAGTAAATAACTTTTTCCAGTTCCAGGGCTGCCTGCTAATAAAACAAGCATCTTTTTGCGTACCATCTATTTGCCGATCGCAGTCGGCGCTTTCGTATTCATGAAAAGGCCGATCTTGTGCTTGACGATTTCTTTGATGGCTTCATTGGATGGGATCACGTTGTGGCGCAAAGATTTGTTGACTTCCGTTGCCCCAAAATTTTCTTTCGCAATCTTCGTCCAATTGACCAACAATTCAGTACCTACATTAAACTTGCGAATGCCGTTATTGATCAATTCAGGATAATCTTCTTCTTTGACGCCAGTTCCTCCATGAATGACTAGCGGCACGTCGACGACTGCATGGATCTCCTTCAATAACTCAACATTCACTTCGGTTTTGGAGCGGAATTGACCGTGATTGGTTCCGATAGCGATGGCTAGCGCATCGACGCCAGTAGCAGCGACAAACTCTACCGCATCTTCTGGGCGTGTGAAGACTTTATCGTCTTCTTCCACATGAATGCCTTCTTCTGTGCCGCCGATCGTTCCTAGTTCTCCTTCGACGGACACCCCATGGGCATGAGCGTATTCTACGACTGCGCGCGTTTTCAAAATGTTTTCTTTGAAGGGCAAATGCGAGCCATCATACATCACCGAGCTATAGCCGCTATCAATCGCCGCTTTGATCTCATCGAAATCTCTGGCATGATCCAAATGCAAGACAGCATCTACTAGCTCGTGATCGGCAATCGTTTTGACGACATTGACCAAGACATCATAGCCGATGTATTTCGCCGTATCGATACTTGTTTGAATGATGATGGGTGCCCCCATCTCTTTGGCTGCCCGCAGCATACTTGGCAGCATTTCTAAATTATGGGTATTAAAAGCCCCCACTGTAAAATTCAATGCTTCTGCTGTTTTCGTTACTTCTTTTAATGTTGTATACATCCTTGATTCCACCTCGTCTAGTTTAATTGCCGCTGATCGTAAGTTGTTTGGCGATTTGCCGCATTTCTTCCATTTTGTCCATGTAATAGTCGATCTTTGCATCGTCGCCGTTTCGTGCGGCGGCGGCACGCTGAGCATTGTAAAGGGACATCAGTTTTTTGTAGCCGTCCCCGATCGATTTTTTCGCCTGCAAGCTTTTTTCCAATGCGTCGATCGCTTCTTCTGTGCGGGAAAGTTTTGCCTGCGCCAAGCCTAACGCTTCATACAATTTTGCTTGTTCGTCGATGTCAGTTTCTGCTTGCAACTGACTTTCTAGATTTGCAATAAGCGCTTCTGCCTCTTGGCTTTCTTCAGCGGTCAAAGGAACCGCTGGTGTTTCTGTGGGCTTTTTTTCTTTTTTGAAAAAAGAGAACATAGGTCTTCCTCCTAGCGATTAAAAGTTTTTCAATAAGGGACTGATGATCCAAGCATATAGCAAGGCTGCCGTAACGGTATCCACATCAGTTGCCGTAGCGTTAACAAAGCCCATTTGATTGAAGATCGTTACAAGTAGGGCTGGCAGTAACGTAATGAAGAAGCCGTGAAAGATCCCTCCGATGATCGCCCCTCGACGTCCACCGACCGCATTGCCGAAGATCCCAGCGGTACCGCCTGCAAAGAAGTTCGTCAGCATCCCTGGCAAGATCATCGCCAAGCCAAAGACTGGTAAAACGAACATGGCGATGACTGTCCCAATCGTTGTAGTAATGAAGCCTAAAATAACTGCATTTGGGCTATATGGGAAGAACACTGGGCAATCGAGTGCTGGTTTTGCATCAGGCACCAATTTCATGGCGATCCCACGAAACGCAGGGACGATCTCGCCTAAGAGCAACCGAACGCCTGCTAACAAAACATAGACCCCAACCACGAATTGAATGGCTTGTAAGAAGGCATACATGATGTAATTTTGATCACCAGAGAGCGTAGAAGCAAAGGTTTCTCCAGCAAACAAGACCGTCACGATATACAGTGGAACCATCACGACCATGACAGAAAGATAGGTATCTTGTAAAAATTCAAAAGAACGTGGCAGTTTGATGTCTTCGATCGATTTTTTCTTCTCGCCTCTTTCTCCAAACAGATAGGCAACGCCTGCTTCAAAGAGGTAGCCGATCGTACAGAAATGTCCGAGTGCAATGTCGTCTGACCCAGTGACTTTGCGGATGATGGGCTGAGCCATCGCTGGCATCGCTACGGCAAAGATCGCCCCAATCAACCCACCGACAAGAATCAAGACAACGCCGCGTAAACCAGCGAAATAGCCAAAGACCGTCGTCATGGTCGCCATCCATAAAATGGCTTGACCCGTTAAGAAGATATATTTCCATTTTGTAAAGCGTGCCAATAAAATATTAAAAACAAAGATGGCTAAAAATGTCAGCGCTATGTCCCGACCCAAGCCCAACTCATTCATCGCTTGCCCGTTGATGGCTTCGATGGAAGGAATTATGCCTTGCATGTCGAATCCTTCTGTGAAAATCTCGCCGAAATAGGTCAAACTACCGACGATGATGCTAGAACCAGCGCTTAAAACCTGGAAGCCCAATAGCGTCTTCAAACTTCCTGAAATGACTTGACCTGCTGACTTTTTCTGAAGCAGCAGCCCTAACATCGCGATCAAAGCGATCGTGATCGATGCCTGCGTTAAAATATTATCAATGATAAAATTGATGATGCCCATTTTTTCAAACTCCCTTCGTCATGCCTCTTCCTTACAGTGCACCTTTTTCCTTTAATACTGGGGTGATTTTTTCTTCGATTTCTGGTTTTGAAACGATGTTGCGTAAATAAATGATTGCGGTTGTCGGGTCCAAGGCAAACTTTTCAAATTGCGTTCGGAAATTCTCTGCCGTAATGATGATGTCTGGTTTCATTGATACCGCTGATGAGATATCGACATGATCCAATTTCGCCTCCACTCCTAATTTCGTTAAGACATCTTCTGTTGACATCTGAGCCGCAAAGCTGCTGCCAAGACCTGCACCGCATACGAATAAGATCGATAATTTGTTCATGATTTTTTCCCCTTTTCTTGTTTTTTATGAAAATAGCAATGATTGAAACGCTTCAATCGTAGAGCAAGCCAGCAACTGCGTGACTTTTTCTTCATCATTGATCAGTTCGATCAATTCCTTCATGATGGCAAGATGAGAGTAGGAGTCCACCGCAGCCAAGCAAAAAATGATTTTGACGGGGTCCATTTCTGGGTTCCCAAATGCGACTGGCGGCGCCAAGGTGAGGACACTCACACCCAACTGCTGGGCGCCATCTTCTGGTCGTGCATGCGCCAACGCCAAATGTTTGCCAATGACGATATAAGGCCCGTATTCCTCCACCGCCGCAACCATTGCCTCGATATAGCGTTTTTCGATGATCTGTTCTTTTACTAGCGGCTGCGCAGAGCGTTCAATGGCTTCTTCCCAATTTTGAACAGGAACGTTTAATTGAATATGATTAGCGGATAAAACATCTTTTAACATTGGCTGAATCTCCCTTGCATTAATGGCTAATTGATTTTGTTCAAACAAGTGTGTCAATTTGCGATAGGCGGCAGCATCGACTGTCCCGCCGCTTTCTTCAATCACTGTAAGCAACTGATTGAAGAACAGCGTGGCATTTTTTTGGTCAAAGGCGATCCGCTTGAATTGTTCATTGTTGTTTAAGAAACGGCGGATCACTTGGTGATTTTCTTCATTGATGATCGGTGGGATCAGTAATACCGGCTTTTCTCGATAATCGATCTCATAGGTTGAAAAAACCAGATCCACATCGAATTTCGTAATCAAATTGACTTCTTGTGAATTCAAGACTGCCGCAACTTCTACTTCTGGAAACTTCTCCTTGAGGCTGGCTGCCAGCAGATTGCCGGTTGCCATTCCATGGTTACAGACGACGACCGCCTTATAGCTCGTAATGAGCTCGTGGTTCAATGAACTTAGGGCTGTAGAAAAATGGATCACGAGAAATGTCAGTTCATCTTCTGATAGTGGTTGACCGACGATCTCTTCGATCGTGGGGGCGAAGCCCTTGACGGCTTGGTAGATTTGTCCATAATTTTTGCGAACAGTCTCTTTGATCGGATTGGGTACTTGAATGCCGCTCTTGGCTCGAACGATCAGCGCTGCCATATGTTTATACAATCCCTCTAACAGCTCTTCTTCCTTTTTACTAAAAGGGATCTTGGTTTGGCATTCGACAAATTGGATCAGCTGCAGCGACAAAAGTTGCGCATGTGCCCATTCGATGGAATTGGACAAATCTTTAAAGTTCAGTGACTCGATGATGAAAGAAAGATAGTTGACTTCGATTTCTGGTGGCTCGATCGAAAAGGTTTCAGCGATCGCCTGGATATAGGCTGATCCTTGGAGCTGATTGCTAGAAGTAGACCAGTTCATGCGAGTGATAAATTCCTTCATTCTGATACGCATCAGCCAAATGGCGGTAAACAATAAGATTTGGCTGCTATACAACTCATTTTGATTTGGCGGCAACACTGCTTGCATCACTAGTTGGATCTGTTTGATTTCTTTTTGCGGCAAATAGCGATAAAGCAATTTCGTAAAGACTAAATCTGGGGTCTGTTTATCAAGTGGCAACCTACCGATCCGCTGATTGATGATGTCAAAAATCATCGTCCGAATCGCTCGTTCCGATCCATTCAACCGCAGTCCTTTTTTTCCTAGGCTGATGATCTCAATGCCATATTTATTGATGTCCGCCCGCAAACGGCGCATGTCTTCATCCATGCTACTTTTCGATATCTGGTACGCTTCTTCTTTTTTATTCAACACCAGGATCTCTTTTGAAAATGTCAGATGCAGCAGCAGATCAAAACGACGCTCTTCACGGGTCATATATTCCGACTGTTGTGCGTGTAATGCCTGCCAAACGATGGCTTGCTGTTTCGAGGTCAGTTTCAAAAGGATGCCCTTTCCTCGAAGAGTTTGGATCGGTCCGATGTGTAAGTCAGCAAGAAACGTGTTGATCTCATTCAAATCATTGCGGATCGTCCGCCCACTGGCTGCAGTCTCTTCTGCCAGTTGCTCGATGGATAGTGGATAATCAGTCACTAACAGGCGATGCAAAACATCTACGATTCGTTTTTTCACAACTTTCTCTCCTTCTCTGATTTGAGTATATGATTTCGCTTACAACAAAAAAAGTAGATGTTTCTGCCACTTTAGTTTGCAAAAATGTAAACGCTTCTATTTCAAAATAGGAACCTTTGCTCGATTATTTCATATTTCCCTTATTTTTCCTATCCGATGGAGATAACGTTTAGATAGAGAATCAAAGGCAAAAAAAGCAAGAGCTACAGCTCTTGCTTATCGATGATGGTGCATTATTCTATTGTGTTTGATCCGTCGTGTCTTCTGGTTTGTTTCCCAGTGCTTGCTCCATTTGCTTTACTGCCCAATCCATTAGAAAGATCAACAGCATTGCCAGCACGCTGCCGATCAATGCCCCTGAAAAACGCAATGGGATCAATTTCAGCGGCGTAAAACTAGTACCGATGGTCATTAACAGCAGGACTTGCGGGTTGGTAAAAAAATTAGCAACGGTATAATTGACTGGCATAAAAAACTCCGTCAATATGTTTAGAATGATCAATACCACTGCGATCGCTTCAAGGGGCATATGCAAGGACATCAATAAGAAACCCAGCAGCAGCCCCACGATTCCTCCCAGTACCCTGCCGATCGTGCGATTTTTGATTTTTTCCATATGTTCTCCTGCCAAGACGGCAGCAGCAGAAATCAAGATCCAATAGCCGTTGCTGTCCCGCAACAGATAGGCAATGTAGGTCGCAATGAACAATATCAAAGAAAAGTGCAGCGCCTTGATGACCATTTCTGGTTGCTGAGATAATGCTAGCGAATATTTCTCGTGCAAGCTCAGTTGTTGAAAGGCCGTTTTTTCTTCTTTCAACGGCAGCTGTTCAGCCAACGAAATCACCAGTCCAGCAAGCAGCGAGCCTGCGATGCCATAAAGCAAATAGGAACTGTGGTGCAAGATCTCTCCAAGGTGCGCTGCGTGAAAATTAAAGCCGGTGGCATAAAGCATCAACACGAAGAAATAGTCGGGCTTGGGGATCCGCATCACTTTTGACAACAAAAACGCCGAAAACGACAACGCACCGATGATAAAAGGCGCGCTCCAAGGAATCAGTGCTGTCCCAGCGCCTAAAATAAATGCCAACAGCAGCGCAGCGCCGTGGGTCAAAATGGCGCGTAGATTATAAAAAAGGGACCGATGTTGAAAAGCCAAGTAGGAAAAAGCCCCCATCGCCCCCACAGAACTTATCAAAGGGTCCTGAACGAGGATCCCTATAAACAAAGGAACCGCCATCGCAAACCCTGATCCTAACGGACGCAAGACTTTTCGTTTGTCTTTCATGCAATTCCTCCTATCAAAAAATATGTACGATGATACAGCCGTTTTATAAGCAACGTCCTAAACTAGTATACGAAGCAAAAGATGAATATGCAAATTTTTTTCAGAAACTTTGTGAAATTCTCGCAACGATGTCCTTGATCAACTCAATCGCTCATAGAAAACCGTTCATTCATAAAAAAGCAGCAAAAAGAGAAGCATTCGCTTGGCAACTGATTGCAAGCGAATGCTTCTAGCGATTCCTTCTCTCCCTTTAGACAACCCTTATTTCACTGAAGCGCTGGTGACCGCATCTGCTGCAGGTGCGTCATGAGTACTGGCACTAGTGACCGCATCGGTCGGTTCTTGGTGCACAGAAGCACTGGAAATGGCGTCTTCATTGCCGACAAGTTTTTGACCGGTTTGTTGCAAATACCATTCGATGATTGGCTTGAAATCAAGGATGTATTCGTTGATCCCCGCATATTCACCGTTTTCATCGTGCATCGCTTGATAATTGTGGACGATGTATTTTTCTGGCACCTGTTTCGGCACATGGACCCGAACCGCGTCGGTCGCCCCACTGCGCAGCTGTTGGATCACCCACTCAACATTTTTGAAGGATTTTTCAGGATGGCATTTTGCTAATGGATTACCGACTTGTCCTGGCACACGTGCTGCCAGCATATTTTGGGCTTCTTCCCGCAGATTGTAATACAAGAATTGGTTGTTGCTATCGGCAAATGTCAATTCCATCGGCATCGAATCTAAGAAGTAATTGATCTGATCGACTGTCAGCAAGCCGCGATTTAGTTTGACGTAGGTATTGCCAGAAACGGCACCGACTGCTTCAGCGGCTTTTTCCAGCCATTGATCATCATACATATCCACTCCTTCCACGGTGGTTGCGATTTTCCCTGTGGCGTAGAGGTCTTCGGGCGGCAATTGTTTGGGACCCGCTAAAGCAGAAACGACTTTGATAAATTGCAAGAAGCTGTTGATCGTCGCATCTAAAAAAGCAACCGTTCGGGCATCGATCAAATCACCGGCTTCATCGAAAGCTTCTTTGGCTTTGCCCAACAAAAACTCATTTCCTGGCATCACTAAAGCATTGACTCCCGGTGCGTCCAAAATCTGGCGCAGATGCAGCTGGGCCCTTGAAGTTCCTTGATCATAGTATGAGGCACCCACGATCATCACTGGTTTGTTTTCCAGAGGATGGATCTTGAATGAAAGCCATTCTAGCAAGCTTTTCAGTCCTGCCGTCACGGTATGGTTGTGCTCAGGTGTAGCAATGATCACACCGTCTGCCATCAATAATTGCCGATTCAAACGCTGGATGGCTGGGCTTTGGGTTTGATCTTCCTCTTGATTAAAGAGAGGAAAGTCTTTGATCTCTACAAGTTCTAACGTGAATTCCTTTTTGTATTGCTTTTTGATAAAGTTCAGCAGCTGACGATTGGTGGAGACTTCAGCGGCTGATCCGACGATTCCGATCAATTTCATTGTCTTTACGCTCCTATCTTTTGCGGTTAGATGGTTTCCCATGAAAATTCAGCAGCTTCTTTTTGATTGGCGGCATGGGCGTGCTGCAACTGGCTGGTAATTTTTACAAATAAAAGAAAATCGTTGAACAGTCCTTGCAGTTTTTGGGTCTGCTCTTCATCGATCAAGTTGCCTTGCTCGTCAAACGCTTGCAGCGAATGACCTAATAGAAATTCAGAGCTAGGCATGATCCGTGCTTTTAACTCTGGAGAATCCAAAATCTGTCTTAGATGGGCTTGCGCACGAGAAGAACCTAACGTCCCATAAGAAGCACCAGTGATCATCACTGGCTTGTCAACAAACGGGAAAATTCCATAGGACAACCAGTTCAGAGCATTGATCAACGCTGCGGGTACGGCATGATCGTATTCTGGTGTGCTGATGATCACACCGTCTGCTGCCGCGATTTTTTCGGCAAGCTGGGTTACTTGTACGGGCAACTCTTTTGATTTTGGTTTGTTGAACATTGGAAGATCTTTGATCTCGACTAGTTCGATCTCTGCCTCATTGGCAAACATTTTTTTCATAAACTGCAACAACGTGCGATTGGTGGAACGAGTGGCATTGGTTCCCACGAATCCGATAAATTTCATCCTGTCTCTTCCTTTCTGGTTGGGCTATCTTAAAAGTCTTGCCTGAATGCCTTTAGAGGCAATGACTTCATTTTCTTTGGTTACGATGATTCCTTCGATTTCTGGCTGCTGCTGAATCTCTTGTAAAACAACTGGAATGGGCTTGCCAAACAAGCGCGAAGTCCAGATTTCCCCCAGTAACGATGTCGCTGCAACGATCGTGATGCTCAAATACCCACATTCGATGGGAAAGCCACTCTGAGGATCAATCAAATGATGATACGTTCCTTCAGCGGTGGTCAAGACCCGCTCATAGATCCCCGAAGTGACGACGGTTTGGTCCTTAATTGGCAAAATGCCCAAGGTGTCTGCCCGACCGCCTTTGGGATCTCGGATCCCGATCCGCCAATGCCCGTCCGAATGATTTGGTGCAGCGCCGAAACAGACAATATTTCCGCCTAAGTTGATCAATCCATACGCTGCTCCACGGGCTTGGCAATGGGTGCGTAACTTATCAGCGATGTAGCCTTTTGCTAATGCTCCGAGGTCGATCCTCATTCCAGCTTTTTTCAAAAAAACCTTGCCTGCTGCCAATTGGATCTGTTGCGGGTCTGTTAGCGCAAGCAATTCTTTGACCTGCGTCTTTGATACGATGCGGGCATCTTCAAACCCGATGCGCCATGCTTGGACCAGTGGACCGATGGCAATATTCAGCTGACTGTGGGGAGCGCAGCTATGATGTTTGCCGATTTCGATCAGCTGGTACAATTCTGGATCAAGCACAAGCCACTTTTGTCCTGCCAACTGATTCAGCTGATTCAATTCCGATCGCGGATCATTGGCACTAAAGCGATGGTCGTATCCTTTCAGCTGGTTCTCCAGCTCGTCCAGTACACTTTCTGGTTTTGTATGAGCGACTTTTAACTCAATGGACGTGCCCATCCGCTGAATCGTGCGAGCGGCTTCTCTCACTGCTGCCTTCATAAAATCCCTTCTCCTCAAAACGATGTATCTCAAATTATGTTAGTTTTTTCACAATTAAAGAATACTCCCGATATATTTTTTTGTCAACACGATTATATATTTTTTTATATAAAGAAAATCAAAAAAAGCAGTCCCTTCGTCAAAAGGACTGCTAGTTATCAAGCATTTGCGCAACAAATCTTTTTTGTCGAAAATATATTTTTATTCGATCGTTTCATCGACCGCTTTTAAATGCGCCAGTAATTTTACATTTTTATTGATTTTGGCATACGCTCGTGCATCGTGTAACATTTCCAAAATCGTTTCTTTCGGCTGTTGTTCACGAATGGCATTTTCGGTCAGTTGGGCTGCCGCGCGAGCCAAGTAGTAGGTCAAATGATTGTCGGAACAAATCGCCAACACATAATTCAACAAGGTATCACTAGTTTCCAAATCATCGACTTTCGCATAAAAGACGCCGCAATGAAAGACGATGTTCAACACCCGCCACGTGTCTTCGATCGTTTTGATCGGATAGGTATAAATTTTCTCAAAGACCTTCGTCACATAAAACTCGGCCTTTGCCCATTCCTCTTCTCTGGCATACACCAAACCGATCCCAGTATACGCTAAGAGATCAAACAATTCCTCCGCCGTTTCATTCATCAATAACTGATCGAATTGAAACAAGACATCGGTAATCGCCGCTTCATTAAAAATCATTTCAAAGCCTTTTAAATAATCATATTGCGCTTTTAATGCTGGTTCATCGATCAGCTTCACTTCGATTTGACTTAGCAATGCAGCCAACTGTTCATACTCGCTCGTGATCAAGTAGAATTCGGCTTTTGCCAATTCTTCCTTGATTTTGGTCGTTGCGACATTCATGGAAGAAAACAAGTCGACCAATGGCAAGCCGATCCGATTACACAATTTGATCAAAATTTTGAGGGACGGTGCCTGCCCGTTGTTTTCAAATTTACTCAAAGTGGCTTGCGTACAGATTCCTTCCGAAAGTTCTTGCTGCGAGAAGCCCGCCTGTTTCCTCGCCTCAATAAATCGTTCAACATTCATCGCCTTGCTCCCTCCCATTGTCGATAAGACACTTGTTTTTTTCGTAAGCTGTCCTCAACTGCTGGGTCAGCTTGTCACAGATGCTGCGTTTTTCTTGGAAAAGTCACCTTTTGCGATGGCTTTGTCCGTACAATAGTGTCCTTTGCCATGGGTCTCACGGACTTCCGCCAATTTTTCTTGGATCATCTCGAGGATCACCATGAGGTTGTCTTCATTGGCAACAAAGTCCAATTGATCCCCATCAATTTGCATTTTCGGACAAACGTCAAAGTTTTCATACCATTCATCGTACCGCTGATTCAACTCTTTGTAATAGTCGTACAATGTCGGATCGTTGGTAATTTGTTCATAGGAACGACCACGTTTGTTGATCCGTTCAATCATTGTATCCAAGGAAACCTTGATATGAACCATTAGATCTGGGTGCTTCAACGGCGCTGATTCTTCCAATTCCCGCAACATCGTGTTCAACAGGTTATCGTATTGTTCGACTTCCATCGGTGCGATTCGACCTAGATCCGCATTTAGATGAAACATCAAACTATCCTCATAGATGGAGCGGTCAATGACATTGTCATCATTGGACAAAGCTTCCCGCATCCCTAAAAAGCTTTTGTTTAAGAAAAAAATCTGCAATAAAAAGGCGTATCGCTCTGGATTGGAATAAAACAATGGCAGAACATCGTTGTCCTCCACGTTTTCATAGAAAGGCTTCGACGCCATTTCCTTCGATAAAAAATCAGTCAAACTGCTTTTTCCTGCCCCGATCGTTCCTGCGATTAATAACACATTCATCATCCTTTATTAAATATAGTCACCGACAAATGCTCGGTGCGCCATCTCTTCAAAATCATACGCTGTTCGTGCCGCCAGATCAGTCAAATACGCTTGCACCGACTCCGTCAACATCAGATTGACCGCCGCGGCTTTTTCCTGAAAAGTGATCACTGGTTTATTTCGTAGGTTTGCTGCGCCGATTTCAAAGGCTGTTCCCGGATCGGTGATCCCTTCATGGTCATCCAAAACGGCAACGACGACATCGGCTCGTGTCAATTCCAGCATGTCTTTTCGAAAATTTCTCTTGCCCGTTCTGGTGTATTGGGTTCAGATGAACCTTCTTGGTACAAGCGCAGCGAATAGACCGCCAAGGGCTGCGGGTTTTCAGCTAAACTGCGTTCTACCTGTTTGAGTCGGGCGACTTGTTCGTTTGAAAAAAACGGTCCCGCTAAATAGACATGCTTCATCCTGCCAAGCACTCCTTTCCTGACCCCTTCGCAGCCAATCGTTGGATCAACGACTCAACGTCAGATAGGAAAAAGAGCGTTTCAGACAGTTCAGCCCAAGCAAAGCTGGAAGCTTCAACCATTTTTAGCAGCGGCTTTAGTCCATCAGTTAAGCTTTCGGTCATCAACACACCGATCGGCTTGCCTGACAATGGCCCAAGAGTCGTAAAAGAGCATACTGATGACAACTCCTCTAGTGTACCAAATCCACCAGGTAATACAAGGTAGGCATCGCTCATTTCCAGCAATTGTTGCGTTTGTTCCTCCCTCGTATCCGTATAGAACTCAGTATAGGTGCTTGATCCAGTGACGATTGGCGGCAAATCTTCTGCAAAGGAACCTGATGGATAGATCCCTGTCACTGCGCCTTCTTTCTCAAAGACCCCTTTCACGATCTCCCTCATCAAGCCAGCTAAAGGGCCGCAATAAACCAACTCGATGTGATTTTTTGCCAAGGCATTGCCGATGGCACGAGCGGTCTTTGCCAACTTTTTCTCATTTTCTAAACGGGTGCCGCAACATACAGTTACTCTCAAAAACAACAGCTCCTTCTTCACTACACCTGCTATTTTACACAATCTCTCAAAAAAGTAAATACTATATATTGTGCTTCATTTAGACAAAAACCGTTATATTCACTATATATTGTATATAGTCGTTAGCGTCTTTTCGCTTTTCCTCAAACGTTACAAACCTTGAAAATAGCAGAAAAGAAAAAGTAGAATCAGCTTTCATCGATTGTCTCAGCCCTCTTTCATCCCACATAAAAAAACACGACGCAGCTAGGCTCGTGTTTTTTTATCCATCACTTTTTTTCTCTTGTTCAAGCAAAATTCAGCAAAATACTGCATAAAAAATTTATTTTTCGTCAGTGGCTGCTTTCAGTTTTTTCAACTCCTCTTGCTCGACAAAAAAGGTCACTTCTCCTGTTTCTAAATCGACGGATGCTTTGACTTCAACCCCTTTTGGGAAAAACTTGCTGGCATCGGTCTCGATTTTCAAACGCATCGTTCCATCTTTCAATCCAGCACCATAGGTCATCGTACGAAAGTTCTTTTTCATTCCTGCTCGCTCCTTTTTTAATAGCTCATCGACACTGCACCCATAAAGGGTACTCAGTTTTAATAAATTCAAACTGTCTGGGACCGTCTTGCCGGTTTCCCAATTTGAGATCGATGTGCGGGTCACTAAAATTTTTGTTGCTACTTCTTCTTGGCTCATTTGCTGTGTGACTCGATGGTTCTTTAGTGCTTCCCCAATCGTCATCTTGGCCTCCTTCTCCTACCTTAACGCAGACCTGCTGTGATTTCTGCTCAAATCCATTGATATTAAAGCATTGTCAAACAGTTTTGACAGGATTTTCTTAAACAAACTCTCCGTGATAGCGGTTTTCTTTCTATCATAGATGAAAAAAGAACAAATGACTAGAAAATGATCTTCTCATTTTTAAGGAAACATTTGGCGAACGACTACGTCTTTTGTGACAGAATGTTTCCAAACTACTTCTTGCCCTTCAACGTGAAGGAATAAAAAGCAGCATCTGCTCTAGTATACGAAATGAATGATCCCCTCATTTCTCTAAGCAAAGAAGATCCGCCAAAGCACAAAGGGCGCTATCGGTCGCTTCATCGTCGATGGCTGCTTGCAGATAAAAAAACAGCTGCAGATTTTCTCTGCAGCTGCTGTCTCTATTTTCTTCCTTTTTCCGATTACTGAGAAACATTGGGGCGGCTCAGTCCATCTCTGGGACAAAGCTTAATTCCCAGTGGATAATGCCCGTATAGCTTGTTGCTTGCGGCGTAGCGTTGACAGGAACTTCCAGCATCACACTTTGATCCATTGTTTCTCCATCACCAAAGCGTTGGATCCATGTCCCGCTGCCTTGTCCCTCTTCTGCTTTTGCCAAGATTTGTCTGCCTGTATTTAATTCACGGCTTTCCCAGTAGGTTGGGGTGCTGGATGTATTCGAACTTGTCGTTGCCATGCGGATGTTGTTGAGTAAGAGTTGTACTCCCCGCAGCTGATGGCCTTCCTCACTGACAAACCCTGCTTCATCTAGCCGTGCGCTCAGTGTCCAGCCGGTGGACTCCTCACGCCGATCCGAGATTTGAACATAATTTGGACGTTCTCCACCAGCAGGATCATCCTCTGCATTCCGCAGTTTTTGTGGCAGTGCTGGATAATAGGCTTGACTCGAACGAATCGGCACGTGTCCGAAATCAAATTGCGAGATAAAGTCGATACTGATCAACCCTTGGTTTTCAGGAAGCGTCGGACGATTATCTGGATCAACATCTACATCAGGATTCAGAGGATCTCGAGGATCGACACCGTCTACGATGACGGAGGTCTCATCGCGTCGTCCATTTAAAAATGCCGTTGCCGTTACAACTTCTTGCCCGCGGAAATAATCAAAGTCATCAAATTGGGAGAGATCAAATTCAAAGGAGCCATCTTCTTCGGCAATGACATGGAACCATTCCGTTTCGCCCTCAGCATTTACAACAGTATCTAAGGTTGGTTCTGGTAAACTCAGATCCCTACTGAAACGAACGTAAGCGCCGGGACTGGTTTCTCCCGTGATCGTATAGGAATTGCGTTGAGAGCGATCATTGGTCAGAGGATCAAGCACGATCTCGACAGGAGGAATATTCTCAAACAAGAGACGTTGCGCTCTTGGCGTAAAGTTCGCTCTAGCATGTTCTGCTATATTGGGATCTAATGCGCTAACCGTATTAGCCGGTATTCCTGCTCCGTTAATATTCGCGTTCAACCTCAAGATATTCTCCCAATCAAAATTAGGATTCTCGTTTGTATTTCCAGGGATCCATTGCTTAATCGACTGATTACTTACATTTAGTATTGCATTTCGAATCACGTGTGCCGTACTTGAGGTGATTGATCTAGTCTTTTGTAAATTTACCCTTGCAGCATCATCTATATTGATCGTTGAGTTATTCGTATTATTATTGGTCGAAAACATAATTAAGCTTTGACTTGCTGAGAGACTGTCTGACTTAATATCTAGGGCAGCATCTTCATCAATATTAATTTGTCCAGATGCGTGAAAAAAAATAGCATGGCTAGCAGAATTATTTTGGTTGACTGCTTCGATATCAAGCGTACTCCCTTTTCTGAGATTAATACTACTACCATGACCAGGTGGCATAGAAATGATATTGGTCGTATCATTGTTAGCAGCAGTATTACGTCCAGAATTGGAAATTTTTAATGTGCTTTCCTCTAGTAGATTGATATGAGTAGTCTGAGCCGGAACCCAACCATTAGTTGAAATAGCAGGAAAATTGCTTTTAGGCGTCAAATCAAGGGTCGCACCTTTACCTACGGTTAAGACAGGACTATATCTAAAGAATATATTTGCCCCCCATGCTTCACCTTGTCCTGTACCATTTGCAATGATTGTAACCTCCGCATCGTCTCCAATCGTAAACGTTGGATTGGGACTATAGCGAAACCAAACATTTCCTGCATTGATTGTCGAAAGGTGAACTTTAGCCCCCTCTAAAACTTCCAAATAACCGACTTCAAAATTCGCTTGGTTGGTCGCATTAATATTCCAATTACCACGTCCTAATCCTGCATCATAAGGATTCCTTTGTACAGAAGAAACATTCCCCGATAAAACAGCTGTCGATTGATACCCATGGAATACTTGATTGCCGACATGATTGACATTATGGTACCGTATCGTCGCTGCTCTTTGATTATCAGCTTGTAAGTCGTTATATTGTATAGGTCCATAGTAATTTCCACTATACATCTCAATATTCTGGAGGGTAATGTCCCAAGGCGTCTCTGGATGTGCTGTAATATTATTAAAACAAACCGACACTGACCGAAAATCGATTGTGTGTCCTTGTCCTTCGATGATTAATGTTCGAGAAATCCTTGGTGAATTGAGATAGAGGTAGGTAGCTATTCCAGAGGGATTTTGATTTCCAAACCAGTCAGTCATTGTAACGTTACTCAATCCTTCTGCAGGGCGATCAGGAGAGTCAAAGTTCTCGGTCAAAGTTATATACTTAACCGTTCGGGTTTGGATTGCTAAGATAAACTCTTGCCAATTAGCGACATATCGCTTAGGATTCTCCGAATCATCGTCATCATTGGGAAGTGCTCCCTCTTTTGGCTCTGTTTGGTCAGGATCGGTTGTATCTTTCTGCTCTTCGTTCTCGGGTTCTGCTTCCTCTCGATCGCTTTCTTGCGCTTCTTCCTGACTTTCCTCACCTTCTGCTGGTGAACCTTGGATTTCTACTGCCAACCGTTCTTCTCCTACCAGTACTTCGTAAGTTCCTTCTTCTTCAAAGATTATCGGCAAAAGCCAATTGCTCTGAGGTGTTTCGCTAAGCAGCTGTCACTGGTCGGCTTCCATCTGTTCAATCGTCATTCCTTCGGGAAACAAGGAGGGCTCGATCACTGCCTCTGGCGGCAGAACCACCGCCACTTCGGTTACTGGCTGATGTGCCACGATTTCGATGGGGATTTCCTCCCCTAAATAGCCTTGCTTGTTGCTTGTTAAAAATTGAAAATCAACATTTTTTAAATCAGCCATTTCTTCCGATGAAGAAAGCTCATCCTCTTCTCGTTCTTGCTCCTGCAGCGCATACAATGGCGCAATAAAAGTATCTCGTAAGAAGGGAAAACTCAACGGAATACTCACTAGCCCAATCACTAGGAGCAGCAATTTTAGCGGCTTCTTTTTCATTTTGTTGATCTCCTCCTTTCTTCCATTTTCTATGGATTCATGGCTTATGCCTTTGATTCTATTAATTGCGTTTGGCTTGTACAGCAATCAAGTATGCCTGCAAAGCAACTAGAACGCACAGCCTGCTCAATACTTGAAGTCAATATAAGGTTTCCTTATTTAGAATACTCAGTCCAGCTCTGGGACAAAGCTTAATTCCCAATGAATGATGCCCGTATAGCTTGTTGCTTGCGGCGCAGCGTTGACAGGAACTTCCAGCATCACGCTTTGATCCATTGTTTCTCGATCCCCAAAGCGTTGGACCCATGTTCCGCTGCCTTGTCCCTCATCTGCTTTTGCCAAGATTTGTCTGCCCGTATTTAATTCACGGCTTTCCCAGTAGGTGGGCGCACGGGAGGTATTCGAACCTGTCGTTGCCATACGAATATTATTGAGTAGGAGCTGGACTCCCCGCAGCTGATGGCCTTCCTCACTGACAAACCCCGCTTCATCCATCCGCGCGCTCAGTGTCCAGCCGGTGGGCTCCTCACGCCGATCCGAGATTTGAACGTAATTTGGGCGTTCTCCACCAGCCAAATCATCCTCTGCATTCCGCAGTTTTTGCGGCAGTGCTGGATAATAGGCTTGACTCGAACGAATCGGCACGTGCCCGAAATCAAATTGCGAGATAAAGTCGATACCGATCAACCCTTGGTTTTCAGGAAGCGTCGGGCGATTTTCTGGATCAACATCTACATCAGGATTCAGAGGGTCTCGAGGATTGATGCCTTCAACGATAATGGAGGTCTCATCGCGTCGTCCATTTAAAAATACCTTTGCCGTTACAACTTCTTGCCCACGGAAATAGTCAAAGTCGTCAAATTGGGAGAGATCAAATTCAAACGTGCCATCTACTCTGGCATTGACATGGAACCATTCTGTATCGCCGCCTCCCGTTTCAATGGGGCCGATCACTGGTTCTGGCATGCTGAAGTCTCTGCTAAAACGTACGTAAGCACCAGGATCAGTTTCTCCTGTGATCGTATAGGAATTTCGTTGAGAGCGATTATTAGATAGAGGATCCAGCGTTACTTCGATAGGAGAAATCTTTTCTAATAAGAGCCGTTGCACTCTTGCCGAAAATCTATCTAAGGCCTCTGCTTCTATAGTGGGATCTAATACGCTAACCGAGATATCGCCTCTATTCGGTACTCCTGCTTCATTAACACGAGCAAACAACGGCACAATATTATCCCATTCAAAATCAGGTTCTTCTATTCGGGTTCTAAGATTCCACCGCTTAATCGACTGATTATTTACAGTTATTGCTGCATTACGGATCAAGGAAGAATTCCCTGTATCAGGACCAATTTTCTCTAAATTCACTCTTGCAGCATCATTAATAGTGATAGTTGAATTAAAGTGCCCGAATGAGATCAAACTATGCGCCAGTGTCCTGCTATCGGAACGAATATCAAAGGTAGCATCTTCATCAATAGTAATATGTCCAGATACAGGAAAATAAATAATATGGCTAGCAGAATGAAGTTGATTGACTGCTTCGATAGCAAGCGTACTCCCTTTTCTGAGATGAATACTACTGCCAGGACCAGGTGGCATAGAAATAATATTGGTCCAATCATTGTTACTATTACTAATACGTCCAGAATTGAAGATTTTTAATGTGCTTTCCTCCAATAGATTGATCTGAGTAGTCTGAGCTGGCAGCAAACCACTAGTTGAAATAGCAGGAGAATTGCTTTTAGGTGCCAAATCAAGGGCCGCACCTTTACCTACGGTTAAGATAGGACTATATCTAAAGAATATATTTGCTCCCCACGCTTCACCTTGTCCTGTACCATTTGCAATGATCGTAACCTCCGCATCGTCTCCAATCGTAAATGTTGGATTTGAACTATGAGGAAACCAAATATTTCCTGAATCGATTGTTGAAAGGTGAACTTTAGCCCCCTCAAGAACGTCCAAATAACCGACTTCAAAATTCGCTTGATCGGTAGCATTAATGAGCCATTCACCACGCCCAAGAGCTGCATCATAAGAATCCTTTTGAATAGAAGAAACACTTCCTGATAAAATAGCTGTCGATTGAAACCCATGAAACAATTGATTGCCGACATGATTGACATTATGGTACCGTATCGTTGCCGCCGCCTGATTGTCCGTTTCTAAGTCGTTATATTGTATAGGTCCAAAGTCATTTCCACTATACAGCTCAATATTCTGGAGGGTAATGTCCCAAGGGGTATCTGGATTGACTGTCATGTCATTAAAACCAACCGATACTGACCGAAAATCGATTGTATGTCCTCGTCCGTCGATAATTAAAGGGCGCGAAATCTCGGCTGAATTGAGATAAAGGTAAGAAGCTTCTCCATTGGGGTTTTGATCCCCAAACCAATCAATCATTTCAACGTTACTCAATCCTTCTGCAGGGCGATCAGGAGAGTCAAAGCTCTCGGTCAAAGCGATATAATTAACCGTTCGGGTTTGGATAGCTAAGAGAAGCTCTTGCCAATTAGTGACCTCTCGGCTTGACTCCTCCGTGACTTCTAACAGGTAGAGATTGCCTGGATCATCGGCATCATAGGGAAATGCTCCTCCTGGCTCTGTTTGATGCGCGTTTCCTTTTTGCTCTTCATTCTCGCGTTCTACTCCCTCTCCCTTGCTTTCTTCGGTTTCTTCCCCACTTTCCTCTGGTGAACCTTGGCTCTCTAGTGCCAGCCGTTCTTCTCCTACCATGACTTCGTGGCTTCCTTCTGCAAAAGTTAACGGCAAGAGCCAATTGCTTTGAGGGGGTTCGCTAAGCAGACGCCACTGGTCAGCTTCCACCTGTTCAACCGTCCTTCCTTCGGGAAACAAGGAGGGCTCGATCGCTGCTTCTGGGGGCAAAACCACAGCCGCTTCAGTTACTGGCTGCTGCGCCACGATTTCGATAGGGATTTCCTCCCCTAAATAGCCTTGCTTACCGCTTGTTAAAAATTGAAAATCAGCGTCTTTCAAATCAGCCATTTCTTCCGTTAATGAGTGCTCGTCTTCTGCTTGCAGCGCATACAAGGGCGCAATAAAAGCATCTCGCAAGAAGGGAAAACGCAACGGAATACTCACTAGCCCGATCACCAGGAGCAGCAATTTTAGCGGCTTCTTTTTCATTACGCTGCTCCCCTCCTTTCTTTCATTTTCTATGGTTTAATGGCTTACGCCTTTGATTCTGTTTGTTGTGTTTAGCTGGTGCGTCAGAGATTCGTTCAAACTAACAAGACAACACACCAACGAAGCGCATAAAGCAGCAAAACAGTGTGTTTCTTAGGTAAAGCGTCAAAGAAACTACGCATTGGCGTCGCTTCGAACATTTGGTTTTAAAAGAAAAAACCAGCGCTTCCTTATTTATAATTGCTGAAAATAAGTCATAATCCACGATTGTCTCTTTAAGTATAAGGGACAGCTCCGCAGAGCAAAAATCAGGATATTCATCAGTCAAGGAAATCCTTGCATGGGCGGCATTCCCTATTTCTAGATCAGGAAGGTTCATTGAAGCGAAAACGTCCCACTGTCGGTTTCAGAAAATCAAAGCGCATACCCTTCGACCTCGTTGCTCCTATACAAAAAAACAACCGTCAAAAGCAGTCAGACTGCCTTTGACGGACGTGTTCTTTCAGTGATTCACTTTTTTTGTGACAACCACCATAGGGGCGAAAAATCGCTTAGCGGTGGATCGTCACCTCTTTTTTGACTTCCACAGTGATGCGGCCATTTTTGATGACCATCAAACGTTCAGGTATATCGATCAGCACATCGGCTTTTCTCTGAGTATCTAAAAGAATCAAATCTGCGCGGTTGCCAACAGCGATTCCATAGTCTTTGATATTTAATGCTTTGGCGGTATTGGTCGTAATCATTGGCAAGACCGTCGGCAAGTCATCGGCGCCGCCTAAGTGTGCCACTGGTACAGCCAACATAGCGATTTGGATCAAATCCCCATTGCCATAGGGCGTAAAGGCGTTTCGGATATTGTTGCTACCTAAGCAGATATTCACACCAGCATCACGTAATTTGCGAATCGGCGTCACGGCACGGCGAACGTTGTAGGCATCGTTTCTAGCACCTAAGTGCAAGTCGGTCGCAGGCAACGGCATCACATTGATTTGGGCTTTGACCATCAAATCGATGACTTCTGCCAGCTGATCCGGTTCCATGGCGTGCAGCGCAGTCAAATGTCCTACTGATACCCGGCCTTGGTAGCCTTCTGCGATGGTTTTTTCACACAGGTAGACGATCGATGTATCGTCTGCTTCGTCAGCAAAATCTTGATGCAAGTCAATGTCTTTGTCAAATCGTTTGGCGATCTCAAAGATCAAGTCGATGTGTTCATTGGCTGGCGCATCATTGTAAGGAATGCCGCCAACGACATCGGCGCCTTTTTCCATCGCTTCGATCATCATTTTATCCGTCCCTGGGGCTTTAAAAATCCCTTCTTGCGGAAAGGCAACGACCTGAATATCGATCAAGTCGCGGTATTCTTCTTTTAAGCGCATGATGGTGTCAAATCCAGTGAAGCCTTGTGCTGGATCAAATTCGGCATGGGTGCGCACAGCAGTCGTGCCATGTACGATCAGCATTTCTAATGCGCGTTTCGCCCGATCATAAATGTCTTCTTCGGTAAAGGTCGGTTTCAGCTTTGCCGTAACTTGGATCGCTTCTTGCAACGTACCTGAATTATTGGGCTCACGATCGGCGATCAAGGCTTTGTCTAAGTGGATATGGCTTTCGATCAATCCAGGGATCACCACTTTGCCTTTCGCCTCAATCGTTGTTGCTGCTGATTCTTCAATGTTGGGTGCAACTGCGGTGATTTTTCCTTCTGAAATTGCAATGTCTACTAATTCTGCATCGTCTTCAAGACGTGCTTGCTTGATCAATAAATCCATGTTTTCCTCCTATCCATCAGCCAAACACTAAGCCGATGACTAATAATAATACGGCTGCTAAACTCAACCACTTCACGTTTCCTTTGACTACATCCAGAATCGGAATTTGGAAACCAGAAGATAAAGCTTGCATCGTAATGTTGACGAAACTCATTTGACTGCCGAGGCCAACCCCCATCGTTACAAAGCCAAGAGCTAAGACTGGGAAGCCTAATGAAACGGCAACTGGTAGCACGAGTGTTAAAACGGAGCCGACATAGGCACCTGCGGGAATCCCAATCAAGACACCCGTCAAGATCGCCACGGGAACGACGATCGCTGCGGGGGCATTTTGTGCCGCACCGGCAATTACAGCAAACGTCCCCGTTTCAGCGATTACGTTGATGAAGGCTAAAAAGATCCCCACTTGGAACAAGCGGGTCAAAATATACGTGGATCCGTCCACCATCGCTTCCACCGATTGATTCATCGAAAAGTCGGTACAAACAAAAATCAACGCCAACGTGACCACCATATAAACTAGCGGTGTAAAGAGGACAAAGCCGATCAGGTCATTGATCAACGGACCAAAGATGACCGCAAAAAGCAAGAAGATCGCAGGCAGTGTCGTTTTGAACAATTCACCATTGCTTTTGTTTTCATACTCTTGGTTGGCAGATTCTTTGAAGCCCAAATGACGACGCTTGGTTCCGAAGAATGCCAATAAAATCGCCAAACCAACGAATAGCAACCAAAATGGGCGCATTTGATCGACATAAGAAGCGACACTAAAACCGCCTAGTTCAGACACGATACTAGATTCCAAAGAGGCAGGAGACGTCGTAAAGGAGACCGCTGCCGCTAACGACATCGCTGCGATCAATTCGGGTACCACCCCAACTGCCGCAAATGCTAACGGTGCGATCACCATCGCACTCCCGCCGCCGATCCCAGACATATAAGTCGCTGCTGCCAATAAGATGACAATAAAACCAGCCACATATTCCACTTTTCCTTTGGTCCCTCTTTTGGCTAAGGTTAAGGCCGCCGTATAACTGCCCGCTTTGAAGACCGCCATCGCTACAGCGGAATTGATGATTGGCACCGTAATACTCAACATCGTCGGAATAGCTTCCAACAGTTGCGAATTGGCTTCAGCTAAACTGATCCCGCCAATAATCATCGCCAAGATCCCAGCAATCAAGCCAGCAATGATCATATCTACTTTTTTAAAGAGCAAAACCAGCACTAACACTAATGGAATCAGTACTAGAAATGCTTTGACTCCTGTTGGTGCGACGATCTCATTGATCGCTTCTGCCGCAAACACTGTTCTTTCTGAAAAGATAAAAAGAATGAGAGCCATAAACAGTGAGACGAACGTTCCTTTTTTTTTCATCACATTTCTCCTAACTTATATGAACCTTCATATAATAAATGTTGTGTTGCTATGGGGTGTTGCCGATTGATTTTTCCGCTGATTTTTCTCTGGTGTTTCCCACCTTCTTTCCTCGAAGAAAGGAATAAAGCAAAAGACACCTGCTTTTTCGACCTTTTTCGCCACTTTTTCTTTCTCTATTATAATTCTTATTGTTAACGCTTTCTTTGGACATTATTCTAAAATAAATCTACGTTTTTTATCCAATTGGCTAAAAGTGCAGAAAAAAACGCGGCTTGTGAAGAAAAGAGCCTTCATTTGATCCTTTTGCCCTTTTCTCGGAGCCTCGCTTTTTTTAGTGATCTTCTGTTTATGATCGTTTTTTTCCTCGGTTTGTCCAGCGTTTCAGCCGATAAAAAAGCATCAGTTGTTTGCGCGCTCGCTTGATCCGCTGGTAGCGCTTTGGCTGCTTCTTGTAAAATGCTTGATGGTAGTTTTCCGCTGGCCAAAACTGCGTGGCCTTGCGGATCTCGGTCACGATGGGTTGCTGATAATAACCAGATTGGGCTAGCTCCTTTTTGGCTTCTTGCGCAAGCACTTCCTGTTCAGCAGTCGTATAGAAAATGATTGGGCGATAAAAATTGCCGCGATCTTGAAATTGTCCGAAAGCATCTGTCGGGTCAGTCACTTGCCAGTACAACTGCAACAAGTCCTGATAGGTGATGATTTTGGGATCAAAAATGATCTCTACCGCTTCGACATGCCCTGTTGTTCCGCTTAGTACTTGATCATACGTCGGATTCGGGACTGTTCCCCCGGTATACCCCGACAAGACGGAAAGAATGCCCGGCTGGTCTTCAAAAGGCTCTACCATACACCAAAAGCAGCCGCCAGCAAAAATAGCCACTTCTTGTGCTTTTTCACCTGTTTCGTTCGGCTCCACGGAAACTTCTGCTGGTTGGACTTTGCCTGTATCTTCATTCATTGCCTTTTTCGGTGCTGACTGGCTGATTGTTTGATAGAACTCTGCGACATTCGGGGTCAGATTGTTTCTCAGTGCCAAAGGACGCAACGACGCTTCTAGTTTTTCCAAAACCCGCTTGATCTGTTGGTCTTCAAGGCTATTTGACGATTCTTTTTCGTGTTTGCCTGCTTTTTGTTTGGTCGCCAGCTGGGTTTCCAGTGTATTTTTTGCTTGCACCAGTTGTTCTCGTTCCCACTGTCTCGTGCCAGGATGCAAGATCAAATTATAGATTTCTGACAGCCACGCCATCGTTGTTTGCTTCATCACCATTGCCCCTTTGCCTCATGAAGGAGCGGCTCTCGCTCCTTGTTTGGTTGCACTGTACCATAGTTTCGCCGATTCGCCCAATTTGATGCCCAAAAAAACGTTCGAGAGAAATCCTCGAACGTTTTTGGCTTTTGTATGGGTTGGTGCGTAATTGGTTCGCATGCATCCTTTGAGGAACCAGCTCAGTATCATTGGTGGGTACGCAACTGGGCATTCATTTTTTTTAGAAACATTGAAGCGGAATGAGATAGGATCGCCAATTTCAAAGAGTGATCAAGAACCACTCAATGCAAATGAACCTTTGCCTTTGTTAGTAAATACGCAATTTTTCTACAATCCGTTTAAATAGTCAGCGGTTTTCATCACCGTAGAGAAGGTTTCCAACGCCGATAAAAACGCTCGTTGAACAGCTTCCGCAGGAATTTCGTGTGCTTCAAATGTTAATGCTTTCGTTGCCGTGGCATCAGAAATCAGTATGGGCTGATAACCGAGTTCTTTACTAGCTCTTGTGGTTGAATCGATGCACATATGCGTCATCATCCCAGTGATGATAACTTGTTGAACACCTAAAGAGTCTAACGTCTCTTTTAAATTTGTTTCAATGAAGGAGTTAGGAAAGTGCTTTTCGATAATAATAGAAGAATGCGTTGTTTTTAACTGTTCATGCAGCAGCACACCTTTGGTCCCTCGTTCAAAAAAATCAGCTGCTTCTTGATCGTTGATGTGTTGGATATAGATGATCGGGAGTTGCTTTTCGATAAAAGACGCTTCTAGTTTATTTATGTTTGCAAGCGCCTGTTCAGGGGAATGAAGGGCCATTCTTCCTTCTTTAAAATAGTCATTTTGGACATCAATAATTACTAAAGCTTTTTTCATAGAATCACCATTTCTTTTCTTATTTGTTATAATCCAGTATAAATACATATGACCCTACAACAAAGCGTCTCTTGAAAAAGATAAAGTCAATTTACTTTCATTATGAAAGGAGGAACCCTTATGGACATCATCGATGAACAAATCCTAGCTATCCTGAAACACAACAGCAAATTATCGAACAAAGAAATCGGCGAAATGGTCCACCTGACGGGACAAGCCGTGGGCAATCGGATCTTGAAATTGCAAGATGAGGGAATCATTCAACGATTTAGTATTGTAGTAAACTACCCAAGTACGCAATACATCCGGTTTTTTATGGATTCAAATCGCTATACAGCTTTTGAAGCCTTCGTGAATCAATACAAAGAAATTGAGGTCTTTCATAAAGTTTCAGGTCAAGCTTGTTATCTCTTGGTCAGTCATTTTACAGTTGTAACCTTCCCTTTATTTATAGAGAGTCTCTCAAAGTGGGGCAGGTATAGTGTAGAAACCTTTGTGGCTGACAAACTCAATCATGGGGATGTTTGATGTTAGCCGCTGTGGGCTAGTCCTACAGCCATTAGATTCCTTGATAAATTTATCGAAGACTCAATTGTCGAAATTTTTGCAATGATGCCCAGCAGTAGCGTGCCGAATTCAACCATCGCCAAGCATAAAGTATTAAGACTGCTAGTGCAAACACAAAAGCGCCCCCCGTTGCCTTGTTTATAAAAGCATCGTTCAGGATCACGGGAATAGAGCTAGTATCTCAAAGATTGTACGGTGTATAATGTTACGAGACAAAGCGTTTATAGAATAAAAGAAAACAGCATGGTCAACATCGATTAGATGAGCATGCTGTTTTTATTTACTTACTTTTTGAAATACTGTTCTAACTTTCATCAATAACTCATCAACCAAGTGCTCATGCGCTTTTTCCAAAAAAACACACGCTCTGGCTTCATAATCAATTGTCGTTAATTGATCCAACAATACTTTTCCTGTTGTCTTCATTCCATAGTCTGGATCAATACTTACATATAACGGATAGTTTCTACTTGTACTAGAAATCGGAGCAACGGTGGCAACGTTACTATAATCTGCAATCATGTCATGACTTAAAACAATATAGGGTCTTTTTCCCGTTTGTTCATGTCCAGAACGAGGAGCTGTATCCAATAACAAAATATCCCCTTGTCTAGGTTTTCTTACCATTTTTCATTCCCTACTGCTTCACCTAAATGTTGAATTTCCACATGATTTCTCTCAGCAGTGTAATTTTCAAATAACTCTTCAATCGTTAACTCGTTTTCTAAATTTGCTGCTTCGATGATTAGCCGTTTATGTCCGTTTACTTCTTCTTGTATTATCTTCACTTTGTCATCAGTATGAATGCCAAGATACTCCATAATGTACTTTGGCAATCTAAGACCGTTACTATTGCCCCATTTTTTTATAGGTAACATTTCCATGAGCAACACCTCTTTCTGTATATACATAGTATAACATATATCACGACGGAGTATATACATAATTATCCTTTTTGGTCGATTCACCTAAATTCCATTAAAAAGAATCGTTCTCAAAAGTGGACTCTGCTGTGCTAATAAAAATTTGTAGTATGCCGAAATGTCAAATTGCAGGACAATGACTGACATAAACGATTTGATTATAACCACGTTGATACGCTCTTTAGGTATTAACAATATTTAGATGCAAGTAAGTAGTAAACAACAGGGATTGCTGTCCCTCCCCTACTTATTCCCTCATGTGTTCTATATTCGATAGCATAGCTAGTTCGAAAAAATAGTTAACTTTCCCACTAATCAGGAAGCCAATAATTTCTTCAATTGGAATACCTGCAAAACCGTCACCCATGGCTTTATCAGAAAATTCTGGGTCGTTTACTTTATCCGAATTTATCACTTACATGTACACCTAATTTAAATTTTTCTCTAATTAAAAAAAATGAGAAAACAATAACTCCCACTATAGACTATTTTTTTCACGGTAATACCTCAAGTGGGGATTACCATCCATATTTCGGAAAATAGAAGTAGAGGTAATTAAATTTCAAATTTATTAGGTTTTCTTTATTTATTCGAGTGGATATCACGGGTAGTTTTTTATTTTCCCTGTGATATAATAACCTTGCGAAACGATAGAAAGTTTATAGCACTGCAGCACAAAGGCGCTCCCTAACCGCGACGAAAGGGAGCGCCTTGTTTATGCTAGTTGCGACTGCTAGCATGTGAGTTGGATAGCAACTTGCTTAGTTGTCGTCTTTGTCTTTCTCATCCAACCAGTGAGAAAATAGTTCGATGACTATACCAACAATAATTGGTGCGACAACCAACGATAGATAAATCATATACACTACACCCTACACAGGGGGAGTAGAAAGTATTCATGTTACGGAAATTACACACAGTTATTTTTCAAAGACATTAAGTGATGATGACGTTTCTTCCTTTTGCAAGGTCATGATGACTGGACCTTCTTTGGTGATGGCGATCGAATGTTCATATTGGGCACAATAACTGCCGTCGATCGTGCGTGCTGTCCAGCCGTTCGGGTCCATCTTCATGCGCCAAGTGCCGGTCGTGATCATCGGTTCGATAGTGATCGTCATGCCTTCTTTCAACCGAATTCCTTTGCCAGGTAACCCGAAATGAGGAAAGAATGGTTCTTCATGAATGGTTGGGCCAATGCCGTGAGCAATAAAGTCCCGCACGACACCATACCCTTTTTCTTCAGCGAAGCTTTGGATCGCATAACCAATATCGCCAACTCGGTTACCGACCTGTGCTTGCTCGATGCCTCTCATCAAGGCTTCTTTCGTGACTTCCATCAGCGCTCGATGTTCTGGCGAAATCTCTCCTACCGCATACGTCCAACAGCTGTCAGAGATTGCCCCTTTGTAATCGACACAAAAATCGACTTTGACGACATCGCCTGATTTTAAAACATATTCTGAAGGGAAACCATGACAAATCTCTTCATTGACACTGATACACGTCGCAAATTCATAGCCTTCAAACCCGATTTGCGCGGCTGTTGCCCCTGCAGCTTCTATCTGTTGATGGACAAAGGCGTTGATTTGGTTCGTAGTGATACCGGGAACGATTTTTTCCCGTAGCTGTTCGTGAATACTTGCCAAGATACGACCAGAAGTTTTCATTTGTTCGATCTCTCGTGGGGATTTTAATGTGATCAATAGATGATCTCCTTTCCTTAAATAGCCATTACCCTGTTTCTTTTAATAATACACCTCATCTAGAAATAAGCCATGAGAAGGCACTGTTTCACCAGCTGCTTGTCGTACTTTATCGGCTAACACTTGATCGATCACTTCTGGTGGCAGTGTGCCATCGCCAATGGCAATCAGTGTGCCTGTCAAGATTCGGACCATTTTATGCAAAAAGCCGTTGCCTTTGAAGGTAAACCGCAATAGGTCGCCTTCTGGTGTGATGGTGATTTCATCGATCGTGCGCACCGTTGATTTTTTTGATTTTTTCAATGCAGAAAAGCCGATAAAATCATGGGTGCCGATCAACTTCTCAGCCGCTTGCTGCATTTTTTCCAAATCAAGGGGCTGCGGGCAATGAAAACTAGTATTGCGAGCAAAGACCGATGGGATCGCGTTGTTCCAAACATAATAGCTGTATTGCTTGCCTTTGGCGTGATAGCGTGCATGGAAGCGCTCAGGCACTTCTTCAATCTTGTTGACGACGATGTCTTGCGGCAAATAGCGGTTAAAGAACTGCTGCATCTCTGGCAAACTCATTTGATGGGTCGTCTTGAAATTCGCCACTTGTCCTCGAGCATGCGTGCCCGCATCGGTTCTACCAGAACCCACAATCTCAATTTCTTCTCCCGTCAATAATTTGATGACCCCTTCAACTTTTTCTTGGATCGTTTTTTCAGAATCTCCTAGTCGTTGCCACCCTAAGTAGCGCTTGCCGTCATATTCAATCGTTAATTTGATATTTCGCATGGTTGTTGCTCCTTTTTACCGATACTATCGGTGGATAGTTTTTTTCTATTATATTGCTTTAGGTATTTACTTATGATACGGCGCCCCCGTATTGATTCGATACGCACGATAGATTTGCTCCAATAAGATCAGTTTCATGAGTTGGTGCGGATAGGTCATTTTGCCAAAGGAGATTTTGGCATCACTGCGGGTCATGACTTCTTGGCTTAAGCCTAGGGAGCCGCCGATGACGAAGGTCAGTTGGCTTTTTCCTTGGATACCGAGTTGATCGATTTGTTTGGCGAAGGCTTCGCTGGTAGGGTTGGTGCCTTCGATCGCTAAGACAAAGACATATTCGGTGTCTTTGATTTTGGCTAAAATGCGCTGCCCTTCTTTTTCTTTGATCTGCAGCATTTGGGCTTCACTCAAGGTTTCTGGTGCTTTTTCATCCGGTACTTCGACAAACTCAAGCTTTGCGTATGCCCCCAATCGTTTGGCGTACTCGTTGATTCCTTGAACGAGGTACTTTTCTTTTAATTTTCCTACTGTGACGATTTTGATTTTCATAGGTTCCTCCTCGTTATCCCCTTATTTTATGAAAATGTGGACAATGCTATCCACAACCTTTTACACACTTTGACTTTCTTTGAAATCCTTCTATCTTATCTATAAAACAGCGACACTTCAAGGGTTTCTTCATCCACCCAACCAAAGCTTTCAAGTTTGTCCACACACTGTGGATAAACAGACCTTCGCTTCTCCCCAGTTTTGCCTGCTATTTTTATTCAAAAATGAACGGGTTTTGCGAAGAAAATTTCATCGTTTGAAACAGATTCTTACGCAACTTCTTCATATTTTTTTCAAAATCTCTTAGTAGACTAATCTCAGATAGAAGGAATATACTGATTATAACGAATTATTCATTAAGGGGGAAATAGTAATGGCAAGAAAATATGTCACACCAGGCAAGAAAACTTCTCCTGGTTTATTAAAACGATTAGGTATTGGGATTTTAGGCGGTATGGTCGGCGGTTTATTGACCTTCGGCGGTCTGTATCTGGCAATGGGTTCCTCTTTGACTTCAACACCAGAAACCACGACCAACAGCGGGGTCCAAGATTCTAACGGACAAACCCAAGTATCCAATGTAAAACTTGATGTGACTAGCGATGTCACTGAGGCAGTTGAAAAAGTACAAGATTCTGTCGTTTCCATCATTAATCTACAACAAAGTCAAAGCAACGATTGGAACAGCCTCTTTGGTCAGCAAGGCGGACAAAGTGAAGGCGATAGCCAAAGCGATGACGACAGTGCTTTAGAAGCTTCTTCTGAAGGGAGTGGGGTCATCTACAAAATCGATGGCGACGATGCCTATGTTGTAACCAACAACCACGTCGTAGAAGGTCAAGACGGTTTAGAAGTTGTTTTAGCAGACGGTACGAAAGTCAAAGCTGAATTGGTCGGTACTGACGCTTACACAGACTTAGCTGTATTGAAAATCTCTTCAGAGCATGTGAAGACTGCCGCAACATTTGGTGATTCAAGTGCCTTGAAAGTCGGCGAACCAGCCATCGCGATCGGTTCTCCTCTAGGCTCTGACTACGCAAACTCTGTGACACAAGGGATCGTTTCTTCCTTGAATCGTCAAGTAACAAGCCAAAACGAATCTGGTGGTACGATCAGCATCAATGCGATCCAAACGGATGCTGCGATTAACCCAGGGAACTCTGGTGGTCCACTGATCAACGTTGATGGCCAAGTGATTGGGATCAACTCAAGTAAAATCGCCAGCACCTCGGGCTCTGCTTCAGGTGTTAGTGTCGAAGGGATGGGCTTTGCGATCCCAAGTAACGATGTCGTTGAAATCATCAATCAACTAGAAGCAGACGGCAAAGTGGTTCGCCCTGCACTAGGGATCCAAACGATCGATTTAGGTTCCATCACATCACAACAACAAGAACAAATCTTGAAAGTTCCTTCATCCGTAACTTCTGGCGTTGTGATTTACTCAGTCAACAATGCAACACCAGCAGAACAAGCAGGATTGCAACAATATGACGTTATCACGAAGATCGATGATACAGAAGTCAGCACAACAACGGATCTGCAATCTGCGTTGTACAAACACAAAGTCGGTGACACGATCACTGTAACCTTCTATCGTGGCGATGAAGAAAAAACGGCAGAAGTAAAACTTTCCGTTGATACGTCGATCAACGAACAATCAACAGACAGCAGCAACTAATCATCAAAACCAATCGAAACAATCAAAAAATGAACTGCCGCAAAAACAGGAAGCGGCAGTTCATTTTTTTAGGCTTTACCGACTGGAAAAGCTTCACCTACAACGGCATCTTGAGGCAGCTCAAGGATGCCTTTTTTCATTGGTGCACCTTCTAAATGCAGTTCTTTAGCAGAGCAGATCATTCCAAAGCTTTCTACGCCACGAAGCGTCCCCGGCCAAATCATCAAGCCATCTGGCATCATTGCCCCAGGCTTTGCGACAACGACTTTCAAGCCTTTACGGATATTGGCAGCACCACAGACGATTTGCAAGACTTCCCCATCTCCAACTTCTGTTTCCGTGATAGACAGATGGTCGCTGTCTGGATGTTCCACACAAGATTTCACATAGCCAACGACGATTTTTGGTTCTGTATCTTCTGGCAGTTCTTCGCTGAATCCTGCTTCTTTGATCATGGTGTTCAATTGTTGGATTTGTTCTTTCGTCAACGTCACTTGGCCACGGCCTTCGATCGTCATCACTTCTGAGATCGCAAAAAAGTTCCAGCCGACGATCGTGCCTTCTTCATTTTTGATTTGGGCAACATTGCCTTTGCGTTCGACGGTTTGTTCTAATCCTTTATCATCTGCTGTGATGGCAAGCAGTGTATCACTGACATATTCTTTGTTATAAGCAAAAATCACGTTTTTTCCTCCTTAGGTACTTACACATTCCGCCCATAATCTTAACAAATTTTTCGGCATCCGTCATGGAATTTCTTTGTTTTCCTTGAAATTCTACTTATTTTCAAAGACAAAAAACGCCTGAGAACCAACTTCTGCTGGCTGGCTTAGGTTGAGAATTGGCGAAGGAGCAGAACTCGCGGCTTCTCAAGAACTTGCTGGTAGAACTACGCTCTACGAAAGAAGGCAACAACAATAAATTTTCCAAAAAACGGATACAGAAAAAAACTAAGAACCAGCTTCAGCTTATTAGCTAAGACGCTGCTTTGCTAACAAGCCGATAAACGCTAGTTCTAAAAAACTTCTGTTTGGCACTATTACCTAAGAAACAAGACAACAGCGACAGATATCTTCCCTCAAAACGAGCACAAAAAAACCTAAGAACCAGCTGCAACTCATTAGCGAAAGACAATGCTTTGCTAACAAGTGAAACATCGCTGGTTCTCAGGAACTTTCTTTTAACCCTTGTCTTCTTTTGCTGCCATCTTCTTTAAGGAAAAGAACTCGGCAACGACAAGCTTATTTTTTCAAAAATGACCTTACGCTTTGGTTTCTTCAGGTGATACGATCAGCACGTCGCACCGGGCTTCACGGATAACGAAGCTGGCGACACTCCCCATCATGAAGCGTTCCACGGCATTCAGCCCAGATTGCCCCACCATGATCAAATCGATGTCGTATTGGTCTGGTAATTGAGTGGCAAGAGCGTCTTTGATGGAGCCGTAAGCGACGATGCCTTCTACTAGATCAAAATCTACTGATTTTGCATAAGCTTTGCAGTCGTCGATCAGATTTTTCGCCGTGTCTTTTTCTTGTTCCAAGATGGAACTATCCAAAGGTGCATAGCCCATCATGGTCGGCACTTGCTGATCGATGATCGTTGCGGCATAGACCTTCCCTTGATTTCGACGAGCGACTTCCACTGCTTTTTTGAAGGCAGACATCGCTTGATCTGAACCGTCGATCCCTACTAAAATGTTTTGATATCTTTGTGCTTCCATCTTTTTCCCCTCCTATGCTGATTGTACGCTGGTTAAAAAGGCTTCGATCTCTTCTTTGGTTTTGCGATCCTTGTTGACTAACCGTCCCAGCTCCTTGCCGTCTTCGATAACGACGAGGCTAGGAATCCCAAAAATGTTCCATTCAACCGCTACATCCATGTATTCATCACGGTCGACTTCGATAAATTGAAGCTCTGGAAAGTCCGCTTCGATCTCAGGCAATTGCGGTTTGATGTATCGGCAATCGCCACACCAATCGGCGGTGAAAAAGAAGACATTTTTGCCTTTCTCCACATATGTTGCTAACTCTGCTAAATCTTTTGGAATAATCAAATACTCACCACTTTCTTTTCTTTCAGTATACACCTTTCTTTCAGGGACTACCAACTGACATGCTGATCTTGCAAAGCCCTGCAGAAAAAAAGAGACAACAGATGGCTGTCTCTTTGCTTTCGTTCATTCTCGCTTATTGTCCTGCCAAGATCGTATCAACAGTGGAACGATCCAAACCTTTCAAGACTTGAATCACCATTTCCCGTGCCGCTTCATAATCAGCGATACTGAATAATGTTTGGTGAGTATGGATGTAACGTCCAGGAACACCGATGACTGAACTTGGGATCCCTTCATTTGCCATGTGTGCCGCACCAGCATCGGTACCGCCTTTTGAAACAAAGTATTGGTACGGAATGTTGTTGCTTTCTGCTGTATCCAACAAGAATTCTTTCATCCGTGGCAACATGATCATGCCTGGATCATAGATTCGCATCAAAGTCCCTGCCCCTAGATGACCAAAGGTACCATTTTTGGTGACTGTGTCATCTGCTGGCGAGCAATCGACCGCAAAGAACAAGTCGGGTTTGAATTTCGTCACAGACGGACGAGAACCTCGTAAGCCGACTTCTTCTTGAACATTGGCACCAGCAATCAGCGTATGGCCTAACGTTTCCTCTTTCAAGGCTTCAAGTGCTTCTAATACGACTGCACAGCCGTAACGGTTATCCCAAGCTTTCGAGATGATGTTTTTCCCATTGGCTGTTTTGATGGTTTCCACTTGTGGGACGATCGTATCGCCAGGACGTACACCAAAGCTTTCTGCTTCTTCTTTTGATTCAAACCCAGCATCAAACAAAATATCTGTGACTTCGACATTTTTTTGACCGCTGCTTCCTCGCAACAAATGTGGCGGTACTGAAGAAGAAACACATGGATAATCGCCTTTCGCTGTTTTCAATGTAAAGCGTTGAGCAGAAACCACATAAGGGTTCCATCCGCCTAAAGGAGTGACTTTGAATAAGCCGCGATCGGTGATCGTCGTCAATAAGAAACCAACTTCATCCATGTGAGCAGCTACCATCACTCGTGGTGCATCTGCTTCTTGGTGGTGACGCAAACCGAAGATGCCGCCTAAGCCGTCTTGTTGGATCTCGTCCACCAAGGGGGTCATCGCTTCACGCATATACGCCCGCACGTCGTGTTCAAACCCGCTGGTTCCTTGTAACTCCGTTAGTTCTTTGATGCGTTGAAATGTTTTTTCTTCCATGATCATTCGAGAAACACGTATCGGTTGTTTGCTGCCCTAAAGAAACAAAGCTGCTTTTTTTGAAAAAGCAACGCTTGCTGTTGCTGTGTTTTCCAGCAATTTTTGGGTGAAACAACGGATGTGCTCTCTTCCTCCTTATTCCTACTGATATTCTTTATTATAGCGCAAATTTCTATTGTTGGTTATTTTTCTTATAGAATATTTCTAAACTATGGTAAACTATTGTTAAGAGAACCTGTGCTTTCACCGAGATCAAAACATTCGGGAAAACTTACTTTAGGAGGGACATTAGATGGAGAATGAGCATCCATTGCATTATTTTAAAAATGGACTGACCATCGGTTTAGGTCTTGGCTTTGCAGGAGGGATTTTTTCAACGATCTGGTTGAAGAAAAGGCAAGCCATGAATGCCGATGATGTCTTAGACAATATAAAAGCAGCATTTATCAAAGAAGGACCGATCGAAGGTTCTTGGATCAATTTCGAAAAACAACCTTTGCGCAAATTTGCGATCACTTCCCAAGGTTATACTGGCGGCATCACCCGCACCGAAGACGGGCAGCTTGTCACCTATGAATTTTTGGCAGATGCTCATACAGGTACCGTCTTAGATATCCAACGAGCAATCGTGGAATAATCACTGCACTTACGACCAGCTTCTTAAGAGGCTGGTCTTTTTTCTTTTTAAGCAGCGCTTTTACTGGAGCAAGGTCGCAAGATCCAATACCACGACTTCATCGATGCTGCCGCCTTTTTGCCGATACGCCCATGCCCCACTTTCAAACAAGCAGTACAGCTGTCCTTTTTGTACCACGATCTGTTCAAGGTAATGGGGAAACTTGATGCGCCGCAACGCATGTTTGCGGGTCAGCACCGTTGCATCCTTTGAAAAGACCCATAGCTCCGCCGACCCTGGTCCAAAGGAACGTGCCAGCAACATGTATTCAGTGGTAAAGGCGATACTTTGGACTTTCGTGGTGGTGACCCTTCTCTTACGCGGCTTGATGCGAGGAGGCGTTTTGCGACCGCTGTCTGAAAGAACAGGCAGCGGATAATTCGCCACCACGCCTCCTTGTTTCAAGGCAAAGGTCCCTGAGACAAGTTCACCGCTATCGGCTGCCAAATAGGAGCTGTGAGTGATGCCTGCCAATTCGATGACTTGCTGATAAGCGATAGGCTGATTGGTTGCCAAGGAATCATCTTCCAGCAGTGCTTGTAGAGAAACACACGCCACGCGCCCCATTCCTTTCCCTGTAATGGTTAGCCACAGCATTTGCGTTGCTCGATCAAAGACTAGCCCACCGACATGGGGGCGTTTTGGCAGAACCACCGTTTTCAGATGCCGCCCGCTCGTTCTTTCTATTATATAAAGCTGTGAGTGATGTTCCTGCTGCGAACAATACGCTGAGATGAACAAATAGTCCTCTGAAACGGCCAACCCTTGTGGGGTCATTGCCTGACATTGATCTGCATGCTTGTGCAGCCTCGTTTCTGCTTTCGCCGTTGCCTTCGTTGCCACTGCGGCAGTGGCTTCTTTTAAACCAGGAACAAAAAGGACTGCTTCCCTTTTTGCCCCGGCTGCCAGCCACGCTTGCCGCACGCTGGGATAACGCTTCAGCTGGGCTGCCAGTGCTTGGTTGTGGCGTGTATGTCGTTGCTTTTTCAGCCAGTACACCACAAAAAGGCCAACCGCAAACACGCCCAAAAGCAGCAAGCTCTCTGTTTGTCTCATTGATTGGCCTCCTTGATGAATTCCCTCTTGTCGGTTGATTTACCAACCGCTTATTGTTTGTCTATTCGTAATACTGCTTAGACTACTTGAACTTCAACATCAATGTTGCCGCGAGTGGCCCGAGAATACGGACAAAAATCGTGGGCTTCTTCTGCAATTTTCTCTGCCTCGGCTTTTTCAACGCCTGGTAACGATACCTCTAAAATCACGCCGATTTGGTAACTACCGTCCTCATGCTGATACAAAGACACTCTTGCTTTAACTTCGGATTCGGATTCGATGTTATGCTCTTTCAGCATATGCTGTACGGCACCGTTGAAGCATGAAGCATAGCCAGCGGCAAATAATTGCTCTGGATTGGTCCCTTCACTATGAAGACCTGGCTTGTCGATTTTCAGGTGAAAACTACCGTTTGGTGCTTCGACCTCTCCGACACGTCCGCCTCGATTGATCATCGCTGTTTCATATTGCTTTTTCATTGAACCTCTTCCTTTCTTTTTTTGACCTACTTCAAGTGTAACGACAATTTTCTAATCTGACAAAAGGATTGCTTATGCATCCTTTTAAAAAACAAAAAAGGCAAACCCAGAAACTCTGGATTTGCCTGTCTATTCAAGGTAGTTCCTACCCGAAATAAATGAATGAAAACAATTGCTGAATGGACTAGCCGTTTGAACGTCCTAAGAAGAATGAAACAACAGCAACTACAATAACCGCACCAATAATTGATGGGACGATTGCCATTCCAGCAAGTGATGGACCCCAAGAACCTAAGATCGCTTGTCCAATAGCTGAACCTACTAAACCTGCAACGATGTTGGCGATCCAACCCATTGATCCACCTTTATTTGTGATAGCTCCGGCGATCAAACCGATAATAGCTCCTACGATTAATACCCATAACCAATGCATATTTTTCTCCTTCTTTCTTTTAAGTAGTTATTACACATATTATGTTACGCTTAATCCCCGTTTTAGACAAAAGATTTGCACTCAATTTGCAAAAATAATTTTCAAACCTTGTTATATTAACGTTTATCAGCACTTCTTAATTATCGTTGTAAGAGCTTTAATTCGTTTTTTTTAGTATTGGTGCATTTTTTGAAATCGTTTTATTTTGTATTTTGCATCTTATCCGCTAAACTGAGGGAGAACCACTCTTATTTTGTCAGATAATTGGCACTTTTCACTCCTCGATCAGTCCTAGGACTGCTATCTTTTCAGTACATCAGCTATTTTTCATTGGGGGACGTTTCAATCGTTTTCGATTGGAAACGTTTTTTTGAACAAAATCATTCAATAAAGGAGAGGAACAAAATGAACAAAAAAATAGGGTATTCAATTTTGCCTTTGGCGGCAGTGATGTTAGGGGTCGCTGGCTGCGGCAGTGGTGACAGTGCCAGCGACAGCAAGCAGATTCGTATGTTCGTTTCTGGAGATACCAGTGAAGGCGGCGCTTATTCGAAAATGGCGGAAAAATACAAGGAAGAAACTGGTGTGACTGTCGAAGTCACCGACGTGCCTTATGCAGACTTGCTGACAAAAATCACCAAAGCTGTTCAAGCGGATGATGCGCCAGAGGTCGTGCGGGTTTCAACCGTTCAACCTGACTGGAATGACTATCTGATGGATCTATCGGACATCGCCAGTGAGGCAAAAACATTGGAATCGATGACGATCAAAGATGAAGCAGATGTCGTCAAAGCACTCCCTTCTGATGTCACTGCCACTGGGTTGTTTATCAATACGGATTTGTTTGACGAAGCTGGTGTGACCTACCCCACTTCGGAAGAGGACATTTGGACTTGGGATGAATTTTTAACCGCGATCAATGAAGTCGTTGAAAAAACCGATGCCAAATACGGCATGGTCATGGACGCGTCGGATCACCGTTTACGGGCTTTCACCTATCAATACGGGGGACAAGATTTCTTTTTAGATGACAGCGGTGATTCTTACACGACCGATGATGCTACGAAAGCGGCTTTGCAAAAATTTGTTGATTTGAACAATGACGAAGTGATGCCAAAATCGGTTTGGACCTCTGGAGAAGATGCTTCTGCTATGTTCAAGAGCGGCCGTGTTCCAGCTTACTTTTCTGGCAGCTGGCAGATCGTTGATTTTTCTACCAACATCAGCAACTTTAACTGGCAATCCACCTATTCTCCTTATGAAGAGACCCGCGCGGTCAATATGGGCGGCAACTTCATCACTGGCTTCAACAATAGTAAAAACAGTGAAGAAGGCGAAAAATTCATCAAATGGTTGTACGAAGAAGAAAATTACAAACAGCTTTGTACCTATGCTGGTTACTTACCTGCGGTGGAAGATTTGACGGTCGACTATGAACAAGGCCAGGATGCTTATGAAATCTACAACCAAGAGATCGCAGCCGCTGCTCAACCAATCAGCAGCAAGCAAACTACCGATCAAGTGACGATGAGTATGAAAGGCTACACTGGATTGACAGGGGCTTACCGTGATGCCATCGTGCAAGTATTAAATGATGAAATCACATTAGATGAGGCAATCGACAAGACGATCAAGGATTACAATGATGGGTTTTTGAAGAAATAAACAGACGTTCAACCACAAAGAACCCATAGTCTGGCTTTTTGCAGACTGCGGGTTCTTTGTTGCTGATACGATCGTCGGAGGAGGAATTTTCTGTGAGTACTTTACAAAAAAACAAATGGCCGTTGCTATTCACTGGTGCAAGCATCATTTTGTTCATTATCTTCTTTTTGATTCCAGCACTCTTAGGACTTTATTACTCGTTAACCGACTATAAAGGCTTTGCGACAGCCAATTTTATCGGCTTGGCGAATTATCAAGAATTGTTTCAAGACGCCAGCTTTTATAAAGCACTATTTCGTACATTTCGTTATGTGATCATTCTGGTCCCAAGTATCTATGTCGTTTCTCTCGCCGTCGCTTTGATGTTGAACAGTCAGCTGGCGAAAGGCAAATTTTTCGCAAAGATCATTTTTTTCTTACCATGGACCATCTCTGGGATCATCGCTGGGGTTATCTGGAAATGGCTGTTTGGTGAAAACTTTGGCTTTATCAACTTTATTCTAGAGCAAGCAGGACAACAAACTGTCCCGTGGTTTACCGACTCGAATGCTGCCTTTTCTGTCATTATTTTGGCTGCCATCTGGGGCGGGACTGCCTTTAACATGCTGCAATTTACTGCAGCTTTGAAAAATATCCCTCGCTCATTGTATGAAGCTGCCGAGATCGACGGCGCCAGCTTTGGGCATAAATTACGCTACATCACCTTGCCTATGCTGCGGCCGACTTCCTTTATGGTCATCTTATTGGCTTCGATCGGCGCTATGAAAGAGTTCGCCCTCGTGCAATCGCTGACCAATGGTGGTCCAGGAACCGACAACATGTTGATCGTGCAATATATCTATACGACTGGGTTTGACAAAATGCGGGTCGGCTATGCCAGTGCTGCCTCCATGGTACTTTTCGTGATTCTTTTACTGTTAGGCTTAGCACAAATGAAGATTGGAGGCGGCAAGAATGACATCTAAGACCATCAAAACCAAACGACCTGTCACAAGAAAGTCAGCGATGTTTTTTTTAACGTTGGCACTGATCATCACTTCCCTGCTGTACCTTTTTCCACTGCTTTGGTTCTTATTGAGTGCCTTTAAACCAGGGACCGAACTATTTGCTTATCCCTTGAAAATCATTCCTGAAAATCCAACCATTCAAAACTTTATTGATGCTTGGACAACATTGGATTTCTTTCGTTACTTCAATAATACGTTGATTTCAGCGGTGGTCACCACTTTATTGACGATCCTAGTCAGCGCCGCCTGTGGCTATGCCTTTGCAAAATACGATGCGAAATGGCTGCGTTTTTTCTTCATCTGTATCATCGCCACCACCATGCTGCCGACAGAAGTTATCATGAACCCAACGTTTTCTGTCATTCGTTCACTAGGATTATATGATAACTTGCTGGGGATCATCATCCCTTCCATCAATACAGCAACAGGTATCTTTATGTTTCGGACCTTTTTCGTCTCCGTTCCTGACGATCTGATTGAATCAGCCCGCATCGATGGTGCTTCGGATGGGATGATCTTTTTGAAAATCATGCTGCCGATTGCCCGACCAATCATTATGACACTGGGGATCTTTTCCTTCCAGTGGCGGTGGAATGATTATATCTGGCCCTTGATCGTCTTGAATGATCCGAAAAAATACACCTTGCAAGTGGCGATCCGCAGCTTGGTGGGCGCGGAAAATATCAATTGGACGATTTTGATCGCTGCCTCGGTAATTTCCATTTTGCCTTTGCTGCTGGTCTTCCTCGCCTTTCAGCGCTGGATTCTCGACAGCAATTTAGACAGTGGACTAAAATAAAAAAAGTGCCGACTGCTTCGTCGCACCTTTCTCCTTTTATGGATGAACGGTGCCACAGAGCAGCGGCGCTTTTTATTTTGAAAAGTCTTTTCGTGACAAGTAGACGGCGGTTAAAATGCCGACTAAAATAGCCAAGCCAAAGACGACGATCGTACCGATCGCATTGTCTTTTCCTGGGAGTCCCCCGGTGTTGATCCCCCATAGCCCCGCGATCAAGGACGGCACTGCCACCACTAATGCCGCAGAGTCTAAGTATTTCATCAAATGGTTTAGATTGTTGTCCATCATATCGGAGAACAAGCCACCGATGGTTTCTAGCAAGTCGCGATAGATAGTGACCATTTTCATGGCAAATTTCTGCCGCAGCTTGATGTCATAAACGAGTGCTTCATTATCCAAACGATCCAAAAATTCTTTGCGATCCATCAATCGATCGACAGTATGGTTTTGGTCCCGCAAGGTGTGATCAAGATAGACCATATCTCGTTCGGTATCGGCTAAATTGAACAATTCCTTGTTTTCCGTCGTTTTACGGGCTGCTTGATCCAAATCATCGATTTGCTTCTTCATCTCCTGCAAACCTTTGATGTAATGGGTGTAGATCATCAACGTGGCGTAAGCAACAATATCTTCATACCGCTGGATATCTTGCTCATGCTTTTCGATCAATCGTTTGATCAGATTGGATTGTTCAGATACGTAGGTGATCAACAGATCCTTGGTGTAGATAAAAGTCACAGGCTCAAGTCGGTCTTCGATCCGATCCTCAGTCGCTTCCGATAAATCGATCAAGGTATAAAGAATCGGATGATGAAACTTGGTATTACGGAGGTATTCCAACCGTGACACTTCTTCTGGATCGTTCGCTCCCATAAAAATATCTTCGGGCAGTTGATACTTATCTAACAAGTGTCGTTGTTCCTCTGGATCTGTGCCAGAAACCACTAGCCAATTGTAATCCTCCTCCGAAGATTTCCTTATTTTTCGGTCTTCCATTTTGTAATACTGAAACATGGTGACTCGCTCCTTTTCTAATTCTCTCTTAATTTAACTATCTAACGCTTACGGCTTTTTGTCAAAATAAATGGCTTTTCTTTTCGATGCTTTTTTCATTCGGGAGAAAGTGCATTTTGTTAGACGAACGTTTCGATTCATGAGAAACTTTTTATGGGCCCAATAAAAAATTTTTAGGAGGAATCGTATGTTTCGTCATCAGAAAGAATTGCAGTTTGAAGCTAAGCCAGAAAAACCAAATCCGTTAGTTGCGAAATACCTTCAAGAATTAATCGGTGGACAATATGGAGAGATGAGTGTTGCCATGCAATACTTATTCCAAGGATGGAGCTGCCGTGGGGAAGAAAAATACAAAGACATGTTAATGGATATCGCTACTGAAGAGCTTGGACACGTTGAAATGTTAGCAACGATGGTTGCACGTCTACTGGAAGGTGCACCTGTGGAAGATCAAGAAGCGGCTATGAAAAAAGACCCAACGATCGGTGCGATCATTTCTGGAATGAATCCGCAACATTCCATCGTTGCAGGCTTAGGACCACGTCCTGCTGATAGCGTCGGCAATCCATGGTCAGGTGCGTATATCATTGCTAGTGGCAACTTACTTGCTGATTTCCGTGCCAACTTAAATGCGGAATCACAAGGTCGTCTGCAAGTAGCACGCATCTATGAAATGATCGATGACCGTGGGGTCAAAGACTTACTTTCAGTTTTATTAGCACGTGATAGCTACCACCAAAATCTCTGGGCAGCTGCCGTGAAAGAATTGGAAGAAAACGAAGGCTCAATTTTAGTGCCGACTACCTTTGACCGCAAAAACGAACGCTTAGATATCGCTTATGATTTCTATAACTTCTCAGAAGGCGACCAAAGTAAAGAAGGCTCTTGGGCGAAAGGCAAAGCCCTTGATGGTGAAGGCGAATACCAATGGCTAGACGAACCAAAAGTCGAAGGAAAAGCGCCAAAACTCGATCAAGTCACACCAAAAATGTATGGCACACCGCCTGAAAAATAATTTGATCAAAAAGAGCAATTGTTTCTGAAACAGAAACCGTTGCTCTTTTTTCTTTGTCTGTTTGAGCAAGTTGGTTACGTTCCTGTCAAAAAAGCGTTAGAGTAGAATGTAGAAAAGAAAAGGAGGAATCATTTTATGAAAGCACCTTTACTGACATTAAACGACGGCAATTTACGCCCCGCATTGGGCATCGGTACCTATCAGATCCGTGGTGGCGAAGGATTGAGCCAGCTGCAAGCAGCGATCGCCGACGGGTATCGCTTGATCGATTCTTCAACCAATTATGACAATGAAGGCATTGTCGGCAAAGCGATCCGTCGCTCGGGTATCCCACGTTCAGAATTTTATATCACCTCAAAATTACCAGGAAAATACCATGGCTATGATGATGCCTTAACCAGCATTCAAGAATCCCTTGCTCGCATGGGGCTCGACTACTTCGATGCCTTTTTGATCCACTGGCCATTACCAAAACGCGGCAAATATGTCGAAGCTTGGCAAGCCTTAGTGACCGCCCAAAAATTAGGCTTGATCCGTTCCATCGGCGTTTCCAATTTTGAACCAGAACATTTGGATGCCATCATTGAAGCAACTGGTGTGACTCCTGCATTAAATCAAATTGAGATCCATCCTTACTGGGTCCAAGAACGGATGGTCGCAGAAAACAAAAAGCGCGGCATCGTAACGGAAGCTTGGAGCCCATTAGGTCGTGGCAGCGATGCCCTGAAAGAACCACTGATCACTGAATTAGCTGAGAAATACCAAAAATCAGCTGGTCAAATCATCTTGCGCTGGCATGTGGATCGTGGCATTTTGCCCCTTCCAAAATCAAGAAACCTCGCCCATCAACGAGAAAATCTTGCAATCTTCGACTTTGAACTGACTGAAGATGAAATCAATCAAATCAATCAGTTAAACAAAGCAGACGGCCGCATCGATGGTCAAGACCCAAATGAGTATGAAGAATTTGAATAAACAATGATACCTAAAAAACATCATCTGCTACTCCTTGATCGACGGAGCAACAGATGATGTTTTAATATCAATAATAAACGAATTTGCTTCCCTACTTACAGCTGATAATGGATCGCTTCTTGGTACTTTTCAAACAGGGACTGGTTCAATTCATCCCCGCCGTCTAGGTTCGCTGAGTAAAAAATCGGCGGATAGTCGACACCGGCTTCTTTTAGTTTTTGGCAAACTTCAACGATGATCGCATTTAAGATCGTTGCGCCGACTACGGTGGATGTGGGGCCGACTTTTTGTTCGACGTCAGGAATCGTACACGCTGCATCGCCAATCTCCCCATGATTGTCGATGACGATATCCGCCGTTTCAAACAAACGCAAGCCTGAAGTATGGCGGCTGGTGACTGTTTTTGAATAGGTAAGATTCGTTAATGCGATGATCTTGACCCCCTTTTCTTTGGCATGAAGCGCCATATCGATGATAACTGGGTTTCGCCCAGACACCGAATGCAAGATCAGCACATCACCTGCTGTAAAGGGTTGGGTCGCCGCCAAGGCACTACCGTAGCCTTCTAAGCGCTCCATTTTACTAGTGAAGGTGATTGGGCTGCGATCAAGCATCAGTTCTCTTCCAAAGATCGCGTTGATGGTCATCATGCCGCCTGCTCGATAATACATCTCTTCGGCTAAGATCCCAGCGTGACTTGCGCCAAAAATGTAGATGGCTTTTTTGGTCAAGTTGGCTTGCGTCAGTAATTCAATGGCTTGCTCAATCGCTGGTGCTTCTTTTTCTTCTACAATAGACAATAGTTCTTTTGCTTTTTCAAAGTATTGAAACATTTAAAACCCTCCAAACAGCTTGCCGATCAATTCACCAAGGATGCCCCATAGAGATAAATCGTTCCCACCGAAAATCAAGATCCAGTTTTGAATCGTCGTTGAGAACATCGCTGCAGAGATCCCAACGAGTGCTACCATAACGACAGAAGCTGTGATCGTACCAATAATGGCACCTCGCAAGCCCCCTTGCCCTTCGCCGATCACCGCAGCACCGCCACATTCAAAGAAGCTGGTGATAACTAAAGGAACGATCAAAATGCCAAAGACGTTGGTCGTATTGGCAATGACCACTAAAATCGTTGAGGTGATCATCGCCACGATAAAGCCGATGATTACAGCATTTGGACGATAGTTGAACAAGATTGGTACATCAAAAGCTGGTTTCGCTCCAGGAACGACTTTTTCTGCGATCCCTTGAAAGGCGGGAATGATTTGGTTGATCAATAGACGTACCCCATACAACATGATCAATAATCCTGCACCGAAGTTCAAGCCAGCATCAACCGCAAACATCACCAAGTTGCCCCCTTCAGGAACTAATACGGGCGCAATCAAACCGATAACGATATTCATCAAAAACATCACTAACGCGCCAGTAATCGATATTTCACGGAAAAACGAGAGATTTTCTGGCACTTTCAAATCTTCCGTCGATTTTTCTTTGTTTCCGACCCGTTTTGCAACAAAGCCTGAAACCAATGACAAGATCCCCGTTGGATGACCGATCAAGAATGAATCATCGCCTGTGGCATCCCACACATATTTACGCATGATCCATGGCATGAAGGACCAGTAACAAGCAGATAGAACCGCCCCTAAAATCAACAATGGGATTCCGGTAAGTCCGCCTTCAACGCCCCCAGCGACGATGACGAACGGGAACCACCACAACATGTGACCGGTGAGGAAAATCGTCTTCACAGGTGTAAAGCGAGCAATCAATAAATGAATGACAAGTCCGAAAAACATCGCTAAACCTACTGTTCCGCCGTATTCTGCCGTAAAGGTGATGTCAGAGAGCCCATCTGACACAGCAACGCCTAATTGGGTTTGAACCGCTGCATTGATCGGTGCGATCGTTCCCACCAACATATTTACCCCAGCCGTCAATGCCACCATCCCGAAGGAAGCTGTTAAGGTTCCTTTAACGACTTCTGCAAAAGGTTTTCTTTGTACCAATAACCCAATCATGGCAATGATCCCCAGTAGGACTGGCGGATTTTTTAAAATATAATCCGTGACAAAATTCATGATTATCCCTCTCTTTCAGCTAAAAATTTTTCCATTTGCTGTTTGACTTCTTCTTTATCCATATACTTTTTGATTGGATAAACGGGTGCTTTCACGGATGCTTTTAACTCATTCAATAATTCATTACTCGTAAAATAAACATCTGCTGGTGTCGCTTTTGCCGTCGATAAATCAGTATTCTCGGCAGTTGCCGTCAACCCTAACTCTTTGATTACCTTGTCGATCGTCATCTTCAATACCATTGAGCTTCCTACACCAAATCCACATACTGCTAAAATTTTCATATCCTTTTCCTCCTATTGGAATAATTGACAAATTTGTTCCCAATCGCCATTTAATATCACGTTGTATTTTTCTTCATCCATAAAGATCGCCATGATCTCTTTCAAGCTTTCTAGATGGCTTTGACTATCTGCGGCGGCTAAGACAAGAAATATCCGCACCGGTTTGCCCTCAAGATCGATGGGCTGTTTCGTTACTAAAAGGCTCATACTTTGTTCCAAAACCCCTTCTCCAGGACGGGCATGCATCAGCGCAAAGTAATCCGCCAACACCATGTAAGGACCATTTTCTTCCACACTTTGAATCATCGCTTCGATGTAAGCTGACGTAATCAGCGCTTCATCCAGCAAGGGCTGGCTGGCTAATTTTACGGCTGAGCGCCAATCTGTCACTGTCTCATCCGTTTGTATATGCTTTTCAGGCAAAGAATCCTTCACTTTCATTCTGATTTAACCTCCAACATTTTTGATAGGAACCATTCTTTGTTTTCGATTCCTTGCATGATCAATTTCATCATTGGTTCCACCTTTTGCGTCTCATCCTCTCGGATCATCAATAAAATAATGATGTCGGCTTTTTGGTTGCCCCATTCTACTGGCTGATCCAAAAGCAAAATCGAGATGGCTGTTTTTTCGACATAATTTGGATTGCCATGAGGGATGGCAAAGCCATTATCTAAATAGGTTGATTGTAGCTGCTCTCTTTCAATGACGGATTGCTGAAACTGCGCTTTTCGTTTTTCATCACTAAAAGGGGTTTGTTCGATCAGAAAATTGATGGCTTCTGTTTTGCTGGCAAATCGCTCGAAAAAGACGGTTGGCTGGATCATCGATTGGGCTTGAAGAAGTAAACCATTTTGATCGACCACCGCCTCATTATCGATGACTAAATCGATGTAGTGATTCATGATCCGCTTCATGTCGCGATTGGTCACCATAGGCGAGATCCGCACCACAGGTTTTTGAATCCCGACAAGATCGATGGTTGAAATAATAAAATCGATCGCCGAGATGTCCATCTGCTTTAATTTTTCAACTGAAACGGTTTCGATACTGTCGATCTCTGGCAGAATGCGACGAATTTTCGCAGAGACAAACGAGCTAGTGCCGACGCCATTGGGACAGACAAAAATGATTTTATTCATGCGGCGCATTCGCTCGATCGCTGCTTGAAAATGGATTGTGACAAATCCGATCTCATCATCAGAGATCCCCACTTGATACGCTTTCAAAAAATCATGGAGCGAGAACCAGACCACGCCATACAAGGCAGGATAGTTTTGCTTGATTTCCTCTAACAAAGGGTTGACGACTGTGGTTTGCGCTTCGATCCGCAACAGCAGTTGATACAGATGGATCGTCACATCTTCTTCCAATCGATTGTCTTGGGTCAAGTCGGTGCCTAAGCCTTCGCTGATTTTTTGAATCAAGTTGCGCACTTTTCCCCGAAAGACGAAAGGAACTTTTTCACTTTTCATAAAAAATTTCAAGCCGCTACCGACAATCAGGTAGGTTAGATATTGCACTTCTTTTGGTGAAAATTGATAAATGTGCTGTTCTTCGATTTCTTTCAGTAGCTCATAGACTAACGGATATTTGTCGAACTCCAAAAACAGTTTCCCCACTTGGCGATTTTCTTCAATCACTAAGTTTTCCGCATGACTCGCCCGTTCGATCAGCAGCACGATGGAAAGGACGATACTTTGGATGTAGCTGTCGGGCATTTCCACTTGTTTTTCCATTAACGCTCGACGAAACGCCTGATTTACTTCCTGGTATTTCGCAGGTTCCACCAACAAGGAAAACGCCGCTGGTTGATCCAGCATCATTAAGCAAAAGCGTTTGAGCACCCGATGGATCTGGGATTCACTTCCTTCAAAAAATGTACCTGAATTATCAAATCTCAGGCGCAAGCTTTCTTTTTGAAACAGTTCTTTTAAATAAGAAATATCTTTTGCAATACTGCTGCGGGAAACGAAATAATCCTCTGCTAACTGCTGATAGCTGAGGTGCTCGCCAGCAATCAACCGTTTAAAAATCAAAATCCTTCGTTCCGATGTCCCCGAATAATTCATTTTCATACGCTCACCCTCTACCTCTATTTTATTGCTACTGTACCAAATTAGAAGGCTAATTGTTAGATTAAAGAATGATTAAAAGGAGTGTACACTTTGATTTTCAATGCTCCTGCAGGCATTTTATAACAATTTCAAGGCGCTTTTTTTCACAATCTGCCGCCTTTCTCTTATAATTAAGCTAGGATTTATATAGGAGGAGATAACATGAAATGGCGTGGGGGTAGACAAAGCAGAAATGTCGATGATCGAACGGGGCGATCATCTGGCTCAGGCGGGATGCTGGCTGCTGGTGGCGGGATCGGTACGGTGATCATCGCTGTTTTATTTTTCCTGTTTAGCGGTGGTGATTTAAATTCGCTGCCGGATGTCTTGGGTGGCAGCGGTCAAGCAGCCAATTACCAGACAGAAAATGTGGGCACCAGTGAGTACACGGAGGAAAAAGAGTTTTCCGCAGTCGTATTCGGCTATTTAGAAGATTATTGGCAAGACGTTTTTCAAGAGCGGCAAGAAACCTATCAAGACCCGACACTCGTATTATTTACGGGAAGCGTGCAGTCGGCATGCGGCTATGCCACGTCACAGGTTGGTCCGTTTTATTGCCCAGCAGATGAGAATGTGTACCTTGATCTTAGCTTTGCCAATGAGCTTTCCGATAAATATGGCGCAAGCGGCGACTTCGCAATGGCCTATGTCATCGCCCATGAAGTCGGTCATCATGTGCAAAATGAGCTGGGGATCACCCAACAATTGGACAAAATCCGCCAGCAAGTTTCAGAAAAGGAATACAATCAGTACAGCGTTCGTTTGGAACTGCAAGCTGACTACTTAGCTGGTACTTTTGCGAAATACTTGCAAGGCGAAACCTATCAAGGACAACCGATCTTAGAAGCTGGCGACATTCAAGAAGCAATCACAGCTGCCAATGCCATCGGGGATGATACGCTGCAAAAAGAATACCAAGGCTATGTTGTTCCAGATAGTTTTACGCACGGCACATCGCAGCAACGCGTGGACTGGTTTAACCGTGGCTATCGTTATGGTGACTTAGCACATGGCGACACCTTTAATGTCGATAGCCTTGACTTGAGCAAGTAGCTTCAATTAAAAAATCACTCCGAAACAGCATGAACCGCCTGCTGCTTCGGAGTGATTTTAGGTTCTTGTTGCCCCTTCAAGCCTTTTGGTGAAGGGACGCTTTACGCTTTCTTAACTTTCGCAATGATTTTTTCGCAAAAACGTGCCTGCTTCGTCATACTTTTTTCACATTTCGAGACTATTATATAAGCATACCAACAAACAACCCTAACACTTTTTCATTTTTACTCCTTTGCCTGTCAGTCCCCGCTGACAGGCTCTTTTTTGTCTTTTGATTGATATACTCAGACCTGCAAGTCTTTACGCTCATAACGGGAAAAGGTGCCAAAGAAACAGATGATACCGATCAGCAGTACCCAAAGGACTGATGTCGCGCCGTTATCCATGAGTTGGACGGGTAATGCCATCCGCACAGGTGAAAGTCCTGCCAGCCATTCCAATTTATCGTAGAGTTCCCCCACGATGTCGAGCAAATACAGACCGAACACGCAGCCTAAGCCGACGCTGGCGGTTTGTTTGCTGGAACGCAAGATCGTGGATAAAAAGAAACCTAGACAGAGGAAAAAGACTAAGACACCGTACTCGGCAACGAAGATTTTGCTGATTTCTTCTATAAAAGCGGACAGGTCATCTTCAGGTAGTTTGAACAAAGCAAATGAGGCCAGACTACTGCCATAAGCAATCAGCAAAAAGCCAGTCAGCAACAACAATCGAGCGAGGAACTTCCACCCAACGATTTCTCTGCGGCTAATAGGCTGAGCGTATAAATACTCGATCGTTCCTTCTGATTCTTCAGTGATCAGACTGTTCAAGCCTAAAAGCATCCCATAAATACACGCAGCGATAAATAAGTATTGAAAGTAGTACCCGAAAAAGCCTGTCGGGGAAACCAAGCTTGAGGGTCCTGTCAGTTGGATGTTAAAGATGCCTAGTAATTCTGGGCTGAAAGAGCCCAACATCTGGTCTAACGACGTTTTCATTTCTGGCGTGATCATTTGAGGATAGATAGCCGTAAATGCAAAAATGATTGCTGCAAAAAGGATCGCCCAGACTAGCCAGCCTTTGAAGGTATTTTTAAGATCGATTTTCATTAAAGTCATTTTTGAGAACCTCCTTCATACAGGAGCATAAATTGCTGTTCAAGGGTTGGGTGTTCGATCGTGAACTCTTTAATGGCAGGATTGGTTAAAAAATGTGCCAGCTGATTCATGTCCCCTTGATAGAAAAAACGCAAGCTGTGTGATTCCTGAGCAAGAACCTGTACGTTTTCCAAGCCGGCTAATGAGAGGCTACCCTCATTCGTGAGCGTTACAACTTTGCCGAAATTTTCTTCCTCACTCAGTTCTTTCACGGTGATGATCTGTCCTTCACGAATAAAGGCGGTCCGATGGGCATAGGTCTGAATTTCATGCAAATCATGGCTAGATAGAAAAATCGTCATCCCCTGTTTGTTTCTTCTAAGGAGCTCTTCAAACAGCCGTTTTTGGATCAAGGGATCTAAGCCATTGGTCGGCTCATCTAAAATCAACATTCTCGGTTGTGCAATCAAGGCGCTCGCAAGCCCGACTTTTTTCTTGTTCCCTAAAGAAAGTTCTGCGATCGATTTGTTTGGATCAATTTGAAAAAGCTCCATCAACTCCTGAATCTCTTTTTTTGGCTGCTTGACTTGATGAAAATCCGCCGTAAATGCCAGTAGTTCTGCTGTCGTCATTTTTGAATAAAACCGTACATCACTGGAAACATACCCAGTAAACGTTTTGATCTCTTTGGCTGCTTGTTGGCAATCTCGTCCAAAAATCGCCGCCTGTCCTGCATCTGGTTTGATAAAATTCAACAATACTTTGATGGTCGTTGATTTTCCCGCACCATTTGGTCCAATAAAGCCAAAAATCTCTCCTTCTGCCACTTGCAATGATACGTTCTCGATGGCGTACTTCTTGTTGTATTGTTTGCTTAGTCCGTTGATCGTAATGGCATCCATCCTGTCCCCTCCTTGTACTGCTTTGATGCCATCAGTGTAGCCTTATTTGGCGTTTCCGTCAATCAAAGATCTAAAAGGCTTCCGCTGGAATGTTTTACGAAAATCATCAACAGATTGACACACTTCTATTGCTTTCTCTTCCTATTTTTTTCACATTTTCCCGTTACTATAAATACATACCAACAAACAACCCTAACACTTTTTCATTTTTACTCCTATCCCGCCAGTCCCCGCTGGCGGGCTCCTTTTTTTTGCGGCAAAAAAACGCAGACCTAGCAGCAACTGACTTTAGCAAATGTAGCACTCGCTAAAGTCAATTGACTGACTATCCTGCGTTTTTTGGCTCGATCATTTCTGGGACGGATGAATCAATTCTGAATCATCCGTCCCACTTTCATTATTGACAATGCGTCCGTTTTTTTAGTTTTCATGGGGTGATTTGTTAACGAAACGGATTGTAGAAACGTCCGCCATTAAGTACCATCAAGGACAATCCGAGCGCCACGATCAAGCAAACGACAGCAATCGCCAAAAGATCTTTGCCTTGGATCGGCTTAGCTTTCAGCCAGGTACGCTGCTTATGTTTGCCAAACCTTCTTAGCTCCATGGCAGCAGAAATATGGTCGATCCGTTCCAAGCTGGAAAAAATCAAAGGAATCGCGATCGCGACATTGCCTGCCACTCGCTTGCGCAAAGGTGCTTTTTTAGAAAGCTCCACGCCCCGTGCTTGCTGCGCTTTGGCAATGGTCCGAAAATCATCTTGAATATCGGGAATGTAACGCAAAGCCAGTGCGACTGCATAGGCGATCTTGTAGGAAATCCCGATGCGGTTGATGCTGGACGCTAACTCACTAGGATTGGTGGTAAACAGGAAAATCAATCCTGGCGGAATCGTGACAAAATATTTGATCAATAGATTCAACTCATAAAACACTTGCTCTTGGGTCAATGTATACCGACCGATCCCTTCGAAAATCACGTGGCGCGTACCGTAGATCTCCACCCCGTATTCTGGTGCGAAAAGATAGACCGCCACCAAATTCAAAAGCGAAAAGAAGATGATAAATTTTAATACAAAAGCGATATCTCGGTAGCGAATTCCAGCACTGGCAAATAGAAAGACCGAAAACAATGCCAGTCCAATGAGAAAGCGCGTATCATAAGAAATCATCCCGATGACGGATAGCAGCAAAAAACAAATCAGTTTTGCAGCACCGCTTAATTGGTGAATCCACGTTTTGCGGTCAAGATAGCCGATTAGATTACTCTCCATCGTGTCCCTCCTTCTCGCTGGCAATGAAGGCGGCAGTAAAAGCGGCGGGATCTGTCAGCTGGTTAAGGGTCGCCAGTGTATACAAGCTGGTTTCTTTGAGGTTTGCGGCACTCACCACTTGTTTGTCTGCTAAGACAACTTCTGGCGGAGCGTCCAGCAAAATCGTTCCTTTTGTCAAAACGATCGTCCGCTGTGTATACTCCAACATCAAATGCATATCGTGGGTGATCATAACGATCGTTAATCCCCGCTGGTTCAACTCCTGTAAAAATTGCATCATTTCGGTGTAATGGCGATAGTCTTGTCCCGCTGTCGGCTCATCCAATAAAATGAGTTCAGGATCTAAGACGAGGATCGCTGCAATGGCGGCTCGGCGTTTTTGCCCATGACTTAGTGCCGACAATGGCCATGAACGAAACGGATAAAGACCACAAATTTTCAAGGTCTGATGAACTTTTTCTGTAATTTCAGCCTCTGGAACGTTTCGGTTGCGCAAGCCTAAGGCAACTTCGTCAAACAGGAAGTTTTTTGACAGCATTTGATTGCTGTTTTGCAACACATACCCGATTTTTTGCGCTCGTTCTTTGATGGAATCATTGCCCATGTTCGTTCCTTGCCAAAGCAACTTGCCAGAAGTCGGAGTTAAAAAGCCGGTAATCAAATGGGACAAGGTCGATTTTCCTGCGCCATTATGCCCGACCAAACTAATCATTTCTCCTTGATGGATGGTAAAATCCAGTGCTTGCAAAATGGGTTTGCCCACTTGGTAGGAAAACGATAGATTCTTCGCTTCCAACAACGGCGGCTGATGGCTAGGAAGCGCCGGTTTCGGAAATTTTTCTTGAAACTGAGTCAGTTTTTCGGCAATCTCAGGTGATGCAAATGCTTCTACCGCGACCAAATCAGCAGCGTCGGTCACGGGAACCCCCGCTTTTTTTAAAGCAGCTAAATACAGCGGTTCACGAATGCCGACTTGCTGCAGCATATCCGTTTTTAATAGTTCATTCGGTGTACTGTCGGCAAGGATGCGGCCTTCTTCCATCACGATGATGCGATCGACAGCTGCGGCTAACACTTCTTCTAAGCGATGTTCAATGATGATGGTGGTAAAACGCTTCTCTTGATACAGCTGGTCGATCATTTTGATGGCTTCCACACCTGTTTGCGGATCCAAGTTGGCTAGCGGCTCATCAAACAGTAGAATCGGTGTTTCATCGATCAAAACACCTGCCATTGAAACACGTTGCTTTTGGCCACCCGATAATTCCTGCGGTTTTTTCGCCAAATGATCCATTAAGTCAGTCTTTTCTGCCCAAAAACGCAGCGCCTCTTGCATCACTGCTTGACTGCGCTGATCGTTTTCCAATGAAAACACGATATCTTCTGCTACGGTCAAGCCTACAAATTGGCTATCGGTGTCTTGCAGCACCGTGCCGACGGTCAAAGACAGCTCATAGATGGAAGCTTGCCCAAAGGCATTGGTACCGATTGTCAATTCTCCAGTACTACTGCCTTTGTCGTTTTGCGGGATCAAACCGTTCAAACATTTTCCTAATGTACTTTTGCCAGAACCGCTGGCACCGACGATCAGGACTTTTTCTCCTTCATAGATCGTTAGATCGATGTTTTTCAAGGTCGGTTCCGCTTGTGCATCATATTGGAAAGAAAAATTCGTAAATTGAATGATTTTTTGTTTCATTTTTAGCCTTCACACATTTCTTTGGTTAGGATTCCTTACTCAAGCTGCCTTTTTTGGTTTTGGTTTGGGCATAGGCTTTTAGCAGGATCACTCCGATTATCCCAGTTACGACTGCATTGGTCAATCCCGCAATGACTCCTTGCGTAAAGACTTTGTTCGCTGGTTCGCCATAGATCAAAATATCCCCGATCGGGGCAATGATCACCCAGACGACCAAATTTGCGATCGTTTCACCGATCAAGAAGGTCCGAATTTCTTTAGCGCCAAAGGTTCCTTGCTGGATTGGAATCCAACGAGTCAAAAGTCCAAAGAACACCCCTAAGATCCCAGAGGCGGCGATCCAAGACCACCATGGACCATAAGTCGTTAAATCTCCTAGAGCATGACCGATAAAACCTGCTAAACCAGCCACGATCGGACCGTAGACAACGCCTAATAGCGCCAAGAAAGGATAGGCTGTGGCGATATCTGTATTTGGGAAACCCGTCGGAATCGTGACGAAACGTTTTAAGACGAAAAAGACCGCAGCACCGATACCGATTGCAACAATGTGTTTTACTGTAAATTTTGATTGATTCATTTTTCATTTCTCCTTTTTTTAAGGGTAATTTTCCAATTCGTGCCAGTCCCTATTTTATAGGTTTCAGCAAATGAAGCCAAGTTGAGCCCTAAACCGATATTCAGCAAGGAATTGACATATAAGACGGGTTCTTGTTCTGCCACTTGCGCAAAGGAGCGTCCGAAACGCACTTCTTCTTGATAACGCAGGGTATCTTGGTAGTAGATACTGACGAGCAGCGACTCATTGTATTGGACCTGCCATTGCTTAAAGAACGTGTGGGGAATATTCGTCCACAACGAACCAAAGCGGATATCGAGAATATCGATCGTCCCTGTGATCGTTTCAGCTGTTTGGCTTGGCTTTTCAATGGCAAAAACTTGGATCGCTTCTTTAGGTTCAGGTGTTCCTAGCTCTTCAAAGCTGATGGCGCCGCTGGCGAGCCGAGCGGCATTATACATATAAACATCCCGACCATGAAACGTATGGCTTTCGGCTGATCCTGCCAAGCGCTCAGTTGCCTCATTGATCACCCGAAGTTCAGCGATTCCGATATAAGTCGCTAAATAGGTCAGGGTGCCGTTATCTGGTGTCAAAACCAACTGCCCGGTCGCCAGCTTGGCAACCACACTTCGTCGATCAGACCCTACGCCAGGATCGACCACTGAAACAAAGACGGTTCCTGCTGGCCAATAGGTGACGCTTTGTAGCAGGCGATAGCTGGCGTCATGAATGTTGTATGGCTCGATCTCATGAGTCAAATCCGCAATGACCAGCTCTGGTGCCACTTGATAGGCTACCCCGTACATCGCATTGACCGCTCCATCTTGCAAACCAAAATCGGTTTGAACCACTAATTTGTGCATTTTCTCTCCTCCCAACAACCTTTCTCCTTTTCAACAAAACCTTCGCATGAAACAGCTGACCCTACAGACACAAAAAAAGCCCTTAGCCAAAGCTAAGGGCATCACCTGCGGTACCACCTTAATCTGTAAAACCTTCACAGGCCTCACCTCATTCAGTACCCGAAAACACTCGGAGACTGTCGCTTGTTAACGGGGCAACCGTATTTTCCTAATTAGTCAGAAAATCCGCTCCAAAGTCATTTTCAAATCATTTGTTGTCGTTCCTTCTCACCTGCTGGAACTCTCTGCTAGACAACGCCCGTGATTCTACTTTCTTTTTCATCGCGTTTGCATTTTGTTTCATTAAAATTATCAAAGCTTGTGCCTTTTGTCAATTCTCTTTTAAGAAAAAATTCAAACAGAAGCCATAATTTGTCAAAAGATTCACGCAATTTCTAAATTTCACTCGAAAATTCTTCATATTTTCTCGGTATGATACCTGTATACCAACAAACAACCCTAACACTTTTTCATTTTTACTCCTTCCCGCCAGTCCCCGCTGGCGGGCTCCTTTTTGCCTTCTGACCGTTTTAGATGGTTTCACTTTTTCTTGGCGATTTCTTCTCAGAATTCTGTTTGATTCGTCAACTTTTTTTCACATTTTCCCGCTATTATAAATACATACCAACAAACAACCCTAACACTTTTTCATTTTTACTCCTTCCCGCCAGTCCCCGCTGGCGGGCTCCTTTTTGCCTTCTGACTGTTCTAGATGGTTTCACTTTTTCTTGGCGATTTCTTCTCAGAATTCTGTTTGATTCGTCAACTTTTTTTCACATTTTCCCGCTATTATAAATGCATACCAACAAACAACCCTAACACTTTTTCATTTTTACTCCTTCCCGCCAGTCCCCGCTGGCGGGCTCCTTTTTGCCTTCTGACTGTTCTAAATGGTTTCACTTTTTCTTGGCGATTTCTTCTCGGAATTCTGTTTGATTCGTCAACTTTTTTTCACATTTTCCCGCTATTATAAATGCATACCAACGAACAACCCTAACACTTTTTCATTTTTACTCCTTCCCGCCAGTCCCCGCTGGCGGGCTCCTTTTTGTGAGATTGGACTTGATTTTCTTCCTAGAAAGGATTATCTTTATCTTATGCGGAAGTGGCGGAATGGCAGACGCGCACGCTTCAGGCGCGTGTGAGTTTATCTCGTGTGGGTTCAACTCCCATCTTCCGCATTTAGCAGTTCAGCTTTCTGAACTGCTTTTTTTGTTGCAAAACGCGCATGTTCATCGAATAAACATGCGCGTTTCATTCAACTATTTTTCCCCTTATTCACTAACATAGGCGGTGCGGAAAAAGAAATGCGCACCATAAGCTGGGAATTGGATGTCTTTAACATTTGATTTGATCAAATAATTTGAAGCACTTTGGTAAAGAGGGACTTGCGCAGCATCTTGTTCCAACAAAATTTCTTCTGCCGCTTTGTAATCTTCAAAATATTGATCGGGGTCATTGGCATGAACGGTGCGCGCATCTTCCGTCAACGCCGTATATTTTTCATTGACATAGCCGCCGTAATTAAAGGAAGCGCCGTTTTTGTATAAGATAAAGAACATATCCATGTCACTGCTTCCAGCGATCCAGCCAGAAACGGAAAGCTCATAATCACTATTTGCTCTTGATTGATTTAAGCTGGCACGTGGCTGTTTGTTGATGGAGATCGACAAGCCTGGCAAGTTTTCTTGCAGTTGGCTTTGCAAGTACTCCCCGATTTTTTGACCATTGTCATCATCTGTCACTAATAAACGCAGCGTCGTACTTTCACCAATTTCCGCTTGGGCTTTTTCCCACTCTTCCTTGGCAGCCTCTAAATCATACAGATTATAATCACCGCTATATGCTCGAAAATCTTCGCCAGTATTTGGATTCGCAGCTAAGCCAGTAGGGATCAATCCATTTAAAACTTTCGCTCCATCGTTCAACACATTATCCACGAGACTTTCTTTGTCGATCGCCAACGCGATTGCTTTACGCACATGAACATTTGCTAAGGCATCCTTGGCGGTTTTATTGAAGTCTAAGAAAAAGTTCGCCACATCGTTTTGCGTAACTAGTTCTTCATTGTCCCCGTATTGTTGGACGTAGATCCCGCTGATTTTTTGCAAATCAAGGTCGCCGCTTTCAAACAATTGGATCCCCGTATTTTCTTCTTTGATGGTGGAGCCTTTGATTTCCTCCAATTGAATGACATCAGCATCGTAGTATTGGTCGTTTTTCACTAGCGTCCACTCGTCTCCTGTCTGTTGCCAATCGGTTAAAGCAAAGGGACCAGAATACAACAAATCTTCACTTGTCCGGGCATAGGTCTCGCCTTTTTCTTCAACAAAGGCTTGATTTTGCGGTGCCAACCAGCCGATGGAAATCAAGGATAAAAACGAAGGCTGCGGCTGCTCCAACTGTACGATAAAGGTCGCGTCATCTGGGGTTTCCAGACCAATCGTTTCTACGTCTGCATTGCCTTCACGAATGTCTTTACTATTGACTACATTATCCAACAAATAGGCGTTTGGTCCCATCGTTGCTGGATCAACTAACTTTTTCCACGCATAAGCAAAGTCAGCCGAAGTGATCGCTTCGCCATTGCTCCACTTCGCATCATCTCGCAAAGTAAAGGTATAGGTTTTGCCATCTTCACTGATTTCGACTCCTTCTGCCAAGCCTGGAACTGGTTCACTGTTTTCATCGAAACGGTAGAGCCCTTCGAATAAATGTTGTACGATGGTAAACGTTGCTTTATCCGTCGTTTGGGTCGTATCGAGAGTCGTCAGCTCAGCTGGTAGACTCACCGCAATCGCTTGATTCGGCGCACCGTTAGTTTCAGCCTCTGATCCCTCGGTATTTCCTGTTGTCGTGCAGCCAGAAAGGGTCAACCCAATCACTCCTGCTGCAACCAATAAACGCTTCTTCCAGATCATTTTCATTCTTCCTCCTATGTGATTGCGCAACCAACGCAAGTGTTTTTCATGACAGCAAAAAACGCATTCAACGATAAAAAGAAAAAACCTCATCCCTTTGCTTATCAACTTTGACAAACAAAGGGACGAGATTTTCGTGTTACCACCCTTTTTCGCACCATTCTCACAAATGGCACCTCAACAGTACGCTAAGATACTTGGCACGGTAACGGCTGCTTTCCGTCTGATTTGCGTGAACAAATCAGATCACTCAGAGCTCATCTTCACTTTTTTTCTGCTGCCCTTTCTCACCATCCGGGTTCTCTTCTAACAGATTCCAAAGCTACTCTTCTCTTCATCGTCTTTCTTTTTATCTAAAAAACAGGTAAATGACGTTTTTTTGTCTATTTCATGATTGTTTTAAAGTATACTATTGGTGTTTTTGGAAGTCAACAAGAATTGCGAATATTCAGTTTTTTATGATTTTTCTATCAGAGCTTGTTTTGCGTCTTGCTTGCCTTTCGTCACGTTCTTCTCTAGGATAAGAACTAGATAAGCCTTCTCATTTGTAAAAAGGAGTGTGCCAAAATGAAATTAGCAGAAGCGTTACTTTTAAGACGAGATTTGAACAATCGTCTGTTTCAATTGCGCAACGAAATCTCTAGCAGTGTGTTAGTCCAAGAAGGCGATACCTTGGATCGTAGTATCACAGAATTGTTCAAGGAATACGATGAGATCAATCAACAGTATTCAGAATTAGTCGTAGCCATCAATCGGAAAAATGCGACTGCCTCTTTAGCAGATAGTGCGTTATTGCTGATGGAAGCACTAGAACAGCGAGAACAGCTGCGCCGCAAGCATGCACTGCTTACGCAAGCACTGGATGAAACCAAAGCAGCTCCCCGAATGGGTCGCAACGAAATTCGACTGGTGCGCACGATCGATACAAAAACGCTAACGGAGCAATTGAATACGACCGCCAAACAGCTGCGAGAATTAGATGGAAAGATCCAACAAACCAACTGGCTAGTCGATCTTTAACAAACATGGGTGGGTGTCAAAGGCGAGCACAAAGCAGGTACAGGCTAATATGTACACTATGGAACGTCTGGCAGAGACGTAAACGTAACAACCACTGCTTACGAATCACAATCGTAACAATCACATTGTATTTTTTAGCGACCACGTGCTGATTTGACTGGATGGGAAAAACCCTCTTCTTTTTTTGAGAAGAGGGTTGTTTTTATCGTATCCAGCCGTACGTGGAGCCGGCTCTTTTACTGAGGAACCTGCTGCTTGTTACTCACAGCGGAAGGACGCGCCAGAAACGCTTGCCCTTTCTCACTGCTCCAAAACGCCTTCATCAATGCCGTCAATCCCTCTTTGGTTTGATTGGCACCAAAGAAAGGACTGCCGGGTTCTAACATGATGCCATTAGCTAAAGCACCGATAGGAAAGGGATCAAAGCCGAAGGCAGCAACGATTTCTGCTATCTGATCGAGGGCGGTTTGGTCATCACCAGCAATGGCGATGGCTTTTTTGGCAGTTCCTTGAGCAGCCGTTCTCGTCAGCAAGGATTCCTCTTGGATATCGTGGTACCCCATATGATTGAATCCTTTGACTACTTTACTTTGGGAAAAATAGCGTTGCACACGTTCCGAAGAAGTCTGCTCGATGGATGAGTATTCTGTTTCTTTGCCATCGACTTCCCACCAATAATTCATGGCATCGATCACTAGCTTGCCAGCCAAAGCTTCTGCTGGCAGCTGTTGGTACTTACTCAATGGGATTGCCAAAAGGATCGTTTGGGCTTCTGTCATCACCTCAACGGCATTTTTTGCGATCGCTCCCGGAGCCAACACAGAAACGGACAAGGCGATTTTTTCTGCTGGCTTCGTACTGGCGATCAAGACCCGATAGCCCGCCTGGGCACCAAGATTTGCGAGTGCTAAGCCTAACTTGCCTGCGCCTAAAATACCGATGGTTTTAGGCATTGCTATCACCTGCTGCCAACAATTCTTTCACCCGTGGAATCACTTTGGTTCCATACAATTCAATCGTTTTGAAACGGTCTTTTTGCAGCTGTCCGCCAGTACCGTAAACCAGATCAAAGCGTTCTACACCGACTTGCGGCATCATACGGGCGATTTTTTGCGCCACGGTTTCTGGACTGCCTACATAGTAAGATCCATGTTCGACTTCAAAGTCAAAGCGCTCTTTGCTCATGGCTGGCCAGCCGCGATCAAGACCGATTTTGTCCATGCTCTTTTTGATGTAGTTCCAGCCGATTTCATAGGCTTCTTCGTCGGTGTCGGCGATCACACCATGGGAGTGCATGCCGATTGGCAAAATCGGTTGCCCCAATTGCTGCGCTGCCTTTTTATACAGATCAACATAGGGCGCAAAACGAGCAGGCTCGCCACCGATGATCGCTAACATAACGGGAAACCCATAACGGACGGCACGAATGATCGATTCAGGGGTTCCACCGACACCTACATAGGTATCTAATTGGTGTCCCTCGATTTTTGGAAAAACGTCGGCATTTTTTAAGGATTGCGTGAACTTGCCTTCCCAAGTTAATGGTTTGCCTTTTCTCAGTTCACTAAACATCGCTGTTTTTTCTTCAAATAGTTCTTCATAATCTTGCAAGTCATAGCCGAATAGAGGGAATGATTCAGTAAAAGATCCTCGTCCCAGCATGATTTGTGCACGACCGTTCGACAACGCGTCAACGGTCGCAAACCGTTCGTAGACCCGCACGGGATCATCCGAACTCAAGACAGTTACACCGGTACCTAATTTGATGGTTTTGGTAACCATCGCTAAAGCCGCTAGTACCGTATCAGGACTTGAGATCGAATACTCTTCCCGATGGTGCTCCCCTAAGGCAATGACATCGATGCCGACTTCATCGGCTAATTTTCCTTCTGCCACGATATTGCGCAACGATTCGCTGTAACTGATCCGTTCTTTCGTTGTATCATCAAAGGCTAGATCGCCAAAAGTATCTAACCCAAATTCAAGATTTCTGTGATTGATGGTCATTTTCTTTTCCTCATTTCTCATTACTGATTCTCTGTTCTCACTATAACAAGGAACAAAAAAAGTTGCGAACAATATGCTTACTTTTTGTAAGTTGTCGATTTTAAAGCAAAAAAACACTTTCCCGAACAAAAATTCAGGAAAGTGTTTGGTCTTTAAAGATAGATCCCTTTACTATGGAGATTCACTAAGCATTCTTCCAAGTATGCTTCATCATGTTCTGGATAGATCGGCTTAGTCAAAGGGACGGCTTGAACGGATGGTTCCAGCGGCAGATTTTTGCCACGATACGCTGGATCGTACCATTCAGGTGCTGGCCGATAGCCTCGACGGGTCATTTCATCCAGCACTAACTGATGGTATTGAAACAATTTATAGGGCGGATGGGTAAAAACGTAATCGACGGTTGCGTGCTTTTTACCCCAGCCTAGCCCCCGCAAGGCTGCTGCTTCACGATGCTGGCCTAACAGCTGCTGCCGAGGCAAAGCAGGTATCAGTGCTTCATGCCATAAGCGCATCGGTTCAGCCTCCTTTATTCTGCGTCTTGGCTGATGAAATTGTCTTGGTTTTCAACAACGATCTTGCCGACTGCATGGTGTGTCTCACTCAATGCGTGGGCATCGTAAATTCCTTGTGCTGTCAATGGGAAGGTTGCACCGATGATACTGCTGACTTTTTCTGCTTCGATCAGCTCTGTCAATTCTGCCAATTGTTTGCCGTTGGTTCGTAACCAAACTGCTTTGGCGAAGATGTCTTTTTCTTTTGCCAAGTCTTCGTCTTCAATACTCAAAATCGAGATCAGACGGCCCTTAGGTTTTAAGACAGTGAAACTTTTCTTCTGGGTGTCGCCCCCCATCGTATCAAAGACCAAATCGATGTCTTGCAAGACTTCTTCAAAATCTGTCGTGTGGTAATCGATGATCTCATCGGCACCAAGTTTTTGTAATAACTCATGGTTACGAGGACTAGCCGTCGTGATGACGTAAGCGCCAGCTGCTTTTGCTAGTTGGATCGCATAGGTACCAACTCCGCCTGCTCCGGCATGGATCAAGACTTTTTCCCCTTCTTTTAAACGACCGTGTTCAAACAACGCTTGGTAAGCAGTCAAACCAGCTAATGGCACTGCAGCTGCTTCTGCGTAGTTTTGGTTTTCTGGTTTGATCGCTGCTAACTCAGCATCCACGATGGCGTAATCAGCATACGTCCCAAAACGAGTCGTTTCAGGGCGGGCATAGATTGCATCACCAACTTTGAACTCTGTCACGTCAGCACCTATTTCTACGATATCCCCTGCGACATCCCAGCCTAAAATAATTGGGAAGTCCCACGGAAACATTTGTTTTAAATAGCCTTCTCTTAATTTCCAATCGATCGGGTTGATGGACGTTGCGGCAACTTTGACTAATAATTGATTTGCTTTTAATTCTGGTAATTGGACCGTTGCTTCTTTTAATTGGTCTTTTCCACCATAGGCTTCAATAACGACAGCACGTGTTTCCATTGATGCTTCACTCCTTACATTCATTCTTCATCAAAGAGAGGTTCCTGTTTTTCCATCCCTTGATTTCTCACTTCCCTAGCTTAGGCAAAAGGAGGGAATTTGACAAATGATATGTTTGGAAACTGCCCCAGCCACCTAGCCGTTCCTCCTTCAAAGCCTTGAAAGAAATGGGTTTATTTTTTCTTCATTTTTTTATTGCCTTTTCTTTAAAAATCAATTACGCTACTCAAGAAATACGAAATTGTAGAGAAAGAAGGAATTGATGAATTGAAAAGGTTGTGGGTATTTTTTGGCGGTGTGATCGGCATCACCGCGTTGCTGTTTTTAGGTGCTTCGGTGTTAACGAAAGAATCGGGGGCAGCAACTTCGTCCGACAAAAATACAGTGATTATTTACAATTGGGGCGAATATATTGACCCCGAATTGATCAAAACATTCGAAACTGAGACTGGTTACTCAGTGATTTATAATACATTTGACTCCAACGAAGCGATGGAAACGAAAATCAAACAAGGCGGCTCGCGCTATGATTTGGTTTTCCCTAGCGAATCGATCATTCCGAAAATGATCGAAGAAGGACTGTTAGTGCCTTTAGACCATCAGAAATTGACGGGAACGGAAGATCTGTCGCCTTTTTTGATGGATCAAGCCTTTGATCCTGACAATACCTACTCAATCCCCTATTTTTGGGGCACGATCGGAATCATGGCAAATACTGAAGAAGTTGATGTTTCTTCGATCCATGGCTGGAGTGATTTATGGGACCCTGCATTTAAAAATGATGTATTGATGGTGGATGGTGCTCGCGAAACCTTAGGAATCGCGTTACAGACGCTCGGTCTTTCCCAAAATGAAAAAGACCCGACCAAAGTCGCCAAAGCCTTGAAGAAGCTGGAAAGTATCCGTCCCAATGTCAAAGCAGTTTTGACCGACGAGATCAAAACCTTGATGATCAACAACGATGCCCCTTTAGGAATCGGATATTCGGGCGATGCCGCTTATGTGATGGCGGAAAATCCTGCCGTCACCTATATCGTTCCCAATGACGGCGGTGCGATTTGGACAGACAATTTTGCGATCCCGAAAACCGTTGGCAATCTTGAGGGAGCCTACGCCTTCATCAATTTTATGCTGCGACCAGAAAATGCCGCACAAAATGCCGAATACGTGGGCTACGCCACGCCGAGTGAAACGGCCAAAGCTATGCTGCCAGTAGAACTTACTGCTGACAAGGCTTTCTACCCTGAGCCAAGTGCGATGGAACAAATGGAACATTATGAATACTTAGGAAAAGAAGCAGTTGAGCTTTACAACGATTTTTTCCTTGAATGGAAGTTGGGATTATAATTGTCACTATTACTAAAATCTGAACACATCTTTGATACCAAAACAAAAACGACTTTTGCGGGCTTTCTCCTGATAGAAGACCAGAAAATCACGGCTGTGGGTCCTCTTTCAGCGCTGCCAACACTTGCTGAAGACACCCAGGTCATTGATCTCAAAGAACAAATGATCATCCCAGGCTTTATTGATGCTCATGTTCATTTTTATCTTTCCGCATTACTCCATCAAGGGGCACTGACCCATCTTACGGGAGTGACAGAAGAAGCCGTTGCCCAGCAAGTGCCCGCCTTGCCCATCACCCATGGATGGAAAATCGGCATCGGCTGGTTCAGCAGTGATTTTGGTCAGCAAGTCTACCCGACGAAAGACTCGATCGACAACTATTGTGCCGACACGCCTGTCATGCTGATTTCCGGTGATGCCCACAGTATTTGGTTGAATAGCCAAGGGATCGCTGCTTTAGGGATCACACCTGAGAACTTACCAGCAGGGATCAGCGGGGAGGCACTGCTTGACGAAAACAGCGGACAATTAAGCGGCTGCTTTTTAGAAGCGATCGCCATTCATTATTTAGCAAAGGTCTTACAGTCATTCCAAGCACAAAGCCCTGCTGCCTTTCTGACCTATATGAAGCAGCTCAATCAATACGGCATTACGACGATCGGTGATGTTGCCTTGACAGGAGAAAGCTGGGACGATTTGGTTTACCCCACTCTTTATCGGCAAACAGAAGCAGAAGCGACCTTGCGCACTGTCTTTTATCCAGCCATGCGAGAAGACATCACGCAACTGAAAGAAACTTACCGTACTTATCGCTCCGAAAAAGTACAAATGGGCGGTGTCAAACAATTTTTTGATGGCGTGACGAGTACGCACACGGCTTTTTTAAAAGCGGAATATGAAACACCGTATTTTGCTGGTGATGTCGGGATGCCGTTGATCGATGTTCAACGGATGCGCCGCTTTATTTTACAAGCCAACCAGCAAGACTGGCCGATGCGCATCCATACCATCGGTGATGAAGCGATTCGACAAGCACTCCTCTTTTATCAAGAAAGTGCTGCTGCTCACCCGCTTTCTAAAGGCAAAGCCAATACCTTGGAACACTTGGAAGTGATGGATGACGCTGATCTGCCACTAGTTCGCCAAGAACAACTGGTACTCTCCGTACAGCCTAGCCATTTATTAGTCGGTTATGAGACCCTCGATGAAGAAGTAGGACCTCAACGTGCCAGTCAAATGTTTCCTTTTCAGTCCTTTCTAGAACAAGGCGCAACCTTGGCTTTTGGGACTGATACGCCAGTCGTGATCGACGTGACTCCTTTAGACTCGCTGTATTATGCGGTTGCTCGGCAGGAAAAAAACGGCCAGCCAGCAGGCGGATTGATGCCCCAAGAAAAAATCTCCATCGCCGATGCCCTCTATGCCCACACCGCAGGCGCCGCTAAAGCCTTGAGTCGGCAAGATATCGGGCGATTAGAAGTTGGCTGTTTAGCCGATCTTTGTATTTTGTCCCAAAACATCTTGCCTTTGACTGCCGAAGAATTGCTTCAAACGACCGTTGAAGCGACCGTATTTGATGGGCGATTTGTTTATTGGGGTAACTGATGAAACACTAGATCTTGTGAAAGTACAAGGTCTGGTGTTTTTCTTTGATCAAAAAATACAGAAACAGGTGCTTAGTTTGGACCACTCTCCCTTTTCGTACTTGCCCCTATCCCTTACGATGGATTCCCTGCTTGGCAGCTATGCTTTATCATAGGTTTTCTTTCGGCCATTTTGATTCGCGTGGATTGGTCTATTCGATTGGCGCAGCAAAAGAATAATTCAAGCAGTTGTCAGTTTCTTTATTTGATGGAAATTCAGAAACATGCCTCTTTTTCCCAGGAGCTTTTTCCTTTTAACAGCAATCATTGGTCTATTCCACCCCCTCCCTTTCTCCTTCAATCGTTTCTTAAACCTTTGAATAAATTCTTAATAAAATAACTAACAAAAAATAAACTTTTACTATATCCCTTGAATGTAAGCGGTAAATTTGTTATTATTACCAAGGATAAGGAGGTGTTTATCTATTGTATGCGATTAAAATCTTTCATGGTTATCTAACCGCCGAAGGAAAAAGAACACGGGACAAAACAATTGCATTGACCTATACTTGCAGAGAAGATGCTGAACGTTTCGCAAATAAAATCGGCGGGAGAGTTAAAAAAATTGGCTAACCAACTAGAATAAAAAAGGCTGTCAACCTCAGTAGGTGACTGCCTTTTTTTGTTATCTGATTTCCAGCAAATCAAGCGATACTCCTGACTTTTTACATATGTTTAAGATCCTTTTCTTGTTGAATCGAGAAGTGAAGCAAGTTAGTTGGTTTTGACGCCTTGAGTCTTTATACTGAAACAAAGGCACCAGCCAATCCAAAAAAAGGAGTGACCCGTCCATGTGCGGCCGATACTTATTTGACCCAACAACTGGCGAATTGTCAGAATATTATCAAGAAGCCGCGGCGAAAGCCCGCAAGCGCCAACAGACTGTCGCTGTCAATGATGTTTTCCCTTCCAATCATGTCGTAACCATCGGTGCAAATCAACAACAACAAGTTGTAGCTGGTGTGACAAGATGGGGCTTTACCGGCTTTAAAAAAGGGCATTTGATGATCAATGCCCGTTCTGAGACCGTTGAAGAAAAACCGACTTTTCGCAAACCTTTCCAAGAGCATCGCTGTGTCTTTCCGATGTCTGGTTTCTATGAATGGAATCATGAAAAGGAAAAGTTTCTCTTTTCGCAAGATCACGTGATTTATGCCGCTGGTTTTTATCGCATCCTTCAAAAAGAGGATCAAATCGAAACCGAATCAATCATTCTAACGACTGCCGCGAACGATTCTGTTGAACCAGTCCATGATCGAATGCCTCTGTTCTTAGAAAAAGAAGCGATTGCTTCTTGGATCAATGACTTGGCTTTTGCTCGCCAACAACTCAAAGCAGAAATGCCCAAGCTGAAAACCCAATTGCTCTCTTCTTAACTGCTTGCTGCTTCTTTTTCAGCAGAACAAAAACCGCCAAGTCAGCTTTGATTTGGCGGTTTTTCCTATTTCTGCTTTTTCTTAATAAACGGTGAAGGTTTTGCCAGTCATGATCCCAAAGACTGCTTTTTGATACGCTGCAAAAACGGGTGCGTCACCAACGGGAATAAAGCCTTTGAAAGAATCGGCGAAGGTTTCCCAAGAGCCCACAAGCGCATTGGGACTGACTGCATTGATTCGTATCCCATGACCGATCTCAAAAGCTGCCGATGCCACGAAGGCTTCCAAACCGCCGTTGACCAGTGCTGAAGGCGTGCCCATTGGGATAAATTCGTCTTTGATAATTCCAGAAGTCAGTGTGATACTGCCGCCTTCAGCGAGAAAATGCTGGCCAATCAACGCAAGGTTGACTTGTCCTTGCAGCTTCGAAGCCACTGATTGTTGAATATCTGCTGGCGTCAATTCCTCAAAGGGTTTAAACACTGTGCTTCCCGCAGCGGAAACAATGGCATCCACTTTCCCAGTAGCTGCAAATAGCTGGCTGACACTGGCTGCATCCGCAATTTCGACCTGATGATCGCCGCTGCTACGGCTAGCCGTGATCAGCTCCACCTCTGGCAGTTGCTGAAAGCCTTCAACTAAAAGCTGCCCAAGTGTGCCGGTGTGTCCAATCAAAAGTAATTTCATTTCCTCGCCTCTTTTTTTGTTTTGTGCTTCGATTCTAACCCAACCAAGCGATTTCGACCATTCATCTGCTTTTCCTGACTTATTGGTCTATTCTTACCCTTACCTATTTGTTCCCCTACTACCTGCGTAGTGATTGGAATCACCTATCACGAAAGCAATTGACAACTTTCTCATCTTGTTCTAAGATACTACTAATTTCATACACATGCAGTGAGAAGAAGAGTACGATCCCCCCTTTCTTTCAAGAGAACTCGGAACTGGTGGAAACGAGTAAGGAAGACGATCCGAAGATGACCTTTGAGCATTCGTGGACGAACAATCCCCGACGGAGAAAGCCCGATAGCGCAATGCAGTTTATTTGATGAACTGACTGAGGTTTTTTGTTTCAACAAAAAACAAATGAAGGTGGTACCGCGAAATGATCGTCCTTCCCAAAGAATTGTCTTTGGGAAGGTTTTTTTTATAAAAAAGGAGGAAGAGGTATGAAACGAAGGATTCGATTAGGTATGGGCATTGGTCTGTTGTCCTTGGTCTTATTTTCTGGCTGCGGCAACCAAGAAGAAGTGACCGGAAATGCCGAAGAGCAGCAGACAGAAATCAGAGTTGGTACGACACCAGGACCTTACAGCGAACTGTTTCTTCAGGGAATCAAACCGATTTTAGAAGAAGCAGGCTATACCGTGACTGATATTGGCTTTACTGGGGTATTGGAAGCAGACATTGCACTGAACGATGGCGAAATCGACTTAAACGTCGATCAGCATACCGCCTATTTAGAGAACTTTAATGAAAATACGGGTGCCGATTTGGTGGGTATCACACCGATCCCTACCGTTCCAGCTGGCTTGTATCCTGGCAGAAAGGACAATTTAGCAGCGATTGAAGCAAACGATACCATCGGGATTCCCAATGATCCGTCAAATAGCGCCCGTGCCCTGTTGCTGCTGCAAAAAGCTGGCTGGATCGAACTTGACCCCGAAGTGGCGCCCATTGACGCGACGTTAAGAACCATTACTGACAATCCTTATAACCTGGATATCGTCGAGATGGATTCTGCGCAAATCCCCCGCAGCTTAGCAGACTTAGACTATGCGGTGATTCCCGGCAGCATCGTTTATAGTGCTGGAATTGCTGCAGAGGAAAGCTTATTAAGTGAAGACATTTTGCAAGAGTATGAACTGGTGGCAACGGTCAAAGAAGCCAACCAAGACAGTGATTGGGCACAGGCAGTGGTGGCAGCATATCGTTCTGAAGCCTTTAAAGAACTGCTGGCAGAAGAGAATCAAACGGGCTATTGGTTTATTCCTGAAGAATTGCAATAACCGCTTCACAAGTAGCAATAAGCAGCAACTGTCGTCTTATTTTTTAAGAAGCTTCTATTATAGAAGGAAAAGAACTGACTACTATTGATTGGTGGACCCTTTTTCCGTCTGAATCTTTGTAAAGGAGGTCAAAAATTGAATATTCAACAAATTCGGATCGTGCAAGCGATCGCTGACCATGGAAGTTTTCGTGAAGCAGCCAAACGGCTGTATCTCTCACAGCCAAGTCTTTCCCAAGCCGTGAAAGAGTTGGAAACAGAATTGGAGGTCCAGCTTTTTGAGCGTACGAATCAAGGTGCCCGCTTGACTGCCGAAGGCTCGGAATTTCTAGACCATGCCCAGCCGATCTTGAGTCAAGTGGCGCAGCTGCAAACGCGTTTTTCCAGCAAGCAAGCAGCGAGTCAAACCTTCGCCATCGCAAGCCAGCACTATGATTTCACGGCTGGAATTTTCAGTGAGCTGCTGCAGGAATTTCCCGACTGTCGCCAGTTTCGCCTTTTAGAAACCACGACCTTAAAGGTAATCACGGACGTGCAGCAATATCGAAGTGAATTTGGGGTTCTTTATTTGAATGAGCAAAACCGAGCAGGATTGGAACGACTGTTGCAAGGCGCCCAATTGTCTTTCGAGGCGTTGGGACGGTTTCGCCCCCATGTCTTTTTACGAGCGACTCATCCCTTGACAGAAAAAAAGCAGCTTTCCTTAAAGGATCTCGCCCCCTATCCGCAAGTACGCTTTTTGCAAGAAGATGAACGCTATTCGTTCTTTTCCGAAGATTTGATCGACTTTGCTCAAAGCCCTCAAGTGGTGCATGTCAGCGATCGAGGCACGATGGTCCAGCTATTACAGCAGACGGATCTGTATGGAACCGGCTCGGGGATCGTTGCCCAACCAGAACGCCAAGGCTTGGCTTTTCTTCCTTTGATCGACGCGTCCGAGGGTGAGATCATCCTCATTAAAAAGAACGCTCGCCCATTATCAGTGATCGGCGAGCGTTTCTTAACAAAATTACGACAACACCTTGCCGCTTTTCCTACTGATATATAAGCGAAGGCCTCCTCTTCCTACTCCCCATAGATGATTGGCTGCACCTTCGCATTATATAAAAAATCCTTGAGCCACTTCCCATGCAGGAGGCTCAAGGATTTTCTTTTACGGTTACTGTTGTCGGCAATCACCGCTGATTACAGCTGCTCTGCCTGCATTTGATACATTTGCTGATAGATTCCCTGCCCTTGGACAAGACTTGCATGGGTTCCCCGTTCCACGATCTTCCCTTGGTCTAGGACCAAGATTTGATCGGCTTGTTTGATCGTTGACAAACGGTGAGCGATCATGAAGGTCGTCCGTCCTTTTTGCAAGACGGTCATCGCCTTTTGAATGATGGACTCTGTTTCAGTGTCCACATGGCTCGTCGCTTCATCCAGAATCAAGATTTTTGGATCAAACACCAGCGCACGGGCGAAACTGATCAGCTGGCGTTCTCCACTAGAAAACTCATTGCCTTTTTCAACGACCGGATGATGGATGCCTTTTTCGTAGCGGCTCAAAAGGTAGTCAGCGCCGACTTGTTTCAAGGCATCGATAATCATCGCTTCGGTGATCGTTGGATCGTTCATCCCGATGTTGCTGGCGATCGTTCCAGTAAATAGATAGGGATCTTGCATGACGATCGCCATTGAATCTCTTAAACTATGACGATCATAATCAGCGATCACTTGTCCATCCACAACGATTTTTCCCTGCTGCGGATCATAAAAACGGAACAACAGGTTCAAAATACTCGATTTTCCAGAACCAGTATGACCAACTAAAGCAATGGTCTCTCCTGCGGCAACGTCAAAGTTGATATCGTGCAAGATCGCTTGCTCAGGGTCGTAGCCAAAGGTCACTTGTTGGAAAGAAACATCGCCATTCGTGACAGTCAGCTGCTCACTTTGTTGTTTTTCAACCGGCTGATCAGCAAACTCAAAGACCCGCTGTCCAGCAGCTAATGATTGCTGCACATTGGTGATGGTTTGGACAAGCCCTTCGATGGGATCATACAGGCGGTTGATGTAATCAATAAAGGCATACAGCAAGCCTGCTGAGATCGCCAAACGGCCATCAAGGAAAAAGGCGGCCAAGGTCGTGATCAAAATCAAGATCGTTGAATTTCGCAACAAATTGCCTAATCCCCAAGCGATACTTGAATCGAGCAAGAGGTATTTACGTCCAGTTTTGAACCATTTCTCTACTGTTTCATTAAATTCTTTCTGCAACTGATTTTCTCGTTGGAAGGCTTGGATGATCGCCATTCCTTGGACAAATTCATTCAACTGCCCACTGATTTGTGAGATGTATTCCCGCATTGCTAAATTGTAACGAGAGGCATATTTGGTATAAAAGTGCTGCCAGATTCCTAAAATCGGGATCAAAATCAGCATCGCTGCTCCTAAGGTACGATTCAAAAGAAACAATGCAATAAACGCACCAATGATTTGGATGATGTTGCTTAACAAATTACTGATCACGATCACGTAGAAATTAGACCGCAAGACTTCGGTGTCATTCGTGATTCGTGCAACGACTTTACCTGCTGGGATCTGGTCAAAGTAAGAAACCGGTAATTTGTGCATATGGTCAAAAAGCTGATCCCGCATTTTTTTGACGATACTGTTGGACATTTTTCGCAATTGCAGCAAGCTGATATAACGAAAGAGGGAACCAATCAAATTGACCAGCAAATACCCAGCGAGCAATTGGATCAAAAGCATCGTGTCTAAATTGCTACTGTTAACCGCCGGTGTCATCACTCGGTCGATCAGCTGCTTGGCAATCAGTGGTGAAGTCAGTTCGAGCGCTGCAGCCAGCAACAGCAAGATCGCACCCACGGTAAATTGTTTTTTATAATAGCTCAAATACGTGAGCAAACGTTTAATCGTTGAGAACACTCGTATCGTCCTCCTTTAACTGTTGATGATAATACTGCTCTTGGTACCAGCCTGGCGTTTCGATCAACTCCTGATGGGTACCACGCTGTGTGATCCGTCCGTCTTCTAAGACGATGATTTGATCCGCTTCGGTGATGGCGGACAATCGATGGGTCACGATGATGGAGGTCGGTGCCTGCTTCATCGTTTTCAAATTCGTGATGATGGCTTGTTCCGTTTTGGCATCAACTGCCGAAAGGGCATCATCCAGTAAGAGGACTTCACTGTTTCGTAAAAACGCCCGTGCTAAGGACAAGCGCTGTTTTTGTCCACCAGAAAGGGAAACGCCTTTCTCACCGACGACCGTTTCGAGCCCTTCTGGCATCCACTTGATGTCTTCGCTAAAGCAAGCAGCTTCCAGTGCTTCCCACAATACTTCTTCGGAAGCGTCTGGCTGTCCGAATAACAAGTTCTCGCGAATCGTTCGTGAAAACAAGGTATGTTCTTGCGGCACTTCTGCAAAGTGGTTGCGCACTGCTGTTGTTTGATAGGCCGTCAACGGCTGCTCGTTGATCAAGGGGACTTGATCAGAGTATGGATAGCGGTGACCGAATTGTCTTAGCAGCGTCGTTTTTCCGCTGCCGGTCTTCCCAACGATCCCTAAGACTTCTCCACGAGTGATCGTCAAATCCAGTCCTTCTAACACATAACGAGCTGCTTGCGGGTATTGGAAATGGTATGCTTCAAAACGGATCGTATTGATGGCTTGCAGGTCGGCTTCGCCTGGCGTTTCTAATTCATCCCCCGTCTGCAGCACTTCATTGATCCGACGCCAGGATGCGGCACCTTGCTGCATCACATTCACAAGATCTCCTGCTGAGATCATCGGCCAAACGACCATTGTCAAGTACACTTGGAAAGAGACCATCGCACCGATGGTGATCGTTTGGTTGGCAACAAGAAACGCCCCCACACCAAAGCTCATCACGAAACTGATCGCTAAGATGATGGTAATCAGCGGCCCAAAACGGGAATCGATCTCAGATACGATATTGTTTTTCGCTCGTGTTTCCAGTGTTTTCTTTCGAAACTGTTCCGTGGTGGCTCCTTCTAGTCCATAAGCTCGGACGACCCGAATGCCATCAATGATCTCCAGCACTTCACTGTTCATCTCAGAAACAGAATTCTGCGCTTCCGTAAACGCCTTATCGACTTGCGAGCCCCATTTGAAAATGTAATAGGCTAAAAGCGGCATTGGAATCAAGGCAATCAAGGACAGTAGCCAAGAAACCGTCCCAGCCATCATCGCTACGATAAAGCTTAGATACAAACTAGTATTTAAGAAAACCATCAGTCCATACCCAACGGTCATCCCCATCACTTGGACATCGTCACTGGAACGAGTCATTAAATCACCTGTTCGGAAACGATGGTAAAACGGCGCCCCCATTTTGAGAAAGTGGCTCATCAATTGTTCCCGTAATTGTTTTTGCAAATCGTAGGAACCAATAAATAAATTAAACGTCCAAACAAATTCCGCCAAATATCCTAACAAGATAGCTCCCGCGAAGAGGCTCACATATTGGATCAGTACGGAGTAATCAAAATTATCTTGAATCAACGCATCAATGAACAAGCGCAGAATATAGATCGGTGCGACATACATCGCACTAGCGATCACCATAAAGACGAATACAAAGGTATAGCGCACCTTATGTTCTTTAAAATACGTTGTTAATTGTTTTAATACATACTTCATGTTTTATCCCTCACATTCTAAAAAAGTACACAAAAAAGCTCTGTCCCTTCGGAAAAAGGACAGAGCATAAACGTCGTTATTATAGACATTATCTGTACACTAATGGTTACCGAATGAGGGATTCACTTTATTCAATTTGGTTGTTTTTTTATCAAATACTTTTTGCATCGTAATCCCTCCTTCTCTTTTTATTTTTGCTGACTACACCTAACACTTTACAGATAAGTTTCTGAGAATGCAACAACTTTTATTAATTTTCTTTAAAAAAGATTGACTTTTCTAAAAATACGAATGTCAGAACAGTCCTTTTTAACAACCTTTTTTTGAAAACGAATTCCTGTTTTATCCCAAGAGTTGCAAGGATTTTGGCAAAAATAAAAAAACAGATGCCCCTCTTTTCAACAAGCGCTGTTTGATCAGCACAATTGGTTAAAAAAAAGTTCCTCTGTTTTCTTACTACCTGTTTATTCTGTGACAGATGCTAGGCGATAGGATACTGTTCGTCCAAAAGGAAACACTTGCACCCCTTGCAAGCGATCTGTTTTCAAATACGCTACCGCTCCTTGATATAACGGCAAGACGGCTGTATCTTCAACGATCAATTGTTTCTCGAGTTCTTTCAATAAGTCCCAACGGGCAGCTGGGTCGTTTGCTAAAGTCGTCCGTGCTTCTTGTAACCCTTGGTCGTACCTTTCACTAGCATACCCAGAGGTATTCAAGCCACCTGTCGAATCATAAAATTCTAAGAAGTTGATCGGGTCCGCGTAATCTGGTGTCCAAGTCCCGAAGACGAGATCAAATTCACCTTGGGATTGCAAGTCCAAGCGGTTTTGTAAAGGAATCGACTTGGCATCGATGGTTAAACCAGGCAAATTAGTTTCTAACTGTCCTTGGACAAATTCGATGGTTTTCTTGGCTGCTGCTGTATCTGCTGACAACAGTTCCAAAGTGATCTCGTCTTGTCCCAACTCTTCTTTGGCTTGTGCCCAAAGCGCTTGTGCGGCTGTGAGATCATACGGCAGTAAATCGCCATTTTCTTCACGAAAATCTTGGTCTGTTTCAGGATCTTTGGCAAAGTTGCTTGGCACAAAGCCGTTCAATGCAGTGGATCCATCGCCTAAGATATTTTCAGCAAATGCCTCTTTGTCGATGGCTTGTAAAATCGCCTGACGTACCTTGACATTGCCTGTGACTTCTCGTTTTTGGTTGGCACTTAAATACCCCACCAGCGCCTTTGGCACATAGTTGGCTTGAGCTGAGTTTTGGTATTGCTGCGCGTACGTATCCGTTAAGGTGGTGTAGTCCAGTTCTCCTGTTTCAAAAAGGCTGACACCAGTTGCCGTTTCCTTCACTACTTGCACGTCGATCTTGGTCAATTGGACATTCTCAGCATCCCAATAATCAGGATTTTTCGTTAACGTCCATGATTCGTTGGTCCCGTTCCACCCTTCGATCAAGAATGGGCCATTGCCGACAAAATTTTCCGCCGACAACCCATAATCGGCGCCTTTTTCTTCAGCAAACGCTTGATTTTTTGGCATAAAAGGTGTCCCGACCAGAATCTGATCCAAATACGAGATCGGACTTGCCAATGTCAGCTCTAACGTCTGCTGGTCCAATGCTTTGGCACCTAACTCACTGACCTCAGCATCTCCTTGACGTACTTGACTGCCATTTTTCAACACATCCATTTGATTGCTGCTGCTAGAACCGTTCTCTGGATTGGCAACATATTGAAAGGCGTAGACAAAATCATCCGCTGTAACAGGATCGCCATTGCTCCATGTTGCATCACGAATGGTGAAGGTATAAACCAGTCCATCTTCTGATACCGTAGGCTCTTCAGCGGCCATCGCAAGCTCAGGGTCCCCCTCTTGATCCAGACGGTATAACCCTTCTGCCACTTGTCCGATCATATCGGAACTGTTGACATCCGTGTATTGCCCGCTATCAAGGGTCGATAAGGCGCCCGCGGTTGATACTTGAATCTCTTGCGCAACAGCGCCTTGCTCCTCTTGCTGTCCAGAATCCGTCGTGGGACTCGTGGTACTGCAGGCACTTAAAACCAATACTGTGAAAGCAGTGATACCAATCATTTTCTTTTTCATTTTTCTCCTCCTTGCGTGACCTTCTTTCTTACAACACGTCAACGACATACTTGAAAACCGCTTGTTCTTGTAAAAGCGCATCATAGGCAAAGTCAGGATGCCACTGAACCGCCAACAAGCGCTGACCCACGTGTTCAATGCCTTCAATGATGCCATCAGGACTCCAAGCTGTCTTTTGCAATGGACGAGCCAATCGATCCACCGCTTGATGATGAAAGGAATTGACCTTTGTTTTTTGACCGTATACACGAGCCAACATGCTTTTTTCAGCCGTCGCGATGGCATGGGTCGGCACTTCTTTCGGAATCGGCGCCTGCATATGAATGATCTCACTGAAGGTACTGATGTCTTGCTGCAGCGTGCCCCCAAAGGCCACGTTGACCAGCTGCATCCCCCGACAAACCGCAAAAATTGGTTTCTTTTGCAGCAGCGCTTCATCGATCAGCTCCAGTTCAAACTCATCCCGTGCCAAAAAGCCGCTTCCAGTTGCCTGATGGGCCTCCTGCCCATAAAACTTGGGTGAAACATCTTGTCCACCAGCTAACACCAGTTTATCGATCTGTGAAACATAGTCCTTGGCTATAGCTGGTTCACTGATTGGCAAGAGCAATGGCAGTCCGCCCGCTTGCTGGATCGCTCGCACATACCCTAATGGTGTGTAGGCGATCGGCAAATGATGCAGCACATCGCCAGCATCTTGCACTTCATTCGCAGCGATCCCTATAATTGGTTTGCCCATCGACATCCCTCCCTGATTAACGAATTTTTCAGAAAAAAGCGGCATCTAGCAGTTGAACAAGGCAAGCGCCACTTTTTCCCTCAAGATATGTTTCAACTATTCTAAACCAATCGGCACTTTTTGTGAAACACTATTTTCACTTTCGCGATCATTTATTACAATCACCATTCTATTCAACCGCCTCTTTGATTCGCAATAAAGAACACCGCTAGTCAGATATAGTTGAATTTTGCCAATGCTTTCTCTACGTAAAAAAACATGCGAGAAGCCGTGGCTTTCCGCATGTTTCGTCATTAAAATAATCGATTGTCTTTTAAAAACTCCAGCATCTGTGTTTTTAGGGGATCTTTTTCATTGCGGATCGACTTTGTTTGCGTCGTTTCATCAAGTGTCGATGGTCGCTTTTTAGGAAAAGGCGTCGCTGGTTCTTCTGCTAACTCTAAAATTTGAAAGGTATCCACCACCACTTCTGCCGCACAAAATCTTTGCCCTTCTGCTGTTTCATACGGACAGCCTTGCAAGTGTCCGTTGATTTTAATACTTGCTCCTTTTTGAGTATACCGTAAAAAGGTCTCTGCCTGTTTCCCATGAACGACACAAGCAAACCATTCATGATGCACTTCTTCACTGTTTTGCCATTGAGATACAATGACAAGATCAAAACGTACGCCCTGATCGTCCGCCGCATCAAACGCTTCTTTACTAGGCATCGCTGCGATTTTCCCAGTAAGAACCACTTTATTCATTGCCACGCTGCATCCTCGCTTTTCTCTCATTTCTTGAGTGATCTAAACTTATGCGACCTATTCTACCATATTCCAAAAAACAAGCAATCAAAGGGCGAATGGCTTAAGAAATGCTTTGAAAAAAATGAACCAACTCAAAGAATTCGTCTGCTCCTGTCAAAAAGCTGCGATTTTTTGACGGAAAAATTCTCTTTGCTCCACACAGCAAAAAAACAGTTGGTTCAATACCCCTATGAACCAACCGTCTTCTGCAAATCTTTATTTAGCAAAGGAATCTTGACTACCATAGCGATCAAAATGGAGGGTTTCGCTTTCGAGATAATCGATGATCGCTTTGGGGATCAGGACCCCTTCTTGCTGAGCTTTTTCAAAGTGTATTTGGCTGATCTCTCCAGGATAGTAGACTTGTGATTGCCCTTTTACTGGCGAGATTGCATGCAGCTCAGTCACCATCTGATCGACGCTTTGCTTGAAGGTTTCGGTGTCCGTAAAACGAGACGGATCGATCACAAGAAGAAATTGTCCTAAGCGACGTTTTTCCGTCAAATCCGCATACATGGAGGTGACCTGTTTACCAAAAGCCAAGCCCAACATCGAGCCAGCTAAAATATCCACCATCATCATCAAGCCATATCCTTTGGCACCAGCGATTGGCAATAATCCTTGGACTGCATAGGGGTCGGTGGTAGGCAAGCCTTGCTCGTCTACGGCCCAAGTATCGGGGATCTGCTGCTTCTTCGAGCGAGCGTCCAAAATTTTGCCCCACGCTTGAACCGTTGTCGCCATATCAAAAACCACCGGCGGATGATTGGCTCGTGGTGCTGCAAACGCGATTGGATTGGTGCCAAAATAGTTTTCGGTCCCACCAAAAGGCACCGCCATCGGATCCGATTGACACATGGCGATCGCCACTAAGTCGGCTTCAGCAGCCTGTTTGACGTAATACGCCATCGTCCCGCTATGGCTGGTCTGCTCGATTCCTACTGCAGCGATCCCTGCTTCTTTCGCCAGATGAATGGCGATCGCAATCGCTTCGTTGCACACATAATGCCCCATGCCGTTATCTCCGTGAAAAATTCCAGTAGCGGCGCCTGTTTTTTCAAAAGACATGTTTGGTTCTAGCGTGATGCCGCCTTTTACTAAGCGCTCGGCATAGTAGTCCATCCGCACGGCACCATGAGAATGGATCCCGCACGCATCCGCAAAGGTCAAATGCGCCGCTGTTTCACTGGCAGCGGCTTCTGGCAAACCAGCAGCCAAGAGTTTCTTTTTCATCAATGCTTCTAATTCCAGCAGAGATCGTCTGCTCATTTCTTCCATCTTTTCTCCTCCTTAGAAAAAGAGAAGCACGCTTGGCAACGGCTTCTCTTATTGATTAAACACGCGATGATCGAGTTCATCAGCAGACTTAGCGATCAAAAGCGCTGAATAGACGTCTGAGTTCACGTTCAAGATCGTCCGCAGCATACCAACAAACCATTCGACACCAGCAAATAGCGCAATGCTTTCGATTGGTAAACCGAGCTGGGGAACAATGATTGCCAAGGAAACTAACCCCGCTCCGGGAACAACTGCATTGGCTAAAGAAACGAAAGTCGCAGTTACAGCTACCGTCACCATTTGGATCCCGTCAAAGTTGATTTGATACATTTGGGCGATCGTCATGACTGTAATCGCCATATGCATCGCTGACCCATTGCTGTTCAAAGACATCCCTAACGGCAATACCAAATTGGTGATGCGGCTACTGAGTCCTAATTTATTCTGGGATTCTTCCATAGCGATCGGCAGCGTGATGGCAGAGGAGGTTGTCGCCAATGCCATGACCGACATATTTTTCATATTTTTGATCAATCGTAACGGATTGATCCGACAATACACGGTCAACAAGACTAGCCACAGCCCAAGGAACGTGACGGTGGCTAGACCGTAGACGAGCAAATAGCTGCCTAATGGCAAAATGATCTGCAAGCCCAGGGAGCTGATCGTTGAAGCGATCAAAGCAAAAATACCGATTGGTGCCACGATCATCACGTAACGAATGATGGCAATGACGACCTCATTCAGATCCACGATCAGCCCATAAAGAGCTGACTCAGGTTTCTTTTGCACAAAGCGATTGAGGGCAACACCAAAAAATAACCCAAAAACGATGATTTGAATAATTGACCCTTTACTCAACGCATCGAAAATATTCGTGGGAATAAAGTTGATCACTGTCTCTGATATAGAAATTTCTTGTGCTTGCAGAGGTTCGCCGGCAGCTTGTGAAAAGTCGATCCCTTTGCCTGGAGCAAAGAAGAGCGCCATCAGCACGCCCCATGCAGCAGCGAATAAGGAGGAAATCCCAAAGACAGCGATCGTTTTTCCACCCAAACGAGTGAGTTCTTTCGGGGCAATCCCCCCAACTGCTTGAATGATTTGGCCAACGATCAATAATGGGATCGCCATTTGCATCAGACGCAAGAAAAGATCGCCCAAAATTTTTAGGAACGAAGCGGCTTGCCCAAAGAACAAACCGCAAAGAATCCCTAGAAGAACGGCAATAACGATCTGCGTCACCATCGGTAGTTTTTTTGCTTTCACTTTGATCCCCTCTTTATTTTCGAAGTATGGTTCCTGTATGCTGATCCAGTTCAGCTAACTTTTCGATTGAGGTAATAATCGCGGTTCTGGCTGCATCTTCTTCGACAAAATCAATCGCAGCTTCTATTTTTGGCAACATACTACCCGCTGCAAAATGGCCTTCCTCGATGTAGCCCTTGGCTTGTGCCACACTGATTTCCCCTAAGGCTTGCTGATTCGGCTGGTTGTAATTGATGTAGATATTGTCGACACCAGTCAAAATGATCAGGCGATCGGCCTGCACGTCTTTTGCTAAGACACTAGCGGTAAAGTCCTTGTCGTTGACGGCTTCCACGCCAGTAAACCCATTGTCGTTGCGAACGACAGGTACGCCACCACCACCGGCGCAAATCGTGATCACACCAGCATCGACCAATGTTTTGATGGCTTCTTTTTCAACGATTTCTTGCGGTTTCGGGGATGGAACCACTTTCCGGTAACCACGCCCAGCATCTTCTTGATATACCCCGCCATTGGCTGCCATCGCAGCATTGGCTTCCTCTTCACTATAAAAAGGTCCGACTGGTTTGGAAGGTTTCTCAAAGGATGGATCTGCTGGATCGACACGAACTTGGGTGACTAATGAGATCACCGAAGGATGTGCTTGACGTGTGGCAAACTCATTGATCAAGGCATTTTGCAGCCAATAACCGATACTTCCTTGGGTCATCGCCACGCAGCTGTCTAATTTCAATTGGGGATTTTTTTCACTTTCCCCTGCTTTTTGCTGCAACAGTAAGTTGCCGACTTGTGGTCCATTGCCGTGACAAACAATGACTTTTTCCCCTTTTTCGACAAAATCGGCAATATAACGTGCTGCTTGCGCAACAACTGCTTTTTGTCCTTCATCACTAGGGTCTTTATCTAAAATAGCATTGCCGCCTAACGCGATCACATTCAAACTCATTTTATGCTCTCCTTCTGATTTTCCTTTGCTAATACGGCAAAAACACCTAATCCGATCAGCAGTAATAGACAAGACAGGTAAAACCCGACCTGCATCGATCCTAAAGAATCGGCTAAAAAGCCAGTAACATAAGGTGCTAAGATCGACCCCGACATCCCGATAAAATTATAGGCACTCAAGGTCGTTCCTAAGGCGCCTTTTGGTGCGTTTTTCGTCACAAAGGTCACGACGATTGGATCAAGCGCCAGCTTGCCAGTCAATCCATACAAAATCAAAACAGTGATCAATAAGGTACGATCCGTTACAAAGGCAATGGCAAATACGGAAAGGGTCGCCAATGGGACCAATAAATAGACTAATTTTTTCGTTGCGCCTGTTTTATCATTCAATCGAGCAAAAATCAACGCACCTGGAATTGATGCCCATGGGACTAAGGAAGCAATAAAGCCGACACTCGCCCCTTCAAAGCCACGCTCGGCAATCAAGAATTGCGGCAGCCAAGTAATGATCACAAAGTTTGCATAAATGCTGGTAAAGCATAGAACAAAGGCTGCCACGAGATTGCGGTTTGAAAAAATCTGCTTCAAGGAAATCTTTTCTTTCGGCCCTTCTTCTTTTATTTCTTGTCCTTCATCTTCTGGACGAATCACTTTTTCTTTCAAAACAAAATAGAACAAGACACCGACGATCAAGGTCGGAATTGCCATTAGGAAGAAGGGTTGGCTCCAATGGCCCCCGTTATCCAAGACTAATTTACTAGAAAGCAAGTACCCACCAGACGTTCCAAACGCCATCCCACTGTTGATAATGGCATTTCCGACGGTTCGTTTGTTGTCGGGAATCGCTTCGGTAGACAATGCGTATTGCGGACCGTAATAGGCACCTTGACCAATCCCTGCAATGGCACGAATCACTAAAAACAAAACAAAGCTTGTGGCTAGCCCACTGAAGTACGTAGTCACCGCCAATAAAACAAAGCCTAGAGCGATCACTAATTTGCGACCGATTTTGTCGCCGATGATCCCAAAAGGAATTTGCGCAACGGCATAAGTCAAAAAGAAAATACTATTGGCAAGTCCTAGTTGTGTGTTACTTAAATTGAATTCTTCACCGATCACACCCATGATTGGATTGAAGATCGTCCGTGTGGCGTACATTAAAATCCAGCCGACAAAGAAAATAGCAATGACTTTTTTCCAGTAAGAATTGCTTACTTTGACCGCATCTTTCTGGTTACTGATTTCCATGATTTCTCCCCTTTTCTATTCTTTTTCCTCAAGTGACAATGACTCCAACGCTAACAACAACCCAAAGCTAAGATCTTTGCCTGACGAATGACCGATGGACATCAGCTGCTGCACGTCGTTTTCCAGCACCTGTGGGTTTTTGCTTTTTACGTCTTGGAATAATTGCAGCATTACCGAATTGACATACCCTTGACTGGCACTTTGAATATATGCAAGGCTGACATCCGTCGTAGACAGCGGTTTTGCCAATGCTTGCGCTAACGTTTCGGCTTCTGGCTGCTGCAAGGCATAGAGCATCGCTTGATAGGCAACGAGAAGATCATCGCCGCTAGGTGTCAATCCTTTGCCGCGACCAATCAGGTGGTCAATGATTGGTTCCCAATCTGAGACAGACTGCCGCAATGCCGCAAACACTGCTTGGGTTTTCTCATCTTCTGGCAACCCAATCTTGGTTTCTAGTTCTTGTTGAAGCAGTATTTCTTTCAAAAGCTGCAATTCCGCAGAGGTGAAGGATAACTCCTTCACCTGCAGCGAAACCAATTCTTTCTCCTCTAATGAAAGAGAAAATGTTCCTTTTGTGCTGTAAAAGGTCAGACCATGCTCTCGGACTTGCACGCGATTGCCGACTTCGATCAAAGGTAGGACTTGTTCAAACAATGCATCGGGTAAAAAGACGCCGAAGCCAGTTAAATAGTTGCGATAGTTGTTGATATTGACCAGCTGCTGCCCGATCATCACATTGAATGAACGATCAAACACGCTATGCACCCGACCGGTACGACCGAATCGTTGCAGTGGGTCTAGATAATCACTGATTTTGATTTTCTCAGTCAACTTCGATCCCCAGATCCTTCGCATAAGCCGTCAAGGCATTTTCAAAACAGCCTAACGGTGCACGCACCGTGCCTGCGCCGACTTGACCGACACCTGCTTCTTTATGGGCAATCCCAGTATTAATGATTGGGGTGATGCCTGTTTCAACGACTTTACGGATGTCGATCCCCAAACAAGTCCCTTGGAAGTCCCATGTTGGGATCGAGAAGGTCGGATTATGACCGAAACAGATTTTTGCCATTTCGTTGGAAGTTTCCAGCGCATCTTCAAAGCCACCAGCGCCGACAAAGCGTGTTACCCCTGGTGCGGCTACCATCGCCATTGCTCCGACACCGACGGTTTCAGTAATGGCACTGTCCCCAATATCAGGATTGCCATCTGCTTCGGTAAACCCAGTAAAGTACAAACCTTTCGGCGTATTGACTGGTGCAGTATGCCATTGGTCTTCTGTTTGGGCGACACGAACCCCAAAGTTAACACCGTTTCTCGTCATGGTGGTCACGATCGTTCCTTTGGCATCGACACGGGCACCGTCAACGATGGCTTTCCCGGTTGCCATCATGATATTCAAGAAGAACTGATCGGTATCTGCTAAGAACTTGATCACTTCATATTTTTGCTTTTCATCGATCTCTGTTTGGATGATCAACGGCGCGATCTCTTTCAAAAAGTTCAATGATGCTGCAATATTTCGTTGATGGAATTCATCCCCCATTGTGATCGACCGGGCAATCAATACATTCAAGTTGATGCCTTCTTCTGTTAATTGTAATGCCTTGGCAATGGTTGGTCCTAAGACGTCTTTGATCCAATCCAAACGATCGATGACTTCTTGTGAATAGGCACCAAATCGTAAGACTTTACCGATCCCTTCGTTCAAAATACAGTAGGCTTTGTTGCCGACAAGGCGGTTTTCAACCACAAAGACAGGCATATTCCCAGAAGTGATTCCCCCCATTGGTCCAACTGCCTGGACATGGTGACATGGCATAAAGCGGACTTCCCCACTTTCGAGTAAGCGTCGGGCTTCGTCTTCATCCTTCGCCCAGCGTTCAAACAAGGCAGCGCCGATACAAGACCCTTGCATCGGTCCCGTCATTTCCGACCATTGGATCGGCGGTCCTGCATGCAGCAAGGTTTTCTGGCTTTCGTTTAATTCAGCAATCACTGATTTAGCTGGAACGACATCAATCAAGAATGGTTGGGCATTTTTGATTTTATCCGTCACTGCTTGGTTTTCAGCTGTGATTTTTTCGTCAAATTCTTCTAACGCGTCTAAAATACGGATCATTTTCTTGTTGCCGTTGGCACGAGGACGCCAGTTAAATTGTTCTGTTTTCCCGCCATATTGCAGGATCGATTCATTGAAGCTTTGCAAGCCAACATTGATGATCCGTGGTTTGGTGGTCAACAGCTCCATCACTTTCTCGCTAACTGTCGGCACCTCAACTTTGCTACCAGTATAATCATTGACCGCTTTGTCTGCTTCAGAAAGAGTCGCCCCTTTTAAGGCGAGGGCTAATTGCACTGCTTGAGCATTGCTTGGTGCCACATAGACGCCAGTTGCTTTCAAACGGTTGACTGCTTCTTGATAGTTTTGCGGATCTTTTTCAGTTCCGCAGACGGTAGCAACAAAGTATAGCGCGCGATCAGCTGCTTGGGCTGTTTGCTGTGCAGCTTCGATGGCTGGTAACAGTGCACCTACCATATCTGCATGTGCGCCGTAACCTAACACCACATCAAATAAAATGACCCCGGTTTGCTCATCTTGCGCATAGTCTTCGATTTTTTTGATGCGCACTTCAGGATCGATCATTGGGTGCGGTTTGCCTTGGGTATAGATATCATCACCAAGGTCGATCACATCATAGCCGTGGGAATGCAAGATATAGCCTTCTTGTTTTACAAGGCCTTCTAGATTCAAGGCTTCGGAGATCAGCATTCCTGCTTCGGCAGCTAATGTACCGCCAGAATAAAGACCTTTGACCACTTTGTCTTCAGCGAGTTTGGGCACATCTGGGGTTGCCACGCGTTCAAAATAGTTCGCTTTGACGGGTTCTTCATTGGCAAGATCAACAGCGATGCGCGCTGTTTCTTCCAGAGTATGTGCCAAATAGACTTTTCCTTCATGGGCTTCTGGTTTTTCTCCTAAGAAAATCGCTACCACTGGTTTGCTGATACTTTGCAGCAATTGAACGACTTCATCCCGCACTTCTTTTGCAGGTGGTTTCGAGATCACGCAAATCACATCTGTCGGTTCATGATTTTCTAAAGCAACGATGGCATCTTTGACAGTGATCGCCCCAACTTTTTCGCTTAAGTCACGTCCGCCGGTCCCGATGGCATGAACGACACCACCGCCTAATCGGTCAATGATCGTCGTCACTTCTTGAATCCCCGTACCAGAGGCACCAACGACGCCGATATTTCCTGGTGCCACGACATTCGTGAAGGCAATCGGAATGCTGGAAATAATACCGGTCCCACAGTCAGGCCCCATCATCAATAAACCCTTTTCATGAGCCAGCTTTTTCAAACGAACTTCATCTTCGATAGCAACATTGTCCGTAAACGAGAAAACATGCAAGTCATTTTTCAAGGCTTTTTCCATCTCGGCTGCGCCATATTCCCCAGGAATACTAAATAATGCAACATTGGCATCCGGCATTGCGCTCAAGGCTTCTTGCCATGAAGCCGCCGCTGGCGTTTCTTTGCCTTGATCTTTTGCTGAAAGATCAGCTAAAAATGAATCGATCGCTGGCATTACTTGATCCATGATCTGTTCGTTTTGGCTATCGACTACGATCATCATATCGTTGGGTGAAGCCCCTTCAGCCTCTTCAGAAAGCAAGCCAGTGTTATTTAATATGTCTTTGTTTGCATCCGTCCCCATCATGATTTGACTCATTTCGACATCGCCTAGATCATTGATCGTATTCGTCAGCAGCATTAAGTTAATGGAATCTTGGTAGTTATTCTTTAAGATTACTGTGTGCAGCATTTGTTCTCCTCCTTTTCTTATACTCTCATTCTAACGAGCCTTGTTTGCGTTTTCATTGGATAAAGTTCTAAAAAAATGCTATACTTTTTATCCAAAAGAGAAAAAAGGAGCATTTTATGAAATTAAAAGAATTGGTTGAACTGCCGCTTTTTGAAAAAAGTAAAGTACTGACTGGCTCCATTGGTTTAACAAATTCCGTTGGTTCCGTCATGGTGCTGGAAGCGATGGACATTGAGAAGTGGAGCAAAGCCCATCAATTGATTTTGACTTCTTTTTATGCCTTCAAAGACCAATCCCCTGAGGAACTGCGTGTTTTTTTTGAAAAAATGCAGCAAATCGGTGTCAGCGGTTTAGTGATCAAAGTGGATCGCTTGATCCCTATGATCCCAGATTGGGTGATTGAGCTTAGCTTTGCTTATCAGATCCCTTTGATCAAAGTGCAGCAAGAAGTCAGCTATGAAGCCATCATGCTAGCGGTTTACGAACCATTGCTGAATCACCAAACCCAGCTGCTGCGTACCTATTACGAAGTTCGCCAGCGCTTCATGAAAGTTGAGCGCAACCACTCTTCTTTCGATCAGATCATGCAGGAGTTCTATCAATTGATCGAAAAGCCTTGTTCGTTGCGCATCCCCCATTTAGATGTGCATGTGTCCGTCGGTCAATCCTTTAAGAATTTCGTGGTGACCAAACAAGAACCCATGAAAACCATCGAGTTTACCAAGAACCACTACGAATATTTGGAATTATTTTCTCATGAGAACAATCAATATGTGACTGCCATAAAAGTAGAGATCATCAATCCTTACAATGATCTGTGTACCTTGATCGTTTATCAGAAAGATTCGCAGATCCCTGAGGCAAAAGTCATGATCATTGAAAATGTGATCGACGTCATTTATGAACGCCTCCAAATGGAGTATTTGTTGAAGAAAGAACGCTACAATCGCATGAACAATCTTGCCGATGCAATCTTACAAAACACTCCTAGTAATTTGGCTGAGCTGGATCTTTTGTTAGAAGAAGCGCAACTGGATCGCTACGATTTCTACCAAGGCATTGCCTTTGCTTCCAACAGCTTCAAAGATAAGGAGCGTAAGTCCGTCGTTTTGCACAAGCTACGGGCGTTGAAAACACCCCACGTCTTTTTTGAACACCACAATTATTTGGTGATCCTCTATAATTTCCAATCGATCGCCCATCAGGTGACGAAACAGATGCTGCAGACACATTTTGATGATGCCCTGTTAGCCGATGAACATGGCTGCTTGGTGGTCAGCGAAGTCTTGCGCAAGGAACAGATCAAAGAGATCCTGCCAGAGTGTTTGGATGCGATCCGCTTCAATCGGCAGTTTTATTTGGCGCCGATCATTGCCTATAGCGACTTAGGTATCTTTAGTTCCTTTATCAAGGAGAACCAACTGGAAAAGCTGCAGCAAAGCATTCCCCCGAAGCTGTATCAACTCTCGGAAGAAAATGAAGAGCTGTTCAAAACGCTGTATACCTTTTTTATCACGAATCGCAATTACAAAAATACGGCTGAAACCTTGTTTCTTCATGCCAAAACGATTCGTTATCGGCTAAGCAAAATCGAACAGCTACTAGAGATCGATCTGACAAGTCCGATCCAATTAGTCAATTACGAGATCGGCACCTATTTATTAGAGCTTCAGAAAAGGAGTCAAGCAAAATGAAAAAAGAATGGCAATTGACCACCGGTGCTTCGGTGTCCCTTTATCCTGCTTCGGAGAAATACGTGATTTACTTTCACGGCGGCGGTTTTGTTTATGGGACCCGTCAAGACATTCCCGCATCACTGATCGCACTATTTCAAGAGCAGCAATACAGCGTCCTCACAGTCGATTATTTACTGGCGCCCAATTCCTCGTTAGCGGAGATTTTGGCGCTGAACTGGCAAAATTTTCAAGAATTGCAAGCAACTGTGCTTAAAGATAACCCGTTTTGTTTGTGCGGACGCTCAGCTGGCGGTTATTTGATGCTGGCGCTGACCCAGCAATTACTGAAGGAACAACAGAGATTGCCTGAAAAACTGGTCAATTTTTATGGGTATACCGATCTTTCTTTTATTGAAAACAAACGAGTCTTGCAGCAGCCGCTCTTAAGCAAAGAGCAAGTCCCTTCTTTGGATCAAACCGAGATCGTTTGGGATGATCCGCAGTTTCAGCGCTATTTGCCTTATGTTTATTGGGTTCAACAGCAAGAACTCACCACGATCTATGGTCTAACAGCTGAAGCTCTTTCTGACTATGCCATTGATCCTGAGCTGCTTGCTCAATTTTCTCCAATTTTCAGCAGTGCCAGCAGTACCGATGAGGAAGTTCCTTTTCGTTACAGCAAAGGCTTGAAGAAAGTGCCTAAAAGCAAATTTGTCCCTGTCTATGATTTGCCCCACGACTTTTTGAAAAACGTCGAGGAGCCGCAAGTCCAAATGGTGTTTCAGCAGCTCGCCCGTTGGCTCAAACAATAATTTGATACAAGTAAAGTGAAAATAATGTTTTTTTATTTCGACGAGTACACAGAAAAACTCTGATTGCCTTCGCTTCCTCCTTATCTCAAAAAACGTGCGGTTTAATGAAACTCTTTTAATAAAAAAGGCTTGATACAGGCTCAATTCAAGAGAGAATGCTATACTAAAGGGGAGTATGTTATAGGAAAGAAGGATGAGGTTTTATGCATTTTGTCGGGATTTTGTGTTTGATCCTAATCACGACGACCCTCTTCTCGCATCTGGCGAGGCGGATGGGCGTTCCTGCTGTTATCGGGCAGTTGTTAGCAGGGGTTTTATTAGGAGGCGCAGGACTCAATTGGGTCCATCCAGATATTCTGGTTCATGATTTTTCAGAGATTGGTGTTATTTTGCTGATGTTTTTAGCGGGACTGGAAAGTGATATTTCTTTATTGAAACGCTATTTTCGTCCTGGGATGCTCGTTGCCCTTTTGGGGATCGTGTTCCCAATGCTCTTCGGGTATGCCACGGGGGTCGGTTTTCAAAGCAGTCCCACAGAAGCGTTCTTTTTCGGGATCGTATTAGCTGCCACCTCAGTCAGTATTTCTGTCGAAGTATTGAAAGAGTTGAATGTGGTGAATACGAAAGAAGGGTCGACGATTCTTGGTGCTTCCGTCGTGGATGATATTTTGGTCGTGTTGGTTTTGAGTCTTAGCCTTTCCTTTTTAGGCGGCGAAAGCAGCCAAGCAACACCACTGCCGGTCACCTTATTGGTAGAATTGATTTATTTTGTGTTGATTTTTCTATTAGTGAAATGGATCGCTCCGTTCTTATTGGCACTTGCAGAAAAGCTATTTGCAAATTCCGCGGTGATCATCATGTCACTGATCATCTGCTTAGGAATGGCGTATCTTGCTGACCTCGTTGGGTTAAGCTCTGTCATTGGTGCCTTCTTCGCAGGGATCGCTGTCAGTCAAACGAAGGTTCGTGAGGAAGTGGAACACAGTGTCGAAGCATTAGGTTACGCCGTCTTCATTCCGGTGTTCTTTGTCAGCGTTGGCTTAGAAGTTGATTTTTCCCGCTTAAATGAGCAATTATTCTTTATTCTTGCCTTTACCGTGGTCGCGATCTTGACCAAACTGGTCGGCGGCTATGTCGGGGCGAAAATCGCGAAATTCTCGAACAACAGTGCTTGGATGGTGGGAGCTGGAATGATTTCCCGAGGTGAAATGGCATTGATCATTTTGCAGATTGGTCAACAAAACCAATTGATTTCGTCCGCATTGTATTCCCCTTTGGTGATCGTTGTCTTGTTGAGTACCTTGATCTCTCCCCTGATCTTAAAATACTTTACGAAAAAGATTTATTAAGCGATGTAGCAACAGCTAGGCGATACCGATGATTGCGAAAAAAACAGCACGGGTTTTGTAGTGACCGCTCAACGGCCGATTGTTGATCGAACGTTGGGCGGTCGCTTCCTTTCCCGCGCTGTTTTTCTTTATACAGGTATAAAAGCGACAATGCTGCTAGTTACTGGAAACCAATGTTAATTTTCCATGATCGATTTGATACACATCATCCGCGACGGCATCGATAAACGCTTGATCGTGAGATGTGAACAAAACCATGCCTCGATAGCTGCGAATCAATTGTTCCAAGACGGTGATTGTCGGCAGATCAATAAAGTTCGTCGGTTCATCAAGAATCAAAACATTGGCAGGTTGAGTAAAGATGCGTGCGAGCTCGACCCGTGTCGCTTCTCCGCCGCTTAGCACATTGACTGGCTTCATCACGTCAATCTGGCTAAATCCCAGATTGTGTAAAATACTGCGGACCAGTGGTTCCTGATAGTCTGTTTGAGCCATCAATTCCGTCAAAAGCGGTGTGGTGCTGTTTTTTCGATAGCCCATTTGCTCGTAGACCGCAAAGACGATTTTCGGTGATACATAGATTCCCTCTCCGCCTGCGATGATTTCTTTTAGTAAAGTCGACTTTCCCGAACCGTTCGGACCCACGATAGCGATTTTCTTCCCGGCAGCAAACTGGAAACTGCTGCTGTCTAGCAAACGTTTCGCCCCTCTTTGAATGGTTACTTGCTCCCCACGAATCGGTCGTTTATTATGCAGCTCCACTGCAGGGACTACTGGAAAACGAATCACCTGCTGCCGGGCGACGCCCTTCACTTCTTCCAACTGATCCAAGCGGCTTTCCATGGCTTTGACTGTTTTTTGCAATGACTTTTGCACCGTGTCTTTTTGTTTTGATGACGACAAACGGTCTGGTCGGATGTTCTGCTGTCGCTTTTTTTCAGAAATACGACTGCTCTTGATCGCTTGTTCTTTTTTCTTTTGGATTGCTTGGGTCAACTGCTGTTTTTGTTGCTGATACTGCGCAGCCTCCCAGGCAATACGCTGTGCCGCTTGCTCTTTTTGCTGTCGGTAACTGTCATAATTGCCAGCATACTCGGTGACTTTTCCTTGATCGACTTCCCAGATTTTCGTTGCCAGCTGATTCAATAGATACCGATCATGACTGACCACGATCAGGGTGCCATAATAATACTGCAATTCCTCAATCAAGACTTGAATTCCTTGCTGGTCCAAATGGGTCGTTGGCTCATCGAGCAATAGTCCTAACTGATAGGAAGATAACGTTTGTGCCAACCGGTATTTGGTCTCCTCCCCGCCGCTTAGTGTCGCCAATTCATTTGTTGGGATCGAAAAACGACCGAACAGCGCCCAGTCAAGGGCCTCCGTCTTTTCAGTCACCTCAGCGATTTGCGGAAAATAGTGAAACGAATTTTCTTTTTGAATCGTTCCTGAATCAGGATCGATGACTCCCGCAATCAATTTCAGCAAGGTAGACTTGCCTTGCCCGTTTGCTCCCACGATCCCGATACGATCCGTTTGATAGGTGCTCAGTTCTTCAATGTTCAGTACTTCTTTGGACCCATAATTTTTGATTAGATTGTTTATTTTTACACTTAATTGTTCCATCAGTCTGTCCTTCCCGTCTAGGAAAACGCAAGCACAAAAAAAGGGCATAGCCTACCGCTATACCCTGATTTTAATAAGAAATTGGAAAAAAGAGGACACTCATCCCTTGAAATCACGATTGCCTAGACTTTTGAAATAGATTTAAATTAGCTATTCAAAAGGTCAATCCACAATTTCATCGATGCTGTCATGTTTTTTCCTCCTCTTTTTGTCGTAGTTGTCTGTTGAATGACGAGCGGAAAATCAGCCGCTACTGGTTACCGTTTACGGTATTTCAGGAAGCTTCTTTCGTCTATCAACGAATCAATCGTAACACGTTTTCAAAAAAGAGTAAAGTTTCATCACAAGAATGATTGGTCTTATACGCCATCGGTGATTTTTTCTGCTAATTTGACCGAGGCTTTTTCACCATTGAAGACTGCATGATCCAGTTCTCCTTCATCATGAGCAACGATCAACGCCACCGTGACGTCAGGGTCAACATTCAAGATGGTCCGAAACATCCCAGAAAACCAATCGATCCCAGCCAGTAAGGCGATGCTTTCATTAGGCAGTCCTAACATAGGTAAAACCGTAGCCAGTGTGACTAATCCGCCGCCTGGAACGACGATCGTTCCCAAGCATGCCAACGAGGACAACAAGACCACTTGCAAAAGATCCCCCCAGCTCAATTGGATCTGGTACGCCTGAGCAACGGTTACGATTGCCAGGGCTAAAAATAAGGAGAGCCCATTGCTATTTAAGGTCATGCCCAGAGGCATCACGAGCTTATTGATTCGATCACTGATCCCAAATCGTTCTTTGCCATCTTCGATTTGAAACGGCAATGAAACAGCAGAAGAGGTAGTCGTAAAGGAAACCACCGAGAGGCGCCACATGTTCTTTATCAAACGAAACAAGGAAACTTTGCAATAGAGTGACGTCAAGAGAAACCAAAGAAACAAAAAGAGCAAAGATGCTGCTGCTAACGTCAATAAAAAACTGGCTAACATTCCCAACACACGAATACCGGTATCTTCTACTAAGGAAGCAACAAGGCCGAAAATCCCGATCGGCGCCAACTTCATGATCATGCTGACCATTTTTATCAAAATATTATTAAAACTGCTGATCATATCTAGAAACAGCTGATTCTTTTTTTCATGCTTGATCAAGCTCAAGGCAAGGCCAAAGAAGAGCGAAAAAATAATCACTTGGATCATATTCTTCTCCACCATGGCTTGAATAATGTTCAGTGGAACAAAGTTTAAGATGACTTCTTCCATGCTGCTGGTACTTAATGCGGTTTCTGTACTTTGCAGCAGCGACTGATCAAGGCCGGCGCCAGGCTTGAAGATCAAGGCGAACAAGAGACCGAAAATAGCGGCGACGAGGGTCGATCCAGTAAACCAGAGGAAGACTTTCCCGCCGATCCCACCTAATTCTTTTGGATCAAGTCCCCCCACCGCTTCAATCACCGAGCCCATGACCAGCACGACCACAGACATTTGAATCAGTCGCAAGAAGAAGTCCCCGACTAGCTGCATTTGATCACCTAACCCGGGAAAGGAAACGCCCAAAAAAATCCCCAATACCGTTGCAATCATGATTTGGTTGGTCAAACTGATTTTTAAGGATCGTTTTTTCATCTGTTTTGCCTCACTTTTCTACTTGGCTGTTTTCTTAGAGTTTACAGTCAAGAATAAGAATGTACCACCGATCAACAAAATAATTGCGATATAAAAGCCCATTACTTTTGACCCTGTTGCATCCGAGATCGATCCGGTCAATGTTGGTGCGATAACGGAAGACATCATGCCGAAAAAGTTGAAGACCCCTAATGTCGTACCAACCCCAACTTTGGGTGCATTTTCCCCTAGCCAAGAAATGATGATTGGTTCAACCGCTAATTTCCCAAGGAACCCGTACAAGATCAACGCGATCATTAAGAAGGTCGAATTTGTCGCTTGCACCGTTACTAATAACATCAACGCCGCCAACACTTCTAAAATAACGATAAAAGTTACTTTTTTGTGCATGTATTTGTCTGCCAAGCGGCTAAAGAACAATGCCCCAGGAATGGAAGCAAATGCTACCAATGAAGAAGAGAAGCCGATCGCGACTCCTTGGAAACCTCGTTCTGTTCCTAAGAAGTTTGGTAGCCAAGTAACCGTCATATAGTAGGCATAACACGTCGCAAAATATAACACATAAGTAAAGAGCATCCGCAGTGAGAACAAGGTCGAAAGGGAAACTTTTTCTTTCGGCTGATCCGTTGTTTCTTCTTCAGCTGCTGCTTGGCTCTCCAAGAAAGCCACGTCTTCTTTGTTGCTGCGGATCACCAATGCAAAAGCGATCGTCATACAAACGATCAAGAAAGCGGATAAATACATCATTGTTTGCCAAGGCATGTTCATCTGAATAACGATAAAGCTTGATAAGATCATCCCAAACCCTGAACCAACGGCAGAACCACTATTGACGATCGCTGTTGAGAAGCTCTTCTTTTCTTTCGGAATGTTCTGTGAGGTCAAAGAATACGCTGAGCCGTAAAATGACCCACAGCCGATCCCTGCTAAAAAGCTACCGGTATAGATCATGGAGATTGAAGAGGCTTGTGAAATCAGTAAAGCTGCCAGTGCAAATACCACGAATCCTGGAAGCAGAACTGTTTTCTTCCCAATCTTATCCACCAAAAAGCCGGCAGGAATCTGCATGATTACATAGCCGAAAAAGTAAAAGCTGGCAATCGATCCTAATGCTGTATCAGAAATATTGCCGCCAAGTGACTCATTGATTTGCGGATAGACTGGCGATAATGCAGCGCGATAAATCCAGATAGTGACCCAGCCTGAACACATTAAGATAATAATTTGTTTCCAGTAGGCAAGCCCACCACGTTCTTTATTGATTTCCATTTTTTTCCCTCCATCAGTTACACAAGTAAAGTTTGTGAAGCACGCCAACGAAAGCGCTTTAAGATAGTCTTAGTGTACGTTTTTTTGCCGACAATTGCATTTGTCATTTTTCACAAAGCGCTTTCAGTCGTTGTGCATTTGTGCTAAAAATTTACGTCGTTTTTTGGTAGTAATTTAACGCAGCGATGAGCGCTTTGCCAGCAGAAATTGGTGCTTGCTGGTACAATAGTGCCCCTTCTAACGCGGCTAGGACATGTAAAATATTTTCTTTGCGGCTGCTGTAGCCCATATTTCCAATCCGCCAGATTTTTCCTTTTAGATCACCAAATGAACTAGAAATCTCTACACCAAAGGAGTGAAGCATCTCTTCTCGGACAGCTTCGCCATCAACACCTTCTGGAATAAAGATAGGGGTAACTGTCGGCATTTTGGTTGCTTTTTCGCCATAAATCGACAGCCCCATTGCCTCCAGTCCAGCGACCAACGCGCCTTCATTCGTCAAATGACGTTGATAGGCTGCATCAAGGCCTTCGTTTAGCAGCATCCGTAATCCTTCATGAAGCGCATAGATCATACTCGTCGCTTCTGTGTGATGGTTGATTCGCTCTGTGTTCCAGTAGCGTTGCAGTTGACTCAAATCCAGGTAATTGCTCATAATGTGCCGCTTGTTTCGATCCGTTTTACTCAAGCCTAATTCTTTTTGGTAACGAGCATTAAGGACGGCTTCGACTCGCTCGTTGTAGGTCACTAATGAAAGACCAGACGGCACACTTAAACACTTCTGTGTACCGGCAATCGCTAAATCGACACACCAATCATCGACTGACAGGGCCACGCCACCATAAGTCGCCACCATGTCAACGACAAAGAAAATATCTTTTGCGCGACAATACTGCCCGATTTCTGCTAACGGCTGCATTTGCCCATTGGCGGTTTCCCCGTGGACCATCGCCACGATCTTGGGTTGAAATGCGTCGATTTCTTTGATGACCTCTGCGGGTGCAAAAGGAGCCGTCCACTCTTTTTCTACATATTTGACTTGTGCTTGAGCACGTTCACAGATTTCTCCCAGTAAGAAAGCAAAGCGCCCATAGGCTGGGATCAAGACTTTGTCCCCTGGTTCGATCAAAGCGATCAGCGCCGCTTCTAAACCAGCTCGGGAAGTCCCGTCAATGGCAAATGCCTCTTTGTTTTTGGTTCCAAACGGTTGTTTGATCATTTCTTTGACCTCATCCATGATCGCCAAAAAATTCGGATCAAACTGCCCCAAAATGCGATTGGTCATTGCTTGTAGAACAGCTGGATGGGCTTCTACAGGCCCAGGTGTCATGATCGTACGTTGTGCGATCGTTAACTCTTTATACATCTTTTTCCCTCATTTCTCTTTTTGATTTCACTGTCCAACGCCTTGTCAACGTTTCCAAGTTTGTTGTACAATAAAGCTAAAAAAGGACATGTTTTTGTTTATTTTGTTCAATTCCAAAAGGAGTTTCTCTATGAAGTTAGTTGCTGAATTGCTTGCTATACCTCGCTTTTCCAATTTGCGTTTATTGACAGATCCCCTGACTGCGGAAATTCCCGTCGATAGTATCGAAATCACCGAGACCCCCGATATCGCCCACTATATTCCTGAGCATACCTTTATCTTAAGCACGGCGATGGTTTATAAAGATAATCAAGGAGCGCTTCTAGAGCTGATCGATTCTCTCGTAGCCAAAAATGCCGCCGGATTAGGCATCAAGATCGGTCGTTTTTTGGATGTCATCGATCCTGAAGTCATCGCCTATGCCGATAGCTTGGGTTTCCCCATCGTAGAAGTACCTGCCACGATGCCGCTGGGTCGTTTGATGCACCAGCTTTTGAATTTGCTATGGAACACCAAAACCGAGCAGCTGAGTTATGCGTTAGACATTCAAAAACGGTTCTCTGCTTCCTTGATGAAGGATGTCAGCATCGCTCGCTTTATCGCTGATTTTGGCCAAATGGTCAATACACCGATCATTTTGTTGAATCCTTTTAAACAAGTGATTGCCCACTCCAAGCATTTCACCCGCATGTCAAAACCCGCGGAGTACTACATCCATCAATTAGGACAAACGAAAGGGGTTTTTACTGGTGAAAAAAGCGGGGCGATCCCTATCAAAGATCTTCATGAAAAAACGTCACAAATTTCTTATTATGCTATTGAAACCTCCACTTATTTCCCCCATTATTTAGTCATTTTGAATCCTGAGGCGATTCCTTATCCTGTCTCGGATTTTGCGCTGGAACAAGCAGCCTTGGTCTTGTCGTTTATGCTTTACAAGAACCAAAAAGTGCAAGAATCTTTTGAAGATTTAAAAAGTGACTTTTTAACACGGATGATCGAATACCAGCAATCCACCAAGCAAGAACAAAAGGATTGGTTAGATCTCGGAAAGACTTACGGGTTAGTCAAAGCCCGCCATTATCGTGTCATCTATGGTGCCTGCGAACCAACCAAAGAAACCAAAGGCAAAGACAAATACTTAAAAGAAGAAAGTGACTTGGTTTATCAGTGGTTTAGTGAACAACTGCCTTATCGCATCAAAGATGTTTGTCTCTTTCGCTTAAAGGGCAGCAATCACTTTGCGATTTTCGTGCAGCACAAGTGTGATGCCTTAGAAGACCATTTGATCGAGACCGCCAATGCTTTGACCAATCGGTTGCCATTTCGAATGGCCTTTGGGGTAGGGAGTGTCTGTGAAAGTATCAATGATTTAGCCAGCTCCTACATCGAAGCAAAGACTGCGTATGAAGAACGAAGAGGCCAACATGATTCGTCCATCGTCTCTTTCTACCATCAACGGGGAATGCGGAGTCTATTTGAAAAAATGAGTCCTGAAGATATCCATTATTTCTGCCGTACGATTCTTAAAGAATTGGCGTTTCCGCAAGAAGATGCCACCATCGAATTGCGGAAAACCTTACGGGCTTACTTGGATTATCAATGTGAGATCACCCGCACCGCCAAAGCCTTGTTCGTTCATCGCAACACGATCAAATACCGCATCGAACAGTGTCAAAAGCTACTAGGAAAAAACGTGCATGATCCTAGCATCAGCCTGGATCTGCGTTTAGCCCTTGAGCTGTCCGAAGAAGGCGACTAATAGGCGAATCAAGCAGTTGGATCGCTGGTGTTACCCAGCGATCCTTGTGCCTGCTTCACCTAACAATGCTAAGTCCGCTTCTTCCAATGAGCAGATGATTGCTGTCTTTCCTTGTTTGGCAAACGCAATCGCCGCTTCCATTTTCGGCCCCATACTGCCTTCTGCAAAATGCCCCGCATCAAAATATGCTTGCGCTTCACTTACGGATAAGCCCGTTAATTTTTCTTGCTCCGGTGTTCCATAATTGATATAAACGTTGTTGACGTCGGTCAGCATCATAAATACATCGGCATCCACTTGTTCTGCCAGTTTTTTCCCAGTTCGATCTTTATCGATGACTGCTTCGATCCCTTTCAAGCCTTCCGCTTGTTTTACGACTGGAATCCCACCGCCGCCACCAGCGATCACGATGGTATTTTGATTCAATAAATGAACCATTGATTCCACGCCGTGGATCGTCACAGGTTGTGGAGATGGCACGACGCGACGGTACCCACGTCCAGCATCTTCTTCCATCACCCAATGTTTTTCCTCAGCCATCGTTTTTGCTTCTTCTTCTGAATAGAACAAACCGATTGGTTTCGTTGGCTTTTCAAACGCGGGATCATCCGCTGCCACTTCCACTTGGGTCAATAAGGTCACGACATTGCTGGTCAGTTCTTCTTGCTCGATTTTATTTTTGATGCTTTGCTCCATTAAATAACCGATAAAGCCTTGTGACTCTGCATTGCAGACATCTAGTGGAAAAGGCGGCACGACTTCTTTGGCTTCTTCATTTTGTCGTAAAATATTGCCGACTTGCGGACCATTGCCGTGCGTCACGACGATTTGATGGTCAAGCTTCTCGATTTTAGCGATCTGTTCCGCACTTAACTGGATATTTGCAAGCTGTGTCTCAACGGTCGCTGGTTGATTCGGTTTTAAAATTGCATTGCCCCCTAGAGCGATGACCACTCGTTTTGCCATATGAATTCCTCATTTCTATTGTTTTGAAATTGATCGATACTGCGAGCAAACCCTGCCAAAAAGTCAGCCCCCGAGGTATGACCGATCGCTAGTATCTCTTTGATTACTTGGGAAAAAGAGCCTGAATCGGTACACCTGGTCAAGGATAACGCCGATTGATTGAATGCGCCTGTCAGTGCATGAAGAAGATAGTGTTTACTGACGTCAGTCGTCAAATCATTGACTGTCAACAGCCTTCTTTGTAGATAAGCCACCAAGCGGGTATCTTCTTGCCCCATCACTCGGCGAGCCAGTAAATGACCAACTAGCATATCATCTCCTGTGGGGGTCAATCCGACACCCCGTCCGACTAAATAAGCGACTGCTTGCCGTTGTTCCTTAAATGAAGGCGTGCATAGCTGATCGATTGCGTCATAAAACGGATGATTGCTGCGGATGGTTGCTGAAACAGCTTCTTGAATCCCCGTCTTTTCCGTGACGTTTTGAAGGATTGACCAAAACAGTTCTCGATCAAATGGGACTGTGCCAGCCGGAACGGTCGTTGTAAATTTGGCTGCCTTTTGAAAAGACAGACGATGATGCGGAAAATGGACCACCCGTTGCTGAACCAAAAGAGTGGTACCAGCAACTAAGCCTGTCGCCAACGCTGCATAATCGTCGGCAGCTAAAATCATCCCTTTGGGCACGCGAGCCGCTTGTTTGGAGACACAGATCAGCTGATCCTGACGAGGATCTTGTAGATTGAAACTATGCTGAAACACACTGTGAACGATCCAGTTGCCATTGATAAATGCGGGTTCAAATAAAGCTTGGTCGATCCATTTTGCCTGTATCATCGCTCGATTGCTCCTTTTTCACGTTTTCAGTCCCTGATTTATTCTTCAAATCCTAATTTTTTTGCATAAGCCAAGACAGCTTTTTCAAAGCAATCCATTGGTGGTGTCACTGTCCCGGCACCAATTTGTCCTCGTCCAGCTTGTTTGTTGGCGATCCCTGTATTGATCATCGGTAAGATCCCTGTTTCCACGACTTTACGAGCATCGATCCCTAAACAGATCCCTTTGAAGTCCCATGTAGGAACGGGAAAATTCGGATTGGTATCAATGGAGATCTCTAACATCTCATTGCTGGTTTTCAACGCATCGTGAAATCCACCAGAACCAACGAAGCGTGTCACAGCCGGGGCAGCAATCATTGCCATTCCCCCAACACCAAAGGTTTCCGTAATGGCACTGTCGCCCATATCTGGAGAGGCATCTTCTTCACTGAATCCTGAGAAATACAGCCCTTTTGGTGTATTGACAGGACCAGTAAACCACTCATCTCCCATGCCAGAAATACGGATACCGAATTCATGCCCGTTGCGACACATTGCGGTCACAACCGTGCCTTCTTCAATCGTCCGGGCGCCATCAAGCACCGCTTTTGAAGAAGCCATCATGATATTCAAGAAAAACTGATCCGTGTCTGCTAAAAACTGAATGACTTCTGGTTTTTCTTTTTCAAATCCTTCCAGAGTAACGATCGCTGGTGCTACTTCTTTTAAGAACGCCAACGAAGCAGCGATATTCCGTTGATGGAACTCATCCCCCATGGCGATTGCTTTTGCGACTAAAACATTGATGTTCAAGCCATCGGGTTTTGTTTGTAGTGCAGCACTTAAAACTGGTGCTAACGTATTTTTCATCCAATGCAAGCGATCAATGACTTCTTGAGAATAGGCGCCAAAACGTAAAACTGCCCCGATCCCTTCGTTCATCGTACAATATGCTCGGTTGCCATCGGTTTTGTTTTCCACCACGAGCACTGGCATATTGGCAGAGGTGATGCCCCCCATTGGGCCAACCGCTTGCACGTGGTGACAAGGAATCAGTTGAACTTCCCCAGATGCTAATAAATGACGTACCTCTTCTTCCGTTTCGCCCCAGCCTTCAAAAAGCCCCGCACCAACACAAGCACCTTGAATCGGATCAATCATCTGATCGTAGCGGATCGGTGGTCCTGCATGCAATAGGACTTTTCCTTCACCTAACTCTGGAATGACACTGACTGCTGGAACGACATCCAGCAAAAAAGGCGAACCGGCAACGATTTTGGCAATAACGGCTTGGTTTGCTTCTTCAATAGTTTCGTACACGATAACTTCCTCCTACTCTGATAGTGACACTTGTGCTAAGAAACGTAAGGCTTTTTGTAACGTTACGTTTCCACCAGCAATTGGCTGCCAGTCATATTGAACGACTTGACCGTGATGCGCCTGGATCGCTTCCGCAAAGCTACGCAATCCTACATTGATGAACGCGTCATTCGCTAACAATTCGCGGCTCTTTTCAGATGGCTCTGGCAACGCATCCGCAGTTGTCACTGCTTTTGGCAACAGCTTACGACTAATTGGTGAAAAAGGGTGACCGAGCATTGCTAAAGCTTGTTTGACTGCTTGGGCATTGCTTTGACACAAAATCACGCCAGCTGCGGTTAAAATCTCTGCTTGCTCGTTGCTGTCTTGGGGATCTAAATCAGTTCCGACGATCGTAGCGATCACCGCTAACTCCCGGCCAGCTGCTTGTGCTGCTTCCTTCAACGATTTGATGGTCGGTGCCAATTCACTCGCCATATCTTGATGAGAGCCGTACCCTAAAACGATATCTAACAAAATCACTGCCGTTTCAGGATCTTCTCCCGCTTGTTTCAACAGTTCGATCCGCTTTGTTGGGTCGATCATCGGATGGGGCTTGCCTTGCGTATAGATGTCATCACCTAAATCGATGATCTCATGGCCAGCTGCTTTTAAGATGTACCCTTCCTGATGGGCATCTTCTTGTTCTAGATTTAATCCTGCTTTGACTAGCATCGCTGCTTCGTACGCCAATGTTCCGCCAGAATAGTAAGCTTTGATTTTTTGCTGTTCAGGTCCAAAAGCGGCAGCTGCCGTTTCCTCTTTTACTGGCTCTAATCCAATCTGTTCTTGACGTAGCAGCTGCACGGCTAATTGTGCCGCTTCTTCCAGCGTGTAGGCTCGGTAAAGATTTTCTTCGTGATCCGTTGGTTCTTCCCCAAGAAAAATCGTGACTGCAGGTTTTGTTCCTCTTCTTAATAATGCCAATACTTCATCTCGGACACGTGGTGCAGGTGGTTTGGAGATCACCACGATCACCTCCGTATCAGGATCATGTTCCAAGGCAAGAATGCTGTCTTTCATGGTGATCCCACCGACTTCTTCTTTGAGATCTCGTCCACCGGTTCCGATGGCTTGTGTCACACCGGCACCCAATTTATGAATGATGGTGGTGACTTCTTGGATGCCCGTACCCGAAGCGCCGACAACACCGATTTTCCCTTTACGGACGGCATTCGTGAAGGCTACTGGTATCCCATTGAGAATCCCTGTGCCACAATCTGGTCCCATTAAAAGAAGTCCTTGTTCATGAGCCATTTTCTTTAGTCGAACTTCCTCTTCCAATGAAACATTATCACTGAAACAAAAAACATGTTTGCCTGCTGCTAATGCGGTTTCAATTTCTGGTGCTGCCATAGTACCAGGAATCGATAAGACAGCGACCTTCGCATCTTTTCCAAGATCTAAGGCTTTTTCCCAAGTTTTGACGCTTTGGGTTTCTTCTCCTGCGCTATTGCTTTGGTCCGATAAGAAGGCATCGATTTCTGACAGGACTGTTTCGATGATTTCTTCCTCTTCAATGTCTAAAACGAGCACCATATCGTTGGATGTCGCATTGTTCATCTCCTCGGTATAAAGACCACCTGTCTTGAAGATATCCTTATTGGCAGGTGTACCCATCATGACCGAAGCGTTGTTGATCCCTTCGATCGTCAGTAAACGATTGGTCAAAAGCATTAAAACAATGGAATCTTGGTAATTGTTTTTTTGAATAATAGTGTGTAACATGGGTCTCCTCACTTTCCTGTTCCTGTCTGTGCAAAGGCATCTGACCCAGAATACTGGTCAAAATGAACCGTGTCGCTAATGAGATAGCGATAAATGTTCTTTTCGATAGGAATGCCTTCTGCCATATATTTTTCATAGGTTAGTTGATTGATCTCGCCTGGATAATAGACTTGCTGGAACTGTTCAGCAGCCGGTATGGCGTGTAGCTCTTCGATCATCGTTTCGACTGACTCTTTAAATGTCTCTAAATCTGTAAAGCGTTGCGGATCGATCAGCAAAATAAACTGCCCTAAGTCGCGACCTTTCGTCAGATCGTTGTACATAGAGGAAACATGCTTGCCAAAAGGCAGCCCAAGGAGCATTCCAGACAAGATATCCACCACCATCATCAACCCAAAGCCTTTTGGTCCTGAGATTGGCAATAACCCATGAACATGATGCGGATTTGTCGTTGGCTTGCCATGGGCATCAACGGCCCATGTTGCTGGAATCTCTTTATCTTTGGAACGAGCATCTAAAATTTTGCCCCACGCTTGGACCGTCGTTGCCATATCAAAAACCACCGGCGCACCATGCTTTCGCGGTGCCGCAAAGGCAATCGGATTGGTACCAAAATAATTTTCTTTGCCGCCAAAAGGAACCACCATTGAATCCGATTGGCACATAGATAATGCAATCAAGTCAGCTTCTGCAGCTTTTTTGACATAATAGGATAGCGCACCACTATGACTCGTTTTCCGTACACCAACCGCCGCGATCCCAGAACGTTTGGCCATCTCAATGGCATACTTTGTCGCTTCTAATACGACGACCTGCCCTGCGCCATTTTGACCGTGAACGATCCCGCTGCTCGGCCCAGTCTCTTCAAACGTGATCTGTGGAGTGCGATTCATCCCACCTTTAGCGATCCGCTCTGCGTAATAGTCTACCCGCACAGCCCCGTGAGAGTGGATCCCGCTGGCATCGGCAAAGACCAAATGCTCTGCAACGATGGCTGCGTGCTCTTCAGACAAACCAGCAGCCGCTAATTTGTTTTGGATCAATTGCTGTAACTCTTGTGACTGTACAATAACCGTTTCTTCCATCTTCTAAACTCCTTTAAATTTCCGGATCGCGGTTGCAATCTTTGGAATAAATATAGGTCAATGGTTCGTCACGACCAACACCATAGGCCGCTTGCTGTACATAGGCACTCATGAAAATGTAGTCGCCTTTTTCCACTGGGAACCACTCATTGTCTAAGTTGTACATCCCTTTGCCTGACAATAAGTACGCCCCATGTTCTTGGTAGTGGGTCTCAATGTAGCCATGACTTGCCCCTGGTTCAAAGGAAAGGATATGGATATTCATGTCAAAGCCCAACTCTTTCGGTAAGAAATCCCAAAGTAGGACGTCTGGCATCCCTTCGTATTGGATCGGTGTCAACTCTGAAAGATTCCCCACTACTTTGTAAGCTTGGTGATTTTCAAGCGGTTGGTAACGTTTCTTATACAAGAACACTTCTGTCGCTTCTTCTTGGAGATTTTTCATATACAGTTTTTCTCCAGCAGGCAGATAGATATAGCCTCCGTCCGTCAATGTATGGGTTTCTTTGCCATCACTTACTTCCAGTTTGCCCGAGATGACATACAAGAAACTCTCGATCTCTGGACCGCCGAAGCCCAATTGGTTGGCGCCATCTTTTTTGAATGAAATGATGTAATCGACAAAAGACGCCCCTAATTTTGGTGTGCCGAGTATCGAACATTCACAGTTTTCGAAGCCTGGAATGACATTATTCACTAGCCCGTCATGCGGCAAGATCGCAAAATTATTTTTTCTAATGACTGCTCGTGATTGCAGCAATCCATCTAAATAGCCCGTATTATTATTTTTATATCCCATGTGTGTTCCTGCTTTCTATTCTTTGTATGCTAGCTCGTAAAGGGAAGCTGCTAAAACTTCAACCCCAGCTACTAAATCTTCGATAGTCGTTGCTTCGGCTGGGTTGTGGCTAATCCCATCAATACTTGGTACAAACAGCATCGCAGTTGGAAAATGTGGTGCAATGATTTGGGAATCATGCCCCGCCCCACTATGCATGACTTTGTAACGTTTGCCGGTTTGCTTCACCGCTTGTTCCACCGTGGCAACGATCGTATCGTCCATCGGCACAGGGCGTTCATCCATCCATAGATCCATCTCCACTGTCAGGTCGTGCTCTTTGGCGATCGCTTGAATGATTTGTTCTGCTTCAGCAGTAAAGGCATCCAATAGCTGCCCATCGGTATGGCGACAATCCATCGTAAACAACACTTCACCAGGAACCACGTTGACCGTATTCGGTTTTGGCTCAACTTTACCGAATGTCACTACTAATGGATCCCCAAGCTCTAAGCCACGGTCGATCACTGCGGCACACATTTTGGCAAAACCATACACAGCATCTTGGCGATAGCCCATCGGTGTGGTTCCTGCATGATTGGCTTGTCCTTTTAAGACAAAGGTGTAGCGCTTTTGACCAGCGATACTATTGACGACACCGATCTGCAAATTTTCTTTTTCTAAAACACTGCCTTGTTCGATATGGATTTCCACGAAGGCTTTGATGTCTGATCGAACCGGTTCTTGTGGGTCGCGAAAATCAAAGCCTTGGCGTTGCATCTCTGCCACGAAGCGATTGCCTTCAAAATCTGCGATCGCTTCAACATCGGCTTTTTTGGCCTCTCCGACAAAGTTTTTACTTCCCCAAAAAACGGTTGGAAAACGACTGCCTTCTTCTTCTGCCATTGAGATGACTTCCAAGGAGCGTAAAGGTTGCCCATAGGTCTCTTTTAAATACTTGATCGCTAAAGCAGCAGCAACGACCCCGTATTGACCGTCTAATGTGCCACCGTTAACGACGGTATCGATATGTGACCCTGAAAGAATCGTTTCTTCTGGATACTGGCTGCCTTCCATTCTGCCGAAGAGATTGCCGACTGCATCATAGGACGTCGTTAAGCCAGTTTCTTTTAATTGTTTTTCTACAAATGATTGCGCTTCTTTCCATGAATCGGTATAAAGCAGTCTAGTCATTCCTCCCGTTGGATCACTCCCAATCTGAGATAGTGCATCGATCATTGCCGCTACTTCTTTTTTCAACTCCATTGTTCTGCCTCCTTTGATTTATACGGTTATTGTAAGCGTGTTACTGAAGGACATCATTGTTCACTTTCGACAAAACCATTTCTATTTTTAGTCATAACGCTGTTTTTTAAACCGCTTCCTTCTCCTATACTCTTCCTTATACTATCGAAGAAGAGAAAGGAAGAAAACAATGGTTTATCCTAAAAATGCCTTTGCGCAAACAGAAAAAATCCAATTTGACACCTATGGCACTTTGCCGTTAGAAGTGACGATCCTAAAAGCAGCGCAGCCTCGGATCAGCCTTTTGTATTTTCATGGTGGTGGCTTCCTCTATGGTCAGCGGGAAGACCTTCCGCAGGATTATGTCCACCAATTGCTGGCTGCCGGTGTTAGCCTTTACCTGTTCGATTATCCACTGGCTCCCGAAGTAGCGCTACACGATATCTACCTTCATGCAAAAAAGGCAGTGGCGTGGTTTTTGGCCGAAGGCTGGCAGTTCAGCGGCGTTGGTACAAATGAGTACGTTTTGTTCGGTCGCTCCGCCGGCGGTTTTTTAGCGACCTTACTGACCGCACGCACAAAGCACTCGGAGCAAAAGGGCTTGATCCGATTTTACGGTTACCAAGAGTTGTTTTGTAAAGAATTTTTGCAGCCGGCACGCTTTTACACACAATTTCCGAAAGTCCCACCACTCGTCGCTGAAGCCATGATCGAAAGCCACCCCATCATCCACGGCACGTTAGAAAAACGATTTCCTTTATACCTTTCCGCCCGTCAATATGGCAACTGGCAGCGTTATTTAGGGAATCGGGAACAGCTAGCAGCCTTGGCGATTCTTGCTGCCGCTTACCAAGACTTTCCTCCTTGCTTTGTCGTTCATTGCAAAAAAGATCCAGATGTTCCCTTCAGCGCATCCGAAGCTTTCGCTGCACAAGTCCCCCATGCCAAAACACTTTGGCTCGACTTAGATCAGCATGACTTTGATCGGACACCAAATGCGAGCGCTGATGAGTGCTATCGAGAGATGATTAGGTGGCTGACTAACCAATTCTGAAACTCTCAGCTCTTGATAGGTGATAGTTTTGAACGATCGGTACGCTGCGATCTTGCGTACAGCAAAAAAAGTGACCATTAGAGAACCGACTCTAATGATCACTTTTTTTTGATTTGATTACTAGTATATGGGCACAACGATTTCTTCAAAAATCTAACGCTTTGCCTTGCAATTTTACTGAAGTCTTCAGAATAAAACAGCAACTGATCAGCAGATCGTTGTTAAGGGAAACTTGCAGAAGTATCTTTCATTTCTTCGAATTTCGTACCTTTAACAAGATTACATCAACGAACGATAAAGCTCAATAATCTCTTCTAAAGTCGTATCCCGCGGGTTGCCTGGTGTGCAGACATCGTTCAAGGCATCTTTGGAGATGGCTGGGATATCTTCTTCTTTGACACCTAATTCAGAAATGGTCGCTGGAATGCCCACATCTTTGCTTAACTGATCGATTGCTTGGCAAGCAGCATCGCGGACGTCTTCAAGTGACATCGTATCTGCCCCTTCAATGCCTAAAACGATCGCGATCTCACGGTATTTTTCACCCGTAAAGTCTTTGTTGTATTTCATGATGGTTGGCAACAAGGACGCGCACGCTACTCCGTGAGGAATGTTGTACCAAGCGGACAATGGATGGGCCATGCCGTGGACTAAGCCCAAGCCGACGTTTGAAAAGCCCATACCGGCAATGTATTGTCCTAACGCCATCGCTTCTCGTCCTGCTTGATCGCCATTCACGGAATCTCTCAATGAGCGGCCGATGATCTCAATTGCTTTGATGTGCAGCATATCAGTCATTTCCCAAGCGCCTTTGGTAATGAAGCCTTCGATGGCGTGGGTCATGGCATCCATTCCCGTTGCGGCTGCCAAGCTCTTAGGCATCCCCATCATCATATCGCTGTCCACAAAGGCTACCAGAGGAATATCGTGAGGATCTACACAAACAAATTTCCGATGATTTTCTTCATCCGTAATCACATAGTTGATCGTTACTTCGGCTGCAGTCCCAGAAGTTGTCGGTACCGCTAAAATCGGCAAGCATGGATGTTTCGTGTCTGCCACGCCTTCCAAACTAATCACATCGGAAAATTCAGGATTCGTAGCAATGATTGCGATCGCTTTTGCCGTATCGATCGGTGAACCACCGCCAATCGCAATGATACAATCGGCTTGGGCTTCTTTAACAAACGCTAAGCCGTCTTTGACATTTTGGATCGTTGGGTTCGGCACGATCCCATCATATAACGCATAATCGACACCTGCTTCATCCAATAATTTCGTCACTTTGGTCGCAACTTCAAATTTCACCAAATCTTTGTCGGTGATCACTGCCGCTTTTTTAAACCCTCGTGCCTTGAATTCGGTCGGTACGTTCTCGATCGCTCCTTTTCCAAAATACGATGTTTCATTCAAAATCATTCTATTTGCCATTCTTCCTACCTCCATTTGTTTGTTTATTCACAATATATTTTAAATAGAAAAGACTGAAAGCCTTTTCTATTCTTCTATCATTGATTATACCTCAAGATAGCCTTCTCGGGGAGTGACTTTGAAAGCGTCAGCCAATTTTTTCAGATTTTCATCTGTAATGGTTTGTAAAATTGGGCCTTGCGCTTTGACATAGGTGTACACTTCCGCAGCTTTCTCTGCCGTTTCAATCAAGCCAAAGACTTCGTCCATATCTTTGCCAGCGCCATAGATCCCATGTTGCGGCCAAAGAACCAAACGGGTTTCTTTCATTTTAGTAGCCGTTGCTTCGCCGATCTCGTTCGTTCCTGGAACCATCCAAGGAATGATGGAAACACCTTCTGGGAAGACCACCAAGCACTCCGTACACATTTGCCACAAGGTCCGCGTGAAACTGCGTTCATCCAACTCATGGGTAAAACTCATGGCTAAAAGATGTGATGCGTGGTTATGCATGATGATTCGGTTTTCTGGATCGACCGACAAGCGAGCGATATGACTCATGAAATGACTTGGCAGTTCACTCGTTGGCACCGCACCATTTTCCAAGCCCCAAAGCAATTCCAATGTTTGCCCATCTTCTTTGACTCGGATCACACCAAGGTTTTCCGCTGGATGTGCCGCTACATTTTTAAAGTATTTTCCTGAACCTGTCACGATAAAGTACTTGCCAGCTAGTGCCGTGGCATCAAAAATCATGGGAATTTCCCGCAAGACGCTTTGCGGATCGATGAAAGGCAAGATCTCTTCTTCTGTTAATAAGTAAGAAATATTGCCGCCGTTGCGCTCATCCCACCCTAAACGGTAAAGATTTGCTGTCGTTTCCATCATTTCTTGTACAAAATTTGCTTGTAAAATATCAATCTTTTTCATCGTTCTCCTACTTTCTGGCTTTTAAGACGGTTTCTTCATAGGCTTTCACTTCTGATAGCCAATCCAGACCTGCTGGTACCCCTTGACTTTCACAGAAGTAATTCCAAACATCTGCATACGGATAGTCTTTTAATTCTTCCGTCATGGCTAAACGAGTGGTGAAATCACCTGACAATTCGATTGCTTTTAGTTCTTCGATCGGTTCTAGCATCGCTTTTAGCAACGCTTTTTGAGTATTGCGCGTCCCGATCACCCACGCAGCGACCCGATTGATCGTCGCATCAAAGAAATCTAACCCAATGTTGGTTTTTGGCAATAAGTCATTGCGAACCAATTCGCGGCCAATCTCTTGCAATTCATCATCCATGATCACGACATGATCACTATCCCAGCGTACAGGACGGCTGACATGCAGCAAAATGCCTTTGCTAAATAGTGCCAATGAAGACAATTTATTGGAGATCACTTCGGTTGGATGGAAATGTCCAGCATCCAAACAAATCAATTTATCGCGCGTCAAGCCATAGCCCATATAAAATTCATGAGAGCCGACGGTGTAGGCTTCGGCACCAAGACCAAACAACTTGCTTTCCACGGCATCTACCGTGTATTCCGCTGGCAATTCTTCAGCAAAAATCTCATCTAATGCTGTCATCAAGCGTTCCCGTGGTGTAAAACGATCGATCGGGTTGTCTTTGTAGCCATCTGGCACCCAGAAATTATTGACACAGACTTGCCCAGTTTCTTTCCCCATATAAGCAGCGATTTGACGAGAACGCTTGCCGTGTTCGATCCAGAACTGACGAACTTCTTCATCTGGTGAAGCAAGGGTAAAGCCATCTTTGAACATGGGATGTGAGAAAAAGGTTGGATTGAAGTCTAAACCTAAGCCTTGTTCTTTCGCCCAAGCAACCCATTTTTCAAAATGCTTCGGCTCCAATTCGTTTAGATCCACTGCTTCCTCGGTGTCTAAATAGATGGCGTGAAGGTTCAATTTGTGTTTTCCAGGAATCAAAGAGTAGGCTTTTTCTAAATCTTGGCGCAACTCCTCTGGGGTATGGGCAGCACCGGGATAATTCCCCGTTACAGAGATCCCACCAGATAACGCTTCATCACTCAAAAATCCTTGGACATCGTCCCCTTGCCAAACATGCATCGAGATTTTCACATCGGCTAATTTTTTCAAAACCGCATCCGTGTCGACGCCTAATTTGGCATATGCTGTCTTAGCTTCTTCATAACGCTGTTGAATCGTTGTCATTTTTTTCCTACTCCTTCTATAAAACGTTGATAGTTGCTTAAAATCTTGTGATCAAAAGGCTGTGGTTCATGAACACTGCAAGGAAATGAGTGTTTGACCGCACGGCGTGCTTCAGCCAGCGACGTGAAGATGCCAGCACTCATCATCTGCATTAAAAGATTACCGATCGCCGTTGCTTCACTTGGGCCAGCTTCGATCGTCAGCTGCGCAGCATCAGCCGTCAGTTGATTTAAAAAGCGATTGTTGGAACCGCCCCCCACGATATGCAGTTTTTGCAGCTTGCTCGTCGTACCTGTCAGCTGTTCCAGCTTTTGCAATTCACTGGCATAACAAAGCGCTAAGTTATCATACACACAGCGAGCCAGTTCCCCTGCGGTTTCTGGAACTTTCTGCTGGGTTTCTCGACAATACGCTTGCAGTTCAGTAATCATGTTTTCTGGATTCAAAAAACGAGGATCATTGACATCGACAAACTGTTGAAAAGCAGGCGTTGCTTGCGCCAATTCCGCCAATTCTGCATAGGAATATTGATAGTCTTGCTGCCGATCCACTTCTTGGATCAGCCACATGCCCATGATGTTTTTTAAAAAGCGAATCGTGTTGTGGGCACCCCATTCGTTCGTATAATTTTCATCAAAGGCGGCAAGGGAAACATTGGGTACTTTGGTTTCGATCCCCAGCAATGACCAAGTCCCGCTGCTGATGTAGCCCCAATCTGACCCCTCTCCAGGTGTACCGATGATCGCTGATGCCGTATCATGACTAGCGACAGTGACAAAGGTCGCTTGTGGCAAATCATAGGCTGGAAACTTCTGTGTTTGCAGTGCGCCTAAAACCGTTCCAGCATCAACCAATGGTGGGAATAGGCCTTCTGTTACGCCGATCTCAGCTAACAATTCTGCATCCCATGTTTGGGTGTTGGCATTTAGAAGCTGCATCGTCGAGGCATTGGTTTTTTCCGTGACCATCTTGCCAGTAAAAACGTAGCCCAAGTAGTCTGGAATCAGCAGCAGCTTGTCGGCTTTTTGCAGCAGTTGCGCTTCTTCTGCGGCTAACTGAAAAATCGTGTTGAAGGGCTGCAGCTGAATGCCTGTTTTCTCATACAGTTTTTGCAAAGAATAGCGCTGACCAAAAGCTGCGATCGCATCATTGGTGCGACTATCTCGATAAGCGACTGGGTCGCCTAAACGTTCGCCTGCTTGATCGATCAAACAGTAATCCACTGCCCAGGTGTCGATTCCGACGAAGCAGTCATGGATACCTGCTTGTTTCACTTTTTGCAGTCCTACTAAAATCTCTTGGGTCAAATAATCGATCGCCCAACGGTCAAAGCCTTCATGAGGACGAAAGCCGTTTTTAAAGCGATGGATCTCTTCTAAAGTGATCTGCTCATTTTCCCAACGGCTCAGCATCAGACGACCGCTTGATGCACCGATATCGATTGCGATAAATGTGTTCACTGGTCTCCACCTTTCATTATCTTGTTTAAAAATAAATCGATTACAATTCACTGATTCATTCTTGTTGACTCAATTTTAGCTTGACAATCAACGAGTTTCATCACACAATTTTGATAAAGACTTGCACAATCTTGGTAAAAAGGAGGATCCGATGGATTACTGGGAAAAAGCCAACCACTCATGGTCAACCGATTCACTGCGTTACATCAATACTTCAACCCAAAAGCAGCGTGAACTTTTCTATTACATTCAAGAAATCGGCTATTTCAAAGCCAGCAAACCTTACTTTACAGAACGAGAGAACCTGCCTTCTTATTTGATCAAGTATACATTGTCCGGCTGCGGTGAATTGCGCTACAAAGGAAAAAGCTATCAATTGAAAGCAGGTGATGTGTTTTTTATCGACTGTCTAGACTATCAGTACTACCGCACCGTTAGTCAAGAGCCTTGGGAAATGGACTGGATCCATCTATATGGCGCCAATGTCGCAGCGTTTTATGATGAATTCCTCAAAAATGGCAGTCCAGTTTTTCACACCAATCCTGCCAGCAGCCGCCAAAATCCGATCCATTTGGTCTTACAAGATTTATTGATGTTACAGCCAGAACCAAATGCAAAAACTGCCTTCCAAAGCTCTGTTTTGATCCATCAGCTGCTCAATGAACTGCTCCTGCAAAAATATCATCTCGACTTTTCGGATAGTGAAATCCCGCCTTATATTTTGCAGATTCGTGACCAGCTAGAAGAAGATTTCCGTCAAGGGATCACCTTGGAATCTTTGGAGGAAAGGTATCATATCAATAAGTATCAAATCGTCAAGGAGTTTTCCAAATATATGGGCTTGCCCCCCATCGAGTACCAGATCAGCAAACGCATCTCTTATTCGAAAGACCTTTTGCGCTATTCTCGGCTTTCCATCAAAGAGATCTCATTGGCGATCGGCATCGAAAACACCGCCTATTTCAGCCGTTTATTCAAGAAAAAAGTCGGCATTTCACCTAGTGATTATCGACAGACGGAGAATGGACGGTAGGACTGGTTCTTATTAAAAAAGCACTTACTACCATGTGTAGAAAGTACGACCGCAAAAGTTTAACTTTTTAGGGCCTATACGCATGTCAGCCGTTCCTTTTATTGATGTGCATTCCGTATAAATCAACCTTCAGACACCACAAAAGCCGATCCTCTCTAGAGTAGGATCGGCTTTTTTGTGTATAATCTTCATTTAACGCCCCAACACCTCCGCCACCGAATATACGCCTGGGGCAAAGGTCTTGCCTGTTAGCTTCTTCGTCATGGCATTAAAGGTATAGTGCTCTTCTAAGACGACGACTTCATCGTATTGCTTTAATAGCGTGCGAAAATCTGCATCGGGTAAGAGGAAATTCTCTCGGCCATCGACATTAGGTGAAAACAAGTAATATTTTCCGACATAGCCAACTAAGTAGCTATCTACTGCTTCTTTGTTAGTACTGACCACCAAATATTTTTTCTCGTTTTGGTCAAAGTGATCGCCAGTAACGGCTGAAACTTGTGCTGGAATCGAAGCAGCATATTCACGATTGGTATAACGCATGCCATTATTCTCTGAAAGGATCAGCAATGTCGCAAAAAATAGCAGAATCAAGGTACTGTATTGATAGATTTTTTTCGTGGTCAAGCTGGCAAAACTACGGTAGTTTCGCCGATCGATCGCTTGTTCATGATACAAATGATCAATGCCTCGGACCATGAAAAAGGTCATTAATCCAAGTGCTAAAATCACGATACTTGAGGCATAGCGATCGAACCCTGCCAAAGACAATGCTTCATCAGTGGGCATCGAGAACAAGAACATGGCATAGATTCCTAAATAATACCCCCCAATGACACCATCGATCAACAGCAGTTCTTTGAAAAATGGATTGCGTTTTTTCATGATAAATCGGACAAATAGCCAACTGCCCAAAAGAATGACCTGGATCAAGAGAATCCCTTGCGTGGAGATCGTCGCAACATCCGTGATCGTTTTGACAAAAACATCCGTAATCTGCTGCAGTATCTGAGAATCCTTTTCGCCAAAAATCTGTTTATAAGCGGTCACGCTGACTTCATGCTTCGATTTAGGAAAATTCGCTTTGACATGCAGGTTCCAAAGAATCGCCGGCAGGACAGATAGCCCAATGGCAGCTAATCCTACAATCATCATGCCCAGCCGTTGCCGCCAACGAACTGATGCCTGCCACAAGCAGACTAGTAAATAGCCACCTAAAATCAGCAGAAAAAAGACGGCGCTATTTTTGACCAAATCAAGAGAGGCGCCAATCAAAAGAAAGAAACCGATCGACGGTAGTACGTTGCCTTTTAAAGCGAATAAGCCAGCGATGCCAGCTAAAGTCAACACTGGCAGGATAAAGTCTACTAACAAATTATTCATTCGTATCGCAATATTAAAATAATTGAAAACCGCCATACTGGTGAAGATCAGGGCAAAAGCCAGCTTTCTTTTCGGATCACGAATAATCGCAAAGAAACTATACAGACTACAGAAAATCAAAATCAATTGACCAATCAGCAAGACATTCTCATGATAGCCAACAATGATCTCTGTATAAGTAACAAACAGCGAGCTACCTAAAGGATAGGAAGTAAAACTGATGATGGCATCGTCTGCCGTTGGCAATTGTCCCTGCGTATAAAGGAATTTAACGATCGTCGCCCAATGAGAGAAGTTGTCATAGTGGGTCAAATGACTGTGAAGCAAGGTTAAAACGAACAAAGCAAAATAGCCGTAAAACCACAGCAGGATGGGCTCTTGCAAGCCCCAACGTACCTGATAGCGCTCCTGCCAAAAACGCCAAACGCATAATAGTAAACCAAGACCAAATAAAACCCATGCCCCCCGGATCAACCATCCTTTTGGACCATATGCGACAAAGGAAAGAACGAGGATCGGCAAACAGCAAGCAGCGATCCAGCTGATGTGTTTGGGAAAATGGCAAACTCGTACAAAAAGATAGGCATAGCCAGCTAATGATAAACCAAAAAGACTAAATCGCAGCAGGATCTCGATCATCATCTTCCTCCTTGTATATTAGAGTTAGGGTTTTAACCTTCCGGTTTTGATTGGATAACCCTATGAACCATCGTTATTTTAATTTGGTATTAACTCATTCATTTTGAGATAATATATTTATTGGATTGAGAGGCTATGCCGTTGCCTCCTTGAGTTTTGAAGCTCGTAATCGAAAGACTGGCACCTCTCTCTGATAAGTGGATTATGTATGAGTTAGATGTTGAAAGTTTTTGCTTTACTCCGTATCTCGTACAAGGTAGTGACGCTTTTCAGTTGAGCGGGTTTCAATCCAAAATATTTTTTTAGAAAGGTCAAATGTATGTACTTCTTAGGAATTGATATCGGCAAGCGAACTCACGTGGCTTCTTTAATGAGTGAAGAAGGTAAAGTGATCCTAAAAGGTTTTTCTTTCCCTAACACTACTGAAGGAGCTGATTCCCTGATTGAGCGGCTTTCAAAATATTCAGAGACTCCCGCTGACTTTATTGTCGGAATGGAAGCTACGGGTCATTATTGGCTCTCCATCTTTTCATACCTCCACGAATCAGACTTTTTGATTCACGTTGTGAATCCTCTTCAAACCGATGGCTGGCGCAAAGGAACAGAAATCAGAAAACGAAAAAATGATATTATTGATTCTGTTTTGATTGCTGACTTGATGCGTTATGGTTCCTTTGTAGAAACAGTATTGTCTGATGAAAATGTTTTTTCGTTAAAACAACTTTCACGTTACCGAACCTATTTAGTAGGTACCGCAAGCGACTTCAAACGAAAAATCATAGCTGTACTAGATCAAGTGTTTCCTGAATATGCATCAATTTTTTCTAAACAAGGTATTTTCGGAAAAGCGTCTAAAGAGTTATTGCTTGAGTTTAGTTCTCCTATAGAGCTAGAAGAAATTTCGGCAGAAACGTTGGCTCAATACTTAGCTGAGTTAAGCAGGAACCGAATAAAGCCAGAGAAAGCAGATCAATTGAAGCAAGCAGCTTCTAACTCCTTTGGAGTGAAATTTGCTCAAGAAGCTTTTACATTTCAATTACGCTCCATGATTGAACAATTGAAATTCATCGAAAGCCAAGTAAAAGAAACTGAAAAAGAAATTAAGCGCATAATGAGTAATTTAGACTCTGTTATTCTCACAATCCCTGGAATCGGCCCTATAAATGGCGCGACAATTCTTGGTGAAATTGGAGACATTCGCAAATTTTCTAATCCGAAAAAACTGGTTGCTTATGCTGGCATAGACGCGTCTGTGTCCCAATCTGGGCAATACGAAGCAACACATAATGTTATGAGCAAGCGTGGATCTCCATACTTACGAAAAGCCTTGTTTTCAGCTGCTCTAGTTGCTTCTCAATGTGATCCTGTTTTTCGCGCGTTTTATCAGAAAAAAATTTCTGAGGGAAAGCATCATCTGACGGCCTTAGGTGCTGTTTCTCGTAAGCTTTGTTATGTGATTCATGCTATTTTAACTAAAAATGAACCTTATAAGATTGTTTCCGATTAGCTATTGAACAATCAAAAAAATCTAATAGTGAAAGGTCTATTTGTTGTACTCATTTTTTGGACTTAACTGTTATAAAATATTTTTTTGATTTAGCTAATTTTCACTTGACTCTATATAGTTAGTCTTTCTAAAAAAAAGAACCCTTACTTGCTGATTCGACGGGACAATTCCAGAAACATTTCATTGGAAAAGCGGACAAAGCATCAAGTAAGAATCACTATTTATTATTGACAGTTTTTATCACTCTTGATTTAGAATAATTTACCAGAAATTATACATAGTTTCAATCTTTTTGTTGATATACGAAGATTCTCAAGATAAATAAAAAAAGCAAAATGTATATTTTTTAAATAAATAACATTATTTCTTTATTATTACTAACAATTTGTGCATAAAGATTTAATTCTTTGTGAATTTGTGCAAATCATTTTTTCATTATTTTTTTACGTCTCAGGTAAGGTGCACACCCGATTTCGACCACTTTGTTTTGCGAGATAGAGTGCTTGATCGGCTCTTTCGACGGCTGCCAAGATATCGCCATGACAAACGGTGCTCGCTTCAACGCCGCAAGACAAAGACATCGTCCCTTTTTCAAAATTGGCGACAGGAAACATACTGCTGGAAATAGTTTGACACAGTGTCGTCATCGCAGCTACGGTCTTTTCTTTGACATCCCCTTCGATCACGACACAGAACTCTTCGCCGCCATAACGATAAAAGGAAAAGGTCTCGGCAAAATGCGCCTCTAAAAAAGTAGTCGTCCGTGTGGCAAAGGTTCTCAGCAGCTCATTTCCAGCGATATGACCATAACGGTCGTTGACCTTTTTGAAGTGATCAAGATCGATCATGGCGATCGTCACAGTCTTTTTCTGTGAAACGGCTTGAAGCAGATCGTGGTTATAGGTCCCATAGTTGAAGCAGCCGGTCAACGCATCGATCTTACTATTCGCCAACTCTGCCAGTACTTGGTACTCTTCGCCTTCAATCAACCGATGCAGCCACATAAAGCCGCCCAACAGCACAAAAGAACCAACAAGTACTGCCAACATCGCTTCCCAGTCATAGGTCGTCGTATGATGGACCAACATCGAAAAACGCGGTGAGAGCAGACAGGTCAAAAAATACATCAAATAAAATTACTGTTGCGGACGCAGCGGCTTGATTTTTGATAAGAGAAAATCAAGGACAAAGACGCCGACACCTAAGAGCGGTAAATAAAAGGCTTTGCCAATGTCAGAAAAACCGACAAACAGTAAATAGAAAACAACCATACACGGCGTTATCAAAATCAAGATCTTGCCACGATCACCATAGAAAAAATGACTCGCAATAAAAGCAGTTGTGTATTGATAACAGATAAACCCAACTGAATTCATTGAAAAAGAAAGAATAAAATACAAATGCGTAAACGTCAGAATACCAATAATAAAATACTTAAATGGACGAGAAACCGATATTTTTTGCACACTTCGTACAAAAACATCTGCGGTCACCAGTAAACTGGCAATCATCAGCGGCAAACCAAACGCCAAGAGCACGCCTCGTTCTAACATTCCATCACAATCGCTCTCCTTTAGACCATAAATATCCTTGTTGTAAATGAACCCCCATCTCAAGCAGCTGCGTCATCTTATCGCGGGTCTCGATGCCTTCAACGATCAACTCAAGCTGATACTTTTTGGCGACCTTCAACCAACAGGTCAAGAAACTAAACCCGATCTCCTCATCGAGCTGAATAAACGGCAGTAGTGAAAATTTCAAACAATCCACATTTTCAAGATTGGCAAAGACCAATGACAGGGTATTTTGGCCACAGCCGATGTCATCGACAGCGATCACATAGCCATAGGCTTTGATTTTTGCAAGGGCAGTAGACAAATCAAAAGAATCATGCTGACCTTTTACAGGATGCTCTGTTAATTCGATCTGCAACTGCTCTTTGTGGGCAGTCATCCCCTCAAAAAAAGTCCACGTTGACTGCCACAGCAGCTGTTGTGGATGAATATTGACACTAAAGCGGGTTTTCGGCTTTTTTTGGCACAACCGTTGCAGCTCCTGGGCATACCACCCCATCAACTGCTGATTGCCGCTTTCAGATTGAATCATTGCGCTGAATTCTTGTTGCGGAAAGCGGTTGTTTTTCTCGCTGCGCAGCAAGACCTCATAGCCGTTCACCTCTTGCTGACTTAGCGATTCTACCTGCATGATTGGTTGACATAACAGATAAGAATTGTCTGTGTTTTCCCAAATTGTTTCATTTCCCATCTTCGTTAAGCCCCCATCTAGTAAAGTTATCACTTCCGAAAATTGGTCATATTCGTATCATCGCTCGTTCATAGTCCTTAGAAAGAGAAGCTTCAAAGGAACTGACTTGCCTAAGTATACCAAATAGAGCCGCAGTTCCCCAACTATTTTAGATGATTGGGCAGAAATTTTTGTGAACGATTGGACAGAGATTGTAGCTTTCACCCATAGTTCCTCTTTCTTCTGACAGTTGGAATTCTGCGCTTTTCTTGTATCAAAAACGCTGTTTCTGGCTGACTTACACGTTGGTCGATTGGCGGTTTTGACAGCTTCTTCTGCTCATCCTCATAAAAAAGCCAGCTGAACAGGAATTGTTCAGCTGGCTTCCTTTTTCTGTTAATAAATTAAATAGTCAGAGGCACCGGCTTGCTTGATCTCGATCACCAGCTTATGAGGCAGGCAAATGCTCGTCTGCCCATTGCGATAGATCCAGCTGGTTTTGACAGCAATCTGGTCGGGACTATTGTCTTCACGAACTCGGATCGCGCCATCTTTGATCTCGACGATATTGTACTGACCTTCTGCTGGATAGTAGGTTTTTTCCATCGCATCGATTTCTTCTAAGTTAAAACGGTCAACCTCTTCTCCATTGATCCGCACGATTGCATACCGATCGCCAGTATCACTTTGAGCTTGTGCTTCAAATAGAAAAAGCGGTAAAAAAGAGCCGACAACTAACAGAATAAACAGCAGATAATCATAGGGCTTTAAAAGTTTTAAAAATGGCTGGATCGTCTTTTTCATCACATGTACGCCTTTCACGGTTCATTCACTGTTCCTTTTTAGAAGGTAATCGCTCTTCAAAAAAAGCAGTTAGGTCGATGATCTCTTCCTCTGTGAAGGTTTCTTGCTCCCATTGGGCAAGGATTTGTTCTTGCAAAGCCAAATCCATTTCCCAAAAATGCTCGATCTTCTTGAAATGCTTTGAGTCAAAGGAACGAAACACGGGGTAGATCATCAAAAATTCTTCAAAGGTAAGATCCCAGTCCTCAGTATAATCTTTAACGACCCCTTCTGACAAGGCTTTTTCCGTCGGATCGCCGTTTTCTTTGATCAAGCCCGCTTCGTAAAAATGGCGATAGATTGCCTCTTTGGTGATCTCTGGATGAAATTTTTTACTGTGACGATAGGCTTCTTCAATCAATGACGGATAGATGATCTCCATTTTCCCCCTGCTTTCTAGACGGCGTCATAAGACGCCGTTAATTCTTTTCGATCGGGTGCTGCGCTTTATATTCTGCTAAAGATACATGGTGGCTGCGCTTGAAGGTTCCTGTTGTCCCATCAAACGAAATCGCTGGTGCTTTGACGCCATAGTGGGTCCGGCGCTTATTCTTTTTTGCTTTTGATGTTTTTCTTGCAGGTACTGCCATGTCATTTCCAACTTTCTTTCACTTTCTCATTATGCACGCAGCTGCAATGCATTTTTTCGTTTATTTCGCTTAAATTCATGAATGATCTTTAATGCGCGTTTCCTTGTTTTGATGTTCGGGCTCTTTAAACGTCGATACGCACTAGACAAGTCCGTTTTTTCCATATTGACTCCTTTCTGTTACCAGCTTGCTTTTGTAACGCCGGGAATTTCTCCGAGATGTGCATGCTTACGGAAATTGATCCGTGACATGCCGAATTTATTCATGTAGCCGCGAGGACGACCATCGATCATATCCCGTTTCTTCAAACGAGTCGGATTCGAATCCTTCGGTAGTTTGGCCAATGCTTGGGTATCTCCTTGTGCTTTTAGTTCTTGACGTACTGCTCGGTATTGTTCGATGAGTTGTACTTGTTTGTTGTATTTTGCAATTTTTGATTTTTTTGCCATTCAGTTATTTTCCTTCCTATTTCTTGATTTCACGAAAAATCGCTCTGCGCCGCAACTTTGGTGAATATTTTTTTAATTCTAAACGTTCCGGCGTATTGCGCTGGTTCTTATTGGTCAAATAAAGTCTTTCCCCTGTCTCCACACATGCCAAAATAATATTGTTTCTCATAATAACCAGCTCCTTTCTCTTGCGTCACACCAAAAGAACACTCAAAGTGTAACGATTACGTTTTGTATCATATCACACTAAAACACAGGAAGCAAGCAAAACTATTTCTTCTTTTTGTTATTTAACACGTGAAGAAAACGTCATATGAATTTGTTTTCAACCGTCACTGTCATTGACGGCAAGATATCAGGACCCTGTAGCTTTTGATCCCGCAAAAAAATCACCTGATCTTTAAGGAATCACTGGTCGGTCTTTTCAAGCAGCCCAAGTCGTGATTCTTTGTCAGGTGATTTCATTCGGTTAATTTACTGATTGGTTCTCATGTGATGCAAGCCATTCACTAATCGCCTGCAAGCGTTCTATCCGCAGGTTCGGTAAGCCATTGCGCGACAAACCATGAGAGGATTGAGGAAACAGCATCAGCTTCGTATCGACGCCTTGACGTTGCAATGCCATGTAAAACTGCTGTCCTTGTTCTTGCGGACATCGCAAATCATTTTCCCCATGGAGGACTAGCGTAGGTGTCTTGACTTGGCTGGCATAGGCCAAAGGCGACATCTTCCAAAGTCCTTCGGTCTCATCAAGTTCCCGCAACAATTGGAATTTGACAAAGGCAGGTCCAATGTCACTCGTCCCATAAAAGCTGATCCAATTTGAGATCGAGCGTTGCGTAACGGCCGCACAAAAACGATCGGTATGGCCAACGATCCAGTTGGTCATAAAGCCACCATAACTGCCGCCAGCCACATGGATGGTGTTCGTATCTATTTCTGGATGGTTTGCCACCACGGCATCCACCCCCAACAGCAAGTCTTGATAATCTTTATTGCCATAATCACCTAAAATCGATTTGACAAATGTTTGACCGTATCCTTGCCCGCCACGAGGGTTCAACAAGATGACCCCATAGCCATTAGCGGCATGGACTTGCATCTCATGGAAAAATGTTTCCCCATAGCAGACCTGCGGACCGCCATGAATGTACAAAATCGCTGGATGATTCTCCTTTGTTTCGGTCGGGGGCAAATACCAGCCTTGAATTTGCCAGCCATCTGCTCCTTCGTACCAAAACGCTTCGGGTTTACTGATCGCTAACTGTGACATAACTGCTTGGTTGGGATCATAGAGATCAGTTACTTCACCACTTGTTAAGTCAATCAATGCTAAGCGACTAGGGATCGTTGGCGTCGCATAAGCAACAGCAAGTTTGGCTTCTGAATAGATCGCCGCATCGAGGATATCCATTTTTTCATCAAGGAGTTTGGTCCATTCTCCTTGGGTCGTGGCACGGTACAATTGCAGCTTGCCATGTTCTGTTACGGGTACAAGGAATGTGTCATCCGTCAACCAGGTGATCGCTACGCCACGATTTTTTTGTTGAAAATCACTGATGATCGCATTGCCAAAGGCAATATCTAACTCCTTGGAAAGATTTTTGACTGCTTTCGTTTTTAAGTCGATCAAAAACAAATCATCCAAGGTCACAAATCCGTAAGAGAGATCATTGCCTAATAGTAATAGCTGATCATTGCGCGCAGCAGCAAAAGTGTAGGTTCCTTCTGGCAGAATGTTTTCTAAACTTTCTGTCTTTTTCGTCTGGCTATCAAGGAGACAAACCTTCGAGCCATAGTCCCATTCATCTTCTTCCTCTTTGTCAAAGGTGAGGAACAACGTCTTCTGATCATCCGCGATGCCAGAAAAAACAAAGGGAGAATCATGCTCAAAAATCAGTTCCGTTTCTTGTGTCGCGATCGTTTTTTTGATGATCGAATGTTTTTTTTCTTTTAAAAAGCCGACGCCATCCGCCAAATAATTGACTTTCGTAGTAGCTTTTACTTCTGGAAATTCCTTTTGCTTGTCCGTCTTTTCTGTGTCGTCTTGATTCTCTGAGACCGGCTCTTCTTGTGCTAGCTTATAATAGACCGCCGTTGCGTCTTGCTTCCAAAAATAGTCCCACAGACCCTTCTCAGTGACAAGTGCTTGGGGCTTGCCTCCGGACACTGGCATCGTCCATAACGTACTTTCACCTTTCTTTGGATCGGTCGTCACAAAACTGAGCCTTTGCTCATCTGGCGAGACCTTTAGGTTGTTGTGGGTCGTCGCTTCGGTGCCCCACTCACGCCGTTCGTTGGTCTTTGGGTCAATACTATAAATCGCTGAATCATACGTATTAGTCTCTTGGTTGACTGCCGTTTCCAAGTAAAAAACCTGATTTTGCCCCACTGCAGGCTGCGCAATCGTTTTCAGTTCAAACAGTGTCTCATTCGTTATTTTTTCCATCCGTTTCCCTCCAAAGATACGTGTTTTCGCAGTAACTATCTACTAGTATATCAAAAGAAACGAATTTTTCTGCTTTTTTCCCGCCTTTTTTTAATAGTGAAATCCTCGCAGATTCGCTACTTCTTCAAAACCAGCCAACGTTCCCGTCTGCCGCAAGATCTCCTGCCCATTTTCTAAAAGGGTCAAGGCAATTTCCGTACTGGCGCTTTCGCGAATGATCCGATTCATTTGCCCAATAGAAGGTGCTAACAACGAATGGCCTTCTTTCGTCAACACTTCGATCGTCAGCAGCCACTGTTTTTGTTTGAGATGGATCACTAAACGGTCTTCCGTACGTTTGACATCATGAATCTTTGCACCATGATAAGTAGCAAAACGATATTCTTGGCTGCCGACTTGCAGAACACAAATCGTTCCCAAAAAAGCAAAACCAGCAAAGGGAATGTCGGCTGCGGAGAAAAAGAACCGTACATCTGGTGCATCAAAACTGTTGCACTGAACCCAGATATAAGCTGCTGGAAAGGAGGTACCCCAGTCTTTTTCCAAATAACCGATCCCGTTCGTAAAATCGATTGGTTCTTCGTTCCAGTACAGCGTACCTTCTAAGGTATGACTCATGCTCAAGACACCGTGGTAGCACTCCATAAATGACAGATACGAAAAAGGCCCCATGATACTCGGCGCATAACGTGTCCGCTGAATCGGTTTGTGGTCGTTATATATTACTGCTCCTTGTACTTGGAGATCGTTATTTTTTAAAGAAACTTGAATGCCTGCTTCACTAAAGATATTGTCACCAATCGTTACTTTTCGCTCCTCTTCTGAAACCTGAAAATCAGTTTCTGAAAAGGAGAAGTAATGCGCGCCCTCATGATTGATCACTTGAATGAACACTTCTTTGGTACCGTCTTCTTGAATCGAAAGACCTGGAATAAAAGCATAGACTTCTTCACCGATTTGGTGCTTATGGTACCAGCCTTCAAAAAAAGCGGTCTGCTTGTCGTGGCCGTGAAAGAACCGATCTGTTATCAACATCTTGATTTCCCTCCGTTTCTTTTTTAAGTGTAGCATGAAGCAGAAAGATTCCTCAGGATAATGCTTTTGTCCATGTAAAAAAGCCAGAAACAAGCAACACACTTGTTTCTGGCTTTGCTTATTGCTTTTTCATCACTCGACGGGTCCACCAGAGAAAAATAAGAAACCCTACAACGAGCAGTGTCAAAAGTCCGCCGGTCATCCACGATGGATCCCCAATGTGATAAAATGCCATGGCTTTTTGCAGGCAACCAAGCAACACAAATACCCCCAGTAGAAAAACGATCGGATAAAAAGCTTTTTCTTTGCGTGATACAACAAAAACGATCGCCGCTACTAGCAAACTGCCAACCAATACTACATCAAAAGGAAATGCGATCGTCAGGAGCCACCAGTTTGGGGTCAGCAGATTGATCAACAGTGAAAGACCAATCCAGCCACTCACAACGAGCCAAAGGGAGCCGAAACGAATCACCTTGCTTGTGCCCTTCTTTTGATAGATAGTTTTGCTGATGATCGCAAAAATCCCGATGACCGCTACCACAGTTACCAATCCTGTTAAAAGATAATCCAGCAGGTTAAGAACCAGTGGTCCTTGATTTGTAAAATCAGCTATAAACTTGATCCCCCAACTGATACCAACCGCTAAATATGCCAATTTGAGACGCTCTTTGAGATTGCTCTTTGGCGTGTTTGCCAACAGTTCATCTGCCACCCCTTTCGGATCATTACCAAAATAGTGTTGCGCCTCTTCTCCATGAGTTTGTGCTTCTAATAAATCCATTGCAATCGCGTATACCTGCTCTGTGACTTTATGCTCATCGTAAAAAAGGCTGGAAAGTAAGAGGTAGCTTCGAAAATCATCAAAAAATTGGCGATTTTTCTCATTGAATTGTTGCTCGATCAGATTGGTTTGCTCTCGCCAATAGGTCGTCTCTTGTTTATTTGCCATGTTTCCTCACTCCTTAAATAATCCTTCGACTTTCTTCATTAGGTTCGTCCATTGTTCTCTAAATTGTGCCAAATAGTCTATGCCTTTCGGGGTGATCGAGAAATACTTGCGATCAGGTCCTTCAGGTGATTTTTTCATCTCAGAGGTAATAAGTTCTTGTTTTTCCAACTTCTGCAGCAAAGGATAGATCGTGCCGCCAACGATCGTTTCAAAGCCTCTTTGCTTCAGTTCCTGTACCAGTTCATAACCATAAATCTCTTTTTGAGCAATCACTTGCAAAACACACCCTTCCAAAACCCCTTTTAGCAATTGCGTCTCTTTCACGATTTCCCTCCTTTGGTTCCCTTTGTCTAGTTTGTTATACAAACTAGTGTTGTACATAATATACGTGTTTGTCACTAGTTTGTAAAGCATACTAGTAGAATAAAAAAATCTCCTAAGAAGATTTTTCTTCTAGGAGATTTTTTTATCAGATGAATCAACGCTTCACCCCGCGTTGATAGGAATCATTGTATGCTTGAAAGGACTTATCGTGGAGTTTCGCCGCTGCATCTGCCAACCAGTTGACATTTCTGATCAATGCGCGGCCTTGTAAAACCAAGTCCACTTGATTGGTTTGCAAAAGATATTCGCAAAGATCAGGATTATCCAATAAACCGACTGCTGCTACGGGAATATCGACCACTTGCTTGATAGCTGCAGCAAAGGGCACTTGGTAGCCATCATAGATCGGAATATTAGGCTTTTTATCCACCACACCGCCTGTGGAACAGTCAAGACAATCAATGCCATCTGCTTGAAGCCATTGGGCCACTTGCTGCCAATCTTCCAACGAATTTTGGCGTCCTGGTTCTTCATAGTCTGTCAGTGACAAGCGCATCCACAAGGACCCAGAAAAGACTGCCCGAACTGCTTGTACCGTTTCTTTTACAAAGCGATACCGATTCTCTAAGGAACCACCATACAGGTCGGTTCGTTGATTGACGAGAGGCGAAAGAAATTGATCCATCAAGTAGCCATGAGCCCCATGAAGTTCGATCATCGTGACACCCGCTTTGGCTGCTCGTTGGGCAGCCTGAACAAAACTATCTTGCACCCGTTTGATTTCCGACAGGGTCATTTCTGACGGTAACGGGTAGCGTTCGTTAAAGGCAACGGCACTTGGTGCCAAAGGATTGCTGGCATCAACTGCTTTTCGTCCTGCATGGCTTAGTTGGATGCCTACTTGCGCATCGAACCCATGCAGCAGTTCCACCAATTTCGTCAGCTCTGTTTGCTGTTCTTCATTCCATAGCCCTAGATCATTGTTTGTGATTCGTCCGTCTGGTTCAACGGCAGTCGCTTCAATAATGATCAAGCCGACTTTGCTTAATGCTCGTGCCCCATAGTGAACAAAATGAAAGGGTTCCGCAACACCGTCTTCTTTTTTTACTTCATACATACACATCGGCGACATAACGACGCGGTTGGCCAATGCTAAATTCGCTAGCTTCACTGGTGACAATAATTTGGACATGCTGACACTCCCTCAACGATTTTTCGCTTTGTATTTTTCTCTATATTCAGTATAAACAGCCCCTTCAAAAACACAAGCAATGACCCTTTTTCCCATTTTTAAAACAAAAAAATAGACGCATTCTGCTTGCTCCCATGACATTGGAACAATCAGCTGCCTCTTCCCACTATTATTATACCGCATCCAGAGTCAAAAAAATAGACTAGTATTTTTGGTGGATGCTCGTATAATTGAGATACTTTGGAGAATGGATGTGAGTCTGAATGAACGACCTAAAGGCTGAAAAGAAGCATCTCGCAGACACGTACCAGCAATTGCTGACACGAAAGACAATGCTGAGCAGCTTCTTGACTGAAGGCAGAAAAAAAGATCGCCTTGCGATGCAAAGCATCGGCGAAGAGATTCGCTTAAACTTTGATAATTTTTCTGACCGTTTAGATACTTTTGCTGCCATCGAAAGTAAGAACCGTGAGATCGACCAAATGAACGCCGCTCTTCAATCTGCTGAACGTGAATTAGCTGCCATCGATCGTCTACTGGATAGTCCCTACTTTGGTAAAATCTCCCTACAGTTTGAAGATGAGGAAACAATAGAAGATTTTTACATTGGGATCAATGGTTTTGTTAATGAAAATAAGGAAGGGCTTATCTATGATTGGCGCTCCCCTATTGCCGAATTGTTCTATGCCAAACGCTTGGGCCCGGTCTCTTATCAAGTGAACAATCAGACGATTTCTGCCGTTCTTGAACATCGCCGACAATTTATTATCGAAAAAGATCACTTGAAGCAAGCCTTTGATACCTCAGTCGCGATTCAAGATGAAGTGTTACTGACAGCCCTTGAAGCCAATAATAGCCAAAAAATGCAAGATATCACTGCTTCGATCCAACACGAACAAAACGTCATCATCCGTGACTTAGCGCATAAAAACCTACTGGTCAACGGTGTTGCTGGAAGCGGAAAAACGTCTGCTGTCATGCAACGGATCGCCTTTTTGCTGTACCATTTTCGTGATGAGATGACCGCAGACAATGTCTTGATCCTCTCTCCGAACTCTCGGTTTATTGATTATATTTCGCAAGTGCTGCCTTCCCTCGGTGAAAAAAATCCATTGACGCTGACCATGCGGCAGTTTTGCCAAGCATTTCCTAGCGTTGACTTAGAATCGGAAGAGGCGTATTTTGACCGCATCCAGCAAACACCCAATGAAGCAATCGACCTTTTGCGCAGTGCGGACTTCAGTCGCTTTCTTCAATCCTTGAGCAAACAGCTGCCAGAAGAACTTGTGCTTCAGTTTAAACCAATCAAAAGAAAAAACGTCGTCCTTTTTTCTGAAGAAACGATCGACACTTTCTTCCAAGAGACACCGAAACAGGCATCCTTGCGCGATCGCATCCAAGCAGTCAAAAAGAAATTGGCTTACGCTTGGGAGGAACGACTGCAAAAAAATGCCTTAGCAGCAAATGTTCACGACCAAGTTCGTTCTTTGACTGAAGCCGAACAGCGCTCCCTATTAGGGAGAGTTTTAAAGGATGATTCAGAAAAAACAATTCAGAAAGCAGCCATTCGCCTCCTGAAGAAAAAATACGCAACGGTTTCCAAACAAATAAAAAACCTTACTTGGTTTGATACAAAACGATTGTTAGCAGACAGTGCCGACTATTTTACTCACGGACAGATCACTTTGACGCAAACAACAGATAGTTTGGATTATACCGTTTGTCTATTGCTGATTCGTCATTTGCTCGCCGAAAAACAACCTGTCCCTGCGTTACGCTATCTATTTATCGATGAAGTCCAAGATTATACGCCAGCACAAATTCAGTTTCTATTATGTCTTTTTCCTATGACCGCTTTTACCCTCGTGGGGGATCAGCAACAGGCGATCTTTACAAGTGCCATCACCGTATCAGAAATCCAAACGTTGTTTCAACAACAGGCGAAATCCCTCGAAACGTATCAGCTGACTACGAGTTATCGGTCTAGCGGTGCAATCACGCGGTTATTTGCCCAAATGCTACCAAAAGAAACCAATTTAAACATCTCTGCCGTTCGACCAGAAGGAAAGTTGCCACAGTTTTATGCCAATCTACCTGACGTTGCGTTAGTAGACATAGTAAAGGAACTTAAGCAACCAGTAACGATCATCACCAAAGATAGTCGATCCAGTGAGGAGCTCAAACAGTTCTTCGATAAACAGGCCGTGTCATTTCATGGAACGGTTTTACCGATTCATCTTGCCAAAGGATTGGAATTTAAGCAGGTCCTCTTATATGATGTCTCAGAAGAAAATTATCATACCGATCAAGACCGGCGAATTCTCTACACGGCGATTTCTCGTGCAATGGAAGAACTGGTGGTAACTTCAAAAGGAACCTTTTCGCCATTTCTCCCTCCTTGCTAGTAGAACGAAAAACCTCCTACTTTCTATAGAATCTTGATAAGATTTGAAAGAATCCTGTCTTGTCTCTCTGAGTAGTTCTCTTATCTGACTGATTTAGAAAGCTATCGATCAAATAAAAAGGCTCTATAATTTATGGGACTGATGAATCAGAATTGATTCTTCAGCCCCATTTTCATTTTAGGTATTAAAAAACATATCGTTCTCTAGTATGATTAAATCACCACAAAATAAACAACTGAGAGGACGATATGCTATATGAATGATTCTATCAAAAAAATGCTGAGAATAATAGAGAAAGATTTGATGATTACAGAGGTCTCTTACGAGACCCTTCAGAAGAAAAAGACGTTGGTCGTCGATGCTGTTCTCTCGCCTACTCCTCGTGCTTGTAGAAGTTGTGGTTCTACTGTGGTAGATGGAAACGGGAAAGCAATTATAGTGAAAAATGGGAAGAAGGAAATGATTGACCGTTTTGAACAATACAATCATATGCCTTTGGTTATGCGCCTAAAAAAGCAGCGCTATACCTGTAAAAACTGCCGAACCCATTGGACGGCTCAAAGTTATTTTGTCCAACCCAGACATTCAATCGCAAATCATGTTAGATATAAAATTGCTTCTTTACTGACTGAAAAAGTATCTTTATCTTTTATTGCGAAAAGCTGTCAGGTATCTTTGACCACCGTTATTCGTACATTGAAAGAGTTTAAAAGCTATTTACCAAAGCAATCTAAGAAGATTCTCCCAAGAGTATTGATGGTTGATGAATTTCGTTCGCATGCTTCCATAGAAGATAAAATGAGCTTTATTTGCGCAGATGGCGAAACAGGAAAATTAATAGATGTTTTGCCTACGCGTAAATTACCCCGATTAACAAGCTATTTCTCAGGTTGTACTAATCCGGAAGAAGTAGAATTCTTGGTGACAGACATGAACGCCGCCTACTTCCAGCTCACCAAACGTGTTCTGCCAAATGCGAAAGTAGTGATTGATCGGTTTCATATTGTCAAACACATGAATCAAGCGTTCAATGAGTTGCGTATCCGTGAAATGAATGAACTTCGTAAAGCAGGACAGAAAAGCCAAGCAGAAAAACTGAAAAAGAACTGGCGCTTTTTGCTAAAAAATCGTGCAAACATCAACCATTATGAATACAAAACATGGAAAAGTTTCCGAGCGCCAAAATACCCATTTCTTACTGAATCAATGATGATTGATCGATTGCTTGAGTTTTCTGCGCCCCTAAAGGAGGCGTATCCCTTTTTTCATGAATTAGTTGAAGCCTTTCGAGACAAAGACCCTGACTTATTTTTCTCCTTATTGGCAGAACTTCCCGAAACGTTAGATGACGGCTTTCGGGAGAAGCTTCAAAACCTTCTGACCTATGAAGAAGGCATCACCAACGCAATAATCTATCCTTATTCCAATGGAAAAATAGAAGCGAAGAATACCCACATAAAGACAATGAAACGAGTATCCTACGGATTTAAATCATTCGAGAACATGAGAATTAGAATCTTTTTGATCAATCAATTAATCAAAGTGAGATAACAAAAAATCTGAGCCAGAATGAGGTTCATTCTGACCCAGATTTGATTTTGCACAACTCATCAGTCCTTTATTGACAAAGAGCCAATAAAAAAGCATCAACGCGATTGCGTTGATGCTTTGCTTTTGAATTGATTAACGATGGATGTAAGTATATCCAGATGCGTTCATCGTAGCTCTATTTGGTCCACCAGGACTGTCAAAGCCCATTCCGCCTTGAGAGATTGTGATGGTATTGTTTGATGGGTTGTATGATTCAACATAAGCAACGTGTCCATAAACTGGATCAGCAGTCCATTCGCCACCAACTGATTGACCAGCGGCAAAGACCACAACGGCACCGGCTGCTGGTGTACCATTGACAGTGTACCCATCAGCTGCAGCTGACGCACCCCATTGTGCTCCGTTACCCCAGTAAGTACCTACCCATGGTGCAACACTTTTCACGTACCAAGTACATTGACCCCAAGCATACATGTTACCTGAGCTTGAATGATCTTTTCCGCCGCCAGTAGAAATACTTCCGGTAGAATTATTGTTTGATGAAGAGTTTGAATCTGAGTTACTTGAGCTTGAATTGCTTGAACCAGTGTTTGAAGAGCCTGCGTTCGATGAACTTGAGCTGTTAGAACTGCTGGTATTACTTGAACTTGTGTTGCTTGAAGAACTACTTGTTGCTGTTTCAGTAGAAGCTGTTGTATTCTCTGTCGTGCTTTCAGTTGATTGAGCAGCAGCTTCTTGTTGTGCTTCTTTCAAAGCAGCAGCTTGTCTTTCTTCTTCTACTTTTTGAGCAGCAGCAGTTTCTTGTTGTTCTTTCAAGATACGTGCTTTTTCAGCTTCCGCTTCTTGTTTTTTCTTGTTCAAAGCATCTTTGTCTTTTTCAGCAGTCGCTTGTTCTGCTGCTAAGTTTGCTTTCAAGACATTTAAATCAGCTTGTTTTGCTGCAATGGCATCTCTTTGTTGGCTAAGTTCTGCTTGGTTCGCAGCAACTTCTTGGATCTTGCTTTCGTTTTCTTTGACTTTGTCTTCAACATCTTGTTTGTCTTGTTTTTGTTGTTCAACTAAATCATTGTTTGCATTGACGATCGTTGTCATCGCTTGTACGCGACCGATAACATCCGTTAAAGAATCTGCTTCTAAAACAGCATCAATGAAATTGGTGCTTTGACCGTTAACTTGCACATCACGGGCTTGCTTTTGGATTGCTTCTTCACGTTTGGCAATACGCAATTTCAATGTTGCGATTTTGTCTTGCAATTTCTCAGCTTCTTGACCTAACTCAACTTGTTTCGCTTCTAATGAAGCAACTTTTGCACTCACTGTTTCAATTTCTGCTTCTAGAGAATCGATTTGTGATTGTGCGTCAGCTTGCTGACCTTTAAGAGAATTGATTTTTTGGTCTTGCTGCTCGATTTGATCATCAATGGAATCTGCAAATGCTAATGCAGGTGCTGCAACTGCTGTTAATGTTAGTGAACACACCATTAATGCTGATAACAAACTATTCTTCACTCGTTTTTCCTCCGACTAGCTGGTTGATTTGACAGATGAACTGCCTTTATAAAAACTTAATTTTGTCTAAGAAAGTTTAATGTTCGATTTAACGACAAATGAATTCTACCATAATGATATGACACACAGATAAAGGAAATGTTACAAAAATGTTTCAATCTAACACTCCCTTTATCTCAACGATAAATAACAGGACAATTAAAGATCGTTAAATCAACGTTTCTGAATAAATTACCGCGTTTTCTTTTCATTTTCATTATCAAAAATAAAATCAATTCATGTTATCTTTATCGAAAGTAAAGCTAATTCGTCAGGGTTTAAAGCTTGATCACACTTTTTTTAATAAGAAAAACTATGAAAACAAGAAATCATTCAAAAAAAGACCATTTATGTGACAAGATCCCTATTCCTTTCTATAATAAATAAAACAAGCGAGGAGGGAATCGCGATTCGTACACACAAAAAATGGTTTTGGCCATTGGCACTACTTACACTTTTTGTCACCTGTTTCCTGTTATTCTTTCAATTTCGTAAGGTGCATGAAGCCGATACTCCATTGCAACAGGCGAGCAACAGTGAGTTTTGGCTCTTAAGTGATATTCATTTTTTTTCCTCCACGCTCCATGATAACGGCGCAGCCTTTCAGACCTTCACAAAGGGAGCTGCTGGCAAAGAGATGACGTATCAAGAACAATCGATCGAGGCCTTCACCGCTCAAGCCTTAAAAGAGAAACCCACGGGAATTATTTTGACCGGTGATATGACGCTCAATGGCGAGAAAGCAAGTGCTCAAGAGTTGGCAAGATTGCTTGAACCATTGCAAGAAGCTGACATTATGGTTTTAGCATTACCTGGCAACCACGAGATTTACAATGGTTGGGCGCGAGCATTTAAAGGTGAAAAGGAATACTACGCAGATCAAATCAGTCCTGAGGATTTTCAAACGATTTTTGCTGAAGGTTACGAAAAAGCCAACAGTATCGACAAGTCTTCCCTTAGCTACAGCATTCAGTTAAACGACAAGTATCGTCTCTTTTTGCTCGATTCATGTATCTACGATTCTGAGGTTAATTGGGATGATCCTACTACGAATGGTGAGTTGAAACCGGCTACTCTAACTTGGTTGGAGGAGCAATTAACCCTGACGAAAGAAGCGGAGCAAGTACCACTGGTCTTTTTGCACCATAACTTGTTTGGTCATAATGAACTCTTACAAGACGGTTATGTTCTCGACAACGCCTCTGAGACTGTCGCTTTGTTGGAACGCTTCAACGTGCCAGCCGTTTTCTCTGGTCATATCCACATTCAAGACATTAACGAAGGGAATGATTCGCTTTATGAAGCAGTCACTGGGTCTTATTCAACGGCAGAATTAGGCTACGGCGTCCTTTCTCTTTCTGACAAGGAAATCAACTATGAAGCTCGGCAGATTGATCTCGATGCTTGGGCGGCTGAAACGAAGCAAACTGATGAACAGTTGCTGAACTATCAAAACTACCAGAAAAGTATTTTTGAAAAAGACACCGACCAACTGGTCCGTGACCAATTGTCCGCAGTGTCTGAACTGTCAGATGCCCAGATGACAAAACTTTGCACGTTTGTCACGAGGCTGAACACTGCCCTTTTTACTGGCAATGATACTTACTCAGCCGAAGAAAAAGCTGCTATCAAAGACTCCGAGGAGTATCAGTGGTTAGCGACCTATTCTTACTTTTTGAAGCAATATGTCGATTCAATGCTCGACGATCAAACCGATGATCGCAAGCTGACGATCCCCCTCACAGCAGAATAAAGCCAAAAAGTGTCTTCTTCCTTTCTTTTAGGAAAAAGACACTTTTTCTTTTCTAATGAACGATAGCCCTCTCGTTTGGGTAAACGAGAAGGCTATCTGACGAGTCAATATTTATTCTTTGAAAGTGCAGCATACTATTACTACTATTATTTATTTCTCATTTAAACGATACAATCCCTAACCTCTATTGTATCCTTGTAACTCTGAAGTTACGCCAGGTTTGAATAAATTTCTTCAAAACAAGTAACGTGTGGTACAAAAATATTTTTCGCTTATCAATAACTATACCACGCAACTAGGCGCCGACGGAAGTAAACTAACTTATTCTTAATCATTACTTTAACAAAAGGTATTGTTTTCAAACAGTGTTGCTCCTTTAAGAATTTTACGTGAAGCGATCAACCTTCCTGTCATGCATATCTGCTAACCATTCCTATAAGGGAATTCCTTTTATTCAATAGGCAAGTCGTGCTGTTTTAAGAAAGATAATTTATCCCAGTAGCCTCTTTGAAATAAAATTTTATCATTTACTATTTGAAAAAAAACGCAGCCTCTCAAACCTAAAGGGTCCCGCCACTCTAAAATTGCCCATTGTCCATCTTCGAAAATGTTCTCAACGATACAAACCATGTTTGTGTTAGAAAAATCTTGCTCAAACATCTGCTTGATCGCTTCTTTCCCAACAACTGGCTCATTGGCAACCTGGTGGTTTATTGCATTCTCATCATATAATTCTGTAATAATTTCAACATCTGCCTGATTAAACGCATCACCCCATTGGCAAAGTATTTCTTTTGGCTTCATATGAATCCCCCTCGAAATGTGATCATCTTTGTTCCCATCTCCAATAAAAAAAGTAGCTAATTTGTATCAATATATTCTACTTTTACAATTCATTCAAGACAATAACGAGGAAACGAATAAGAATTATCGATCTTTCACATCGATTACTCTTGTATAAGTACATGATACCTGAATCACTAGTAACCATTGCTTTTAATGGTAGCAACGCCACTAAACCTATTCAACCACTTTATTAATTTATTGAATACGGTATACAGCCCCTCTTTCTTTTTATACGCTTATCATCGAATGAGAAATCATAGGTAAGTAAACCGCGACGCTTAGGGCTAGTTGAATAGTGAAATCAAAGATGTACTATTTACCATGTCAGGTCCTCAAAACCTGCAACTATTCTCTTGTAGCAGATCATCAACACCCGATCCATTTCAATATTTATATAAAATAAAACAAAAAAAGCGAGAACCCAATGGATTCTCGCTTGTTAACGTCAATTAACCTTTAACGATGTTTGTTGCTTGTAAGCCACGTTGGCCTTCTTCAACGTCGAAAGTCACTGCTTGACCTTCTTCTAAAGTTTTGAAGCCGTCGCCTTGGATAGCTGAGAAGTGAGCAAATACATCATTGCCGTCTTCACCTGTAATAAATCCAAAACCTTTATCTGCATTAAACCATTTTACTGTACCGTTATTCATAAACGTATACCTCCATATTACACATCGACTGTGTTTATTTGTTTGTAATAGAAAATGATGTGTAATTGAAGTGTGTATCAATAGAAAAGATAAACAAGTATTAACATATCAGAACTTTACCTATTCATCATAGCATGGTTAAAATAAAATAGCAAATAAAGTTGGCTTTTTTTCTTAATAAAAAGGTAAATTGTTAAGAAACCTTATGATTCAGTTGGCGTGATCTTGCCGCCAAGGCTTTACAATCTATTATTGGATTATCCTACTCGATACTTTTCACCACCTGAACTGATTTCAGGGATCGACATACCAAAACCGCCAGCAGCATTTCGGTTGAAACCCAGTAAAACGAAAAAGCGGTAGAACAGCTTCCAGCGCTGAGGATTGCTGATTTTTACGGTACTGATTCCGCCACGGTGATTACAAAACATGATAGTAATACCAGCTTTTTGGAATTGATACAGCACGTATTCTAAATCACGGCGTACTTTGTCCGTCTGAACAAGGATCTCGCGGATACCATGCTCTAAAAGTAGATTTGCGGAAGGAAAATCTTGCGGAACAACGCACCAGCGATTATCAAACTTGCCTAATTTTCGTTTGATCTTCGTTAAACGATTGCCATCCAATAAAAATACTGGATTGGCATCATCTGCTATGCGGTTTTTATCAAAAGCATATGCGCCATCGACAACTGACTGAACAAGGTTTCTCATCGGAACGATGGAGGAACTGCCGCCATTGACCCCATTAAACAGCAATACAGGGCAATAACCCGATAATGCGGCTGTCAGCCCTGCCTCGACACTTTTTTCTCCCGGCAGATCAACGATCACTGCTCGTCGTCTGCGGTACTTGGCCCAAGGCGCTTTTTTTAGTTGAGAAAAAGCGCCCGGCTGTTCATCAGTGATCCCCATAAATACCACCGGTTTTGTCCAACGCGTCCATAGCAATCGCTCAGCCGTCCATCTTTGGTAAAGATATTGGGCGTCGTCATGATTTTTTCTCACATTTCCCCCTCCTTTTTCCGACGAATAAGTACTGGAAGATCTTGCGCTTTTTCATCGATTCGAGCATAGGAACTGATACGACCATAGATCCCAGCGAACTTGCCATCAATTACAAAAACGCCTAAACACAAATGAAACGCTCGCCCGTCTTCTGTTAAAATCGGTTGACTGTCAAACCGCTTTTGAACGATCCACTCCTTTTTAAAACGCAATGCATCACGACGGATTTTTTTAAACTCATTTTCCGACGTACGTTCACGAATTGTAATCGACTCCCCAACTCGACCAAAAACCGGCTTATACAAATAGTCGCTATCTTCATAATCAAGAGCCTCCACAGCTTTTGTCTCCGGCAAAAGCTTGTTCCATAAGGTTGGCTGCCCCAAATGTTGAAAAAGCAGCGGTAAGCGTTTGGACTGGGTCAAAATCGCAAAAGGATGATTGCATGATACCGTACTCGTTTGATAAAAACCTTGCCACTGTGTACGAAATGGCAGGCACAGCATCCATTCTAAAGGAAAGAAACGGACGATTCCTTGAATGTTTGTCTGATTATCTTTTTCATAGGCAACTCCCTCACGAAAGCTTAACCGATCGGGTGCCAAGTAGACAGCTTGGTATCCGTTATGCTGGAAATGATCCCCCATAAATTGCATCACTTGCCGATCATCCGCGTAAGAAGTCGCATGCACAAAAGCGATTCTTGCCCCTAACGATATCCTTTTTTTAAACGCCAGCAACAGATGCTCTGACACTTTTTGGCTTTCCTGTACATCTGTTAAATATCTCTTAGCGAGCTCTGGCAAAATCGAACTTTCCGCAAAACTGCCGGGGACATCACTGTTTACTTCTGAAATTTGCCATCCTTCAGTCGTGGGATGAAAGTCAAACCGCATCAAGCGGATGTGCCGTGATGAATCATAGTTCCGATGTTTTTTGAGCTGGTTTCTGATTCTTCTTGGCAGCTTCAGTGCGTTGATCAATGAACGGTCTGCCAACAGCTGCGCTTCGATTGCTGTTGTTTCAGCGGCCAGTTCTTCTGACAAGGACGCCAGTTCTTGCTCCGTCTCTTCATTCAAAACTACGGCATATTCACTGACCGTATTGCTGTCATAGACTTGCGGATCCCATTTATACCCTTGAAAAATCACCTGTTGCCGATAAGAGGTATACTGTTTATCTGGTATTTTTATTAGCTTGATTTGTTTTTTCGTCGATAGCATAAAATCAACTCCTAAAAAATGGATGGAAGCAGCGATATGACAGCCACACTGTACAGCAGATAGAGAGCGCCGACAAGCTTGGCGATCAAGGCAAATCTTTTCACATTGTTTTTCGCATGTGCTTTTTGAAAACAGAAATATTCAAAACACACGGCTGTAAAAAACAATGGTAAAACTGGCCAAGCAGTTGAAAAGTCGGTCACGGTAGCGACTGCTGAGACCCAATCCCCTCCAGATGCTCGTGCAAAAATCAGTCCAGAAGCTGCCAAATAACTGCCGAGATGTATGCCGCTAGGCCAAGTACGTTCTCTGACAATTTTCGTGATGACTTGCGTACTTGTGTCAAAAAGATGAAGCAGTAACAGCCATAGCACCGTCCCAATTCCACTAGCAAGAACGATCGTCCACCATCCCGGTCCATCACCAATATTGCCGCCAGCAAAAATTACGCCGATACCTACAAGAGCACCGGCAAGCACTGCAACTGCGCCTTTATTTTCGCCTAGTAATGCATCATCTCTGTAGGAGAACTCGACTGCCAGCAAAACACCGTTTAAGCCTATAGCCAGCCAAGTAATTCCCATAAAAATATAAAAATAAATATAAATTCCTTTAACATCCCAAGATGCAGCATTCAGTAAAATCAAGAGATACAGTAGCGTCACTAGCAAAGGCAGGCTTGACAAGTAAAGGAATCGGCCATAATGTTTAAAAAAACGAGCGTTGCGATAAATGCTCAAATACCAGCTTCGAAGAAACCGTATGCTGATAAAAATACACAAGAGAAATAGGATCAATTCTGGTACGGAGTAAGACAGGTGGTGATAGAAAAAGCCTAAGATCATCAGTACTGCAAACAAAAAGATTTGTAAGTAAAACGAAACCAACCCCTCCTTCTTGTCAAATTATTCTGCAAATGAATCATTATTCTTCATTTTACCGAAGAAAATAATCAAAGGGTAGGGAACATACCGCTCTTCTTGCATTTTCCAGCTTATTTCAGAGAATGAAACAGTGATTAGCGAACTGTTCTCATTTGAAGGTAAGAAGCCAGATAGTTTCATTCACTATTACAAGCAGATAAAAGAAAAGACATTATACCTAAGTTCAAGCAGTTGACTGATCGAAAGCGCATGTAGCACAAAAAACACACGCACAGCCGATAGCGGAAAGAAGCTTCCGCTCACATGACTGGACGTGTGTTTGTTTTTTATAGGAAAAATCTGCTTATTTGTTGCCCGTTTCGCTACCTCCCATACGGTTCGAAGCTAAAACAAATGGTGTATAGATCAAAAAGGCTAGCACCAAAATAACTACTTGAACCAAAATGGCCGCAAAACTTTGATAACCTACAAACGCATTGACAAATAAGGGCAATCCAAACGGCACTTCCACACTAGCTGCTGGAATAATCTGGGTCACTGTAGCAATGTAAGCAACAACGGTAGCCATCAATTGCGAAAGGATAAATGGAATCGCAAAAATTGGATTCATAACGATTGGTAATCCATAGACTAGCGGTTCATTGATACCGAAAATCCCAGGAATCAAAGCTAGTTTTGAAATGAGTTTTTGATCTTCTCTTTTTGAAAAAACCAGTAAAGAGAGAATCAAGGCAATCGTCACTCCAGCCCCACCCATTACCACATATACTCGAAAGAATGTCATGGTCAATGGATTTGTAGCAGCTTCTCCTGCTTGAACTTGCGCAATATTGTCTGCAAGACCTGCTAACGCCAATGGACTTAAGATAGGCATGATCACCATATTGCCATGCAGACCAAAGACCCAAAAAATGGCTGAAGCAAAAGCCAATAAAATGATTCCAACAGGACCGTTTTGCATCACTTTTTGCATCGGTACTTGCAATGTATTATAGATAATGTCACTTAAATAATTGCCCGTCCAATTGAAAATAACGGTACTAATAATTGAAAATACTAAAAGAACGAGTAGTACTGGTATCAAAGAATTAAAAGACCGAGCAATTCCGCTTGGTACACTTTCTGGCATTCGGATTTTCAATTTTTCTTTTTTCATTAACCAAGAAAAAAGTTCTACTGAAAGAGTAGCAATCAGCATCGCTACAAACAATCCTTGTGCATTGATACTTGTTGTTGCAATACCACTGGTTAAAATGTCCTCCATTCCTTCCACCACTGTTACGATCGTTTGTGGCACGATCGTCAAAAATGAAACAACTGCTACTAACGCACTATAGTTTTCATCCACACCATTTCTTTGCCCAATAATTTTCCCAATCAAAAAGGCAATGGCAATACTCATCGTCGACATAGTTGCATAATTAATTGCTGTAAAAGCTGGACCGATAGCGCTTAAAAAAGAAAAAGCTGCAAATTGCGCCAAACCGACTTCTTCAGAACAAAGAATGGTGTTAAATAAAGTTGCGAAAGAGCCAACAATAATAAATGGCATATAAACGGTAAAGGCTGTTTTAATACTGTAAAGATATTTATTCTGGTTGATCGCTTCGGCAGTGTGGCCGATTTTATTCGCAAAAGAATCAAAAAAAGACATAATTTCCCCTCCTACATATCAGCTAGATTATTATTTTGTTCGATTATTTTTTTGTAATACGCAAAGCTGTCTTTCTTGCGACGCTCAAATGTTCCGTTCCCTTCATTATCAACATCTACGTGGATAAAACCGTATCTTTTATTCATTTCTCCTGTGCCTGCACTTACAATATCTATGATCCCCCACCACGTATAAGCAAGGATTTCACAGCCATCATGGATGGCTTCAGATAAGGCAAGCAAATGATCTCTTAAATAGTTTTGGCGTTCTTTATCGATAATCTTGCCATTAGCGTCGATGTGATCTTCCATGCCGAGGCCATTTTCAGCAATCATTAAAGGAATTTGATAGCGATCATACAATTCATTACAAACATACCGCAATCCCAAAGGATCAATTTGCCAGCCCCAAGGCGAAGTTTCTAAATAGGGATTTTTTTTCCCTTGTGGACCGCCAGTTCCCGTCTTTATCTTTAAATCATGAGAGTAGACTGTCGTTAAGTAGTAACTGAATGCTAAATAGTCACTCGTATAAGATTGAATCGTTTCTAAATCGCCTTTTTCTATTTCAAGATCGATAGATAACTCTTCAAATAATCGTTTAGAATATGCTGGATAGGCCCCTCGGATCATCACGTCTGAAAAAAACAAAGATTTTCTGCGAAACTCATAACTACCAAATATATCTTTCGGATTGGGTGTATCAGGGTACACACCACTAAGTGAAAGCATACAGCCCATTTTTGCTTTAGGATTTATCTTCTTCAATGATTTGTTTGCTAAAGAATGGGCAACGAACATATGATGAGCTGCTTGATATTGCGCTTGTGCAGGATTTTCGTCTTCCTCCGTTCTTAAAGCGCCCGCAAACCACGGAATTTTTACAATATTATTGATTTCATTAAAGCTCATCCAATAAGTGACCTTTTTACCATATTCTGAAAAAATCACCTCACAATAATTGAGAAAAAAAGAAATCAGTTGCCGATTTTTCCAGCCACCGTATTCTGTCGCCAAGAATAATGGTGTTTCATAATGAGAGATGGTCACGATTGGTTCGATCTTGGCAGCTAGTAGTCCATCAATCAAGCGATGGTAAAAGTCTATTCCTTCTTGATTCGCTTCTTTCTCATCGCCACGTGGAAAAAGTCGCGCCCAGTTGATCGAAAAACGAAAGCATTGTAGACCCATTTCTTTTAACAAAGCAATGTCTTCTTCAACATGATGATAAAAATCAATTGCCTTATGGGAAGGATAATAGTGATCTTTTTTTAACTGAGGATCAATCGTCAGTAATCGTTCTTTCCCCACCGGTAAAATGTCGCAGATCCCCAATCCCTTGAGCCCCTCTTGGTAGGCTCCTTCCGCTTGGTTTGCTGCAATGGCTCCGCCAAATAAAAACTTGTCGGGAAATCCTTTGCTCATAACTATCACTCCTCTTTCTTGATAGCTAAAATTTATCATAGAAAAAGAAAAGCACAATTTTATAAAAAGGCTTACAATTTTTGATTTAAAAAGGTTTTACAAAAAATCTGGTACCTTTTAAAGATAGAAATCCATCTATAAAAAGTACCAGAAAAATCAAAAATCATAAAGTTTATCTTGTTGATGTCGAAAATCGAAGGTTTCTTTATTAAATGGCAAACGGAAAGTCCCTTTATAATCTACAGCAATTCTTGAAGTTAACTCAACGATCAGCCCCTCAGTAGTAATCGTTCGGCTGGTGACTTTCATTGCAGCACTATTTTTTTTAAGATGAAAGACTTGCGCATCTTGCTCCGAGAGATTTACTGCTTCAAAACTCGTCAAACTATGAGAGATATAATAACCAGCATCAATCAATAGTTTCTGAATCGAACCTTTCCCCATCTCTTCATCAAAATAAGGAAATACTTTTTTAGGAAAAATCGACTCTTGAATCTCCGTTACCTTTTGATCAAGAATGCGTAAACGCTTCAATTCCCAAACAGATCCAATCAATTGGGCATCAAAGATATTCGCTTCTCTTTTTGTCATTTCTCGTTCTTTTAATAAAAGGACTTTTGATTCTATTTGATTCGATTTTTTTTCAGTTACCGAGCTGTAGATCAAGCTTGGGTTTACTTTTGTCTTCTTGATTAGATAACCTTTTTTAGGGACAGCTTCCAAAACACCTATATCGATCAATTTTTTTAACGCTTTTCTAACAGTATTTCGCGATACTTCATATTTTTCCGCAAGATTTCTTTCTGAAAGAATTTTTTGGGAGGGTTTGCTCTTCTTTTGATAGATTTTGCTTAATAAATCCTCCACAATAAACTCAGCTTTACTCATTCTTTTTCCTCCTCCCCTTTTCAGACTATAGCTTCCTTCAAATTTTAGCATTAATCTTTGTCAATAAACCACCTACGATTTTTTTAACCTACAGAAATTTCCCTACCTCTCCCATCTGTGAATTTGAAATTTTTTTAATCCTAGGCTGCTATTTATTAAATTTCTCCTCATTTATGTTTTTTGTTTCACAAACTTCATCTCGGTATGGTATAATCATTTTGTTTTTAAGAAAACTATGGGAATACAAAGGAGAAGGAAACATGAAAAAAACTAAAATCACTTTAATCGCTGCATCATTGCTTATGGGAGGCACTCTTTTAGCTGCATGTAGTTCAGATAACGATACAGCTGCAAGCTCATCATCATCAACAGCAGCTTCAACTGCTGCATCAACTGAATCATCAGATGACGTTGTTTCAACTGCTTCTATCAGTGACCAAACTTCAGTGATCGAAAAAGCATTGAGCGCAGATGGTAACTGGATCGTTGCTGTAACTGGCGACATGACATTTGATAACGATGTAACCGTTGATGGCGAATTCCACGACAAAGGTGACGACTCTGCTGATATCTACCGTAAATTTGCATTGTACTCACAAGATGAAGACCGCAACGTAACAGCTGAATACACAGTAACTGTTCCTAAATTGATCGTTAACTCAGAAAACTTCAACATCGTTCACGGTGTAATCAAAGGTGACGTTGAAGTGAATGCTAACGGCTTTGTATTGAACGGTGCAAAAGTTGAAGGTAACGTAACATTCACTTCAAAAGAATTCCAAGATTCAGCAACACTTGACGAAGATGGCGCTTCTGTAACAGGTGACGTAACAGTTAGCGAATAATCTTTCACTGGATTTCTGTGAAATAGATGAACAAAAAACGAGGTTGGCAAGTCGATCGTTGATCCCTTGCCAACTTTTTTTGTTTTTTTATAAACAATTGCATCCGCTCTCATTACTAACATTGTGTAAGTAAGAACAAAGCCCAAGAAAAAAACTGGCTTGCTTACGCAAAACCAGTTTCTTCTTTAGGCGCTTATTCTTCAATAACTGCCCACTTGTAGTCATATTGCGCACCAGCACCGTGTGATACGACCCCTTTTACTTTTGGTGCACGTAAATGAGCTTCAACGTTTTGGTACACAGGGATGACCCCTTGTTGATCCATAATGATTTTCTCTGCATCTAACAAATCTTGCCAGCGAGCATCTGGATTGCCAGCGTTTGTCGTGGCAGACGATTTCACTGCTGCATCGTACGCCTCACTTGTCCAACGACCGCGGTTGTAGGAATTGTCGGTAACAAACAAATCAGTAAAGCTACTAGCATCCGCATAGTCAGCTCCCCAACCACCCATGACGACATCAAAGTCACCTGAGTTTGAACGATCTAAACGAACGGAGAAAGGAACAGGACTTAGGCTAACTTTCACCCCATCCAGCGTGTCTTGGATCGCACTTTGAATATACTCAATGGCCTTTTTGGTTGAATCTGTATCAGAAGCCAAAATTTCAAAGCTCAAGGAATCGATTCCTAACGCCTCTTTGGCTTTTTCCCAATGTTCTTTGGCCTTTTCTTGATCGTATTCAATGACACTTTCCGCTTCATCGACAAAATCAGTATTATCAGTTGGGTTAAAGGTCATTCCTTTTGGTATCAATCCTGTGGAAGCCAATGAACCGTCCCCTAAAATCGATGTCACTAATGCATCACGATCGATGGCATAAGAGATTGCTTTACGCAGATCCTCATTGCGGAATGGCGAATCTTCTTCGCGCTGATTCAACTCGATATAGGAAGTACGGGCTAATGGTTCTGACACAAACGCTTCATCATTGGCCATTTGCTGTGCCAATTCTCCTGTTAAGATGACGTCGTCTGCTTGCCCATCTTGGAATAGATTCAAGGAGGTCGATGATTCTTTTACGACACTAACATTGATGGTATCAAGTTTCACCGTCTCTTTGTCCCAATATTGGTCGTTCTTTTCATATGACCATTCTGTATCGGTTCCTGGCCCATCAAAGCCAGCCAACACAAAGGGTCCATTGTAAACGGCATTGTCGCTTGTTGAAGCATATTGATCGCCGTTGTCTTCTACGACTGCTTGGCTTTGTGGGAAGAAGGATGGAAACGCCAATAAGTATTGGAAGTATGGCGTAGGTGTCGTCAGCGTGATTTCTAATTCATAGTCACTGACTGCTTTGATCCCTAATTCTGAGGCATCTTTTTCACCTGCTGTTATCGCTTCGGCATTGGTTACGGGCGCAAATAAGTACGCATACTCAGAACCTGTTTCCGCACTTACAGTGCGTTGCCAGCCAAAGACATAATCCGCTGCTGTTACTGGTTCTCCATTTGACCATTTGGCATCTTCACGTAATTTCAATTTATAGGTCAGACCATCTTCACTGACTTCCGCTAATTCGGCGGCACCTGCTGGTTCGGGCTTACTATCAGCATCTAAGCGGTACAACCCTTCATACACATTATTTAAAGCACTGAAACTGATCGTATCGGTGGCTAAGGATAGATCGGCACTCGGCATTTCTTGTTGAACCACAACATTAAAAATTTGTTCGGCAGCTGCTGTCCCACTACCACTTGAACTTTCACCTGTACTTGATGTCCCTCCTGTTGAGCAACCTGCTAATACGATTCCACAAACAGCGACAACACCATATCCCCATTTTTTCTTCATCTTACCTACCCCTTATGAAAATCCAAAATTTTCAGAATTATTACAAAACTCTGAATGTAAATAAGATTTTAATAAATATTAATTATAAAAGCAAGCTATTTTTCTCATTTTATTATTATTTATTTTTTATGTTAACACTGCATGTTATTATTTATGACACAAAAACAAAAAATACAAAGCGAAAAAGATCTCGCTTTGTGTTTTTTTATCTTTGGATAGAAACGTGGATTACTCCATTTTATAGCTTTGACGCGTCACTTTCCCCTCTCGTACCGTAGCGATAATAGTTGGCACAGCCCCAATCGCCGTAAATAGATAGACCAGACCTAAGTTCCCGTAATATTGACTCGCTTCCAAATATCCTTCACGAATCAAATCAGGTAAAATACGGAAGGCATAGAAGACATCAACGTCCGTGTAATAATTCGCTACACTGATCGACCAGTCGATACGATTCCCGACATAGACCATGATGATCATGACGATAATACTACTAATAATACCTTTTGTGCTGAGTTTTCCACCTAATAATTCATACCCTTTGATGGCACAGATCGCCATCGCGATCCCAGACAATGCAGCAACATACCCCAGTTGTCCTAATAAAATAATTGCGCCGGCACCAATCAGTGAGCCAAGAAACGCACCCACGGTTCCAGCTAACCATTTTTCTTTTTTCTGCCCTTTTTCCCGTTCTTGCGCAAGGACTGCTTCTTGTTGTTTCTTAAAGCAAGCTTCACAGGCAATGACGGGAGCGCCGCCAATAGCATATAGCGAAACCGGCTCAGTGACCGCGCCGCAGAAGGTACAAGCATTTTGGAAACCTTTCGTCTTCAAAAAATTCGTCAACTGGTCCAACGCAGTACGTAACTTGTCCACGGTTTTCCCTGCAGTCATCGCTCCGCGTAATGTATAGGCAACTTGATATCCTTGGATCACACAGTCGATGATCTCTTTTGACTCACTTAGAACTTCTTTGACTTCTTCTTGGATGGGAAGTTCGCCATCTTTGCTAAGTGAAAAATGAGCCACTAGAGAATAACTATTGTTATTCTCTTGAACTAAAAAAAGTTTATAACTATGATACGTTCCATAAATCACCCCAGTGGAAGTATCAACGGAGAGCCCCAACGGCTCGGCAAATTTGGTCAATGTCTTCTCGATCTTCTTATTCATTTTTCTCCTTCTTTCCAACAAACACTTACCTTTTTAGGTATAGCTAAAAGTTTAAGGAGAGTAGAAATGAAAGTCAATCAATTTGTTCAAAAAACCTAGTTTTTTTATCTATTCTGTGACAAATCGCCGCAATGCATCAGCAACCCCATGGTCTGTATTGCTAGTCGTCACAAAATCAGCTTTTGCTTTGACCAATTCGGGTGCATTCTCCATCGCAACACCAATACCAGCTGAAGCAATCATTGGCAGGTCGTTAAAATTATCGCCGATCGCTAAGGTTTGCGCCAGCGGCACTTGAAAATAGGCCGCCAATTCATTTAGCGCCTTATCTTTTCCCACAGCTTGATGAGTGACTTCCAAATAATTCTCTTTGGATAAGTAAAAGGCGCTTTCTAAAAATCCAGCGTTCTGGCAGGCAGTATGAAGCGCTCGGATTTCTGCCGTTGTGCCGATCAAAAGAAACTTATGAACCTCAAAAGCTTCTTGTGCCAACAGTTGTTCTAATGAAGTTTCTACAGGAGTCTCTTTGGTGATCGCCGCTTCTGCTCGTGCCCATTGGTCCACTCTTTCGCAATACCACTGATCACCAGAGTAGACATTGATGGAAACACCTGGAAAATCAGTTTTGATGCGCGCAACCAAAGTTTTTGCTTCTGCTTTTTTGACCTCATGACTGAAAATCGGTACCAGTGTGCCCTTTTGATCGTACCCTCCAATCAAGGCACCGTTGTAACAAGCCAAGGGCCAGTCTTCTATCCCTAATTCTTGAGCTATCGGTAGCATTCCTTTCGGGGAGCGAGCGGAAGCCAAAACAAAAGGAATCGCTTGCTGCTTCAATCGTTTGATTTCTTCAATCAAATCCAGATCGATTTGATGCTTATGATCCAAGATCGTCCCATCAATATCACTTAAAATAAACCCTATCTGCTTTTTTTCCAAATAAACCATCCTTTCCCATTCCCCATCCTTTTTACGAAAGCGGATCGAGCCATCGCTTTCGACCAAAACAAGCACCGTTTCCATAAAACGAAAACAGCTTCCTTGACCTTCTTTGCTTCCAGTTTACCATACTAGCCAATGAAAAAAGAGTGCATCGCTGCACTCTTAGGAAGTATAGATATAAAACTCGATTTCCTTCTTGATCAGTTTTTTGATCCAGCTTTTCACAGCAGCTGCCCGCTTCAAGCCCATATGCTCATAAAAACCGAAATTACAGGTGGTATCGGTATAAAGGAAAAACGGAGCCGTTTTTTCCTGCTGGACCATCGCTAAAAAGGAAGTAAAGAGCTGCTTGCCTACACCCAATCCTTGTGTTTTGGGACTAACGGCAAACAAACCAACTTCGGTCTGAAAAGGAGTTTGTAAGTCTTTCAACATCGCTTGATTTAACTCAGCCACCTCCTTGGCATAATGCAGCAGCGTGTTTCTCCCTTCTTTCATAAGCAGTAAGCAGCCAGCATGCCAAATCGTTTTCCCCCAATAGCGCGCTGGATGAAGCTTCTTCCCTCTCTTACTATCTGCTAATAAGATACCGACAGCTTCACCATTTAAAAGAGCCACCCGCGAATAGGTCGCACGGGCAAGTTCATAACACAAAAAGACATGAGCAAAGTGCTTGGCGGTCTTCTTGTCAAATTGCTTGTCGTAGTTCCAGCTATCAATAATCACTTGCACAAGCGCAGGCAGATCTTCTCGTTTAAATGGTCGATACGTTACTTTTTTATTCATTCTATCTTCCTCCCAGTAGTTGACTATCCTTAGTATAAAGTTTACAGTAACTGTAAAGTCAAGGAGGAACTTCATGAAAACCAAATTAAAAGTATCGGAAATGGCACGCTTAGCGCGGATCAATCCTCGGACACTCCACTATTATGACGAGATTGGGCTATTTCAACCAAACAGCAAAGACGAGAACGGGTATCGGTATTATTCCCTTGATCAACTTTTGGATCTCGGATTGATCCTGTCATTGAAAGAATTATCGATGCCCTTAAAAGAGATCCAAACAGCGCTGCAGGGGGATGCCGAGACCATGAGAAACTTATTGGAAGCCAAGCGGCAAACCATCGATGAAAAAATTCAGCAGTTGACCAACATCAAAAAAATCATCGAACGAAAAGCTGCGGATTTGCGCCTGGCTGCAGAAAAAACTTCCCCCTTCACCTTGAAGGAACAGCCAGAGGAATATTTCTCCCTCAGTCCTAGATTAAACGGCAGCTCCATCCCAGAGATGATCACCCAAGCCTACGATCTTTTGATGGCACAGCCTTATCTATTCTCGAATAACGAGTACGGTTCTATGATTCGGACGAACAAAGACGATACGCAAGACATCGACTACGTTTACGTGCGGCAAGAAGAGCCGCAAGGGACTTCCTTCGTGAAACCAGCAGGATGCTATTTAACCGCCATTTATCAGGGGGATGACGAAGGATTGAAGCAGTTCTATCAAAAACTCAAGCAGCTGATTGCGACGCACCAATGGCAAATCGATGACTACTTCTATGAACGATCGATCCACGAAACGACCCTTAGCAACGAGCAAGCTTATTTGACAGAGATCCAAGTTCGGATTTTATCTGAGGAATAATGATTCGTTCAAACTGCGCTAAAAAGCAAATAAAAAACGCAACGACAACGAGCAGCTTCTTTCGCCTCGTTGTCGTTGCGTTTTATTTAAATCAAATGGTTTTCTTTCAACAGATCGCCAATGTAGGTATGTTCGGTTTTCTTAACGAAGCCTTCCAAGAGTTTCCGTTCGATAAACGGCAGCTCCATTTCCGTAATTTTTTTCTTATCGGTCAGATAATAGACAGCTTTGGCCAAAGTACGTAGATCATAAGCGGAAGCAAACACTTCTGGTACCCCACGTTCCACAGCTAATAGCTGATAAACAGCCTCCATTGCAGTCCGAACGGAATATTCTGTTGTAAAAACAGTGTCTCGTTCAGTCTCTGCGAAATTACCGATAAAAGCTAAGTTTTTGGAGCCATTTGGAATAACCAATGGCCGATCCCCTGGTTCACGCAGCATGAAGTAAGAAGTGATAAACGGCATGTAGACAGGGACTGCCACACTTGATTCTTTTGAAATGCGTTGGATTTCTGCTTCTGGCACGCCTAAATGGTAAAGCAGTTCTTGCACGATTTCTTGTCCAGAACATTGTTCAATTGGTTTTTTGATGTAGTTCCCTGGTGTATTTGACAACAAGCCATACACCCATGTGATCGTTTGTTGGTCTTTTTGTTCTTTAAAGTGCGGTTGGCGATGGGTCGCAAAGCTCATCATCCAATTGGAATCTTTGATGGTGATGATTCCGCCAGTGACGATTCTGCCTGTTCGTAACTTGCGATGGGTCAATTTTTCTAAATAAGGTTCCACATCAAAATTCTGCCAAGTCACGGTTGCCGAAACAAACCAGCTTTCTTCAGGTAAGTTTTCATAAAAGACTTCTGGATGACCAAACTCAGGCGATTGCGCCGCCAAGTTTTTCCATAAACGCCAGCTGCCACCAGGTGCTTTTGAGATAGGCGCTGGAGTATAATGGTCCCCTTGCGTGGAACTTTCAGTGATCGATCCGTTGGTAACAAAGACCAAGTCATCTTCTGATAAAGGAATTTCTTCGATTGCCCCCGCTTTTTCTAGCACAAGTTTTTTAGCAACTTTTTCCTCGCCCACGATCCGAACATCGATATTGCTGACGGTGCATTCATATTGGAAGTCAACTCCTTGTTCTTCCAAATAAGCAAGTAGTGGTTTGACCAATGACTCATATTGGTTGTAACGGGTAAATTTTAACGCAGTAAAATCAGGCAAGCCATCGATATGGTGCACAAAACGCAACACATAGCGGCGCATTTCAATCGCCGAATGCCATTTTTCAAAGGCGAACATCGTACACCAGTATAGCCAAAAATTAGATTCAAAGAATTCTTCGCCAAAAACATCTTCGATTTTTTTCCCGATCAATTGATCTTCTGAAGTCATAAATAATTGGGTTAATTCTTTTTGTGCTGTAGCAGACAAGGTAAATTCTCCATCATCTGCTGCTCGTTGGCCGCGATTGTGGATGATCCGACAGTTAGACGAATTTGGATCATCGTGGTCCAACCAGTAAAACTCATCTAGCACCGAAGCATCTTCCACCTCCAAAGATGGAATCGAGCGAAATAGATCCCACAGACACTCAAAATGATTTTCCATTTCTCGACCGCCGCGGGTCACAAATCCATCATGGGGAATGAATTTTCCGTCTAATGAACCGCCTGATAAAGAAAGTTCTTCAAGGACGTGGATTTTCTCACCCGCCATATGGCCGTCACGGATCAAGAAGACTGCCGCAGCAAGTCCTGCTAATCCCCCACCAACAATATAGGCTTCTTTCTTTTCGACATCTTTCGGTTTTCTGCTTCTTGCAAAAGCTTCGTAATTTCCGTTCGTATATCTCATGTAGATCCCTCCTAATATTGGTACGTTTTTATGGTATCAGTAACTATTTTTTTTGACAAAAATTTGTACTAGTAAAAACAAGTGATTTTGACAAATCGGCCTTTTTGTCAAAAAAACAGGGCAAAGCCCCACCTTTTAAAAAGATCTGCGCCCAACCCAAAAAGCGCCCCTAAGAAAACTGATGGCAGCTTTCTTAGGGGCGTTTCTAACAAAGGACAAACCCTTTGCCTATTCAATGAAACATTTATTTCACTCGTAGAGCGAAGCTAGCAGTCGAAAAGCCTGATTGTGCTTCGGTGACTGTATAACCCGTGCTTGGCGCATGGATATAGCTTGTATTACTGGTAGCGATCGCTACGTGGTAGGTATTCCCTTTTTGACCCCAGAACAGCAAGTCGCCAGCTTGTGCTTGCGAGACAGGAATGATCGTCCCTGCGCTTTCTTGTGGGACTGTCCAATCACCGATGTTTTTGCCCGTCACTTTTAAGAAGACATAACGTGTAAACCCGGAACAGTCGAAGACATCTGGTCCTTTGCCTCCCCATTGATAAGGAGTGCCAATATGTTTTCTAGCTTCTGCAACGATCGCTGCTCCGTTCACGCTCATAGGAACATTGGTATTGCCTGCGTTGTTATTGTTGCCAGAAGTCGTTGCACTGACTTCCTTCACATACGCTGCAGATACCCAGCCACCCGTTGATAACTTATACCAAGTGGCATTGCCATTGACTGACGTACCTTGTTTTTGAGCGACTGCTTTGAAGGTAGCATTGGTGCCCAAACTGCTGACTACACTTGCAGAAGTCGATGCATTTGAGCGGACATTCATACCAGTGGTTGTTTGGAACGTTTTATTGATGGCTTGCTCACTCGCATTGTTTGAGCCGTTTGATGAACCAGTGTTGCTTGAACCTGTGTTTGAATTATTGTTATTACTTGTATTTCCAGAACTAGACGTGACGTCACGCACATATGCCGCTGTGATCCAGCCACCAGTCGATACTTTGTACCAAACATTGGTGCCGCCAACGGATGTGCCATTTTTCTGGGCAACGACCTTCACCGTCGTGCTGTTGCTTAGGCTGCCAACGACACTACCACTTGTTGAGGCACTCGAACGGACATTCAATGCCGCTGTTGTTTTCACGTTCTTGCTGATAGCCGTTTCTGCAGAAACACTTGTGTTGCCGCCAGAAGAACTATTTCCTGTCGAACTGCTGGAAACATCTTTGACATAGGCTGCCGTGATCCAACCGCCTGTGGACAATTTGTACCAAGTGGTCGTGCCATTCACCGACGTTCCACTCTTTTGTGCAACAACTTTCACCGTCGCATTGCTGCTTAGTCCACGTACGACACTAGAACTAGTCGTTGCATTTGAACGGACGTTCAATGCAGTGGTCGTTTTCACTGATTTCGAAATTGCTTTTTCCGATGAAGAAGACGACGACGAATTGGACGAGCCTGTATTGGCAGAAGAAGAGCCTGAAGTGCTTTTCACATAAGCCCCTGAGATCCAGCCGCCTGTTGATAGCTTATACCATGTTGTATTGCCATTCACTGAGGTACCCTTCTTTTGAGCCACCGCAGTGATTGTTGTATTTGCTCCTACACCACTTACGATAGAGGCACTTGTTAAAGCATTTGAACGAACATTCAGTGAAGCTGTTGTTTTAAATTGTCGATTGATCGCCGTTTCAGCTGACGATCTGGCAAGAGTAGCAGTTGTGTTGGTTGATGACGAAGCGTTTGTCGTTTCGGTCGCATGAGCAAGAGACGTAAAGACACCTGAAGTCGATGCTAACGCTGCTGTGATACCCAATCCTTTTTGTACGAAAAGGGACCGTTTTTGTTTCACTAAACGCTTACGTTTGATTTTCCGAGATTCCAATAAAACACCCCCTGTACCCCATTTTAACAAAAATTAATATTTTTTGATATTGTTTTCGTTTTGTATTTTTTTAATTTACGTTTAATAAAACGTGTCATTTATTTTCCTGCGTTATTCTTTTTGATCACTTTCTCTTTGGTGTTGCTCAATGGCACTCTATTTACAAAGATTTCTATAAACGACAGAAAAATGCTATTTCATTCAACGTTATTTTAATTCGCGAATAAAAACAGGATTTTTTTTGCAAACAAACCCACTTTTTGAAAAACAAGACTGTTATTTGAATAACATTTCTTTCCTGATCCCCTTTTTCAAAAATCGATACTAAAACCACCCATTTATCATTCCTTTTTTACACGAGGGATTCTGTGAAAAAATTGTTTCAAAAAGAACGCTGCTTTCACCTTTGTGATCGACGCTTAGATGAAATCCTGTTACATCGCTTCCAACCGCATGCGAATTTTTTAATAGAGAAGTCCCTCATCTCTGCCAAAAGAAATATTTTCACAATGTGTTTTACGAGAAAGATTATAACACCAAGGAGAAAACCAAGGATTTGCATAAATTTGTGAAATCATGCTATACTTAAAAAAAGGAAGAGGTGACCGAGTATGAAAACAAAGACGAAAGAAAAAGTGTATGCTGAACGACAACATAACTATAAAACGAAAAAAGAAGAGATTTTCAAAAAAGCCCTAGATTCCGTACCGACCACAGACAAGAAAAAAGAAGAACAGAAAAAGAAAGCGTAGACTCCTGCGTTTTCTTTTTCTGTTGATTTATAAAAAAGACGAGACTTCACCGATTTTGGCGAATCTCGTCTTTTTCACAATTTTTTTTGTAAACACATGATGCTCCCTATAACTGCCATAAATCCTACTAGCTCCACCACTGTGAAGTGATCATGAAAAACAATGATCGATAAGAAAGCAGCCAGCAGTGGCTCAACTGCTGTTAAAACTGTTGCAAGTGTTGAGGATAAATAGCGTAAACTTGTTAAAAAAATCAAATACGCTAGTGCTGTTCCAAATAAAATGACCACCAGCAAATAAAGAATCACTTGAACGTTCAGTTGACTACCTATCTGCCACATTGGATGAACCACATTCCCCAAGCCTCCACCAATCAACATCCCCCAACCGACAACTGGTAAACTCCCATATTTTTGCAAGAGTTTACGCGGCTGTATAGAATAAAAAGCTAGTGATATCGCTGATGCTAACCCCCAGCCTAGCGCAGATTGGGAAGTCGCTAATTGCTCAATCTGTCCTTTTGATGCCACAGCCGTCACGCCAAGTAAGGTTACCAATAACCAGAAACATGTCTTTAAAGAGGGGAACTGCCTTTTGGCTATCGCAGCATAGAGTAAAACAAAGAAAGGTCCAGTATATTGAATAATCGTTGCAAACGAAGCATTGCTTTGCTCAATCGTTTTAAAGTAGGTAAATTGAACGAGAAACATGCCTAAGAAAGAAAACAAGAGCAGCTGAATGAAGTCCTTTTTCTCCCGAAATGGGGAAATCAATCGGGCGCGATCCTTTAACCCAATACTTAGCAACAAACACCCTGAAAGAACCAATCGTGTTGAAACGAGCCAATTTGCTGAAATACCATATTTTGTAAATAAAATTTGTCCAGCGATGCCAGAAACTGCCCACAAAGCTGCTGCTGAACAAGCATAAACAATCCCAACTGTTTTTTTCATAAAAACTCCTTTTGTCTTTCGCTTAACTTTGTTAGTATTATACCGAATCAGATAGTGAATTTTTGTCAATATCCTGATTGTTTTTAACACTATTAAGTAAAAAGGTGGTGCGGTATGTACTTTGAACGCACAGAAGAAAACGAAGAAACGACCAAACATACAACTACAAATCGCTCCTTTGCAATTTATCAACGTTGCTTGCAACAAAAGCGTGGCGACCAATTGCCTCTACATTGGCATGACGAGCTACAAATCGTATGGGTCGAAGAAGGTAGCTTCATGTATACGATTGACGACGAGCAAATTTTGCTAAATAAGAATGAGGCGATCATTATTAATAGCCGTGTACTCCATGGTGCTGTTTTAGCTTCAGAAAACGTCCGATATTGCTGCTTTGATTTTTCTTCAGGCTTTATTGCTGACCCTGTTTTTAAAGAAGCGATCGAACAATTAGTCCACGATCGCACCCGCAGCTATCGGCGCTTAACCTTAACCGCCCAACATCAAGCATTTGTTCAAACCGTGCGTCTGCCTCTGCTTATTGAACAACGATTTACTCTCTATGAATTGTTTTTAGCTGCCCTTTCACAGCTAATGGCTGCAAGGCCTGCTTCACCCAAGAAAGAAACTATCTACTTAATGCTGGCATTTGTCCATGAGCATTATCAAGAACCATTAACGGTTCCTGCGATCGCTAAAGCTGCTGCCATCAATACACGTACTTGTACCGCCCTTTTTCGGCAATACACGACATTGACCCCAATCAACTATCTGATTGATTATCGATTGTCTCAAGCCAAAAACCTATTGATCGAAACGGATGAGCCTGTCTCAACCATCTGCTACCACGTTGGCTTCAATCACTTGAGCTACTTCAGCAAAAGATTTCAGCGTAAATTTGGTTTAACGCCGCTACAGTATCGCAAGACCTATCGCGAAGATGATAGAAATTAGCTGATCGGTACCAACAGAGTCTCTCATCTAGATAAATTTTGCTATATTCTATAAGCGTTTCAGTACTTTTTTCACTTTTACACTCATTGGTCCATAAGAATCTCCTTGAAATCCTTTTCTAAAAACCACACACCCAATATTTAGTAGGCGAAAACACGTTCCTACAATATATTGTGTATAAACCTGTTGAAACTGTGCATAACTAAAAAGCCTGCGATTTTTTTCGCAGACTTTTTTATTTATTGACAAGCTATTATTAATCTAGAGATAAATAATAGCTCACATTATCTGGTAGCGGTTTAAATCCATTCTTTTTGTAAAAATCCGCTGCTGGCATACTTTCTTCGGTATCTAACAGGATCGTTGGAATCTCTTTCTTGAGCAGATCCTCTTTGATCCTTTCTAAAAAAGTGGAACCCAAGCCTTTTCCTTGGTGCGTGCCAGTAATTAAAAAAGTATCGATCACATACTCTTTTCCTTGATACCAGGGCTTGATAAAGCCTAATGAAAGACCAATCAATTCATTCGATGCTCGGTCTGTTAGTCGATAACCAATAAAAGTATTCATTGCCATCATTGATGATACATAGTCGGTGATTTGCGGCACTGTCAATTGGTCATTCCATGGTTCTGCTGAAAATACGGAAATATAGTGGTCCACGACTTCTGCTAAATCCGCCGTGGTTAATTCACGCATGCTTACATTCTTTTCCATCCTATCTCCTGCTTCCATTTCTATTTCGGTAAGGGCCTATACTCGAGGAATCCACTAGTTTTTGTGCGTGTATCAATTATCGATTCGTTTGGCATAGCCATTGCCATAACTCGTATAACGACGCTTTTGGTTGACGGCCATTTTTTTATGAATCTCTGCTTCAAGATCGATGGAAAGGATTTCCGCTAACCCAAGAAGATAAATCGCCACATCCGCCAATTCTTCTCCTACCTCTTGTTGCTTCCGATACGCGTCAAAGGCTTCCCCTACTTCACCATATAAAGCCAAAAACTCTTTTTCAATATTTGTGACATTGAATTGGTGATCGATTTTGTTTTGATAAATCGCTTTTTGCATTTCTGAAATTTTCATAGTCGCTCCTTTTGGGATAGTATACCATTTAATTAAAGTTCAAAATAGAAGCTTAGTAAAAAAATCACCTCAAAAAATAGTGACCCCCAAAACGTTAGAATTTTGTTCTAACTTTTGTAGGTCACTCTAGTATAGAATTCATCCTGTTTTGTTTATTCTGCCCGCTCCAATTCAGCAGATTTGATTGCAACCCGTTGAGCGATTTTTAGAAATGGAAAATAGATTGCTACACAGACGACGATGATGATCACTTGAACCAAAACAACTTTAAAATCCCCTTTTGATGCCAACAATGCACTAAGAATTGGTGGTGTCGTCCAAGGAACCATCACAGAAAGCGGCTCAATGAATCCTACTGCGGTAGCAAAGTAGCCAATCAACGTCGCAACAATTGGACTTGCAACGAAGGGAATGATCATGGGTAAATTGAAGACGATCGGTAAACCAAAGATGATTGGCTCGTTGATATTAAAAATACCCGGAGCTAGGGATAGATTGACGACATCCCGAAAAGGTTGGTAATTGCGGACGAATAAGAGCACTGCAATGATCAAGCTGATCGTAAATCCAGTCCCGCCTAGTTGTGCGAAAACCGTCACGAATGCTGAATTTAAGATATTGGGTGGCGTAGCGCCTTCTTGCACGGCTTGCATGTTTTCATTCATATTGACTAACAGCAATGGATCTAACAAGGTGCCATTGATGACGGTTTGGTGAATGCCTAAAGTAAACAGAAAATTGCCCGTTGAATAGATGATCAAGAACCCAAAAATCGATGTGTTCAATAAACGCAGTGGTTCTTGGATCACTGTTGAAATGATTTGAATCAGGTCGGTATCAAAGGCTGCTAGCACGGTCGCAACTACGGCAAAGAAGGAAATCACCAAAATAGCAGGGATCAACGTGCTGAAGGATTTGCTGACGGCAGGAGGAACTTGATCCCCTAAATTGATTTTTAGGTGCTTGTTTTCTGACAGTCGAATAAATAATTCCGTGGCAACTAACCCACAAATGATTCCAGAAAACATCCCTTTGGTCCCGACATCGTCAAATAGCATCACACCACTGATGGTCACTTCTGCTTGAGCGCCTTCTGGCATCACGGCATGAGCCATCGCCAACATGACCACTAAGCAAGTCGTTGCCACAAAGGTTGCATTGATGGCGCTCGGATTGTTTTTATTGCGGCAAAGAAAATAAGCGATCATCGGGGCGATCAGCAGACCGGCGATATTCAATGTTCCATTGGTGATGGAATTGCCAAACACTTGCATTCGCGCCAAGGCAGCCCCTTCTAAAAACCATGGAAAGAAGACATTATTAAACAACACAGCGATCCCTGCGATAATAAAGGCAGGCATTAAGGTCGCAAACGCATCACGAAGACTTTTGAGATGAACCTGATTGCCGAGACGGACCGAAAACTCTGTAAATTTATCTAAAAACGTGCGCTTTTCTGCTGCCATTTTTGTTCCTCCTATTCTGTATATGGGTTTGTATAGATCGTACTACCATTGGTTTTGATCACTTCTTTGAACCATTCATACGATTTTTTCGGTACACGTTTCATATCTCGCAACTCATGGTTGCCACGATTGACATACACGAGTCCGTATCGTTTCTCCATATCACCTTGCGAGCTCAAAATGTCGATCAGCCCCCAACCAAGATACCCAAGACAGACCACTCCATCTTCCACCATCGCTTCAAACATCGCTCGAATATGCTCTTGATGATAGGCAATACGGTAATCATCTTGAATCGGTTCTTTGCCATCCCAATGCTCTCTGACACCAATCCCGTTTTCAATCGGAAACACTGGCAACCGGTACCGCTGATAGACTTTATTTAAGACATCACGGAAGCCGAGCGGATCAATTTGCCAATTCCATTCCGTCGTTTTAATATACGGATTGTCTTGTTTTCCAAAAGTCATGTACCGATTCGGCGGCGTTCCTTCAGGAATTTTTTCAGCATTCAAGGTAGAAGAAGCATAATAGCTAAAGGCAATGTAATCATTTTTCTGCGCTGCGATCGCTTCTAATTCCCCAGGTAAAATATTCATATTGAGTTGATGATTTTTCACGTATCGGTCTTGTGCTGCCGAATACTTGCCGTGCGCATAGCAATCTAATAAAGTAAAGTTCGCAAATTCATCAAACTCTCTTGCTGCTTTGATGTCTTGTGGACGACAAGTCGCTGGATACGCCTCAGAATACGCCAGCATGCCGCCGATCTTCGCATTTGTTGTTTCATGAAGATAATTACAGATTTCTGCATGGCAAACCATGACATTGTGGAAAATCTGATACAATTCTTCTGTCGTTTCTTCCCCTTCTAAATAACCGCTGATCTTAAAACCATGGTCTTGGTGGAAAAGATTTTGTTCGTTAAAGGTTAACCAATAATGGACTTTATCCGCAAAACGATCCACCATTTCTTTTCCAAAACGAATGAATGCGTCCTTCACTTCTTTGCTGATGAACCCGTTATAGGTTTTCGCCAGATGCAGAGGCATATCAAAATGGTACAAACAAATCATAGGCTCGATCCCTCTAGCTAACAGATCATCAATAAAACGATCGTAATAGGCGATCCCTTCTTCATTAAAGGCACCATCTCCATCGTGAACGACCCTTGACCAAGAAATTTGGAAACGATACATGTTCATCCCCAAATCTTGCATATAATCAAAATCTTCTGTATACGCATGATAGTTATCATTTGCTACATGCCAATCGCTAGCCTGTTCCGAAGCTTCCCGTATATCATAAACGGATAAGCTTTTACCGCCTTCATTCCAACCACCTTCTGTCTGCATACTGCTGACACTGTTTCCCCAGTAAAATTTTTTCATATTGATTCCTCCATCATTTGTATTCGCTTACAAAACCTATTATAATTAGGTGAAACAGGCATGTAAATTTTTCAAAAACATATGTAAAGCTTTTTCTATACATGTGAATTTCAGCGGATTCTTTAGTGATAGACCTTGTTTTTATCCCCTTCAAACAAAACTCAAGTCCATGAATTTCTTTACATAAGGAGTGATGACTATGACAAAATACAAAGAGATCGTTGATCAGTTGCGGACGGATATTTATGAAGGAGTTTTTCCAGCTTTATCAAAACTACCGGAACAAACGGCGTTAGCCAAACGATTTCAAACCTCGCGAATGACAATCCAAAAAGCGCTAAATCAACTGAAGCAAGAAGGCCTGATTTCCACCAAAAGAGGTCATGGCACCTATGTCAATTCAGCGACCTACCAAGGACAGATCAATTAGTATATCGGTCTAGTCAACCGATATGGCGGGCGGCATAAAGTGCAAAGTAAAATCATTAGTTTCAATGTACGTTTTCCAGAAGCCAACGAAATGGATTACTTGTCCTTGCGAGAAAACGAACCTGTTTATGATATCGTACGACTGCGCTATGTTGATAACGAACCCTTTGAATTGGAGTACACGATCATGCCCATCAAAACCATTCCCGATATTGATATGGCGATCCTTGAACACTCGATCTATCGATATATCACTGATTCCTTACATCTCAAAATAGGTCCCGCCATACGTAAAATCCGTGCCGACAAAGCAGATTCCTATGATATCAAACATTTAGAAGTCGATCCGAATGATCCGATCTTAGAATTAGAACAAGTTGCTCGTCTCTCCGACGGACGACCCTTCGAATTTTCGCAAACTCGTTATCCATACCAAAATCGTGAGATTTACTATCTTTCTGAACCTTAATGGCAAAAAAACAAGTCTGAAGAAAACTCAGACTTGTTTTTTATTATCCAGGGAAGGTGTATTCGTTAAGATTCTTCGGTTTTTTTCGCCGTTCGCTCTGGACTGACCCAAACGCCGCTGCCGTATCCAAGGATGGTTTTGACGGCTGGAATAAAGGTAGTGACGATCGTTATGGCATTGATCATCCAGTAAAACAGCATGTAAAAAGGGGCAAAACGGAAATACTTCAGCTTGCTGCGGTTATCATCCGCCAGGAGGCTGGTAAATAGCTGCATCACCCCCGCAATCATCTCGAGACAAACGAAGAGAAAGGCCATCGTAAACATATGATAGATCCGTTCGTAATTCCCAGTTGCACCATAATAGATCAGATAGAAGACAAACAAGGCAGATGAAAGCCAGAAAAAGAATGACCATATGATACTTAATGTTTGATCGACAAACATAGCGGTTCGACCAATGTTTTCAAAAGGATGCAAAAAGACCTTTTTAAAGTTGGTCAGCCATACTTCTGTACCGCCCTTCGCCCAGCGTTTCCGTTGTCGGTAGAGCATCTTGAGTGTTTCTGGCACCTCCATGAAAAACATCACTCGTGAAGCAAATAAAGACAGCCAACCTCGGAATTGGTGGTCCCAGGCAATACTGATGTCTTCTGTGGCTCGATTTTGTCGAAACAGACCCACGTCCATCAATGCCGCGCGGCGATACATCGTATTGGCACCGCTATAGGCATAGATGACGCCGAAAACGGCTTGCTGGGTCCGTTTGATAATCCCTACGATACTTGAAAATTCAACGGTTTGTGATTTCCCTACGATCGTTGTGCGATTTTGAACATCCATATTCGCCGTAATGGCAGAGATATTGATGGAGTCTTGGCGAATGAAATAATTGACATATTTCCATAACGCATCAGGTTCAGGAACCGTATCTGCATCGTTGCTCAAGATCAATTCCCCTTTGGCAAACCCTACCCCAATATTAAAGGCATGGGCTTTTCCTTGGTTTTTTTCGATGCGCAACACTCTTAGATTTGGGTACTGTTCCATCAATCGGTCTAGTATCACAGGAGTTTGATCCGTTGAGCCATCATCAGTCACCAACACCTCATAATTGCTGTAGTTCAGATTGTTCATTAAATAATGAATCGTGTCTTCAATAACGATTTCTTCATTGTGAGCTGGTACCATAATCGTGATCATCGGCTCGATCTCTTCGGGGATCGGTATCCACTCTAATTGTCGATAACGGAACAAAAAACGATTGCAGATCACCCCGATGAACCAAGCAAAGCCACCTAAAATTGGATACGTGAAGAGAATCATCAAAACGACTGTTAAAAATGTATCCAACCATGGGAACCCAGTATCAAAATTGACAACCATCAGCCCACCCCATTTCTACGGAAAAGTTCTTGAATCTCCGTTTCTCCGATGTTTTGCTCCGGTGCAACTGCGTAGTATTTTGCCCCGTGGCGTTCTTCTTTCGTCCCGAAGCGTTCTTCGTAAAATGCTTCTAGCAACTCTTTGCGTTTTTCCAAGTCAGCTTCATCATGCATCGATTGCTTTTGAAGCAATCGTTTGAAGCGGCGGTTGTTCCTCAAAGTTAATAAAGTAAACGTAAGAACTAAAATCAAAAAAGAAATGCCTAAAAATAACGCTAGAAATTCGAAAGTGACTGCTTCTTCTAAATAGGTCCGAAAGGCGATCCGATCCGCCAGATTCGGCAGCGTCAACGGAATGGCCAGCCAGACAAAGGGAACCAAGACCATCAGCCAAGCAAGAATCGTCAAAATCGTTTGGCGGGTCTTTAAAGCGGAACGACCTTTTTGAAAATACGCATCGGTGACCAACCGTTCTTTGACTTCTTCCCGTGTCACTCGTTGTTTCATTTTACTCACTCCTTAAATTTTTTTTATTTGCTGTGAAGAAAAAGAAGCAACAAAAGCAAGTCGTCTGGACCTGCTTTGTTCTTCTTCTGTTTGTCTCACTTAGATTTCTTGCCAACTTTCAACGCATTGAACAGCGTGTGAAATTGGCCTTTAAAGGACATCACTTGCTCAAACACATCTTCCCCATCATTCAGCATCTTGACCGTCACCCAGCCTAATGCTTCGGTAATACCACTAGCCACACTGGCATTGATTGCAGCTCCAGCAACGGTGCCGACTGCTGGGACAAATTTCAAGATATTGCCAACGGCACTACGACCAAAACTCACAACGACTAGCTCTTTCGAAATGCTTTTCGCTAACCCTTCACGCCATGTTCGCCCAAAAATACGATACAAACGGGCCATCATCGTCATTTGAACTGGCACAAGTAACACTGCATCTGAAAAGGGAATCGGTGAACAGCCGATGATCGCCGCCGTCAAAGAAGCCGCATGGATCGTGCGGTGGGCTTTTTTTCGCGTTTCATCATCTACGCCAACCAAAAACTCCTCAAATACCTGATCAAATTGATCCTTGCTTTTCGCTAACACTTTTTCCGCCTGGGCTTTTGATCCGTCATAGCCTTTCATCACCAGGGCAGCCGATTTTTTCGGCATTCGCTTCATGACATCCGCAAAAAAAGAAGTAAACTCCGCTTCTTCTTGCAACTCTTCTCCCATTTGACTTTGCTCGACTTGAACGGACTGTTCCGTTAATAATTCATTTTCGTTTTGTTTCTTTTTGCGTTTTATCCATGGTTTTTTCAAAGAAATGTCTCCTTCTTTCGACTCGTTGTTCATTTAAAAATCAAAGTGAGCCATGATTTTGTTCCTAATTCTATTTTAGCTCAGGTTTTTCAAGATAGCGAAAATGTAGCTTGAGAGAGCTTACACTTGCTAAAAAATGCAAATTTGCATCTTTGGATTATTTATTTATATTATCGTTTTTTTATGCTATGATACACAAAAGGAGTGGATCGAATGAAAAAGAAATTGAATTGGAAAGTCCTTTTTTATCTAGGCTTATTGACTTACTTTCTTTTAAGCGGGATCTTCGCATTCTTTGGCGTCGAAATACCGTTTCTTTATAAACGTTGATCTTCACGCTTTCTCAGAACCATATCATTCAACGCTTTGCTCTATGTTGAGAGAATCCATCATTCTATCGTCCATTCAATCTAATCAGAAAAGGTGATTTTCTTGTCCATTTTATTTGATCTATTGCAGCTGCTTGCCGTTATCTGTATCGCGTATTTATTGTTCACAAAAAACCATTTCCTCCAACAATTAACTGCTGTTCAGAAAATGGTCTTTGTCGTCTTATGTATTTCGGTGATACTGCCGGCTCTCTACGAATTTATTACTGGTTTTGCGCAGGGATTTTGGGAACGGTTGTGATTGACGTTCCTTACAAAACTCGCTGCCTTTACAAGACAAATAGATAGCTTATATCTACCAATCCTTTCTCCTTTTATTCAAGCAATGAACCAATTCTTTGGTGCTTAGAATACTAAGAAGAAAGGTTTTTTGTCTTTTTCTGTGTTGAAGTATTTTTAGATCGCACAAAAAAAGAACCCCTCAAAAGAGGAGTTCTCAAGGCTTGCTTACATCATGCCGCCCATACCCATTGACGGGTCCATTGCAGGAGCTGCTGGCGCTGCTGGTTCTGGTTTGTCGGCAACGACTGCTTCAGTTGTTAACAATAATGCGGCAACAGAAGCTGCGTTTTGTAATGCAGAACGCGTCACTTTTGTTGGGTCAACGATCCCAGCTTCTAGCATGTTTACCCATTCGCCAGTTGCTGCATTGAAACCAACGCCTAAGTCAGCGTTTTTCAATTTGTCGATGATCACTGAACCTTCGTAGCCTGCATTTTCAGCAATTTGACGAACTGGTTCTTCTAAGGCACGTAAAACGATTTTGACACCTGTTGCTGCATCGCCATCTGTTTCGATTTCTGCAACTTTGTTGATGACATTCACTAAGGCAGTTCCCCCACCTGAGACCATGCCTTCTTCAACAGCGGCACGTGTTGCATTCAATGCATCTTCAATACGTAATTTCAATTCTTTCAATTCAGTTTCAGTTGGTGCCCCAACTTTGATCACAGCAACCCCACCAGCAAGTTTTGCTAAGCGTTCTTGTAGTTTTTCACGGTCAAAGTCAGAAGTTGTATCAGCGATTTGGTTTTTGATCAATTGAACGCGTGCGTCAATTGCTTCTTTTTCACCAGCACCTTCAACGATTGTTGTGTTGTCTTTATCCACAACCACTTTGCTTGCTTGACCTAAGTTATCGATGGTTGCATCTTTCAGCTCAAGACCTAAGTCTTCAGTGATCACTGTACCACCAGTTAAGATCGCAATGTCTTCTAGCATTGCTTTACGACGGTCACCAAATCCTGGTGCTTTCACTGCAACAACATTGAATGTTCCACGGATTTTGTTCAATACAAGTGTTGGTAATGCTTCGCCATCAACGTCATCAGCGATGATCAATAATGGTTTTGATTGTTGTAAGATTTGTTCTAACAATGGCAAGATATCTTGGATGTTAGAGATTTTTTTGTCAGTGATCAAGATGTATGGATTTTCTAACGCTGCTTCCATTTTATCGTTGTCAGTTACCATGTATTGTGATAAGTAACCACGATCAAATTGCATTCCTTCCACAACATCTAATTCTGTTTCGATCCCTTTTGATTCTTCAATAGTGATAACACCGTCATTGCCGACTTTTTCCATTGCATCAGCGATGTATTGACCAACTTTTTCACTACCAGAAGAAACAGCACCAACTTGTGCGATTGCTTCTTTTGAATCAACGATTGATGAAATGTTGTGTAGCTCTTCTACAGCCACTTTTGTTGCCATTTCGATCCCACGACGAATACCTAATGGGTTCGCACCAGCGGTGACATTTTTCAATCCTTCACGAACGATTGCTTGTGTCAATAACGTAGCAGTCGTTGTTCCGTCACCAGCGATATCGTTTGTTTTTGAAGCGACTTCAGAAACAAGTTTTGCGCCCATGTTTTCAAAATGATCTTCTAATTCGATTTCTTTAGCGATCGTTACACCGTCATTTGTGATCAATGGTGAACCGTAAGATTTTTCTAAAACCACGTTACGACCTTTAGGGCCTAAGGTTACTTTTACTGTATCTGCTAATTTATCTACCCCACGAAGCATTGCTGCGCGTGCGTCTTCTGCAAATTTGATTTCTTTTGCCATGATTTCATCACCTCAAGTATTTTTTATTTTTCTTATTCTACTACTGCAATGATATCTTTTGCAGCAACGATCAAATATTCTGTTCCTTCATATTTCACTTCTGTGCCAGCGTATTTTTCGAACATTACTTGTTCGCCAACGTTGACAGCAACAGGAGCTTTTTCACCGTTTTCGAGCGTGCGTCCTTCGCCGACTGCAATAACGGTACCCGTTTGTGGTTTTTCTTTTGCTGCTGATGCAAGCACGATTCCGCCTACAGTTTTTTCTTCTTCTTTTGCGACTTCGATAATCACACGATCACCTAATGGTCTTAACACGATAAATCCCTCCAATGAATGTTATAGAATTTAGCATTAGCACTCTCTTGTATCGAGTGCTAACTTACAGTTTCAATATTACTCATTTTCCCAAATTTTTGCAAGCCTTTTGCTAAATTTTTTTTGCATTTCTAATTGATTGATAAATATAGTAGGATTTTTTGTTTCTAGAAGCAACCTAGTCTATAATGAAGCAAAGGAGTGTGAGGAAACAACTATGTCTTTATCAAAATATTCTTTGTCCACGATTCTTACTTACGGCATCGTCTTTTTTCTACCGATCGCCTTCGTCCCTAGCGGACATCAAGTAGCAGCAACAACGATCGGTTACTTAGCTGGTGCAGCGATCATGTTTTTCTTGTATTTCAAACAAACAGAACCGCTATCGTTTGAACACAAAAAAACCAAAGTCTCAGCGATTCTTATTTACGGGCTAACCGGCATTGTCGCAGCGATTTTGTTACAAAATCTAGCCATCTTTATCGAATCCTTTTTCGGAGAAGTCAGCGCTTCGCAAAATACCGAAAACATCATTGCCATCGTGGTGCAAAACCCACTCTTTGCTCTCGCAGCAATGGTCGGTGGGCCAATTATGGAGGAATTTGTCTTCCGCAGAGCCTTAGTTGGCATCATTGGGAAATACAGCAATGTTTGGGTTGGTGTAGTGGTCAGCGCCGTAGCCTTTGCCTTTGCCCACAATGACAATCATCTCTTAGTCTATATTTTCTTAGGACTGTTCTTTTCTGGGCTTTATGCTTTGACCGGCAGTATTTGGACTTCCATGATCACCCATGTGGGAATGAACACTTTAGTTATTATTATTCAGTTATTGCTTCATTACGGCTATATCCAAATGCCCTAAAGAAAAAACGCTACGCAGAAATTTTGCGTAACGTTTTTTTCTTTAGACCTTCGTGCCATTGGACGCAATCACTTGCTGATACCATGCAAATGAATCTTTCTTCTGACGAGCAAGGGTTCCATTTCCTTCATTGTCTTTGTCCACATAGATCACACCATAGCGTTTCTTCATTTCCCCTGTCCCCGCAGAAACCAAGTCAATGATGCCCCACGGTGTATAACCTAATAAGTCGACGCCATCATAAGCTACTGCTTCTTTCATCATTTCGATATGGGCTTTTAGGTAGTCAATACGGTAGTCATCGTGGATCTGTCCATCCTCTTCCACCGTATCCACCGCACCAAAGCCATTTTCTACAATGAAAATCGGTAATTCGTAGCGTTCGTTAAACCAGTTCATGGCATAGCGCAAGCCTACGGGATCAATCTGCCAGCCCCATTCAGAAGCATCGACATAAGGATTGTCCACCAGATCTTGGCTCTCATCATAGTCATAGGTTGGATCATTCTCCTTGCCTTTGATCGCAAAAGACATATAGTAGCTAAAACCAATGTAGTCAACACAACCTTTTGCCAAAGCTGCTTCATCTTCAGGGGTGATATCTAAATCAAATTGTTTTCTTTCAAAATAGCTGCGCATATAACTCGGATAGTGCCCACGGGCATGAACATCTGAAAACCAATAGCGCCGTTGCATGGCCACCGCGGCTGCCATCATGTCTTTGGGATCGCAAGAATACGGATAGATTGGGCACATCGCGATCATCGATCCGATTTGAAACGCAGGATTGATCGCATGTCCTAGCGCCACCGCTTTTGCACTGGCAACGAGCTCGTAATGAGCTGCTTGGTACATGACTTTTTCTCGGTCTTCTCCTTCCGTAAAGAACAGACCAGAATTGGTAAATGGCGCAAAATCTTCTTTATAGTTTGCTTGATTATTGATTTCATTGAAGGTCATCCAATACTTCACTTTCTTTTGATAGCGCGTAAAACAAACTTCTGCAAAGCGGACAAACAAATCGATCAACTTACGGTTACGCCAACCTCCGTATTCGGTCACTAAATGATAAGGCATTTCAAAGTGAGACAGGGTAATGACTGGCTCAATGCCATAGCGTAAACACTCATCGAATAATTGATCATAAAAGGCCAGGCCTTCCTCATTCGGCTCGCGCTCATCCCCCTTTGGAAAAATACGGGTCCAGGCAATCGATGTTCGGAAGCACTTCAACCCTAATTCGGCAAAAAGCTTGATGTCTTCAGGATACCGATGATAAAAATCGATCGCTTCATGATTGGGATAGCTTTCGCCCGGTTGGATCCCTTCCGTGATTCGGCGAGGAATTCCGTTGCCTCCGACAGTCATGACATCAGCGACACTCACGCCTTTTCCACCCGCACGATAGCCGCCTTCCAATTGGTGAGCAGCGACTGCGCCACCCCATAAAAAATCGCTTCTTAGTTTATTCATTTCTATTCAACCTGCTTCCTTGGTATTAAACGATCTCTGTTTCTTGTTTATAGTTCAAACTATCGACCTTACGAATGAAAGGATAGTAAATAAAGAAGCCGATTGCTAAAACAACAAATTGTAAAATAGCGGTCCGAATGCCACCTACTAGAAAACCTGAAATGATCGGCGGAGTCGTCCAGGGAACTTGCACAGCAGTAAATAGCGGTACGATACTGGTATAAAGTGCAAAATACGTGATCACGCCTGAAACCATCGGTGTCAAAATAAATGGTAATACCATGATTGGGTTCATGACGATCGGTGTCGCAAAAATAATTGGTTCATTGATATTAAAGAATGCCGGGATCAAGGAAAGACGTCCTAATTGTTTGAACTGCGCCGAACGGGCAAAAGCCACCATGTATAGCACGATCCCAATCGTCATTCCTGCGCCAGTTACCGTCATAAATTGATCCAAAAACTGCTGGGTCACGATGTGTCCGCCATTTTCTAATGTCAATGCTTTACCAGATTCAAGAATAGCCGTATTGGCTAGTGAATTGGCTTGTAAAATTGGTCCCATGATCCCGCCCACGATCGTCGAACCGTGAACCCCAAAGAACCACAAGAATGGCACTAAGAAGCCTAACATCATTGCACCACCAAGGGAATCCGTCACCCCTTGCATCGGACTTTGAATCACGGTGTAGATCCATTCGACCACGGTTGTTTGAAAAACTTTATCAAAGAAAATATAAATGCCTAATGCGATGGTCGTCAAAACAGCGGCTGGAATCAATGCTGTAAATGAGTTTGCGACATTGGTGGGTACTTGCTCTGGCAGTTTGATTCGGATGTCGCGTTTCAAGAACCACGTATAGCCCCAACCCACAAAAAGTCCCACTAAGATGGCACTGATCATTCCTTGTCCACCGGTCCACGTCTTATCAATGACATTTGCGATGGTCACATTTGCTTCAGCATCCGTCACACTTGACTCCATAGTTAATAAGAAAATAACTAAACCAATCATTCCTGCAGGGAGTCCTTCGTAACCTTCTGCTTTTACATATGAATAGGCGATGCCCATTACGGCGAAAAAGGCCATAATTGCAAAAGAGGCGCCATAGGCTTGGTTGAAGTATTCACCTAAGCCGCTATTCGTTACCCAATCCGCAATCGACTGGACGGGAAAGTTTGCTAATAGCAGGAAAATCGATCCTACGATTGAAAAGGGCATCGTATAGAGCATACCGTTTCTTAATGCAGTGATTGCTTTCGTATTGACAAATTTTAATATTGGGGGTAATAATTTCTCATTGATCCATTCGTTCATCTCACATCACTCCTAAAATAAAATTCCATCCACTGGCCAGTGAATTCGCTTACAAATAAATCTTAATGGATAATATTCCCCTTGCCTATAGCTTTTCTAAGTTATGAAACATGTTCCAACAAAAAAAACAGCCGAAGCTGTTTTTTTACGATCACTTAGATTTGCTTGTAGACTTGATGGGCTAAAAGTTCGATCAGTGTAATCACCGGGACTTGCGTCGTCAGATTCAAATCGACTTCTTTTCCCCCACTGACGACGGGCATATAGTAGGAAATATTGTAATCTGCCATTTGGGCGATCGTCGATTTTTCATCATTGGTGATGCTGAGTACTTTTGCCCCATACCGTTTGAAGTCCTCCGTTTGCTTGATCATTTGAATGGTTTCTCCCGAAACTGATAAAATGATCGCTAACGTATTTTCCATCCCACGAGGCGGTACTGGCAAAAAGGGATCGACGATGCTATAGGCATTGATGCCTAAATTAGCAAAATAGCGGCTGCCATAGGTGCCCAGAATGCCACTTGTGCCGATACCTGAAAACGCCACATGGCGTGCGGAAAGAATCAGTTCTACCGCTGGCTGGATAAACTTACGGTAATCTTCATTATTGACTTTTTTTAAGAATGTATTGACTTGGATCGTTGCATCATAGAAAAGATCAAACGCTCGTGCATCTTGTTCCTTTTTTTGACAGATCGCATACTTTAACTCTGAATACCCGCGATAGCCTAATTTCGTGATACATCGTAAAATCGTCGAGGTCGAGACATGGCATGCAGCTGACAATTCGCGGATCGTCAGTTGATCGATCTCTTCAAAATGCTGGACAATGTACTTATAAACAGCCATTTCAAGCTCGTTCAGACGCTTGATTTTTTCTTCATCAAACATACCTGCTGCCTCCACCCGACAATTTTATCCTTTGTTGATCGATTAGATTGCAAATAACTCCGTCGCTTTGTCAGGATCGGTATCATAGACTTCAAATGTTTCTCCAACACCTAGATCATGTTCTTTCATGGTGTTGACCATCGTTAAGTGCGCCAACTCTTTCAGGTTGTTTTCTTTACTTAAATGACCAAGATAGACCCGTTTGGTATTGTCGGTCAAGATATCCGTCATGACCAGAGCGCCATCTTCATTCGATAAGTGACCACGGTCTCCAAGAATTCGCTGTTTGAGGCTCCATGGGTAAGGGCCCATTCGCAGCATTTCTAGGTCATGGTTGCTTTCCACAAGGTACGCATCGGCGCCTTTGATAATGCCTCGTACATGATCGCTGCAATAACCGGTATCCGTCAACATCACGAATGATTTGCCGTCTTTATGGAAACGATAAAATTGCGGCGCTGCAGCATCGTGAGAGACGCCAAAGCTCTCAATGTCCAAGTCACCCAAGGTCAGCACTTTTCCCATTTCAAAGATATGTTTTTGTTCGACAGCGACGTTACCGATCATTGGATCCATCGCTTGCCATGTTTTTGTATTCGCATAGACATCAAGTTTGTATTTTCGCGCCAGTACTCCGACACCGTGGATATGATCTCGATGTTCGTGGGTCACAAGAATGGCGTCCAAATCTTCTGGTTTACGCCCTACTTCATCCAATAATGAAGTGATCTTCTTGCCGCTCAAACCGGCATCCACTAAGATCCGCTTTTTATTGCTTTCGATATAGAGCGAATTTCCTGAGCTTCCGCTGGCTAGAATACTTACTTGAAAGGCATTTTCCTTCATCATGGTTTACGTGACTTCCTCTCTGGTTGTTTCAACGAGTTCCATTATACCCGCTTTTTTATGGATTTTCTACCTTTTGAACGGCATTATTCGTGATGATCCGATTGCTAAAGGCATTGACCGTTTCGATTTGGATGGTGTCATCGCCATCTAATTGGAACGCAATAAACCATGCAGGAATATACACATTTTTTTCCCTAACCTTCAAAATCATCGTATAGGCTAATTCCGTCCAGAGAATTTTCGAGTGACTCGGCAGCTTGTTGTTTAGATAAAGCGTATTTACTGCTTCTTTTTCTGAATAAACCGTCATCTTTTCCCTTAGAGGCGTAATATTGGAGATATGTGTTTGCGTGTAACGGGCAATCTGCAATAGATCATCCGTTTGTTCTAAGGTGATATCGATTCGACTTGAGCTGTCATTGAAAGGAATGCCTTCATAGGATTGAACCGCCACCACGGTCGGATGATTGGCGTTCAAGACAGAGAGGTTTTCCAAATAGTCATATTCATCCCCAAACAGGACTTGATCTTTTCGTTGCAAAAAACCATTGACGGTTTCTTCCGTTTGGGAATCATCACTGATGTAAAAGCCATTGGTTGAGACATGGATCAACTGCTGCCCTTTGACCGTCGACCCTCTTTTGAACTGCGTATTGAGTTGCGGATTTCGTAACTCCACATCAAAATCCGTCTGTTCACCGCTCAAATAATAGCCACTCAAGACCTCATCTGATAATTCGCCAGAATACCGAATGTCCTCAGACTCGAGGCGTTGTTCGATAGGAATCGTTTGGTTTGATTGTGAAACTATCTGATGCTCGCTGCGAGCCTCACTGTAAACATTGAATAAAAAGACGTTCAGACCAAGAAAAGCGAGGAAAAAAATCCATTCGATTCGTTTAAAATCCAATTAATTCTCCTCCGTTTCTGCTAATTTTGTCATTAATGCATCATAACTGATCCAAGACGAGTCATAATTGACATACCAAGCAGGCGTCAAATCAACGAGTGGTGCATCTTTGATCTCCCCCCATTGATAGCCAACGATGATCTGTTGCAATAATTCCGGATCAGCCCCTGCCGCAATCAGCTCATTTTTGACTGACAAACTAGAGGGCAATTCAATCTCGGTTTCAGAAGGAATCGGCACTTGAATCGCGTTCAAACTGGCAGAAATCGTCATTTCCCGACTGCCGGTCTGACCACTTTCTGAAAAAGCCACACTGATCACCCCTTGACCACCAGTACTAAAGACTGGATAGCCTTCAACGAAGACCCGATAATCCAAGTGCTTGTCTTGTTGATCAAAATAGCGAATCGTCCCAAAATTGTTGCCTAAACGAATAATATAATCCGCACTCAACATCGCCAGGTCCGTTTCATCGGAACCGTCTGTGGTAGTTTCAAACTTGACTTGCTGCTGATCTTGCAAGACCGTCATGTTTTGCCCACCTTCATAATAGTAGGTATCGACACTTTCATCATTGATCTTGACGTTTTTAGGATTGCTGAAAAAGGCTTCTCGAAACAAGCTCTGAGATTGGGTCGAAGAATAGTAGCTGTATTTTTTCAGCTTAATCGAATCCTGCGTATAATATTGCTTGCTGGATCGTTCTTCATCTGCCACCATTGTCGTCCATTCCCGAGGGTTGTCTGCTAGTAAGTGTTTTACTTGGCTTTTGTCCCAGTCGATTTTGCCTCGCACCACTCGTTGATGGGTAAAATCAACAAATTGGATCGTGTTTTCTTCAAAGTCAAACTGGATGCGGGAAAACGGAAAATCCTCTGTTTCACTTTCGTCCTCTAAGGACAGCTCTTTTTCAAAGGTTTTCTCATAATCTTTCAAGTAAAACGTCGTATAGTAGTTTAAGGACACCCCTTGATTGACTTCTTGGGCTTTTGAAAAAGCTTGTTCCTCGCCATAGGTCCGCAGCGTCAAATCACTGATCGTTGCCTCATTGATCACCTCTTGGATCTCTCGAATCACCGCTTCAGAGTTGGTTTCTTTGATCGCGTCCTCGTCATTCCAAGTCAAATACAGGGGCAAAAACAAATCGCTTTTTTGTTTGTAGGTTTGAACCGAAGGATTGACGCCGGTATCTGTTTCCGTGCTGGCATTGTTGAACCCAGTCGGATTCAGCCAAATCATATAGGAGAAATAAAAACTCAAGGCGATCATCACGATCAAGCCTACACGAATGATTTTTTCTGAGATTCTCATACCCACCAATCCTCCTCATACGGTTCATACGGCAACATGATGTAAAATGTTGACCCGCGATTTTCTCGACTTTCCGCCCAAATCGCACCGCCATGAGCTTTGATGACTTCTCGTGAGATCGCCAATCCTAAGCCAGTACCTCCTTGCTGACGGGCACGAGCTTTGTCGACTCGGTAAAAACGATCAAAGATCTTCGTGAGATCTTTTTTCGGAATCCCTAGTCCTTGGTCATTGATGCTAAGTACGATGTTGTTATGGGTCTCCATCAATTTCACCGTAATGATCCCGCCATCTGGCGAATATTTGATGGCATTATTCATGATGTTATCGATCACTTGGATCATTTTATCGGTGTCGACTTCCACCCACAATTCTCGTTTAGTGAACTCCCGACGAATCAAGTATTTTTTGCTTTCATTCGTCACCATCATGTCAAAACGATCCAACACGAAATTGACCATCTCATTGAAGTTGATGTATTCCAGCTGCAGTTGCGAATTGCCGCTATCCATCCGCGACAGACTCAACAAGTCATTGATCATCCGAATCATTCGATCCGTTTCATCCAACGTCACTTTCAAAAAGTTCGGCGCAATTTCCGGGTCTTTCCAAGCACCCTCACTCAACGCTTCGATGTAGCTGCGCATACTCGTTAATGGTGTCCGTAACTCATGAGAAACGTTGGAAACGAACTCTCGCCGTTCCTGTTCATTTTTTTCTTGCTCTGTAACATCGTGCATCACCGCAACTAACCCAGAAATAAAGCCAGACTCCCGACGAATCATGGAGAAATCGATACGCAAAATCATATTTGTTCCCGTCAAATCATTGCTAGGACGCTCCAACAGCATGTCTTCAGGATTTTCCAAAAGCTTTCGTAACGTGTATTCTTCATCGATTTCCAATAACGTCAAAATCGACTGCCCGATCGCTTCTTCGTTGCTGACATTTAACAAGGACATCGCCATCTCATTGATGGTAATGACTTTGCCTCGTCGGTCGGTGGCAACAACGCCGTCTGTCATGTGAGACAAGACGCTGTCCAAGCGGTTTCGCTCAGATTCCATCGCCTCTTGAGTCTCTTCGATTCGTTCTCCTAGTTGATTAAAGGTCTCCGCCAGTTGCCCCAATTCATCTTTTCCATGAATCGCGACCTTGCGGCTATAATCTCCTTTGGCGATGCGAATCGCTTGTTCGCGCATCTCTCCGATCGGTTGGGTGATGGAACGAGAGACCAATAGTGCCACAATGATCGAAATCACTGCCGCAATCAGCGAGGCTGTCACAAAAATGACCGCAGTCGTACTGACTTCATTGTATTTTGACTCAAGATTGCTCCGTAAATAAAGGGTTCCTAAAACGGTATCCCCTGTCGGAGATTGGATCGACTGCACGATATTGAACACCCGCTGGCCGCTGGATTCATCATAGAGGACTTCACTGCGGTTCGTATCGTAATCACGGTAATCATTTTTTTCTCCCACCGAGCCACGATCATTGATATTGGTGGTTGCACGAATGATCCCTTGCTCATCCACCACCCGCATCTCCAAAATTTCCGATGAGTTGGTACTCGTTAAGATTCGATTCAAGGAAGCATTCATGGAATCCCAATCTAAACCGTCATCATTATCCATTCGACTCAATTCAGAGCCTAATGTTACCACTAACGTGCTGGCACGTGCCTCCATGTCGCGTTTGAAGGCATCGACCGTTGTTCTTTCCAATTCGCGAATAAAATACGCCCCGATAATCTGGATCGCAATCAATAAGATCAAGATAAAAGTCAGGGCGATTTTGAAGTTCACCGATTGAAAAAAGCGAACTTTATTTTTCATAGCTTATTCCTGTTCTGGGTTCCGCAAGTAATAGCCCACTCCGCGACGAGTAACCAAATAATTTGGATGGCTCGGGCTGTCTTCGATTTTTTCACGTAAACGACGCACCGTCACGTCAACGGTCCGGACATCACCAAAGTAGTCATAGCCCCAAACCGTTTGCAATAAATGCTCCCGGGTCATCACTTGACCAAGATGTTTTGCCAAGTAGTGCATCAATTCAAACTCCCGGTGCGTCAATTCGATGGCTGCACCATTTTTAGTGACCATGTACGCATCAGGATGAATGGTTAAATCACCAATCGTTAATTCGCTGTTGGCGTTATCGTCTGCTTCCTTCGCAGCTGCCGAGCCGCGACGCAGATTGGCTTTGACGCGGGCCACCAATTCCCGGTTTGAAAATGGTTTGGTTACATAATCGTCCGCACCAAGCTCGAGGCCTAGTACTTTATCGATTTCAGAATCTTTGGCTGTGACCATGATGATCGGCATGTCATGGGTTTTGCGCACTTCCCGTGCAACTTCCAACCCATCCATTTTTGGTAGCATCAAATCAAGCAAAATCAGATCAGGATCGACCTCGGCTACTTTTTCTAATGCCTCTTCTCCATCATAGGCGGTATATACTTCATATCCTTCTTTGGTTAAATTAAATTTGACGATATCAGAAATTGGTTTCTCATCGTCCACGACTAGGATCTTTTTCAAAAATGTCACCTCAATTTTTTTTGGTTTCTTACTTATTATACATTATTTAAACGGGCTTTTCATCTTTCCCAAAAACCGCGGCCTTATTCTTAAGGAAAGCACAAAAAAAGAAAGGCACGGGGCCTTTCTTTTTTACTCTTCTAAAAGCTGGATACCGATCCCTAACAACCCAGGACCCGTGTGGACGACTAATGCGGGAGAAATTTGTCCAAATAAGATTTCTTTGACCTTAGGAAATTCGGCTTCTAATCGTGCTTTCATCTCTTTGGCTTCTTGCAGTGCATCACCTTGCGCCACGGCTAAACGCACATGGCGATGATCACCGATGAATTGCTTGATCAAGTCAACGGTTTTGTCCAAGCTTTTCTTCCGTCCACGAGATTTTGCGACCGTATAGTAGATCCCTTCTTCATTACAAGAGATAATTGGATTCAATTTCAAGGCATTGCCTAAGATAGATGCAACCAGACCGATCCGGCCGCCTTTTTGTAAATACTCTAAGGTAGCTACGTTGAAAAAGACTTTGTTTTTTGGCACTTCATTCGTTAATTGTGCCCGCAGTTCTTCCCAAGTCACGCCTTTTTCTAACAGTTCTGCTGCACGAATCGCTTGCAGCCCTGCACCGATCCCGATATTTTTCGTATCAAGCACGAAAACCTCAAGATCCGTCCGTTGTTCACCCAACAGGCGAACGACGTTAAACGTTCCGCTCAATCCGCTGGAGATGGTTACGGCAAAGACTTTCTCATACCCATCGCCTTTGATCCGATCAAAGATTTCCCCGATCGCAGCACCGTCAGGTAACGAGGTACTAGGGATCTCTTGCGGCAAGCGCTCGTAGATTTCTTCCGCAGTAATATCAACTTTATCGGTATAGGTCCGATCCTTGTAGATTATTTGCAATGGCAGCATATACATGCCGTATTGCTCCATGATCTGTGCGGGAACATCGGTACCTGAATCAACTAATAGGGCAATTTTCTCTTTATTCATGGGCTTCTCCTTTATGTGTTTCTAAATAAATGACTTCTAATTCAATCGTTTTTTCTGCCAATAGTTTGTTGGCAAAGGAACGCGTCGCACCTTTCATGGCTACTAATTCAATTGGGATCGGTTCCGACGTCATTTGTTCGGGTTCTCCCATCGCTTCTTTGCCGACAAGGTGGATCGCTTTTTCTTGTTCTTCACAAAATACATTGTAGGCATTTCTGATGCCGACAACTTTCCCTTGAAAAAGGATCCCCGTCTTTATTTCAGGAATCGTCAGCACTTGCTTGAGCATCGTGATCGCAATCAAAAATGCGAGATGCTTTTGATTGTAACGTTTCTTCTCTGGTGCTGGAATCATCCCTTTTTTGACATAATTATTGACCATGGAAGAGGTCAATAGCGGATGCTTTTCCGTTTGGATCACCGGCGATAAATATTGATCGATCAATGTGATCACCTGATCCATATACAGTTCCAGCGTTGGCAATTCTTCCCATCTCGGCAGGTGGAATTTCAGCAATGAATTGCCCCAATTTTTCATGTCTGCTTGTAATTTTTCCATGTTATCCTCCATTTTGACGAACAGAAGGTTAGATTATCACAAACTAATCATCTAGTTTTGATAACTAGATACATTTTATCACGGTTTTCTTAGTTTTTAAAGCAATCTGATCAATCTTTTAAGAATTTCCTATCATTTGAATTTGGGAAACAAATGGTGTTTTATTAAGATAACGCCAGTTTCTCAACTGAAAAAGCGCATATTTTTTTCAAAAGAATGATTGATTTTTCAACAATGGAGTGCTAAGATAATGAAGTACTTTTGGTACGGGCCGTTAGCTCAGTTGGTAGAGCAGCTGACTCTTAATCACCTGCCCTCTTATGTAGAGGTATGTTTATAAAAGTTGATATGTAGAGGTTTTAATGAGGTTTACTTAGTTGATAATCTTCAAGCCATTTTATTGCCAACAATTTGCCAACAAAATGACAGATTTTTTTTTAATAGTAATCGTTCAAAGACTTGCCATTCAATTTTGATCAAGTCTTTTTTGTTATTTATTTTTTGAATCCAAATGTATTAGCTAAATTTTCTGCAGAAGCATATTTAAAGCTTGGATCAAGGTGTGCGTAAAGATTAGCAGTTGTCGTATAAGAGGCATGACCAAGCCACTCTTGAACCTTCTTCATGTGCTCACCATTTCCAATCATTATAGAAGCGGTTGTGTGTCTCAAATCGTGGAATCGTATCCTTTTTATATTGTTTCTCTTGATTACCTTCGCAAATCGTTTGGAAACGAAATCTGGTCTTATGATATTGCCATTTTCCATGGTAAAGAGGTAATCGTCGTCTTCGTAATTATATTCAGCTCCGAAAAGCTTTTTATTTTTTTCCTTCCACCTAGCTAATTTCACTAACTCCTCTTCAACTGTTTCTATTAAAGGAACAGAACGATAGCTGGAAGCATTTTTAGTTCTGTCTTCTTTAAGAACAGTTGTTAAGTCTTCTTTATTTTCCAAAACTACATGTTTAATGGTAATCGTCTTATTCACAAAATCAATCGCATCCCATTTAAGCCCTAAAACTTCACTTCTCCTAAATCCATAAAATACTGTTAATAGAATTATTGGATAGAGCTTCTCACCTTTGAATATTTGAAGTAGTTTTAGCACATCATCCTTTGTGTAAAAGTTTGGCACGAAGGAGTCCTTTTTTGGTCTACGTACACGGTCAGCAATATTTTTATCTATCTGTTCTGTCATAAAAGCTTCCTGTAAAGCTTTTCTAATAAAGGCGTGATAGTGTAGAGCAGTATTTCCAGTGCACCCATCGTCTAATATTTTTTGATAGAACCTTTGCAAGTGGACCGGTTTTAAATCAGATAACATAATTCCACTTGGTCCAAAATAATCCTTTATCCTGATATCGATGTAACGTTTATAACTAAAGTAAGACGTTTTAGACAGTTGTGGTTTAGCAGTTTCAAGATAACTATATAGGTAATCGACAAAAGGTGTTTCGGTTCTTTCCTGTTTTAAAACAAGATAATCCTCTTGTTTCATAGCAATTTCTTGCTCAATCTCAGATATAAATTGGTCTTTTATTCTTTCAGCTCTTTTTTTATTTCCTTTCTTTTTTAGTTTGGTATCTCTCCATCGTTGAGAAGTTTTTCCAAAATCATCTTTTATTGTTACAACAACTTGGAGAGTTCCTCTTTTTTCTACAATATTCGCTCGTAATTTCAATTCAAATCCTCCTAAAACTGAAAAAAGCAAGCTATGGAAAACGCAATTCTAACACCTTTATTATACCATAGCCTGCGTATGCTCATCTGCCACATTTTGGGCATCTTGTAAGTATTCGATCACACACTTTTTAGGAATCTTGTAGTTGCTGCCTATCTTGACATGTTTTATCTTGTTCGCTTTTAGTAACCCATAAGCTTTATTTCTACCTATCCCTCCTAACATTTCTCTCAATTCATTTATTCCAACCAGATCTTTATAGTTCTCAAACATGACGTCATAAATGTTTCGATCCATTTTTACCTCCTAAAAAAACCATAGATTATTGTTGCCAACATTTTAAAATAGTGATACTATATCAAAGTAATAAATTTTGGGCCATTAGCTTAGTTGGTAGAGCACTTGACTCTTAATCAAGGTGTCGAAGGTTCGAGTCCTTCATGGCCCATTGGGTGCCAAACCCACGGAACAGGTAAATGTTGGTGCGAAAGCATTTCGAAAACATTTATGCTGTTCCTTTTTTTATTTTAAACATTTTCTAAACCACCTTGGAAAAGGTACACAGGAGTCTCCTCCTCCCCCTGTTCATCAGCGGGACGCTTACGTGAGTATCATTATCTTCAACAATTATCTCTTTGCCTAAAGTTTCCATGCTTTAGTCACAACTTTTGATCTATCGCTCCTTCAAATCTAAGAGATCTTGGCGCCAAAAGTTGCCTGCTACTTAATCACTGAAAAGAATTTAGAAAATGGGCTATTCTGTTATCAATGAGCAATAAAAGAACGAAAGCGTTCCTTTCTAAAATAGTTTTACCAAATTTTTTTCAGAAGATATATAAGTACAGGCTAGAATGACACATATTGAAAAGTAGATGATCCAAAACACAAAGACTAGTGATTCTAAAAGAATAGTATGCCCCCTATCTTCAATTAATTGTTAGTGACTAAAGACACCACTAGATAAATTTATCGTTCACTTTGATTTTCTTCTATATTGATAATATCCCCTATATGCTCGCTCAACATTAATCTGAGCATCATCGTGCATCCTCTTAAGATAGTTGCTTTGCAAATTACTATAAGATATAGATACTAGCTTTTCTTTCACCAAGTATTCATAAATAGTTTTAGATCTAGTTGGAATACCTTTTTCTTTAAAAAAAGAAGCTATATATAACGAAATAATGTCATAATTATTCTTATATTTTTGGTAATCATTCTCTCTTATATATTCTTCATAAACTCTCTCCTGCGAAACTTTCTTGTCGTAGTCAAATCTATGATTCTTTAACAAAACATATTCTTTTGATAAAGTAACAATCTCATCCATGATTTCTATTATACGAGCTTCTATTTCTCTACTTCCCATATCACTTTCACCTCTAAATAGTTAAGCTATGCTCTTTCCAAGAATTAAAATAATTTTGTCTATATTCTTTTGGAGATACCCCAGTTTCCCTTTTAAAAAAAATAGTAAATGCACTAGCGTTAAAGAAACCAGTTTTCTCGCCAATCTCAAAAATTTTTTCATCTGTCGATTCCAACAAATTTTTCGCCAACGTAATTTTGATATCATTAATTAAATCCTGAGGCACTTTATTTATTTTATTCATACAAAATCGATTTAAAGTTGGTTTAGACATATGCATAAACTCCGCCAAGTCACTAACGGTCAAATTTCCAGATAAATTCTCTTGTATAAATGCTATTAATTTAAATATTTCAAAGTATTCTTTCAGCGTTGAAAGATTCAATCTAAATGTCTTTCTTATTATCATTTCGATAGCGGGATTCACTACATACGTTCGATCTCTCGTTTCAAACCTTGTAAAAAGTAATTGAATTAAGCTAGATAACTCTTGATTGATTATCAGATCAATTTTTTTAATATAGTTTGAAGAAGGCTCGCAGAACAAATTCAACTCGACAATAATGATTTGATTCAATAGGCTCTGCGAAAGATATTGAAAAATCATATGAGATTCTATCAGAATTATTTCCACCTCAGATTTCTCCATGTACAGTCCTTTCTTCGTCAACAGGATAGCCCAACCATTTTCGCAATGATCATTTGGAGAATAGTTATTACCATTTGTATAATAGATGTTTTTGATTTCTATCATTCTTTTCACCCTCCTACATTATGCTACTAAATTTATTTGTAGAAGTTGACATATTCTGTGCCTGTTTATCAACTTCTTAATCCACTTTTATCATATAAAACAAATAACTAAAACGATTTCAAACAATGATGATTAAAAATGCAAAATTATTGATTCGAATTACAAATTATTATTTTAACTTCTAAATATTTCAATCCATCAATGTTATATTATCAGTATATATTTTTTCTTTATTACGTAATTTAATACACAATCCAAAATTCAATAAAATATATCACTTATTAAGAAATAGCACAGATTAAAAATCTGTATAAATGAATTAAAAATAACTTCTAACTTTAATTATCAGAATTTCACGTCTGCTCAAGAAGTCCTGCAAAAAATACTTTTTAACAATCAAATAATGTAGCAGAATTTTCGAACGTCTAAAGCTCACTGTTTAAAAGTTAATTGAAGCCTTTACAGATACAGACCCGAATTTATTCTTTCTTCTTGTTTGTTAAACTTCCCCAAACTTTGTATAACGGTTTTCGAGTAAATCTTCTAACATAAGTAGAAAAAGTCATCACTAATGCGATGATTTATCCTCATTCTAAAAGAAAAATAAATGATAACAATTCCCATACAAAGACAATAATACGAGTATCCCACGGATTTGAATCATCTAGGAAATTGAGAATCAAGAGCTTTTTAATAATAAGTTGTTCAATGTTGGAAAACAAAAAATCTGAGCCAGAATTAGGTTCATCTGACACAGATTTTATTTTGGACAACTAATCAATCCTTAATAACTAAGGTCTTTTGATCATGTAATAAATTCCAATCTACTTATTATGACATGACTGGGAAACTCAAAATCCAATATTTCACGTATTAAAAAGTTATTTCTGCATTACTTTTAAAATCATTGTTTATGCTTTGTGAAATCCTGGAATGTAAAAAGTTAGAATTCATGCTAAACAAAGACCAATTTTTTAATGTTCTTTGTTTTGATTTCATATTCTTCCGCCATTGACTTTTCAGTAAATAGTTTTTTCCGTTTGTGTCAATTTTTCTTGGTAATCAAAAAAAGCTGTATCTCTACACAGAAAAGGAAACTACTATATTACATTCCACGTTCACAGTGTGACCAAATAGAGAGAATCTTAATCGTTTTTGCTTGCTTCATCAACACTGTATACTAGACGGCGTTTGATATTGAGTTATCTTGAAAAGTATGGTAAGTCTATTGTAAATGTGGAAAATTTAAATCGTATTGGCAGTCTGAATGTTCCAAAGATTAAAACAATTTTTAGGTAACTTACACATTGATTAACTTTCACTTCCTTCTATTATCAAGAGATATTAAAAATCATTGAGTTTTTCGTTTTCATGCTTAAATCATAGTACATAACTCTTTAAAATAGGTTCGATAATCGTTTTTGGTGATTCGAATGATTTCTGTACTTGAAAATTCTTGAATTTTGCTCAATTCCACTAAAAGATTCAACTTCGCAACAAGCCCTAGTATTTCTGGAAAGTCTTGCCAAAATGTTGTTTTTGAAATATTCTCAGTCAGCTCTAGCAGTCTGACTATGTGTTTATTAATATACTCTCGAGTTTCTACTGTATCTCTGCGTGACTCACCTAATTCTTGCCAAAAATAGTTTGTATAATCTTTTTCTATTGTAAATAGAAGCATATTTATTCTCCTTGTATATTAGAGTTAGGGTTTTAACCTTCCGGTTTTGATTGGATAACCCTATGAACCATCGTTATTTTAATTTGGTATTAACTCATTCATTTTGAGATAATATATTTATTGGATTGAGAGGCTATGCCGTTGCCTCCTTGAGTTTTGAAGCTCGTAATCGAAAGACTGGCACCTCTCTCTGATAAGTGGATTACGTATGAGTTAGATGTTGAAAGTTTTTGCTTTACTCCGTATCTCGTACAAGGTAGTGACGCTTTTCAGTTGAGCGGGTTTCAATCCAAAATATTTTTTTAGAAAGGTCAAATGTATGTACTTCTTAGGAATTGATATCGGCAAGCGAACTCACGTGGCTTCTTTAATGAGTGAAGAAGGTAAAGTGATCCTAAAAGGTTTTTCTTTCCCTAACACTACTGAAGGAGCTGATTCCCTGATTGAGCGGCTTTCAAAATATTCAGAGACTCCCGCTGACTTTATTGTCGGAATGGAAGCTACGGGTCATTATTGGCTCTCCATCTTTTCATACCTCCACGAATCAGACTTTTTGATTCACGTTGTGAATCCTCTTCAAACCGATGGCTGGCGCAAAGGAACAGAAATCAGAAAACGAAAAAATGATATTATTGATTCTGTTTTGATTGCTGACTTGATGCGTTATGGTTCCTTTGTAGAAACAGTATTGTCTGATGAAAATGTTTTTTCGTTAAAACAACTTTCACGTTACCGAACCTATTTAGTAGGTACCGCAAGCGACTTCAAACGAAAAATCATAGCTGTACTAGATCAAGTGTTTCCTGAATATGCATCAATTTTTTCTAAACAAGGTATTTTCGGAAAAGCGTCTAAAGAGTTATTGCTTGAGTTTAGTTCTCCTATAGAGCTAGAAGAAATTTCGGCAGAAACGTTGGCTCAATACTTAGCTGAGTTAAGCAGGAACCGAATAAAGCCAGAGAAAGCAGATCAATTGAAGCAAGCAGCTTCTAACTCCTTTGGAGTGAAATTTGCTCAAGAAGCTTTTACATTTCAATTACGCTCCATGATTGAACAATTGAAATTCATCGAAAGCCAAGTAAAAGAAACTGAAAAAGAAATTAAGCGCATAATGAGTAATTTAGACTCTGTTATTCTCACAATCCCTGGAATCGGCCCTATAAATGGCGCGACAATTCTTGGTGAAATTGGAGACATTCGCAAATTTTCTAATCCGAAAAAACTGGTTGCTTATGCTGGCATAGACGCGTCTGTGTCCCAATCTGGGCAATACGAAGCAACACATAATGTTATGAGCAAGCGTGGATCTCCATACTTACGAAAAGCCTTGTTTTCAGCTGCTCTAGTTGCTTCTCAATGTGATCCTGTTTTTCGCGCGTTTTATCAGAAAAAAATTTCTGAGGGAAAGCATCATCTGACGGCCTTAGGTGCTGTTTCTCGTAAGCTTTGTTATGTGATTCATGCTATTTTAACTAAAAATGAACCTTATAAGATTGTTTCCGATTAGCTATTGAACAATCAAAAAAATCTAATAGTGAAAGGTCTATTTGTTGTACTCATTTTTTGGACTTAACTGTTATAAAATATTTTTTTGATTTAGCTAATTTTCACTTGACTCTATATAGTTAGTCTTTCTAAATTTTTAAAATGATATATCGGTACCTTCTAGCTACCTTTTATTCTTATTCTTTTCGCTTCCTCATTTTTTCTGTTCTCTATCCGTTTAAAGTAACAGTGCTATACAAAAAATAGTTTTTTGTATGTCAAGGGCAACTTAGAAATGTAGGTTTTGGGCAGAATAAAAATGTAGGTTTTCGGCAATAGGAATTGTCGGCAATCGCCAGTTTAGATTTTATTTCTCATACGATAAGACTTGCCGGTAATCTTGAACACTTTGACATGATGAACCAGTCGGTCAAGGATCGCTGCCGCGATTTCTGGGCTTTGAAACAATTCACCCCATCGAGATAAGACGATATTTGTCGTAATAATCGTAGAGCGGTGTTCATAACGCATGGCCAGAAGCTGGAAGAACAAATCGGCTTCTTGTTTTTGTATCGGTAGATAGCCAATCTCATCAATAATCGACACATCATATCGTGCATATCGGTTTAGTACTCGCTCAAGCGTGCCTTTCTCATAGGCAGCTCGTAAGCGTAAAAGAAGCTCATGACAAGGGATGAATAAAGTCCGGTACCCTTGATGGCAGGCTTCAATTCCTAAGGCAATCGTTAGATGCGTTTTCCCAACTCCTGGGCTCCCAATAAAGACCAGGTTCTCATGCTTTTCTACGAAACCCATGTGCTTTAAATCCAGCAGTTCACGTTTATTAATACTTGGCTGGAAGGTAAAATCAAATTCCTCTAGACTGGTCCGTTTAGGAAAGCGCGCTCGCTCTATCACGCGATTCATTTTCTGGTTATGTTGATGATTGACTTCCTTTCGCGTTAATTCCAGAAGAGCTTCCGTCAAGGAAAGCTCCTCTCGATTGGCAACCTCGATATAATTGGGAACATACTCCCGCATGTGATTCAAACCGAGCGTTTCTAGGTTGGTCATCAGTTCTTGATAATGGCTATTCTTCATCAGCAATCTCCACCAAATCATATTGTTTTAGACTTTCGCGAGTATAAGCTCTGATGTCATCGTCCTCTTTATGGCTCATGACATCTGACTTTAGGATTTGGAAATAGTCCTCCTCATGATAGTTCAATTGTTTTTTCGTTAAGGGATGCGACCGGATCAGTTCTCCGTTATAATGAATTTGTACTTGGTCTTCCTTGTCGGAGAGCTCGATTTCAACCTCTTTACCGATATAGCGAGGATCTACAGAGTACCTGCATTTACGGAAAACGACCATGGCTTCCTTCGTGACTTTACGGCTAGTAAAGTCCTCAAAATAAGGATTCAAAAGGTTTTTCGGTAATTCATGTAGGTGCTCTTTTTCGTTTGTCCACCAACGCTCATCTGGCGTCTGGTCCGTTGCCTGGGAGACTTCACTATTTAACTCAGAACATAGGTCATTCACTAGATGACATAGCTCTACGGTATCATAAAATTCATGGTTATAGACCTTCAGTCGATCAACAGTTCTGGCTAACGCTTCTACACATCCTTTTGTTTGTGGTCGAAAGGGACGACAGGCAATTGGCGTGAAGCTGGCGTCTTTACTGAAGGCATAAAAGCGTTCGTTGAAATGCGCTTTTGAAAACTGACTGCGAGAATGATCAACCACCGTCTTCATATTGTCGAACCAGATTTCTTTTGGCACACCACCGGTGTGATAGAAGGCATCATCCAGACATTCAAACAGGGTATCTTGCTTACGGTCAAAGGTTAAAGTAATGAATTTTTTCTTCGAGTAAGGAAGGACGTATAAGAAGATATTAAATTCAAAAACTTCTCCTTGATTACTGATTAAGCGCATATCTTCCTTCCAATCAACCTGGGCGGAAAGTCCCGGGTTATGCTCGACACGAATGGTGGCCTTTTGCACTTTTTCTTGTTTGAACTCGCGACAGTAAGCTTTTACTAGGCTGTAGCTCCCGTCAAATCCTTTGCGTTCGATAAATTTGAAGATACTGTAGGCACTACAATGCCCCTTGACTTTGTCTTGGATAATTTCTTTATATGGATCCAACTTGCTTGGACGTTTCTTGCGCGGGGTAGGTGTGGACGTTTCACCCTTAGCTTCTTCGTATGCATTTTTGACTGTTCGATAATCACAGTCATATTGTTTGGCTAATGCGGCATAGTTCGGTTTGATTTCGTTGATCACGTAGATCATCACTCCTTCGCGTATATCTTTTCTCATCCCTGAACCTCCGTTTCATTTGGGATAAGAAGAGCATACAAAAATGTAGGAAAACCAACAATTTTAAATTGCCATTTTCCTACATTTTATCGTTGCCGTTAACACCTAGACGGACTTTATTTTTCCCCCTTGCTCTCTAACACAGATCAGCTTCTTTTACTCGGCATTTATGATGATGCTATCCCCAAAATGGACGATGGCCCTCTCCCAAACGGAAGAAGGCCATCTAACTACTCAATATCTTTACTCTAAAGTTAGATCAGACTATTACTTAAAATCAAGTATTTCTCATTTAAACAGTGTGTTCCCATAACCTACTAACACACCCTTGCAGCCCTGAAGCTGCGCCAGTTGGATCAAATTTCTTAAAAATATCCTTGTATTTCTCGCGTAACAATATCTTTCGTGTAAGACACAGTATAACATATTTCCACCAAAACAGCAATTGGCCTAGAGCTTTTCTAACAAATCCCGCTTCTTAAACTTGGTAATCAAAAGACTGAAACGACGCGGTGCCTCCAATGGTTTTCCTATTATAGATAAATAGCCCGAAACGACAGCCGCTAAAATGATCCATTTTAAATGCCACCGGATGTGCCTCTCCTAATTGCAAAAAAGTCCCTTCGTTTTGGTAATAAAACCGGGTCAAATCCGTCATTTCATGAAAATCAGCGGCTACCTTTAGCGTGACTTTTCCACTTTCCCACAAAATACGAGTGGATTTACCGTTAGTTGCCTCTTTAGGCATTGCTTGCAAACTGGAATCATCTAGTTCACGGGTCTCCATGACAAGATAATACTGGCCTTCCTCTTTGGATAAACCAATAAAACCATAAGCGGATTGAAAGGCAGCTAATCCGGCACAATCCCCATCTTTCATTTTTGTCCCATCGATTGTCACGGTGGCTACACATTTTGGATAGCGCATCCGCTGTGTTAAGACGTTTGGCGTCGTTGTCACAGATTGTGCAAGCCGTGTCGTCGTTAATTCCACACAGCCACGTTTTGGATCCAATAAGAAGCCAGACAAATCCGGTTCGTGATTAAATTGCCATTGCGGTTTTAGTCGGTAAGGCGTTTTGGCTAACGTTTTAAAATCATCACTCCCTACAAGAGGCGAATACACATATTCCGGTCGATTGTCGGTAATAAAAAATTGCTGTGGCGTCTTTTCTTCTTCACCAAAAACTGGAAAATCGTCTTGCCAAGTTACTGGTAAAAGTATGGGTAACCGTCCTACTGCACCATAATCTTGAAACAAGATCGCGTACCAGTCTCCCTTTGGCGTATCCACGATACCACCTTGGGCAATGCCTTGATTGCAATACCCGTTATCATCATTAAAGACATCACCGCCGACAAATTCACCTTCCAAATCCTCCGCCACAAAGCAAGCCTCAATCCGTCGCCAAACCTTTGGATCTGAGTGAATCAAGAAAATGTAATACTTGCCATTGATTTGATAAAAATGAGCTCCTTCATAGCCTAACCGAGGATTTTTTTCTGAGACAATCACACGATGGATGCCCCCAACTTTCGGGCCACTGAGATCGGGTTTCAATTCCGTCAACCAGACATTACTGTTTCCATAGACGATAAAAACACGTTCCTTTTCAAACAACACGGAACAATCATGATAGAAACCTTCAATGATTTTCTTATCCCAAGGTCCCTCAATTTTTTCAGCAGTATAACAATAGGTCAAGCCGGTATCATTGGCGACAAAAAAGACATAAAAACGTCCTTCATGATATCGTAAACAGGCCGCCCACATTCCTTTGCCATAACTGTCTTTCCCCTCTGCTAAGCGCTGGCCTGCCGTACTATCCAAGCGCTCATAGACAAATGCCGCATGTTCCCAGTGCAATAAATCGTAAGAACGTAAAATTTCACAGCCAGGCATAAAGTGCATCGTAGTGGTGACCATATAATACGTATCTTCCACCCGAATGACGTCTGGATCTGGATAATCCAAGGGAATAATCGGATTCTGAATTGTTTCAAGGCTTTTCTTCATCTGTTTTCCTCATTCTTTTAAAATTCACCGAAACGCCGGTGTAAAAAACGTAAAGCTAAATTTTGCCACTGAGCGACATCAGCATTTTGCAACGTGGGATCACCAGATGCTTGGTAGGTTCCCAACGAGAGGCCATGCTGCCCTTCTTCAAATAAATGCAACTCTACTGGCACACCTAGTTCCATCATTTTATTAGCATAACGCAAACATTGTTGCGGGTAGACAAGATCATCTTGGGCTGTTGTCCAAAGGAATGTAGGCGGTGTTTTTCCTGATAAGAAATAATAAGGGCTCGCCTCTTTCATCCGATTTTCTGTATACTCTTTGCCTAAAAAGACTTTATTGGCATGATGCATAAAATCTCGCTTCGTGGTATCGGTATAGCTGAGACTTAGGTCAATCCGAGGATCTAGATTGGCATATTTTTCTTGGACAATGAAGTCCAATAACGGATAAGCGAGAATAACAGCATTGGGTTTCAGAAGCTGATTATCGCCGGTTCCAACCCCTTCTGCTAGCCAACGATTGTGCCAATGGGTTGCTAATTGAGCACAAAGATTGGCTCCTGCTGAAAAGCCGATAATGGCAATTTTATCGTTATCAATCTGCCACGTTTCCCCTTGCAGGCGAATTTGTTTCATCAACATCGCCAAATCTAAAAGTGGATTCGGATATTGCGCATTACCAGTGGCTTCTGTTTGATAATCCAATACAAAGACTTGAAAACCGGCTTGCAGATAATGCAAGGCCACCGGTTCTTTTTCGCGATCAGAAATCCCTAGATATGCTCCCCCACCACAAATAATCATGGCCGGAAATTGCCGGTCTTTATCAATTTCCTCTGAGCCTTCATGAAGATAACTTGTATAGGATACATTGGGTTTGTTGTCATATAGTAACGTAGTAAAGACTTTCATTTGAACCCCTCCATTTTTCGCTTAATCAATACCAAGTAACGTAGCCAACTGCTGGAAATCAACCGCAGCCGCCAAATGATTCCCACCTACACTGGAAATATGCAACCCGTCGCCACTATCAAATAATTGGTAGAGTTTTTGAGAATCTTGAGGATCTCCGGCGACTTGATCAAAGTCCCATAGTGCCTCAATTGGCGCTTTATTACGCAGCCAATGATTCAATCCTTGACGCAAACTTTCGGCCTTTTCACTGTAAAAGGCTGATTGATTAAAAGGAAGAAGTGTCACTCCAATCACTGGTACTTGCCGCAAATGGGCTTCCTCAATCATAAACCGAAAAGCCGCGGTTAATTCGGCTAATCCCTCAGCGACAGGTCTCTCGCCAATCGTCAAACAATCATTAATACCATGAAAAAGGATCAAGCCACTAACTGGCCCATCCGCAAAAACGTCTGACAAAAACCGCTTCACCCCAGCTCGCCCATGACGGCTAAAGTCATCGGCTGTAGCATCTGTATCTAGCAATACCCGGTTTCCCCCAATGCCACGATTTACGAGTGCCACTTGTGAAAAGCCCTCTGTCACCAGGCGCTGTTTGAAATGATCCGTCCAAAATCCCTGTTGTGTCAACGAATCCCCAAAAGCTATCAGGGTCTGACTGTTTCCTTGCAATTGTAGGCCCGAAATACCATAGATAACGTACATTCGTGGATTCCACAACGCATTTTGAAAGAGCTGATAATTATCCAAGAGATGGGTCCAGAAATTCTCAACCCAACGATAATTCAGCACTTCCTGTTGCAAACGAGCATAACTCACTAGAAAACTAGTCAGTTGCACCGGTTTGGCTAGATAAGTAGTGATTTCTAACACTTCTCCTGGTGCAGCTGATAATAAAATAGGATCACTTGCCAACTGCTCACAACCAGGGGCTAGCTGTATTTCCGACTTTCCATGAAGAGTCAGGGGAACTACCGGTGTGCGTGCAATGAGCTCTGCCGATTTCACCTGTGCAGTCACCTTATCAAACACTAACGGCCCTCTACCATAAAGGTTAGAAAACAATACACGCCATTGATCCCCATAATGATTTAACCGAATTCGCACTACTTGTACTTGTTGTTCAATCTCGCAAGGAGCACTGCGGTAATCCTGTTCCTGATATTCCCAAATTCGTTGCCACACGCCATTTATTCCTCCTAAATGAAATTCCCTATGTAAAAAAACTGGTCAGCCTAGTCTGAGATTTTCCTCAATACCTCTGCTGACCAGTCAAAAAATTAGTAAATACGATAGTTACCACTCAAAGCCATAAAGGCAAAAGCATACAAAAAATTATCATAATATCGGCGCACGCCTTTACGAAGGGGCGTTTGCCAGAAACGTGTCACAAATTCTCGGGCGATTTCTGTTTCAGGATTTGCAAGGGAGGCCGCGGCTAAGGTTGCTAGCAAGCCTACTGGATGTAAGATTTCTTCTCCAGTATTTTCCCCTTCCACAGTATAAATGTAATTTTCTGCCCCAGCTGGTAGTGCATGGAAAAATTGTTGCAAATGAGCCAACCGATCTTTGAGTACAACATCTTCACCATACCACTGCATATCAAGCGCCACATTCATGGCTGTCCGATAGGCATCACTAAAGAAATGCGGATGTTCACTTTCCAATTGTGGACTGCCATCGTACCAACTGTATTCTGGATTCAACCCAGTTTCTGGATGAATGGCCTTTTTCAAATACCTTCGACTAGCCCTCGCCGCCTCTTTCCAAAACGGCCGGTCGCTAGGTTCTGTATAAAGAGCAAATTGTTCATAAAAATGCGGTACATGATAAGAAGGATCGGTAAATTCTACTTCTGGGATGAACTTGATTAATTTATTTTCATTGTTCCACATAGGCATGCCAGGAAATTCAGTCCCTTTATGAATACAATAGTTCAACAATTCTCGGGCATGATGAGAGTAATTGAATATCCCTTCTCCATCCCCCCAGCGATTGGCTGCAAAAAACAGCGCCAAGGCAAAGAATTCTTCCCCATCCGGAGCGGGTCCATAAGCATTTTTCTGACCAGAAGGAGCGACCGACCAAGCGAAATAATGGGCATGTTCCCCGCTATCCATATACATATAAGTCATCACCCAGCGCCAAAGCCGGTCAAAGACTTCCTTTTTGTCGTACTGAACCGCCATCAACATGCCGTAACTCATGCCCTCTGTCCGTACATCATCGTTTCCGGTATCCACTAGATAACCTGCATCTGCTGTTTCAAAATAAACCTTATCCGGTCCGACAAAAATTTCTTCCCAGATTTGCGTTAAACGGTCTTGGATTTCATTTTCATCATAACCATATGTTTTAAAAAGATTCGTATATGTTTTCATCCGTTTCTCCTACTAAATTACTACGGTTTCCACAAGTGGGACTGTTGCCACAAGTGGTGCCGGTTGGCCTAATTCTTGAGCCCGTGAACATGGCGCGGTTGTCCCTAACGTAAAGGTAATTTGTTCGCCATCAAATAATCGTTCCCCCGCTTCATTAACCACAGTAAGATTGATTTTGGCAACAGGTACCGTCACCGTTTTTGTTTCTCCGGGTGCCAATGCTACACGTTTATAGGCCACGAGTTTACCATTTAACGTTTCATGTTTCGAATCGGTTTTAACGTAAACTTGTAGTACTTCTTCCATAGCGCAATCGCTGGTATTGGTAATGGTTCCCTTGATCAAGTAGTCTTTTTCTTGCGTCTCTACTTGCAGATCAGCCAAAGCAATTTGGCCATACGTCAAACCGTAACCAAATGGATACAAGGGACTTTCCTCCAAGTAACGATAAGTCCGATTTTTCATGCCGTAATCTTTGAAATCCGGTAGATTGTCAGTGGTCCGATAGAATGTCACTGGTAATTTACCACTTGGGCTAATTTCTCCAAACAAGACTTTCGCTAACGCTTTTCCACCCTGGCTACCAGGATACCAAGCATGAAGGATGGCATGAAGATTTGGATGCTCTTCTCGACCATACAGAGAAATTGCTGAACCAGCTGCCACTACCAAAATCACTGGTTTATCCAATGCTAAAATTTGATCTAACAAGCGAATCTGTTCTGCCGGCAAGCCCAACGTCTCTTTGTCACCAGAACCGTAGACATTACCGGAATCTCCCTGTTCTCCTTCGATTGTCGGATCCAAACCAAGGCACATCACCACGGTATCAGCATGTTTGGCAGCGATGATTGCTTCTGATGCTCGCTCATGAGGACGAGACAAGGTCGATTCTGCATATTCTTGGAACAAGTGACAACCTGGCGCATAATACACCCGTGCATCATCTTCCAGATAGTCTTGAATGCCATCTAAGAAAGTCACATTTCGCGAAGCAACACCAAAATAATTGCCTTGCAATGCTTCGATACTACGAGCATTTGGGCCAATGACTGCCACATTTTTTACGCTTTCTTTTTTAATCGGTAAGATGCCGTCATTTTTCAACAAAACTAAAGCTTTTTCGGCAGCCTTCAAAGATAGTGCCATATGCTCCTTACTATCATTGGCTTCATAAGGAATAGCATTATAAGGATTGGTCTCATCAAACATGCCCAAACGAACGCGAGTTGTGTAAAGTTCTACTACTGCTTGCGTAATTTCTGCTTCTGTCACCAAGCCTTCTGCTAACGCTTGATGCAAGCTATCAGAAACATTCCCTGCACATAGATTGCAACCAATCTTCATCGCCAAGGCCATGGTTTGCGCCGCATTTTCAGTATAGTGATGGTGCTCATGAACATCTTCCAAAGCGCCAAAGTCTGAGACAACATGCCCTTCAAACGCCCATTTACCACGTAAAATATCTTGTAACAATTCGGGGTGCACACATGCTGGAATCCCGTTTACTGCATTGTAGGCTCCCATGAAACTTTCCACATCGGCTTCTTTTACAGCAGCTTCAAAAGCAGGTAGATAAGTTTCATACAAATCTTTATCATTCACTACCGCGTCGAAAGAATGGCGATCCGCTTCTGGTCCACTATGAACCGCAAAATGCTTGGCGCAGGCCGCTAATTTCAGATAAGGGCCGTCCCCTTGCAAGCCTTTGATAAAAGCCACACCAAGTCGAGACGTCAAATAAGGATCTTCGCCATAAGTCTCTTGCCCGCGACCCCAACGTGGATCCCGAAAAATGTTGATATTAGGCGACCAATATGTCAACCCTTTGTAGATATCATTGTCTCCTTCTGCGTGGTACTGGTTGTATTTTGCACGGCCTTCTTCAGCAATCACCCCAGCAATTTCTTCCATCAACTGATCATCAAAGATTGCTGCTAAGCCAATCGCTTGCGGAAAGACGGTGGCAACCCCCGCCCGCGCCACGCCATGAAGGGCTTCATTCCAATAGTTATAATCCGTAATGCCCAAGCGTTGGATGGCTGGGGCGCGGAAATTGATTTGACCAATTTTTTCGTCTATGGTCATTTGTGCCACAATTTTTTGTGCTTCAACTTTTGCCTCTGAATGGGTAATCATGTTTTTTCCTCCAACATTCTTTCAACTTTACAATAAGAAACAATCCGACAATACTCTGCTACGATCAACTGGGATATACTACAAAATCATGCAGCTGATCAAACAAGAAGAGTAGTCGTTTCTGCAAGAAAAATATCCGAACTAAATTGGCATTGCTGCTACAGCCTGTAGGATTTACCGGACAGCTTCTGGAAACAGTGGCATTACAATGTATTTAGCTCGAATATTCCCGTGTTTCTGAATGTGATTTATCTTGATAATTAATCCTTATGATGCATTTTCAATGGTACAAAATCCAAATAAGCTTTCACAAATGGGTACTGTTTTTTTCACTACAACAGGTAATAACACCAGAGCAAAAACTGGTAATAGCCAAATCCCTACGATCACTACGGTATACAAGACGAGCATTTGGATCATTTTTCCAAGATGGGTTAGCGCTAAAAGACCGCAATTGCGTAAAATTATTCTTAAAGGATCTTCAAAACGAGCAATATAAGCCAATACCAACACCACCAAGGGCAAGAGAACCAACAAACAAATCCCTAAAACAATTTGGATAGCATCTGAAAGCAAGGAATAACTCCCAGCAAGTTGTTGACGATTTAGCAGAAAAGAACTTGCCAACACCAGATACCCCGTCCAAATCAATGAACTTTGGAAAAAGGACTGTTTAAATGCCTTGAAAAAAGTCCCTAAGACATAGCCTTCTTTTTGGAACATGCATTGATAAACCGTGCGATACATGGCACTAGTTGCTGCCCCCGTCGTAACAAGCGGTACTGAGCAAAGTAGCCAGAGCACGCCTACCAATAAGTAATCGGCTACCAAACTCAACTTGTCCATAATCGCTTGACTATTTCCAGATTTTCTCATAATAAACACCTTTTAAAACCTTTCTTTTAAGCCTTAAATTAACCCTTAACCCCACCAATAGTCAGACCACTGATAAAGTATTTTTGCAAGAATGGATACAGGCAGACGATTGGCAAGGCTGTGACGATTGTCGTAGCTGCCCGTACCGAAGTTGGGGTCACCATGCCGCCACCACCTGCTTGAGCGGCATTTTGCATATCATTGGCGTTGGCCCCTTGACTTGTTACAGAAGACAAGAGTTTCATCAATTCGTATTGCAACGTACTAAGTTTTTCATTAAAGCCGTTGTACAACATCGCATCAAACCAAGAGTTCCATTGACCAACAGCGATAAATAAAGCAACGGTTGCCAACACTGGTTTACACAATGGCAAGATAATGCTCCAGAAAATCCGGATATGACTGGCCCCATCGATTTTGGCACTTTCGACTAAACTTTCAGGGATTCCATGGATATAAGTCCGGATAACCAATAAGTTAAAAGCACTGATCATCCCCGGCAAGATATAAACCCAAAATGTATTCGTCAAACCGATTTTATTCAACCACATGTAATTAGGAATTATCCCAGCATTCAAATACATGGTGAAGATGAACAATAAAGTAACCGGTGTCCGAAAGATAAATTCTTTTCGGCTAAGGATATAAGCCAACAATGATGTTAAAAACAATTGTGATAAAGTAGCAATCACCGTTCGAGCCACCGAGATAAAAGCTGCGTTTAGTAACGATTGTTTGGCTAAAACAGCTTTGAAATTATCCAAGGTAAAAGTTCGTGGCCACAGATAAATCCCTCCACGCAAAGCATCTAGTCCGTCGTTAAAGGCGACTGCTAAGGTGTTTAAGATTGGATACAGGGTTGCCAACGTGAATAAAATTAGAAAAATCCACTTAAATATATCGAATAGTCGATCTGAAATCGCAACTCGTTTCATCTTTTTTTCCTCCTCTGATTAGAACAAACTTTCTTCGCCAGCAACTTTGGCAAGTTTATTACCTAATGTAATCAAGATGATACTGATCACACCATTGAAAATCCCGGCTGCTGTGGCAAAGGAGTAGTTGTTCAAGCTAATCCCATATTTCAACACGAAAATATCAATAGTTTGGGAAACTTGTTGAACTAAGCCATTCCCTAACAAGTATTGCACTTCAAACCCAGCATTTAGGATATTTCCGATATTGATTAATAAGAGGATAAAGATTGTTGGTTTAATTCCTGGTAAAGTGATATGCCAGATTTTCCGCAAGCGGCTGGCACCATCCATTTCGGCGGATTCATACAGTTCTTCGTTGATAGCTGACATCGCAGAAAGGTAGATGATACTTCCCCAACCAGTACTTTTCCAAACATTAGAGAAACCAACAATCCACCAGAAATATTTCGGTTCGGAAAGGAAACTAATCGGCTTGTCTACAAAGTTAAATTGCATCAGTAGTTGGTTAATAATCCCCGTTTCAGGACTCAGCACATCCAACACGATCCCTGTTACAATAATCCATGATAAAAAGTAAGGCAGATAAGAGACAGTTTGCATGATTTTCTTTAAATGTTTATTTTTGACTTCATTCAATAAGACCGCAAAGCCAATCGAGAAAACAAAACCCAAAGTCAAATTGATTAAACTCATTGCCAAAGTATTGCGGACAACCCGTAAAAAGTTTGGATCAGCAAACAACATTCGGAAATTTTCAAGTCCAATCCATTCTTGATCAAAAAGACCAGTACCAGGACGGTATTTTTGGAAAGCCATCAACCAGCCAGATAACGGTGCATAATTAAAGAAAAGAATGTAAATGACAAATGGCAGACAAAGTAAACACAGATCTTTTTGAGCCCAGACACGTTCCCAAAATGTTTTTCGTTTTGCTTTTGGAATACCCTCGTTTGAATCTAACATCGTTGAATTTCCGCTCATTTCTTATTCCCCCAAATCTTCGAGTATGTAGCAAAGCAAGATTGTGGGAGTTGTTATTTTCACAACTCCCATCACCTCGCTACAGCAGACTATTTGTCAACTTTTGCTTCTAGTTCTTTTTCGATTTCTACCCGACGTTTCACTTCTTTAGTCAATGTATCTTCAAAGGCTTTGTAATCGATTTGACTATCATAAGCAGTCATATAATCTTCCCAGTTTTGTTCGTAAGCTGCTGGTCCGCCCATGATGACTTTTGGTAACCATTGCATTTTCACTTCTTGCATGTTTTGACTAGCAATCCCAGCTGGATCAGAAGAAGTCCATTTGTTCCGTTCTGTATAGATTGGGAACCATGGTTGAATTGGATCTTGCAAGCGTACCATTTGAGTCCAGTTGTCTACTTTATAAGCATCCAACACTTCTTTATCGATATCAGACAATGTTTTGCGGAATTCAGAGATTTGTTCAGAAGGCAAAATTGTATTTTTTCCATCTGGCAAGTAACCACGGTAACCAGGCATATAACCAAACGCTACACTATTCTTTTGAACATAATCGGTATCTTTCCAATTTGCCCATTGTTCGTCAGTGCGGTAGAACATGCCGTCGTCGTCAACTTCATAGTCAACGCCTTTTTCGCCCCAGTTGCGTAGGATCATCCCTTTTTCAGAAACCATGTCATCCCACATTTGCAATACGCCATCAACATCTTTACAGCTAGTGGTAATCCCAATCCCACCTTGAGTAGACAAGACGCCACCTTCTCGGTATTGTGGTTGAACATTTTCATCCAAAGTCAAATCAAGAGGTGCCCAAGTTAATTCATCTTTCCCTTGAGAAACCAATGAATCTCTTGCAGATTGGAAGTTCCAACCTTGGTCGATCATCCCCAACACTCGACCAGAAGATAATTTTGCAATATACTGGTCATATTTAGCAGTAAAGGTTTCAGGGTCAATCGTTCCTTTTTCAAATTGTTCAGACAAAATCTTGTAGTATTCTTTGGCTTCTGGAATTTTGTCATATACTTTTGCTTTCATTGTGTCTGGATCGACAATAGCTGCGCCATCATTTGGATATCCCGCTAAGAATTGCGGTGGGTTTTCCAAACAGAAGTAACGCCAGTCATCAGATAAGATTTCAAAACCGATATTTTTTTGACCATCAGTATCAGGATTTTCAGCTAAATACTTATTGATCAAATCAAAATACTGTTCGACAGTATTAATTTCTGGATAGTTCGCCCATTTGAGGACACGTTTTTGAATCCAGAAAGCTTCGCCACCATAACTAGTTGCCGTATCCACGGTACCATCTTTTTGAGCAAATTGTGGAATCGTATAAATATGGCCATCATTATCAGCTTTAATTTTTTCCCATTGAATATCACTTAATGTGGCTTTCAAATTCGGATAGTCATCTAGCTTATCCTCTAAGGGAACATAAGCTCCAGCATCAATCATCGCTGAACGACCATCGGAAGCATCCACGATATCTGGATACTCGCCACCAGATACCATAACCCCAATCCGTTCTTTTGCAGTTTGACCCGTCAGCCAGCTAACTTTCACTCGCCAACCAAATTCTTCTGCAAAAACATTGTTTAAACGAGAATCATCGGGAACTTCAGAACCAGGTACCGCCATAAAGGCTGTATATTTTTTATTGCCCTCACTATCTGTGGCTTGCGTGCCACCATCTTTGTCTCCTTTACCATTTCCACTACCGCACCCAGCCAATAAAGCTAGTGCCATTGCTGTCACTGCAACTTTTCCAAACTTTTTCATGTGTTTCCCCTCCGTTGGTATGTTTAAATAACAAACATTGATGCATAAAAAAACCTTGCGACACAACTTCCTTCTAAACCCTGATTCAAATAAATTAATAGCGCTTACTTCTCTTCCTTGATTCAACTTTACTCTGAAACGCTTGCAAAAACAAGACAATTTCAGTACACTAATAGACGTAATCAGTTGACTATGATTTCTTAAATGGGAGGGTTAAAAATGACTGAATTGGAATCCTATCACTTCGGGGAAAAAATTTCCCACGTGGAATATCATCCGGAGAATCTCAGCTATCCTGAGCATCTTCATCGGAGTTTCGAATTATGGTTTGGTGAAACTGGCGAATTTCTATTGACAATCGATTCTGAAATTCACACCTTAAAAGCTGGCGATATCGCCCTAATTCTCCCCTATCAAACCCATCAAGTAGAAGCTGAAATGGAAAACTCTGGTCATATTTGGATTTTTTCTCCCGAGTATCTAGAAGACTATCTTCCATTAATTAAAGGGAAATCCTTCTTAAATCCTGTCATTCCGGTGGGACGCACTAAATCTAATCAGCTCTACGATTCATTATTTGAGAGCAACTCATTTTTTAGACACAAAGCCGCTTTATATGAAATCTTATATCTATATGAGCAACATACCAAGCTAGTCAAAACACGAGGCAAAGAGAATATTTTAGAATTAATTCTATTGTGGGTCTCTTCTCATTTTCAAAATGAAGTTACTTTGAGTCAGCTGAGTGAAGATATCGGCTATAGTAAAGATTACGTATCCAAGGTCATTACCCAAAAACTTGAGTCCACCTTTCCAAAACTAATCAACCAGTACCGCATCAATCAAGCTTGCTATTTACTAGCAAACTCCGATTATTCTATAACAGAAGTCGCTAGCTTATCTGGTTTTCAAAACACGCGAACCTTCAATCGTAATTTTTTGCAGAAAATTGGTCACTCCCCAAAAGATTATCGGAAAAATGCCCGTAGCGGACGAAAGGAGCCGACATTGATTCGCTTTGACAATCTCTACTACCAACAATTGTTGTAGTAAATTGAATGCACCTCAGCAAAAAACCATGAAGCACTAGTCCAACTAGTCTCCATGGTTTTTTACTATTTATTCAGTTGAACCCACTGCCCACTACGATCCGACTCATAAATCCCACAAACCATCTTCAAAGAATCCAACGCATCCGCAACGGCGAGGTACTCTGCGTGAGGATCTGGCAAGCCGACTAACTGATTGACAAAGGCTCGTACAAAGCGCAGGTGTCCTGCTCCCCAGTAAGCTTTAGCTACTTCGCTTACCATGCCTTCTTCAAGAGGTGCCGCTACGTCATTGACTACCAGTTTGTCAGCGGTCAACACCACTCTGGCTTCTTCAAAATCAAAGGTGACGGATGGGGCGGGATCTGAAGAGTAGTTGTTGGAGGCATGAATGACCACCGGCACGTCATCTGGAAGCACTGCTGTCGCCATCGCCGCGTCTTCTACTTCGATGGTTTCCTCCAAAAGCGTGGTCATTATCTTGCCTTTGATTTTCTCTGGTAACTCAATCATCCAAGTCACCACATCTAAGGTATGGATGGCTTGATTGATCAAGGTACCCCCACCTTCTTTTTTCCAAGTACCTTTCCATGATGCCGCCTCATAATACCCTTTATCCCGATGCCAGGTTAGCTCGCATTTGATTCCTTTTAACTGCCCGAAAGCTTGTTGGGAAATCATCGTTTTCAGTTGGGCATAGGAAGGGTTGAAGCGATTTTGATAACACACGGCATAATGCAAGTCTGGCTGTTCCTCCCATTTGGCTAAAACCTGTTCAGCTTCTTGGACCGTTATGGCCATCGGTTTTTCACATAGGACATGTTTCCCGGCTTCAAAAGCTTGCAGGGTCATTTGGCCATGGAGATAATGCGGCGTAGCGATGATTACTGCGTCAATCTCACCATTTTTTAGCATGTCTAGGTAATTCCCATAAAAACTACAGCCATGTTTTTCCCCAAAGCGTCGCCCTTTTACTTCATCTATGTCGCAACAAGCCGTCAACTGGGCTTCTTGAATTTTCTGAAGGGCTTCTGCATGGGTACCGGAGATATTGCCACAGCCCACAATTCCGAATCGTATCATCTTTTCACACTCTTTTTAGTAAGTATTTTCAGTATCCAAGACTTTTTCTTTCACATCTTTGTATTTTGAGCCCGCAATTTTCTTGTTTAACTCTTCCAAGAACAACTCCTCGTCAATCGGCAACTCAACCCATTGGCCTAACCAAGAAGAGAGGTGAATGGCGTTAGAAATGGACAAGCCATAAATCCCATCTGTCGCTGGTGCCACCAGTTTTTCGCCAAAGAGAATATTGTTGACAAAGTTTTGCGTCACTCGCAAATGGCCGGTGCTGCCGTCAAATTCAACAGGAATCTTGATTTCCCAAACTTCCGGTTCGCCAAAGCCGCCGGTGTAAGTATCGTTCCATTCTTTTTCATCGGTAACGGTCCGCCAGAATTTCAACTGTTCATCTTCAATCACGATTTTTCCTTGAGAACCCACGATTTCAAAACGATTGGTCCCAGGCGTTTCCGTAGTGGTTGTCACAAAGACCCCAGTGGCCCCATTTGCGTATTCACAATAGGCCGTTACTTCTGTTTCCACTTCCACATCCCGACGTTTGCCATAATAGGCAAAGGAGAAAATCCGTTCCGGCATGCCACAAATCCATTGCCACAAGTCCAATTGATGGGGATCTTGGTTTAAGAGGACACCGCCACCTTCCCCTTTCCAAGTGGCCCGCCAGCCGCCAGAATTGTAATAGCTTTGGGACCGATACCAGTTGGTGATGATCCAGTTGGTCCGACGCAATTCACCGATTTGACCGGATTCTACGAGTTCTTTGGCCTTTTGATAAGTCGGGTTCATCCGTTGGTTATACACCAAAGACAAGGACAGTTCTGGATGTTTTTCTGATTCTTCAATCATTTCCCGAACTTTTTTCGTATACACCCCAGCCGGTTTTTCTACTAAGACATGTTTGCCTGCTTGCAAACCTTTAATGGCAATCACAGGATGATCATAGTGGGGCGTAGAGATAATGATTGCGTCCACTTCTGGATCTGCCAACAAGTTATCCACATCATCATATAATTTGAATTGATCCCCGTATTGTTCCTGGATACGGTCCAATTTTTCTGGATTGTTATCACACAATGCCACCAATTCAGCGTTTTTTAATTCACCACCTAAGACATTGCGCATATGAAAGGAGCCGATATTACCGACGCCGACGATACCGATTTTTACTGTTTCCATATTAGTTCCACTCCTGACCCATGTTTTCCACAAGGATTTTTTTCAATGCATTACTAGCGACAGTGAACAGTTTTTCACCATCGGATTTTGTTTCTTCAATGGAGACGCCCTCTTTTTCCAACGCCGCAAAGCCATCAAAAATTGACAAATGGGGTTCCAAGGAAGCAAAGCCTGTAAAGCCGTTTGCCACAAGTGCCCGCAAGACAGCTTCCACTTGCCCATCGCCAAGTCCAGCCGGTGTGACTTTATGATCTGCGAAATGGGCATCTTTAATGTGCATATAGCCAATTTCATCTTTTAATAATTCATAGGCATGGGGATAGACTTCCACATCACATTGGACAAAGTTGGCCGGATCAAAGGCCGCTTTGACTTGTGGATTGTTCAGTTCGGTCAAAAGTTTGGCACAACGTTCTGGAATATCTCCGTAAATGTCTTTTTCATTTTCATGAAGCAAGGTAATTTGAGGATAATCTTTGGCTACCTCTAAAAATTGGTTCCATCGCTTCACCACTTCTTCGTGAAAGTCGTCGGCAGGTTTGCCTTCTGGAATGAAGAAACTAAACATCCGGACATAGGGACTTTCAAAAGCTACTGCTACATCGAGAACATGTTTGAATAACGCTAAATGCTCTTCAAAAGGATCCTCAATACTGATTTTACCGATGGGAGAGCCGATGGAAGAAATCTTGATCCCGTTTTCATGGAGTGTTTCTTTGTAAGTAAGTACTTGATCCAGCGTCAATTCACTGACATTGACGCCATTGATGCCTCGGACTTCGATATGGGCAATGCCGTTTTCTTTCAGTCCTTTGATTTGTGTATCTAAGTCACTTGCGATTTCATCTGCGAAACCGGTGATGGTGAAGTTGTTCATTAAATGAACCTTCTTTCTTGTTTTGTTACGGCTATTATACGTACATTTATAAATAATAAAAACGCTATAATGTGACCCATTTCATGCTAGATGTGATATCATCAGAGAAACTTGCGAAAAAGGAGTGACCCCCGACGAAACCAGTAGCAACGATTCAAGATCATCTTCATTCAAAAGATTTCGATTTTTATTATAAAGATTCCTGTTTCGAAACCCCCATCACATTTTTACCAGAGTACCACTACCATGATTTTCATGAGATCTATTGTCTATTAGATGGGGAAGTGGATTACTACGTGGAAGATTGTGTCTATCATATGCAACCAGGAAATATCCTGTTAATTCATCATCATGATATCCATCACATGATGCTAACCTTACCTTCTGCCCGTTATGAGCGCGTTTTCTGTTATTTTGACGAATCTTATTTACACCATTATTCTTCCGCTAAAACAGATTTGACGTTATGCTTTTCCCGTATCAATAACCGCCAAAGTCATTTTTTGCCTACAAGTTTAACCGAAGTTCGACCTTTTATTCAAGATTTACAAAAACATAGTGCCTCTGAAGAATATGGTAGTGACTTGCGCTATACCCAATGTTTTAACGAGTTTCTGCTTTTTCTCAATCAACGCTTTTTAGCTTTGCAAAAAGAAAATACTCCCTTGACGAATAGTAAAGAAAATCATGTTGTTCGCCACGCCATTCACTATATCCAAGACCATTTATCAGAGCCCGTCAAAGTCGAGACCCTAGCCAAAGCCCAGTTTATTAGCCGCGAACACCTTACTAGGGAATTTAAGCGTCATACCGGCTTTAGTCCCCATGCCTACATCCAAAAACGGAAACTGCTCTATGCCAAAGAGCGTTTATTAGAAGGGGCCACAATTACGATTGCCTGCAACGATGCTGGTTTTACTAATTATTCTCATTTTATTAAAGCCTTTAAAAAGGAATTTGAGCTGACTCCTCGTCAATTTCAACAACAAAACCTTTAACAATCTGATTTTGATTGATCCTTTGCAACCCGTGATTCAAAAAAACAGCCCGTGAGTATTTAGTCTCACAGGCTGTTTTTACGCTTTATTTTACCTTTACTTTTACTTGCACCAAAGATAACTCAGGATTGACATCCATTGCTTCCGTCATTCCCAAAATTGGCTGTCCATCTACATCAAAATGTACCCGCCGGATACCTGAAGAACGGGGAGCATCGATACCTGGACGTGCATGATAAGTGTTCCAGATATTGCCTTCTTCATCTTCTACATAAGCATTGTGTCCAGGTCCAAATTCTCCTGGAACATTCAGAGAAGTCAACAATGGGTAATTTGATTTTTCCCAGACCGCTGGATTGAGCAAGTCACTGCCAACTTTGGCTTTTAGATACCCCACACAATAGCTACTGTCGACAGCTGCGCCGGAAATGGTTAAATAGATGTCTTCTCCTCGATACAAGGCATAGGGACCTTCATCGACAAAGGTATGATTATTGTCCCATCCATAATCTGGTTTTGCTAAGACTACTGGTTCTGTCAATAATTGCCACGGTTGATCAGGATTGAGCTCCGCAAAATAAATCCACGCACCTAAATCCACTGGAAAAAACTGACGTTGCGACCAAGCGGCATAGATTCGGCCACTATCTTTAATCACCGTCATATCCAAAGTGATGCCTCCTGTAATCAAAGGCGATCCATCTGCTTTTACGACTTTTTGCGGTCGCTGCCAATCTGCTAGCACCAAGGGATTGCCGCCTTCTTTCAAAGCCATTACGTGGGATTGTTCCTCTTCAAAAGGACCTGGTGTTGCACCGTGGAAAATATACAAACGATCATTAATAATATGAAATTCTGGTGCCCACAAGAGATTGGCAATTTCAGGGTACATCTCGCTATCCAAAATCTTCATCTCTTGGGCAGTAACTAACTCAGCAATCGTCTTGGCTTTACGGATATAGAGACTACGGTTATCATCATAATCATTCGTGGCAATAAAGTAGTATTCCCCTTGCCATTTGCCGATACAAGGATCCGCGCGATAAGTCGAAATCGGGAAAGAAAAATGTTCCTGGTGCACTTGACCCTTTGCTACAAAAGCTTTTTCAGTAGCACTTGCTGGTAAATCAAACCAATCAATTCCGGCTTGGCGACTCGAGCCATCACTATAGCGCAAGGTTGCTTTCATCGTGGTAAGTTCTTCCATGTTTTCAACAACGACTTCATCCGGTAAGTCCACAGTGATATGATGGGGTGTTATCAATTTTTTTTGTAAATAGTCTCCTTGTTCCTCACTAATGGTCAAACTATTCCTCGGAATTGCCCCTTCAATATCCGTTGCTACTTCCAAAAGTGGTTGCCACTGAATGGCAACCTTTTTAGTCTCATCCACATGATCTAAGCTTGGGGTCGTCACTTGATAAGCCTGATCACAGCTATCTAACCACCGGATTTGATACCCTTCATCCGTATAAGCCAATTGAACATCCATCAGAGGCATTTCACTTAGGTGGAGCAAAGGTAGTTCTTGATACTGAATAAAGTTTTCCGTTTCAAAAACTAAAATGCTACCCACACTGGTTTCATCCAACGTTCCATCGGCATTTACCCGAATCCCGATGATGTAAAATTTCTCTTTTCCCTGACAAATCCAAGTTTTTTTAAGGGCTTTTGCTACTAAAAACCCATCTGGTAAAGAATGTGCTTTGGCAAACAAGACCCCAAAGTTTTGATTTAATGGCTGAAACACTCCTGATTCATCTGCCAATGCTAAATGCATCGCCAATCCCAGCCGAGTATCATAAAGCTCTGTTTCTTTAGCTTCTCGTTGATAATTCAATAATTGATAACTCATAGTAGCCTCCTAAATATAATAATTGCGAGTAGTTTGATTAGTGGTCCACACACCAATTTTCAAACCCATCAAATCCAAATAAACAAATTTTCTTATCTACCAGCCAAGACTCGTTGATAATCATAGCCTCGATCAGATGTTTGCTTTCTTGGCCGCGCCTCGAAATAATGAACTCCATGAGGCTGTACAGTAAATGAATAGCTGTTAGACGTGACCGTGGTAGTCACTTTTGGCTGAGCAATTTGCTGCAAAAGCGCTCTTTGTTCAGCACTCAAATTGGCTGGCTCTCCCAAATCATGCCAACTTTGCAATGGGTTGGTTGTTTGTTGATCCACCACTTCTGAAGTGATACACCATTTTTCAACCTCTTCTGGGAAATCTAGTTGGAAAGACATCGCTTCAGCTGTTAAATTCCAAAAAACGCCAGCAAAGCGCTCCTTGCCATCTGAAGTTACTATGCCGTGTTCCCCTTTATAAAGACAGTTCTTTTGTAGTTTTTTATAAAAAGCAAAGGTCCAAAAAGTTGGTTTAGGAATATTGCCATTGGCGACTAGCCCAAAACCTCCATGAAACGGTGTGAAGGGAACCCCCATTTCTTCAAAGATATCCCCAAACGTCCAATAAGAATACGAGGCACTGGTTTCTCCTAATCTTGAAAGCAACTGAGCGATATAGGCTGCGTTCAAATTCGTATCATGCAAAGGGCTATCCGGCCGATAAGACGTATTGAACTCCGTAATATGCATCGGCAAGCCACGATATTCTGGATAGTCATCGATAATACTACGGGAAATATCCAACTCAGTCAGGGATTCCTGTGCTTCTCGCAAAGTCACATAGCTATAATGTCCGGCGGTCTCTGGATCAGAAATGGTGTAAAAATGGCGGGTCACCGTATCAATCGCCAATTGTTCCTCGTGACAAAAGGCCATAAACTGTTGTAGCCAATTGATATCATCTACCCCACAAATCGCTGGTCCCCCAACTTTGAATTGGTCATCGACAGCTTTCACCGCCAAAAAAGTTTCTTTGAATAACTTAAAGTATTCGGTCATATCAGCATCTTGCCAAAAACCTGGCAAATTCGGCTCATTCCAAACTTCCACCGGCCAAGTCACTACCTCAGCCCGACCATAGCGTGTGATTAAGTGTTGTAAGGTCGCTTGGACTAATTGGCACCAACCTTCGTATGAGCGAGGCGGGGTCACGTTTCCCTGCCAATAAAAGACCGTCTGATCCCCAGAAGCTAGTTTTTGTGGCATGAAGCCCAACTCTAAATAGGGTTTTATACCCACTTCTTGATAAAAATCCATCACCATGTCCAAGTAGGTAAAATTATATTCCGCGACTTTTTGTCCCGTTTCGTCTTCGTATTCTTGGTAGATTGCCATGTCATCGCTAAATAAGCCATGACCGCGAATATACTTGAACCCAATTTTTTCTTGTACGAGACGTAATTGTTCTTGGTATTGCCGCTGTAGAGCCAAGCCCATCCGGCCAGTACCAATACAATCATCCGCAAAATTGTGAAATGAGCTAACTGTCATATTTTTTGTCAATTGAATAGTTTCCATTTTTTCTTCTCCTCGTAATAGTTAGTTAAAAAAACAACCATTTTGGCTAGTGGTTTTAACTATAATTGGCTAACATTTGTTACAAAACTTTATGAATCCCCCTTTTTTCAGTTGTAATCAGTTAATTTGCACAGTATACTAACTCTAAGACGTACTTTAAAAAGGGGATTGTCCATGATTATTAATAAACTTGACATTCGTGAGCAAAATGAAGCAACTGTACTAAAAGCGATTATTGAAAATAAAAATATTTCCCGAGCCAACATCTCCACTTTAACCAATCTAAATAAGGCCTCGGTTTCGCAAATTATCAAAAACCTAATTGAAAACGATATCGTAGAAGAAGTTGGTATCGGTAACGCTAGTTCGATGGGGGGGCGAAAACCGATTCAGCTGCACTTTAATGGACGCTGCGGATTGGCGCTTGCTTTTGATGTGGGCTATAACTATGTGGCAGGGATGTTGGCTTATCTCGATGGGGAAGTGATTCGCCTCGAAGAAAGAAAAAATACCCCAATCAATAGCGAAAATATCTTGCCCACTGTTCAAAGCATTATCACCAATTTTTTAAGTCAGGCCCCAGTGACGCCCCATGGTCTAGTGGGGATTTCATTGGCCATCCACGGGATTGTCAACGATAACCGCATCACCTTTACTCCTTACTACGATTTGTCTGGCTTGGATATCAAAGAACCCCTAGAGCAACTTTTCAGTGTGCCGGTCTTTGTAGAAAACGAAGCCAACCTTAATGCTGTCGGGGAATACTGCTTTATGACAACTGGCGACTACCAAAAAATTATCAGTCTGAGTATTCATAGCGGAATTGGCGCTGGCACAGTAGCCAATGGTTCTTTACAATCTGGCTCCCATGGCTTCTCTGGAGAATTAGGACACAGCACGCTTTTCCCTAATGGCAAATTCTGTCCTTGTGGTAATAAGGGCTGTCTCGAACAATATGCCTCCAACAGAGTGTTATTTGATACTTTTGCCAAATTAAAAGACTTGGATTTTGTTAATTCTGATATTTTTGCAGCCGCCTATAATGCCGGTGATGTGGATGCCATCCGTCTAGCCCTAGAAAATGTTGACTATTTAAGTATCGGCCTAAACAATATCATCGTGGCAGAAGATCCTGAGTTATTGATCGTCAATAGCTCTGTCTATCGTAAAATTCCCGATCTTCTTCCCCGGATACGTCGAAAAATGGTCTCTCGTTTTACGCAAAGTATCACCATTCAGACGAGCCTGTTAGGGGATCATGCCCCGCTATACGGTGGCATTGCCCAGGCTACTTCCCACTTTTTAAAAATCCAAAACTTAAGACTAGGAATGCTTAAAAAGTAGGCTTCTTCCAATTGCTCATGGCGAAACCCATGAGCAATTTTTACGATGTTAAGTGGCTATAAGTCTTTTTGTCCCAAGCTTACTAGCTACCATTCATCATGAAACTTCCGCTATCCAGGGCAAACGAATACGGTTCCATCGTTTTTTTAAAGAAAGCCATCGAGTAATCAGCCGACTTGCTGATTATCCGATGTCTTATTTACCTTTCAAGGCAATGAGGCATTTTTTTACTCTTCTGTCAGTAAACGATGACAGATTGGTGCAGTTTGGGGATAAACATCTTGATAAATCTCATAAATTTTCGCATATTTCGCTACTTGTTGTGGATCAGGCATGATGTGTTTGTCATAGTGCACAAAAACCTCGGCACAACTTTCAGCATCTGGGAATAATCCCGCTCCGATAGCTGCTAACATGGCAGCTCCCATGCCTGGACCTTGTTCGGTAGTCAACGTTAAGATTTCAGCATCGAAAATATCTGCTTGCATTTGCAGCCAATCAGGGTTTTTCGCCCCACCACCAACGGAGACAATCTGTTTAAAATGGCGCCCCGTCGTATCTGCCATGATTTGTTGAGAATCCTTTAAAGAAAAAGTGATGCCCTCCAAAACTGCACGGCCAAAATGGCGCAATCGATGATGAGTGTCAATGCCAATAAAACTGCCACGAATCTTGGCATCACTATAAGGTGTCCGTTCCCCTACGATATAAGGAGTGAACAACAGCCCATCTGAGCCAGCTGCCACAGTCCCCACATCCGCTAATAAGGTCGCAAAATCTTCTTCTGGCGCAAAGGTATCCCGAAACCAGCTCAATGAATTTCCGGCGGCCAAAGTCACGCCCATCCCATACAATTTGTCTTTGACGCTATGATTAAAGAGATGGAGTTTTCCTTGATAATCCACTGTTTCATCTGCTTCATAAGACAAGAAGACGCCGCTTGTTCCGATAGAGGCCATCGCTAAGCCTTCTTTAATAATCCCAGCTCCCAATGCAGCACAGGCATTATCTGCCCCACCAGCAAAAATCGCTACTTCTTGGGTAAAACCAAATTTCAATTGCAATTCTGGTACTATCTTGCCGACTAATCCAGCTGATTCATGTAGTGTTGGTAAGACCGCTTCATCGATATCAAACTGTTTCAAAATAGCCGCTGACCAAACTTTTTCTTCTACATCCAATAACAATGTACCGGCTGCATCAGAGTAGTCCATCGAATATCGGCCTGTCAGCCAAAACGCCAAATAATCCTTTGGCAACATCACATGAGCCACTTTTTCCCAGTTGGCTGGTTCATTTTTTTGAACCCAACGAATTTTAGGCAAGGTAAATCCTTCGAGAGCCACGTTTTTCGTAATGGCTAACAATTGGTCCCCAAAAGTTGCCATGATTTCTTGACATTCTTTGGTTGTTCGTACGTCATTCCACAAAATTGCTGGACGAATAACTTGGTTGGCATCGTCTAATAACACCAAACTATGCATTTGACCGGAAAAACTAATCCCCACCAACGCATCCTTCATATCTGGACGCAAATCCAACAGTTTTGTCATCACAATTTCCGCTGCTTTTTGCCAATGATTCGGATTTTGTTCACTGTAACCAGCTTGTGGTGTATCTAAAGGATAAGCACTATCTGCTGATGCTAGCAGGTTCCCGCCCTCATCAAAAAGGAGTCCTTTTAACGCGCTCGTTCCGAGATCTAAGCCTAAAATTTGTTTCATAGCGATTATTCCCTTCTCTTAATTGACCTGGTGTTCAATTTGATAAGCATCCACATATCCTGTAGCCTGTGGTGCTGTTCTGGTAGCATATAGACCCATTGTACAGCCTACAAAACCACCAGCAATTTCTGTACTTAAATAATGAATAGCCACCGCTTCTGCGACAAGATGTTCTTCTTCAGCTACAATTACCTTGGCTGTCAATTGTTGCAACGCACCGGTAAATTGCAATACGAAACGATCACCGGTAAAGGTCGTCCTCCCTAGTGTTTCTTCTACGCCAGCTAGAGTACGGATGAGCTGGGCTAGATAGCCATTTTCTGTTTCGGTAATTTCCAAACGTACATGGTAGTCATTGCTTTGAATCAACGCCAAGCCACATGCTTCCCCTTTAGCCAAGGATGGTTGGATATCGACACGAAAATGGTAATTCATCGCTTTTTGTCGTAACCCAATATAAGTGGGTGAAGCCACATCTGATAAAGTCGCTTCCCCGGGTGTCAATCGCAACCAGCCTGGACGAACAGTCCGATTGTAATCAGCAGGATGCGGATTACGCAAATAGACAAAGGCAACGTTTTCTTCAGCCAATGAAAACTGGCTTGTTTCTGGGACTGGACTGAGGGGCAGTGCATGTTCTTGGACGTCTAAAAGCTGCCCATGACCTGGATTGACTACCGGCCAGCCGTCTTCCCAGACAACTTCAGCGAGAAACGTTTCACGTCCAAGATTGCTGTAACCTTCATAGTTTCGACTAGCCAAACAAGTCATATACCACTTGCCTGTTGTCGTTTCTACTAAATCCCCATGCCCGACATTGCAAACAGGAAAATCTTTACCCAAATGTCGATGAGTCAAAATAGGGTTATTGGGATTTCCCAAATAAGGCCCTGCCACTTGTTGACTTCGAGCAATCGTCACACAATGGTTAAAGCCAGTTCCCCCTTCCGCAATCATCAGATAATAATAGCCGTCTTTTTTATAAAGATGTGGTCCCTCAGGCCAAACTACATCTCGCATAGCACCTTTCCACAAAGAAGTACTCACACCAATCAGACGCATGGTATTTAGATCAAGTTCTTGCAACCATACTTCCCAATCACCATTGTAAGTGACACCTTTTGGATTCGGGCGCGTGCCTACATAATAACAACGTCCATCTTCATCAAAGAATAGACTGGGATCAATACCTGGAGCATCTTCTAAATAATAGGGATCAGACCACGGCCCCTTGGGATCGGTTGCTGTCACCACAAAGTTGCCACCATGGGTAACATTGGTGGTAATCATATAGAAAGTTCCTTCATGGTAACGAAGACAAGGTGCAAATATCCCTTGGGAATGCCCCGCCTGGTCTAAAGGCAACTGGCTATCCCGCTCTAAGACATTGCCAATTTGTGTCCAATTTACCAAATCTTTGCTGTGATAAATGGGAACACCTGGAAAATAAGCAAACGTCGAGGTCACTAAATAGAAATCTTCTCCTACCCCGCAAACGCTTGGATCTGGAGAAAAGCCTTTCAAAACTGGATTAGTAAAAGTATTCATGGTTAGCCTCGTTTCTCATTTTTAATTGCTAAGGAAGAGGGACACCAGCTAGCATCCCTGAAATAAGGCGCTATTAAAATGAGTCAGCTAGTTCAGTTTGTATGCTTTACTAACTTTCTAAATGATAAAACACCTCTTGACACAAGTCAACCGCTTACAGAACAATTTTTTTGTTTTTTTTGCTACACCACTATCCGTCTATTAACCACTAATGAACAACTATGCACGAACCCTTTACTCCTTAAAAAAAGTCGGTCTCGCCCCCCAACAACTTCATCAGGTTATAGCGAAACCGACAGACAAAAAATTCGTTTTTCTTTTGACAGGGCTAGTTTAGCTACCGTCATACTATTTTCTAAAGACTAAAGTTCTTTTTTACCTCAAAACCTTCGTATATCCCGCGTCAGATGGCCTCGTATTTATTTTTCAAGGCTTGAAAGCGTAGAACCCTTTATAAGCGTAACTTTATGGATATACTTTACGCCCTGCTTGATCGGCAATACCCGATTTTCGCCAGAAATAAGTATTGATTTGATCTCGCCACTCCACTGCCAGTTCTCGTTGCCATTGCAGCAACTCTTTGACATTTTGATAAGAATTCTGGTCAACATGAGGACCGATTTCTTCCCAAACAGCTTGATAGTCCTCAACTCGTTTAACACCTTCAAAATGCGTATCATAGATGTCTTGAATCAGGGTTTTGCTATTGTGTAGTCGATGCGTGTAAGGTACATGGTGAAACCATAACAACAACTCATCGGGACAAGTTGTTAAGTCATTAAAGTAATCTCGGATAGCTGGCGCATATTGTGACACGTAATCCGTTCCTGAAGTTGTTCGATCATTGCCAATACCCAGATGGTCAGCAAAATGATACGTTCCCCACCGATCATATTCATAACCATCGATATTGGGCCCATCGTGGGTTCTTGGCGTCACCATAAAACCGACACCTCGAGGGGCTGTATACATGCCATAGGTTTCCCGAGAAGTCACCAAAAGATCTGCCAACTTTTTCGTTTGATCCTCAGCTAAATCGAAAGTTAAGCCAATCCAACGTTGGGCACAGTCTTGGGTGGTCAGCTGATTGTTCCAACACAGTTTGCCATAACCATAGAGATTGATTTGCATCAGCTTATGGCCAGTCCAGTTTTCTGACATGCCCACCACTCCTACGGCACAAATACCACTGTAAGCTGGTTGTGGTGAAGTGTTTTTCAATAATTCCTTCACTTGGCCTGGTACGTCTTCATTGCGACAATCAAAATCCAATGCTTCTTTCCACACGGGCAATTGATAATAAACGGCTTTTTGATGCCCCGTATATTCCTGAGTCAATTGAAACTCAATGATATGATTGGTCTTTCGCAACCCACTCAACAAAGGAGAAGTGGGCTCTCGCACTTGGAAATCCAATGGGCCAAGCTTAATTTGTAGGCTAACATTTTCAACAAATTTCCCATCCAAAGGCATAAAATGATCATACGCTGCTTTGGCACGGTCAATGCTACGGTCCCGCCAGTTTTGCTGATGATTATAAACAAAACAACGCCATACCAAATGTCCACCATGAGGTTGCAATAGCCTGCCAAACATATTGGCCCCATCATCATGCCCACGACCATAAGCAAAAGGCCCTGGTTCCCCTTCCGAATCCGCTTTCACTACAAAGCCCCCAAAATCAGGAATATAACGATATAAAGCATCAATTTTTTCTTGCCAGAAAGCGATGACTTCTTTAGCAAGAGGATCCGCTGTTTCCAAACCACCAATCGCTTTAGGGGCGGCAAAGTTCACACTAAGGTATAGCTTAATTCCGTAAGAGCCCAAAATTTCATCAATAAGTCGCAATTCGCCAAAATGCTCCTCGCAAATGAGGGCTTTGGCTGCACCACGAACATTCACGTTATTAATTGAGATAGCATTAATTCCCACAGATGCTAAAAGACGAGCGTAGGACTCAATCAGTTGGTAATCCTTACGAAATTCATTGTCTTTAAAGAAAATGGAATCTCCGGCATAGCCTCGTTCAATTGTTCCATCCATATTATCCCAGTGATTAATCATCCGTAGCGCTTGGTCTGGCACACTTGTAAAAGAAGTGAAATCTTCTCCCAATATCAATTTTTCATACAAGGCAAATAAGCCATAGAGTAAGCCTTTTGTCGTATTACTCTGAATAGCAACATGATTTTGCTCCCCTTTTACTCGATAGCCTTCCCTTCCCAAACACTCTTCTGTTACAAGTGAAAAGGCCAAGTCCCCTTCACTTGCTACTTCTTTTGTCAAATTCAGTAATGTGCCTACTTCTCGGCGAATACTTCTTGCCACTAAATCATCCGCAGGCAATGAGAAATGTTGAAAATAATGACTGGCTACTTTTCGTAACCAACATAAATCGCGAGTCATCAGTCCACCTAACCTTCATTAATTTTTTGTACAAGAAAAGGGGCCTAAGAAGACCCCTCATCATTTAAACGGCTTATAAATAATCGTTCAAGATATTTTTCACATATTCGATATGGCTAGATTTCAGGACTGGATCTTCATGGCTAACAGCATAATCGTATAAGCTTTCCAAGTCTTCTTCATCCTTCATGATTTTTTTGCCGAGGCCTTCGTTAAAGGAAGCATAGCGTTCTTCTTTCAAATCATCGAAGAAACGATCTTCTTTTAATTTCGCTGCATTTTTCAAACCGCGAGCGAAAGTATCCATCCCAGCAATATGAGCCAAGAACAAGTCTTCTGCTTCGAAAGCGGAACGACGTACTTTGGAGTCAAAGTTGATCCCACCAGGAGCGATACCGCCATTTTCCAAGACTTCGTACATCGCCAAAGTCACGTCCATGACATTGGTAGGGAATTCATCCGTATCCCAACCTAACAAAACATCCCCTTGGTTGGCATCCAATGAACCCAATGAATCGTAGCAACGTGCCACTGCAATTTCGTGTTCAAATGTATGACCAGCTAAAGTAGCATGGTTCGCTTCCAAGTTCAACTTGAAGTCGCCTTCTAAACCGTAATGTTGGATAAAGGCCATCGTAGTCGCTGCATCAAAGTCATATTGATGTTTTGAAGGTTCTTTTGGTTTTGGTTCCAACAAGAACTGTGGTTTGTGACCAATTTTTTCACCATAAGCAATCGCCATTTTGAAAAGACGAGCTATATTGTCTTGTTCAAGTTTCATGTTGGTATTCAGTAAAGTTTCGTATCCTTCACGGCCACCCCAGAAGACATAGTTTTCACCGCCAAGTTTTTTGGAGATGTCTAAGCCTTTTTTCACTTGTGCTGCAGCAATCGCATAAACTTCAGCGTTATTTGTTGAAGCCGCGCCGTTAACAAAACGTGGATTAGAAAACATGTTGGCAGTGTTCCAAAGCAATTTAATCCCTGTTTGATCCATTTTTTCTTTGATCAAGTCAGTAATTTCATCAACATTTGCAAAGAATTCTTCTAAGCTATCGCCTTCTGGTGCGATATCTACATCATGGAAACAGAAGTATTCTGCGCCTAATTTTTCGCAAATTTCAAAGAAGGCTTCTACCCGATTTTTGGCAGTTTCCATTGGCGTTTCACCAAACCAAGGGCGTTGGTTGACTGGATTACCAAATGGATCCGAACCATCTTGAGTCATTGTATGCCAATAAGCAATGGCAAAACGAAGATGATCCTTCATTTTTTTGCCCATCACTACTTCATCTGGATTGTAGTGGCGGAATGCAAACATATTTTTTGTGTCTGTGCCTTCATATTGAATCTTGTCGATACTTGGAAAATAACTCATTGAAAATCCCTCCATCAAATAGGTTGTTTAGCTTAACTAACTAACTCTATTAAAGAATAGCGCAACCTTTTTTAAATGTCAACCGCTTTCACGTATCTTTTTTTCAGTTTTTTTAAAGAAATGCGCTACTCCCAAAGCTACCTTCATCCCCTCCTATCAATTAGAAAACAAGATTGCCTTGCTACCGGAGAATCAGCCGGATTGTAGACTTGGTATTATGGAGTTTTCACTTGTGAAAACTTTATAATACCAAGTCTAAAAAAAGGCAAGCCCTCTTTCAAGGTTGCTTGCCTTTACGCTTTTGTATTTAAGCTTGCTAGAAAAGTTGATTACTCCACCTTAGCCGGCTTTTCCTGATGCATCCAAGCTGGCAAATGAAATTCTTGTACGATACCGATGAGTTGTCCTGAAAGTATGACTGTCAGCAATGAAAAACCAATGCGATTCAAGGGAATATAGCTCAAAGACAATACCAAGACGACCAAATCACTAGCAAGGTAGGCCCACTGAATTTTCATTTTAAAAACTTTGGCAATACTCATGGCCATAGCATCATCTCCACCCGGGGCACCACCTGCTCGAACACAAAGCCCACAGCCACCCCCGACAAAGATAGCTCCTACTACTGCTGCCAAAAGGGGCGTATCACCGATATGGGGCCAAAAAGGTCCGATTGCTTCAAAAAGACTATAGCTAGCAGAAAAACCCACAGAAGCGACAATGGAATAAAATATGAACTCTCGCCCTAATATTTTCCAGCCAGCCGCATAACATAACATATTGAAGATGAACCCAGTGATTGCTGGTGACAAATGAAACCAATGATCTAGTAACAGGGTCAGCCCCAGACCACCACCTTCAGTCACACCACTGAAGGAATGGATATTAAATAAGCCAAAAGATAAGATTGTACTCCCCAAAAACACCATCGTTAGTGCGCGGGGTTTAATTGTTTTTAACACAGTATTTTTCTCCAAAACAGATAAGTTATTTTTGTTGATGAATGTAACCAGCCTTATTTCACCAATTTGTACTCTTCACAAAACTGAATCAATCGCCGAACGTTTAGAAGGTATCGAGCAAGATATAACGTGACAGTAGATCAAAGAAAAAACAAAGAAAAGAGGGATAGTTAATGAGTACGGTTATTTTAGCTGAAAAACCAAGCCAGGCATTAGCCTACGCAAGTGCTTTAAAACAAAGCACCAAAAAAGACGGTTATTTTGAGATCAAAGACCCACTATTTACAGATGAAACGTTTATCACCTTTGGTTTTGGGCAGAATAAAAATGTAGGTTTTCGGCAATAGGAATTGTCGGCAATCGCCAGTTTAGATTTTATTTCTCATACGATAAGACTTGCCGGTAATCTTGAACACTTTGACATGATGAACCAGTCGGTCAAGGATCGCTGCCGCGATTTCTGGGCTTTGAAACAATTCACCCCATCGAGATAAGACGATATTTGTCGTAATAATCGTAGAGCGGTGTTCATAACGCATGGCCAGAAGCTGGAAGAACAAATCGGCTTCTTGTTTTTGTATCGGTAGATAGCCAATCTCATCAATAATCGACACATCATATCGTGCATATCGGTTTAGTACTCGCTCAAGCGTGCCTTTCTCATAGGCAGCTCGTAAGCGTAAAAGAAGCTCATGACAAGGGATGAATAAAGTCCGGTACCCTTGATGGCAGGCTTCAATTCCTAAGGCAATCGTTAGATGCGTTTTCCCAACTCCTGGGCTCCCAATAAAGACCAGGTTCTCATGCTTTTCTACGAAACCCATGTGCTTTAAATCCAGCAGTTCACGTTTATTAATACTTGGCTGGAAGGTAAAATCAAATTCCTCTAGACTGGTCCGTTTAGGAAAGCGCGCTCGCTCTATCACGCGATTCATTTTCTGGTTATGTTGATGATTGACTTCCTTTCGCGTTAATTCCAGAAGAGCTTCCGTCAAGGAAAGCTCCTCTCGATTGGCAACCTCGATATAATTGGGAACATACTCCCGCATGTGATTCAAACCGAGCGTTTCTAGGTTGGTCATCAGTTCTTGATAATGGCTATTCTTCATCAGCAATCTCCACCAAATCATATTGTTTTAGACTTTCGCGAGTATAAGCTCTGATGTCATCGTCCTCTTTATGGCTCATGACATCTGACTTTAGGATTTGGAAATAGTCCTCCTCATGATAGTTCAATTGTTTTTTCGTTAAGGGATGCGACCGGATCAGTTCTCCGTTATAATGAATTTGTACTTGGTCTTCCTTGTCGGAGAGCTCGATTTCAACCTCTTTACCGATATAGCGAGGATCTACAGAGTACCTGCATTTACGGAAAACGACCATGGCTTCCTTCGTGACTTTACGGCTAGTAAAGTCCTCAAAATAAGGATTCAAAAGGTTTTTCGGTAATTCATGTAGGTGCTCTTTTTCGTTTGTCCACCAACGCTCATCTGGCGTCTGGTCCGTTGCCTGGGAGACTTCACTATTTAACTCAGAACATAGGTCATTCACTAGATGACATAGCTCTACGGTATCATAAAATTCATGGTTATAGACCTTCAGTCGATCAACAGTTCTGGCTAACGCTTCTACACATCCTTTTGTTTGTGGTCGAAAGGGACGACAGGCAATTGGCGTGAAGCTGGCGTCTTTACTGAAGGCATAAAAGCGTTCGTTGAAATGCGCTTTTGAAAACTGACTGCGAGAATGATCAACCACCGTCTTCATATTGTCGAACCAGATTTCTTTTGGCACACCACCGGTGTGATAGAAGGCATCATCCAGACATTCAAACAGGGTATCTTGCTTACGGTCAAAGGTTAAAGTAATGAATTTTTTCTTCGAGTAAGGAAGGACGTATAAGAAGATATTAAATTCAAAAACTTCTCCTTGATTACTGATTAAGCGCATATCTTCCTTCCAATCAACCTGGGCGGAAAGTCCCGGGTTATGCTCGACACGAATGGTGGCCTTTTGCACTTTTTCTTGTTTGAACTCGCGACAGTAAGCTTTTACTAGGCTGTAGCTCCCGTCAAATCCTTTGCGTTCGATAAATTTGAAGATACTGTAGGCACTACAATGCCCCTTGACTTTGTCTTGGATAATTTCTTTATATGGATCCAACTTGCTTGGACGTTTCTTGCGCGGGGTAGGTGTGGACGTTTCACCCTTAGCTTCTTCGTATGCATTTTTGACTGTTCGATAATCACAGTCATATTGTTTGGCTAATGCGGCATAGTTCGGTTTGATTTCGTTGATCACGTAGATCATCACTCCTTCGCGTATATCTTTTCTCATCCCTGAACCTCCGTTTCATTTGGGATAAGAAGAGCATACAAAAATGTAGGAAAACCAACAATTTTAAATTGCCATTTTCCTACATTTTATCGTTGCCGTTAACATAAAAAGCACTAAAAGTAATAGTATAACAAGAAAAATAGAAACTAATACCCAGTATTTATTTTGGCTAGGAATAGTTATATCTTGTCGGTTAAATGTCTTAGATATATGATCATCTACCTCAAATGATCTCGTCCACTCCCATTTCAATTCTCCAGAATTTGCTTGTAGATGAAGAACATAATTACGTGGGACAAATGACTCACCATTCAAAGGAATTGGAAAGGCAAAATTGGAGTGAGGCACCATTTGCATTCCTGATGCCTCTGTGGAATAGAGGCTTTCTGTTTGATCTTCATTATAAATTGATGCAATAACCTCTAACTGATTAACAAACGTCCCCGATTGATTTTGGATCCGAGCACTGAACACATTTCTAAAGTTTAATTGGTCCGCATAGACATCTAAGAAATCTAGCTCGGGAGAAAGTTGCTCTCGCTTATTCGATACAACAAGACCCATAACATGAGACAGTGTGTTCTCAATAGCCATTGATTCTAAAGATAAAATTTTTTCATTATAATTTATTCTTCAATATTTTAATATAGTAAAAGGATCAAAAACCATTAAGTTTCTGACACCTTTTTATCTGAACATACTCCCAAATACCCCAAGCTAAAAGCTCTTTGAAGATTTAAATCACTGCCGTACTCCAAAACTCCGGTGGAGGAATTGATCCAAACATTAAGAAACAATTCTATCTACTTTGAACAATCGAGTCAGAAGGTAATTGAAATAATCGAATATATTCAAAACGACTAAGACGCTCAAAAGTCTAGTCTCATCTGTTTAGACTGGAAAATACGTCCTACAAGAATCTCTTTTTTCTCGTCATCAATCCGATAAAAAAGAGCATAACTTTTGCCGATAACAATTCGATAAGTTGTAGTCTTCATACCGTATATTTTTGAAACTTCCTCATACATTTTCGGGAACGTCTTAGTAAGTTCTAGCGCCTTCTGTATCGCTCCTACAAATCTTTTGATGCTAGTTTGTGAAAGCAGCAACTCATTTTCCCATTCAGTTATTAAATTTGATAAACTTTGCTGAAAACGCTGGGAATAAACTAGTGTGTATTCTTTCATTTAACTCCAACCATACTTTCCGAAATTCTCTCTCATTTCGGTTTCAGTTACGATCAAACCTTCTTCAAAGTCTTTAAAACTTTCCTCGATCAGCTTTTTATCATGATTCTTAGCTGTTTGAGTTGTATCCAAAATAAATAAGTTCCCTTCCTTTTCTGCTTGAAGAGTATCTCCATTCTTCAATCCAAGTTCCTTAGGCAAAATAATTCCTACGCTGTTTCCAATCTTACGGACTTTAATTGATCGCATACATTTCACGCTCCTTTTCTACTGTTGCACCCATTTCATTATAACAGGTTATAACGAAAATTACTAACCTGTTTGTTCCGCTTTAGGAAAAGGGGAACTTCTCGCACCGTTGATCCCGTACCTCAAACATTGGCAATATGTACATCAAAGCATTCTGAAGCAGTACCTAAGGGGATTTATCCAGTGGTATTTTTTCAAATGATCTTAGAATGGCTCTGGGACAACCAATATATAGCAAAACAAGCGAACCGAGTGAAGGATCACTTCAAACGTTTCAAAAGTATCCATATCTAATTAGCACAGCCAAAGCAAGCATTTCTTTTCCTTATAGGTCCAGTCACCAGTATGGGAGGAGGACAACAGATTGTCAGATCTTACTCTTTGTTCACTTGAAGCTAACTGCCAGAGTTTCTCAAATATTTTTGCGTCTGGTGGATACGCTACTACGTAACCATCAACTATACACGCCACCAAGGAGCGTGATAGATAAATAACATTCTGTTATTGACGCAAACCTTTGAAATACTCCGAAAAAAATTGATTTTGGCCGGGGCTAGTTAAGTGCGCTTCAAAACAGGTTACACAATAAAAATATTCTCAATCTTCAGCTTGACTTATTACCATTAGACTTATTGACAAAGAGTCGAAATAGTTTATCATATCATAGTCCACGTTCATAATGTGACCAAACAGAGAGAATCGTGATCGTTTTACTCTCTTCCTCCACGCTGTATACCAACCTGTGGTTGATATTGAGACACCTTGAACAGTAAGGTAATCCTGTTAATTTTTCGTAAGGTGGCGGTGTTTGAAAAGGATTTTCCTTAACTTTGATCAGTTCATCAAACTTACTAGTTAGATTGATACTCTTCAATTTAGACAAATCTTTGCGAGCATTCTTTTTGATCTTTACATTGTATCCCAATCTATTTCACCTAAATCTTCACTCTCTTCATTCTCAAAGTGTTTGATCCGATCAAGTACACCCACATTTTGTAAGTTGAGTGTTTCTTGTAAGGAGTTCCAATCGCTCTTACTAATCATAATGACGCTTTCTTGCTCTTTTGTATTCGCAATTTCTACAGGTTGACTGTCAGCCACAACATGCTTAATGATTTCATAAAGGTTTTTTCTTACATTTGTTGGTGTAATTACTTCCATGTTTTCTCCTCCTTTTCTTTAAATATCTTAAACATATTATAACGTACGTTAACAAAGAGAGTGAATATACTTAATTTTTCTTACAATTCTTCATATCTTGTAGTAATCGTTTTTTGAGACTTAACTTGTGGTTTCGATTGCTCAAGGTGCTTACTGTTTGCCGTCCTATTTATCCAATGGGCGGTTTCATGTATTGATTCTTGGTCTTTAACAGCTGTCATAGTCATTTTGTCTTCAGCGGCTTGCTTTTTGATTCGTTTATTAATCGAAGAATGCAACAAGAAAAGAAATTGCCAATCACTATTTTGCTTCTAGCATGACTGTCCTTCGTGTCCTGCACAGGAATAAGACTAACTGTATTGAAAAAGAGTAAAAAACGTTTTGATGCTACTTCATTTATTCTTTTGCTCAATCACTACTTCATCTTCATTTATCGGTTCTTCGAATCCTGAAAAAAAACGTTGAAGGATTTCTTCTGTAATAGGAAAAGCGGAATTTGCAGTCTGGACTTTATTTCTGATCGCTAATCGTTTTCGTAAAGTATCATAATCAGCTTTTAGATAGATTACTTTAATCGTCACATCATATGCTGCCAGTAGTTCTCTATAAGCGTCTCGGTGACTTTTAGCCCAAAAACTAGAATCGACAACTACGTTTTTTCCTTCTTGAACAGCCTTCACTGTAAGCTCTTTCAATTTAACTGAAGATAATGAAGAAACTTTTGCATATTTCTCCGAAGGGTAATCAACACCATAAACGCCATAATCTTCCCAAATCAATTCATCTATTGCTAGTCTTACATAGCCTTCTTGCTCTTTTTGTTTTGAGTAAGTGGTTTTGCCTGCACCACTAACGCCACACATCAAAAGTACCTCAACCATTATTCTCCTCCTACCTTTTTCGAACAATAAACAAAGAGAACGAAAAAACCTTATTTGTAATCAACGCTCGTGTTTTAGACCACTGTTCGCCACCCACATCTGATGATACAATGATAACATTGTTTTTATGAACAACAAGCAGATTGGGAAACAATCGCAAGAAAAATAGTAAGTAAAATCATATATTAGAGAATAGAAGCGTTAGCCACTTAAGCTAACGGATAAATCAAATTTTTGTCCATTTCCACTCTACTATAAAAAAATTATTTTCTACAAAAAATAGGAACGAAAGCCAAAATACGAAAGAAACATCATGGCTAAAACTTATGTATGTAATGGTATCTTTATTTCTATTATTCCAATTTTAAAATAAAATAAGCCACCACTCCAAACTCTGATAGAAAAACAAGAATAGACTCTTGAGTAGAACTTGAGTGCAAAACTGCCTCCAAAATCAACGCAAGAGTCTATCTGTATAGATAAAGATCTTTATGGGCAAGTTCTTTTGTACCAGTAAAGATCCTTAGAATCAAACAAATCAGAATGCTTTCAAATCAAATGTGATAGTGTCATTGTTTTTTAAAAACAACTCTTGTGCCCCTTTATCGGTCATTTGGTCATTGACGGTATAGACCCAAAATAGATTGGCTTTTTGATCTTGGCTGATGCCGTCAATCGAAGTGATAAAGCCATCTTTTTCTTTGATCGCAAAGTTTTCTTTCATTACTTCCAGCAGCGACTCATTTTCTCGGAACGTTACTTCTTTTGAGGTCACAGCTTCTTGATTTTGGATGACGATCGTAGCTGTTCCTTGTTCTTGCTTCAAGGAACTTTGCTGCGTGCTTTCTGACGTTACACTTACCTGTTGGCATCCTGTAGCGACGAGTAGTGTGTTCACTAGCATGAATACGACAAATACTTTTTTCATCTATTTCTTCCTCTCCAATAGTCAAAATACTAATCGTTTTTCTATCCAATATGCGGATAAGAGTTATTTTATCAATCCCGTTTTTCTTAGAGCCCGCATTTTAATTGGATTTTACAGTTTGTGCAGGTACTGCAGCCGCCGATTTCCTCAATGGTTCCTTCATGGCAGATGGGACAGATTTTACCAGAGGCGACGGGTTCATCTACTTGAACGACAGGCAGCGGTTCAACTTGTGCGGTCAGCTCATTTTCAACCGCTTCTAAGGTAAGTACTTGTGAATCTCGGCTGCCGTCTACATAGACGGTCCCTCCTTTGGCTCCTCCTTCATAAAGATCTCGATAAACCTTGGCTACTTGGCTTACTGTATATCCTTTTGGTGCATTGACCGTTTTTGAAATGGAGCTATCCACCCAGCGTTGAATGGTGCATTGCACACCGACATGCTCTTCGGGTGTCAACTCCATAGCGGAAATGAACCATGCCGGCAACTCCGCTTTGGTTCGTTCAGGATGATCCATCAGGTATTCGTCAACGATTTCCGCATTGATTTCAATAAACTTACCTAGTCGACCGCTTCTAAAATAAGAAAAGGAGTAGTAAGGTTCTAAACCAGTTGAAACTCCCGTCATCGTGCCTGTCGATCCTGTTGGCGCAACAGTCAAAAGATGAGAGTTGCGAATACCGATTCGCAGCACGCCTTCGCGGATGTGCGCTGGCATTTTTTTCATGTATCCTGTATCGATAAATTTCTTCCGCAACGCTTGCGTCTCTTGGTCATTTTTTCCAATCAGGAAGGGAAAGCTGCCTTTTTCTTTCGCCAATTCAATGGATGCCTCATAGGCAGTGACTGCCATTGCCTCGAAAATTTGATCAACGAATTGATTCCCTTCTGCCGATCCGTATTTTTTCCCACAGTAGATCAATAAATCTGCCAAGCCCATGATCCCTAATCCAACACGTCTTTCCCCTTTCGCCTGCTGCTCATTTTTGTCAAAAAAGTAAGGCGTTGCGTCAATAACATTGTCTTGGAAACGAACTGCTGTTTTCACGGTTTCTTTTAGTTTGGCAAAATCAACGGTGCCTTTCTGGCGATCCGCCATGTTTGCGAGATTGATGGCTGCCAAGTTACAGACGGCATAAGGGGTTAGGGGCTGTTCACCGCACGGATTGGTTGCCACGACTTTTTGTCCGTATGCTGTAGCATTCGTCATCTTGTTGGCATTATCGATAAAGAAAATACCAGGCTCAGCAGAATACGTTGCACAAAAAGTAATCAACTCCCATAACTCACGAGCTTTGATTCTTTGATAGGTTTTGACTTTATGACCAGCAGCTGCCCATTCTCGCACATCCCCGACTTCCGCCCATTTTGCATCATATTGCGCCATCTCTGCTTCTGAATAATTGTCAATATCTGGAAAGCGCAGCTCATACCACCCATCTGTCTTCACTGCTTCCATGAATTCTCCTGTCAAGCAGACTGAAATATTCGCACCAGTTAAGAAATCACTTTCTTTTACCGTATAGCTGCCACCTATGCGCAATTTTTCTTTTGCCTTTTGGATCATGTCATTATGTTCCTTATCTGACGATTCAGGCAGTTGCGCTAGATAAGTGAACATTCTTTCTTCCATTTTTGTCAAAGGATCAAATTGCAGTTTTTCATTGATCAGTTGTTTGATTGCTGCATTCGTGACTGTTTTTTTCAGGTGAAGCAATACAGCAGGATTTTGAACTTTAGAAAGAATAAACGTAAAAATATCTGGATGCCAATCTGCCATCATAATCATCTGCGCTCCACGGCGGCTACCTCCTTGTTCGACAAGGTTCGTCAAGTTTGCCAAATCATTCAACCAAGAAACTGCCCCAGAAGACCGACCACTGACACCGTGGACCACACTTGATTTTGGTCGCAAAGTCGACCCATTGGTTCCAACCCCGCCACCTCGACTCATGATTTCCATAACTTCTTGTCGATGAACAGCAATCCCTTTTCGGGAATCATGGATGAAAGGCATCACAAAGCAATTGAAGTAGGTAACTTGAGAATTTGTTCCTGCTCCATAAAGTACTCTGCCTGCGGGAATTAGGTTTTGCGCCACGATTTGTTGGTAAAACGCCTCAAAGAAGTGCTCCTGGTCATGGGACTCGTTGGCAGAAATCCCTTTGGCTACACGATGCGCCACTTGCTCAAAAAAGAGTTCTAACGGTTTTTCAATGTCACTTTTTCTTCTTTTAACAAGTCCATTGGCTTGTTCATCAATATCTTCTAACGCTGAGCGATAGGCCTCTTCCACTTCGATAGAGACTAGTTCCCCATCGATTGCTTTCACAACACCGATTCCTCGCGCAGGATATTTAGGATCAGCTTTCGTTGTCAAAATCACCAAATCATCCTTACGCAATGTTTGATGGGTTTGATCCTTGTATGAATAACGATCCAGCATAATCAAACGAGCGATTCCCTCAAATGTTTGGGTCATTTCTGGTGTGATCGCCGAAACTTCTTGGAACAACTTGATATCCTCGTTCAATTTCTCAATCGTTTGTTTTTTGTATTCCATTTCTTTCCCTCGCCTTCTAAAACACAACATATTGTGCTCGTTTTTTATTATCGTACTATATAATGTGCATTTCAATCTTGAATTTTATTATTTTCCATGTATAATGAGAATGATTATCAATTAGAAAGACGGCGATTCTCATGCTTCCTCCCCAAACCAAGATATTTTCTATCCAAAGAATTTCTCATTTAGCACTGATCACTGCGGCTTGTATCGTTGGACGGTTAGTTTTTGTCTTTATCCCTAACATTCAGCCTATGAGTGCCCTTTTATTTTTAGTGGCTTTTTCTTACCGTTTATCCGATGCGTTGGTGATTGCCTTATTAAGTTTGCTCGGAACAAATATCTATCTAGGCATGGGTCTCTGGACGATCAGTCAATTGGCTGCACTTACTGTCACCATCGTTCTTTTTCATCAGATTGGAAAAATACCGATCATCAAGAAAAACCGCTTCTTGCAAGCTTTCTTTGCCTTTCTTTGCGGACTTCTTTATGGCTTGATCGTTTCGTTGATGGAAGTTTGGCTTTATCAGTTTCCTTCGTTTCTTGCCTATTACCTTCAAGGACTACTGTTCGATTTCTTCCATGCCAGCGGAAACTTCGTCTTTTATCTGATTTTATGGCCAGTATTTGAGCGAATAACACCCACCTCCTATAAGTTGGCGAAAAAAAACGAGTGATTTCGATGGAACGAAGCATTCGGCTAACTTTGTTTTAGTGTTTCTTTGAAAGAATGTTCGCGTAAAATTTTTCTTAGAAAACCAAAAAAACTACGACTACTCTCCTACTTTCTTTGCTTAAATATCAATCCAAAAAGTACCAGCGAAAAGCCTTACGAAAGGGTTTCTTCCATCTTTGTACGTCCATTCATTTAAATGAAACACTCCCTCTTTCATCCATGCCCTTGACCAAATGTAGTTGGATTCCTTTCAGATTATTAATGAATGATGATGTTTGCTTTTTCAATCATCAGAAATTTATTATTTTTTTTAAATAACAATTTAATTTTTCTTGACCAAAAGAATTCAGAGGTTTATCCTAACTATGGAAAATCAACGACTGGATAAAAAGAAGCAAATGAAATTTTTTTTCAATTTGATCTTTGACATTTGCGAAAAAATGCATAAGAAACTTGATAGTGATCAAGCGCTTATGGAAAGAAATTTTTTTCTCACTAAATTTCAAAAAACGCTCTATTTTAACCAGTCAGAAAAATCATTTTAAGAAGGAGAAAGCGATGAATGAGAAACAATTACGCTGGTATAATATTGCGCTGATGGCGTTCGTCTCTGTTTGGGGACTGGGAAATGTTGTAAACAACTACGCTCAACAAGGATTGACTGTTGTTGTTTCGTGGCTATTAATTATGGCTCTTTATTTTGTACCCTATGCATTAAGTGTTGGTCAGTTAGGATCGACCTTCAAAGAGTCAAGTGGTGGGGTTTCCTCATGGATCAAAGAAACCTCAACAAAGCGGTTGGCTTTTTTTGCTGCTTGGACTTATTGGGTCGTTCACGTGCCTTATTTGGCACAAAAACCCCAAGGAATCTTAGTGTCATTGAGTTGGTTATTTAAAGGAAATGGTACATTTGTATCAACGATGGGCTCCATGGAAGTCTCGTTGATTTGTTTAGCTATTTTTCTATTCTTTTTATGGATTGCCTCTAAAGGATTGACGACCTTAAAAATGATTGGGAACATCGCCGGAACAGCCATGTTCGTGATGTCGATTCTTTTTATTCTTTTAGCAGTGACTGCTCCAGCAATGACTGGTGCTGAGATTGCTACACCAAATATGTCATCTGTTTCAACCTATATCCCTAAATTTGACTTTACCTATTTAACCACGATCTCGATGCTGGTATTTGCGGTAGGTGGCTGTGAAAAAATCTCGCCTTACGTAAATAACACAAAAAATCCTGCCAAAGAATTTCCAAAAGGCATGATCTTTTTAGCCGGTATGGTGGCGTTATGTGCCTTGCTAGGCTCGATTGCTATGGGGATGCTTTTTGATGCCAACCATATTCCAGAAGATTTGATGGTCAACGGCGCTTATGAAGCCTTTCAACGACTAGGAAACTTCTACGGAATCGGCAATTTCTTTGTCATTCTTTATTCCATCGCCAATGCGTTGGCGCAAATTTCTGCTTTGGCTTTTTCAATTGATGCCCCATTGAAAATATTATTGTCTGATGCTGATTCAGAATTTGTACCAAATGGCTTAGCAAAACTAAACAAAAAAGGAACACCAGTAAATGGGTATATTATGACTGGTATCCTAGTCAGCATTTTGATCATTATTCCAGCACTAGGAATCGGCAATATGACCGAACTGTATCGTTGGTTGTTGAACTTGAATTCAGTTGTCATGCCATTGCGTTACTTATGGGTCTTCTTAGCCTTTATGTTAGTCAACAAACACGCCAATCGCTTTACTTCCGATTATAAATTCGTGAAAAACACCAAGGTTGGCTTTGGGATCGGCTTATGGTGCTTCTTGTTCACGGCCTTTGCCTGCATTTTAGGGATGGTTCCTAAGCTTGATTATGCGGCAGATCCGCAAGCTTGGTTCTTCCAATTGGCCTTAAATATCATTACGCCAATCGCCTTTCTTTTGATTGGCTTGATCTTGCCGATCATTGCGAAACGTGTAAATAAAAAATAATCATTCCCTCAAAAAAGAGGTGTCCGACAACTATTTCGGTTGTCGGGCACCTCTTTCCTTATATATGAACTTTTCCGCTGTGCGAGGCATTTGCTCCATCCTCTTGCCGAAGCGTTCATTCTTCGTCATTTTCCTCTTTGATTCCATACTTGATCCATTGCACCTTATAGCGAAAATCTTTGATCAGCTCTTTTGCGGTCCATTCATTCGAAATAAAATCTGTCAGACTATCCATCACGACCGCCATAATAAAATAAAGGAAACTGACAGCTTCTTGCGTATCATGGATCGTAAAGCGATTTTCTTCCAACAGCTCCAACCACTGACGAATCATGGGCGAATCGTCAGGGATCGCATCGCGCTTCGTCCAGGCATTGCTTTGGGTACATAAGTGGATCATTTTCCAATGATCATCTTCAGGTGACCATTGACTGCACCAAGCCAAGTATTCTTCGATCCCTTTGAAAAAATCATTTTTGTTGCGATTGATAAACGTAAAAATCGCGGAATGGATTTGGTTTGAATAGTCGGCGATCGCATAGTCATAGGCATCTTCTAAGTTTTGAAAGTACTTGTAAAACGCCCCTCTAGAAATGTGCGACTTTTCGACGATGGCAGAGACCTTGACTTGACTGATGTGCTTGCTGAAGAATTCTTCTAAAAGCACGGCATCGATTTTTTCTTTTTTCTCTTGTTTTAAATGAAAAAATGTTGTACTTGGCAAGGGATTCTCCTCCATCATTCGCAATCTACTCCCTCTATTATAAACAAATCCCTCTACTTTTCCACTCAGACTTGTGCAGTTTCTCTTGACGGGGCGTTTTGTTCGATCAGATTGCCATCTTCCATTCGGAAAATGCGATCACTCCATTGGATCATTCGCTCGTCGTGAGTGACCATGACTGTCGCTTTCTTTTTCTCATGCGCTTCTTTCACCAATAACTTCACGACTTCATACGCATGATCGGTGTCTAAACTGGCAGTTGGTTCATCCGCCAAAATCAAGCTTGGGTCCTTAAACAACGCCCTGCCGATTGCTACTCGTTGACGTTCCCCACCAGATAAATCGCGGGGAAACTTGTCTTGAAGATCGAGAATATCTAATGAAGCAAGCAATTCATCAATCCGTTCCTTTTCCTTGGCTTTTCTTGAAACTTTGTCGACCAAATAAAATTGTTCCTTTACCGTTAGAAAAGGGATCAAATTCGAGCTTTGCAAGATAAACCCAATCTCTTTAAAACGCAACTTTCCTCGTTGCTTTTCATTTAATTGGGAAAAGTTCACCTGGTTGATGATGATCTCTCCCGATGTTGGACTTTGTAAGCCGCCAGCGATGGTCAAAAAGGTACTTTTTCCTGAACCAGAAGGGCCGATGATACTGACAAACTCCCCTTCTTGAACGTGAAAATTCAGTCCTTTTAATGCCGTTACTTCGGTATGCAGCTTGCCAAATTTTTTTATAATATCCTTCATTACTAAAATGTCTTTCATCTTTGTTACCCTCCTATTGCCGTAATTGGATCGACTTTTGTGACCGTCCGAATGGAGAATAAGCCGCCTAGAACTGCCACGAGAATCAAGATGCCGCTATAAAGCAGCCATTGCTTTAATTCAAAGAAAAATGGCATGGCATCTGGTAAAAACAAACTGGTGCCGTATGCCGCCGCAAAGGCTAGGGCTACCCCGATCACACCGACCATAAATGCTTGCGCAATAATTGATTTAGCAATAAAGCTGGTCCGAATCCCTTGGGCTTTCATCACACCAAAAATCGCCGTTTTTTGTAGGGTGATCACATACATGAAAATCCCCACGATTGCCGTTGCAACAACAAATAAGAAGTAGATCATGGCATTTAAGGTCAAGTTTTGGGCAGAAAATCCGGGAAGCTTTTCAATAAAGTCTTCCGTTGCCAAGACTTTGAGCTGGGTTCCTTCTTGGTTATCGACTCTCGGATCACTTGATTTGGTCACAATGATATTGATGGGCTGCTCCTTATCAGATGGAAATGGTTGATTAGCAAACTTCATTTTCGTCCAAGTATCGAGGGAAGTATAAATCACTGGTGACACCGTATAAGACGTTTCTGGGGTGATCCCAACGACTTTGAAGGTTTCATCTGAACGTCCGATTTTCACTTGATCCCCGACCTTGATACCTTCTTCTGCTAAGTTTTCTGAAATCGTGATCTCATTTTCTTTTGAAAACAGCTTGCCCTCTAAAACTTCTGGTAACAAGAACGCATCGTCTTGTGTACCAAAAACAGTCACATTGACTTGTTCATCGTTGACCGTGATGACACTGCTATATAAACCAATCGGGGCTTTTTGGGTTCCTGCTACACGGTCTAGATCCCCTCTCGTCAATTGCGAAGCCGCAAATGTGTCATTCGCATCTTCTGATAAAACGATCGCGGATGAATCCCAGTCGACGATGGCCTTTTTAAAATCCCAGTTAAGTCCGGTAGCTAAGCCAGACAATATAAAAACAACATAGGCAATCAAAAACATGATTCCTACGATCAGCCCATATCTTAATTTTGAATAACGCATTTCTTTTATAGCCAGAAACATTGCTCTTTCCTCCTGTTTTCCAAATGTTGACAAAGTGTCACTTTTTGAAGAATACCACACAAGGTGACACTTTGTCACTTTTTACAACTCGAAATGTTTGCAAGGTTGATCGATCATTCTTTTTCTGTCATTCACTGAGGATGTTTTTTCTAAAGGAGTGAGAAAAAAGAGAGTTGAATAGTGGGCGTTTCGCGTAAAATACGCCATTTCCTTTTAACATTCTTGGCTAGATGTAAAAAAAGCATGGCCGACCGTAAATAGTCGAACCATGCTTTGGCAAAAACGAACACGAGGATTTCATTACTAGTATTCTTGAGATCAGCTGACTTTGCTTTGTCCAATTGTGGAAATTACTGCTCGTAACTGATGACACGAAGTATCAAACTGCCGTTTTTCCTCAGGGGTAAGCGTCAATTCAATAATTTCGCGGACGCCGTTTTGGTCCACGACTGCAGGAACACCTGTGAATAAATCGTTGATGCCATATTCCCCATCAAGGTAGGAAGACACCGGCAGAATCGCTTGCTCATCATTTAAGATCGCTCGAACGATTCTTGCGACACTCATCCCTATCCCGTAAAATGTTGCTTGTTTTCGATCGATGATTTCATAGGCGGCATTTTTTACTCGTTCAGAAAGAACCGCTAGATCGGCAACGGTCAAACGATCCTTTTGCTTGATCAATTCTACGATCGGTTGACCACCGATCGTTGTATGGGACCAGACAGCGACTTCCGAATCACCGTGTTCCCCAATGATATACCCATGAATATTCCGTGGATCGATGGCTAATTTTGCCGCCACTTCTTTTCGAAGTCTTGTGGTATCGAGGGTCGTTCCCGTACCAACAACACGATTGGCTGGCAGCCCTGACACACGCCATGCTTGATAAGTTAAGACATCGACTGGGTTTGAAGCGATGACAAGCACGCCATCAAAGCCTGAAGCCATCACTTGTTTTGTGACGCTTGCCATAATTTCGGCGTTCACATCGATCAATTCAAGCCGTGTTTGTCCTGGCTTTTGGTTGATCCCTGCAGTAATAACGACGATATCAGCATCTTTACATTCCGAGTACTCTCCCGCCCAAACTTTGATGTTTTCTTGCCCCCATGACATACCGTCTAACAAATCGAGGGCTTCTCCTTCTGCTTTGTCTCGATTGACATCGATCAAGACCAATTCATTGATTAGTCCTTGATTGATCATGGAATACGCAATGCTCGTTCCAACGAAACCTGTTCCGACAACGACAACTTTTCTGCTTGTACTTTTCATGTGCGATCCCTTCCCTTTCTTTTCAAATACTTGTGCTATTGTTTTGCGTAGAGTACGCATTTTCTCAAAAAATGGATGATTTTTTGTGTTTCCTTAATAACTATGACCGGCAATCAGCGCTTTGGTTTGCTGATACAAATGAACAGCATATTTTCCTAACACATAGCAGACGACAATCACGGCAAAGCTGGTTTCAATAATCGTTAAGGCTTGTAGAAACCCAAATATCAGTGGGTGATTCGCAAAAAACAGTGCTGATTTGAACATTGCAGTCGCCGAGATCACAAGAGGAAACGTAAATGCCGCATAGCTTGGGTAAAACCCGACTGCCAGCATGTTTTTCATATAAGCGACAACACAGAAATAAATCGTTTGTGACAATAACAGCATAAAGGCGACAAACCAAGCAGAGCCTTGTTCAAATACGGAAAGGTAACCTGCTAAGCAAAGAGAACCTGGTGCTGTTAAAATCGTGATCAAAGGAACTGCCGCACGTTCCGTCAGCTTTTGATGGACGACTCGCTTTAAAATAATCGGCAAAAGCGTAAAATACAATACCAATGCGATCCAGACGATCACTTCCCCTAGCTCTTTAAAAAAGACAGCAGAAGTATTGGGAATTACGCCAATCCCGACGAAGGTAATAAACCAGCTTGGATAAATGTATTCCAGCGAAAGGTCGACAGGCAAAATATGCACGACAACAAAATAGATCATTAGAGCAAAATGTAAGCCGATAGCCCCCCACCAGAGCAGATCATTCACCACTGCATTGGGAATGACCCGTTCAAAAACAGTGGAGATCACCATCAGCGCCATCGTAAAGGTCGGCGCCACCGAAGCAACGATTGGGTTTTGCAACTCTGACATCGTGTGCTTAAATGTAAAGCATACTTTCAGAAGGAAGAGCCCCATGATGAAAATACCAAGGGTGCAAAACGCATTTCCAACCGTCTCCATTCCTTCTGAATACAATAAATTCCCCAAAGACACAGTGCCTAAAATCAAGCCGCAAATCGGGATTGGCAATGAATGTAAAAAATGCTGGATCGATGTTTTCATCAACTCATCCTTTCTTAACGTATGAAAATTTCAATTAAATTTGCTTTCTTTTTTCTCTACACTTATACTATAATCACCTGATAACTATTTGTAAAATTGTACTTTTAAATACTAATTATAAATATTATTAATAATAAAGGAGTCCGCAAAATGATTGAATTGCTCAAAACCTTCATTGTTGTTTATGAAACGAGAAACTTTAGTCTTGCCGCAAAACAGCTCTATAAAACTCAGCCAACGATCTCCTTGCAAATCCAACGATTAGAGGCGGAACTTGGCTTCAAACTTTTTGAACGTAAAGGAAAACAATTGATTTTACCCACTAGCCAAGCGGAGTTTTTGTATCCTCGTGTGGTCGAGTCCCTCCGCTCATTGTCCACTATTTTTTCGCAAGCCAAAGACACCAAAAATTTTAAAACAGCGTGTGTGCTCGCTTGTTCGAATACCACCGCCGTTTACTTACTGCCTAGCATCATGGCACAGCTGATTGCAGAATTTCCAACATTTGCCTTTGAAATCAAAATCATGAATTCGCAAGAAGTGATCGATGCCGTCGAATCAAACAAAGCCCATATCGGCCTGATCGAAAAATCAATCGTTTCGCCATTGATCCAAAAAGAATTCGTTTATCGCGATGAATTGGTGTTAGCAGGCAACCTCGCTTCTGATTTTTGGGTCTTGCGAGAAAACGACTCGGGGATGTATTACATTAACGAAACCTATCTTTACGCACAGCACCTAAATCCGCAAATCATCAAAGCCAATAATAGCGAAGTGATTTTGTCCCTACTAAAACAAAACATCGGCAAATCGATCATTTCGAAACTTTCATTACCAGAAGAGTTGCCTTGGCAGGAACTTGATCCAGAGTACCGCTATCGTGATCTTTTTATCATTCAGAATCGTCAACGTGTGACGCCGGAAACCGGAGAGGTTTATGAGGAGATTAAACGGCTGTTGTTAGCATTGATTCCATAAATATTAGTCTTTTGAACCAATTAAAGTGAATACAAAAAAAAGACGCTGGAGTGTCGTTTGTCACTCCTCCAGCGTCTTTGTATTTTTATAATTCCTTGATAAACCGTTTCTGTTCATGACTGCTGTGGTAGCCATGATTTTCATAAAACCTGTGAGCAGCATGGCGTTTAACATTCGAATTTAATCGAATGCCTTGCATTCCTCGCTGTCGGGCTTCTTCTTCAATTGCCGACAGTAGTTTCCCGCCAACGCCTTGCTTTTGCACTTGATCATCCACTACCAAACCTAGGACATTAAAAAATTGCCCAGCAGAATAAACTGTTGAATACGGCTGTGCTTCAATCATCCCAACTGCTTTACCCTTTATTTCGGCAACAAGCAAGAGATGATCCTCCTCAGCTAAAATTCTCTTTAGGCCTTCGATCAATACTTCTTCTTCGATTGGATAGCCTAGTACTTTCGACAAATGAGTTAGTTCTTTATGATCAGACAATGCTGCGGCTCTAATTTTCATGATATTCTCCTGTCTTGCAGCTTTTGACTCAACTATATTTTTAGAATGCTTATTTGTCAAGAAAGCCCGTTCTGCGCCGCTGATGTGAAATACCAAAAACTACATAAACTGAGATGGAAATAAGAATTAAAAGAAAACCGACAAGCTGCCTTCTGACTTTCCTCCTTTCGTGCAACTCGTACAGAGGAGAGATTTTTGCATACCTTGGAAAGGATGGGTTAGGTATACATTCGCTATTGGCATTCAACCTACAAAGATTCTCGTCTGTTTCGCATTAGTATTAAAAAAGGCTCGTAAATACTTTGATAAGACTTACGAACCTTTTTCACTTTTCTATGGCACAAGCGGACTCGCCGCTTCGCGTGACTTTTTCTCAGTAGCAATTACTCTACATACAATGTCACAAATTTTGCGTGGCCTATCTTTTCAAGAGTGACTACATTCTTTTCCACAACCAGTGCTTCTTTTGTAGCTTCTTTTAAATCGACTGTTTCTACTAACTTCACTGGATGGTTGAATGTGATCGTTGCGTGTCCACCTTCATCTAAAAGCCCATTGTATAGACGCAAAATATAACCTAGACGATCTTCGGCTTTTTTCAATACACTCAGGGTCAAATTGCCATTGATCTCAAAAAGACTAAAGTTTGCCGGTAAGGTTGGTTCAACCGGTCCTAAAGTAAATATCAAGCGGGAATTCAGGAATTCTGCGGATTGATAAAGAGTGATCGGTGTTACTGCTTGTTTGGCACTCTGTGCAACATTTGCTTGATCAAATCCTTTAGCAAAGTAAGCAACAGAGAAATCAAAATGCATCGTTTTGTGGCACTGCGCAGCTGGTGTCGCAATCACTGATTCTCCTGAAGCACGCCCTGGTCGATACAGTAGATTCTCTTTCCCCATGAAGCCATAGGTTCGGAAAATCGTTAAGCGAATCGTATCAAACGCTTTCCCCACGATCTCATATTCACGTACACCCTTGGGCATGACTGCTACGCCATGGGATGCATCGAATAAACCGACAAACGATTGACAAGTTTCTATGGCGATCGGCTGCTCATTCCATTGCTCTTTATTAGCTTCCCAAAGAGCCATTTCTTTTTCAAACACAACAGGGCGCTGCAACGTGCCAAACTGTTGGTCAGCCAGCGAAAATTTCGAGGCAATTCCGGTATCAAATAGCACACATACCCGATGACTATCCACTTGTTGGTTTTCAACCGTTAAGTTGAAATCAATTTGTTGCGATTGTTTTTTCAACACGATCGTCAATTGGATCGGTAGTGAAGCCGAGACCTTCTTTTCTGCACGTTCAGCTAAATCCTTCGGAACCCTCAGCGTGAATACCACATCAATCTTTTGGTAGATTGCTGATTGCTGAATCGAGATCGTTGGTTGCGCATCAATTGATGAAATCACAAAATCTTTCACAGGTGGTGAATAATTGAATGAATCACCATCGTCGCCATTTTCTTCAATGATCCCTTGATTTTGATAAAGCACCTGATTGGTTTTATCTAGAATATCTAACGAGCCATTGCTATTGACAGTGATCTGATAGTACTCATTTTCGATCGTATTGGTTGTAATCTCCTGCAATGGTGCGCTTGTATCACCTTTTAAATCAATTGTCAGCTGGGTATACCCCATACTCGGCACATCAGTCGTTTCTATGGCAATCTTTGCTTTATAGACTTTCTCCGGCAAATAGATCTCCTTGACTGGATCTAATATGTTCCCCTGATTCAACACATACTCCGTTTGGTCGGTAAGCTCTAAAATCGTATAAGGTAACGCCTGACCTGACTGGTCAAGGATCGCAAAATCTTTTTGCGGCAAATAAACCTCTGCTTCGATCACCCCATTACGTTTTGTGTCATAGGTATTGAAAAGCGTAAAAGTAATTTCTTTTGCTTGTGGGTTGTTGATTGCAGTAGAAATCTGTCGTAACATCAATTCGACAAGATTCATAGAAATATCTCGCGCTTGCTTATAGCGCATATAGATATCTTCGTTGGTCGTATCAGAAACACAAGAACCGATCGAATCATGCGCCGCATTTTCAAACATTAACTTCCAAATCTCTATGACTGTTTCTACGGGGTACTCAAATCCTAATTGCATAGCCATGGTTAAGATAGGCTCCATGACATTGACTAAGTAATGTTGGATCTGTGTGTTCATCGCCTTCAAATCAGGACGTGAAGAAAAAATCGTTTTGTGAATTCGCATCAATTTGCCGTTGATCAGTTCACCAGCGATTTCTTCCAACTCAGGATGGCGTACTTTGACCGCAGCAATGTATTTTTCGATCGTTGAAAATTGTAACTCATACTCATCCTGATACAGTTGATTCATTCGATCAACCAATTCTGGAAGATTTTCTCTAACTGGTGCTTGGTCGAAACCATTTGGAAAATACACTTGATCCGTTGCACTGCGCCCCCAAGTCGTTTTAAACGGTTCTTGATGTAAGAACTCTGCTAATTCTGCTTCTCGTTCAGGAATGGCACCGCCAATGTAGTACCCACTTGGGATCTGGTAAACATTGACCACAGAACCATCTTCTCCACGCCATTTGTACTCTGTGTGTTTAACATCGTCATCACTGACACCGCGCCAAAACATTGTGTCTGTGATACCAAACTCACGATAGATTTGTGGCATACTAGCTGCTTGTCCGAAAGAATCTGGCACATAGCCGACATTCATGTAGGTTCCGAATGCTTCACAAATTTTCATGCCATATAACATATTACGAACAATGCTTTCTCCCGAGATCACTAATTGATCGGTTTGTGTGTACCATGGGCCAATGATCAATTTTCCTTGTTGAACAAGTTGTTGAATCCTTTCTTTGTCCTGTGGGCGCCATTTCAAGTAATCATCTAACAGAGAAGCCTGTCCATCTAAAATGAAACTTTCATAAGGATCATCCTTTTCTAGTTGTTCAATGACGTTTTTTAGATCGTGCATCAAATAGATTTTCGAGCGACTCGTCGTAAAATACCATTCGCGATCCCAATGACTGTGGGGTACGACATGTACTGTTTTTTTCATTCAATCATTCCTCTCCCGTGATTAAAAAAGGCACGTAACGATGGGTGTCGTTCGTGCCTATTAATTTTTCTCAATTTTTTTACCATCTGGTACGCATCATTTGATCCTTACATAAATGCTTCGAATTTTGAAAATCGTTTCTCTTCAAATACTCTTGTTTTCTTCCCCAAGTCTTGTCCTTGTCAGATACCTTAAAGCGTTCTTGAAAAATCACCTGCTCGTGCCTTTTCTTTTGCTACTATTTAGCTAATCAGCCTTGTTACTTAGTTTTCAAAGCTCACTTCAATATCATCGAGGGCAATATCTTCTGTTTGTTCTTCTTGCTTATTGAAATTCACGAATAAAGGCGCGACAAAACCGATGAAGGCTGCTCCTGCAAATAGTCCAATCAAATACGCCCAACCGTTTCCAACAGTGAAGAAGCCGTAGATTCCCCCAACTGGTGGCATTTTGTCATACATTCCTAATGCGATCCCCAAACCAGAAGCAATTGCACCTCCCAACATGTTGATCGGCACAAGCCGTAATGGATTGACTAATGTAAAAGGAATTGCTCCTTCTGTGATTCCGATGAACCCCATAATAAAGTTATTACGCCCAGCATCCAGTAGCTCTTTGTTGAATCGATTTTTGTGGAACAAAGTTGCTAAGGCATATCCAAATGGTACCGCACAAATCGCAACGTTCACGATGATGGCTGGTAAATAGACTCCTTCCGCTAGTAACACATTTCCTGCCATCCAAGCAGCTTTGTTTACAGGTCCCCCTAAGTCAGAGCCAATCATTGCCCCCATGATGAATGCCAGTAAAATTTTGTTAACGTCATTTTCAATCATGGTTCGGATCCATTCAACCAAACTAGTATTGATCCACGCCAAGGGCTCAGAGAGTAAGGCGCCCATGACGATTGCTACGGACAATGTAGCAATCAAAGGTAAAATTACCAACGGCATCACCCCAGCAAACGACTCCGGTAATTTGATATGTTCTTTCGCCCACTTCACTAAGTATCCTGCTAAGAACCCAGCAATAACTGCCCCTAAAAACCCAGCATTGGTGCTAGAAGCGACTGCACCACCGATAAAGCCGGCACCTAGCGCAGCCTTATCTCCAACAGAATACGCGATAAAACCAGCCAAGACAGTATTGATCAAGCCGATTCCTGCCCACCCTACTTGTTCAATCAAATAAAGCGCATGTTTAAAGCCTTCCGTGTCAGCATAAGGATCTAAGCTTGTGATCCCCATACCAAGAGCAATCATTTTCGGAATGGCAACAACCAGTGAAGCACCAATAATCAATGGCAGTACAAAACTAATTCCACTCATCAAGTGGCCTTTTAAATCTGCTAGAACTCTTTTCATCATCCTTGCCTCTTTCCTTTAGTTTGCGTTTCTTTGTTCAACAGCAGCTACACATTTCTTCAGCACCGCTTCCGGTGCCTTGATACACGTATTGATATTTACTCGAATTTGCGGTTTTCCTTCAAACCGTTCCATCCCAACAACTTTTTGGTCAGTCGCTAAAAGCAAGAAATCCGCTTCTTTTGCTTCGGCTGCAGTGATCTCATTGACTTGCCCTAATGAGCCTTGCTGTTCGATCTTGACCTCATAGCCAAGTTTCACACCAGCTTTTTCTAAAGCTTTTGCCGCCATCGGTGTATGTGCCAATCCAGCTGGACAGGCGGAAATTCCTACTATTTTCATACAATTTTCTCTCCCATCATTTCCTTTTTGATCAATTCTGCTAAATAAGCTTTGTCTTCTGATTGTTGAATCTGCTGGATGAATGTCTCTTCAAGCAATGCGGTTGCTAGGCGACTCAACATTTGCAGATGCACCGTTCCTTCATCTTTTTTAGGAACCATCAAAGCAAACACATTTTTGACTGCTGAATCATCGAAGGTTTCCCATTCGATGGCTTGCTCTAAACGAATAAACAAAACGGTCGGTTCCAAAACGGGTTCAGCTTTTGCATGTGGAATAGCAAAGCCTTCTTGTAAGCCGGTTGAATATTGTGCTTCCCGTTCAATGAATGCCGCACATGTATCTGCTGCATTGGTAACGATCCCTGATTCATAGGCATGATGCGCAATTACGTGAAACAGTTCTTCTTTTGATGTAACAGCCACATTCAAGAGAATATTTTTTTTCTGAAAATCCATCTCATCTGCTCCTTTCCTTTATTATGAAACCATTAGCGTAATTCGTGTGGTTTATTTTCTGTACACGTTTAATTTACGGTTTCTAATTCACGATGTAAACACAACAAATTTCCAATTCAAGTGGCAATCATTAGTAAAGCGTTTTCCAAAATGATTGCCAACTCTTCTGGAAATTTTCGGTACTGGTGAAGCATTTCATTCTTATTCTTTCTATTGTATGATGAGAAAGAGCACGGAGGTGAAACAAGTGTCAAAACTTGCTTATCAACGATTAGATGATCTAATGGAAGTATTAACTAGACAAACGGCGCCGCTACCAATGAAGGAGTTAACAAAAAGCTTCTCGATTTCTGAGCGAACGGTTCGGACCGACATTGCAAATTTGAATGATTTGTTAACAAATGTGGGTGCCTCCATCAAGTTGATTCGAGGGCAAGGCTATTTGTTGTCTATTGGTTCAAAAGAACGATTTCATGACTGGTGGACTGAAAGTATGTCGACTACCGAGTCCTTTCTAACTACGAGTGAAGAACGACAAGCCTATCTACTTTTCCTTTTATTTAAGAATGAAAACCCTTTATCCTTAGATGATTTTCTTGATCGATTATTTATTAGTAAAAACACCTTTTACTCATACTTAAAAACGGCTCGAGACAATTTAGCGACCTATCAATTAAAAATAGTAAATCGTCCAAATATTGGCTTTGAAGTCTTGGGTAACGAATTCGCCAAGCGACAAGCAATCAGTGATCTTTTGATTGAAAAAGATCTCCAAGAGTATTTGGTGGGTTTTACGGAAATGGAACTTGAGTTGTTTGATACGATTGATCTGACCCGCTTGCAAGAATTGTCATTAAATCATCTGGCGCCCTTAGACTTGTTAGACTCTGACTACTATCATAAAAACATTCTTTCTCATTTTGCTTTAGCAATCAGTCGCTTTATAGCTGGCCATCAGATCAACGAATTTCCCTTGCACGTGCCCGCGCTCAAAGAAGACGCCCAGAAAGTTGTTGGTCACTTCTTAGAAGAAATCGATCATGCATTTGATATACAATTGACTGCTGGAGAAAAACAATACTTCATTTACTATCTTGCGATGAATGCACCACGTTTAGTTGAAACAGGCGATGCAAGCGATTCTTCCACGAAAACTGCGAAAGCCATTGTGGAAGAATTATTAACTGCGATCAAACAGACGTCAAACTATGCGTTAGAGACAGACAAGATGCTAATAGACGATTTGACATCTCATATTGAGGGCTTTATCAACATGAATCTAATGGATGCACGCCGTAGCAATCCATTGCTGGCAACGATCAGAAAATCTTTTCCACAGGCTTATGATTTATGTTTGACTCATTTAGAAACGGTAAGCCTGAAACACGGTTTTTATTTTTCTCCTGATGAGATCGGCTATATCGCTTTGCACATCGCAGGTGCTATGGAAAGGAGTTCCATCAGAAATCATCATAAACATCGCGTCATCCTTGTTTGCGGAACCGGTCGAGCCATGAGTCGTATTATTGAAGCAAAAATTATCAAGCACTATCAAGAAACGATCGAAGTCGTTGATCGCTTTTCTTACGTCGAGCTACAACAATGTGATCTTTCTGCCATTGATTTTGTGATCACAACCGTTCCATTAGAACAGTTCTCGGTTCCTTCTATTTACATCAACATGGCCAAGCTAGATAAAGAAATTGGCAAAATCGAACCGTTCATTGAAACGCTCAGTGAATCAAAAGATGGTATCTATTCATTGTTTCAAAAAGCATTTTTTCTTCATGAAAATCATGCAGATAAAGAAACCTTACTAAAGAAAATGGCGCAGCAACTGTACCAAAAAGATTTTGTGCCCCAAGATTTTTATGACAGTGTGAAAAAACGAGAAGCAATCAATCAGACCAATATTAACGAGTGGCTTGCTATCCCCCATCCCATGACCTTGATGGCAAAACGCTCAGCCGTTTCAGTGGCGATCATTCCTGACGGCGTTGATTGGGGAAATGGTGATTTGGTTAAATTCGTCTTTCTCTTTGCGATTCAAAAAGACGAATATGAAGATACCGAAGAAATCTATAGTCTTTTATTAGAGTTGATGGATCGTGAAGATATTCAACAAGCAATCCTGCAAAATAGTGACTATCACCACTTTTTGAGCTGTATAAAGCAATTATAAAAGGAGCTGGGAATCCAGCTCCTTTTGTTGATATGACTAATCTTATTTGATAGCTCTTTTTCTCATTCATAGTATGCAAGATTAAGATTGTTTCTTGACCTTTAAAATTTTAAATATCATTAACAAGATGAAACCAATAATACAAAACAATCCAACGAGAACATATCGTTGATCTGCAGTTTCTCCTGTCTTAGGCAGAGCAGCACTGTCTGATTTTTTTATCCTTTTATTTTCTTTTTCTAACACTTTTGGCTTCGATATATTAGTGGAGCGATCATTTATTGAAAATTTGATCGGTGTTTTATCAATTTGATAACCACTCGGTGCTTTGGTTTCAATCAACTGATACTCTCCTACTTCTAAATTACTTATCTCAACCTTTCCATCTTTGCTCGTAACTATGTTTTTTTGTAAAATATTTCCTTTCGAATCTTGCAGCTCAAACTCTGCATTTGCCAGTAGTTTTCCTGTTTCGCTGTCTACTTTTTTCAGAGTTACTTTCCCAAGTTTTGGTGATACATAAGTATTCTTGAAAATAATCGATTCTTGGTACGCTGGACTTGCCACTAATTGTCCAGATTGGTCTTCCACATTTACGGTTACATGGTATTCTGTTTGGTCATAAGTGATCGTGCTATCTGTCCCTGCGACTTCTCGGATCGTATACTTGTATGTGCCTGCTTGGTCATAGTCGATTGCATCGAAGTAAATTTTTCCGTTGGCATCATTGCTCTTGGTTTGAATCACTTCCCCTTGTTCGTCCAACAGCTGGAATTGAAATTCATCTGCACTTAGTGCTTTGCCAGTCAATTCTTTACTTGCTTCTAGAACCGCACTCCCTTTTGCGGGATTGTAGCTATTTTTAAAAACAGCACTGCCTTCATAGCTTGGACTTGCCACTAATTGCCCCGATTGGTCTTCCACATTTACGGTTACATGGTATTCTGTTTGGTCATAGGTGATAGTGCTATCTGTCCCTGCGACTTCTCGGATCGTATACCCTAACATTCTTATGCAAAACTCTTATCAATAGATCATCTAATCTAAATCATAAAAATAGACCTAATAGAATTCCCCCTAAGATGAAGAATGCAGAGTTAATTTTGTATTTAAGAATACCTAATAGACTAATAAAAAAAATTAAAATGAAATACCATTCAACAAAGATATTTTGTCCTAATTGGATGGTAACATTAGCCATCAATGCTAATGCTGCCGCATTTATACCAATTAACATTTTGGAAAATGTATTGGATTGTTTAAGCTTGGAAAATAGTGGTGCTAATATAAGAACCAGTAGAAACGATGGTAAAAAAATCCCTACTGTAGCTACCAAAGCACCTGGGATATCGAAAAGTAAATAATGCCTGCTGAATAAATCCCCCATTTTTAGCTTACGGGTTCACCAGGGGTTCAATTCTGGGTAAGCTCATCCATTGGATGAGAGTCAAAAAAATGCGCAATGAAACCTTGGACAGGTTCATTGTAAGGATGGATAAAGCAATTACACACAGACTGGTCTCTTCAAGGCGTGTTCGAATAAGCCTGAGCCCGAACTTTCTTTTCGCCAGGCTGAAGCCTCTTTCGACCTCTACTCGATCGCAGTTATCAGTGTATTCTTGTTTTTTGTCAATCTTTTGATCCTTCTTGGGCCTGCCGAGCGACGGTCCGGATAATCGGATTCCGAGTTCTTTGCAGTAGCTCAAGTTTGTGCGATTTCGGTATATTTTGTCCGCCAAAACTCGTTCAGGATACACTCCCATCCGCTCTCTGTAGCGTTCTACCGCAACTATGAGACATTCGCTCTCGTTGTAGGCATCGAAGGAAATTTTTTCAATTCGGGCGTAACCGTTGGTTATGCTCATATCCAGTTTGGCCCCGAACTCAACCGGATTCTTGGCTTTTCCCCGGACAATCGGGCGGATAAAAGGCTGGCTGATACTGACGATGCGATCCTGCACTTTGTGCGTCCTGCTTGTGTGCATGTAAAGCTGCTGTTCGTACAATTTCCGCAATGTCCCCAACAGGTTGGCTTGCTTCGGCACTAGCGTATAGCCTTGCTTTAGAAACGCATCGATGTACCCGAGATCCCGCCGGATGTAGTTCAGTTGCTTGCCGATGGCTTTGCGAATTTGTTTTCCGCTTTTCTTTTTCTTGCGCGCGATGTTGAGATAATCCTTTCGGGCCATTTCCGATAGGTGCGGGGTTTGGGAAGATGGTTTGCTTCGCAGATTGCGTCGATGAGGCCTTCCAACTTTTCCCGGCATTCGTTCAACAGTTCCGTGTCTTGCGGAAACTTGATTTCTGAAGGTGCACAAGTGGCATCCAGAATGAGCGTTCCTTCATTCTCAGATCCTGACGCATCATTGTCATTGTCGTCATTGTGGGAATCATCTTCTCTATCCTCTATCGGTTTGAGGATCAATTCATTGATTTCAATCAGAATTTCGGAAGAGAGACGTTTGCGGAAGTGCACCATCAAAGAAGCATCGAACGGCTTTTCATCCTTGTACGAAGGCAGTCCGACAAAGTACTGCAGATAGGGATTTTCGCGAATCTGATTGACGACTTCGATATCTGCGTACTGAAATTCATTTTGAATAATCAAGGCACCCAGTGCCATTCTTACCGGCTTGGCGATGTTCCCTCTGTCACTTTTGAACAGAGCGGCATACTTATCTTCAATGACTGACCAGGGAATCGTAGCCGCTTTTTTGACCCAACGGTTTTCTGGGTTCATCGTGAGCCCCAACGGCTGATCGAAGTCATAAAGGGTTAATTGCCGATTAGTCTGCTTTCTGTACATATTCATCGCCCCTTCGTATGATTTTTGAAAAAAGTGCACGGGTTTTTGGTGTTTCCCTCTGTATTCTATGCATCTATTATACCAAAAAACAGCTAAAAACACTGTTACGATAAGGTTTGTAAATTATTCAGTAGACATTAAATAAAATTAATGTAACTGACTTAATGCTTTTTAATTTCAGTAAAATCTTTATTAAAATTTTCCTCCTATGCCTTTAAACTTCTCTACAAAGGTCGCAATCTTCTGAAAGACAGTTTGTTTTTTCGTTAAGTATTTAGGATTCAGAGGGCTCATCTTAGGCAGAATTTCATTCAGTTCGGTTCCATTCTCGCTAGCATATTCTCTTTTTAATGAGGCAAGTATGTATCTCTTTGCAGCCTCTTCATTAAGTTCTTCGGTATTAATCAGTTCCTCTGCTTCACGTTTTTGTTCTGCTTGCGCAAATGAGAAGAACGCATCAATAATGCTCGCTTTATCATGAATCTCATCTAAATTTGTTTGATTGATAAAATCAACTACTAAGCTTTCTTTTGCGCGGTTTCCCACACTGGATCTAATTAATCGACGTACCTCTTCAACTAATGATGCTTTGTCTTTTGACTTCTTGTTTTTCTCAAAAATCAATTCGAGGATATAATCTAGGTTGATTTCTTGTGACTTTAATAAATCTACCTCAAAGACAACATCATCCCAATCAATCGTGGAATCTGCTTTTTCTTTACCTGCTTTTTCACGTCGAAGCCAATCACGAATATCGTTATAAGTAGACCGATAGTCTTGAATAACTCTTTCTTCAGGCATCTTAATCTCCCTCATAACACTGATATCTTCATCACTTAGACAATGAGCAGATTTAAATTCCTCCACCGCCTCAGGATCATTTATATCTACCAATTGCAAAGCTTTTAGACTAGAAAACTCATCATAGTTTTGTAAGATGTTGTCAACCCGTAGATATTCACCAAAGAGCCTAGCAAAATCTTTTTTATCTTTTTCAGTGACAATCTCATCAATGTTTGAGAAACGAGATTCTAATTCCTTCACTACATCTACATATCCACGACGGGCTTCACCAGTAGAAATATCAGTGAAACCTTCCATGTATTCTTTATAGCTTTTTTCAAGCACTACATTCTTAGTATTTTTATCACCAAAAAGAGTGATTGCATCAATCGTTGATTGTTCTAGATCTCTGAAAGTAACAATATTTCCAAATGTTTTAGTCGCATCATAAATACGATTGGTTCTTGAAAAAGCTTGCATTAAGCCGTGAAAACGCAGATTCTTATCGACAAACAAAGTATTCAGTGTTGGTGCATCAAACCCAGTTAAAAACATTCCAACTACAATTAGAAGATCAATCTCTTGTTTTCTTACTCGACTAGCAAGATCACGATAATAATTCTGAAAACCATTACTATCTACCCCAAAGTTGGTTTTGAATAAATCGTTGTAATCCTTTATTGCTTGAGATAGAAATTCTTTTGCACTACTATCCATAGCAGACGGCTCAAATGTCTCATCAAGGATTTCTCCTATCGCACTTTGTTCTTCGTTAGCGGCAAAAGAAAATATTGTCGCAATTTTTAAGGGTCTTTCACTATCTTTTTGTAACGTAGTTAAAGATTCATAGTAAAGCTTAGCTGCATCAACACTACTTACAGCAAACATTGCATTAAATCCTTTTCTATTAGCGTGAGACCGATGCGTTTTAAGTCTAAAATTATTCAGGATATACTGTGATATCTCTTTGATTCTTTCAGGATGTAATAATGCTTCCTTAGTCTCGGCTGCCGATAGTTTTTTCTCATCTTGTTCCATCTCAATAGACTTAAATTTAGGACGCACATCATTATAATCTACTTTAAATTTTAAGACTTTTTCGTCTCTAATGGCATCTGTAATAACATAAGCATGTAATTCTTGTCCAAATACTGTTGCCGTTGTATCAGAACCTAAAGCATTTTCAGGAAATATAGGTGTACCAGTAAAACCAAATTGATAATATTGTTTAAACTTTTTCGTAATATTCTTTTGCGCTGCACCGAACTGTGAGCGGTGAGCCTCGTCAAAAATGAATACTACTTGCTTATTGTATATAGGTAAATCGGATTCGCCTTTAATCAGGTTATTCAGCTTTTGAATCGTAGTGACAATAATTTTATTATCATCTTTGTCTATATTACGCTTCAATCCCGCAGTATTTTCTGATCCATTTACACTGTCAGGAGAGAATCGTTGATATTCTTTCATCGTTTGATAGTCTAAATCTTTTCTATCGACCACAAAAAATACTTTATCGATAAAATCCAACTCGGTAGCTAAACGAGCTGCTTTAAAACTGGTTAGTGTTTTGCCTGAACCTGTTGTATGCCAAATAAATCCACCACTTTCACTGGAGTTCCATTTTTTAGCATGGTATGAGCTTTTTATTTTCCATAAGATTCTTTCAGTTGCAGCTATTTGATAAGGTCGCATAACAAGTAACGTATCGCTAGAATCAAAAACTGAATAGTGAAATAATACATTCAATAATGTGTTTTTCTGAAAAAAAGTTGCTGTGAAATCCTTAAGGTCTTTAATCAGGGTATTATCTGATTTCGCCCAGTTCATAGTAAAATCAAAACTGTTCTTATCTCGTTTAGTTGTATTCGCAAAATAACGGCTATCAGTCCCATTAGATATAACGAAAATCTGCAAATACTTAAATAGAGAGTTTTCTGAATTAAAGCTCTCCTTGCTATATCTATGAACCTGATTAAATGCCTCTCGAATGGCGATTCCACGTTTCTTTAATTCTATTTGAACCAGAGGTAGCCCATTAACCAAAATAGTCACATCGTATCGGTTAGCTTGAGTCCCTTTTAGTTCGAATTGTGAAATCACTTGCACCTTATTTTTTGCGATATTTTTTTTATCTACGAGATAAATATTTTGAATATGCCCATCATCAAAGACAAAATCATAAATATAATCTGTATGAATTTTTCGAGTCTTATCGATAGTGTTGTCACTTGGATTATCTAAAAATTGCACACAAAATCTAACCCATTCTGCTTCTGTAAATTCTACATTATTAAGGTTTTGCAGTTGCACACGGACGTTAGCAAGCATTTTTTCAGGAGTAGTTACGCTGGTAAGATGCTCATATCCTTGATTGACCAAATCTTGTATCAGTTCTCGTTCTAAATCGGCTTCCGTTTGATAATTTGTTACTTGTGAATCTATCTTCGTATATTTATCTAGTACGATAAAGTTATTTGATTCTGCGATAGGTTTGAAATCAGCCATTTTTATACCACCTCTTTTGGAAAACTAAGAAGCATATTACGGTAATACTCATATTGTTTTTGACGCAACTCTATTTCACGAGGTAGCCCCTCAGTAATCGAAGATGTTAGTGCTTCAAATTTATCGAGGATAGAGACAATTCGGGCTTGCTCTTCAAGACTAGGTATAGGAATTTTAATCTTCGATAGTATTGTTCCTGTTGTAGTTACCCTTGTTGTCATATTACTGGAATTAATAATCTCTTTTCTTACTTCGTGAGATCTAAAACAGTAAGCACAATACTCTGGAAGCAAAAGATTTGTCTTCGGCCGCGCCCGAATAAGAAAACCGCTAAAAACACAAATAGAAATATCCGTCAATAAAACTGAAGCATATCCAATTTCATCTTTAGTTTCTGATGTTCTAGTGAAGAATACGTCTCCTCTTCTACAACTAAATCTCTCAATATCAGAAGATGTCGTTTGTACTTTACCTACAATAGAGTTTTCAAATAGTTTATTATTCTTAAAAACATCTGTGTAATTGATAATGTTATCACCACTACCAAAAAACTCTTTACCCTTGTTAATACCATTTTTGAAGTCAAAAATTTCACCCAATGCTTTCCACTCAACTTCACCCTCTTCAAACGTCAACAACTGATCACGGTAATAAGTATATTGCTTTTTACGAGCGGTAAGCTCTGCGGTGAGCTCTGCGGTGAGCTCTGCGGTGAGCTCTGTGAAAGTGTCCAAAATACGGACGATTTCTTCTTGGATTTCAAGAGATTTTTCTGGATTCTCTGGGCAGGGTATTGGGATTTTAAGTTCTTTTAAATTACCTGCATTTAAAGCCGGAATTCCTACAAATGTACATAACGCCTTTATGTCTGCCTGCATTTCGAGCAATAAGTGGTATAGATACCTGACGTTAATTTTTTGATTACTATTAATCGTAACTGAGTAATTCAGGTTACCACGGAAATACTTACCTTCTACCCAAGTAATTGACCCAACCCCTGCTCCCCGTGTTGTTATACCAATTGGATCATTATCAGTATTCCACTTGTTAATAAAACCAAGAGGTTCACGCCCACTGTTAATTACAGGATATTTACCAGGATTGGTTGAAATCAGCTGTTTGCTTACAGATTGTCCAGTTTTAATGGTCGTAACCTCCCCCAATCTCTTCCACACAATTTCAACGCCATCAAGAAGTTCATCTATAAAGTTAAGCTTCATCATGATTCAATCACCTCAATAATCTCATCAATTTCTGTACGAAGCTTATCAATTTTAGATACAGTCTTTTTTATTTCTGCATTTAGTTCATTGATATCAATAATTTCTCTTGTATCTTTCGCTTCTACATAAGAACTCACAGAAAGGTTGTAATCATTTTCAACGATTGCATCATAATCAACTGATTTTGCGACATGGTCGATATCTTCTTTGCTATCAAACATACTCATAATCTTTGCAATATGTTCATCCGTTAGTATGTTATTATTTGTTTCCTTTTTATAAAACTCTATACCACTTGCATCTATAAACTGTGTTTTATTATCACTTTTATGCTTAGAAAGAACCAATATATTAACAGCTATTGAAGTCCCATAAAATAGGTTAGGTGCTAATGATATGATTGTTTCGACAAAGTTATTGTCAATCAAATATTTTCTTATTTTCTGCTCTGCACCACCACGATAGAAAATGCCAGGGAAACAAACGATAGCGGCTCTCCCTTTACTTGATAGATAGCTAAGCGCATGAAGGACAAAGGCAAAGTCTGCTTTAGATTTAGGTGCTAATACACCTGCAGGAGCAAAACGCTCATCATTAATGAGTGTTGGATCCTCACTTCCAATCCATTTGACGGAATACGGTGGGTTAGACACAATGGCATCAAACGGTTTATCCTCACCATAGTGAGGGTCTAAAAGGGTATTTCCTAAAGCAATATGGAACTTATCGTAATTTATATTGTGTAAAAACATATTCATACGCGCAAGGTTATACGTTGTAGGGTTAATCTCTTGCCCATAAAAACCATCTTCAATGATGTGCGCATCAAACTGTTTTTTTGCTTGTAAAAGTAGAGAACCTGAACCTGCTGCAGGATCATAAATTTTGTTAATCGTTGTTTGCTTGTGAATCGCTAATTGTGCAATCAGACTAGAAACACTCTGTGGCGTGAAAAACTCCCCTCCAGATTTACCTGCATTGGCAGCGTAATTAGAGATTAGAAACTCATAAGCATCACCAAAGAGATCGATTTGATTTTCTTCGAACTCACCAAAATCAAGCCCTTCAACTCCTTTAATAACCGCAGCTAAACGACTATTTTTATCTTTTACCGTATTTCCTAATCGACTACTTGTCGTGTCAAAATCAGCGAATAATCCTTTAATATCTAATTCTGACGGATAACCGTTAGCTGAGCTTTCAATAGCAGAAAATATTGCAGCTAAATCTGTATTCAAACTTTCATTTGTATTAGCCGTTTTAGCGATCCTAGAGAACATCTGACTAGGATATATGAAATACCCTTTTGTTTTTATGGCATCTTCTTTGATTTCATTGGTTATAACGTCATCACTAAGTTCTGCATAATTGACGCTATCGTCACCACCCTCGATATATGAAGAAAAATTTTCACTAATAAAACGATAAAAAAGTGTTCCTAAAACATATTGCTTAAAATCCCAGCCATCTACTGATCCTCGAACATCATTAGCTATTTTCCATATTTGTGATTGTAGTTTAGCTCGTTGTGTTGCACCTGACATTTGAATACCTCCAATTATGATAATAGTCACTCGAAATTCCGAGCAATTTTTTTATTTTCTATCTAATTCCATCTAGACAATATCTTACATAAGAAAAATCTATTACATTATATAATTCTTCTTTTTTATACAGATATAAGTCGGGTTTTTTTCTAAATTCTTTCTGATATATATCCAGGATCTACACGTTCAAAGTCATAAATAGTATTAGCTTTTTTTCTAGCATCTTACTGTACTCTTCAGTCGTTTTATCTACTGAATAAAAAACCTGATTATATTTTTTTCGCAAATTTAACTCATTTAGAATGTTTTACTCCAGGTATTTTTTTGCAAAATCATATACATCTATTAATGATATTTCTTCATTAAAAGCTAGATATCTTGCAACACAACCTTCTAGTGAATTTGTTTTAACATGGTTTTATTACTCTTTTTATATTTTTACTTTTTATCTACAAAGTTTAATTTCCCACTTGATTAAACGATTGGTTTAGTCCCATTTTTATATAGATATCTTGGTATTTTTCTAAATACTCTTTCTTTGCATTTTCTATTTTTTCCTGCACCTGTAAGTCAGCTTCTTTGACTTCCGTTCCTATTCTTTCTTGTTCTGCTATTGACAGACCAGGAATTTCTATATCTTCAATATCTCGGATATTTAGAGATGAAATAATAGAACCTGTTTGGTTAATTGTGAGTAGCGCCATTCCAATAGGCGATTCTAAAAAGGATTTAATAAAGTATGGATTGTAACCTTTATTTGGACGGAAATAAATAATTCATATTGTGGGTGGTGATATTTTTGAATAAAAAATATATACTCCTTTTTATCTTAGGTATTATTGTAGGTATTATTATTAGCTGGTTATTATTTAAGTTTTCAAAAAAAATTTTTTTATAGGAGGATTTTAGAATGAAAAAATCGATTCTATCACTATCCGTTGTGTAGTTGTTAAGTATCTATGCTATTTCCCCGTGTCCTGCGTTTGCTAGTGAGACTTCTACAATTCCAGAAACCGAAAGTAACACAGCTATCTCTCCAAGTCTATTGTCTGATTCTGTAACCTTATTAGGAAATCCTGACAATGATACAGATATACAACCACGTTCTATTATTGGTGGTATAGCTATCTTTGTTGGCGGAATACTAGCCGGATATATCGTTGACGGTGTCATTATATATGCTACAGGACAACCTTCAGCAGAATGGATAGCTAGAGGTATGAGGGCTGCACAGAATTATCTTTCTAAAAATCCTAAACATAAATCAACCGTACATGTAACCAAAGACGGAGCAATAATGGGTGGCGGTGGTAGAGGTTTTTAAGTCCCAGCTAAATCTAACAAAGAATTGCATGGTGGGATACCTACCGTGCATTTCTTTGTTCATTTTCTAGCTTGAAATATTTCTAGCGATTCTTTCGTTAAGAATAATGTTTTACCTGTATAAATGTGATCGATTCCCTCTAGTCTATGAGGAAACCGTTTATAAATGTGGGCAAAGTATTCATCATTCTTTCCTAACAACTGGCTTGCTTCTTTTGCTGTAATCAATTGCGATAAATCATTATTGGGATTATCAGAGAAAATAATTGTTCCACCAATTTTTCGATAATTAAAATTTTTAAGTATTTCATGTTTGTTGTTACAGTAAGCTTGGGATAGGTAATTTCTATTCTTACCTATCCTTTCACTCATTTCTTTTGCTGTGTAAATTTGATTTAAATTAATTTTTCCCATTGTTTAAGCACTCTCTTTTTAGCGTATTTCAGTTAAAAGAGAAGTCTGTAAGTTTTGGTTGAGTTGTCACAAGAAAGCCGTTTTTAGTTGGTTCAACCTCAAAAGTGATTTTTTGCATTTTACTACGATTGTCTACTGAAACATTTAGAAGGTATTCAACTCTATACCCTTTTTTTGTTTGTTCACTACCATAGTAATTGACACTCTTAAGCGTTTTCCCTAACGCTTTCCAATCGGATATATCTACCTTTTCGGATACATATGTTCTTAAACTTGACTGATAATTTTCTTGATTTTTTTCCTGTGAAAAATAGTAAGTCAAAAAGTATCTTCCAAAAGTATCTATTTTGGATTGAGAAATATCCGTTTCTTTGACACGTTCAATTTGTTCTTTCAATAATTCGCTCTCTTTTTTGACTGATTGAAGTTGTACTTGTTGAATAACACTTATTCCTATCAATAATACAATAAAAAGAGTCAAAATAGATATGAACAAATGAATTTTGGGAACATTTTTCTTGGTTATGGATTCTGATAGTGATTCTTTTCTACTATTCGTTTGTTTTGCTTGGTTCTTTTTCGATATTTCCTTAATAACACTAGGTTCATTTACTGTTTCAGTTGGAATTTCTGTCTGCGGTATTTCTTGGCTTTCATTACTCGTTTTTAACTCCTGACGATTTAATTCTTGCGTATTAAGCGTTGGTTCTGTTGGTTCATTCAAGTAAACTAAAACGTGTTGATCTATTACTCGATTTAATAACAAGTTAATTACGTCCGTTTCTTTGGTATTTTTTGTATTCAGCGTAACAGACATAATTTTTGTTTGATCTTCTACTCTAAAAATACCTACACGAAATTTAACTGGAATTCCTCGACTTGTCTTTTGTTGTAAATAGTGTGTGACTTCGGATAATTCGCTCTTACTTAATTTTCGATTCAAAAATTGTTTTTCTTCTTCGGGAAGAATAATTCGTATTTCAAAATAATAAGACAATCGTTATCCCCCTCTCTTATTTTCTAAACATAGCCATCATTGCTAAGTTTCCAAGTCCGCCACCTTTTGACACTTTGGTTGAATACCACATATTTTGTAGGGCAGACGGTGTTTTGATAATCAACAAGCCACAACCAACCATTAACATAAAGTTTGGTAACGTGTATTTTTCAGCAATCATGAGTGTAATCATGAGTAAGTACAAAATAAGCTTAATAAGCATTGTGAGTGCTTCGGATAACAGTTCTTTGATCCATATTTGAAAGTAATTTTGTTCGCCTGTTAAAAGCGATAAGGCAACTAATGGTGTTAACATAGTCAGTACCAAGAAATCAGCATAAAAAACACAAATCGCCACAAAATACTTGGCAATGGAAAAGGCAAAGAATATCACGAAAACAAAGAGAACAACGGCGCTAACGCCACCATTAAAGAAATTTGATACTAAGAAATTACGGTTCTGTTGCAAAGTTTTCAAAAGAATCTATTTTAAGTTAAAATTATAGAAAAGATAGCTTGGAGGAACGAAGATGAAGCATTTCAAAGGGAAACAATTTCAAAAAGACGTGATTATTGTCGCCGTTGGCTATTATCTTCGTTATAACCTCAGCTATCGAGACGTTCAAGAAATACTTTATGATCGTGGCATTCATGTGTGTCATACAACGATTTACCGTTGGGTACAAGAATACGGCAAAGCCCTATATCAAATTTGGAAAAAGAAAAATAGACAGTCTTTTTATTCGTGGAAAATGGATGAAACTTATATCAAAATCAAAGGGACCTGGCACTATTTGTATCGCGCGATCGATGCAGACGGTTTAACGCTGGACATTTGGCTACGTAAAAAACGCGACACACAAGCAGCCTACGCATTTTTAAAACGTCTTAGAAAGCAGTTTGGCGAACCAAAGGTTCTAGTCACAGACAAGGCACCATCTATTGGCAGTGCGTTTAAAAAATTACAAAAAGCTGGTCTGTATACGAAGACAGAACACAGAACAGTTAAGTATCTCAATAACTTGATTGAGCAAGATCATCGACCAATCAAACGTCGGAATAAATTTTATCGAAGCTTACGCACTGCCTCAACAACGATTAAAGGCATGGAAACGATTCGCGGAATATACAAGAAAAGCCGAAAAGAGGGCACACTCTTCGGCTTTTCGGTTTGCACTGAAATCAAGGTCTTATTGGGTATCCCAGCTTAAAAAGCAGTCAAAACGGAATGCTGGTTGTTTATTTTAAAACTTTGCAACAGAACCTAATTCTTTATAGTAGCTGCTTGGTGCCACTTGCATTACACGCAGAAGCATTCGGATGGGATAGCTGTTTCTTAGATTTTTGATAAAGAGAATCTTATTGTGTAAGTTTACTTCGTGAATATAGCCATTGCTTTTTTTAGAATTTCGTTCTCCTGACGCAGACGGATCATTTCTTTTTCCATCTGTTTGATTTGAGCTGGGGTTGTCGAACTGCCTGAGATTGGACTATTGTTTTTCTTCCATTTATAAATTGTTTGTTCTGCAATGCCATATTCACGGGAAATTTCGGCAACTGATTTACCAGTTGCCACAAGCTGAAGTATTAACTCTTTCTTTTCTTGACTGTATTTTTTTGCCATATCTGAACACCCTTTCGAAAGTATTATAATACTCTCCAAAAATGTGTCCACTAAATCATACTAGCACCAGCCATAAAAGCTTTTAAAGGATAATATTTCCGCCAGATTTAGGACAAATCGCTACTGTATTCTTTTCGTCTTCTTTTTTCTATTTGCTTGGTACGTTTTAAAATTCAGTTTCTCAACGTCTGATGGCACATTCTCAATTAAATGAATAATAAGCTTTACTTTGTATATCACCTAATTTTTCAAACGCTGCAATGCTTACGACTTGTTTTGTCGAGGAACGATTACATAATGTTCTTGAACCTTACTAACGTCTACATAACGTTTTCTAGGTTGATCTTGTATGATTGATTGATCCAAAGAGAGAAAATCAGCATACCTGGCATTGTTGCTTTTCAAATAATTCTTAGTTCATACAAATTAGTGCCTAATTTTTTTACCCATTTTAAACGTTATGCTATAACATGAAATTCGTTTCTTTAATTTACTGGTATTCAGAAAAAAAGTCGTCAATGCAAGTTACGATATAATCATTCAAATCATTAGCTGGTGTCAGAGTCTGAATTCCCATGTAACATCGTTCACCAGTAGAATAACTTTCTTCTACACTACCTAAATGTATAATGATAGCATTGGTTTCAGATATAATATCAACGATTTTATCATATTCATCCTCAGGGTTTCTAGATTCAACAGTTACTTCAAACGATATTAAATTATTATATTTAGGATCTATATTAATTGTAGTAGTGGCATTCTCATCCATTTTTGATATCTCAAATCGTAACAAGTTTACTATTGATTCTTCCACAGTTACATTATATACAGCATATCCAAAATAATTTATTGACATTAATGACATTACATACTCTCCTTTTTATTGGCTTATTGTAATTCAGTAACTGTTCTATTGTTTACTATAAATAACGAATACCATAAATACATTCTTCATGTATAAATGATAAAATTTTTAATTCATCACTAGATTGGTTGCTATTATAATACATAGATAGAAGTTCATTAAATTTTGCAAATACAGTTTCAGGAATGGACAACAATCCCAAACCTTGGCTAAACATAATCTGATTAGCAGTTAATAACGCAGTTCTCTTATTACCGTCCCAAAATATTTGATTTTTCGAAATGAATAGAAACAGTCGCAATGCCTTTTCTGTCTCTGATATCTCTTGATTCATTATCTTGTCATATTGATTCTTTACCTCATCTTCAGTTAACATTGGAGGAACATACCTTCCTTGAATGGTCGATACTTCTACTCCACCGGTTCGTATTTCACCAGGAAAAAGCGCATCTTCCGCTGCAACGATCCGATTAATCCGCTTACTTGTCTCTAACAGGGGCTCCTGTATGTCATTTAAAAGCATTTCAAAGCCTCTTTTTAAGTTAACGACGGTCAGGACATCATCTACAGCCACGTTGTTAGCCCGATTATACTTAATAATCTCTTCTGTTTGTAATAGTGTTGTATTTAGTCCTTCAAATTTCCCCGCATTATACACCAGTTCCACAATGTTTTTCTTCAATAAATACACGGACTCTTTGCGAGATAAGTGATATTTATCGGGAAATTTATGCCACTTTTCTTCGTTCATCTTCTCACCTCTTGAATTTTTCCTTCTATTATATAGGGTGTTATTCTGTCATAGATCCAAACTCTTTACGGCAGTATCTTTGTCTTCCTGGGTGATCCCAATATAGCGTAAGGTCTCCCGTTGTGAAGAATGGTTGAGCAGCGGCTGAATGATTTCTGTTTTGGTCCCTTGCTTGTACAAAAAATAGCCGAAGGTCTTGCGCATCGAATGGGGGCCAATTTCTTTCAACCCAACCGCCGTTCCTGCTTCATGAATGATCCGCCAAAGACTTTGTCGGGTCAAAGGTGTATCTGCTCCCTTTCGACTTGGAAACAAATAATTGCTGAAGTCTTGTGCTTGTAACTGCTCAGGAAATTCTGATTGAACATAATCAAGAATCACTTTTCGTAATTTGTTCGAAATGAAGACCGAATTGTGTTTAGCTGTTTTTTGTTCCTTCATGGCCAGACGTTCTTTGACAATTACCCGACCACGGGAAATTTCTAATACATCACTTAATTTCAACTGTCTTAAATCAGAGATTCGATACGCCGTATTGATCCCAATCGAAAAAAGCACCAAATTTCGTTGCCCATATTTTCCGGAAGCCAAAATTGCCTTCATGGCATCGATCTTTTTTTTGTCGCGAATCGGTTCCACGCTCTTCATTTTTAGCCCCCTCTCAAATGTTACTTAATATGATTATAACAGATAATAAGTCTCATTTAAACATGCTATAGAAAAAAGGCCCTAAAAGAAAAGTGATTTTCTCTTAGAGCTTCTAAGGATGGAGCGATTTTCACGAATGTGACAGAATCCGATTGTGTCTCTTTCGTTTTGGAATAATTTTTTGAATTTTTCTCCAAACAGTTAGTACACAATGAATACAAAAACTTATAAAGAATTCGATAGTTAATTTTTCTTTTCGCAGAAGATAAGGACTTATTTAAAATGAACTAAATATTATTTGCGTACAAACAACTGCAACTATGAAAAAAGATTATCTTCTGAAAATATTCCTCAAAAAATAATATATAACCCAAAAGATATAATTAAAAAAAGAAAATTCCTGACTTTTTCAAGAGTTTTCAGCGATATTTTGTAATTATAAATTTAAACAATAAATAATACTGAATGGTTACTATTTTCAATATTTTTGAAATAATATTATGCTGGTCTTAAACCATAATAGAACATAAGTCCACTTTTTATACTGAAATCTATCGAATTGATGTTTTGTAAACAAAATAACCAATATACTTACTTTACATTTTAAAAGAAACAAAGTTCAGGCTTACTATAAAAATTATTTTTACAAAAAAATTGCCAAAAGATGTTATCTTTCGGCAATTTTGTTTAATTATATCTAAGTTAAAGTTCTTCTCCATTTGATTCAATTACTTTTCTGTACCATTCGAATGATTTTTTCTTTATTCGTTTTCCTGATCCGTTTCCTAAATCATCTATATCAACATACACGATTCCATATCGTTTAGCTATTTCTCCAGTTGATACACATACAACGTCTATAATTCCCCACGGAGTATATCCAATAACATCTACACCATCTTCATTGATGGATTGATTAAGTGCATGGATATGTTCTTTTAGATAACTAATTCGATAATCATCATTTATTTCATTGTATTCATCAACTTTATCTTCTGCTCCTAAGCCATTCTCCACAATCATGATCGGCATTTGGAATCTATCATATATCTGAGCTAGCGCAACCCTTAATCCTGTCGGATCAATTTGCCACCCCCATTCAGATTCCTTTAAATAAGGGTTTTTGATCCCTGTCGTTAAATTCCCATCTGATTTTTCTAAACTCTCATCAGATGCGATTACTAGTGACTGATAGTATGATATTGCAACAAAATCAACGGTTCCCTCCCTTAATATTTTTTCATTCTGCGGATTTAAATCAAGAGAGATTCCTGTTTGTTCTAGAGCCTTAAGTTTATAGCTTGGATAATACCCTCTGCATTGAACATCTAAATAAAAATTAATAAATTGAGATGCTTGCCAGGTCAGAATGTTATCAGCAGGGTTACTACTATAAGGATACATTGCCGGGTAAGTAACCATTCCTCCAAACTGAAAGTTTGGATTAATTTCCTTTCCTAACTTCACAACTTTTGCAGCTGCAATTAACTGATTAAATCCAGCTTTCTCAGTAACTATTTTATCCGTAGTATCAATCCCACCAGCTAACCATGGTAGAGCTTCGATACAGTTCATTTCGTTAAATGTTATCCAATATTTAACATACGGAGAATATCTTTCAAAAACTGTTCTAGCATATTTTACAAAACACTCAATAGTTCTAGTATCTCTCCAACTTCCCCAACTATTAACTAATGCTAGTGGTATTTCATAGTGAGATAGTGTAACAATTGGTTCAATATTATATTTCTTTAACTCTTTAAAAACCTTCTCGTAAAACTCAAGGCCTTTTTCATTGGGAGATTCATCATATCCATTTGGATAAATCCTACTCCATGCAATTGACATTCTAAATGAGTTAATACCTGACTCAGAGAGGAGTTTGATATCTTCTTTAAAATTATGATAAAAATCAATTGTTTCATGACTTGGATATTTATATTTTTCCTGCGTATCAAAAATAGATCCTTCAGGTACTCCTGTCATTTGCATCAGAGGCATTTGTTTATTTTCACCATTTTTATCTTTGTATGTTACTAAACGAGGGGTTTTTTTATCTCCTAAAGTAATCACATCAGCTGAACTCAGTCCTTTACCATCAGTTAGATAAGCCCCCTCTAATTGATTAGCAGCAGTTGCTCCACCCCATAAGAAATTTTTATTAAACCTCATTCAATTGTCCTCCTTTATTTTCTTCATCTAATGCTCTTTTATCATCCAATCTAAAGAATGGGTAGTAAACAATCACTTGAACTAATATAACTAAAAGTAAAATAATAAAATATTTGAACCCTCCTTGGAATATTGCAGAAATCACTTGTGGCATAATCCACGGAAACGAAATAGATGGATTAATATCAGGTTGAAGTATCTTTGTTAAAAATAGTGCTCCAAATCCAGATAGAATTGGCGTTAAAATCATTGGAATAAAATAGATTGGGTTTAACATAACTGGAAAACCAAATATAATTGGCTCATTGATATTGAAAAAATTAGGTACTACAACAAGTTTTCTCATTGTTTTATATTTTTCAGATTTTGCAAAGAAACTTGATATTGCTAAACCTAATGTACTTCCTGTTGCTCCCATGGACAAAGCAGCAAATACAATAACTAACTCAAGGTGCGGTAATGGCTGGCCTGCTAAAAAAGCCTCAAAATTTTGTGTCAACGGAGCAATTATAAATGGTGTATATAAGCTTAATATCGGGCTAGGATGGACACCAAAGAACCAGAACAAGCTGCATACTGTAAATAGGAAAATCATTGAGATGGTTGATGTACCAAATAAGTTAATAACTAAACCAATTGTCTGATTGAATGCGTCAAATATATTTCCGAATGATGTTAAACTAAATCCATACTTGATCAAAAATGCCAGAAAGAATATAATCATCGCAATAAATGTTGGTGAAAGCGAATCAGTTACCATGGGAGGAACTGTATCAGGTAATTTAATTTTTATATTCTTTTTATATAGGAATTGATATAATCTAGGAACAATTAACGCTGTCATCATTGCGATAAAAATACCATTACTTCCTAAGTAGTTCGTAGATAAAGCTAAAATTTTATTATCACCAGTACCAATCCTTAGTGGCACTAAAATTAATAATACCGCCATACTAAGAAGTGCAGACGTTACAGGGTTAACTTCTAATTGTTTTCCGTAACTATAAGAAATTGTAGTGATAATGTATATAGGAAGCAACGTCATAGTGACTGATAAAACATCTTCAATTATTGGCGATATACCAATATTCGTTAATAGATCCATCCATACCGGAATAGGTAAATTACCTAAAATAGCCAGTACTGAAGTTCCTAAAGTAATAGGCATTGACATGATCATACCTGCTGCTAAGGCCTGGACTAATTTGCTCTGGTTTAAGGCCGTCGCCACCGGTCCAATATATTTTTCTAAGATTCCTTGAAATTTATCTAACACTTTTTTTCCTCCTCAATAGTACTTAATAATTTCAATATTTGATGCAATTCCTGTGTTACTCTCTTTTTCATCAAAGAAATTTTTAAGATTATCAAATATATTTATTGTTACGATATTTGTTTCTTTCACATGTTGCTTCTTAACCCTTAAATTTATTTCATTAGAAGGGGATGGATAGTATGTTTCTTCATTGATTATTATTTCGCAATTATCGCCTTGAAATAAAAATTTTATTTCTAACTCTTTAATCTCTTCACTGCATTTGAAATCAAAATTATAAGTTTTCTTCGGTACATACTTTTTATCTCTCAACAATTTTGGTTTAATTGAATAATCAAAAAAAGATTTTGCTGTAGAGAGTATGTTCAATTCATAAATATGTTCTTTTAATTTCTTTTTTTCTATAATTTGGCGTTCTGCCTTTTCATTAATCTCCTCTTGATGTAACGAAGAGTCGTAAATATTTGAGAAACTCAAAATTAAAATATCATTTTTCGGGATAGTAAACGTTACTTTATTGTCATCTATATTTATTAACTTTACTTCCCCATTTATTGGGTTTAATTGATAGACATATTTTTCTTCAGGTACAATAACCGTTACTTCCCTATCAATTAAATTCTCTCTATTAATATTGGGAAATGATGTTTCGGGGTCATACTTCATTTTTCCATCGGATTCTTTTATGTGAACTCGGTTATAATTATAAAGTACATAATAGTCTGAATTTTTGTCTTTAGTGTGTAATGCAGCGATATTAACTGGTTTCTCAAATCTTATACTTGGCTCGATATTAAGCATTTCCATCATAGTTAGTATTTCAGTATAATTAGTAACATAATGAATATTTGGATAAATATTTTTTTGTTTTTTTTCTATTTTATTGGTTATTAGGATAAAAATTGGTAATCCTTTTTCAGCAAGTTCAAATAAAATATCTAAATCTTTTTGCTTTAAATATCTATCTTCAGTAATTATGGCTTTGTATCCAGGACCGTTTTGATCATTCAGCAAGCCGTTTTGAACAGTTATAGATACTTTATTTAGTAAGTTACTACTTACAATGTCATAAGTGTATCCATTATTCATTAATAACATATCGTCTTTTACTATATGATGACCATCTGATCCTTTGCCTTCATTAATAAAAGAATTTTTTAAAAATGCTAAATCTACTTTTACTAATTGTCTTGCAATTCGATTTACTCTAGAGATGTAATCTAAACTTGATTTACTGCCTGCAACAGAAAATGTCCTATTCCAGTAATTAGAAACATATTTGCCCATGCTCTCATATCCTGGCCAAACATATCCTTCAAATGTACCATTGTAAACAGCTCCATGAAGAACTTGTTGATTTACAGAAGATATCCAACCACGTTTTATCCACCAGTTTATATCCTCATAGGTCTGTCCGTAAGCGTTACCAAATTCGGCGTTTGTTTCGTAAGAATAGATTTTTTTATCTGTTAAATGTACTGCACCTGCCATAGTTTTCATGCTATCAAAACTTTGTCTATTTAATGTTTCATTTTCTGGAATAGAAACTTCTGCGGCAGCAGTTTCTATTTCTAGAGGTTTATTGTAAGCCACCTGATAACGTAGACTAATATTATGATGTTCTAACTTTTTCTTTAAGATACTTAAGTGGTTCTCATTAAACATTTCGCTCAATGTTAAACAATAATCATCATTAAATTGCTTATTAATTTCACATTTATCAAACTTATAAGATGGAGAATCATTTTTAGGGTATGTTTGATATACATCAATGGCTGGTAAATATCTCTTCAAATCATATTTTCGTCTGATTAAAAACTCTTTATCAAAATTTCTTGACCAGTCTTGTGCAACATCAAATTCCAACGAGTCACAAAAAATACTTTTAAAAGTAGTGGGATATTTTTTTAGTATTGGTAGAACAGTTTGCTCAAAATTCGCTATTAATTCATCAGTCGCTATCTTACTGTAATGATCAATAACATAAAAATAATTATTGATTTTTTGATTAGCTGGCTGTTCCCAAAATGCAAAGATAATTCTTTTACTATCATTAGGAAATTCATAATAAACATTACCATCATCGATGAAATTACTTAAGTCAACATACGAATCAAAAATCAATTCATTTTCTTTATTAAATTCATAGCTTGATAATGCCAACAATCTTTTTGTTCCTTCGTCACGCTTAACTCTCGGTTGTGGTAATTTAATATATCCGTTACTATTCTCAATAATCTTAAAACCATAAGATAATTCATACAATGTTGTCTTTTCATCTGCATGTTTTACACCGGGTAAAGAGATAGGCCACTGTAAACTGATTGCTAAATCAACAGTCATATTTTGATTTTGAGCCTCATCTAAAATGTATGAAAGATTATTTAACCATCTTTGACTACCCCACCAATACTTAGGATCAAGATCTGTTTGGTTTTGGAGATGGTGCATAGGCACAATCTCCAGCCCCCCAAACCCTCTTTTACTTAAATCTTGAATATCTTTTCTCAAATCATTTTCATTGGGTAATGCTTGTGGAATCCAATAACGAACTAAAGGACGCCATTCATTTTTTACTTCACAAAAATTTTTTATCATCTTTCATATCTCCTTTCTCTTATTCTCAATTTATCTCCTTTCATTAAATTACCATCGGAACAGTACAATCAATTCCAATTTCAAACGATTGTAAAAATAAATTCTGAACTTTCATAACCTTCAGCTTCGACTATAAGTTTACCATTCCCACTAGTTGAACTACTTCTGATTACTACCAATGCACATCCATCATAAGTTTCCCATTCCTTATCAAAATAATTACCTTCACTTGAAGGATTCGCACTACCGAAACCTGCTAAGGAGCAAGGGCCCTCAATGTCTATATTTACATTAGCTGTATCCCATTTGTTAATTCTACCTGTTTCATCAGTTAATTTAATCATCGCATAAATTAAATCTTGTCCATTTGCTTTCAACTCATTCTTATCTGCTTCAATCAGTAAAATCTTACTTGAATTTGCAGTCTCTATCTCTGTCTCCTCAGCAACCTTTCCATCTCTATATGAGATAACTTTTAATTCCCCGGGCTGGTATAATAGTTCAAACTCTGCTTGATAATCGTGTAATAGCCCAACAGGTTTTCTTCCTAAACTTTTGTTATTTAAAAACAGCTCCACTTCATCTGCATCTGATAAGACAAATACATTAGCCGGTTTTCCTTCATAGCCAGTCCATGTCCAGCTTGAAATAGTATCTTTCCACATCCAAGGAGTATGACTAAACTCTTGCCCATATTTATTGACCCGTTCTACAGCAATATATGGCTCTTTTCTTAGTCCATACACTATCTCTCGATAGTAACTTATAGGTCTTCTGTTACCTATAATATCAATATCACCAATATAAGCTGTTCGATCGGGAAAGTGAGGATCAAAGTTTGCATGTCCATCGTAATAAAATACTCCGACTCCGGCTTCTCCTAGATAATCATATCCAGTCCAAGTGAAATCACCAATTACGTGTGAGTTATTTTTTACAATGGTCCACAAATTAACTATATCTCCTGGAAAGGTTTCTGTTCCAAGTACTATTCTATGTGGATATAACTCATGTTCTCTTTCATGTCTACCTGTTAAATAGTTATAGCCTGCGATATCCATTGCATCAACAAATTCAGATAGCATATCATCCATAATAGGGTGAGTAGCTATTGCATCGGCCAAATCGCCGACTAAAACAGCCTGCATACTATTTAGTGCGTTACTCCCTCCCTCCCCATTTGTGTCAGAATTATTTTTATGATCCTCTCCCGAGTCCATATCTTTGATAATATCCATAATAATTTCATTGAATTTTTCCCCTGTAGCTAATATCCCATTGATTCCATTTGTGACATATCTTGTTGGGTCTAATTCATGAAATTTGTTAGTAATTTCACGATTCATTTTTGCTCCTATAGCGGAACCTGCCTCTTTAATTTCATTACCTGTACTATAAAGAATTACAGAAGGATGATTAAAATCTTTATCAACCATTTTTCTTAAATCATTTTCCCAAAATTCACAGAAGTAATTCGAATAATCATTGATATTTTTTCCTTGGTTCCATGAATCAGTTAACTCATCCATAACTAATATTCCTAGCTCATCACAAATTGATAAAGCTAATTCACTCATTGGATTGTGAGAACTTCTAATACTATTAAATCCTGCTTTTTTAAGTTGCTCTAATTTTCTGCGCTCGGCATTTTCTAAGGAAACAGCGCCAATTATTCCATTATCATGATGTAAACAAGATCCACGTAATTTAACAACTTCACCATTAATTTTCAATCCATTAAACGGATCTAATGTTAAATTTCTGATTCCGAATTTAGTTGTTGTTTTATCTAATATTCGATTGTCTTCACTGATACTTACAGCAAGACTATATAAATTAGGGGTTTCACAACTCCATAACAATGGGTCTTCAACAAATAGTTTTTGATTGATTTTCTCCATGCTATGACCATTGATAGTTATCGGATATGTTTGGCAAGTAACAACTTCTTTTTCTTTATTAAATATTTCTACAAATAAATCAAGTTTCTTTTTATCGAAATCTTCATTATTAATAGTTAAGTCTAAATCGATTACTCCACAATTGTCATCTGTTACTGACGACTTTATCTTTACCCCATAAACTGGTATATTCGTTGTTGATCCAATGTAAAGATTCACATCTCTATAAATTCCACTTCCAGTATACCAACGACTATTTTGCTCCATCTCATTATTAGCTCTTACTTCAATAGTGTTTATTTCATCAAAAACTAAGAAAGAATTTAAATCAATTAGAGTATTAATATAGCCATTGTAACTACTAGCTACAAAATTACCGTTGACGTTTATTTTAGATAAACCTTGAATCCCTTCAAACTCAATCATTACCTTTTTATGTTTCCAATCTGAGGGAACATAAAAGCTTTTACTGTAGTAATAAGTACCTCCTGGATAATAACCAGTTTGTCCCCCATTTTTTGTATCCCTACATCTCTCTTCAGATATCATTCCATCGTGCGGTAACGTAATTGCCACCTTACCTTCTTGTTGGTTATTTGAGAACGATTCAACTACAGATTCAGTTCCAGATTTAGTAACAAACCACTTATCGTTAAAACTTATTTTTTTCATATTATGCCTCACTTTACTCATTTCTGAAATCTAAACACTACTAATGAAAGTGATTTCATAGAGAATATATCATATAAGTCTTCTTTATTATTGTAAAATAAAGTAATATTATGTAAAATATTATTCGAGGTGGTATTATGAAAGATACGATTTATCAAATTTGCTTATTTCTATATTCAACGTTTTCAATCCCAACAATTTTTGTTTCCAACAATGAGAAAATAAGCTTTGAGTTTCCTACAGTAGAAGACATTACAGATAGACAACAGTCTTTTGGAAAAATAAAAAAAATATTTAATTCAAAAAAAAGTCCTGAATTGCTTTCATTTTCCCCTTCAAATTTATTTTGTAAGATTCCTATAAAAAATTCATTTGATTATATTATAATAGGACCTCTCAAAAACGATTTATTTCTAACTTCTACATTTGAAGAAGACTTTTTAGAAAAAGAATCACTTAATTTTGAATATAGAAATTTTAATTTTTTCCCTACATTTAATTTTGTATCCGCATCAAATTTACTTAGCTTTATTAATTTTATTATTAATGATGAGCTCATTTCTGTGAATGAGAGTTTAATGGTCAATGATTTTTCAAAACTTCAAAAAACGTATCAAATCAAAACTAATGAAATGATAGAAAAAAAAGAAAATCAAGTACGCCATAATACTTATTATCTTGAGAAAGAAATGTTAACGTATATTAAACGTGGAGAAAGAGAAAAGTTGGTTAATTTCTTAAATAACAAGATAAGTGCGTATCCCATTAGAGCTGGTAGGATGGCCAATTCACCAATTAGACAAGAGAAAAATATTTTTCTATCTATTTTAACAAAAGTTGGTAATCAAGCTGCAATTCCAGGAGGGATGAATGTTGAGGAAGCCTATGAGTTGATTGATACCTATTCACTTGAATGTGAGAATACTTCAGATATTAGCGCCATTGCAGAATTGCATTCAAGGATGCTTCTAGATTTTTGCGAAAGCGTCAGTCAAAGTAAAAAGAGACTTTCTATTTCTTTAGAAACTCAAAAAATTATTGATTTCATAGATGAAAGAACAAACACACCTATCTCTCTGAATGATATTGTGGATTATACAGGTAAAAGTAAATCTTATTTGAGCAAACTATTCAAAAAAGAAGTAGGTTTGACTATAGGAAACTTCATTAAGTTGACTAAGCTGAATGAAAGTAAAGATTTGTTAAGATATACTGAAATGAGTATTTCTGAGATTGCTAACTACCTCTCGTTCTCAAATCAGTCTCATTTCCAAAATTGCTTTAAAGAGCAGTTTAAAGAAACACCTAATAACTATAGAAAAAAAAGAAAAGTGACCTTATTCTTAAAGTAATATGAAATTTAGGATAGATATAAACTTTCGTTCAATATAAAAACAGACACCTAAAAACAAATGTTTTAGATCTCTGTTTTCCGCGTTTAATTTCGTATCTTACATACATTTAAATCGGTTTGAACAATTAAAAAAATTTAACTGTCTCTTATGAAAAAAGTAGATAATTACTTCCGGGTATTTTATCTACTTATTTCTTTGATAAATATTGGTGGGACAATAAGTATGCCCCATGATTAGCAAGTTTAACTTAATTATTGTTATATATTTCAAGATTATAGGCTATATTTAGATCTAAAATTATTAAAATTTTTTCTCATACTTCAAATTGATTTGAATCTTTCACTTTTTTCGCTTTAATATAGACCCGATGATTCCTTGTACCAAGTAAAATAATGAATCACTATAACTTTAATAGTGACATAAACTGGAATTCCAATAATAACTCCCATTACTCCAAATATTTTCCCAGCAGACAACAATACAAAAATAATTGTGATTGGATGAATATCTAATTGGCTACCTAAAATTAGAGGTGATATAAATCTGCCTTCAATGAATTGTTCTAGAATAAAAATTATTATGACTGCTATTAACTTCTTGGGTCCTTCTACAAGAGCTATTAAGAGAGCGGGAATAGTTGCAAGAGCTGATCCCACATAAGGTATTAGATTTAAGATTCCTGCTAAGATCCCCAAAGTCATACTGTAATTTAAGCCAATTATAGAAAATCCAATTATAAACATTATAGAAACAATTAAAGCTACAGTAATCTGTCCTCTGACATAAGTAATGCCTGCTGAATAAATCCCCCATTTTTAGCTTACGGGTTCACCAGGGGTTCAATTCTGGGTAAGCTCATCCATTGGATGAGAGTCAAAAAAATGCGCAATGAAACCTTGGACAGGTTCATTGTAAGGATGGATAAAGCAATTACACACAGACTGGTCTCTTCAAGGCGTGTTCGAATAAGCCTGAGCCCGAACTTTCTTTTCGCCAGGCTGAAGCCTCTTTCGACCTCTACTCGATCGCAGTTATCAGTGTATTCTTGTTTTTTGTCAATCTTTTGATCCTTCTTGGGCCTGCCGAGCGACGGTCCGGATAATCGGATTCCGAGTTCTTTGCAGTAGCTCAAGTTTGTGCGATTTCGGTATATTTTGTCCGCCAAAACTCGTTCAGGATACACTCCCATCCGCTCTCTGTAGCGTTCTACCGCAACTATGAGACATTCGCTCTCGTTGTAGGCATCGAAGGAAATTTTTTCAATTCGGGCGTAACCGTTGGTTATGCTCATATCCAGTTTGGCCCCGAACTCAACCGGATTCTTGGCTTTTCCCCGGACAATCGGGCGGATAAAAGGCTGGCTGATACTGACGATGCGATCCTGCACTTTGTGCGTCCTGCTTGTGTGCATGTAAAGCTGCTGTTCGTACAATTTCCGCAATGTCCCCAACAGGTTGGCTTGCTTCGGCACTAGCGTATAGCCTTGCTTTAGAAACGCATCGATGTACCCGAGATCCCGCCGGATGTAGTTCAGTTGCTTGCCGATGGCTTTGCGAATTTGTTTTCCGCTTTTCTTTTTCTTGCGCGCGATGTTGAGATAATCCTTTCGGGCCATTTCCGATAGGTGCGGGGTTTGGGAAGATGGTTTGCTTCGCAGATTGCGTCGATGAGGCCTTCCAACTTTTCCCGGCATTCGTTCAACAGTTCCGTGTCTTGCGGAAACTTGATTTCTGAAGGTGCACAAGTGGCATCCAGAATGAGCGTTCCTTCATTCTCAGATCCTGACGCATCATTGTCATTGTCGTCATTGTGGGAATCATCTTCTCTATCCTCTATCGGTTTGAGGATCAATTCATTGATTTCAATCAGAATTTCGGAAGAGAGACGTTTGCGGAAGTGCACCATCAAAGAAGCATCGAACGGCTTTTCATCCTTGTACGAAGGCAGTCCGACAAAGTACTGCAGATAGGGATTTTCGCGAATCTGATTGACGACTTCGATATCTGCGTACTGAAATTCATTTTGAATAATCAAGGCACCCAGTGCCATTCTTACCGGCTTGGCGATGTTCCCTCTGTCACTTTTGAACAGAGCGGCATACTTATCTTCAATGACTGACCAGGGAATCGTAGCCGCTTTTTTGATCCAACGGTTTTCTGGGTTCATCGTGAGCCCCAACGGCTGATCGAAGTCATAAAGGGTTAATTGCCGATTAGTCTGCTTTCTGTACATATTCATCGCCCCTTCGTATGATTTTTGAAAAAAGTGCACGGGTTTTTGGTGTTTCCCTCTGTATTCTATGCATCTATTATACCAAAAAACAGCTAAAAGCACTGTTACGATAAGGTTTGTAAATTATTCAGTAGACATTACTTAATTTCCTATTTACTATGGTAGCTTATTTAATATTTCATTTAGAGCAGTTATTTCTATATTCACTCCTTTGGCCCTAATGTAAAAGGGAGCGTCAATAATTTTGTGTAAATGATTCTTCCCTACTGCAGATTGTTTCTAATTCTCAATCAGTTGGCTTAGCATTTGTTCAAGTTCGCCTTCGGCCTGTTGAAAGCCTTTATGACTGCGACCTAGGAATTTTTGGTTGTAAGTATCAAAAGACGAGACTAAGAAACGTTCCATCGACTCTTCGTTTTGGAACTGTTCCTTGCGGTGGCTGTATTTCTTGATTTGCTTATTAAAGGATTCAATCAAGTTCGTAGAATAAATACTCTTGCGTATGGCCAAGGGGAAATCATAGAAAGTGAGCAAGTGATCGTTCGAAAGAATCGATTCAACCACTTTTGGATAGCTGGTTTTCCATTTTTCCGCAAAAGCACCACGTGCTTCCAACGCCACCTCTTTAGATGAGGCTTGATACACCATTTTAAAATCATCACAGACTTCCTTACGATCATCGACACGCACTTTGTGACTGATATTACGGGAAACGTGTACACAACAATGTTGAAAACGAGCTTTGGGATAGAACCGACTAATCGCTCCTACCATCCCCTTTAAGCCATCCGTGATGAACAGGAGGACATTTTTCAAACCGCGCTCTTGAAGGTCCAATAAAATTTCCTCCCAAATCGTGATGGATTCAGTCGGTGCAATCGCATAGCTCAATACTTCCTTTGATCCGTCCGGGCGAATGCCAACTGCGATATGAATAGCTTCCTTGGCGACGGTTTTCCGCTTTAACGGAATATACGTTGCGTCCATATAAATAGCAGCATAACGGTCATGAAGCTCCCGCCCTTTAAACGCCGTTACCTCTTCTGTAAATGATTTTGTTATATTAGACATGGTTTGGGGCGTGTAGTGATGCCCATACATTTTCTCAATCAAGTCTGCGATTTACGACATGGTAATACCTTTTCGGAAGAGGTGAATGACGGTCTCCTCTAACGTGTCATTCGTCCGTCTATAAGCAGGAACAGTCTGTTGCTTGAACTCACCATTGCGGTCGCGCGGAATCTGGAGATGAAGTTCCCCATACTCGGTCTTGACCGTACGGTCATAGGAGCCGTTACGAGAATTACCCGTGTTAAAACCAATGCGATCATACTTTTCGTAATCTAGGAAAGCCGTTAACTCCGTTTTGAGAAGCGTATTGACTGCTTTCTCCAAATGGACACGGAATAATTCATTCAAATCGCCTTTGTTCGCTAGAGTCTTTAGAATTTCTGTAGTAAAATCGTTCATAGGGAAGTCCTCTCTTCTGTGAATGTGTTGTGGTAACTCTATTCTACAGAAGGGACTTCCTTTTTTCTATTTACACAAAATATTTTACACTCTCCTGAGTTAAACTGAATATCATTCTGTCTATATAAATTTTAAGATGGATTACCATACTTTTGTTTGACTCATTGACAAAAATCTAAAAAACTTATCCTCAGCGAGATTGAGTGTCTTTTACCAGACACAAATCCCTACTACAGATAAGTTTTTTATTTTTTTATGCTTTTAGGCTTTTAGGTATATGGATATTTCAGTTTTTCCTTACTGATAAGTTTCTGTCCGCAAGAATTCTTCTTGCTTTAATAGCTCCTCGATGGAACAATTTTTTTCCAATGCTTCTTTGACAAAAGCAGTGGCTTTTTCATAACCAATTTGCGGTGAAAGGGCTGTAATAGTCCCTGTACTGTTATTTACAGCTTTCAAACAAGCTGTTTCATTGACGGTAATACCTGCCACACATTTATCGGCAAAAATTTGACACGCTTTGGTCAACAGTTGACATGATTCAAATAAATTATGGAACATCACCGGCTCAAAAGCATTCAATTCCAATTCTCCGGAAGCTGCCGCAAAGGTGATGGCACCGTCATTTCCAATCACTTGAAATGCAATTTGACTGATAACTTCTGGAATGACTGGATTGACTTTGCCCGGCATGATCGATGAGCCTGCTTGTCTTGCTGGCAAGTTGAGTTCATGAAAACCAGTTCGCGGACCGCTGGCTAAGAGACGCAGATCATTGGCGCTTTTGTTCAATGTGATGGCAATCGTTTTTAATCCACCTGAAATCGAGGCGAAACTGTCGGTATGCTGTGTACTATCAATCAGGTCATTCGCTGGCCGTAAGGGTCTTGGAAAACGTCGGTTCAATTCTTGATAGAGGTATTCTTGATAGCGATAGGACGCATTAAGACCTGTCCCAATGGCTGTCCCACCCATATTTAAGGTCAATAGTTCTGCCGATAAGTGGTGCAGCCGTTCACGGCAACGCGTCAAACTGTGGGCATATGCAGCGAAACTTTCCCCTACTGTCATTGGCACCGCCTCTTGCAGTTGGGTTCGCCCCATTTTTGCCACGTGCTGAACTTCTTTCGCTTTCATATGCCATCTGTCAATCAACTGTACCAGCGCTTCATCCAATTGTTCAATATATACAAGCAAAGCCAGTTTCCCAGCACTAGGATAGACATCATTGGTGGATTGGCTTTGATTGACATCGTCTAAAGGATGAAGATATTGATATTCCCCTTTCTTATGCCCCATCAATTCTAACCCGCGATTGGCGATCACTTCATTCACATTCATGTTGGTGGATGTTCCTGCTCCCCCCTGAAATGTATCAACAATAAATTCTTCATCCCACTTGCCCATGATGATTTCTTCCGCAGCAGTCACAATGATTTGTGCTTTTTCTTTGGATAGCGTGCCAGATTGTTGATTGGCTAGCGCAGCTGCGGCTTTGATACGTGCTACTTGTTTGATCATCGTCAGATCAACTTTTTGATCAGTGAAAGCAAAATTTTCTTTTGCGCGATAACTATGAATACCATAATAAGCCCCCTCGTATATAGGTAGACTGCCAATTGTATCTGATTCGATCCTCATCATGATTTAAACGCCCCTTTTTGTATTATATGTGATAAAATATCACATAAGAGAAAAAGACACGAGCCTTTTCAGCCATCTCTTTGTTAATCCTTGAAATTGATTCCTTTCACTTTGAAAAACAAAGAGAAACAGTACAAAAACAGAAAAGAGGAAAGTATTTGGATGAACTAGATAAAAAGTTGTTGAATCTGTTGCAGCAAAATGGTCGGTTATCGATCAAAAAGTTAAGTGAAGCGTTATTCATCACTGCACCTGCTGTTTCCCAACGAATAAAACATTTAGAAGAAACCGAGCAATTGTTGTATTATCAAGCGACGATTGACTATGAACAAGCCGGCTTGCCGATCAAAGCATTTATCCACCTGTCGATCGAACCACAGCAAAAAGCAAGTTTCTATCCTTTCATACAGGCGATCCCCAATGTGTTGGAATGTGATTGTGTCACCGGCCCTTATTCAATGTTAATCAAAGTCGTTTTCCCTTCTACCAAATCATTGGACAGCTTTATCAATGACTTGCAAAAATTCGGTCGAACCAACACCCAAATCGTTTTCTCGACGCCAGTTCCCTCTCGAGGATATCAATTCTGAAAACCCAAAAAGCGCGCTTATCTCACATAGACAGGCACGCTTTTTTTATATACAGGGGTCACTGGTCATCGACTGGCACTTGCAACCCTCGTGGTCCGACATTCGTTGAAAATACAATGTGGGTTTTGGTATCCCCATAAAATTGCAAATCTGTGATAAACCGATCCAAGACGACCGTATCACTAAAATAAACCTTCAAGAGCATAGAATAATCTCCAGTGATACAGTCACACTCGATCACATTTGGGATGTCTGCGATATAGGCATAGAAGGCTTCTTTATCTTTGGCATTCACTGCGCAATGGACATACGCTTTGATCAGATAACCAAGTTTTTGGTAGTCGATCAGTGCCTGATAAGAACGGATATACCCAAGGGTTTCAAGGTTTTGTACCCGCACAGAAACAGATGGCGATGAAATAAAGCATTGCTCTGCGATCTGTTTGACAGTGACTCGGGCATTTTGCTGCATGATGTTCAGTATCTTGCGGTCTAAGTTATCCATAATCATCCCCCGTTCTCATTATTTTCTCAGTTTATCGAGAAAACAACAGAAGCGCAAGTTGCAGATTACATCCTATGTTAAATTTCCTAACATCAACGCTGAGATAATTGGAAATAGCGATAAACAATCATCGCCCCACAAGCAAACAGACCACACCCAAAAAACATCATGTCAAAGCCAAAAAGACTGGCGATGATTCCCCACAAAAAAGCCCCACCTCCATAAGCTACATCTAAGGCTGCTGAAAATACCGCTGTCCCTTGCCCTCGCTGCGCCTCAGACACCGATTCTAATACAATCGTATTCATCACAGGCAATAAGCCGGCATAACCGACACCATAACAACTCGCGGCCAGAAGCAAGCTACTGAGCTGTGTCGTAAATGGCAACAGACAAAAAGAAACCAAAATCAATAATAAACTGCCATAAATCAATGTAGCCGTTTGGATTTTGGCGAGCAAACGTGGAAATACGACCCGTGTTGTGACCGTCATGATCGACATGACCGTAAAATAATAGCCTGCGCCGATAATCTCACGTTCAAGGGCATATTGTGCAATAAACGCCACCACGCCAGAATTGGCAAAGCATATCAAAAAAAGGATACCGCTAGGAAACACAACCGCTTTGATGCGAAGCAGTTCTCGTAACGATGATTTCGCTTCGCCAGAGTGCGTATTCCTCCGTGAAAAGGGCTGTTCTTTCAAAAAGAAACTCAACAAAAAAGCTGTTCCGCTCAACAAGGCAGCCATCCGAAAAAGTACAGGAAATCCATAATTTTCTACAACAGCAAGTCCTATCAACGGGCCGATGGCACTCGGCACAGCCTGGGCGATACTGAAATACCCCAATCCGACTGCTAATTTGCCTTCAGGAATCGTATCAACTGCCATCGTCGCTGCTGCTGTCGCTTGCAAACTATTGCCCACCCCTTGCAAGATGCGCAGACAAAAAAGCATCAATAGCCCCTGCAGCAGATTCAATAAACTAAAATCAATCAACAGAATGGCTAATCCCATACAAAGCAAGACTTTGCGTCCATATCGATCCAATGCCACACCGATTGGCAAACGGCAAAACAAAGCAGATAGCCCCAAGACACCTACAATGGCGCCGGATACTGCTTTAGAACCACCTAAAGAAGCAACATATAACGGCATAGTCCCCATTTGGGTCGTGATGGCTGTCATTGCTAGTACCGTGACCACCATCACTAAGTAAAAATCTTTCGACCAAAGCCGACTAGAGCTGTTCACCTTTTCCATATTGTGCCTCGCTTCTATACAGCTAATTGAAAACGTACTTGTGTCAAAAATTGCTGTGTACATTCTTCTTGCGGATCCTCAAAAATTTCTTCTGGTGTTCCCGCTTCTACCACCACACCATCCGCCATGAATATCACTTTATCCGCGACTTCTTGTGCAAATTGCATTTCATGCGTCACGATGATCATCGTTTGCCCACTATCAGCCAGTTGCTTCATGACATTTAGGACATCACCGACAAGTTCTGGATCGAGCGCTGAAGTGGGTTCATCAAACAGTAATAATTCTGGCGTCAAAGCCATCGCTCTGGCGATACCTACACGTTGTTGCTGTCCGCCAGACAGTTGACTAGGATACATCATAGCTTTATCTGCCAAACCCACTTTTTCTAAGGCAGATAACGCTGCTTTTTCTGCCAGTTTTTTTGGGAAACGCCGTGGTGTGCGTAGTCCTTCCGCCACATTTTGCAACACATTCATGTGGCTGAACAGCTCATAGGATTGAAAGACCATCGCTGTTTTGCGGGCGATCTCCAATCGTTGGGTTTTGCCAATATGTGCGAGATCATACTGGAAGTCACCGATAGAATAACTCCCCGCATCAGGCTGCTCCAACAAATTCAAGCAACGCAAAAAGGTCGTTTTTCCAGAGCCGCTAGGACCAATGATGCATACAACTTCCCCACGTTCAATTTGTAAGCCAACATTTTTTAAGATGACTTGTTTATCGAAAGACTTCTTCAATCCTTTGATTTCTGCTTGCAGCATACTCCCACCCTTTCTTTTCTATCGCTCAAAGCGCGATCGTATTGGCAGATTGTCCTTCTAGCAAAATATCTCTTGCATTGTTCAAAGCTGTTTCTGCAATTTCTTGTACAGCCAATTGGGTATAATACGCAATATGCGGGGTCAAAAGCACATTTGGCAGTTGATTCAGCTGTTGATAATAAGGATTTTGATCCCACCCAACTGAAAAATACCGTTCTTCATTGGCGATAGCGTCTAATACAGCACCAGACAAACGCCCTTGCGCGAGTGCGGCAATCAACGCATCCGTATCAACGATTCCCCCACGTGCCGTATTGACCAGACAACTGCCAGGCTTCATCTGTGCAAAAACAGAGGCCGAAAATAGCCCTTCTGATGCTTTTGTCAGCGGGATATGGATCGACAAGACGTCCGATGCAGCAATCAAGGTCTCAAAGGACACATATTCGACAATCCCCTTCAACCGAGGATTTTCACTCCTACTAGTGGCAATCACATGTCCCCCCATATGATAAATCGCTTCTGCGACTAGAGCACCGATTCGACCAGTGCCTAACAAACCGACTGTTACGTCTTGTAGCTCCCGACCAATCACAGACCGTCGATCAAGTTTTCCTTTGATCATTGCTGGAATATTGCGTAAAACCATCAAGATCGACATCACAGTGTAATGGCCCACCGATGTTGGGCTATAAGAAGGGACATTGGTGACCGTCAACTGATGCTTTTGCGCCCAGTCAAAACGAAGACCGTCGACCCCCGTTGATTTGATCGATAACTGCTTCATCCCTAAAATATGCAAGCGTTGGTACAGGGACTCATCTTGCTGCATAGCCAGACTAGGATACAAACAGATGCCGTCGTGCCCTGCTGCCAAATGGATATTCTCCCAAGACAAGCCCTCCATTACGATCGTCACTGGTGTTTTGTGGATAAATTGCCACCGTTCGATATAAGCAATTTCCTCTTCACTTACCCCGTAATAAATCAATTTCATTGGCAACACCTCCTAAATGACCCCTTCATATGCTGGCGGCATAGCGTATTCCAACGCATCACCTAATAAAGCGATCCCTTGATCGATCTGTGCCAATGTCGGCTTCGTAAAATTCAGCCGAAATGAATGCTCATAGCCTTTTCCCGCAACACTCATGATATTGCCTGGAATGACCGCAACTTTCGCCTCATCAAGGTATTCATAGAACCGCTCTGCGTCCATCTCAGTCGATAGGAAACAGGTGATAAAATAGCCGCCTGTTGGTTTGATAAAGGTAAGCTTATCCGTTGGCAGTGCCTGTAATGCTTGCAGCATGCGGGCATATTTCTCTTGATACAACAAGGTCAATTGGGCCACATGACCTTCGAAATCATGATGATCCATATATTCGGCCAATACCACTTGCCAATAAAAATTGGTGTGGGAATCGGCGGATTGCTTGGCCAAAATCAATTTTTCCATTGCAGGACCAGCAGCCATCATAAAACCAATCCGGCTGCTGGGTGCCAAAATTTTTGAAAAAGATCCCGCATAAATGATTCGTCCTTCGGTATCTAATGTTTTCATCTTAGGGATCGGTGTACCTTCATACAACAACTCACCGTAAGGATCGTCTTCAAAAATCAGCACATCATATTGACATGCCAATGCATAAATGGCTTTACGTTTTTCCAATGGCATTGATGTGCCTAAAGGGTTTTGGAAAGTGGGGATCAGATACAACATTTTCACTCTTGCGTCTGTTTTGAGGATTGTTTCTAAAGCGTCAAGATCCATTGATTCTGCTGCAAGATCCATCGGTACCGGCACTGGTATCGCCCCATATCCTTTGATAGCATTCACCGCACCGGAAAATGTTTGCTCCTCGCATAACACCACATCGCCTTCATTACAAAAGACTTTTACCGCCAAATCCATGGCTTGGGTCGAGCCCGAAACCACCAGCACCTCCTCTTCGTTATCGATATTTGACAATTGACGCAAACGTTCTTTGATCAAGGTCCGTAAGCGCGGATACCCCTCTGATGCCCCATACTGCAAGAAAGACTCTGGGTCCGCTTCGTTATATAATTTTTGCGAGATCTCTTTCAATGTAGCCATTGGAAATGCTTCTGTCGGTGGAAATCCGTAAGCAAAGGAAATAGCTGCTGCAGACTCCATATTTTTTTTTGCATTCTCTCTTAATGGAGATGCTTCTAATGTCATGATACGTTGTGCGAATTGATAGGCCATTCTATTTCCTCCCTGCATAGTTGTTAGCCGGCCAGCTGTGTGGTAAAGCGGGCTAAAAAGGCTTTGGTTCGTTCTTCTTTGGTTTCCTCGAATACTTGTTGCGGTGTGCCTTGTTCAACAATATGTCCATTCTCCATGAAAACGACTTTGTCTGCTACTTCATACGCGAATTTCATTTCATGGGTCACCAATACCATGGTCGCACCGGCTTCCGCAATTTCTCTGAGCAGCGCCAATGTCTGTCCCACTAGTTCCGGGTCCAATGCCGAGGTAGGTTCATCAAACAAGATGACCTTAGGATTCAACGCCAACGCACGGGCGATCCCGATACGCTGTTGTTGTCCACCTGACAGTTGGCTAGGATAAAAATCTTGTCGTTCAGACAAACCGACTTGATCCAACAAAGCCTCTGCTGTTCGCAGGGCAGCTTCTTTGCTTTGTTTTTTGGTCACGATCAATGGCATCATGATATTTTCTTTGGCTGTTTTATTTTGAAACAAGGCATAATTTTGGAAAACCATCGCTGTTTGCCGTTGATGGGTCAATATTTCTTTTTTACTTGCTTTGTGCAATGTGGTGGTGGTTTCTCCCAATTGAATCACACCTTGATCTGCTCGTTCCAAAAAATTGAGACAACGCAAGAAGGTCGTTTTTCCCGAACCGGAAGGCCCCAATAAGACGACTACTTCGCCTTTAGCGACATCAAGATCAATCCCTTTTAACACTTCTTGTTTGCCGAATCGCTTATGGATATCCGTTACTTTCATCATAATGCGGCCCTCCTTAGTTTGCGCAACAGCCGATTTTCCAGTAATTGTGCCCCTTTTTCGATGACCAAACTAATCAGCCAATAAATGATCGCAACAGCCACATACGCTTCTAAAAACCGATAATTTTGCTGGGCCGTGATTTTAGCTGCCGCAAAAACATCGACAACACTGACCATGGAAGCTAAGGCCGACGCTTTAACCAACGAGATCAGCAAATTACTGAACATGGGCAATGAAATCGGCCAGGCTTGCGGGAGCAGCACACGACGGATGACTTGTAAGTTCGTCATGCCGATCGATTTGGCTGCATCGAACTGCCCTTTTTTGACTGCCGCAAATGCGCCCCTGAAAATCTCGCTGCTATTGATAGCAGACATTAAACTCAAGGCGGCGATCGCTATCCAAACCATGTTGAAATCTTTAAATCGCAAAGTCCAATGCATCGACTCCGCCCAAATATCAAACTGTTTAGCAGAAATAAGATATAACGCTAAAATCACTAAAACCACTGGGACCCCTTTTAAGACCGTGACAATCACTTGCAGCACTGGTGCGAGGATCTTGATCCTATACAGACGAATCAAGGCGATGATCAACCCAACCACCGCGCCAATGACTAGTGCGGTCAACGCCATAAAAAGCGTCGTACCAATATAATGACTTGCTGTTTTCAGCGCTTCGATCATAATAGACAATTGAAAACTCATCGCCATTCCTCCCTATTCTGGGACGTAATCCCCATCTAGATATTTTTCTGATAATTCTTTGATCGTTCCATCTGCTTTCAATTCCTCTAATGCTGTATTGACCGCATCAATAAAGTCTTGGTCCGCTTCTTTGTTGAACAATAAGTAGGCATCTGAGTTGTGGACTGGTTCGCTGCCGATCTCTAGATTTTCACTAAATGAATTGTTCCAATTATCGACTTGATATTCTGGTGCTAACGTTGCATCGACCGCACCTGAAGTGACTGCTTGTACGATTTGCTCGTTGTTGTATTCCCCATAAACCAATTCAAAAGCATCGGGATTTTCTGCCAGATAAGCCTCAGCCATTGCTGCTTGGTTAGTAGCAGTCGTCACATAGACTTTTTTTCCTGCTAAATCTTCGAAGCTATCGTAGACCGTACCGGCATCTGGATCAGAGACAATATACGTATCCCAGACCACATACCCAACATCCCCATAGACGAATTTTTCTTTCCGTTCATCATTGACTTCATATTCATAGGCAGCCATCTGGACTTTATTGCTTTCTAAATTTGATAACGTCGTTGGGAAATCCGCTCCTTCAAAGGTAAAGGTATAATCAAGTAATTTTTCGTCGATTGCTTTAACGACGGCGACATCATAGCCATCATATTCACCATTTTCGTCTAAATAAGCATATGGCAATGCTTCATTCCCAGTACCCACCTTGATTTCTGTTGCATCACTTGCTCCACTGCTTGTAGTGTCGGCAGAACTGCTTCCGCAAGCCCCTAAAACCAAAAGTGTCACCAATGTAATTGCACCTAAAATCGTTTTTTTCATTTGAATTCCTCCCTTTCCCTCTACCCAAAATTTTCCTATGTTGTTTTGATTTTTTGCTGTTTTTTGGTCCATGATATCAGTGGTACTTTTGCTGTTTGTTGTTTTGTTTTCGAAAAACTCATCCGACGTTCCAGACCGGTGAAAACACGTTCTAAGAGGAAGCTTAAGGTAATAAACAAGATCGCCGCACCGACATAGCCTTCAAGTGTATGGAAGGTCACTGCGCCTATCGCTCGCGCTTTGCCGACAACATCCACTACCCCAATGGTAAAAGCCAGCGATGTGTCTTGCAGCAGTGCAATCGTAGTTGTACCAAATGCAGGTAATGCGACACGGACAACTTGCGGTAAAATCACTTGTCGATACATTTGTGTTTTCGTCAATCCGCAAGCAATACTCGCTTCCTTCTGTGTGACCGGTACACTTAGAATCGCAGCCCGGAAAGTTTCAGACTGAAAGGCAGCAGTATTTAATCCGTAGGTGATATAGATGAAAATAATTTTATTCCATGAGGAAACATCGATTTGAATCATTTGTAATAAGGCGGGTACACCATAATACACAACATACAGTTGAACCAATATCGGTGTGCCTCGAATAAATGAAACGAAGACTGCCGCCAGTTGACTCAGAAATGGCACTTTTTCGACACGAATAAATGCAAGTAAAATCCCTAAAAGCAATCCTGTAATCGACGCCACTGCCACTATCATCAACGTAACCGGCAAAGCACTTAAAACCTTTGGAAAATATTCCCAAACTAATTTCCACTGAAAAAATTCCGACATATTGCCCCTCCTTTTTTCTGAATATTCTGATTATTAGACAATATTACTAATGGAAAAAAATTTTTCAATAGATTCATTACTAAAACTTCATTAATTTTATAAATTCTCCCTTTTAACTAAAAAAAGAAAGATGCAAACGGCATCTTTCTTTTTAATATAAGAATATAAAATACTACCCGTGGTGCTAGTTAATTTTTTCCTAGAGGAAAATGTCTAAACATGTTGGTAAATCAACAAAAAAACGCATATAGTAGTCTCAAAACTCCCAAGAAATGAGGACTATTTAACAAACTACGATGGTTACGTCGTGACAACTGAACATTTTGACTTAGCCAATCCTGTTACTAAAGTCGATGATATCCCCGATTATGAAATGTACAGTTAAACAATCGATAGCTTAAATAAGCGTTTTGGCAATCGTGTTTTAAAAGGCATCGAAATCGGTTACATCGCTTCTGAAAAGAATCGGATCATCGACTATTTAGCCGATAAAGATTACGATTTAAAATTACTCAGTGTGCATCATAATGGTCAATTTGATTATTTAGATGACGAAGTCAAAGATATGGATCCTGCTATTGTGATTCCTCAGTATTTTGCACAACTTTCAGAAGCACTAGTTGTTATAGAAGCAGATGTCTTTGCTCATTTTGACTATGGTTTTCGGGTATTTGGTCTATCCGTTGCTGAATTTACACAATATGAAGCGCAGTTTTTACCGATTCTAGATCAAGTAATCAAAAATAAATTGGCATTCGAATTAAATGCTAAGAGCGCTTACTTGTATGACAATTTAGCGTTATATGAATATGTCATCGATTTATATCTTTCACGTGGTGGTACCTTGTTTAGTGTTGGATCAGATGGGCATTACCTTGAACATTTCCGTTTCCATTTCGATGATCTTTTTGCTCTGTTAAAAGCAAAAGGTGTGACGGAATTAGCGATTTATCAAAAAGGAAAGCGAATTATGGTTCCATTACCAGTCTAAAAAAACGTCCTCAGCATCAAAAGTGAGGACGTTTTTTTAGATTTCTTTTTCTAAAATCGGACAAATACGATCTTGTTTTCCTAAAGGAAAATGTTTGATCCCGATTTTTTTAAATCCATGACGTTCATAAAAACGAATACCTGCATGATTTTTTTCATAAACAGTCAAACGTAAATAACGTTTTTGTTTCGTTTTAGCATAACGATTCGCTTCATCGAGTAACCGTTGCCCTAACCCTTTGTTTTGATAATCTTTGAGCAGATAGAGCCGTTGAATCTCTATAGTATCTTTTTCATCATTGACTTTCATATAACCAATGAGTATTTGATGATCCTTAATACCAATAAATTTACTGGTTGACTGTGCCAATTCTACTGCCAATATTTCAGTTGTCAATTGTGTCTGTAAATATCCTTGCATATCAAGTGGATCTGCGCCATCGATAAACGATTCATAAAAACTGACAACACTTACAACTTGTAAAGCATCTAGATCATCATAATCTAAATACGCTAGTGTGATTTGATTGTTCATCTAACTCCTCCTTTTGACATAGTATACTATAAATCACCCGTGGTGCTAGTTAATTTTAATATCCTAAAGAATATCTCAAAGTTCCTTCAAAACGTCGTTGTGCTCGACTTAATAGAACACTGTAAGCCAGTAATATGCTTTCAAATCTACTCTCTAGCCCTTTAACAGAACGTGAGTTGAAATTTTGACAACCTAATTTTTCTAAGGAAGAAGAAACAGTCTCAACTGTTTTTCTTTGTTTTCCAAGTAAGCTGTGGTCTAGTTTTTCTGATTTATCCATGTTTTTACGTGGCGGAACGGATATAGTAATGCCCTTAAGGGCAAGCTTTTCATGGATTTTATGGCTAATATATCCTTTGTGCCCTAGGATATTGGGAAGATTCGCTTCTTCCGATAAAGTCTCTAACACTTTCACGTCATGGACACCTGGATTCGTGATTGAGTAAGTAATCGGAAAGCCAGTCTTAGTAACGATCATATGAATTTTAAGACCATAAAAATAAGATTTTTTTGTTGAGTTATAGCCAACTTTGGCTATTTGATTCAATAGTTTTGCTTGTCTATTTCTAACTGGTTTACATAATAAACTAGGAAAACTATCTATAATTCCGACTAGTTCACCTTTGGTGAGCTTCTTGATGAAAAAGTATCGAATAATCTTGATAGTGTAAGCTAAGTTTGAACTTAAGCGAGTGAATCGACTCCTACTAGGAAAGTCACCATTAGGAAATAAGACGGAACAAACCGCTCTATACGTGGCTCTTTGGCTAGTATAGCCATTAATTATGCCCCATATAACACAAGCAATAATCACTGTATCGCGTTGCTTCAGTTGATCAGTATTTCTTCGGTTTTTAATCTTATCTGGTACACAATTGTGGTATATGTTAGAAACAGTTCTCATAATTTCCTTGAATGTTATAAAAGTATCTGTATAATGTTCAGTATATTTTGATGAACGCATATGTAGTCCTCATTTCTTGGGAGTTTTGAGACTACTATATGCGTTTTTTTGTTGATTTACCAACATGTTTAGACATTTTCCTCTAGGAAAAAATTAACTAGCACCACGGGTTTAATAAGTTTTGTAATAATTACTCGACACGGTAGTTCATTAGCTACGCAGCCACTGATCGTTGCATAGTTTCTGACATTGTTCTTATGATTCAGTAACTCTTATTCCGTTTGACTCCTAATAGTTCATGGGCGAAGCGCGTCCGTCTAAAATAGTTGTTTCTATCGTTTGAACCTCATTGACAATTTTTGGAGAATCTTACCATTCCTTTTCAGCAGTTAAATGTAAAATTCTTTAATAGCTACGCTTATTTTTCATCCAGAATGATAACCTCCCAAATTTTTCCTTCTATCTATATAGCATCATTTTGTGTTTCACGTAATTGAACTAGTTGAGCAAAATCAATTAAAGATTCAATCGACAATCCAGCATTTCGCAAGTTTTTTGCTAGATAAATCCAATTTAAATCATTGGTAGTATAATCTCGGTAGCCGCTCTCGTGGCGGTGAACGGGTGGTATCACGCCAACACGCTCATAATAGCTTAGTGTATCCACACTTAAATCAAACATTTCAGCTGCTTTTTTATATTCATCGAATCTTCTCCTCATTCTTCTTATTTATAAGAAACCATGGAGTTAACTCTAGAGAAACCAGAAGCCTCTTGTCTCTATGCTAATACTACACTAAATACCTCCTCACATTCCGTAGACTATTAAAATATTAAGCAATAGATAAAATCAGTTAAATGCAACTTCTCATATTCTAATGTTTATTAAGTAAGAATAATGTTAAAATAAAAAAACGAAGAGTATTCGGCGCAGTCCAGAAAAACTTCCCCAAGTTTTCTGTGCCGGTACTCTTCTTAGATTAATGCATGTTGCTTAATCAGCCTACGCTATATATTTCTTTTTTGCAAGTAATTACGATGTAGAAGCAATGCTTAGGAATCCCTTACGTTTTTTCTATTTTTACTTTTGACTTCTTTTAAGTGCTATACTGGATAAGTACCATGAAAGTAGGTGTTCAAATATGAATACTAATTTTTATCCAGTGGAAGTTTTTAGTTCTGACTACCGTTTATATTCATCAAAAGCAAAAACAAATTTGTATGATTTTCAATCGAGACCACCTTTGATCACGTCATTTGCTGTGCTAAATTTGAAAGAGTTGCGCAATATTCAACTCAAATTATTTATTTACGATATTGATATCGAAAAATTTTCTACTTTAGAGGAAGCTAAATCTAGATGTAACTCTCTTATGTATAAATAATTTAACTAGCTGATCATAGCTAGTTTTTTTGTATATCTGTATCTAATGAACTAAATGTTCATCCTTAATCTGCTTAATAAAAAGAAATATTTATCGCTAAACTTATGGTGGCGGATTTAGAAGTTTATAGATTAGCGAATGACACAGAAATATCTGCCATCTGCTATGGGTGAATCAGATAAAATATATTTCTGGATGGTTCCTTTGAAGAGTTTTTCTCCTTCACAGCAAATTTTTAAAGAAGTATACATTTTTTCAGAACCATCCAGATAATAAACATTGATTCCCTGAATCTGATTATAATTAATCGGAGAACGTCGTGTACAAGAAAGTTGATCTCCTAGATATTTCACTTGATTAACAATCATTGGGTCATTAAGCCAATTTTTGTTATCAGTTACTCATTAAATTTTTATAATTTATAACTGTTCTTTCCGTAGTATTCGTCACTTCTGAATTTGAAAGGGTTACAACTGCCGAATTTCTGAGTAGCTTTATAATTGTTCCAGCTGCTTGTTTTTTTCTATATCGAAATATGACCTGTTGATCTATATGAAAAGCTTGGCCTTCTATTGAAAGTTGTTGTGGTTTCCATTGTGAAAAACTCATTCTTACCCCTCCTTTGAAGTATGAAAAAACCGCCTCACACATGTTGAGACGGGTTAAAAGGCACTTTTATGCTTTATAGATATTAGCAGCTTGCAAACCGCGTTGACCTTCTTCAGTATCAAAAGTAACTGCTTGACCTTCATCTAAAGATTTAAATCCATCCGCTTGAATCGCTGAAAAATGAGCAAAGACATCTTGACCATCTTCTCCTGTAATGAACCCAAAACCTTTATCTGAATTAAACCATTTTACTGTACCTTTATTCATACTATTTCCTCCTTGTGCATCATTACGAATGCGTTTTGTTGCAATAATTGTTTGATAAGCAAAAGGAGAGTATAAATTTATGTATAGCACTCTTAATACGTTTCAAAGTTTATCACTACAAGTAGTATACCACACAAACTCTTTAGTTGCAACTTTACATAAAAATATTATTTTTTTATAAACTTATCACTCACTATACACTATTTTATTTTTAATGTGCTATACGGTTCTGTTGCAAAGTTTTAAATCTACTATCAAATAAGGTAGAATAATAGAAAAAGATAGCAGGAGGAATGACGATGAATCATTTTAAAGGAAAGCAATTTCAGCAGGATGTGATTATTGTAGCCGTGGGCTACTATCTTCGTTATAACCTTAGCTATCGTGAAGTTCAAGAAATCTTATATGATCGTGGCATTAACGTTTCTCATACGACGATTTATCGTTGGGTGCAAGAATATGGCAAACTACTCTATCAAATTTGGAAAAAGAAAAATAAAAAATCCTTTTATTCATGGAAAATGGATGAAACGTACATCAAAATTAAAGGAAAATGGCATTATTTGTATCGATCCATCGATGCAGATGGTTTAACCTTGGATATTTGGTTACGTAAAAAACGGGACACACAAGCAGCCTATGCTTTTCTTAAGCGGTTAGTTGGAATGGCAACAGTTTTTTTGACAAATTTTATAAGGTGCAGAACTTCTTTCCGTATGCTATTCCGATTGTCCTTGACAATGAGCCTCCTCGGATGTGACGATCTTCGGCAGGAGCTAACAGTTAAAGTTAGACTGCCTCGCTAGCGTTAGCACATCCGAGCTCATTATCATGGATTCGCTGCGCCAATCTCTGGTTACGGTAACCAACCGGTGTCTCGTAGCCAAGTGTACCGTGCAACCGAAGGTGGTTCCACCAATTGACATAGTCAAATAACTCCAAATCCAATTGTTGTAAGGTTTCAAATGTGTATTGATAGACAAATTCTACTTTCAACGACTTATAAGTTGATTCAGCTACGGCATTATCAAAAGGACAGCCTTTATGACTCAATGATCGATTGATGTCAAAAGTTGTTAATAATTCATCAATAGCTTGGTTATCAAACTCTTTTCCACGATCAGTATGAAAAATCTCAACCTCTGTCAGAGGTTGTTTGATACGGCTAAATGCTTTTTTTACTAGAACGGCATCTTTATGTTCTCCACAAGAATAGCCGAGAATTTCTCGATTGAACAGATCCAAAATGAAACAGACATAATTCCATTTTTTCCCGACTCGTACATAAGTCAAATCTGTTACGATCGCTTCTAATGGGTTGTCTCTTAAGAATTTACGATTCAATACGTTTGTCGTTTTGGCTTCATTGCAAGTAGAATGATGTACTTTAAAATAAGCAACAGTATAGCTCGATTTTAATCCTCTATTTTTCATGATTCTACTAATTTTTCGTCGGCTGATCCGAATGCCTCGTTTTGATAAGGCTTTTTTTATTTTTCTTGAGCCGTAGGCCTTTCGGCTGCGGATAAATTCTTCAGCGACTACTTCTTCAAGTTCTGATTCGTCTTTCTTTGATTTTGATTGATAATAATAGGACTGACGTGATAGACCTAATATTCTGCACATCGCTGATATAGGGTAAAGATGCTTATTCGCATCGATTACTTGTCTCTTCGTCCGAATATCAGCGCTGCTTGCTTTAAAATATCATTTTCCATTTCTAATTGCTGGTTTCTTTTACGTAGTTCTAACAATTCTTTTTGTTCAGGCGTAAGATTATCTTTTTCTTTGAATGAACCACTCATTTTAGATTGCTTTACCCATTTGTCAAATGCTGAAGCCGTTAGTTCATATTCTCGAATGATTTCTACACGTGGCTTTCCAGCTAAGTAAAGATTGACGATTTGTTGCTTGAATTCTTGTGAAAAAGTTCTTCGTGTTCTCTTAGACATAAAAATTCCTCCTGGTATGTTTTCTTCTAGTCTACACACCTTAATTTTTCTGTCTAGTTAATTGTAGCCTATCCAAGTGAAGCAGTTTGATGAACCGAAGGTTGTAGTCACAGATAAAGCCCCCTCTATTACAAGTGCCTTTAAGAAACTAAAAGAATACGGCTTTTATCAAGGGACAGAACATCGTACCATTAAATACCTGAATAATTTGATTGAACAAGACCATCGTCCAGTAAAGAGACGCAATAAATTCTATCGAAGTTTACGCACTGCCTCTGCCACGATTAAAGGCATGGAAGCCATTCGAGGATTATATAAGAAAACCCGAAAAGAAGGCACTCTCTTCGGGTTTTCGGTCTGTACTGAAATCAAGGTATTATTGGGAATCCCAGCTTAAATCATAGATACCGTAAGGGATTTTATTCTTTATTTAAAACTTTGCAACAGAACCTAAAAACCTCCTTTAAATTTTTGGTAGCTTAATACTACCTAAATTCAAAGGAGGAGGAAAGACCGCTAAGCTATCTAACGCTTACATTGCATTTACCAATTATTTATGATTAAGCTGATTAAAATGAGCAAGCCAACACCTTAATTGACTTGTCTAAATTGTTGTTTATCTTCCATAGGGTAAACAAACAATTTAGTAGATTCCAGATCAACTTTTGACATAGAAACCTTTGAGATTTGGTTGTTGGTATAGGTTTTATAGTAATAATCACCAGTAGCAGTATTTCCGCAAGAAGAATACATAGTGATATCATGAGTATTTCGATCAGAAGTGGTACAGCCCTGAACAAAAGCGACTGAATCTAAAATGTGGAAGAATTGTGTAACATTGGCTACATCATCTTGCGGACAAACTGAATGTTCTTTAACAAAGGTGGCTTTAACTAATCTAGATGCTGGTGACCAATCACCAGGTAAACCAATCGCACCAAAACCTTCGCCAAAAGGTTTTGCATCCCAATCAGGAGAATAAGAATTGTGAGGTTGTTTGCTACTTAAATGACGATAATTGTGTAAATTCATTAAATGATAATCAAAACTAGGACTATTAGTTAAAACGCCAACAGGATTATCATAAATGACGGTTTTTCCGTCAATAATTTCAACGACAATCGCTTCGTCTTTGTCGGCGATGAGCCAATGTAAAGTAGTGTTCGGTACATTAGGCTTAAAAGGAATATCAACCATATTTAAATTTTTAAGGGCAGCTTTAGTTTCCTTAACAGTTGAGAATTGTGCTAACACCCAAGGCACTAATTCATAAGGAGGAAGATTAAGGGCACCTTCTTTGATTTCATCAGCATATTTAGAAAACTGTGGGAAATTCAAATTTGCAATGCCTAAGCCTTTTTCGTTAATCGCATCGGCATAAAGTGGATAATTATCTAATACCATAGCTACGCCGATAAAAGCATAGTGTGATTTTTGTGAAGGTTCATTTTTATAGGTGATTTCATAGTTTCTAGGTGTAATAACGATTTCTTCGCCAAAATGGTAATCTAAATCTAAATTTCGTCCAAAGTAAAAATCTCCGTTAACATATCTTAATCCAGTACACATGAATATGATGCACTCCTTTCAAAAAAATTATACATTAAGCAGTTTGATCGGCAAATTTATGTTTTTGAATATCGGTAATGAAGAATAATAAACCAGAAAATCCGATAAGTACATAACATAAAATGCTAATCCAAGCTGCAGTAAAGCCAAAGGTATCAACAAAGAAACCAAATACAATATTTCCTAAAGCAAAGCCAACTGCAAAAAAGATACTAAATACACCTAGTATTTGACTGGTGTCTTTCATACCGAAGAGTGTTTGCATCATTACAGCCGGTGCACTCATATAAGAGTAAACATTAAAACCATAAAGGACGGCCCAAGCAAATGCAGAAATGACTTTAATGCTAGGAATAAAAATACTAGCAATTAGCAAGATAACGGTAACTAGTTGTAAAATAAAGGCTAAAAACATGGCGTTGCGTACACCAATTTTTGAGAATAAGAAACCTCCGCCAACATTTCCAACCAAACAAGCAATGGCAAACGTAGAGCCAATCGTACCAATTAAGGTAGTATTGATATGAATAGAAGCGAAAAAGTTTGCATATTGACTGGAAAGAGCAGAAATAGCTAATCCTATAATTAAATAAAAACAAGATAATGCCCAAAAACTTTTTTGTTGGGTAGTTTTTTTATAGCCGATACCGGTTTGAGTATTAGCAGGATGGGTACCTTGGGGAACAGATTGATTTGTAGAGATTTTTGAGTCTTTAGAAGAATCAGTTGATTGTTTGGCAGCACTAGATTCGATCGGTTGTTTGTTAGGATGGATTAAAAGCACACCAACAAGTACCCCAACAACCAAGGAAGCCAATGCACACATGAAATAGACTCTATGTAATTCATAATGATTGAGTAGGTTGGTTACGATAGGTTGTAAAAAGAAATTCCCGATAGAACCACCTGCAAAGGCAATTCCTAGTGCGTTAGCTTTAGATTTTTCATCAAACCAAGTAGCGATTAAAAACGGTACCCCTAAACCTGAAAACGTAACAGTTCCTATTTGAGTAATTGCATTTGCTACTAAAAACATCCATAATTTGCTTGAAACTGCGTTTAACATAACTCCAAAAGCAGACAAAATTAATCCACCTAACATTATTAGCTTGACTGGAAATTTACTATACATTTTACCAGCCATTGGTGAAATTAATGATGCTGCTAAAGCGCCAATCATAAAAATATAGCCAACACTTTGGACACTAAAATGATATTCTTTCTCTAAATAGTGAATGAATAATGGAGGGATGTTTTGTGCAATGCCATAAGGAATGGCTTGTAATAGCATACAAGCAAAAATAATTAAATATTTACTACCTTTAGACACATTTGTCATAAATTATCACCTCAATATTTATTTATAAAACATTGATCTCTTAAAAATGATAACAGCCCTCCTTTTTTGTGAATATCTTATTTTTAGAGAATAAAAAATAAAATGATTTATTCAATAATTAAGAGAATCAATGAGATATCAAAAAATAGATAAAAATTGGATAAATGGGGCTTTCTTATAGAAAGCGAAGATGTATAAATAATTGCAATAGAAGACTGATTGAAGTCAACCAATCTTCTATTATATTATACAGCCAAATAAAAAAAATAGCCAAAATAAACCATTGGATTAATAAAAAAAATGAATGAATGGAGGGAATATATTCAGAAAGAATATTTTAGAATAGGAATTCTTATAAAAACGGACTATATATAATAAATAATCGTAAAATAGCCAAGCTACTTTACGATTAAAGTTAATATTGACGCTGTAATAGTTGTAAAGTTAATTGTTGAATACAATCTTTGGCTGGAGAATTTGGTAATTATTCAATATCGATCAAAGCTTTTTGAGTGAAAGCCTGAGCCATTTGTTTTGCTTGCTCTACGCCTCCTAATTGAACAACTAGCTTTGCGACCTCAGTAATCTCATCAGGAGTAATCGCTGATTGTTTACATAGATAAGGCATCAATGCTTCAGGATTTTGTTGTTTGGCTAAAAGTAGCGGTAAGGTATAGATGCCTTGTCCTAAGTCTTCAAGCACTGGCTTTTTAAGTTTATCCTGATCAGCAGTATAGTCTAGGATATCATCATAGATTTGAAAAGCAAAACCGATGTTACGACCAATTCGGCCGGCTAAACGTACTGTTTGCACATCGCAACCACCGAAATAAGCCCCTTCTTTACAAGCTAACCAAAATAATTCAGCCGTTTTTCCTTTGATGCTACGTAAATAATCATAAATGGTTTCGTCCAATTTGAAACGTATGGTCATTTGATTTAATTCACCAAGTAAGATGCGTTTCATTGTTTGTGCATTGTAAGCTAAGTATTCTGATCCATTCATTACACTAATTAAGACTTCAAAAAAACTTAGTAAATAAAACATCACCAGTATAAACCGCGACATCTTTACCATATTTTGACTGGATTGTAATATTTCCTCGTCTAAGTGGCGAGTCATCAATGATATCATCATGAATGAGTGTAGCCATATGGAGCATTTCCAAAGAAGCGGCTACTTTAATCAAATCTTAGTGCTCTTTTTTAGAACCTAATTCAGCAAAAAGTAGACAAAAAGCTGGGCGTAATAATTTACCCCCTGAACGAGCCAAATCAATTAAAGTATTTTGAATCGTTGGGTTATTTAATCGTAATTCTGTTTCTAAAAATGAGCAAACAGCTTCAGATGCAGTTGATTTTCTAAGTAGAAGTATTGTAATAGATATGGGGCAATTAAAGGACGAATTGTATGCTTCTGAGGATTCACATGTATTAGGGGCTGTAGAATACATGGAAAAACATTATCCTTCAGCAATCTTATTGATAGATTTAATCCCTAAAGATAAGCGGAAATTTATTTAATAAACATATAACTACTGACTATTTTCTATTTCTACTGGGTATAGTGTAAAAACTTTCCATATTCTAATAAATGGGGTCTATTTTATTTTTGAAATGTTATCTATTATCTTGATAAATGTGGTTAAACTCCATTTTATTTTTGGGTCTGGATTTTGAAAATTTGAGGTAAATTGAAGAATTTAAGACTGTATTCTAAAGTATAAAAGATGGTGAGAAAAACCATTGTAAACGTTGATATATAAGGACTTCCGTTCAGCTTTAAAACATGCTGGCTTACTTACTCGTGACGCTCGTATGGTTGAACGTAAAAAAGGGATTTTTATGAAAGAAATTAGATTTTCAAATCAAAATATGCAGAATTACTATAATGAAATTATGAATATGGAAACTAGTGAATTGAATTTAATTATAGCCGAAAAAAAAGTTGCATTGGATAGAAATAAAAACTTATTAAATGTAGTTATGATCTGTTATATTTCATTTCGGTTCTGTTGCAAAGTTTTAAATCTACTATCAAATAAGGTAGAATAATAGAAAAAGATAGCAGGAGGAATGACGATGAATCATTTTAAAGGAAAGCAATTTCAGCAGGATGTGATTATTGTAGCCGTGGGCTACTATCTTCGTTATAACCTTAGCTATCGTGAAGTTCAAGAAATCTTATATGATCGTGGCATTAACGTTTCTCATACGACGATTTATCGTTGGGTGCAAGAATATGGCAAACTACTCTATCAAATTTGGAAAAAGAAAAATAAAAAATCCTTTTATTCATGGAAAATGGATGAAACGTACATCAAAATTAAAGGAAAATGGCATTATTTGTATCGAGCCATCGATGCAGATGGTTTAACCTTGGATATTTGGTTACGTAAAAAACGGGACACACAAGCAGCCTATGCTTTTCTTAAGCGGTTAGTGAAGCAGTTTGATGAACCGAAGGTTGTAGTCACAGATAAAGCCCCCTCTATTACAAGTGCCTTTAAGAAACTAAAAGAATACGGCTTTTATCAAGGGACAGAACATCGTACCATTAAATACCTGAATAATTTGATTGAACAAGACCATCGTCCAGTAAAGAGACGCAATAAATTCTATCGAAGTTTACGCACTGCCTCTACCACGATTAAAGGCATGGAAGCCATTCGAGGATTATATAAGAAAACCCGAAAAGAAGGCACTCTCTTCGGGTTTTCGGTCTGTACTGAAATCAAGGTATTATTGGGAATCCCAGCTTAAATCATAGATACCGTAAGGGATTTTATTCTTTATTTAAAACTTTGCAACAGAACCCTTGTAACTTATCAACAAATTCTGATTGGATAAACGCAAGTAATACATAGCCACTACCATATAAAAGTAAACCTATTTTCAGGAAAGTTAAAAATAAAATTGAGAGACTAAATGGCTCTATGACATAATTTTTAAAATTCCAATCTTTTTTTATTAATAGTAAGAGTATTGCGGCAACTATTAACACAGTGAGTTCCGAAGCACCAAAAACAACCAAAAGCAGAGACAGGCAAAAAACAATAAATGTAGACATATCTTTTATAGCTGTTTTAAAAAGCTTTATTAGAGCTGCTACAATAATTGCTACAATGACAGGCTTTATATACTCCATAATTGTTTGAACTCTAGGAAGGTCTCCATATAATTTATAAAAGTGCCCTATAATCATTACAATGACCATTGCTGGTAAAATAAATGAAATACCTGCTAAAAATAATCCCCATTTTCCAGCACGCCGATGACCTAATATAATTGCCATCTCTGTAGAGTTTGGACCAGGAATCAAGTTAGTAAATCCTAATAAATCTAGAAACTCTTCCTTAGACATCCATTGCCTTTTATCCACGACTTCTTCTTCCATCATAGCGATATGAGCAGCTGGTCCACCAAAAGCAAAGAACCCAAGTTTTGAGAACACTTTAACAATCTCGATGTATTTATTTTCTTCCATAAGCCCTCCAATAGCATGAGAAATATTAAGTTATGTGCATGATTTGTTATATCAATGACCGGTTTCAGTTTATTAGATCTTTACTTTCCAATAAATAGTTTAGAAAAGGACGCAAAGAGAAAAATAGAACTTTCTCTTTGCGTCCTTTGATGAAACCTTCTGAAAAATGATAAATATATTATCATTACAGTAGATTTACTCACCTATAAATATAAAAGCAACGTATAAAAAGAAGACTTCCCCAATCTGCTTTCCCCGCTACTCTTTTAATGAGACACACTAGAAAATTTTAGAACAATTATTTATATATAGCAAGTAAAATGCCCTTGTTAAACAATACTATTTTAAATTAACCGTCCAAGAGATCTTGATCAAGCCAAAATCATGTTTAATTGCATAATAAATCAAGAATAAACAACAACTGTGTTTCTACCTCTTTTTTTTGCAGCATACAGCGCTTGATCAGCCTGATTGATGAGTTCATATACATCTAAAGAAGAATCATACTTAGAAATGCCAGCAGAAAAATAAAGAGTAATCTTTCTTTCCCCTCCAATACTCAACTTATTTTTTAATAAGAATGCCTGAAATCTTAATATAGTCTTTTGAACAGACTTTAATGTACTATCTTTGAAAATAACTAAAAACTCTTCGCCTCCATATCTATAAACCTCTACTTGATCTTGGTGTGCTTCACTAAGAAAAGTTGTTATTTTTTTTGAAAAGAATATTAAAGCACGATTTCCTGTAATGTGTCCATAGTGATCATTAATTCTTTTAAAATGATCTAAATCCATCATAACAAAAATAAGCTTTTCCTTTTCAACATCTGTCATAATATCTACGTCTTCATTTAAGCTTCTAAGATTTTTAACTTTCGTCAATTCATCGTAGTTTCTCTCAATAAGTTTTCTATTTATATCTTTTAAGAATTGTTTTTGAGTACTTAGATAGTATTGCCAAGAAATACAAATAATTATAGACCCTATAAACAAAGATAGATATTCCCAAAAAGTAAGTTTATATTCAAAAAAGAGCATAGAATTCAATCCAGCCATCATTAGAGTAATTAAAACAAAAAATATATAAAACGGTATCTGTATTTTATATTTATAAAAGCTTTTTTTAATTACGAAACTAGAAGTGAATGCCAGTATACTTAGAACTAGAATACTAAGTAATGTCTTGATATCAACAATACTTATTACTGATAGTCCGATAAACACCATCATTAGAACCAATAAAAGAAAATAATTTTTCATTTTGAATGAGTTAAAGTATAAGATAAATAAAGGTAATGTATATTCATAATAAACATACCCCACATTATTTATAGAAAAAGTTATGATAAAATACATTTGCGATACAAATAATATTAAACCAATAATTATTTTAAAAGAATATCGTAAATGGAGTTTCTTAAAATTTTTTACAAATAAATCATAGGAAATAAGTAAGCTAATTACTATAATTGAATACAATATTACATAAAGCAAATGTAAAAGTCCCATAGACATTTCTCCATTTCTTTTTTACTGTATACCAAGACTATAAGTATGAGATTTTACCTTTTCATTCCAACTATATAAATTTATTTTGCATATCTTTTTGCTTCTCTTATTTTATCTAGAATAAAACTTGTTTGACTATAATCAGTTAGTTCACGTATTACTTTTTTCACCGTACGATCAACAGCGCAAATACCAAACATATCAGAATAGAAGTCAGTTATTGATTTGATTGGACTAAACAATTTTTCTGATAATTCAGTTTTTTTTGAGTAATTCATTTCTAAGTACCCTTTGTCTACTAGCCGATCAATAACTAAATAAGCTGTATTCAGCTTAAATTCTGGGTATTTTTTTACAAAGTTACGTTTTGTTATCCCTCCCTCGCATTCATATAATGAAATCAAAACTCGGTATTCAATTTTAGTTAAATCTACCATCTTCAATTTCACCTCTAGTAGTCCATAATATATAAAAAAATGAAGCTTGAAAAAAATACAAATGTTACATCAAACCTCAAAATAAGTTTCTTCCTAATTATTCCAATATTTAGAATTCTATCATAATTTTTGTATCGTTTCACAAACTTCTTGATAGTTTTTATTTCCTCCGGATAAATTATAAACTTGTTTAAATCCTTTGTTCAGTAAAATATTTTGTGCTGCATTTCCAGTAACGCCTTTATTACAATAAGTTACTGTCACACATTCTTTATCCAATTCCTCATATCGTTCTCTTAACTCAGCTAAAGGTATGTGAATTGCTCCCTCAACTTTCGAAGTTTCAAACTGTTTTCTTGATCTGGTATCAATAATTTGTAATTTTTCGCCGCTATCAATTCTTCTCAATAGCTCTATAGGGGTCATTAACGGGGTATCATTATTTATATCGTTGTTCAAAGCCATCCCAGTATAATGAATGGGATCTTTTGTTGTAGAAAAAGGTGGAGCATATGCTAAATCCAAGTGAAATAAGTCTTCAGCAGCTGCGCCAAATGAAATAGCAGTAGCAAGCACATCGATCCGCTTATCTACCCCATCATAACCTATGATTTGAGCCCCAAGTATCTTCCCATTTTCTTTATTTGCGATTGCTTTGATCACCATTTCTTTACCATTCATATAGTCCGGCTTATTAGGTTTAATATTATATAAAGTAGTAATAGCTATATTATTTGCTAAAGCATCTTTTTCTGTGAGACCAGTTTGAGCAATTGTTAAATCAAAGAATCGTAAAATACCAGTTCCTAAGATTCCCTTGTGTCGTAGATTGCCACCTGTAATAACATCTCCTGCGATCCTTCCCATTTTATTGGCTGTTGAAGCTAAAGGTCGATAAATTGGTCGCCTAGTTATGCGATCAAAACTTTCTGCAACATCACCTACAGCATAAACATTTGGAAAATTGGTTTCTAACTTATCGTTTACTTCTATAGCTCCGGTAATTCCTAATTTAATTCCCATGGATTTTGCTAATGCGGTGTTCGGCTTTACTCCGGTAGCTAATACAAAAATATCTGCCGAAAAGATAGTTCCTTTAGCCGTTTCAATAGACTTCAGACTACCATCACCGTTAACTTTTCTGACGGTTTCTTCAGGGAAAAAGGCAATGTTTTTCCTTTTCATTTCATTAATGATTCTTGAAGACATGTCCCAGTCTAAATGGGACATGGGATATTTACTTCGTTGAAGTAACGAGACCTCAAGACCTAGTCTCTGCAACTGCTCGACCATTTCTAAACCAATATATCCAGCACCAATGACAACTGCTTTTTTTGGCTCGTTTTCATCTACAAACTTCTTGATACTTTTCCCACTCGAAATATTTTTCACCTGAAAAACATTCTCAAAATGTCTATTAACAAATATTTCTGGGGTATTATAAACCGATCCTGTGGCCAACACTAAAACATCAAAATTATTGGTAAATGATTTTTTTGTAATTAGATTGATTCCGTGCACCAATTTTTTATCATAGTCAACCTGAGTTATTTCATGAGAGGTATGAATATCTACGTCGTACCTTTTTTTAAACCATTCAGCATTACGAGGCGTCAGTTCATCAAAGTTTTCCACTTCTCCCCCCACTGCATATGGAATCCCACAAACTGCGTAAGACACATCCATATCTTTATCATACAAAACAATCTCTGCATCTTCCGTATTTCTTCTTGCTTTTGCAGCGACACTTGTTCCAGCAGCGACAGATCCAATAATGATGATTTTCATTTCTCCACACCTATCCTTTATACGTTCTTGATTTCACTCAAAGATTCCGGATTTATGAACCAGTCTTTTGTTTTATTAGAAACCTTAACTAAAAGTAACATAACTGGCACTTCCACAAGTACGCCTACGACTGTTGCTAAAGTTGCTCCCGACTGTAATCCAAAAAGTGATATTGATACCGCTACTGCCAACTCAAAAAAGTTACTTGCTCCTATCATTCCAGCAGGAGAAGCAATATTATGTGGCAACTTCCAAAATCTTGCCCAACTATAAGCAATTGTAAATATTAAAATCGTTTGAATCGTTAAAGGAATTGCAATCAATAAAATATGCAATGGATTAGCAATGATTCTTTCACCTTGGAAGGAGAAGATAATGATCAGAGTTAGTAATAAACCAATAATCGTCACTGAATCAAATTTCTTCAAGAAGACATTTTCAAAATAGGTTAAACCTCTTTTTTTTATGATCAACACTCGAGTAATGAAGCCTAAAAACAATGGAACAACTACAAAAAGAACAGTAGACAGTAATAAAGTAGCTAAGGGGACACTTACATTATCAACACCTAACAAGAAAGCAACAATAGGTGCAAATAATACTAGGATAATTAAATCGTTGATTGCGACTTGAACCAAAGTATAGGCAGAGTCGCCTTTTGTTAGGTAGCTCCACACAAAAACCATCGCTGTACATGGTGCTGCTCCTAGAATAACTGCACCAGCGACGTATTCTTTTGCTAGTTCTATTGGAATCAATTGTTGGAAAATCACATAAAAAAAGAGTGCTGAAATGCCATACATCGTAAACGGTTTAATAAGCCAATTAGTAACGCACGTGATAACTAATCCCTTAGGTTTTTTAGCAGCACGAACAATACTGGTAAAATCAATTTTTAACATCATAGGATAAATCATCAACCATATCAAAATAGCCGTTGGAATTGAGACCTGAAAATACTCAAATTGACTTAATGTAACAGGGATAGCTGGAGCAAACTGTCCAATCAATACTCCGATTATCATACACAAAATTACCCATAGAGTTAAATACTTTTCAAAAAAGCCTAACCCTTCAGCTTTACCTTTTGATTTCATTTTTACTTTCCTCCTACTTAGATTCTTCTTTTACTTTGCATACACAGTTGTCTTCATTATTTACAAGTAATTGTTGAATAGATTCCATAAATTCTACAACAAATTCTTCCCTCAATGAATAATGGTGCCATTGCCCTTTTTTACTTACACAAACGACACCCGCTTTTTCAAGTACTTTCATATGATGAGAAAGTGTAGGCTGCGTAAAATCAAAATATTCAAGTAAATCACATGCACACAAACTACCGCAAGAAAGCACATCTACTATTTTCATACGATTTGGATCCGCTAGAGATTTTAATACTAATGAAAGAGATTCATAATTCATTCTTCGACCCTCCTTATATAGATGGTTGTCTATATATGTAATATAGACAACCATCTATATAAGGTCAAGTTGTTTACTCATAATTTCTAAGTAAATAGGAATTAATAGCATAGTTAGTACTCTCACTATAGGTTAATTTAGCATAGAAAAACTGTTAAAGAATATTCTATCTTGAACTCCTTTATAGTTATAGCAATCAAAGAGAGCTCATAAACCCTTAAGTTTCTGACCCTTTTGTATTAAACTTGAAAATAGAAAACCATATTATTCTTATCTATTTTTGTCTTAGCGGCACAATGAATCGACAATATTAAGAGCACCCTATCCTAACAAAAAAGAGAACAATAATTGTCCTCTTTCTAATTAGATCTTTATAAATGTAATTAAAGCAGCGATTCCTGTTAGGACTGCAGGGACGAACATTACGTATGTTGATTCAATTACGTACGCATCTACAAGGTATCCTTGCATTACAGAAAATGCAAGAACTGAAATGATATTCAATATAGTAATAATATAAAGTAAGTAATTTTTATATTTTTCTCGATTATTATCCTTTTTATAGACTATAAGTAACAAAAACACTTGTAGCAAAAATGGGACAACAGTAAGAAAAAAACCGATATTTTCTAACATCAAATCAACCTCTATTCTAAAAAATTATTTATGCTACCAATTTGATCGGTATAAGAGAAGCGCTCTTTAGTTTTCATATTTACTATAGTTGGAACTTCGGTTATCTCTAACTCATTAATATACCATAAAGTAGAAGGATTAGTTTCTTTTGTGTTCGTATCTATAATCAAGAATTTTTTATCTTCATATTGAGAAGATAAAAATAGTTTAGGGGCAAATGCATTGCAATACGGACAAGATTCTCTTGTAAATAGTACATAGTCAAAGTTATTAATATCTGATTTAGTAGTCACTGAAGTTTTTGCAGAGATTTCTTTTTCATAATAACTATATGAAAATACTGATCCAGAGGTCAACTGATTTTTAAACAAAAATAATACAAGCAAAATCGAGGTCAAAGCAAAAATACTTGAAATAACTTTAATTACTATTCTCATTAAGGATTACATGCCTTTGCAACAGTACCAGCAAACGTCTTCCATTTCCTTTTTTTCAAATACGTCCTCAATTCTATCAATTTTTTTGCAAGGATTAAACTACCTTTTATCAACTTGATTCATTAGTTATAAAGGATTTATTATTTAACGAGCTGTATTAATAATACGTTTTATTTTAATTACATACATCGTTTTTATTCTAAAAAGTAAAATTTATTTTGCTTCAAACAATATGTTCAAGACACTTGGTATTTATCCAATTTAGCATCATCTATTTTTATGTTATTTTATAAAATGTTTTAATCTCATGATATTGTAACCCCTTTCTCAAATTTAAATTTAGTTTTATACTATAAAAAAAGGGGATTAAACTATGTCGAAAATATGTTTTACGCTAACTTCAAATTCTGGTATAGGAACAACTACAATATTCGCTACTCACGCTAGACGTAATATAGATGATTTATTAGCTTATTTTTCTGAATATTATAATGTAACAGCAGATTACCCAGAAGATAAAGATACTGTCGATATACTTGTTATCCCAGATTCCTTTGTAGCATTCATTAATAAACGCAATCTACCTGTTATTAAGGTACCTACAATTTTATTTTTAGAGAGGGACTTTGAGAAAATCAAGTTTTATATTGATAACTATTTTTTGGAAACTTCAAAAAACAAAATTCAGGTAGACAAAATATAATTCATTATTTAACAGTAGCTCTATTCAATGTCTCAGAATTTTTCATTGTTCACTCAGTTTCTTCATGCGTATGAAAGGTATTTCAAGTACCTGATGGATTTAGAATACCGAGGAAATAGTTTGTTAAATTACGAAACAATGGTGGTACTTAGGCCTTTTTTTAAGAAAGAAAAGCGATCTTTTTTGCCCTCTACGTTCCAGCCGTTTCCACCACTTAGGAGGGCAAAAAAAATAGACGTGCAAGGCACATCTGTAGAGCAAAAGGTTGATATTTCACTGAAATCTTGCTATACTAACTATGTAAAGAGGAGTTGCGCTAACAACTCCCCTACAGCACCGTTTAAGACGGTGGCAGTACTATTATTTAAACGAAAATAACCGTGACCTGCTAAAGTAGACGGTTATTTTTTTTTGTCATTTTTCACTGCTGTTAGGATGCCAAAGATGATCGTTGCGATTAAAGAACCGAAACTAATCATTAGCCCTAATGCTTCAGCTACAGACAAAAAGCTTCTCCTTTCTAAAGAGTGAACACTTACTTTCATAAGCATCACCACCTTCCAAAAGATAGCCACCGTCACAAACTTTACTGTACTCATATTATACCATAACCCACGCTGAAAACCTATATTTATCAAGGTTTTTAGCGTTTTTTATCAACATTATTTAAGCCAATAAGCTTGTTCCTTCAGTCGCTCCAGCCACCACCACCGCTCCTTCAGAAACCGTGTTGTGGACACAACCCGAAGTGATCAATAGAAAAAAGTACCAGCATCAGGCAGAGATCTCTTGTTCTTTTAAAGCTAAAATAGACAAAGCATTCGCAAACTGCAGTAAGCTGGATTGAGAATCATCGACGATCACATTTTTCTGATAATGGATCCGATCGCTCACATGATTGATAATCCGTAGACAAAACGCATCAAAAAAATCTTTCGTCTCCGATCGGTGATTTCTGGTTTATATGGATGGCTAGTGGCCGTCAGACCCAAAGAAAATAAATGGTGAAAATAAAGAAACTCTTGTTTGAACTGCTGATTTTCTTGAACAAAGCTAGAGTGTTTGATTTCTGGTATATCTTGGTCTAAGAGCGAATACGTAGAATGGATCGGCGGCATCCTCGTCAATCCCATCCTTTCTCTTGAAACAAGATAACTAGAGAGCATCGATCCGATCTCTCTTTTGGTTTTATCCCAATCAATCACCTTTTTTTCAGGTAATTCAAATTGGTGAACATCAAATAATCGCACGTTTTTCCTCTTTTCATATTAAAGTAGTCACTGTTGTATGAGTATGGTTTACTCATACAGGCTTTGGCTAAGACGAAGGTGTAGCTTATACTATTGTCATTTGTTTTTTAGACACGAAAAAGCCCACGAGAGAATCATCGTGGGCTTTTTATAGATTAACTTATATCAGAGAATCAAACTCTAATATTAGTTAGAAATAAATAATGCACCTGAATAAGTTGCAATGTAAGAATTTCCACTTTTTTTAGATGATTGGAAAGTCAAAGTTCCTCTGTACCAAGCATTATATTTATATTCACTATATTTTGTACTTGATGGAAAATTTGTATTGCTGAAGGTCATTGTAATTGTTTTGTTATACGATCTGATTGGGACAACAGCTGCGGCTATAAAACTAGAATCGTTATTGTTACTTTTTTCTGGTTCGATTGAAATCCCTTCTAAAGAACCTAAATACCCCTTTTCAAATTCTAAATACTGTTCATCGTTCACTTCTACTTTTGCACTATTACCATTTATCTCTGCGCTATCAGTAACCGTAGAAGCATTTGCCTCATGTGAAAATACCATAAAAGATCCTAACGCAAGTAACATAACCATCAATTTTTTCATGCAATTAACTCCTTCTTATAAATATTTTTACATTTTAAAAATACCATGAAGAATTTTTTTAATCAACAAATCTATTTTGAACGATCCAACAATCATTATTTATTCTTCAACACTTAGAAATTGACTAGCTATTACCAAAATAGTAAGCTAAAGCTATGTTGATTATATGAGGTTAAAAAATCCAATAAGTGCACCTTTTATTTTCAACTCTCTCAGTGCCAACGTTACCAAACGTTGGCACTTTTTTGAGTTTTATTTCTGCAATCATTGGCTTTTGTATAATTAAAAAGGTAAATCATCATTTGACACATCAATTGCCGAACTGCTTTGTGCAAATGGATCCGTTTCTTGTTTTGGTAGCGGCGGCGGTGTTGGTTTGTTTTTTTCAGCTGTTTCGTTGGATTCATTCGCACGCTGCTCAGACACATCTTTAGTTCTTCTTGTCTATGATAAAATTTATTAAACAGTTTGAAAGTAAAAACTATTCAAAGAAAGTGGGCGATAACAATGGGATTTTGGTATTTTTTAACGTTAGCTGTCGGTATAACTTACGTGAAAGTGACCCGTGTTGTAATGGATTTCGCCGACACTGATTGTTGATCCATTTAATTTTTCTTTCTCATAAAGGACGTTCATCATTTTTCTACCGGCCATGATTAACGGTTCCCTTTTTAATTCATTTGAATATGGATTGTAAATGCCTGCTTCAATCAATGCTTTTGTATCGAAAGACACCACATCTTGAAACAATACAGATTCATTTTTGTTCGCTCGATCGAATAATTCTTTGTATTGTTCAACTTCTTGTTGCGTCAAATCATCATTGTTGAAATCAAACATCCCTGTATTCAGCGACCATATTTTTTCTTGCGTTTCTTTTTGCATGATCTCAATTTGCGCTTTTGATAAAGTCGAATAATCAGCGAGACGTTTGTTGATCTCACCTAATGATACTCTTTCTTCAGCTGTCAATTTTAATTGAGCGAGTAACGCATTTTTTCGATCCATATAATCCAAATAACCTTCAAATGATTGACTAGGATCGTCATTCTTATTCGTTAGGTCATTGATCATTTTATTTTGAAGAATCTGATTGATCACTTCGTTTCGAGTGACTTTCTTTCCTGTATTAAAGGTTTGTTTCTTAGCTCGCTGTTCGAGGTACGCAACCAATGGCTCGTTTTCAATTATTAAAGTAAATCTTGGCATGAGAAAACCTCCAGCTATTTAATCATTATGAATCTTGTGAGTGCCTAAAAGAGTTAGAACAATGAAAGAGCATAAGGTAGATACCCCCACCTTCTAGTTAGAAGGTGGAAAATAGGCTGTGCCTATTGGGTTTTAAGAGATTTCAAAGTGATATCATTGAGGCTTTTTTAGTGAAACCCAGATACCACTACCGATGGCACCTAGGTGGCACTTTTTACAAAAAGTACCACCTAGGTGCCATCATCAACCCTCAATTATTTTGGTAAATATTGGGAAACAATATCATTAAAATCACGTTCTTTTTTGACATCTTCTTGAACAGATTTGACCTTTTTCTTTTCTTCTTTCTTTGATTCGTCCTTCCTATTTTTGAAGCGATAGTTCTTATTTCGAACAACTTTCTTACTCATTGTGACTGCTTCTTGATAAACATCAGAAGAAAAAAGTTCTTGTATTTTGGTATGATCTTGCTCCAATTTTGCATTGGTCATAATCTCTAATAATGACAAAGAATCCAATACTTTTTTTTCGAAATTTATTTCTTTTCTCACCCGATTAAGTAATTCAAGCAGCGCATATCGAATCATCGGACTGTCTTTAATATCCTCGTCAACGGGCAGATAGGTTTTTAATTCTTTCAAAGCATCTTCATGTTCCGTGTCTAAAAATACCGGAATTCGTTTCTTTGACATGCTATCTCACACACCTTTTTTTAGTTCGTCAATTTTCGATTCAATCAACTGAATCGTCTTTTCGATATCAGAAATTTTGGTTTGATTTTCCAATCGTTCAATTTGACCGATTTCAACGATTAATTAAGTGGAGTACACCTTTCCAATACCTGGAACACCGGGCAAATATTGATATTCTCGAATGCCGACAAATAATTGCTTGATTGCTTTTCCAAGTCTTTGATGTTCTTTTCAAGCGCACGAATTTCACGTACAAGAACACTTAGAACGACATTGATGGATTCTTGTGCAAGTCTACCTAAACGATAACTCATGGTAAATGCACGTTGAATGATTTGGCAATTTTTTCTGGATCTTTAAAGCAACCTTTTCCTTCTTCTTGTAGTAAGTCACAGAACGCCTCTAAGGCTTCTTTAGCTATAGTCGCAGCATCCGCAATATTTCCATAGTTAATGCAATTCCTTTTACGGTATCTTCACCCATGACAACCATTCTAAAAATTTTCGCTAACTCGTCCATTCCAGCTGGAAAAGAATCCCAAAAATCAATATCATAATTACAATTTTTAATGATTTGTATTCAAAAATCAGATGAATGGTTTGACGTGGCAATTAATAATAATACTTTAGCAATCAACAAGATGATTGACGGTATGTGGTTAAAGAAGAAAAATAGCTAGGAGATTTTTGAGAGATGACTGGTAAATTTAAAGATGAATTATTAACTGTTGTTGCAGATAATGATTTAAAAAATATTATTCAGTTAAGAAGATACTTTGAAAATCATAGTGATGAATTTACGTTCAAAAATATCACTCGTTTTCATCAAACCATTAATAATAATGTCGATGTTTTTGGTCTATATTTTGGGGGTAATCTTCAAAATTAAATGCACTTAAATATAAAAGCCCCCTGACGAAAGTCGAAGGGGGTTTTTATTTTGGTTTGAGGTTTGCATACCTACCGAAAAGGTAGAGTAGCAAAACGTCAAACAGGTATCAGCTAAATGCACCATAAGGGTGCGCTGATACTCGGCTCAAAAGAGCCGACAGAGCCGTCTGCAAGACCCCTCGGAGAGCCCACACTTTACCTTGTAAAGTATAGTGGGTTATACTTTACAAGGAAGTAGTCACCGAATTCCAGTTAGAAATTACTTTGTAACTACGTTTTGAGGAGGAGTAAAATGCTTTCCTACGTTCGACATTACCCATTAGCGATAGCTAAATTAATGTGTCTGTGCTCTCCTAAAATCTGCTGATTTATTACTGACTAATACAGGAGGTTTTTTTATGGGACAGACAATCATATCTGCTATTGGTGTTTATATTTCCACCAGTATCGATTATTTAATTATTTTAATTATTTTATTTGCACAGCTATCACAGAATAAACAGAAATGGCATATTTATGCGGGGCAATATCTAGGAACTGGCTTACTTGTAGGGGCGAGTTTAGTTGCTGCTTATGTCGTCAATTTCGTGCCTGAAGCATGGATGGTTGGATTGCTTGGTTTAATCCCTATCTATTTAGGGATTCGCTTTGCAATTGTTGGAGAAGGTGAGGAAGAAGAAGAGGAAGAAATTATTGAAAGATTAGAACAAAGCAAGGCAAATCAACTGTTTTGGACAGTCACATTGCTGACAATTGCGTCTGGCGGAGATAATTTAGGTATCTATATACCTTATTTTGCTTCGTTAGATTGGTCACAGACCCTCGTGGCGTTGCTTGTGTTTGCAATCGGCATAATTATCTTTTGCGAGCTTAGTCGGGTGCTATCTACTATTCCGTTAATATCCGAGACAATTGAAAAATACGAGCGAATCATTGTGCCCTTAGTATTCATTCCACTTGGACTATACATCATGTATGAAAGTGGCACGATTGAGACTTTTCTGAACTTTATTTTATAGATAAAAAAGCCCCTTAAATGGGGCTTTTCTTATATTTTTTTGAATCCTAACCTCAAACCTCAGATACGTTTTTTTACCGCTAATTCGCCAAACCAAAGAATGGAGGACTTATGATGAGTTATTTAGTCGCAAGAATGCAAAAGATGAAAGCTGGAAATTTAGTCGGAATGGGTAATCATAATCAACGGTTAACTGACAATCATTCAAACAAAGATATTGATACGGAACGCTCGTATTTGAATTATGATTTGGTCAATCGCACAGACAATTACAAAACGGATATTCAGCAATTTATTAACGATAACAAATCAAGTAGTCATGCCGTCAGAAAAGATGCTATATTAATAAACGAATGGATCATAACTTCTGACAACCAATTTTTTAAAGATAAAGACGATAAAGAAATTAAAGATTTTTTCGAACAGGCGAAAGATTACTTCGCTGAAAAATTTGGCGATAATAATATTCGTTACGCTCAAGTTCACTTGGACGAAACGACACCTCATATGCACTTAGGGATTGTGCCATTTAACGCTGAACATAAGCTATCTGCAAAGACAGTCTTTAATCGACAAGCCTTTCAGGCGGTACAAGACGAGTTGCCAACGTACTTGCAAGAGCGAGGGTTTAACCTTGAACGTGGCGAAAAAGGGTCAGAGCGTAAAAATTTAACTGTGTCTGAATATAAAAAGGCGAAAGACGAATTGAAAGAGATGACTACCACGCTGGAACAGCGGAAGTCAGAAGTTTTAGCGTTATCGAACGATAAAACACCAACAATCAAGAAAGAGAGTTTAGATTTAAAAGACGAAATGAAAACGGTCAAAGTACCAAGTGGCGAAACCATTGATATTGGTAAGTTGCGACATGAATTTATGAAAAATGAAGAACGTAAAACAGGAAATGTGATTATTCCTAAAGATAAATTAAATGCTTTAATACAAGGCTATGAAGATTTATATAGCTCAAATGAGCGATTAAAGAAATATGTGGAAACTGATTTACCTAAAGAAATCACTAAAGTTAAAGGGAAATATAGCGAATTAGTGAAAGAATACAATGATTTAGTGCGTAAGAGTAATCGGAATATTGAAACAATTGAAGATTTAGAAAAAGAGAATAAGTCGCTTAAAAACGAAATTAAGGGCATTTACAGAGGTTTTACGGCTTTCTTTGAGAAATCTAAGAGTGTAACGGCTGAACAGATAAAAACGCTAGTAGAAGGTGTTGTCAGTGAAGTGAAAGAGTTTGGGCATTTATTGTGTATCCAGAGAGTGCGCCAAAAAATTGGCGAGAGATTTTAGACGAAACGCATATGCGTTGGATTGAAAGTCCCTTGCATGATAAAGATTTCAATCCTGATGGAACGATCAAAAAACCGCATTGGCATGTAATGTTATCGGCTGATGGGCCGATTACGTTAAAAGCAGTTGAGAAAATTATTGAACCTTTGAATGTGCCTGCACCACAAAAAGTTGGTTCAGGACGTGGAATGATTAGATATTTTATTCATTTGGATAATCCTGAAAAATATCAATATTCACGTGATGAAATAGTTGGTCATGGTGGTGCTGATGTTGAAAGTTATTTTGAATTAACGAAAACAAATAAAATAAGTGTGATGAAAGATATTGCCACTTATATTTACGAAAATGAGATTGATAATTATGCTGACTTTCTAGGCTTCTAAAACAAAACTACACCAAGAAAGGATATCACCATGGATCATTGTACTAAAAAATTGGGTTCTATGATAAATAGTGTTGGTGACCAATACTATTTGACACAGAACCATTTAACTTAACTTGATGCAAATAATAACTTATCTAAATCAAATATCTCAACATATTTTTGAGTATGCTGTTTAATTAAACCTCTCTCTTCCAATGATGAGAACTTACGACTTATTGTTTCTGGGGTTGTACCCAAGTACGAGGCTAGATCTTTTTTCGACATTGGTAAAGTCACATAAGTATGGTTTTCTTCATCTTCAACGTATTCTGATAGAAAATCAATAATACGAGACTCTACTTGCTCCATACCAACCTGCATCGTTTGCTTTTCTGATACCTGTAAACGTTTCGTAACATCTGATAGTATTCTTCTCATAATTTCTGGGTAAGCGCCTAAATAGTCATCCATATCCTTTTTATGAATTCTACATATGCTCACTTCTGATATTGCTTCAGCATAATTAGAATGGTAACTTTCAGTTTGAAAAATAGCCACTTCTCCCATAAAATCACCAGGATTTAATATGCGTACAGTTTGTTCACGACCAGATTCATTTAAGTTATAAACACGTACACGCCCATTATTTATAATATAAAGTGTGTCATCTTTATCACCATTTCCAAATAACAACGCATTCTTTGCATAATGTACTTCTTGCGCTGATTGCGCAATTAAACTCATTTGTTCTTCATTTAGGTGATTAAAAATCGGAACTAAACGTATACAATCTATATGACTATGGTGGTGATGGTGTGCCATACAGCTTTCCTCCTAATTAATCGTTATCTATATAGTCATCATCTTCTAACGCATCCTTGTTAACAAAGGCTTGAAGTTGCCAAATATTTATATCTAAGTAATCTTTATAACTAATTAGTAAATCTTCTAATGCATCATCTGCTTCTTCTTGTGCTAAACGCATTGCACGAACGGTAAATTCACGATTAGTCCTAAAATCTTCTACTAACTGTATGACCATTTCTTCAGCAGAATAATATTTTTCGGTTCTGTTGCAAAGTTTCCCCTCAGATCCATTATAGGGTAAACTGAGTTTAATAGGAACTAGGAGGAGTAACGAAGATGAACCATTTTAAAGGCAAACAATTTCAGAAAGATGTGATTATTGTCGCTGTAGGCTACTATCTTCGGTACAACCTGAGTTATCGTGACGTCCAAGAAATTCTGTACAACCGTGGTATTAACGTGTCTCACACCACTGTCTATCGTTGGGTACAGGAATATGGGAAACTACTTTACAACATTTGGAAGAGGAAAAACAAACAGTCCATTTATTCGTGGAAAATGGACGAGACCTATATTAAAATCAAAGGAAAATGGCATTATCTTTATCGCGCCATTGATGCAGATGGTCTCACTCTGGATATATGGTTACGGAAAAAGCGAGATACACAAGCAGCTTACGCCTTTCTCAAGAGATTAGTTAAACAGTTCGATGAACCAAGGGTTCTGGTGACCGATAAAGCTCCCTCTATTGCCAGTGCCTTCAAAAAATTACAGGCACACGGGTTTTACCAGCGAACAGAACATCGCACGGTGAAATATCTAAATAACCTCATTGAACAAGATCATCGTCCCATCAAGAGACGAAACAAATTTTATCGAAGCTTACGAACAGCCTCAACCACGATTAAAGGCATGGAAGCCATTCGAGGATTATATAAGAAGAACCGAAAAGAAGGCACTCTCTTCGGGTTTTCAGTCTGCACGGAAATGAAGATATTATTAGGAATACCTGCATAAACTATAGCTAGTGTTAGACTAGTATTGTTCATTTTGGAACTTTGCAACAGAACCTTTCAACTTATACTTCATTAATCTCATGCCATTGAAAATTACCACCAAGATACTACCTTCATGAACCAACATTCCGATAGACATATTCATCCATTCGCTGAAGAAGACGCTGGTCAACAAGACCAACACTACTCCAATTGAAATCACGATATTTTGTTTCATATTATTTGCGGTGGCTTTTACTAATCCTAATGCGTGAGGCAAGTTGCTGAAGTTCGAGTTCATTAAAACGACATCGGATGTTTCAATCGCTACGTCCGTTCCGCTTCCCATTGCGATTCCAATGTCTGCTAAAGCTAAGGACGGACTATCGTTAACGCCATCTCCAACAAAGGCTACAATTTGACCACGTTGTTGAAGTTTTCCGATATAAGCCGATTTGTCTTCCGGCAACATGTGGCCGTGAGCTTCGGTCAAACCAAGTTCGCCGGCGACCACATCAACGGTTCCTTGGTTATCTCCTGAAAGAACGACTAGATTTTTCACGCCCAAGTCTTTTAATTCCTGCAAATTAGCTTTCACACCCGGACGGACTTGATCGCGAATGCCCATCAGTACTTTTAATTCACCGTCGACCGCTGTCAAAACGAGAGAGTTCCCTTGTTGTTCAAACCGTTTGACATCTTTTTGCACTTTTTTGCTGAGAGTGACATTTTCTTTTTCCATCAAGGCCACATTCCCAACAGCCACTCTATGTCCAGCTACACTTGAAACGATTCCGCCGCCTTTCACGACTTCAGTTCCTTCAACAGGATAAAAATTTGTTTCTCCAATTTGATTTAAGACCGCTTTTGCTAATGGATGATCTGATTCCCGTTCCACACTGGCCAGATAGCCAAGCGTTTCAGCAGAATCTTTTTCATACAGTTCAGTCGCTGCAACGGTTGGGTTTCCGACAGTTAAAGTACCTGTCTTATCAAATACAATTGTATCCACATTGCTGAAGTCTTGAATGACTTCACTCCCTTTTAAAAGAACACCGTTACGAGCACCATTCCCGATACCGGCAACGTTTGAGACAGGCACTCCGATAACTAATGCGCCTGGGCAACCAAGAACCAAGATGGTGATTGCTAACTCAATATTTTGACTGAACGCCCATACAACAATTGCCAGAACCAAGACAGCTGGTGTGTAGTATTTAGAAAAGCGATCAATGAACCGTTCCGCTTCGGATTTAGAATCTTGTGCTTCTTCCACGAGTTCAATAATTTTTCCAAATGTGGTGTCCTCACCAACTCGGTCAGCTCTGATTTGAATCGTTCCGTTTTCTAAAATGGTTCCTGCAAAAACTTCTGCATCAGCTAGCTTGTTGACCGGAACAGCTTCCCCTGTAATGCTAGCTTCATTGATATGCCCTTCGCCCGTAAGGACTGTGCCATCCACTGGAACTTTCGCACCCGTTTTAACGAGCAAGATATCCCCTTCATCTACATCATCCACTTCTACTTCTTCAAATTCGCCATTATCCATTTGTTTCAAGGCGCTTTCGGGTGCCATTTCAGTCAATTCTTTGATAGCAGATCGCGTTTGGTTCAATGTTCGTTGTTCCAAGTAGTGTCCGAATAAGAATAAGAACGTGACAATAGCCGATTCTTCATAATTTTGAATAAAAAGCGCACCAATCGCTGCAATACTGACTAAGACATCAATACTGATGACTTTGACTTTCATTGCTTGAAACGCTTGAATGGCAATTGGCGTAATCCCAAAGACAGAGGCGATGATCAAAGACCACTCTGAAAGTCCTACGTTTTCTAAAACAAAGTGACTGAAGAAACCGAGTGCGATTAACAATCCACTGATGACGGTGATAACATTTTTCTTGCTTAATATATATTGTTGCATGCTTTTTCCCTCCAAATTTAATTTCTCTTTTATTGATAAACACAGTATAAGATAATTGCCTAAGTAATTAATTGACTGACATCAAGTTTTGAAAAAATACGTGTCCCTTCTCACTATTTTTTTGATCTAACAGCCTCAATGACACTTATTCCTCTTTACAGTTATAACGATACCCTCTTTTTATCGAATAAAAATTTACGGCTATCAAGTTTAGAAAGTTCTCTTTTATCGTTTCTAAGCACCTCGAATCGGATTGCAACAAAAAAGCAATCCCGGAAAAATAGCTTTTCTTCCAGAATTGCCTAGTTCATTTAATCTGTTAAGCGGCCTTGACTTTTGCTTTAAGGACCGGATAGCCTACGTTTTCGATAGCTTTTTGAATCTCTTCAATCGAAGTGACAGCTGAATCAAAATTGGTTTTGACTTTGCTGGAGTTGAATAATACTTTAATGCTGTCTTTATCAATACCGTTAACTGATTTCAAGGCACCTTCAATTTTTTGCATACAACTTGGACAAGACAACGTTTCTAATTGCAATATAGCTTTTTCCATAATTCCTATCTCCTTTATGTGTTTTTATTTTATCCGCAGCAGATTAATGAACACTGCCTTTTCCTCTTTACAACTGTAGTATAGCTCACTTTTAGCAAACGAAAATTGACGCATATCAAGTTTTGCACTTCTTTTTATCTTTTTGCTCAATTCACCATCTTAATAGTCTTTTTCTGCCCCTTATTGCCATCAGAATAATAATAAATTGGTGGATAGTCTTGTCTGCGTATAAACCATACTACAATCGCGCCAATAAACAGGGCCAGAGACAAGGCTTGCGAAACGCGGATCCACTCGCCAATCCATAAATTGTCCGTTCGCATACCTTCAATGAAGAACCGACCCACTGAGTACCACAAAACGTAACTCAAAGCGACTTCTCCTTGACGCAAAAGCTGTTTTCGGTTCCGTATAGTGACGATGAGGACAAAGCCCAACAAACTCCACAATGACTCGTATAAAAAAGTCGGATGGTAGTAGGTACCATTGATATTCATTTGTTCAATGATAAATTCAGGTAAATAAAGATTTTCCAAGAATTGACGAGTAACCGGTCCACCATGAGCTTCCTGATTCATAAAATTGCCCCAACGCCCAATGGACTGGGCTAACAATACATTGGGCGCTAAAATATCAAGAACGAGTGCCAAAGAAGTACCTTTTTTCTTTGCATACCAATATAGCGTACCCCCTCCTGCAATCAATCCCCCATAAATCGCAATGCCGCCATTCCAAATCGCAAGGATTTGTCCTGGATTTTGCAGATAATAACCAAGTTCAAATAACACATAATAAAGCCGAGCGCCGAGGAGTCCAATCGGAATTGCCCATAAGGCCATATCGATAATGGTATCCTCTTCCAGTCCTTTTTTCTTTGCTTCCTTGGTGCTGAACTGGAGAGCCGCTAATATGCCCGCTGCAATAATGACTCCATACCAATGAATCACAACAGAACCAATCTCCACCGCATGGGGATTCAAAACGCCTAATACGAATTCCATTCTATTTGCTCCATTTCTTCAACTTTTCGCGTCATTCTAGTCATGGTGATGCTGAACAAGATTCCGGCTAAGCTCCATGGAAACCAAACAGTGAATACACTTTTATCTCCCTGGTCACTCGCTTCGTAATACGCCACTTTTCCGTGTCCGATTACGCCGGCTCCTTTTACAACTTCCTCTTCTTTTTCCATAGCTAACCTATCTGCCTCAACAACGTTAGACGTTTTTGCTTCGCCGCCAATCGTGTTCTTGGTGAAAGGGACGACAAAGAATGCACCCGCTGCTGACAACGTGATGGCAACTATCACCCAAAAATAATGCACATTCACCCCTACTTATTTTTACGTTTTGTTCGACAACCCTATCTTAAAGAAAAATAAAACAAAAAAACTTGAGGGTTATCATGTTTGTGCTTTTATTTTTCCAATGAATGAAGGTCGTTCTGTCTTAAAAAAGCCAAAAACGGACAGATGGAAGCAAAAGCACTGAGTTCTGTCCCGTTGTTAATGAAGAGCGACAGAACACCAATGTGTAGAAAAAAGTGTGTCCGATTATTCGCTGTAAAGCAATAAATCATCTAAATCCTGAATCTTGATCCTTTTCCCAGACAGCTGTTGAATCAATCCCTCGTCCTCCAATTCTCCAAATTTGCGACTGATGGTCTCAGGTGTCGTTCCTAAATAGGAAGCAATGTCCTTTTTTTCCATCGGCAGGGTGATGGTGGGAGAGTTGCCCATTTCAGGTTCCACATTTTCTGCCAAAAACAAAACTAAACGGGTAATGACACTCTCCAAGGCTACTTGTGTCGTTTGACGTTCTGAACTTTCTAACCGTTTAGACATTTCCGCCAATAGTTTTAAAGAAATAGCTGGGTATTGTTCCAGAAAATCTTGGACATCTTTTTGCTGAATCATACAGACAACGGTATCTCGGGTTGCTTCGGCATATTCCTCGTGTACTGCATCCGGGTTGAACAAGGTCCATTCTCCGGTGAAATCACCAGGGTTCAAGATCCGCACTAGCTGCTCTTTGCCAGAGTCTGCCAATCGATAAATACGGATTTTCCCACGATTGATAATATATAAAGTATCCTCTTTTTCTTGTGAACGAAACAGAAACTCTCCTTTTTGATACTGTTTCGTGTGGGCTTTTTCAGCAATGTAATTCATCGCGCTATCCTCTAAGTGATTGAATATTGGAACCAAGCGGATACAGGCTGCGTGGTCGCCAATTTCATGATGGGTATGTTTAGTCAATTCATTCTCCCCCTTTATTTATTTTGTTTATATTCGCTGCTTTTATTATATAAGTCTCTTACTACAAAAAAATTGATGCACATCAAGAAAATGGAAAAAGGACTGGAAAGAATTCCAATCCCTAAATCAGCTTCTACTTTTACCTTAATCTTCATCCTCATCAAGAGCGTCATCATCTTCTAATGCTTCTTTACCAATGAACGCTTGCAGCATCCAAATGTTCTTGTCTAAGTCATTTTTAAAAGCAATCAATGTATCTTCTAAAGCATCGTCACCCTCGTCTTGAGCTAAACGAATCGCGCGAATAGTTAGGTCACGAGTGCTTCTGAAGTCCTCGATAATATTTTCAACCATGTCTTCTGCTTTAGCGTATTTATTAACTGCATCTTCCGAAAGCATCGAATATTTTTCAAATTCAACCGTTGTCGAAGCAGGTTTATGCCCAGAAGTAATTAGACGCTCCGCAAGTTTGTCGAACCATTTTTCATTTTCGTTATACAACTCTTCAAATTTTTCATGCAACGTAAAGAAATTGGCTCCTTTTACATACCAGTGATATTGGTGCAGTTTCACATGTAATGTATGCATGTTGCCTAAAAGATGATCCGCAATGGCCGCTGCATTAATTTTCGTATGATGAACATGTTCCTTGTGTTCTTGTTCTTCTTGCAATCTTTCTTGGGGTGTTCTTTCTTGAGTAGCTTTATTTTCAGTCATGATTTATTCCTCCTATAATTTTGGTTTGTTTAAAATAGCTTTCTTTAATTCCTCCTTTTTCTTTACTGAATTTAGTATAGGATAGATTTCCGTTAAAAAAATTGACGCTCATCAAGAAAAGTATTTCTTAATAGACGCCAGGCTTCTCTATTAAATTCAACTGAAATAATCAAAGGAATGAAGTCGTTCCCTCCAAACAAAAATTTCATTAAAGTAGGGCCTAAAAAAAGAATAGCAACTATACTTTGTCAAGAGACCTGACTGCTATTTTTTTGCTTGTTATTCTTCAATTACCAAATGTCTTGCCTTGCAGTATATTTAATGCTCTTTCTCACTAGTGTTGCATGCAACACTAGTGAGAAAGAGTATTAATAAGATTAACCTAGAAGAATAACTTTACTTTATTTATGTCATACCATAAATAAAAATTGAAAAGAATTTTTTATTTATTTTTAGTAGATCGATTAATAGGAGTTTTAGCTTGGGAGCGTCAATAATTTTGTGTAAATGGTTCTTTCCTACTGTAGATTGTTTCTAATTCTCCATCGGTTGACTCAGCATTTGTTCGAGCTCGCCTTCGGCCTGTTGGAAACCTTTATGACTGCGACCTAGGAATTTTTGGTTGTGAGTATCAAAAGACGAGACTAAGAAACGTTCCATCGACTCTTCATTTTGGAACTGTTCCTTGCGGTGGCTGTATTTCTTGATTTGCTTATTAAAGGATTCAATCAATCCAGTTGCTGCACTATATAAAAAATTTCATCATAGTTTCGCCCTAGTCGTTCCAAAGATTCGATGACAAAAATATCCTTCTTCCTTAAAAAATGAAGTTCTTTTTGCAATTATTCTCGTGAGGTCTTCTTTTAACTACATAAAATTGTAACCACTGGTTTTAAGAGTAGTGTATCATCCCAAATCATATAATTAATTGACTGCGATTGTTATAAAACTCACGGTAAGCCATATAACTAGCAATAAACGAAGAAATCGCAGTAACTGAAATCAACATAAACATCACAACAATTTGGTAACGAATCGCTTGAACAGGATCAATTCCCGCAAAAATCAACCCTGACATCATACCTGGTAGGCTGACAAGTCCAACCGTTTTTGTTCGGTCAATAGAAGGAGCCATGCCCGTTTTGACGCTTTCTCTTACAATACTCATGGACGCTTGTTTTTTATTGGCTCCCAATGCCAATTTTTCCAATACCTGTTGGCGTTGGTCCGTAAATTTTGAATTCAAAGACCGATAGGTCACTCCAATCGCAGTCATGGCGTTGCTGGCAATCATGCCTGTAATTGGAACGATTTGGGAAGGGGACCAGTCAATGACTCCTGAAAAAACAAGAATGAGTAAGGACAAGGCTGTTCCTACTCCAATAGCCGTCGTTGAAATTTTAAAAGAGCGGTTGATCCCCTCACTGCGTGTATGGGCGTTATAAGAAGCGTTGAACACAATGAACAAAACCATCGCTAAAGTGAGAAAGTTGTTATCCACTCGTAATACGTAGCTCAATACATATCCAATAAGGAATAATTGAACGACAGCGCGAATTCCCGCAATAAAAATGTCGTTTCCTAATCCCAATTTCTCTTTGTAATCAATCAACAAGGCAACTATCAAGAGGACAGAGGATAAAAGCAAAGAAAGATTACTGATTTCCAAATTGTTTGTCATTTCGATTCCTCCATTTTTCCACCTTTGATAGTAATCAGACGAGAAGCTTGGTCGATTTCTTCCTGGTTGTGAGTGACGGCCAACACCGTAGTTTGTTGGTCTTTCATCATGTCTCGGACTAAATCAAGGACAATCGCTCTGTTTTCTTGGTCCAATGAACTGGTAACTTCATCCAGGAGCAACACTTTCGGTTGATACATCAAATTTCGGACCAATGCAACCCGTTGTTTTTCCCCTCCTGATAGTTCCTTGACCTCTTTCGATAAGTAAGTTTCAGGTATTTGAACTCGTTCTAACAATTTTTTTGCACGTTCCCGATCAAATCCTTCTTCTCTTATGCGGGCAGGAAAAGACAAGTTCTCTTGAACTGTCTCATCGAATAGAGAAGCGTTTTGAAAGAAATAAGAGACTTCTTTTCTATACTCCACAGGATCGATTTTTTGCAGATCCGTACCTCGATAATAAATTTTTCCGGAAGTTGGGGAAAGCAGCGTACCAATTAATTTCAAAAGGGTACTTTTTCCACTTCCAGAAGGACCAGAAAAAACAATCACTTCCCCTTTGTTTACTGTAAAAGAGATATCTTGAAGGATTTGGTTTCCGTTTGCCTGAAAACCAACCTTCTCTAATTGAAACAATGAATCACTCATACCACTTCTCTCCTTTATAAAAAAGCCCTGCACCAGTGGACCATCCATACGGGTGCAGGGCTTTTGTTTCATCCTAGTGTACCTCAGTGTTCGTTTGGATCGTTTTTGGCGTCTTCATGAGTAGGGTGAACCGTTCCTTCAAGGTGATCTGGACCAGCATAAATGGTATACAGTCTGAGCGGCTTATCACCGGTGTTTTCGATGTTGTGCCACATGTCCGCCGGAACAAATACGGCGTCATCATCCATCACTTTTTGTTGAACATGTAAGTTATCTTTAGAAGGCCCCATTTTACACACGCCTTCTCCTTCTTCAATACGGATAAATTGGTCAATGCCTTCGTGCACTTCCAAACCGATGTCATCGCCCGGTTGAATGGACATTACGGTGACTTGCAGTTTACTGCCTGTCCAAATGGTCGTCCGGTAATTATCATTTCCTGTGGTGGCGTCTTCAATATTAATGATATACGGCTTCTTCCCATGATCCTTGTAGTCTATTTCCATCTTCCATTCCTCCTAGTCTTTTTACTAAAACAATGATACCTACTTCTTATTTATAATAATTCTAATTAATGGTACCACATCTAAAATTCTATGCAAAAAATTGGCTTTTTGGAGAGCGATTCTAAACAAAGACCATATAACGCGCAATTACAATTGGTACCCCTTAATCCTCAGCACATAAAGGAAAAAATATGGAATCAAAAAATAACCGATATGTACTCTGGTTATGACTTGAATCAGGGAGAATTTCAGAGACGACACATCATACTTTTTTAGTTTGGAATGGCAACAGTTTTTTTGACAAATTTTATAAGGTGCAGAACTTCTTTCCGTATGCTATTCCGATTGTCCTTGACAATGAGCCTCCTCGGATGTGACGATCTTCGGCAGGAGCTAACAGTTAAAGTTAGACTGCCTCGCTAGCGTTAGCACATCCGAGCTCATTATCATGGATTCGCTGCGCCAATCTCTGGTTACGGTAACCAACCGGTGTCTCGTAGCCAAGTGTACCGTGCAACCGAAGGTGGTTCCACCAATTGACATAGTCAAATAACTCCAAATCCAATTGTTGTAAGGTTTCAAATGTGTATTGATAGACAAATTCTACTTTCAACGACTTATAAGTTGATTCAGCTACGGCATTATCAAAAGGACAGCCTTTATGACTCAATGATCGATTGATGTCAAAAGTTGTTAATAATTCATCAATAGCTTGGTTATCAAACTCTTTTCCACGATCAGTATGAAAAATCTCAACCTCTGTCAGAGGTTGTTTGATACGGCTAAATGCTTTTTTTACTAGAACGGCATCTTTATGTTCTCCACAAGAATAGCCGAGAATTTCTCGATTGAACAGATCCAAAATGAAACAGACATAATTCCATTTTTTCCCGACTCGTACATAAGTCAAATCTGTTACGATCGCTTCTAATGGGTTGTCTCTTAAGAATTTACGATTCAATACGTTTGTCGTTTTGGCTTCATTGCAAGTAGAATGATGTACTTTAAAATAAGCAACAGTATAGCTCGATTTTAATCCTCTATTTTTCATGATTCTACTAATTTTTCGTCGGCTGATCCGAATGCCTCGTTTTGATAAGGCTTTTTTTATTTTTCTTGAGCCGTAGGCCTTTCGGCTGCGGATAAATTCTTCAGCGACTACTTCTTCAAGTTCTGATTCGTCTTTCTTTGATTTTGATTGATAATAATAGGACTGACGTGATAGACCTAATATTCTGCACATCGCTGATATAGGGTAAAGATGCTTATTCGCATCGATTACTTGTCTCTTCGTCCGAATATCAGCGCTGCTTGCTTTAAAATATCATTTTCCATTTCTAATTGCTGGTTTCTTTTACGTAGTTCTAACAATTCTTTTTGTTCAGGCGTAAGATTATCTTTTTCTTTGAATGAACCACTCATTTTAGATTGCTTTACCCATTTGTCAAATGCTGAAGCCGTTAGTTCATATTCTCGAATGATTTCTACACGTGGCTTTCCAGCTAAGTAAAGATTGACGATTTGTTGCTTGAATTCTTGTGAAAAAGTTCTTCGTGTTCTCTTAGACATAAAAATTCCTCCTGGTATGTTTTCTTCTAGTCTACACACCTTAATTTTTCTGTCTAGTTAATTGTAGCCTATCCAGTTTGCACTTGTAAACTAACTAGCGTATATTAAGTTTATGCTCACTATCAAGCGTTGTCAATCCTTTAGACTCTTATCAATTTCGAAAGAAAGTAGCAAGGTTATTGATTGTGACTGTAAAAGTGGGGTGTTCCTATAAGCACATTAAACTATCTTCTCTAATTTATCATGCTATTTAAATTCTGTTTTTTCATGAGAATTTTTGTCCAAAACTTGTTAAAATGATTTTAAAAAATACTTACATACACAATCCCCAAAAAACACTAATGTCATTTCAGTCAAAAAAGATACCGCAGAAAATTTCCACCTGAGATTCAATACGATATTACTCTCTTGACAGCCAGCTTAATTCCTTAGTTGAATAGATTATTAAAGTGCACAAAAAAACAATGCGGCGTTTGTTATATTTTCTGGTATAAGCGACGGTGCTATAAACTTTTTTGCAGATTAAAAATCATATGAATTTAACTCCAGTAATAAGAGTTTAAGTGCCAATGCATGTTTGATTTCTTCGTTGCGTTGGTAAATCAAGAACAAAGTCGGGGTTTGGACGCGTCCAACGCTAAACACGCCTCTCATGCCGTTTTTCTGCATATAAAGCGTGTAAAGACGGGTGAGATTGATTCCTACCAGCCAATCAGCGATTTGTCGGGTTTCTGCTTCTTTGTAAGTGGAATAAAACGCCTGTCCGTCCTTCAGATTTTGAAATCCTTTTTTGATTTCGCTAGTTTCAAGCGAGTTGATCCATAAACGTTTAATGGTTTTCCGGCTATTTCCCGAAAGGTTGATAATCAAGCGGGCGATTGCTTCACCTTCTCGGTCGCTGTCGGTCGCAATCACGATTGTTTCCGCTTCATCTAAATGCTTTTTGACGATCTTGTATATATTGATGTAAGAATAGACACTGTTACGATAAAATACTTTGTAAAAATATACCCTACTTCCCCGATACTCATAACCATTCCTTCTCTTCTAGTACATTTGGTGTTCATTTTGATGATGCTCTTCTACTTCGGCTCATGTTTAGCAGCTTATTGATTTTTGCTTTATTGCTTCAGCCAACCTTTATTTACGGCATCATCTATAAGTTTTCTAACATAGTCCCAAACTTCTGGCATAATTTCTTTGATGACCTCGTTTCGTTTTAATTCGCGTTCAACATCAATGTTATTTTCTAACCAGGTATTCCCGTCACAGTAGTATATCTGCAAGACAGGCTGTAACCTATCGATTGCCGCTGCATATTTTGCTTCTACGGTTGCCATCTCCTCAAACTCTTCCCACAAATCCATAAATTCATCATATTGTTCTCTCGGTAATGTAGAAAATAAACTTGTAGCTGCTTCCCGTTCTCGCTGTACTTTATCCAGGTACCCAGCTTCATCATAACAATAGGTATCACCTGCTTCGATTTCTACCATATCATGAATAATTAACATTTTGAGTACTCGCAACAAATCCACTTGCCCTTCGGTTGCGACATGTTCTGCAAGCAATAGTGCACATAATGTCAAATGCCAGGTGTGCTCTGCATCATTTTCCCGTTGGTTTCTATCATAGATCAGTGTCGATTGTCTAAGGATGGCTTTAAGCTTGTCAGCTTCGACAATAAACTGGATCCTCTTTTCTATTGCATTCATCTGTGACCTCCAATTATTTGTTGAATGAATTTATATCAAAGGTACAGCTTTTTTCCACAATGCCTCCAAAGTTGCATAAAAAAACTGCAGCCTTTTCTTTTGGTAAAACAATTACTCCTGCACAAACCTTAATGAAAGGCTCCTTTCAAACTTCCTATAACACTTTTTCCTCACGAATGATCTTTGTTGTTACTTCAACTACTCCACGGAAAAATGCAATGAATGGGGCGTAGGCGCGATCAATGTCAGCCCACATCTTTCTTTAAAATAGGTTTTGCTATCTTGTTTCGCCACTTGCAAAATTTCTGCCTCAGCAAAAGGGACCACATTGTCACTCCCCCGCAATTCACTGCATTCCAAAATAATCAAAATCTCTGCTTCTAATGTATTGATTCTCGCATACTGTTCAAAAAAGTTTTCGTGATTGATTTCTTGGATCGCTCGTTTGATTTCGAAGCAATTGGCAAGAATCTTTTCTTTGAGTTCTGGAAACTCTTCCTTGAAAAAAAGCCGCTCCGTTTCTTCCATGTAGAAGTTTAAATATTCTTCCATTGAATGGATCTTAAATGCTGACTCCATCTTTAGTCCTCCTGTTCTATTGATTGGTGAATCTTATGTAAAATCCTGTTTATGTGTTTATCGTTGGAACGAATACGTCGATGCGTACTCTATGGAAATATTGAAAGGAAATCGACCTTTAGGCTGAAATCACTAGCATTACGTTAAATAGAGGATTCGAACACTCTTTCTTACCTTCGCTTTTTCGTAAAACGTTTCTGTTGACCGAGATCTTTATGCCTGCATTATTACATGTTTTTTAGGAAAGGAGACGCCAATCATTTGTTTGTTAGAAGCAAATAAAGTCCTGTTAGATACCTTCGGGTTGGATCGTATCAATTTTAGTTTCATAAAAGTAAACAAGCCCAATAGCCGATTGAGCGATTGACAAACTACATAGGAAATCTGAGAAACGCTGTGCAAAACTTTTCGCTTCCTACTAAAAAAAGGGAGGATTCTCTGGTTTTGAGAATCCTCCTTTTTTTCATACTGTGAAATCCACAGTTTTACGTATGTTTTTGACTAAACTCATTCTGGAACTTTTCAACTGCTTCAATCAGTTCAAGCCAGCGATCCCCCGTTGGAAAACTATTCCATTTAAAAAATTGGACGTTGGGATTTTGGTCAATAAAAGCTTGCCGATTGACGGGATAATCTGTCACGACAAAATCGGGATTTTCGGAAACAAATGAAAGTGTGTACCCAAACCAGCGCTTCAATCGTTCCTTTTGTCTGATTTCTTGGATTTTTCCGAATTTTGATTCGTGAAAAATACGAACCGTAGAACGATCAATTTTCGCTACCAGAGAAAGAAGCATACTATATTGAAAAAGCAAGCGATTGTTCGCTTCATACATGGTTGAAAAAATTGGTGATTGTTGCGCTAACGATTCGTACATCTCCTGAACAAACGGAAAAATCTTAGAAAAGACACGGCGATAATCTTTGTCCGTGGTGCTTTTTCCAAAGGCATCGATCTTATTTTTCGATGCAAAAAGAAGCGAAACCGAATGAATATTCAAGGCATTGACCAACAGATAATCAATATTGCTTTCAGAAACGAGAAAAACTTTCTGAGCGTTTTCCGCAAATAGCCTTGCTGCAGCGATTGCTCGTGGAGAAAAATGATCCCCAATTGTTAACTGACTAGGAATCTCTTCAGGTAAGTACGTCATCATGACAGAAAACATATAATACAAGAAGAGAAATTCTGTTTCTGGAAGCCCATTTAGAATCAAATTGTCTCTTAGCAATGGCTTGATCAGCTCTTCTTTAAATTCTTCAAAGGAAATCGTCAGATGCCTCATCTCCCTCATCTCTTGAGGAATCTCTTTTACAGGAAAGCCTCTTTTAAAACGATAAATACTTAACGCCAACAATTGAACAAATTTCTCCTGATCAATCCCGCGATAAAAACTGGGATAACTTGTCAACTTTTTCTTCAATGTACTGACACTTTGTTTCGTCAATCCACTATAACGCACGTTCGTTGCATCATAGATCTGCCAATACATGATGTGGAAAAAATGCCGAATGCGGTATTCTTCGCCCACAAAAAGCGGTTTTCTTTTTAGGTTCAATCGAATGTGATAATTTTCAAGAATCGTTTCTACTTCCTTTAGTTTTCTTTGAACCGTGCGATTGCTGACATAATGTTGTTGGGCGGTTTCTTCCAGCGACACATACTTATCACTAAAGAGTCTGTCTAAAATTTGAAATGGCATGCTTTCTTCTAGCATGACCGAATAAAGCTTAGACAAAAGAAAATTCGGCGCAAAATAAAGCGTCATCTCTCTACCTTCATGCAACGCAATCTCAAAATAAGGATACGCCGTTTGCAAATCGAGTGCTCGCTCAAAAACTAAGACGATTCGTCGTTTTGATAAGTTTGTCTTTTCAGCAAGAACATTTAGTTTTTCACGCTCCACAGCCTGCTCAAAAAAATGCGCAAACAATTCATAAACATCTTGGTCTAATTTAGTTAAAAGAAATTTATACATAATAATACCTCTTAACTTTATTTTTAAGGTAATTATACTCCTTTCACGATCTATTTTCATTCAGTGTGTATTCATTGACTACTTATTTCATTTTATAAGAAGCTGTCTCTGAAACTATCACCTTCTGAATCATTTAGGATAAGCAAAATCATGGCTACAACTACTTAGAACTACGAGTTACTACGTCTGGAGAACATTGCTCTTTCTAACAGCTAGTTTAAGACGACAAAACAGTCCAAAGCGCTATTTATCAAAAAATTATTTTATAATAATAAAAGTAAAAAACCGTATATTTTGCTACGATAATAAGAGAGTCGGTTTTTAGGAGTATTTACAATCGAAGAGTTAGGTAGCCTTTGAGCATTTCAACAATTCCAAAAGCTTTTACTTTCTATCAATTACGCTTATATAAAGTTGAAAATTAGTACAGTTATTTTTAAAGTATCTTCGCCATAATCAAGCTAACTTCTTACATTAATTAAAAAGAATGGGGGGACAGGTGTTCATGCTTCGCTGAATGAACTGAAATCAATGAAAATATCAAAAAAAATAGTATGGTCAAGTGTTGCTAGTATTCTCGTTCCAATTTTAATAAGTCTCGCTGTCTTTGTCTCCCCTAGTAATAAACCTGGGATCGTTGTCTCAAATGACTTTGGAAAGATCACAGTTCCGTTGCGAATAAGTAGAATCTATTTAACTCAAACAAACACTGTCTTCTATCAGCCTGAAATACGCTCAGCCAAAACAGTTCTGGAGGAGGCGAATTTATTAGGAGAAAGCACACTTTCGATAAAAATCGGTGAGGAAGAAAAAGAAATTGTTTCTTATATTGATGCCAATGTTAAGAACTTCTCTCTAGAACTAAACGTGGAAGACTATGACAAAACAACAGGAAAATTAGTCTTGACTATTGCCTATCGTGATGGCTTGAATGATGAATTCAAGAACGTAACATTCGAAAGATAACTGATAAAAACCTATATTCTCGCTCATATTTAAATAGGGTTAAACAAAGAGTATCCAGAAAACAATCAATTCTGGATACTCTTTCCTCTCTATTGAAAAGCTTTTAATTTTCAGTTTTTCTTTTTCGTCTCAAAATTACTACGAAAGAAAACAGAACAGTGATGACTCCCAAAAAGCCCATGATTCGTTGACCTGTAAGTTGTTCTCCTGTTGCAGGCAACTTATTTTTTGATTTGGTTTGTGTGTTTGTTTGCTTGCTGTTATTTCCTGAGCTATTCCCGTTCTCTTCGTCCGGCGTCTTGTTTTCTGATTCTGGTGTATCTTTTCCTGAATCTTCTCCCGGTTCATTCTCTTTATCAGCACTGTAAACATAAATAACTTCTTGGACGGCATCACTGAAGGTACCTTTTGCATTTTTAGGCGTCTTTGAAACCCGCCAGCCAGATATTTCTTTGGCGTTGCTTTCATAAGACAAGCCAACTTTTCCATTAAGGATCGTTGGTTCAGCTAATTGATTTCCTTCCATGTCTTCATATCTTACGATAACCAGTGCTGCATCACTACGTTCATAAACATAGGTAACTTCTTGCGCATTTTCACTATAAGTCCCATTAGCGTTAGTTGGCATTTGGGAAACGTACCAGCCTGGGATGGCTTTAGCTTTACTTGTATAAGGTAAACCTATTTTGCCACTCAATACCGTCGGTGCAGATAGTTGATTCCCTTCTGTATCTTCATACTTGACCGTCACTGGCGCTGCATCACTACGTTCATAGACATAAATGACTTCTTGTGCCGTTTCGCTAAATGTACCTGTAGCATTGCTTGGCGTTTGAGCTACAAACCAGCCTGGGATCGCTTTGGCTTCACTTTCATATGGCAACCCTATTTTGCCATTCATTACGGTTGGTGCTGCCAATTCATTGCCTTCTGTATCTTCATACTTCACAGTAACTGGCGCTGCATCACTACGCTCATAGACATAAACGACTTCTTGTACCGTTTCGCTGTAAGTCCCGTTAGCGTTAGTTGGTGTTTGAGAAACGTACCAGCCATTGATTGCTTTAGCTTCACTTGTATATGGCAGACCTATTTTGCCACTTAATACCGTCGGTGCAGATAGTTGATTCCCTTCTGTATCTTCATACTTGACAGTAACTGGCGCTGCATCGCTACGTTCATAGACATAAACGACTTCTTGCGCGACATCACTGAAGGTCCCTATCCTATCCCCTTGGATCTCTTTCAGTGTATAGCCTGAGATATCCTTTTCTTCCGTAGTAAAGGGGTCGCCTACATACCCTGATAAAGTGACATTTGGTGCAAGCGTCTGTCCGTTTTCGTCAAGATACTTGACCGTAACATCTTCTGCAGTATTCACATACTTCACAGGTACTTGATAATTCACTAAATATTGAATGGTACCTGTACTAGCAGCTCTCTCGGTGGATAAACGATTAGGAACCAGAGAAGTGATTGACAAATAGTCAACATTGGCGGGAATATTTTTAAATTGAATCCCTTCTTCAGTCAGTTCAAACCCATCATTTTCATATAAGGGAAAGATATAGCCATTTTTATCTATCCCCCGAATCGAATAAGAATACTTTTTGTTGGACAAAGAAGAGAGCAACGCATTTCCTTGGGTATCAACCATCATACGGTCTTTATAAAGAACATCAGATTGGCCATCTTTTACTAGCATTGGCTCTAATAGTATTTTCTCCTGAGTCATAATAGATAGTTGGGAATTTTGATGGTGTTCTGGAGATAGCTCTAACTTAGAAAAATCCGTCATGCTACTTGCATAGACCGTCAGATAATCTGTTACCCATCCACTAAGATATTGACCAACCCCAATTAATTCTTGGGCTGTCAAATAGGCATCATAATTTCCTATGTGGATATTTGAAAAAGATCCTTTTGGAAGAACGTGTGCTAGTACATTAGGACGGGTAAACAATGTTGCATTTTCCGCCATAGTGATTTGGGGAACATTCGTAGCAATAATAGACGTCGTGTATAACGCTTGCAAGTTGCTAGCGTATTCTAAACCAGTAAAATCGACTACTGTGTCTTTGACTAAAGAAGAAAAATCTAACTGTTTTAGATTCACCATATCTTCTTGAGTGATCGTATCAACTGTTTTGTTTAGCCCTTTCGCTACCTCATTTTGCAAATTCTTATCCGGCATCCAAGCGTCTAATGAAACGCTTCGATTAGAGAATGCCTCTTTCATTTCCGCTGATGATTCAGTTGCCGAGCTAGCTGTGTCTTTACTTGAATCAGGGAGGTTTTTTTCTGTACTTTCCGTCGAGCCACTTTTCTCATCATCATTAACCACTTCTTGCGATTCTGAGTTACTTGTGGTGTCACCGTTGATTTCTTCTTTTATACGAGAAGAATCGACTGTTTCAGTAGTCTCCTCCACTTTTTCTAATGTTCCTAATGTCGTGATTTCTTTGTTTGATGGAATGGTTTCCTGTTCCTCAGCCATAACTTGTGCCAAAGGTGCCAACACAGGCTGACTTAACAAGATCGCCAATGACAAATAGCCCCAAAATTTCCTTTTCATAACATTCTCCTTTTATATTCGTTTAAATACGATACGCTTTCCTATCTTTCACCTATCGACAAACTTCCCCTTCTGATGATGGTGACGACTTGTTAATTACAATCTTTAGACACAGGATACCCCTGTTCATTTTGATAGTATTACATGGTTCATCATTCTGAACACGTCAACATTTGTATCAGAAATGACCAAACTTGTCAGGTTTTAACAAACAGGTTATTCAAGCAAACAGATCGCTCACTTCACCTGCTCCTTCATGCTCCAAGCTTGGCCTCAGTTAGCGTTATAATCACTGATTTAAATTGTTTTTTTTAATTTACACACAAAAAAAGAGACACATAACATGCATCTCTTTGGGCGGCCCATTGTAAGTTCAGCCTATTATTGATTTTTTACTAGTTATCCCGATACTCGATCGTCAATCCTTTTAAAAAGTTGCGGGCATATTTGTCTAAACATGGTTTGTAATTGCGATGGCCTTCTTTTCGTAAAATGGCGCCTAATTCACCTTTTGAAACTTTAACTCCCGCTTGCTCGAAAATGTCCAGCATTTCATCTGTTGTTAGGGAAAGGGCGATTTTTATTTTCTTCAGCATCAAATTATTTACATTGCCATTGTTCAACTCTAGGACAGGTTCTGCAGCATCTGGCTTTGTTCCTCGTTGCGAGCGAATCAAACCATTTAAGAAACGCTCAAAGGCTTCATTGGTACACTCAATCTCGTAGGTCTCAGGATCTTTTTTCTTCAATAATTGTCTTACTTCTTCTTTTGTGAAAGAAGCGCCGCCAAGTTCAAAAATTTTCACCATGTCGGTATCCTTGATATCCAAAGCATAGCGTAAACGCGTCAAGCGATCATTGTGATTCATTCTATACACCATCCATTTCTTAGGTTGATTATAACAAATAAACCTAGACGAGTAATCCCGTTTTCGCTTTTTTACTCTAAGAACCCATTTGTTTTCGTTCAAATGTATATCGCTTCTCTCATTCTACTTCCTCCGCTATACTTGATTTAGGGAGTAAATTTATTCTAACAAAACAATAAACGAAAAAAAGCATCTGTTCCGATGATGTTTTGGATTGCTTTATTGTTTTTATTTTGTACACAAAAAGGAGAGGAAAGAAATGAAGAAATACGGGAAATTTTTGGTAATGATTGGGGTATCGACGGTGATTATGTTTTGTATGATGTATTTCAATGTCTACGCCCTCGATCATATCTTTTTCAGCCAAACCCGCCTATTTATGGCACTAATGATGGGCGCGATGATGGCGATCATCATGCTGTTATTTATGTGGAAGATGTATGACAACAAGAAAATGAATATCGGAATTTTAGTTGTCAGTGTTGTACTCTTTTTTGGTTCACTGTTTATGGTCAGAAGCCAAACCGCCGTGGGAGATACGGCCTGGATGAAAGCCATGATTCCCCATCATTCGATTGCGATTCTAACCAGTAAAAATGCCGATTTGTCTGATCCAAGAGTAAAAGAACTTGCAGAAAAAATCATTGACGCACAGGAAAAAGAAATCAAAGAAATGAAAGAATTGATCGAAGAGTTGGAAAACAAATAGCCAGTTTGTGTGCTCACTCAAAGTACCAGCAGATCAACTTTATCGCCACGGTTGCGAAGCCCTTCAAACAATGGCTGAAGGGCTTCTTTTTTTATCGTCAGTTGCTTTCTTTCTACTGAAAACCCCTGACCGTTATTGCATCCGTTCTTGTTTGACTTTCTTATCCACAACATGACGCTTGGCAAGCTCTTGGCGAATAGCCGCTAAATCAATCCCCATTTCTGCCATTAAAACCAATGTATGATACGCCAAATCAGCAATCTCATAAACGGTTTCTTGGCGGTCTTCCTTCATCGCCCCAATCACGACCTCGGTTGCTTCCTCGCCGATTTTTTTTAAGATTTTCTCACTGCCTTTTTCAAACAAGTAGCTGGTATAGCTGCCTTCTTGCGGCGTATCTTTACGACCTTTTATCAGCTCATACAACGCATCGATGGTCGGAGAGGATTCTGTACCATAAAGCACCTCTGTAAAGCAGCTTTCTGTGCCTGTATGGCAAGCAGGTCCGTCTTTTTTTACTTTGGCGACTAAAGCATCTTGATCGCAATCTGCGGTCAATGATACTAAATGCTGGTAATTGCCGCTGGTTTCTCCTTTGCGCCACAATTCTTGGCGACTGCGGGAATAAAAGGTCATCAATCGGTCTTTCAAGGTCAAGGTCAAACTTTCTTGGTTCATATAAGCCAAGGTCAAAACTTCATTCGTTTCCACATCCTGCACGATCACTGGAACCAATCCTTGTTCATCAAATCGTACTTGCACCATGTTATCCACTCCTTCTATTGCCTATCAAAACGCCAACGCTATACGATTCGTACGGGAATATCGACGGCCTGTAATTGTTTTTTCAGTTCTGGGATTTTTACCTCGCCATAGTGAAAAATCGAGGCCGCCAACCCTGCTTCAATATTTGGCAATTGAAACAGCTCGATAAAATCGGCACTTTTGCCAGCACCACCCGATGCGACGATCGGTAATTTGGTGATTTCGCTGACAGCTTTCAGCAAGTCTAAATCAAACCCCTGCTTCACGCCATCGGTATCCATGCTGTTGATGACTAGTTCACCAGCACCTAACTGCTCAGCTTGGCGAATCCACGCCAATGCTTCTAAGCCTGTATCTTCCCGTCCGCCTTTGGCAAACACATGCCAGTTCTCACCGACACGGCGAACATCAACGGATAAAACAACGCACTGGCTGCCATAGCGTTTCGCGCCTTCTGCAATCAACTCTGGTCTGCGAAGTGCCCCCGAATTGACGCTGACTTTGTCGGCGCCACAGTTTAAGACTCGTTCAAAATCTGCTACTTGATTGATGCCACCGCCCACCGTCAAAGGAATAAACACTTCTGACGCCACGCGCTGCAAAATGTCCGTGAATAAGCCGCGTTCTTCTGCAGAAGCAGTAATGTCATAAAAAACCAGCTCATCGGCACCTTGTTCATTGTAAAAGCGCGCCAAAGTCACTGGATCATTGACATCTTTTAAGCCAGCAAAATTGACCCCTTTCACGACTCGCCCATCTCGCACATCAAGGCAAGGAATGATTCGTTTGGCGATCATGCTTCTGCCTCCCCTGCTGCTAAGACATCCGCCAATTGGAGACTGCCGTTATATAAGGATTTCCCAACGATCACGCCAGAGATGCCCAACTGTTTTAATCCTTTAATATCTGCCAATGAAGCCACGCCGCCAGAAGCCACGATGTCGCAATCCAATTGATTGAGTTTTTCGTATAGCGGCAGATTGATGCCTTCTCCTGTACCGTCACGTGAGATTTCGGTAAAGATGATCGTTTGCGCGCCCCATTCCACCAATTGTTGGCAAAAAGTAAACGCGTCTGTTGCCGTTTTCTCGAGCCAGCCTTCCACGGCCACTTTTTCTTCCTTGGCATCGACCCCAATCGCGATCTTATTGCCGTATTTCTTAAGCATCGCTTTTGTGAATGCTGGGTCTTTCTGGGCAATCGTGCCGAGGATCACCCGATGAACGCCTGCTGCCAAACAATGCTGGATCGTTTCTTCCTCACGAATCCCGCCGCCAACTTCGACAAACAGATTGGTTTGCTGGACGATTTTTTTTGCGACATCAAAGTAATGGAGTTTGCCAGCTTTGGCACCATCTAAGTCGACGAGGTGCAGATAGTTGGCACCTTCTTCTTCAAATGAACGAGCAAATGCCACTGGATCATCCCCAAACACTTCTTTTTGCTCATAGTCTCCTTGGTACAAACGGACCACTTTTTGATCTAACAGATCAATTGCTGGAAAAATTTTCATAGCGGCACCTCCGTAAATGCTTTTAAAATCTTCAACCCGACAGCCCCACTTTTTTCTGGGTGGAACTGAGTACCGAAGACATTGTCTTTTTGCACGATACCGGGAATTGCTAGACCATAGTCACTGTCTGCTATGACATACTCTTGGCAATCAGTAGCAAAATAACTGTGGACATAGTAGACAAAGTCTTGTTCCCCTAGCCCGCTGACTAGAGGACTTTCCTTTCTGACAGTCAGCCGATTCCAACCAATCTGCGGCACTTTCAGATTCAGTTTGGCTTCTTCAAAGGCGCTTTGCATGGAAACGATCCGTCCTGGAATCAAACCGAGCCCCGCATGTGTGCCAAACTCCTCACTACTATCAAACAACAGCTGCATCCCTAAACAAATGCCTAAAAAGGGTTTGCCAGCTGCTGCCAATTCTTGGATCGGTTCGATCAGCGACAACTCTGCCAACTTTTGGCGGGCATCGCCAAAAGCGCCTACGCCAGGTAAAAGAATGCGGTCGGCAGCTTTTAATTCTGCTAGTGAACGCGTGATTTGGCAGTCAACACCCAAATAATCCAGCGAACGAGACAAGCTGAACAAATTGCCGACCCCATAGTCGATGATTGCTAACATAATACGCCCCTTTCCTTATCTCATCCATCTGTGTGGAAGATACGTAATCATTTTTCCCTCATGAATCACTGGATCGTCCCTTTGGTTGAAGGGATCTCATCTGGGGCTGCTTGATTGATCGCTACTGCTTCACCTAAGGCACGCCCAAAGCCTTTAAAACAAGTTTCCACAATGTGGTGGCTGTTTTTCCCAGCGATTTGATGGAGATGGATCGTAGCACCTAATTCACGGGCAAAAGCAATGAAAAATTCTTCAACCAATTCTGTATCAAACTGCTGCCCGATTTTTTCGCTCGGTATCGCCAACTCTACGATTGCCATGCCACGACCGCTAATATCGATCGCTGTCATGACTAAGGCTTCGTCCATCGGCAGCAGCATACTGCCATAGCGTTTGATGCCTCGTCGCTCCCCAAGACTTTCTGAAAACGCTCGGCCAATGGCGATGGCTACGTCTTCTGTTGTGTGATGGGCATCTACTTCTGTATCACCATCACAGACCAACGTCAAATCAAAGCGACCGTGGCGGACAAATAATTCCAGCATGTGGTCTAAAAACCCCACACCAGTCTTGATTGATTGCTGACCAGTACCATCGATCGTCAACTGCAGGTGGATCTTGGTTTCAGTCGTATTGCGGGTAACTTCTGCTTTTCTCATTCCTTCACCTCTTCTATGATCGTTGTTAACACCGTCATCAATCGTTCCATCTGGGCCCTCGTTCCTACCGTGATCCGTAAATACTCTTTGATGCGGGGCTGATTAAACCAGCGGACGAAGATTTTCTGCTCTTTCAGTGCCTGATACAACTCTTCACCAGCAATCGCAGGGTGCCTTGCAAACAAAAAATTTCCTTGGCTGTCGGTCTGCTCAAAGCCGAGTTTCGCTAGGGCTTGCTTGCTCCACTCACGCACGTGGATCGTTGCTTGGATCTTCTCATCGACATACGCTTGTTCTTGCAAAACGGCTGCACCAGCGGCTTGGGTCAAACTATTGACATTGTAAGGATTCAAGCTAAATTTCAACCGATTCAAGTCTTGGATCAGTCCTTCATTGGCAACCGCAAAGCCTAGGCGTGCCCCTGCCAGCTGCCGAGATTTCGAAAACGTCCCCACGACCAAGAGATTTGGGTATTGATCGATCAAAGAAACCATTGAAGAGCCGCCAAAATCGATATAGGCCTCATCGACAATCACTAAGCGATCGGGATGCCGTTTTAGAAAGGCACAAATTTCGCTTTGTTCTTGATAAACCCCAGTCGGCGCATTGGGATTGGCAAAAATAACGGTCCCTTTGAGCGAATCGTAGTCCGTTAACGCAATCGAGAAATCTTCTTGCAGCGGAACAACGGTGGCAGCGACTTGGTACAAGGCACCATACACTTGATAAAACCCATAGGTCACATCGGGAAAGGCGATGCCGTTTTCCGTGAAGCCTTGAAAGAGATAGGACAAGACTTCGTCACTGCCATTACCGAGAAACAGCTGGGCTGGTTTAACGCCAAGATAGGCAGCCAGAGGGGTTGTCACCACTTCAGCAGCAATATCCGAGTAACGATTCAGCTTGTGGGCGGCATCGGCAACCGCCGCTTGAACACTTGGCGCTGGCGGATAAGGACTTTCATTGGTGTTCAGTTTAATAACGGCTTGCTCGTCTACTTGTTCCCCTGGTGTATAAGGAGTCAGCTTGTGATACTTTTGATGTAAAAAGGTCATTTTTCTCCCTCTCTTCGTACATTGATCGAACGGGCATGGCCGATCAAGTCTTCGGTTTCTGCGAACAACGCTACGGCTGGACCAGCCGCCTTCATGGCTGCTTCTGGGTAATACAAGTAGCTGCTTTTCTTAATAAAATCATCCACTGATAACGGCGAGTAAAAACGGGCGGTCCCTTCTGTTGGTAGGGTATGATTTGGTCCAGCAAAATAATCTCCCAGCACTTCTGGTGTATGATGTCCTAAAAAAACACTACCCGCATTTTCTACTTGTCCCAACAAAGCAAAAGGATCTGCCACTGCTAATTCAAGGTGTTCTGGGGCGATTTGATTGGCAATGGTAAGTGCTTCAGTCAAATCATTGACCAGAATCAGCTTTCCGCTAGATTCAAGCGCTGCAGCAGCAATGTCTTTGCGGGGCAGTTGCTTCAGTTGCAAGTCAAGCTCTACTTGGACTTGTTCAATCAAGGCTGCTTCTGTTGTGACTAAGATGGCTTGCGCTAAGATATCATGCTCGGCTTGTGCCAAAAGATCCGCTGCCAGCCAGCGCGGATTTGCGCTGGCATCGGCGATGATCAGCACATCGCTGGGCCCTGCGATCATATCGATATCAACTTCGCCGTACACCATTTTTTTCGCTGTGGCGACATAAATATTTCCTGGTCCCACGATTTTGTCGACTTTGGGAATCGTTTCTGTCCCATAAGCCAATGCCGCTACGCCATGGGCACCACCGACTTTGTAGATTTCATCCACTCCAGCAACGGAAGCTGCCGCTAAGATAGCAGCTGGAACTTTTCCTTGGCTGTCCGTCGGTGTGATCATAACGATTTTTTTGACCCCGGCGATTTTTGCGGGCAGGACATCCATCAAAACCGTACTAGGATAAGCTGCTGTTCCGCCAGGAACGTAGACCCCGACTTTTGCTAGTGGCAAGACCCGCTGTCCCATCACAACGCCATTTTCCTTCGTCAAGACAAAGCCTTGCTGGACTTGCTTTTGATGAAATGCCAAAATGTTTTCCTTCGCCTGTTCCATCACCTCAAGCAGCTCAGGGGAGACGGCTTGGACAGCCGTTTCAACCTCCTCAAGACTGACGGTTAAGGAAGACAAGGTCACTTGATCGATTTCTTCAATTAATTGAAACAACGCCTGATCTCCTTGCTGCTGAACACGGGCAATGATTTGGGCGACAATGGTTGAAACATCCTTCGTTTCCGACTGTTTCCTTGCCACAATCGTTTCGATCGTATCTTTTTGGGTCGAAAAAATTCTCATAATTGCTCCCTCACCTTCTCAATCACTGTTTGAATGCGTTCTTGCTTGAAACGCCACGTGGCGTGGTTGATCACTAAACGCGCTGAAGACGGCGCGATGTCTTGGATCACTTCTAAATCATTTTCTTTTAGTGTCGTCCCCGTTTCGACGATGTCAACGATCACATCGGATAGACCTAACAAAGGAGCCAATTCAATGGATCCATGCAGTTGGATCAATTCCACCGAGCGACCTAACCCTTGATAAAACTGACGGGTGATCTGCGGATATTTTGTGGAGACCCGCAGCGGGCGGGAGAAATCTTCCTCGAAATCCGTACGCGCCGCTACTGCCAAACGGCAGACCCCCATATGCAAATCAAGAAATTCGATGACTTCTGCCTTGCTTTCCATTAAAATATCTTTGCCTACGACACCGATATCCGCCACTCCGTGCTCCACATAGATCGCCACATCGCTAGGCTTGACTAAGAAAAAGCGCAGCTTGTTTTCTTCATCACAAAAAATTAGTTGGCGATTGTCTTTGAAGACGCCTTGCGCAGCGACTCCAGCTTTCGTGAATAAATCGTAGACGGCATCCCCCATGCGGCCTTTAGGTAGCGCAATGTTCAAATAGCCTGAACTTTCGTTGTCAGTCGGCACCTTTTGCCCTACATGGTTGAGCTTCATACCAAACCCGATCGCCCCTTGCTCTTTGCCTTGCCGACTCATCAAGCGATCATAACGGCCGCCATATAAAATCGTCTCTCTTGCTTCTTCGATGAATCCTTGAAACAGCAAGCCACTGTAATAATCGGCATCATTTAAAATTGAAAAATCCAGCCTTATCCGAATGGAAGCTGACAGTTGTTCTTTTTGCAATGCTTGATACAGTTGTTTTAGTTCTGCTAAACCAGCTTGTGCTTGGGGATACTCTGCCAGCAGCTCTTTGGCCTTTTGATACTTGGTTTCAAAATCACCTGACAAACGTACCAGTTTCGCCAATTTTTCAGCTTCTGTTGCTGACAAGCCAGCTTTTTCAGTCAGTGCATCCATGCCATGGGAACTCTTGTCCCGCAGGCAGTGCAGTACCTTTTGTCGATCCGCTTCGGGGAAGCGTTGGCAGATGCCATCCAAAATCCCCATATGAGACAGATCCAAGGTCCCTTTTCCCACCTGAGCCAAACTTTCCCAAGCCAGTTTTACAACCTCCAGTTGATCTTCCCATGTGATTTGGTCAATGAGCTCCAAACCGATTTGATCGATCTTTTGGTATTCCCCTGCTTGACGATCCTGTCGATAGACATCCTCCACATAATACACTCTGCGCGCTTCTCCAGAAGGTGTATTTTTGGCAATCGACAAGGTGACATCGGGTTTTAGCGCCATCGTCCTGCCATCCGTGCCTGTAAACGTGATGATGGAAGAACCACGCAAGAACTGATCATTTTGCTGATAGTTGCGATACTCTTCAAAATTGTTCGAGTGATAAGGTGAAAAATGATGCTGCGTATACAATTTTCTTAATTTCAGTTCGACTTGTTCGGCTGGTTTTAATACATTCCATAACTCTTCCACACTTATCACTCCTATTTCATGCCACCGATTCGGCTTTCTCACTGTTAAAGGCTCGCTTTATCATCGATTCACCATCAGTTTTTCTAATAATACTAATGGTTTTGCCATAAATAAGCAATGGTATTTTTCGAAATATTCTGGAATTTTTAGTCGATTTCAAGAGAACATAGCGATGTCGTTTCTTTGTTGACGATTATTCCATCGAATCTGGAAGTCAGTTTTCCTTTCTTAATGAAGTAACTTAGTACTTGTGCATCCTCCATCACTTAGTTGCTCAACCATAAAAAAGTCCGAAATATACGACCATCTTGTTTCAGAAACTCGTTATCGATTACTCTATCTTTTGTACCCTACAAAGAATTGGCGCAAATGAAGCGATGATATGAAAATCACCCAAAACGTTCATTGTTGTACTTATCGCTTATATTACGGCACAAAAAGCACACAGCAGAAGAATCAGAGAAAACAGCTAAATAGTACATGCTCTATAGCTTAATAAGGAGAGAAAAGTAAATGAACAAACTTATAGGAAAACAAATCTCATGGAACCACGCTTTACTAGGAACAGTCCTCGCAGGTATCGGTTTGGTCGGTCTTTTGTATGCCCCTGCCATCGTCAGCATCTTCTCATTGTCGATTGCCAGCTATTGGGCATTACGGCTAGTTTACGGTAAAGAAGCAGTCAAGCAGCTCTTTGGGAAACCCATCGCGCCAGTGAAGACGATCAGCAAGTATTTTCTTTTAAACATCCTGATCAGCTTCCTCGTTTCTCTCGTTTTGCAATACGGACTAAAGTGGGATCTTCATGGAAATCCAGTGAACGAAGGCTTTCAATGGTTGACTCTGCTCGTTATTCCAATCATGTTACTTGGAGAAGAACTCTTTTCCATCTTCTTTTTAGCGATTTTTTCTAGTAAATGTACCTTGCCAGTTGCCAGCATCCTTTCCGCGATCATCTTTGGCTTGGTTCATTACAGCACTTATGATAACGGCAATGTTTTCCATACCTTGGTCCATATTCTTTTCATTCAAGGGGTGGCGCGCTTGCTATTTAACCAAGCTGCCATCAAGAGCAACTCGATCCTGACTAGTTGGGGCACACATGTCTTGTTCGACCTGTTTGCTATTTTAGTGGCTTATCTGACTGCTTGAGAAAAACGAAAAAGACTGATTCAATTGAAATCAGTCTTTTTTGATACAACAACTAGTTACCTGAGTATCCCTCCCTGAAAAGAAGCATTGATCGCTTTTGTGCCTTTCACGAGGTTGGGTGTTTGTTCTATTCGCTGTGTTTCATAAGAAAATGTCCTTACTTTTTAAAGGGATCCTCTTTTACTTTCTCACAAATTTCTGCTTCACTGTACACCTTCATCAGCCGCTTGACTTCGCCTTCGATATTAAAACGCAAGGCTTCTGTCGCCTTCAGGTTTTTCAATGCTTGTTCAAGATAACAAAGAAAAGTCGTTTCCTTCATTTTAACTCAGCCTCCTTGTCAATCGTTGGTTTTACAGGTCACTTTAACAACGTCGCGCAACTCCTGATCAATCTCTCTAGAAAGCAGAAGGATTGTGCAGACGTTTGCTTCTTAGTGGTTACACCAGACCGTGCTTTTGGAGTGCTTGCGCAATCCCGCCGTCTTCTGGTCGAGCCGTCACCTCGTCAGCTACTGCCAATAGCTGTTCACAGGCATTGCCCATCGCAATTCCCGTCGCAACAGCTTCAAACATTTCGACATCATTATGGCCGTCACCAAACGCCAAGGTATCTTTGTTATCGATCCCTAGATGGTTCAAGAGAAAATCGATGGCTGTTTTCTTGTGGATATTCTTGATGCCGATCTCGCCACTGTCCTTGCCAAAAACAGGTACCGTACTGCGAATCATTTGGAATTGTTCGTGGTATTGGTCATGGACCTGTTCATAAGGAATGGAATGATTGATGAAGGAAACTTTGTTCACGTCATCGTAATCGATTTTCGCTTCGTCCTCGATCAATAAATCAAGGAACCACTGAATAGTTTGAACACGTTGTTTTCCTGCTTCACTTTCAACAGGCTCACCTGCTAAGACGATCTCAATCAACCGATTTCGTAAATTGGTACTTGCAAATAATCCTTGATTCGATTCCAAGTAATACTCGATTTGGTTTGCTTTTAAGAAATCGATCAGTCTTAATAAGGCTTCCTTTTCAAAAACTTTGTGCAAAATCACCTCATCGTGCACCTCGCAATAACCGCCTCCAGCACCAATCATTCCACTTAAAGGCAGTGCCAGTACATCTTCTGTGATTTCGGCTTTTGAACGACCCGTACACAAGAAAAACTCATGCCCCTTCTTATGTGCCGCTGTGATCGCTTGGCGAGCACTTTCTGGTACGTTTCCCGCATCATCGCACAATGTTCCATCTACATCTAAAAAGATAATTTTCTTCGTCATTTCATTCCCTCTTTCCTAACCCAATCAATAAAGCGCTCACATGAACATATTTGCTGAATCCAAGATGTCACCATCAGCCGCTTGCTATTAGTATAACAAATCACAAGATAACCTCGCTAGACTATTTTACTGACTCATACATAAACACGCTCTCGTTTTTTCTCGATGCCCTTTATCCTTGATGATCGTCAAATGGCTTTCATTTGATCACTTTTAAGGTGACTTATCCTTTGCGTAGCTTACTCTTCACTTAAATAAATCAATCCCCATTTAGGTAGTTGGTTAGTTGCATGGCCCGTAAGCTCGCGATAATAGTACCGTTTGTCATGCTTGATCATACTGATAATTTCCTCTTCCTTCATCCCCAGCTCTTGACATAGGTCAGTTTTGGTATTGGTCACAAGTTCCAGTAGAATTTGGATCTGTGCGTCCACAGCCAGAAGCGCTCGAAAGGTATCAAATAAGTTCTTTGTTCGATCATAGTAAATGTCTTCGAAGTCAACACAAAGTTCCTGATAATAAGTAAAAAGTTTCGGATAGGCTGTCAGTACCCCAGCGCTTAACAATACTTCCTTTGAATAAGACAGATAATCCTTCGGGTCATTTATTTTTTCTGATAACACAGAATCACTCCTTTCCATCCATGGCTTTTCTTCAATGATAGCATTGATCCCTCGTTTGATCGTAATGATTTCCTTCTTCGTTAATCGCCCCTACATCCCTTCACATAAAACAAAGGCTTTATCTTCTAGTATTTCAAATCACATGAAATCCTTGGGTGGCATCCCGTTCTGCGCTCACCTCCAATGCATGATCTAAGGAAATCAGTTACTCTCATTATAGTTTTTTGTTGCTCCAAGCTTATAATTCCTTTTTGCTCTAGCAGAGGAATAAGAGAGAAAAATCCAGCGTACCCGCATTGCTTTATCTAAGAAGAAAGATCAAAAGGAATTTATTTGCAGTGATTTTCCGATGATTACGCGATCAACCAAAAGAACGAATGGAAATGAATACCTTTATTCAATGCTGTGGCGCCTTCATTCTCACGACAGCACAAAAAACCAATGATCGCTGGTTTCGATCATTGGTCAAAGTTCTCAAATTGCATGTTGTAAAAGGACGATCTGTCCTTTCTTTTTGGATCATGCCAAGATATAAGCGAGGCTAAAACGTCCTCTTACACTGTGAGCACAAAAAAGGATCATGCATATAGAAAATCTAAAATCTCACGTGGCGCATCTACCAAAGCATCTGGGTTTTCTTCAGAAAGCTTTTTCGGATCGTGGCTGCCCCACGTAACGGCGATCGTTTTGACACCCGCGGCTTTTCCCATTTGGATATCAAAAATAGCATCTCCTATCATGATCGTCTTTGTCGGGTCAAATTGATAGTGTGACACGACTTTGTTGATTCCTTCGGGATGAGGTTTGTAGTGGGTCACCGCATCAGAGCCGATGATTTCTTCAAAGAACGCCACAAGGTCCTGAGCAGCTAAGTTTCGTTTGACGACCGCTGTCTTCTTACTTGAAACGACGAAACAAGGTACCTTTCGTTTATTTAAGATTTCTAAGACATGGGGAATTTCTGGAAATACTTTCAAGGTACTTTCTTCATAGGTTTGGTAATAGGCTCGGAAAATCCGAATCAATTCCGCTGCGGTTTCTTGATCTAATGGCTGTTCAGACATTTTAAAAAATGATTCTTCGATCGGTATTCCCATATAATGTTCAATGACTACTTCACTGGGTACTTTGAGTCCCATCTCTTTAAAAGCTGCTTTTGTCGCCTTCACACTACATTCTTTTGAATCCAATAAAGTTCCATCCAAATCAAATAGCACACATTCAACCTGCTTCACGATATTTCCTCCTCCAAAAGGTATTCCATCAATTTTCTACAAATGCTTTTTTCATTTACGCAGTATTTCTTTCCATTACTGATTATCTCTATTTTATCACTAAAAAAAAGCATTATCATATTTTTCCATAACCTTCTTCATTTATTGCTAATATACTTATATAAAAAAACGACTCGCTTTGAAAACAGAGTCGTTTCTACAAGATAGGCAAATTTACCTGAAGGCCTATTTGTCAGGCATAAAAGTTAAACCCATTTTCAGCTTTTTTACTGCAAGATATATCCTTTGCCCCAAGCGGTACGGACGCGTTTTTCAGTATAGTCGTATTCATCTAATTTCTCATTGATTCGTTTCGCCAAAATCGATAGCTGCGATTTTCGGGAATTCGTGCCGCCGTTGCCCCAAATTTTCCAGCAAAGGTCCTCTCGGTTGATAAATTGCTCTTCTGCTAGATTATTGAAAAAGATCTGTTCTTGCAGACTAAGAAATTTAGGGAACGATTCCTTCGTTACTGATGCCTTTTCTAACTTGCGAGTATTTGGTGGCAAAGCCGCCAAAAATTCTCTCAACTCGACAAATGACCGATTAAGATAGGTCGCATTTTCCGCTTTTTCCAGTATCATTTCTTGTTCGTCATTCCCTGGCAAGATTCGAACGATCCGCTGTTGATAATAAGGAGCCAATGTCTGATTGAGCAATAAAAATTCTGGATCAGCAATTGTTTCACTGACAAATAAACAGTCAAATAACTTGGCACTTTCTATCAACCATTCCTCCTCTTCGGTACTTCTGCCCACGAACACTTCATGGCTCAAAATCTGCAGCTCCCGCTGCAAATCAATCTCATATGATATGTTTTTCGTCAATATGATAATTCTCATGACACACCCTACTTTCCTTTCTTATTTATTCAGAAATGAGTTGGAAATGATTTCTGAATACTTTATGTTGACATTATTACTTATTTTTATCAGCTTGAGGTGTCATTTTTTGTTCATAAATGGTGATCTGGTGTCATGTTTTAAAAAATAGATTGACTTTCATTTCATGGTTCATACTCTTCGATAGCCAATAAAAAAGCAACCTGTTAGCCAGATTGCTTTCTTGTCCTCACTACTCCCACTTCAAATCCAACAGCTCCAGCATTTCATGGTAGGCGGTTTCGATCCGCTGGCGCTTTTCTTCAGGGACATTTTTGGCATATTGCCCATCTGGCAGATAATCTGCGGCAAGGTAAACTTGAAAATCAAAGGCCTGCAAGACGCCGTATTCTGGATCATAATAGGTACGATCAGGGATCGGTTCTTTGGAGACCCAAGTCGGATGCAAGGCAATCTTGCTTAAATAGGTCCGCTGCCCTTCTTTGGAGATTTCAACTTCTGGGATGACGCCTCGTTCGGTCCAATAGTTGTTATTGACGGTTTCATAACGTTGATTCGACAATAAGTTTCCCATTGAATAAATGATAAATTTCTTTTCCCCGTCCTTTTCGATGATTTCGGTTGGTTCTGCTACATGCGGATGGCCACCGAAGATAATATCAGCACCAAAATCGATCATCTTCCGATAAACAGTTTGTTGTTCTTCCGTTGGTTCTAAAGAATACTCGACACCAGACTGAGGCATCACGATGGTGATATCCGCCAAGCTTTCCGCTTCTTTGATCTCTGCTTCCACTTTATCTAACGACAAGTCTTTCAAATAGGTGTCATACTCTGCTTGAGTTAAGCTTTCTTCAAGGCCATTGAAGCCATAGGCATAGGCCAAGAGAGCAACTTTAATCCCGTTGACTTCTTTGACCAGGATTCCGCTATTGTCGACCGTGACACCAATCGTTGCCAAGCCTTGGTCGTGAAAAGCAGCCGCCGTTGTTTTGATTCCTTCGATCCCTGTATCTAAAATATGGTTATGGGCAAGATCGATCACATCAAAGCCCGCGTCTTTGATACTGGCAACAGCATCGATAGGGGCGTTGAATAAGGGAAAACCGCCAAGCGGTTTATTAGGATTGATGGTTCCTTCAAAATCACCTAAAGCAAGGTCCGCCGATGCAATCAGCGGTTTGACTTGCTCAAAATCATTGTCAAAATCATAACGCTTCCCATCGTAAGCGCTTAAATAAACAGGTGTATGATAAAGCATATCGCCACTAGCTGTCACTGTGATGGTTTTTACTGCTGGCTTTGTTTCGGTAGAACTACTCGTTTCTTGCATTGGCTTTGTTGCCTTTGTCGTTTCTGCTGTATGACGCTGTTCGGGGATGCTTGTCACTTGAATCACTAGATAAATCACTCCAAGTATGATTGCCAGCAACGCTGTACTTAACCCCACAATGATCCGCTGGTGTTTCTGACGCTCCCGTCTTCGTTGTTGTCTCATGCCCTCACCCTTTCACTCTGCTTTATCAAAAACCTATCTTCGTTTACGTTCTAACGAGATTCCCTGCTCCCTTTCCTGCGAACCTCACTAAATAATATCTTTTTATTAAATAATTATACTATATTTGAGATTCCTTTAATAGGTCGTTTTGTAAAGAATAAAAAAACAGCCCGATCGTGATCGAACTGTTTCTCCACTTCTATAGTAGCTGATTCCCGAATGCATCTTTCTTGTAGAACTGGACTAACCTCAAACGGCATAAATTAGTATCATTAGAGAATTCTTCCGCTGTTAACAGTTCTGAGTAACATCGCTTGCGTTCGGATGAACAGCAGCAAATGATGAAGGCAAATGACTCCCCTTCGCACGCTTCTCTCAATAAAGACCAAAGAGTATCTGTTTTATCCTATAAGACTTACAGTATTTTCGAAAAAATTTATACAACAGCAGTACGTAAAATCTCTGCAAACCATTGATAAACTGTTTCCGGACATTCATGTTTTTCTAATTCTCGAAAAAAATCTTTGGATTCAATAAGGGTAATAAACTGAGTCATCGCATTTAGATGCTGCTTGCTGTCTAATGCAGAAAGGGTAAAGATATACTTTACAGGAATCGTTCCCAAGACATATACTTCAGATTCTAACGTTGTCAATCCCATGCCAAGTTTTTTTGCACCTGCTTCAGGAACTGTATGCGGTAAGGCAACTTGATCGAATATCACCATATAAGCGCCTTCTGATCTGGTTTGTTGAATGATCGAATCGATGTAATTTCTAGTGATGATCTTTCTTTCAATCAATGGATTGGCTGCGAGATAAAAGGCCTCTTCCCATGTTCTGGCTTTTTTGTTTAATTGTATCAATTCTGGACGCATCATATCCAACAGCATTGCAGGTTCTTTTGACTTTTTCTCTTTTTGAGACATGATAGATGCCGTTGGCGAGCAGGTCTCTTGTACAAATTTCTCTAAATGATGCCGCAGAGCTGACTCACTAGTAACTGTTGAATATTGTTGAATAACCTGCATCAAGCCGTCGATCGTCACAGTATTGGGCTTGATGCTTGTACTGGTTTCGAATTTGACATCTAAAAACAACTGGGTTCGTTCCTCGTAAGACATGATCGGGTTTACTACAAAAATCGGCTTTTTTAACGGATAAAGTTGAAAGTTGGGTTTTGTCGTAAAAATGATATCGTATGACTGATCAAATGAATGCAGTTCGCTTGTTTCAATCGGTCCCAATAAGATAAAAGAGGGAAAGATTTCCTTTAATTCATTGTAAATGATTGCTGAGCTTCCAATACCATTTGGGCAGACAACGACCCCCACTTTTTGTTGCACCATATATTCTTCAGAATTTCTGATCAAAAGCGCAAAGTGCATGGTTAAAAAGGCTACTTCTTCATCTGGAAGCTTTGAATCAAAGCTATCACTGATTGGTCTCAAGGTTTCTTTTACGATCTGATAAAGGTCATTATATTTTTCAAAAATTTTATCCTGCATAGGGTTGATGATCGGTAATCGAAACAGCATTCGGAAATAGGTCGGTCGAAAATGACTATATAATTGCTTGATGACAGAGTGTTTATCCTTGAAACGAATACCTGAAAGCAATTCAAATCGCTCGACAATTCTTTCTACCAAGTCAATGATGACCAAATTTCCTTGAAGCCATTCCTTTTCATTCCCTAATGCCATTCCCAGTACCCACCCACAGAGATAGTTCTTTTCTATACTATTCATCACCCCTGCGTTTTCTAAAACTTCTTCAGCAAAGCGGTACTCCTTCATTTTTACTAACTCATGATCATTAGAAAAAGGTTTTAGATCAAATTCATTCAAGCCCATTCTTGGGTATAAAAAAATAAGGATATAGTTCAATTCAATCAACCTATTTTCAACTAACTCTATCGCATGTTTTTCTAAAAGAAGAGAAAGATAGGTGTCCTGCTCATCCGCCAATTGTATTCGTTCGTTATGAATAAAGTAACGGTAGATAAAATCATCGTCCTTGCTAGTTACATCTTCCAAAATCATTCGAAATAAAGCGTAACGAATCATCAGTTCATCACCTGCTAAGTGATACCCCTCTTTTCTCGAGTAACTGATTGAAATATCGTACCCCTGCAATTCCGCTTGTAATTTGCGCAGATCACTCATAAAGGTTGTTTTGCCGATTTTTAACGCATCTAAAAAATGGTTGACCGACAGATAGTCTTTCTCGTAGTAAAAGAGCGTCAAAAAGATATATTTTCCTCGTTCTTTTGAACTCATCTCATAATACTTAAACATACGCTCACGTAAAAATGACTCCAACAAATATTCCTTGCTTTTTTCAGGCAGTCGGATCACACTTTCCTTATTCACGCTAAGTGGTAGTTTTTGGGCAGATAGAAACTGGTTGATTTTATCAATGGTATACTCTATTTGAGTGCGGTTCATAGAATAATTCCGCTGAAGATAATCGTAACTGATGGTCGGTTTTTCAATCAGAGCCATCATCATCTTTCTCGTCCTATAGTCAATTTTCACCATCAATGTTCCCCCATTTCTGCAGCCTACTGTTCTACTTTCAATGTAAATCCTTCCGCTTGTACATATTTTTGAAGCACTTGATCCACCTGCTGCTTTTCTTCTTTCGTAAGATCTAGAACAGGCAGTTTCGGTAACCCAACATCCTGTCCGATTGCCCGCAAACAGTATTTCAGCCCAGACGGAATCGTTGAGCATTTGCAGGCTTCTCTAAAATCATCAATACTTGCTTGTGCTTGCCGTGCTTGTTCTATGTTTCCAGCTACAAATTGTTCATAGATCGACACATCTGTTTTCGTCACAACATTTGCGGTTGAAGCCACAGAACCATCTGCTCCTAACTGTAATGCTTCTAAAATCTTAGAGTCGCTTCCCATCAGCAAAGAGAAATCCTCTCGATGATTTAATTCAAGATAGCCCTTAAAGTTTTCTAGATCACCGCTCGAATCTTTTATCCCAATGATCGAATCAATTTTGAGTAATTCCGAGAAAACATGACGATTGATGAAATTTCTAGTATTTGGCGGAATATTGTACAAAATGATTGGCAGTGTCGTTTGCTCAGCAATCACACGATAATGATGAATCAGCTCTTCATCGGTATATTTCAAAAGATATGGTGTAATAATGGAAGCAGCATCAACGCCGATTTTTGCAAACTCATTTACTAACTCAATCACTTTATTCGTTGCAATATCTCCGGCACCTGCAAATACTGGTACTCTGCCCGATACTTCATCGACAACGATTTTTGCAAACTGGATTTTCTCTTCTTTGCTTAAGGTATGAAATTCGCCATTGGTTCCTAAAATAAACAACCCGTGGACACCACCAGCAATCAAATGTCTTACAAGCTTTCTAGTGCCCTCTTCATTGATACCGTTCTCATTTAATGGTGTGACCATTGCTGGTATAATTCCTCTGATTTTCATTGTGTAAGCTCCTTTTTTGTCGTTGCTCCTAAGCTTCCCCCTGGATGCCATTTAAGGTAATCTTCTAAATTGATTTCTTTTGCTTCTTGCAGCAACACCGACAGAACCTGCAGCTGGATCATTTGGGCGATCACAGAGGAACGTGGCGGTTTATTCAATGAGTCCCCTTCTTGGGAAACATAAGAAGACAATGTGACTTCAGCACAGGAAGCTAGGGAAGAATCTTCATTTCCTGTTACCGCTAAAATTACGGCGCCATTGGCTTTTAAGGCAGCAAGTGCATATTCTAATTCTTTGGTGTTCCCACTATTACTTATCGCAATCACTACATCGCCAGCCACGACTTGTCCTGCCGATCCGTGCACAGTTTCGGTTGTGTCTAAAAAATAGGCTGGCGTACCGACAGAGGAGAAAAGTGAAGCTGCATAGCCTGCTACATAGGAACATTTTCCCACGCCTGTTACATGAACGCGCTTATGATTTTTTTCTGCATGGAGAATAAGTTCTTTGGCCTTCACCATCTGTTGATAGACTTCTTCTTCTTCAAGCCGATAAAATTGAGCATCGCTTTGGGCTTTTAAATTCGTACTATATGCAAACAAAACGTTTTTTTCATTCAATACAGATTTTCCTTCCTTATAGCAAGGAGAAATTGTATCCATCCTTCTCCTTGCTAATCATACTGTTTAACTAAATAGTTTTAAGATTTTGTCTAGTAAAATTCCGATAATATTGTAGTCGATTTGAGGAAATCCAGCGTCTGTGATGCCTAATTCAGAAAAAGCTGGGAAAAGCACCAAAGGCAATGCAGTCAGCAAAATACCGCCTAAGAAGGATGCGATGATCGCCCCTTTCAACCCGCCTCTTATTGAACCAAAGACACCCATGGTTCCACCCGAGAAAAAAGCAATCCCAGCTGCTGGCAAAAGCACAACGGGAGAACCCATAGCAGCCATGGCAAACGTCGCTGTTAACCCACCTATAAACGAGGTAATAAAACCGACAGGAACCATGGTTGGCGCATATTGGAAAAACACAGGAACATCTACTGCCGGCATTGATCCTGGGATATATTTTTCTGAGATCGCCACGAAGGCAGCCGTTAATTCAGCAATAAATTGACGCACACCATAAATCAGTACAGACATCCCCGCAGCAAATTGCAACCCTTGAATCAACGGATACAAGAACCATAAGTCGTTGCCAGCCATTTCTTGAACGACATCCATATGACCACTTAAAACTGCTGCGATCGTTGCAATGTAGAAAAGAATAATCATGAAAAATGCAACAGAGAAGACAAAATCTCGGAATACGGAGAAGAAATCAGGGAGCTCGCGATTGGCTGCTTTCTCTTTCTTTGCTTGCCAATTTTTCCCTCCAATGACACTGCCGATGACACCTGAGAACCAGTAAAAAATCAAGTTAAAGTGACCTAGTGCAACCCCTGCATTACCTGTCAGCTCATCTGTATATTTCTGAGCCAATTTGGGCAGCCCTGCTCCTGCAAAACCTAGCACCAAAGAACCAAAGATAACTGTTACCCAAGTGGGCATACCATTCGAAATAAAAATCAACCCAATGACAGCAGCAAAGAAAAGATAATGCTGACCGGTTAAGAAAATTGATTTTAAAGGCGTCAATTTCGCAATAACTAATCCGAATATGAACCCTGAGCCCATAATCATTGATATTTCAAAACCATATACATCCATGGCTAACGCTGTAGCAGGCTCTACTGCCAGAACCGTCCCTTGAACACCAAATGCGGTCTGAAACAACGTGGCAAAATTTGCAGCAATCGTTCCTACATGACCACCACCAATATTAAAAATCATAAACCCAATGCCCACTTTGAGGACACCGCTCAGGGTCTCCTTCGCAGGCTTTCTTTGTGCAAGTAACCCAATCAAAGCCAAAATCATTAGCAACACAGCAGTATTTCTGAATTGGTTCATTACTAAAATTGCCATTCAATTTATTCCTCGCTCCATCAATTTATTTTGTTTGCATCGTTTCAAGAAATGTTTCTAGTTTTCCTTGGATCTCTTCTTTACTCATAATATTTTGAATGCCTATGACTTCATAAGGTTTGTTTTGAAAATCAGGTTCCGCTGCGATATCTGCCATACTCATAAAGGCATCGCCCGTAAAACCAATGAGGACGTCTAGGTTTCCATGAATCGTTTCAATGGGATAGCCGTTTTCTTCAATCACTGATTTTACTTTTATGTGAAGCAGCGTTGAACTCCCCATCCCCGCACGGCATGCAACCGCTATCAAATATTTCTTACCATTACTTGTCTTAGGTTTTGCATCTGCTTGGATCGATGCATCATTTTTCTTTTTTTGAAAGAATCCCATCTTAACTCCTCGTTTCTTCTAATAGTTTTATAAATGCTTCTGGTGTCTGCACATTTGCTAAACGATCAATGATATTGTCCCTTGCTAAAACTTCTGCTAACTCACCCATCAGTTCCAAATGACTGGTCGGGTCTATCGCTGCCAAACAGAAAATGACTTTCACTGGATCATTGGGCGAACCAAATGAGATGGGGGTATTTAATGTCATCGCACTTAGTCCTAAACGACAAACCCCATCTTCTGATCGGGCATGGGCCAAAGCAAACCCAGGCATAAGCACGATATACGGCCCGGCATCTAAGACAGATTGAACCATCGCTTCGACATACTGTTTTGTAACGCTGCCATTCTTCAATAACGGCTGGGCAGCTTTTTTGATTGCTTCTTGCCAACTGGTACTGTCTTGCTGAAGTAAAATGTTTTCTTTTGTTAATAATGTAGTTTGCAAACGACGATTTCCTTTCTAAAAAAAATTTCTTTAGGTTTTAGTAAAGAATTTCTCGAGATCATTCCTATACACACACTATAAGTGAAAAGTTCTGGCCTGAATAGACGATTTGAGACCACATATTTGTACGCGCTTCCAGATTAAGTGAACTGCTCTTTTCAAAAAGACCAGATATACTGGCTATTTTTTTTATTAGCCTCCAGTTTTTCTCGATATCCTTCTTGAGCAGTTCACAAAACTTATTCTCTCAAGGAAAAAGTGAACCAAAAATGGACAGATCTTTTGCTTGCACCCACAATAAAAAAAGAAGCTCTTAAATAAACTAAGAACTTCTTAAAGCAAACAATCTATTCATGGCTAAGATCTACCGTTTCAATTGTATTTCTACCTGTAGGTATTTTCACACAAATTTTTACTTACAACTGCTATTTTCTACTTTGCTTCCTCATGCTTCACAGGACAACTGATATGACAATCAGAACAATGATCCTTTTTCACCATGCGGTACACCACACGGGTGCCATAGCCAAAAATCAGGCCGCTTAGAATTATTGTAGCAATCATTTTTCGCCTCCTACGACTTGGATCAAGGGTGCACTCCCGCGGAATGGTTTCTTCAACAGAGCAAATACCAATAGCCCAGCAATGAGGATTGCCGCGAAAACACCCAGCGTGAGGTGTCCGCCTTCAAAGACGACGTGCCCGAATTGGTAGACCAACAAGCTGGCGCAGTATGCCAAGCCGCATTGATAGCCAATGGCTAACCACGTCCACTTGCTGTCCCCCATTTCACGGTGGATCGCACCGATAGCAGCAAAACAAGGGGCACATAGTAAATTAAAGACGAGAAAAGAGTATGCCGCCACAGCAGTGTAATCGCCGCGCAACACTTGCCAAATCTCCGTCCCGCTTTCTGACAACTCCCCAGTTTGTCCGTAGAGGATCCCAAAGGTGCCGATCACATTTTCTTTGGCGACCAGGCCAGTGATCGTCGCCACGGCGCCTCGCCAGGTTCCCCAGCCTAGGGGAGCAAAAAGCGGCGCCAAAAGTCGTCCGAAAAAGGCCAAAATGCTTTGGTCTTCTGTGACCCGCTGCAAGGCAAAGCTGTAGCTGGAGGTAAACCAGACAAAGATACAAGCCACAAAAATTATCGTACCGGCTTTTTTCACAAAAGCAATGGCTCGATCACAGGCACTTTTCAAAATCGTTGTGAGCTGCGGCAAGTGATACGCTGGCAGTTCCATAATAAATGGTGCCAGATCACCTGCAAATAAAGGCGTTTTTTTCAAGACGATCCCTGAAAAAATCACAGCACCCATGCCGACAAAATAGGCCGATGGGGCGACCCAACTATACTGAGGGAAAAAGGCTCCTGAAATCAATGCGATGATCGGCAATTTGGCAGAACATGGCATGAAGGTCGTGACCATCACCGTCAACCGACGATCCTTTTCATTTTCAATCGTTCGGCTTGCCATCACGCCGGGCACCCCGCAACCGGTAGCGATCAACATGGGGATAAACGACTTGCCAGATAGACCAAACTTGCGAAACAGGCGGTCCATGACAAATGCCACCCGTGCCATGTATCCGCAGTCCTCCAAGATAGCCAAACAAAAAAAGAGCACGAAGATCTGCGGCAAAAAGCCTAAGACCGCACCGACCCCTGCCACGATGCCGTCTAAAATCAGTTCTTGCAGCCACTGGGCGACTTGCAGCTGTTCTAGCCAGTGCGCTGCTGTTTCGGGAATCCAGCTGCCAAATAATACATCATTGACCCAATCAGTACCAATCGTACCAATCGTCTGAATCGATAAATAGTAGATTCCCCACATAATGAAGGCAAAAATCGGTAGTGCCAATACGCGATGGGTCAACACACGGTCGATTTTGTCGCTGAAGGCTAAGTGCTGATCTGTTTCCTTGATGACTGCCAGCGCCAACAATTCTTCAATGAAGCCATAGCGCTCATTGACGAGAATGGCGTCACTGCTGTCTTTAAAGATCAGCTCTAAAATCGAAATCGTCTCCTGAAGGACTGCCTGCTGGGAATCAGTCAGTTTACACATCGTCTGAATCGCTTCATCTTTTTCAAAGAGTTTTATGGCAAACCAGCGTTTTTGCTGCTGAGGGATCGTCTCTGGCAAAATCGCCATGATCTCGGTCAAGCCAGCTTCTAGACGAGCATCGTAGCGGGGAGGAAGCGGTTGTGTATTGGCTACATGCTTCGCTGCCTCGATCATTTTGGTTAAGCCGCGTTGCTTCAAAGCACTGATCCCTACTACGGGAACCCCTAGACCGTAAGCCAGCTTTTCGAAATTGATCTGCAAGCCTTTTTTCTTTAATAGGTCGATCATGTTGATGGCTGCCACAGTCGGGACATTCATTTCTAATAATTGCAATGTTAGATACAGGTTGCGCTCCAGGTTGGTTCCATCGATAATATTGATCACCGCGTCCAATGATGCTTCCATCAAATAATTGCGAGAAATCAGTTCTTCTGGTGTGTACGGCGACAAGGAATAGATCCCTGGTAGATCTTGGATCAATACTTGTCGGTCTTTTCGCAGTCGCCCCGCTTTTCGTTCCACGGTAACGCCTGGCCAATTCCCCACTGTTTGTTTGGCACCGGTCAATTGATTAAAGGTACTCGTTTTCCCGCTATTGGGATTTCCTGCTAATGCAAAGTGATAGGTCATTACGCTTCGACTCCTTTTTCGACAAAAACCAACGCTGCTTCTTGCTTTCTCAAAGACAATTCATAGCCGCGGAGCCGAATCTCCATCGGATCACCCAAAGGAGCCAGCTTCACCACTTCCAAATGGACGTTTTTCGTAAGTCCCATATCCATCAATCGACGGCGCACCGCACCTTTGGCGGCGATCTGATTGACCTTCCCGCTTTCACCGACTTGCAGCTGATCCAAAGAGGTAATGATGGTTTGCTGCTGGGTTTCTGTGACATCGATTTGTTCCATGACCCGTTCATCTAAAGCGATCCGCGTCCCTTGGTGTAAAATGATGCCGCCTTTGCGATCTTTTTGTACCACAACGATTTCAACGCCCGTGCGAATACCAAGATCATTTAAATGAGCCGTGATTTCTTTGGTGGTTGCCAACGAGTCGATTTTGTATGTTCCAGAAGCCCGAGTTTGCGCCATTTTCATTGCTTCTTACTCCTTTTGTGAAGTGTTGTTATAATTAACCTACTTTAATTGAGAATGATTATCATTATAATAGAGCCATTTCCATAAGAAGTCAATCTGTTTCGGCCCTCACTTTGAATCTTCCTTCACAATACGGATTTTTTTTACTCATTTTGATTGCATATCCCCTGTATTAATTACGCAAAAACCTTGTAATTCTAAGTATTTTCCGCTTTTTTCCCTTGCATAAAAAACACAGAAACACTATAAATTGTGTATGCCGAATTCACAAGCACAAGATATAGTGTTTTTTCGTTGACTTTCTCCGAGACTTATTTATACTAGGTTTATAACTATTACAACTCGGAGGAAACAATTATGAATATCAAACTATTTTCTAAAAACAACTGCATGCAATGTAAAATGGCGAAACGCTTTTTAAGTGAAAATCAGATTGCATTTGAAGAAATCAATATTGATAATGAGCCTGAAGCATTAGAATTTTTGAAAGAACAAGGATTCCAAAGTGTGCCAGTCATTACCTCTGATGCGCAAACGATCATCGGTTTCCGTCCAGATCAACTACGTCAATTAGCGAGCTAAGATTTTTCTCAATGTGATGCTTTTGAGGGATTTGTCAGTCGTCCAGACCGCAAGTCCTTTTTTATACGAACAAAACAAGAAAAGAGGTTAGCCATTTATGAGCTTGAAAGAAATCAAAGATGTCAGTTATTTCAAATTGAATAATGAGATCAACCGTCCAGTAGATGGTCAAATTCCATTAAATAAAGACAAAGAAGCCTTAGCGGCATTCTTTAAAGAAAACGTTGAACCAAATACCTTAACCTTTGCGACTGCAATGGACAAAATCAATTATTTGATTGAAAATGATTATTTAGAAGAAGAATTTATCAAAAAGTATCGCCCTGCCTTTATTGAGCAATTGTATCAATTCTTAGATGAGCAACACTTTACTTTCAAATCATTTATGGCTGCTTACAAATTTTATTCACAATACGCATTAAAAACGAATGATGGTACCGCGTATCTAGAACGTTACGAAGATCGGGTCGCTTTCAACGCCCTTTACTTTGCGGATGGCAATGAAGAGTTAGCAATGAGCTTGGCGGATGAAATGATCTACCAACGTTACCAACCAGCAACCCCTTCTTTCTTGAATGCAGGACGCAAACGTCGCGGTGAGTTGGTTTCTTGTTTCTTGATCCAAATCACTGATGACATGAACGCGATCGGTCGTGGGATCAACTCCGCGCTGCAACTTTCACGAATCGGTGGCGGTGTCGGGATCACGTTATCAAACTTGCGGGAAGCCGGCGCGCCTATCAAAGGCTACGAAGGGGCAGCAAGTGGTGTGATGCCTGTAATGAAATTGTTTGAAGATAGCTTCAGCTACTCAAACCAATTGGGTCAACGGCAAGGGGCTGGCGTGGTCTACTTGAACGTCTTCCACCCAGACATCATCAGCTTTTTATCAGCGAAAAAAGAAAATGCGGATGAAAAAATCCGTGTCAAAACCTTATCATTAGGCGTGATCGTACCTGACAAATTCTACGAATTGACGCGTAAAAATGAAGAGATGTATCTCTTTAGTCCCTACAGTGTCGAAAAAGAATATGGCGTGCCCTTCTCTTATGTCGATATCACCAAGGAATACGACAACTTAGTCATGAACCCACGGATTCGCAAAACCAAAATCAGAGCCCGTGATCTAGAAAACGAAATTTCTAAATTGCAGCAAGAATCTGGTTATCCTTATATCATCAATATCGATACAGCAAACCGCAGCAACCCAATCGATGGCAAGATCATCATGAGTAATCTTTGTTCCGAGATCCTTCAAGTCCAAGCACCATCTGAGATCAACGGCAAACAAGAATACGAAGTTTTAGGAACAGATATCAGCTGTAACTTAGGTTCCACCAATATCGTGAAATTGATGGACAGCCCTGACTTTGGGAAATCTGTTCGAGCAATGACTCGTGCCTTGACCTTTGTTACTGATGCGTCTGACATTGACGTAGTACCATCGATCCAAAATGGGAATGCCTTGAACCACACGATCGGTTTAGGCGCAATGGGCTTGCATACCTATTTTGCAAAAAATCAAATGGAATATGGTTCACCAGAATCCCTTGAATTTACTGATCTTTATTTCATGTTGTTGAACTATTGGACATTGGTTGAAAGCAATGCCATCGCCAAAGAAAAAGGCGAAGTTTTCCATAACTTTGAAAAATCAGCGTATGCAGACGGCAGCTACTTCACCGATTATATCCAAGGTGACTACCAACCAAAATCGGAAAAAGTCAAAGCATTGTTCGAAGGCGTCTTTTTACCAACTGGTGAAGATTGGGCAGCCTTGGCACAAACCGTCAAAGAAACCGGCTTGTATCACCAAAACCGCCTAGCCGTTGCACCAAATGGTTCGATCTCTTATATCAATGATACGAGTGCCAGCATCCACCCAATCACTCGGATGATCGAAGAACGCCAAGAAAAGAAAATCGGCAAGATCTACTATCCAGCACCTTACTTGAGCAATGAGACGATCGGCTACTACAAATCAGCCTACGATATGGATATGCGCAAAGTGATCGATGTTTACGCAACTGCTCAAAAACACGTCGATCAAGGTATGAGTATGACCTTGTTTATGCGTTCAGATATTCCAGAAGGTCTTTACGAATGGAAAGAAACGACAAAACAAACCACCCGTGATTTGAACATTTTGCGTCACTACGCTTTCCACAAAGGCATCAAATCGATCTACTATGTACGGACCTTTACAGATGATGCAGAAGAGATCGGCAGCAACCAATGTGAAAGCTGCGTCATCTAATCCAACTTTTGCCTGAAAACGAACCAACCGCCTGCCCCTGCTCTTTCTTGACAGCGGGTCGGCTGTTGTCTTGATACGATTATTGGAGGAACCGACTATGGGTAAGACTTACTATGAAGCAATCAACTGGAATGAGATCGAAGATATCATCGATAAATCCACTTGGGAAAAATTAACAGAACAATTCTGGTTAGACACGCGGATCCCTTTATCAAATGACCTTGATGACTGGCGGACGCTATCACCATTAGAAAAAACAACGGTGGGCTACGTCTTTGGCGGCTTGACTTTATTAGATACCGTTCAATCAGAAAGCGGTATGGATCAACTGCGTAAAGATGTCCGCACCCCACATGAAGAAGCGGTCTTGAACAACATCCAATTTATGGAATCTGTCCATGCAAAAAGCTATTCATCGATTTTCAGCACCCTGAATACAAAAGCGGAGATCGCTGATATTTTTGAATGGACCAACACCAATCCATATTTGCAAAAGAAAGCCGAACGAATCAATGAGATCTACAAAAATGGCACACCGCTAGAGAAAAAAATCGCCAGTGTATTTCTAGAGACCTTCTTATTCTATTCAGGTTTCTATACACCCCTTTACTACTTAGGCAATAACAAACTAGCGAACGTAGCGGAGATCATCAAATTGATCATTCGTGACGAATCCGTTCACGGCACGTATATCGGCTACAAATTCCAATTAGGTTTCAACGAATTACCAGAAGACGAACAGCAAAAGCTAAAAGACTGGATGTACGACTTGTTGTATGAGTTGTATGAAAATGAAGAGCGTTATACCGAAGAATTATACGATGAGATCGGCTGGACCGAAGAAGTCAAAACCTTCTTGCGTTACAATGCCAATAAGGCTTTGATGAATCTAGGTCAAGACCCGCTTTTCCCAGATACCGCCAACGATGTCAATCCAATCGTCATGAACGGTATTTCAACTGGTACCAGCAACCACGACTTCTTCTCACAAGTTGGGAACGGGTATCTGCTTGGTTCCGTAGAAGCGATGAAAGACGATGACTACTTCATCGGACTTGATTGATCTGCTGACAAATAAACACCTTGTTTCTCGCCAATTGAGGGTGAGAAACAAGGTGTTTTTTAGTGAGCCAGCTGGTCTTTGATAAAGGTCAACGTTTCTGTCAAACAGGCCTGTGCTTGGGGCAAGCTATAATCAAATTGGTATTCGTGGGTCACCGTTTCCGAATCCCCTTTGTAAAAGCGACTCGTCACGGGAATATCAAGAGCTTGCAGCCGGTTGGCAAAGGCAATGCCTTGGTCTTCAAAGGAATAGGCATTGCCATCCGTGATATACGTTGGTGGAAAATCAGCCGTCAATTTATCCACCAGCGAGATCTCCTGCAGTTGGGGACTATCTTGCCATTCTTTTTTGCCTAATAACGACCAAGCAACCGTTTTGACAAAGAATTTCATAAAGCGATCATCTGAAGAAGTCCCGGCGATCTGCTTCAAATCAAGCGGTCCGCAATAGGAAATAAACCCTTTCAGGGCCGATGCAGGAATGTCTTGATCAAAGGACATTTCCTTCGCATACGCTGGATTGGTTTGCAGCGCCACATATTGCCCAGCGATTTGGGCCCCTGCAGAATCCCCGCCGAAGAAGAGTTGATCGAAATCCAGCATGGGGTATGCTTGGGCATCTGCTTTGATCGAGTCTACCGCTTGGGCTACTTGTTTGACCTGTCCAGGATAATGCAGACTTGGTGCCCATTCATAATTGATCGAAATCACAGCGGCTTTGGTTTCATCGGCGACATAGGTCGCAAACTCTTTGACCCCTTCTTTGTCTCCGCCGACATAGCCGCCCCCATGGACCCAAAAAATGACTGGAACAGGGCCTTGTGCCTCTTTGGGATAATATAGATCAAAGGTACTGCGTTGATAATCCGATTGATACGTCAAGTCCTGTTTGACCGTCACATTCGGCAAACTTTTTTGATAAGCTGCCTCATCCTTGATGGTCACTTCTTGGTTAAACAGATGACCGATCAAAAAAGCCCCCGGTCGTGGGGAGAGTTGAAAAGCCAGAAAAACGGCAGCTAAGAGTCCGATCAGGACCATCGCCACCCACATGAAAAAGCGCAGAATTTTTTTCACGCAAAAGCTCCTTCCTTCTTTCTGTTTCAGCTTTTTCATTTAACCATGTTTTTTTAGCAAATTCAATGACAATTGCTAAAGATTAAAAAAGGATGATACCAATAGGCATCATCCTTAAAATAACATCGTTTATAATGGCAACATCATAAACAAACCAGCAGCGATCGCTGCCCCGATCATTGGACCGATGATTGGTACTAACGCATAGCCCCAATCGGAAGTCCCTTTGTTTTTGATTGGCAAGATTTGGTGAGCAATCCGTGGTCCTAAGTCCCGTGCCGGATTGATGGCATAGCCTGTTGGTCCACCAAGCGACAGCCCGATCGCTAAGATCAAGATCCCAACGACGATGGGATTTAATCCATCCGTAAAGGTATTGGCACCAAAAGCCAATAAGCCAAAGACTAAGACAAAGGTACCAATCACTTCAGTGATGGTATTCGATACTAAATTACGAACTGCAGGCCCTGTTGCAAAGGTACCTAAAATCGCGCCTTGGTCTTTTGTTTCATCCCATAATGGCAAGTAGTTAAGCCAAACGAGGATCGCCCCTACGATCGCACCAGCAATTTGTGCCAGCATAAACGGTACAGCCAAGCTCCAAGAAAAATTCCCCGTCATCGCCATGCCTAATGTAACGGCTGGATTCAAGTGAGCAGGTCCCATGTACCCTGAAACGTAAACGGCAATCGTTACCGCTGTCGCCCAGCCCATTGCGATCACGATCCAGCCAGAGGCTTCTGCTTTACTCTTTTTCAGATTGACAGCCGCACACACACCATCCCCTAACAAAACCAAAATAGCCGTTCCTAGAAATTCACTAAAGATCTGGGTTGTTTCATTCATCTTTTTTTCCTCCTTTTAAGGCTGTTAAATCTGATTCTGCGATCACTTGGTTCAATTCTGCTACATGGGCTGCTTTTTCTTCCTCGCTCCAGCCAAAGAAGTCGATCATAGCTGCAACGACACCGGCTTTGACTTCATCTAAGGTGTCTCGCATAAATAGGATATGGTTGGTCCGACGCAATAGATAATCGACAGGCGTCAGAACCATTTCTTCATGCAAGGAATAGTTCAAGGCCGTACTTTCTTTTTCATCTAAGCCCTCAAACTTCGTCTTGTAGTTCAACACTTGGGGAAGATTCGACCCATAAAGATGAGCCAAATACGTCGCAGCGGCTTCATCGAATCCAGCGGCTTGCGCTTGGTCAGCCAGCTTCGCTAAGTCTTCCTCTACATTGGCTGCATCAAGCTCACCACCAGAAACTGGGTACGTGGTTGAATCCACCAACTCGAAGGATGCACCGCTTTCTTGGAGCAATTCATTGATCCGTTTGACTGCTCCTTCCGCCATCAAGCGATAATCGGTGATTTTTCCCCCTGCCAACGTCAATAGTCCGTCTTTTGAGCGTTCCAAACTGCTGCCGCGAGAAACTTGCGATGGATCCACTTTGCTGGCTTCTACTCGTTCTTGTGCTTGTTTTACGGCTTTTTCTACGACTGGTCGCTGCCGCTCATCTTCAAGATACTCTTTGACGCTTTCAACGATCTGCTCAAAGCTTTCATCCGATAGTTTGCCTTTACCGCCGCCATTGTAATCAGACCCGCCATTATTCACAATCAACGGACGCAATCCTGCCCAGCTCGCTTCGATATCATCAAGGGTGATCTGAGCGTGAGGGAAGCGTTCATTCACGATGGTCAGTAGATAATCAACATCTTCTTGCGTGACCGTTGGATGGGCGAAATCGCCTGTATAATCCGTATCGGTTGTGCCAAAATAGGTCTTATTTTCTCTTGGTACCACGAAAACCATCCGACCATCATTTTTCCCAGTATCAAAATAGGTTGGTTGCGGCACTTTTAGTTTTTCCCGATCGACCACTAAATGGACACCTTTCGTCGGACGCATTTGTGACGGCAACTCATCATTCTTGTCTAATTGACGAACGATGTCTGACCAAGGGCCTGTCGTGTTGATCACGACTTTGGCGTGAACCTCAAAGCGCTCGTTTGTCAGTTGATCCTCCACTTCTACCCCATTGATGATGCCTTGCTCATCATGTAAGATGCCGACGACTTTGGCTTTACTGATCATTGCTGCCCCATCGGCTTGTGCTCGTTTGATGTTTTCGATCACCAAGCGGGCATCGTTGTTGCGAAAATCAAGATAGACACCGCCACCGACTAAGTTTTCCGCCTGCAGCTGAGGTTCGCGTTCTAAGACCTCTTCTTTCGTCAGCAGATAATTTTCGTATTTACTGCCTGTCACATTCGCTAAGCGATCATAAAGATCCATCGCCACTTTGACAGAAAACAAGGAGAAGGTTGCCCCTGGTTCATCATAGATTGGCAAAAGCATTGGATCTGGTTTCGGGATATGCGGAGCAATTTGCTGCACGATCGCGCGCTCCCGCACGGTGTCAGCGACCACTTCCACGTCAAAGGTTTTCAAATAGCGAATACCACCATGAACAAGTTTGGTGGACCGCGAAGACGTTCCTTCGGCAAAATCCTGCATTTCCAAAAGAACCGTCTTCATCCCAGCGGCTGCGGTTTGAACAGCAACCCCCGCGCCAGTGATCCCACCACCGATGATCAATACATCATAGGTGGTCTTTGCCGCTTCTTGAATGGTTTGCTTCCGATCTTTATGTGAAAAGGTCATGGCTTACTCGCCTTCTTTCTTCGCTTTGAATTTGAAGGTCTGAGTAGCTGCCACCGCTTGTTTCCAGCCTTCGTACAAATTGTCTCTTTCTTCTGCTGGCATTTCTGGTGTAAACATTTGCCCTTCTTCTGCCATTGATTTCAATTCATCCAAGTCTTTCCAGAAGCCAACCGCTAGCCCTGCCAAGTAAGCTGCACCTAATGCGGTTGTTTCCAAATTCGCAGCTCGTTGCACGTCAATGTCTAAAATGTCCGCTTGGAACTGCATCAATAGATCGTTTTTGGCTGCACCGCCATCGACTTTCAGCAATGGGATATCGATGCCAGAATCTTTTTTCATCGTGTCGATGACATCTTTTGATTGATACGCAACAGCTTGCAATGTTGCCCGAACAAAATCTTCCTTCGTCGTCCCACGAGTCAAGCCAAAGACGGCTCCTCTTGCATCTGAATCCCAATAAGGTGCACCCAATCCAGTAAAGGCAGGCACCACATACACTTCATTATCGCCTTTTGCTTTGGCAGCTATTTCTTCTGATTGCGGAGAAGACTCGATCATTCGTAGACCGTCCCGCAGCCATTGGATCGCTGATCCAGCAACGAAGATACTTCCTTCTAAGGCATAATAGACTTTGCCGTTGATGCCATACCCGATGGTCGTCAGTAGGTCATTGTCAGACAATTGTGGTTCTTCACCCGTATTCATGACGATAAATGCCCCAGTGCCGTAAGTATTTTTGATCATGCCTTTTTCAAAGGCCATTTGTCCAAAGAGGGCGGCTTGTTGGTCCCCAGCCATTCCAGCGATTGGTACTTCACTGCCGTAAAAATGGTAGCTGCGGGTGTGACCATAGACTTCTGAGTTGCTTTTGACTTCTGGCAACATCGAGCTTGGAATGTTCAAAAGATCCAAGATTTCTTGATCCCACTCTAATTTATGAATGTTGTAAAGCATCGTCCGACTAGCATTGGAGTAATCGGTGACATGGACTTGCCCATCTGTCAGTTTCCACACAAGCCATGAATCGATCGTTCCGAAAAGTAGCTCGCCATTATCCGCCTTTTCTTGTGCCCCTTCGATATTGTCTAAAAGCCAGCGCACCTTGGTCGCTGAGAAATACGCATCAATGACTAACCCAGTTTTTTCATGGATCATCTCTGTATGGCCATCTGCTTTTAATTGGTCAGCGATCGGTGAAGATTGGCGGGATTGCCAAACGATTGCATTTGCGATCGGCTGGCCTGTCGTTTTGTCCCAAACCACTGTCGTTTCACGCTGGTTGGTGATCCCGATGCCGGCGATTGCTTCTGGTCGGATACCTGATTCAATAAATGCCCCTGCGATGACTGATTGGACAGAGTTCCAAATTTCGTTGGCGTTGTGTTCTACCCAACCCGATTTTGGAAAGTATTGCGGAAACTCTTTTTGTGAACTGCCGATTTTTTTCCCATTACGATCAAAAATAATTGCTCTTGAACTAGTGGTTCCTTGGTCGATCGCCATTACATAATTTTTTTCTGCCATTTGATTCGCTCCCTTTAGTTTTTTATACGCTTTTCTTGTTAGCGCTTTCTGACTTGCTTTTATTTTAGCTGAACTTTCGCAATGTGGTTCGTCAATTTTTTTTCAAATTTCTAAGAAATTGACGAAATCCACTATTGAAAGCGTTCGCGGATCATTTTTTTGATCGTTTCCCGATCATAAGCGGTACCTAGTTCACTGATTCGATAAGTCGGTGTTTTCGTCTCGATAGCATAATTTGCCAAGATCAAATCATATTCTTGTTCCGGGCGATAGCGTTCTACGACTACGCCATTCAAATTTTTGAGATACAGCAGCCACATGTAGTAGAGGGCTTCTTTAAACAGTTCATCCATTTTCAAAGCGATCCCGACGCGAAACTCCCGATTGATTTGATAATCGATGATCGTGATCACGCTCAAGTATTTGACCATCGTCATCATCAACAAACTATTTTTATCAGATGGCTTGATATCAAGCTCTGCTAAAGCCTTATCCAATAGTTCGTGACTGATTTGCTGAATGTTACGACTGGATAGCTGCGCTTCTAACTGCCAAATATTTTCTCGATCAAAAACCTCCACATCCCCTTTGAAAAAATACACGCGGCTGTGGATCTGCAGCAGGTGACCATAACAAGTGGCTTCGATTTCACGGGGAACAAACGATGGGCGGTAGAGATGCAAAATATGTTCCAAAATCAAGGTATCCGTCAAGGCAGTTGGCGTAAACCGAGAACGCTGCAGCATATACACTTGCAGATCGTGTTCGGATAACACCGAGAACGACAGTAAAAAGACAAAGTGCAGCATCGCCTCCTCTTCTCTGACTTCTAATGCATAATGGCCAAACCCACGAAATACCAACTCCCGTAATTGCTGAAACAAAGGATCTTTCGTGTAGGGTACCATTTTCTCCCGTAAGACATGAAAGGATTGAGTAGCAATTTTCAGTCGCGCCTTCATGATCCTCAGCCATAGGGACAAGCGCTGTTGGGCTTCTTTCGTGAAGGTCATGTTCAGACCTCGTGTGATCAGACCGACGTATTTTTCATCGATCGGCAGCGGCTGACTGTCGAAAGAATGGACATACCAAAAGAGTTCAAAATAGAAATAACGAATTTGCGTTTCTTCCCCAATCAGCTTTCCTTGCCAGATCTCTAACTCGAATTCTGCTAGCAAGCCATTTAGCTCTTTGATTTTGCGAAACAAGGATGACTCGCTGACCGCTAATTTTTGTGCCAGCTGGACAGTGGTCACCTCTTGATGCTGCAAAAGATGCTCGAGGATTTGAAATTTCAATGCTGACCGATAAAACGCCCATTCGATTTGATTGAGGGAAAAAGTGGGACTCATTTCAAAGACCAGGACACCTTTTCGATAATACAACCGACACTGCTCTTGGTAGTGAGCCAGCTCATCTTGCAACTCCTCCACATATTTTTCCAAGGAAGGCTTACTGATGCCAAGATAGCTCGCCAGCTCGTGCAGCTCCATTTTTCCGCCCACCAGTAAAAGCTTTTTGAGCAGCTGCAATTGCTTTGCTTCTTTTTTTTCTAATAACTGATCAAGTCTCATCGGCATCACTTCCCGACCAAAGAAAAGTTTCGTCGATTACATTAGTGAATCGTGGATGGAAGAAAAAGTCTTTTTGGGTCAACTCCTCCATCGTTGCCTGCTGCTCGATCGCAAACGCTAGTAAATTGATTTTTTCCAAAATATTGGCTTTTGATAAAAGCTGCGCACCAACGATTCGGCCGCTGGCTTGTTCGATCATCACTTTTCCATGAACCTGTGTTGGATCAAACAAGGAACTGGCGGCAGTAAACGCATGACAGACGATCGGAGATTCGAAGAAAAACCGATCCGACTCGGTCAAGCCGGTGCTTGCTAAGTACCATTCAAACAGTTGCGTACCGACTGTCCGCAATCCACCACGAAACGGGGTGGTTTTGCTTGCCAGATTGCGAGCTGCTGCGATTCCTGAGCGAACAGCATTGTTGACTAAGGGCATATAGACCGTGTCTTTCGTAATAGCATTCGGAATTTGGATCAAATCGCCGACCGCAAAAATATCCGTGGCAGAGGTTTCCAAGTAGGCATCTGTCCAGATGGTTTGATCACTGTGTAATTCAAAGACCGCAAATGCCTCTGGCAAGCGAGGATGAACGTTGACTGTCGTCAATACCAGATCACTTTCATAGCCTTGATCGGCGGTTTCGATCCGAAAGCCTGTTTCCGTTTTAACGACTGCCAAAGTTGGCTTGGACCAATGCAGCTGCAAGTTGGGGATTTTTTCGATCTCCGTTAAAAAGGGCTGCAAAAAATCGTGATCAAAGTACTTGAATAAAGGATATGACATTGATTCGATCACACTGACTTTTTTTCCGATCGCAGTCAAGGTATTCGCCGCTTCCATCCCTGCTTGACCAGCACCTACGATGGTAATCGACTCTGCTTGGGGCAATTGCTGCAAGAAATGCTTGGCTGCCTCATATTCCTTGTAGGTCAGTAGTGCTTCTTCTGGTTGTGGCAAAACAGTGGAATCTTGACTGGAGCCTGCTGCCAAGACGAGTCGATCATAACTTAGTTCTCGCTTATCCGTTCGAATCCGATGATCCGAAGGAAAAATCTCCAGAAGCGTTTCTTCTAAGACAACGTCGATCGTTTCTGCCTCCAGCTGCTCCTTCGTACAAAAGAATGCTTCTTCCAGCGATGCGATCCTGCCTTCGATCAGCAATAACAAACCGCTTGGAACAAACCCAAGATGGGCTTTTTTTTCTATCAATAAAATCTCTGCGTCAGGGTATAATCGGCGTGCTTCACGGGCGCAGCTGACACCACCAAAGGACCCGCCTACGATAATGATTTTCATTGGATCACCTCTCTCCCTTAGCTTAAATGAAACGCTCTCATTTGACGAGTAAAAAGCTATCAGGCTGACTATTTTTTTGTTAACTGCGGTAAAATAAATGAGACCTATGCTACACTATACGCAAAGGAGTGTTCAAATGGTTTTCTTTTATCAATTCATGCTGGGATTGTTTGCCAGTACATTCGTTGCAGCGGCAGCATTCGTCTTTCAGTGGCTGACTGTTTCTGGCGCACTGGCTGCGATTCTTTGCGGCACACTGGTCATTGGCTTTGGTCCGTGGTACAGCATCTTTTTGATTGGCTTTTTCTTTGCCAGCTCTGGCATCATTGGTCTTTTAAAGAAAATGCGCAGTCAGCCAGAGTTAGCTGTGCTTGCCAAAGGTGCTCGCCGTGATGCAAAACAAGTCTTTGCGAGCATCACACCAAGCATCTTTGCTCTACTGCTTGCCTTTTGGACGAAAGAACCGCTATTCCTTTGGGGATTTGTGGCGGGAATCGCTAGCTGTACGGCTGACACTTGGGGCTCAGAAATCGGCGTGCTGAGTCCAAGTCCACCGCGTCACTTACTAACGGGAAAAAAATTACCACCGGGACTTTCCGGCGGTGTCAGTTGGTTGGGAACTGCCGCTTCCCTAGCAGGGAGTCTCGCCATCACTGGTTTATTCGCAGCAGCCTTATGGTTGAACGGCAAGCCGTTCTCCTTTGATCTCTGGTTGACCTTGACTGCTTTAGGCTTTGGCGGTAGTCTCTTGGACAGCTTACTGGGCGCAACGATTCAGGTGCGCTATCAATGCCCTGTCTGTCACCAATACACCGAAAAAAAAGTCCACCACGACGTTGCCACCAAGCAAGTCGGCGGTCTTTCCTTTGTAACGAATGAAGGGGTCAATTTGCTGAGTTCAATAGTGATCGTTATTTTGACTGTATGTTTCTTTTACTTAAAAATGTCTACCGCATCATAAAAAAAGCAGCAAAGCACGTCACTAATGTGAGGTGTCTTGCTGCTTTTTGACTCAATACCGATTAAGCAATATCCACTAAGCGGATCTTCGTGACATTTTTGTAGACAGACAATTCTTCGATCACTTCAGAAAAGCCTAGCCCTCGGGGGAGATCAATCGTATAAATGTTGGTATAAATGCGATAGTCTTCCATGAATTTGACATCAAAATTGACATCTTCGATCACGATATTTTTCTCTTGGAAGTACTCCGTCAAAAACTCTTTGGTCTCGGTGCGATGGATGTACTGGATCTCTAATTTCTTTGCTGTTGGTACGCGGACGATCCGCTTAACGATCGTCAATGCAAAGAAGATCCCGATAAAACTGCTTAATGCGATGGTGTAAAAGCCCATCCCGATGGCAATTCCTAAACCTGCGATCGCCCATAAGGAAGCAGCCGTCGTCAACCCCGTCACCGAGCGCTTCGTCACAATGATCGTTCCAGCGCCTAGAAAACCGACCCCGCTGACGACTTGGGCGATCAATCGTGCTTCGTCTGAACGAATCACGCCTGCTAAATCTGGATGATCCAGCGCATCTCGCATGGCACCTGTGGCGATCTCCACTTGGATCAAGGCAATGACACAAGCTCCCATGCAAACCAAGATATGGGTTCTAAGACCAGCTGGTCGGCTTTTGTATTGCCGCTCGTACCCAATCGCTCCTCCCATGATCATTGCCAGCAGCAATCTCAGCGCTACTTCAGGAATGGATAAATGCATATCAACCATTTGCATCCCTCTTTTCTTCGTATTCTCTCTTTTAACTATAGCATCTCTGATGAAAAAAAGAAAAAAACAGCGCCGAATCAGCCAAATAAAAAAGCCCCCTCAGAAAATAAGCAAGTTAGCTATAAACCATTGCTCGCAGCTGCGCTGGCGCTACTGCACAAGCGCAGGGGGAAGCTGCGAGGATGGCTCATTTTTCCTTCTGACTTATTTCTGAAAAGGGCTGATTTTGTTTTACAGCTTGCTGGCAGCAGCCTCATCGATGATCACGATCACGTCATCATGCTTTTGTAAAACAGAAGCTGGTAATTCGTTGGTTACGGGTCCTTCAATCATTTTTTGGATCGCATCCGCTTTGACTTCGCCAAATGCCATCAAAATGATTTTTTTGCTTTGCATAATCGAACCGATTCCCATTGAAATTGCCGTCGTTGGGACGTCTTCGACTTTATCAAAGTAGCGTTTGTTGGCATTGATGGTCGATTCAGTCAAATCAACGACTGAGGTCGTTCCTTCAAAAGATGCACCAGGTTCGTTGAAGCCGATATGTCCGTTTTGACCGATACCCAAGATTTGGATATCAACTGGGTGATCCGCAATCACGCTATCGTAGCGTTCGCATTCTGCTTCTAAGTCTTCCGCTTTGCCGTTTGGTACGAAGGTTTCTTTGAATGGTTTTTTATTGAATAAATGAGCATTCATGAAGTAGCGATAGCTTTGTTCGTCTTCGCCGCCTAGTCCTACGTATTCATCTAAGTTGACTGAAGTCATTTCTGAAAAATCAACTTCACTGGCAGTCATTTCTGCATAAAGGGTCTCTGGCGTGCTTCCTGTTGCTAAGCCTAGGACCTTGGCGCCATTTGCCATACCTTCTTGTATCAATTCAAAAGCTTTCTTTCCGCCTTGAGCAGCATCTTTAACGCGAATAATTTCCATGATCAGCGCTCCGTTTCTATTTGGTATAGTCCAATAATACCACAGGTTGTGTTTGATTACAATAATTAGTCTAGACCAGATGACGATTTTTTCTCGCCGATCAAAAAAAAGACGAGCTCTAAAATGCGCTCGTCTCTCTCGTATTCTACTTGCTTACCAATTCGTATAAACATCAATACCGCTATGACCAACACCTGTGTCATAGACTTTATAGGCACCTAAAGATGATTGACCAGTCGATCCTTTCGGTTGATTATCACTGGCAACAACGATGTACCCATCGGCATCACGGATGGTTCCGTCTGATGCTACATGGCGACCAGGGATATTCAATCCGCCTCCTGGCAAGACTTTTTGTGAGTAGTACGATTCTCTCACACCATTGAAGTAGTTGATCCCATCCACTGGATTCAAGACTCCAGAACCAGCACCAGGAATGCTTGAACGGGTTTGACTCACGTTAGCAGTCGCTGTAGATTCACTTTTTTCTGTGCTTTCTTTCGTACTTGTTTCTTTGTTTTCTACAGATTGGCCATCGTTAGAAACCAACAATGTTTCGCCATCAAAAATCATATTTGGATTTTCGATCGAATCATTTAAAGCTAAAAGGTCTTCGACCGTTGTTTGATAAGTAGCAGCGATCCCAGATAGAGTGTCTCCTGGTTCGACAACATGGGTTTGTTCTGCTGCTGAAACAACTGTTCCGCCAACGAATAAACCAAATCCTGCAACAACTGTAAATGCAAATTTTTTCAAATGAAAAAACCTCTCTTTTGATTATTTGTCCCGCTATCGGGCACAAGTAAGAGAATAACATTACAATATTGCAGGAAGGTTTCAGAAATATTTTTCATTATCACAATTGTTAAACAGAAAGTTACAGGATTTTTATTCAAAAATGCTAAACTTACAATATTGTTATCCCTTTCGATGAGTGCTTTTAGTGGCCACATGCTATAGTGATGCTAGTAATGGAAAGGAATGACACCCATGAAAAAACTACTAGTAACGCTTGGCGTTTTGATTATTGTCGTAGCCGGCTATTTCGGCTACACGTACTATGCAACAACGTATCGAGGCATCACGGCTTATGCTATCACGCCCAACAAAGTCCCTGAAAAGACACAGACCTACAGCGATTCTGGTGAAAAAATCGATGGCTCTTTTACCTACAAATACACCTTTGAATTCGTAAAGAAAAATGGTGAAAAAGAACTCATGACCTATGACCAGACGGGCGAAAATGTAAAACCATTGGCTCCAAATACTTTAGTCAAAGCAGAAATCAGTAAGACCCGCATCATTTCTGGTCCCAATGAAATCCCTCAATCAGAAGTCCCCGCAAAAATACTGTCTGAGCTGGAAACCTTTGACGAATAAGGACTTCTTACAAAAAACTTTCTACTTTTTAAGGTTCATTTTACTTTGACGGTCTATGCTAGCTTTATACCAAAACTATTTTTCTTCCTCTTACCAGTCCTCGCCCGACTGGTATTTTTTTGATTTTTCCCAATGGTCAGGAGTTACGCTTCTTATAGACAAAACCGCTCTAGCTTCGCAATGTGTTTTTTCTCAAACTTTGATCAAGCAGCTATTGACGATCGGAAATAAATAAAACCAGAGTCAATAGGATAAACGCTAGTTTCATCATAAAAAAACCGCTAGATTGTTTATCTCTAGCGGCTTTTTTTGCGATTTTAATAGAGTTCCAAGTATTGTTCTCTTTCCCACTCGGAGACTGTTTGGCGGAAGGCTGCCCATTCTAATCGTTTTGCTTCGACAAAGTTGGCATAGATGTGTTTGCCTAAGGCATCGATCATCACTTGGTCTTTACGCAATGCTTTGATGGCATTGTGGATCGTTGATGGCAGATCTTCGATTTGTGCTTCTGCACGTTCTGTTTCGTTCATGATATAGATGTTGCGGTCGACAGCTGGTGGTGGTGTCAACTCACGTCTAACGCCATCAAGTCCTGCTTGTAATAAAACAGCCATTGCTAAGTATGGGTTAGCGGATGGGTCAACCGAACGCAATTCCAAACGCGTTGACAAGCCTCTTGATTCTGGCACCCGAATCAATGGTGAACGGTTGCGTCCTGACCATGCCACGTATACAGGCGCTTCGTAACCTGGCACTAAGCGTTTGTAAGAGTTGACGGTTGGGTTGCAGACAGCCGTGTAAGCACGGGCGTGTTCGATCAAACCGCCTAAGAAGTGATACGCTGTTTGGCTTAATTGCATTGGTCCTTCTTCATCAAAGAAGACATTTTCATCACCTTTGAACAAGGACATGTTGCAGTGCATGCCTGAACCGTTGATGCCGAATAATGGTTTTGGCATAAAGGTCGCATGCAAGCCGTGTTTACGAGCAATGGTTTTCACGACAAGTTTGAAGGTTTGAATGTTGTCACATGCTTCCACTGCATCCGCATATTTAAAGTCGATCTCGTGTTGCCCTGGTGCCACCTCATGGTGAGACGCTTCAACTTCAAAGCCAAGGCTTTCTAATTCTAATACGATATCGCGACGGCAGTTTTCCCCTAGATCGGTTGGGGCAAAATCGAAGTAGCCGCCTTTGTCGTTTAATTCAGTTGTGATTTCGCCTGCTTCATCTAATTTGAATAGGAAAAATTCGGGTTCTGGTCCAAGATTGAAAGAAGTAAAACCAAGGGATTGCATGTCAGCTAATGCCCGTTTTAAGTTGCCGCGAGGGTCGCCTGCAAATGGGGTGCCATCTGGATTGTAGATATCACAGATCAAACGAGCCACTTTGCCATGTTCACTTTCCCAAGGGAAGATCATCCAGGTGGACAAATCAGGATACAGATACATGTCACTTTCTTCAATACGGACAAATCCTTCAATAGAAGAACCGTCAAACATCATTTTGTTTTCCAGTACTTTATCTAATTGACTTACAGGTACTTCAACGTTCTTGTTCGTTCCTAAAATATCAGTAAACATCAAGCGTAAAAAGCGCACGTTCTCATCCTTTACGATTTGTTTGATGTCTTCGGCAGTTCTTTCAAATTTTGGCATAGTATCCCTTCCTTTTTCCCAATTCTTATTTTATATCACAGCAATGATCTACAAGTGCTCTACATTCGTGGACCTTTTTGCTGGTATGGCTGTTGTTGATTCAATCCACCTTGAGCCAAGAGTTCATCATAAAAAATTCGACGTACATCTTCATCGGTCAGCGGCGGTTTGTTCTTCGCTTCTTTTTCTTTGGCAACTTTCATTTCATAAACTCGTTTGATTCCCGCCATGTTCAGTCCATCGGAAAGATAGTCTTTGATCTCTAGCAAGGTATCAATATCATTCAGCGAATACATTCGTCGATTGCCATCGCTGCGTTCCGGGTGGATCAATTCTTGTTCTTCGTAATAACGAATTTGACGGGCGGTGAGATCGGTCAATTTCATGACTGTTCCGATAGGAAAGACTGACATTGAGCGCCGCAATTCTTTTTCCCGCATAACTTGGCTCCCCTCCGTTTCAATGATGCTGCGTAACTTTATGGAAACTATACCAATTCTTTTTTTGCGTGTCAACCCCTCATGTTAGAAAAAGTGACATGAATGCAAATTTTTTTGATTTTTCCACTGAGCCCTTGATTTGATCGCATGTTCAAGCAGTCCTTTTTCTGGAAGAAATGGTGCCTTAGCCAAAAATGTTCGGGTTTTGCACTTGAAGGAAGTCAAACCACTTATACTTCCATAATTTTGTCACCACAAAAAAAACGGTGCATCGGCTGCACCGCTTCTGTTTATTCTTGTTCTTGCGCCATTCTGCGTAGTGGATAGGTATCCTCCAGCGCAAATCCTTTGATATGATAGGTCTGTGTTGCTTCATCGAAGGCATTGCTCAACACTAGCGACTCCCGTTTTAACCGATTCAGCGCATTGCCTTCATCGGCTTGCAACACCAGATGATAAGGCTGCATGATCTGCATCAATTCCATTTTGATCGCCTGAGTCAAGCGCTCTTTGCCTTTGGTACTCTTTGCTGAGATCAAGACATTGGGAAATAGTGTTGGGACAAACTGATCGGCGTCGATGCGATCCGCCTTATTGTAGACCGTCAACATCGGTAATTGGGTCAAAGAAAGTTCCTCCATTAATTTTAAGACCGTCTCCTCTTGCTGGACCCGTTCTTCGGAACTGGCATCGACGACATGCAGCAAGAAGTCCATGTTTTGACTTTCCTCCAGTGTGGAATGAAACGCATCGATCAATTGGGTCGGCAATTCTTGGATAAAACCAACCGTATCGGTAATGGTGACTTCGAATCCTTCTGGCATCCGCCAGCGTTTCGTCAAAGGATCGAGTGTCGCAAACAACTGGTCTTGCTCATACGTATCCGCACTGGTCAAAATGTTTAAAATAGTTGATTTTCCAGCATTGGTATAACCAATCAAGCCCATTTGAAAGACTTGGCTGTCTTTGCGCTTTTGGCGTGTTCGGTCTCGATGGGCTGCCACTTCCTTCAATTCCCGTTTGATAATGGTGATGCGGTTGCGGATGTGTCGACGATCGGTCTCCAGCTTGGTTTCCCCTGGCCCTCTCGTTCCGATTCCGCCCCCTAGCCGAGACATGTTCTTTCCTTGCCCTATCAAGCGTGGAAGCAAATAATCCAGCTGCGCCAGTTCTACTTGCAGCTTTCCTTCTTTGGAACGGGCACGCATCGCAAAAATATCAAGGATCAGCTGGACGCGATCAATCACTGGCACTTCTAGCGCATCACCGATCAACTGGCTTTGCCTTGGTGTCAATTCATGATTGAAAATCACTAGATCTGCTTCATGTGCTTCTGCCAACTGCTGCAATTCCGCAACTTTCCCCTTGCCGATCACGGTTTGTCGATCGACTTGCTGCCGTTTTTGCACCAGTGAAAAAACAACTTCACCATTGGCGGTTTTTGTTAAGCTTTTCAATTCTTTCATTGACGAATCAAAATGAAGATAGTTTTTCTCCGTTTCTACTCCGACAAGAATCACACGTTCTTGGCTCATCTTTTCTCCTCCAACCATTGGTCGATTTCTGTTTCAAGGGTACGTTGTTCTTCAGGTTGCCTCACTAAATCAATCCATCGGGGCTGTGCTCGGTTATTGAACCACGTCAGCTGCCGCTTGGCGTAGCGGCGTGAGTTTTGCTTGATTTGCTCAATGGTCTCCTCCAATGTGGCCTGCCCATGAAAATAGGGCAAAAATTCCTTGTAGCCGATCCCTTTGGCGGCTTGCGTTTCTGGATACTGCAAAACAGCTTTTGCTTCTTCGATCAAGCCTTGATCCATCATCAAGTCCACCCGCTGATTGATTCGCTGGTATAACACTTCTCGCTCAGTGGTTAACCCGATCATGAAGAAATCGTACAAAGCTTGTGGTGTCTCTTTTGGTGCAGCGATACTTTCGCCAGTCGTTTCAAAAACCTCCAACGCACGAATCACTTTCCGCTCATTGTTGTAGTGGATCTTCGCTGCTGCCAAGGGATCGACCGCCTGCAGCTTTTGCCATAAAGCTTCTTTGCCGATGGCTGCTGCTTCTTGTTCGTAATGCTGACGAATCGTTGGGTCGCCTTCTTCTGCCCCTAAACGAAAGTCATACAAAAGCGCTTGGATGTATAACCCTGTTCCCCCTACAACGATCGGCAGCTTTCCTTGCTGCTGGATCGTCTCGATGGCTTCACGCCCCATTTGCTGGAAATCAGCGGCAGAGTATGCTTCCGTCATCCCACGAATATCGATCAAATGATGAGGAACCCCTGCCATTTCTTCCTTCGTCACTTTGGCGGTACCGATATCTAACTGACGGTAAATTTGCATGGAATCCCCGCTGATGATCTCCCCTTGGTATTTTTGGGCTAACTGGATACTCAAGGCGGTTTTGCCAACTGCGGTCGGTCCCACGATTACTAAGACTTTTTTCATCCTTTTGTTTCCTCGCGAACCTGTTGCACAATTGCCCGAGCTTTTTCTGGAAAATCGGTGATGATCCCCGTCAACCCCAGAGCCAAGCAGGTGCGAATCGCCGCTTCTTCGTTGACAGTCCACGGACGGATCGCGATCGGAAAATCAGTTAAGACCGTTGCTGTCTCTTGGACCCAGCGATAGGCAGGATGAATTCCTTCGATATACGGTCGGCTGAGCGCCAACGGTGGTTTGTCTTCCCCGCGTCCCATAATAAAATCAAGGGTCGCATCCGGTTCGATCGCATGCATCCGATCCAAGGTCTCGATATTGAAGGAACAATACCAATGAGTAAAGGGCCATTCTTGACTATTCATTAAGTCGGATACTTTGGCTTCGATTCCTTCATACTCATAATGATCGGTTTTTAATTCGATCGTCAAAATGCCACGATAATTCTTCGCTGCAAGCAAATCCAACACTTCTTTTAGCGTGGGGATTTTGGCGGCTTGAAATTCCTCAGAAAACCAGCTGCCAGCATTGAGGTCTTTTAGTTCAGCAACCGTCAGGTCACAGATCCGACCTTTGCCGTTGGTCGTTCGATCAACCGTTTCATCATGCATGACGATCAAGCCGCCATCTTTTGATAGATGTACATCTAACTCAATGATATCAGCTTTGACCCGCACCGCTTCCGCAAATGCTGGTAGCGTGTTTTCAGGTCGGTTGCCGCTACTCCCGCGGTGGGCAACGATTTGTACCATCATTCTTTCACTCCATTCTCACTTTTTATTTTACCATGGAATCTCCTAGAACCAAAAAGCCTCTGTTTGTTTCGATCCTCTTAATGAATAATAACGCTTTGTTTCGGTCAAAGAAAAACACCCTTACTATGATCGCAGTAAGAGTGTGTGTGATCAGTTAAAAAAGCGCAACCGTCGATACTCTGGTTTGGTTGCCTTAACCAAGGAAAACGGCTGACCAGTAGAATCAAATCTTTTTTGAAAAATAGGTCAACGGTTCGCTCGTCATGTTTTTCATTTGGGTTTTACGCTCATTGACCATTTCAACCAATTGATCAAGGAAATTTTCCATAATGATCCGACCGCCTTTATAGGTATACCCACCGATTTTAACAGTTTCCTCTGGGGATAAAATCACCCGACGTGTTCCGATTTTTTTGAAAAATTCTTCCAAGAAAAAATTCGGTAGATAAAAACTGTTTTGCGCCGCAAAAGATTGTAGATAGGCAAAATCATCGATGGTGATATAACAGTCGTCAAAGGCATCAAAGCTGACATACTCATCCATCAGCATGACCCGTTTTTGTAGAATCTCACTGATTTTTTGATTCAATAAAACCAACGTTTCGATTTCTTTGACTTTATGCTCCAACAAACGGCGTTGTTTTTCTTTTTGTTCCTCATACCGAATGCGTAAATTAAAAATGATGGTTACTAACAATGCGCCCACTAAGACGCCGATCAAACCTGCTATTGCTACTGCCATTCTTCGATCCTTCCTCATTCCTTTTTTCATATTGTATCATATTTGAAAGTTTCGCAAAAAAGATAACGAACTTTTTATTTGACCTTTCTTGACCTAATCGGTATACTATCTCTTAGATATTGCGAAAACTTTATGCTAAACTATATCTATAACGATTTTTAGGAGGACTATCACTATGAATTTAATTCCTACAGTCATTGAACAATCATCTCGCGGTGAAAGAGCGTATGACATCTATTCTCGTCTATTAAAAGACCGGATCATTATGTTGAGTGGTCAAGTAACCGATGACTTAGCAAACTCGATCATTGCTCAGCTTTTATTCTTGGACGCGCAAGATTCTGAAAAAGACATCTACTTGTACATCAACTCGCCTGGCGGAAGCGTTACTGCTGGTCTAGCGATCTTTGATACGATGAACTTTATCAAAGCCGATGTTCAAACCATCGTTATGGGGATGGCTGCTTCTATGGGTTCATTCTTATTGACCGCTGGTGAAAAAGGCAAACGCTTTGCGTTACCAAATGCAGAAATCATGATCCACCAACCATTAGGTGGCGCCCAAGGTCAAGCAACTGAAATCGAAATTGCTGCCCGCCACATTTTGGCAACCCGCGAACGTCTGAACAAAATCTTGTCAGAACGTACTGGTCAACCAATCGAAGTGATTGAACGCGACACCGATCGCGACAACTTTATGACCGCACAAGAAGCCAAAGATTACGGCCTAATCGACGAGATCATGGAATCAAACAAATTGAAATAAGCTTGCATAAAAAAAGGTGTACGAAGCAATTCGTACACCTTTTTGCGTCTTTTGGTTCGGCGTCAGACTTCACCATATTCGCCCTGTTGGTAAGCATACCCATTTTCCACGTAATGCGTGATGTTTGCCTGATTTTTGGCGATTTCTTCCTCTGTCAACGGGCGGATCACTCGTGCAGGACGACCAAACGCCAACACATTGGGCGGAATGACGGTTCCTTCCGTTACTAACGAACCAGCACCTAACAAACTATTTTCACCGATCACTGCATGATTCAAAACAATCGAGCTCATGCCGATCAGCGCCCCTTTTTTGATGGTACAGCCATGAAGCATACACTGATGCCCAACTGTCACATCGTCTTCCACGATCGTCGGGGCATCGTGATCAACGTGAATGATCGTTCCATCTTGAATATTGGTACGCGCGCCGATTTCGATGCGATTGGCATCGCCTCGAATCACTGCTTGAAACCAGACCGTACTCTCTTTTCCTAGAGTCACGTTTCCTACGATCGTCGCATTTTTCGCCACAAAACAAGGTGTTCCTTGCAACGAGGCTGGCGAAACTGTTTTGTGGGTTTCATTCCCTGATTGTTCTTTGTCCATCAACTTCTCCTTCCAATCCATAAACGGATCAGCGCTTTCTTTTTTCACTATAGCACCACCCTTGCGACAATGCAAAAAGAGCGCCAGTCAGACTGGACGCTCTTTTGGGTTTACTCGGCTTCTTCTGAAAATTGACTTTGGTACAGTTGGCTATAAAAGCCGCCAGCTGCCAACAAGGTCTCGTGATTGCCTTTTTCAATGATCGACCCTTGATCCATCACTAAGATCAGATCTGCTTCACGAATCGTTGACAAACGATGGGCGATCACAAAGCTGGTACGACCTTCCATCACTTTATCCATTGCTTTTTGAATCAGCGCTTCTAAGCGGGTATCCACCGAACTGGTGGCTTCATCGAGAATCAAGATCTTCGGATCAGAGATGACTGCCCGAGCGATGGTCAACAATTGTTTTTGCCCCAAGGAGACATTGTCCCCTTCAGAATTGATGATCATTTCGTAGCCGTCTGGCATCGTGCGAATGAAGTGATCGACGTTGGCGGTTTTCGCTGCATCAACGACTTCATAATCGGTGGCATCTAATTTCCCAAAGCGAATGTTGTCGCCGATCGTGCCTTCGTACAACCATGCATCTTGTAAGACCATCCCAAATAGTGACCGAACATCGTGACGTTCCATTTTCTTCGTGTCGATGCCGTCGATCTTGATGGCCCCTTCATTGACATCATAAAAACGCATCAACAAATTGATCAAAGTGGTTTTCCCAGCACCTGTTGGTCCCACGATCGCCACGGTTTGTCCAGCTTTGACTTCAAAGTTCAAGTCTTTGATCAACGGTTTTTTCGGATCATAGGCAAAGCCGACATGTTCAAAGGTCACGTCGCCTCTGATTTGTTCTGGCAATTGGATATCCGTTTGATTGACTGGCTCTTCTTCCTCATCTAGGATTTCAAAGACCCGTTTTGCTGCTGCTGAGGCACTTTGCAAGACGGAAGACAGCTGGGTAATGTTCCCCATTGGCTGACTGACTTGCCAAATGTATTGAATGAACGCTTGCAGCTGACCAACAACGATCACGCCGCTGATCACATAAAAGCTCCCCATGACTGCCATTGCGATATAGGTAAAGTAAGCGGTCATTTGCACCAGCGGCATCATCAATCCTGACACAAAGGCAGAACGAAAGCCGTAATAGCGCAACTGGTGGTTAACGTTTTTAAACCCTTCAAGTGTTTGCTTTTCCCGTCCATACACTTTCAACACACTGAATCCAGTCATGTTTTCTTGTACGTAGCCGTTCAGATCCCCTAACGCATTTTGCATGCCTTGGAAGTCTTTTTGCGACTTTTTGACGATCGTGCGAGAAATCAATAAGGAGGCTGGGATCATGATCAATGAAACCAACGCCATGTAGGTATTGATGTAAAACATCATGGAAACCGCCATAACGATTCCTAAGAAGGCATTGACGATCCCGATCAAGGCTTGCTGCATTGCACCGCTGACGGCATCCACGTCATTGGTCACCCGTGACAGGATATTCCCTTGTTGGTTGCGGTCGAAGTAAGAAACGGGCAAACGATTGATTTTTTCTTCAATGTCTTGCCGCAAATCTCGCATCGCAGATTGGACAACGTTGGTGATCAGCAGCCCTGACATCAATTGTGAGAAACAGTAACCGACACCAACGACTGCGATCCAGATCAAGCAAAGGATCACGTAATCAAAATTAACGCCTTCGCCAGTGGCGATGTTGCGGCTGATCTCTGTCGTCGGTAATCCAGAAACATACGGCATTGCCGCATTGAAGCCGACGGTTGCAACAGTAAACAGCAAGACTAGGATAAATTGTACTTTGTACGGTTTGATGTAAGCACCTAACCGTTTTAAAGAAGAGATTGCTTTCATTGTGCCAACTCCTCCTCTGATAATTGTGACGCCGCAATGTCGTAGTATACTGGACAAGTTTGCAGCAGTTCTTTGTGGGTGCCGATGCCAACCACATCGCCTTCGTTCAAGACGACGATCTTATCGGCATTCATGATCGTTCCTACTCGTTGAGCAACGATCAAAACGGTCGATTCTGTGGTTTCTTTTTTCAAGCGTGCCCGCAATTTTGCATCCGTTTGGTAATCCAATGCAGAAAAACTATCATCAAAAATATAGATCTCTGGTTGGCGGATCACCGCACGGGCAATCGCTAGGCGTTGCTTTTGTCCGCCAGAGAAGTTGGTTCCGCCTTCTGCCAAGTGAGCATCAAAGCCATCTGGTGTGCGAGAAATGAAATCTGCCGCTTGCGCAATCTCGGCTGCTCGTTCCAGCTCTGCTTGCGTGGCATCTTCTTTCCCATAGCGTAGGTTTTCTGCGATCGTCCCTGTAAATAGCAACGCTTTTTGAGGGATAAACCCGATCTTGTTGCGCAACGTCGTTAAGCTGTAATCCCGAACGTCAACACCATCCACCAAAACTTGGCCTTCACTGACGTCGTAAAAACGTGGGATCAATTGGATCAAGGTTGATTTTCCACTTCCAGTACTACCGATAAACGCCACGGTTTCCCCTGGTGAAGCGGTAAAGCTAACATTACGGATCACTGGACTTTGAGCATGTCCTGGATAAGCAAAGGTAACATTTTTGAATTCCAAGAAGCCTTTCGTCTTAGTTTCTGTCACTGGCTGTTCTGGCTCTTTGATTTCAGAAGTCGCATCTAACGCTTCTTGGATTCGGCGCGCAGAAACGGCCGCTCGTGGATACATCGTAAAGACAGTCGCAAACAGCATGAAAGAAAACAGCGCATGGAAGATGTATTCGATAAATGCAATCAAGTCACCGACCTGCAGTTGCCCTTGATCGATTTGAATACTTCCCGTCCAAATAATCAAGATCATCACGATATTGAATAAGAAGAAAAAGCCCGGTTGTGCCGTTGCCATCAAGCGAAACAAGCTGCGAGAACTAGAAGCATAGGCTTGGTTGACTTTGCCAAAGCGTTTTTCTTCAAATTTTTCATTGACGAAGGCACGGATCACTCGTAAACCAGAGAGATTTTCCCGCAAGATGCCATTGATTTTATCTAGATTGGCTTGTTGTTTAGTGGATAAGGGTTCCGAGATTTTGGCAATGGCGATGACGGCCATCAGCAATATCGGCAATGCCCCCAAAACATACAACCCTAGTTGTGTACTTGTCCGCATGACCATGTACAAGCTGACCACAAACATCATGGGTGTCATCAAACCTGTCCGTAAGATGCTTTGCATAAACAGCATGATTTGATACGCATCATTGGTCACACGGGTGATCAATGATGAAACCCCGATTTTTTCATATTCGGTATGTGAATAGCCTTGGACTTTTTCAAAAAGATCGTCACGAATATCTGCCACAATGTTAGTGGTGATACGTGACGTGAAATAGCCTAACAAAATGTTCATCGTGATCCCCACAATGGTGATCGCGATCATCGCCGCACCCATTTTCCATATGTAGTCGCGATCACCAGCGGCGATCCCTTTGTCGATCATTCTTGCCAATAACGTCGGCAAACCTAATTCAATCAAAATAAAACCAAAAACACAGATGAAATTAAAAACCAGCAGTTTCTTGTTTCTCATCGTGTAGTGCCACATTAATTTCAAAAAATCCCCTCCTTTTTTACTTCATTACTTCTACTATAGCATAGGAATATTCTTATTGTAATGCACTTTCAACGAAAAAAAGCAAACTTCAGCGATAGTCCTTTCATTTTCTTTCAGTAAGCCTTTTCAAAATGACGTGTTTCTATACTTATTCGTTTTTCTGTGATAAACTAGGGATACTTGTAGTGGAACGACTTACAAACCCGGTGAATTTTTTATGACGACATTTGGAAAGCAAAGACGAGGCTTTCTCTTTTTTCTCACAACGATTGTCTGAAAAAAGCATGCAGCGGCTCTCGAAGCCTTCTTTTCAGGTCACTTTATTCGGACCTCGATTTTGTGATGCAGCGAATTCATCAACCAAATAGACTACTGCGAAAAGCAGATAAAGGAGAAAAGATATGATTTACAAAATTTATTACCAAGAAACAAAAGACCGCAACCCAAAGAGAGAACAAACCCACTCTTTGTACATTGAAGCAGACGATGCAGTGATCGCACGCCGTCTGGTTGAACAAAATACCCCATACAACATCGAGTTCGTTCAAGAACTAGATGAAAAACATTTAGCTTACGAAAAAGAAAACGCTGATTTCAAATTAGCGGAGTTTTAAGATGAAAGTTTCGCTGAAAAATAATGAGACTGGCGTATTCGGCGTCGGTGGACTTGGCGAAATCGGAAAAAACTGTTATGGGGTTCAATTCCAAGATGAGATCATCTTAATTGACGCGGGAATCAAATTCCCCGAAGATGAACTGCTTGGGATCGACTATGTCATTTCCGATTATAGCTACATCGTTCAAAATTTACCGAAAGTCAAAGGCTTGATCGTCACTCATGGTCACGAAGACCATATTGGCGGAATCCCTTACTTGTTGCGGGAAGCCAATATCCCGATCTATGCGGGACCCTTGGCACTTGCTTTGATCACCAACAAATTAGATGAGCATGGCTTATTGCGGGATGCGGAATTACACGAAATCAATGAAGATACGGTGATTCGTTTCCGTAAAACATCCATCAGCTTCTTCCGAACGACCCACAGTATCCCTGATGCTTTAGGTGTCGTTGTCAAAACGCCTTCTGGCAATATCGTCGCAACTGGCGATTTCAAGTTTGACTTTACGCCTGTGGGCGAACCAGCAAACTTGCACAAAATGGCAAAAATTGGTGAAGAAGGCGTCCTTTGCCTCCTTTCCGATAGTACCAATGCAGAAATTCCGACCTTTACCAAATCAGAAAAAACGATCGGCAGCTCGATCCAAAAGATTTTTGAAAAAATCGATGGTCGGATCATTTTTGCCAGCTTTGCCTCCAACATTTTCCGTCTCCAACAAGCTGCAGATGCGGCGGTTGCGACTGGACGTAAAATCGCCGTTTTTGGACGCAGTATGGAAAATGCGATCGTCAACGGACAGCGCCTTGGCTATATCAAGGTGCCAGATGGAACCTTTGTGGAATCTCATGAGATCAACCGTTTGCCTGCAAACGAAACCATGATCCTTTGTACGGGTTCTCAAGGAGAGCCGATGGCTGCTTTGAGTCGGATTGCCAACGGGACTCACCGTCAAATCCAAATTCACCCAGATGATACCGTGATTTTCTCAAGCTCACCGATCCCAGGAAATACCACGAGTGTCAATCAGCTGATCAACTTGTTGTTGGAAGCTGGCGCAAACGTGATCCATGGCAAATTGAACAACATCCATACTTCTGGTCACGGTGGCCAAGAAGAACAAAAACTGATGTTGCGTCTAATGAAGCCAAAATTCTTTATGCCTGTCCACGGGGAATTTCGGATGCTGAACATCCACACCCAGTTGGCACAAGATGTCGGTGTACCAAAAGAAAATTGTTTCATTATGGAAAATGGTGACATGTTGGCCTTAACAGCGGATACCGCTCGCTTGGCTGGTCATTTCAATGCCAATGATGTTTATGTTGACGGCAGCGGTATCGGTGATATCGGAAATGTCGTCTTACGAGATCGTCGCATTCTTTCAGAGGAAGGCCTCGTCTTAGCAGTCGCGACAGTCGATGTAGCGAAGAAAGAAGTCCTTGCTGGACCAGATATCCTTTCTCGTGGGTTTGTTTATATGCGGGAATCTGGCGAGATGATCAACGAAGCACAGCAGATCCTCTTCCGTGCATTGCGGGAAGTCTTGAACCAACCAGACCCAACAGAACACAAATTAAGAGAAGCGATGTCTTCGGCGTTACAGCCATTCCTATTTGAAAAAACCGAGCGTCATCCAATGATCCTTTCGATGATCATGACGCCGGACGATTTATAATCTTACATGCAAGGGCAGTTCTCAGGTTACTGAGAACTGCCTTTTCCTTTCCGTTATAAAAAGAAAAAAAAAGACCATCGAATCGATGGTCTTTTGGGGTTTTTGATTTCAAAGTGCTCTTACTGGCAGTTTGTTTGAAAGCTTACGCTTTGTTTACGTTAACTGCTTGAGGTCCACGATCAGAATCTTCCACGTCGAAAGTTACTGCTTGACCTTCTTCTAAAGTTTTGAATCCTTCACCTTGGATCGCTGAAAAGTGTACAAATACGTCTGTACCGTCTTCGCGAGAGATAAAACCAAACCCTTTTTCAGCATTGAACCATTTTACTGTACCTTGTTCCATTAAAAAAAACCTCCTCGTGCATAAGCACTTAATTGTGTGTAACATTGCCTTTGTGCGATAGAGGCCTAACGTGCGTTTCAACATCTATTCAGCAAACAAAATTACAATAATATTTTACACTTGCCCGTATTTTTTTGCAAGACAGACGATTAGACAATTCACCTTTATTTTTAATAATGTTCGCAAACTCGGCTTATTTTCACACGTCTTCCTGTTGCCACAGCCCCTCTTCTCGCAAACTGACATAGGCATTGTCGCCAATGATCAAATGATCCAATATGTCGATCCCCATCAAGTCTCCGCACTTGATCAAGCGGCGTGTAAACAGCAGATCTGCCTCTGAGGCTTGGGGACTGCCGCTGGGATGGTTGTGGACGACGATCACTCGGGCGGCACTGTAGCGTACCGCCCAATGAAAAATCTCCCGTGGGTGAGCGATCGACTGATTCAACGATCCGATGAAGATCGTTTTTTTCTGAATGATCTCATTTTTCGTATTCAAATATAGCCCTAGTAAATGCTCTTGACGACAATCCTTCAACTCTTGGATCAACTGATGGGCGATCGCCATACTAGAGTTGACCTTACCGTACTTTGGTTGAGCGGAGCGCTGGATTCGCACACCTAATTCAACCATCGCTTTGATCTCGATGGCTTTGATTTGTCCGACGCCGCGAATTTCTTGTAATTCATCGATCGTCGCTTGCTTTAGTTCATACAATTCTTGAAAACGATTCAAGACACTGGCCGCTAATTCGAGGACATTCAGAGGACGTGAGCCAGTTCGCAGCAAAATGGCCAATAATTCTTGATTCGAAAGGGCATCCACTCCATATTCTACTAAACGCTCTCGGGGAAACGAGCTTTGGGGAATCACTGTTTCATTGATCATAAAAAAACTCCTTTGCGTCGGTCTAATAAAAGATACGCAAAGGAGAGAGTATTTCATGAATCAGGTGCGCAAAAAATCACAGTTAGATTGAAAAGGCGGTTTCTAGAAAATCTGGGACATCCTCTAGTGATGGTAAGACTTTCAAGACTTTTTCTTCAATGATGGTCGTCGGTGCGATCAAATCGGGAATCATAATGACTGAGATCCCTGCCCCATGAGCAGCATGAATACCGTTAGCCGAATCTTCAAGGATCACCAATTCTTCTTTTGGTACCGCCAATAATGCGTGGGCTTTTTCAAAAATCTCAGGATCTGGTTTTGCCCGTGTGACATCATCAAAGCAGACTATCTCAGGAAATTCCGCCGTTAAGCCTGCTGCTTCCAGCAAGGTATCGATCACTTTGCGCTGGTTGCTAGACGCCAACACTCGGGGAATCTTTTTCTCATCAAGATAATGCAATAACTCGTAGATGCCCGGCTTCAATTCAGCCTCGCCCCGTTGGAACATTTCCAGCGTTTGCTGAAAAGCCGCTTGGATAAAGTCTTCGATCATTTGATGGCCAAAGGCTTCGTCGAATCGCTCATGGTAAGCTGCCCAGACTTCTTCATCCGAGACCCCCACATAAGCTAAATACAACTCTTTTGTATAGGGAATCCCCATTTGATCCGCCACGATTTGAGTTGCTTGGTAATAGAGCAGCTCCGTGTCAAAAATCAAACCGTCCATATCGAAAATCACACCACGTAACTTAGCCATTTCTTCCTCCTATTGCCAACAACAATTCACGAACTTCTGAAACAAAATACAACGATCCTGTCACCAGCAGCAAATCTTCATTGGTCATTTTTTCTAATAATTCTGCCAAGCCAAACTGCCATAAAGAGACGGTTGAGATTCGTTTTTCATCGAGTTCCTGATAGCCGTCTGCTAAATGCAATGCTTTTGGGAAATCAAAGGTCGTTAAATAAATCTCGGCTTGCGGAATTGCCAGCAATTGCTGAAGCATCTCATTGACGTTTTTGGTTTCTAAGGCTGAGAACAGCACATGGATGCGATAGTCGCTGAACTCTTCTTTCATCGTATCCACCAAGCGAGCCATGGCATGCACGTTATGGGCGCCATCGATGATCACCAGTGGTTCACTGCTGATTCGTTCCATTCGGGCGGGCCAATAGGCCTTTCTTAGCCCATTACGAATTTCTTTAGCTGAAAATGGCAGCTGCCGCAGGTCGCAATACAGACTGTACAATTGGATCGCAACACCGGCATTTTCTGGTTGATGGCGGCCTAACATCGGTGTTTTCAAGCCTTTGATTTTGCCATGCTCATTTTCAAAATCAAACAATTCGCCCCACTCTTCATCAGGATGACGATAGGTCACACGGTACTCTTCCCCTGCATGATACGCAGGTGCCTGTGCTTCTGCAGCTTTCAAATCGATCATCGAAAGCGCGCTTTCAACGATATTGCCAGTCACAAGGGGAATTTGTGGCTTGATGATCCCCGCCTTATGGGCAGCGATTTTTTCAATGGTATCGCCTAAGACATCCATATGATCCATGCCGATCGTCGTGATCGCTGTCAACATCGGGGAAATAACGTTGGTACTATCTAAAAGTCCCCCTAGGCCAACTTCCATTATCGCAACATCGACGTTTTTTTCTTCAAAATAGCCTAATGCCATGGCAGTAATGATCTCAAACTGAGTGATGCCCGTCAAGGTTTCATCACGATCGATTTCAGCAACCAGCGGCTGGATTTTTTCCACCCAAGCGACCAAATCCTCATCTGATATAAATTGTCCATTGATTTCGATCCGTTCATTGAACGCTTCAATGTGCGGGGAAGTAAAAGTCCCCACTTGCTGCCCAGCTTCTTCTAAAAGACTGCGCAAATAGCTGACGGTTGATCCTTTGCCATTCGTGCCGGCGATATGGATCATGGTTATGTTTTTTTCAGGATTGCCCATTCGTTTTAATAATGCTTCGACACGCATCAATCCGGGTCTTTGCCCAAATGCCAAACGCGAATGGATCCACGCTGTTGCTTCTTCGCTTGTCATCTCCTTCACCTCGCTCTTATTTTATCAAAAATCACACAGCTTTCCCAATTTCTTTCCTTTAAACGAGAAATTTGTTTGACGGTTTCTATCGATTACGCAAAAACAAGCATCTACAAGAGATGCTTGTTTGCAGACAGTCGACGCTTCCTATTGAATCGTGCGCAATTGCTCGATCCGTTCTTGGACTGCTTTTTGTTTTTCAAGATAATCGGCTTCTTTGCTGCGTTCTTGTGCTACGACTTCCTCTGGTGCATTGGCAACGAAGCGTTCATTTGCCAATTTGCCTTGTACCCGTTGAACTTCTTGGGTGAACTTCGCTAGTTCTTTCTCCAAACGCGCGATTTCTTCTTCAATGTTGATCAACCCAGCTAGCGGCAAGTAGATCGTCGCGCCTGATAGGATGGCTGACATCGCCAATTCAGGGGCTTGTAAGCTGTTAGAGATTTCTAGTTCTTCTGGATTACAGAAGCGTTCGATATAGTTTTTGTTGGCGATCAAGAATTCTTCGATCTCAGGCTCATTTGCTTGGATCAGCAAAGTGATTGGTTTCGAAAGTGGTGTGTTTACTTCTGCACGGATGTTTCGAACCGAACGAATCAATTCTTTCAACACTTCCATCCCTTGCGCCGCTTTTTCATCGGTCCATTCTGGTGCCACTTGTGGATACTCAGCAACAACTAATGATTCCCCTGTATGCGGCAGTTTGCTCCAGATTTCTTCTGTAACAAATGGCATGATTGGGTGCAACAAGCGTAAAATTTGATCAAGAACATGGACTAAGATGCTCTTATTGACTTGTTTCGCTGCTTCATTGTCACCGTATAAGGTTTCTTTCGACATTTCAATGTACCAGTCACAGAAGTCATCCCAGATAAAGTTGTATAATTGACGACCCGCTTCCCCAAATTCGAAGCGTTCAAAAAGGTCAGTGACTTTTTCAATCGTTTCATTCAAGCGCGTCAAGATCCAACGATCCGCCACTGATTTTTCACCAGAAAAATCAATGTCTTCAGCAGTCATTTCGCTGACATTCATCAAGACGAAACGGGAAGCATTCCAAATTTTATTGATGAAGTTCCAAGCGGCATCCATTTTCTCATAGCTGAAACGCACGTCTTGCCCCGGTGCAGAGCCATTTGATAAGAACCAACGCAATGCATCGGCACCATATTGTTCAATGACTTCCATCGGATCGATCCCGTTTCCAAGAGACTTACTCATTTTGCGACCTTGTTCATCACGGATTAATCCGTGGATCAAGACATTTTCAAATGGTCGTTTGCCAGTAAATTCCAAGCTTTGGAAGATCATACGGCTTACCCAAAATGCGATAATGTCATAGCCAGTCACTAATGTATTGGTTGGGAAGTAGCGTTGGAAATCTTCATTGGTCTCATCTGGCCACCCCATTGTTGAAAACGGCCATAAAGCAGAACTAAACCAGGTATCCAATACGTCTGGATCTTGCTGCCAATTTTCGGCATCCGCTGGCGCTTCAAGTCCTACATACATTTCTCCCGTTTCTTTGTGGTACCAAGCTGGGATTTGATGGCCCCACCACAACTGACGAGAGATCACCCAGTCATGGACATTTTCCATCCAACGTAAGAATGTTTGGTTGAAACGTGGCGGATAAAAGTCCACCGCATCGTCGGTTTCTTGGTTGTCGATGGCTTGTTTTGCTAATGGCTCCATTTTTACGAACCATTGTGTCGACAAACGAGGTTCGACTACTACGCCTGTCCGTTCTGAGTGCCCTACACTATGGACCATTTTTTCGATTTTGATCAGACGACCTAACGCCTCTAAGTCTTTCACGATTTGCTTACGAGCAGCAAAACGATCCATGCCTGCATAAGTACCTGCTAAGTCGTTCATTGTTCCGTCATCATTCATGACATTGACCCGTGGTAGGTCATGGCGGTTACCGACCTCAAAGTCATTCGGGTCATGGGCAGGAGTGATTTTTACGACCCCAGTTCCAAATTCTTGGTCCACGTACTCATCTGCGATGATTGGGATCTCTTTATTGACCAAAGGCAAAATCACTTTTTTACCGATCAATGCTTGATAACGTTCATCTTCTGGATGAACCGCGACTGCTGTATCCCCCAGCATCGTTTCTGGACGAGTCGTTGCGATCTCCACCACACCGCTGCCATCTGCTAATTCGTAAGACATATGGTAAAAAGCACCTTCGATGTCTTTGTGGATCACTTCAATATCAGATAATGCCGTGCGGGCTTGCGGATCCCAGTTGATGATGTACTCGCCACGATAGATCAAGCCTTTTTCATATAGCGTCACGAAAACTTTACGGACCGCTTCGGATAATCCATCATCTAATGTGAACCGTTCACGGCTATAGTCTAGAGATAAACCTAGTTTCGCCCATTGTTCCCGAATGTGACCGGCATATTCTTCTTTCCAATCCCATACTTGTTCAACGAATTTTTCCCGACCAAGGTCGTAGCGAGAAATCCCTTGTTCCCGCAGCTTTTCTTCTACTTTGGCTTGGGTAGCGATCCCGGCATGGTCCATACCTGGTAGCCATAAGGTGTCATACCCTTGCATCCGTTTTTGACGAATGATGATGTCTTGTAACGTGGTATCCCAGGCATGACCTAAGTGCAATTTTCCTGTTACATTTGGTGGTGGAATCACGATAGAATAAGGTTTTGCTTCTTTGTTGCCGCTTGGTTTAAAACGGTCATGTTCTAACCAATCTTGGTAGCGCCCCGCTTCTACTTCTTGGGGATTGTACTTGGTGGATAGATTTTCAGTTTCTGTCATTGTTGGTCCTCCTAAAGTTACGTTTTTTAGACGTAATGGTTGGTGTGGTTTTTTTGTGCCTGTTGCTGGGTAAAGCGTGACAATGTTTGAATCGTTCAGGATTAGTGCCGTGGTAATTATCAGCTGTTTGTTGACGCCACGCTTGTTATTCGTAAAAAAAACGTTGCTTACAGAGGTCAAGGCACACTTCCGTGATCCGCTATTGTGTCTTAGGGCTTTTGGCAAACGATCTGGCTCGCTTCGTGAACCAATTTTGATGACTTCGAGTACTGTTCATCATCTGCTCTGTCCCACTTTGTGGGCCACTCGCAGTGATTCACAGCAAAAAGCGCCCTTATGCCGAGGCATTAGGGCGCTGATACGCGGTACCACCTAAATTGCAGATTGCTCTGCCACTTTGACGTGAGGTAACGTTCACGACGCGCTTGATCTTACTGTGCGGCTTTGTCTGCAAGAAACAAACCGTGGTTCGGATCAAAGACCTTCAAGCTACCTTTTCAGTGTCTGGGGAAGTCTTGCACCGACCGACTTCTCTCTGACCGCCAGGGTCACTGATACTCCTCTTGAACATTGTCTTGCTATCATAGATTCTTGTTTCATCTTGCTACATTCTACAATGAACTTTTTTGAAAGTCAATCAGAGGTTTGCTTTCGCAGCATCAATGGCTGCTTGATAATCCGGTTCGTGGGAGATCTCAGGCACGATCTCAACGTGTTGGATCACGCCTTCACGGTCTAAAACGAAAATTGCTCGGGCAAAATGACCGAAGTCTGGGATCATGATTTGATAGGCCTCACCGAAGGTATTCGCCGGATCATGAAGCATGATCATGTCGACGCCTTCTTGGCCGCACCATTGCGCTTGTTCTTCTTTTGTATTGTTAGAAATCGTGACAAAATGGATGTCATCCAATTGACTTGCTTCTTGGTTGAAACGCTTGGTCTGCAATGCACAGACGCGTGTCACGATATCGGGAACCACGCTGATGATCGTTGGTTTTCCTAAAAAATCAGTCAGTGTGTATTCCTTGTCCTCTAAACTTTTCAAGCGAAAATCAGCTGCTTTATCCCCTACGTTTGGTTGGTTGCCAGGCATCTCATAAACCGTTTCTTTGCGTGTAACTTGCATAAAATCTCTCCTATAGCATTTTCTCCCAGTATAAGAAAGATTGTCAAAAAACGAAAAGGATTTGCTCAGACTTTCGATTTTTGCGAGTAGGTCGTATCAAAAAAGATCAATGTTTGTAATTCTGTCGTCAAATCAATGTATTGGATATTGACGTCTTTTGGCACGATGACGGGATCAGGGGCAAAATTTAAAATCGCTGTGATCCCAGCATCCACGATCGCATCGATCGCCATTTGCGAATAACGACTAGGAACGGTCGAAATCGCTACGGTGATCCCTTTTTCTGCTACGACTTCCGCCAATTGATCCATTCCATAGACATAACGCCCACTAATGGTCTGACCAATCATTTCTGGATCATTGTCAAAAACCGCGACCACGGAAAGATTTTCATTTCTGCGAAAATTGTTGTTGGCTAACGCTTTTCCTAAATTTCCATAACCAATCAAGGCGATTTTTTTCTCTTCATTGGTTTCTAAGATATAGCTCAATACCTCAATCAGATAAGGAACATCATAGCCATAGCCACTTCTGCCCAATTCTCCTAGATGAGAAAAATCTCGGCGGATCGTGGCTGAAGGAACTTGCGTGATTTCTGCAAACTCTTTTGATTTGATTCGCTGAATACCAGAGGCATCCAGTAATTTTAAGTGTCGTAAATAAGCTGGCAAACGTTTTGCCGTCGCTTTCGGAAGTTTTTTATCTCTTAATGCTTCCATCCTGTCCACCCTCCTTGTTAAATGATTCACATATTGAGTGTAGCATGTTCCATTTTCAATAGCAAGAAAATATTCACAAACTCTCTCACTCGATGAAAAACGACCACAAATGTTCAAAAACAGTTGTGGTCGTAGCATTAAAATCGGGGTTTTATTATAAAAATTCAGCGAATTCCGTTGCTGCTTTCTCTTGATTTGCCGTGATTGCTTCCAGTTTCAACCCAGCCATCGCACGTTCCATCATCCCTTCGATATCGAGACGTTCTTCATACTGGTGGACCTTATCCAGTCTTGGGCGCGTCTTTGGTTGAGGAGGTGCAAAGATTGTGCAGCAATCCTCAAACGGCTGAACTGATAATTCAAAGGTATCAATGGCTTCGGCAACTTCAATGATTTCCAATTTGTCCATCGTTGCCACTGGGCGCACGATCGGCGTATTGGTTACTTCATTGATGGCGACCATGCTATGCAAAGTTTGTGAAGCCACTTGTCCTAATGATTCACCATTTAAGATGATCAAGCCATGACGAGCTTCCCGAATCGCATCCGTCAAACGCAGCATCATCCGACGGGTGATGGTCATCCAATAGCCTTGTGGCACACGATTTTTGATTTCTTCTTGAATTTCTGTAAACGGAACTTCGATAAACTGGATGCTTCCCACATAAGGCGCAAGCTTCTTCGTTAAATCTTTGGCTTTTTGCAACGCTTGTTCACTCGTATAAGGAGGACTTGCGAAATGGACCGCTTCGATCTCAACGCCGCGTTTCATGGCAAAGTAGCCTGCAACTGGCGAATCGATACCGCCAGAAAGCATCAACATTCCCTTTCCACTGGTGCCCACTGGCAGCCCAGCGGCTCCTTGGATCGTTTCATAAGACAAATAAGCGCCATCGATCCGTATTTCTACACGCAAATTGATGTCTGGTTTTTTCATTTGGACTTTGATATCAGGAAAACGGTCGATCACCGCATTCCCTAAGGTCAAATTCAACTGGTTGCTATCTTGCACAAACGAATGATCACTGCGCTTGGCTGTGATTTTGAAGGTCTCAATACCCGTATAGATCTCTGCCATGACGTCTTGAACGGCTTTCTTTAATACTTCGATATCTTTTTCGACCCGAATGCTGGGGGAAAAGTTTTGAATCCCAAAGACTTTTTGCAGCTTAGGAATGATCTCTTGGCTGTTTTCACCGTTCAATAGCAAGTGCATGCGATCTCGCTCGGCATGAACTTTGACATGGGGATAATCTGCTAAGGTACGTTTGACGTTTGAAGCTAATTGCATAATAAAACTACGACGATTTTTGCCCTTTGTTGACAGTTCGCCATAACGAACCATGATTTCTGAATAATTCACGAGAAAACTCCTTTGATTTGGATTGATTTTATAGTGGTCTGTCGTGCTTAATTGATTTTCGAAAATTTTTGGTACAACTGGTGGAAGACGATCAGAAACTGCTCGACTTCTGCCATTGTATTGCTCTCATCTAAACTGATACGAACAGCCGATGTTGCTAACTGTTCTGGAACGTGCATCGCATGAAGCGTACTGCTGGCCATCTTTTTACGGGAGGAACAAGCGCTCGTCGTCGAAAGATAGATCTGCTTTTCTTCAAAGGCATGGACTAAGACTTCTCCTCGGATCCCTTTTAATGAAAAACAAAGTATATGCGGCGCAAACCCTTCTGTGCCAGAAAAAAGCGTGACTTTCTCGTACCCAGCCAGTGCTTCTTGCAAATAGCCTTTTAATAATTGAACATGGTTCGGCTTTTCAGCCTTTTGTTCTGTCGCTAAACGTAGGGCTTTTGCCATAGCAACGATTGCTGGTACATTTTCGGTACCGCTGCGCTGGTTTTGCTCTTGCCCACCGCCGGTCATCAATGGCGCCAGCTTACGGCCTTGTTTCCAATAGATAAAGCCTGCGCCACGAGGTCCATGAAATTTATGCGCAGAGAACACGGCAAAATCGACCCGCTCATTGAACCATTGTTCTTGCGGCACCTTTGTGATGGCTTGGACGGCATCCACATGGAAATGGATCGTTGGATGGTCAGCTAGCACAGCTGCGATCTCATGGATCGGTTGGATCGATCCTACCTCATTATTGACCGCCATCACCGAAACCAAAATCGTTTCTTTGCGAATCATGTTTGCTAATTCAGACACGTTGACAAAGCCTTGGGCATCGACAGGCACAACACTGACCTCAAACCCTAACTCGGCTAATTGAGCCGCTGTTTCACTGACGGCAGGGTGTTCAATACTGGAAATAATCAGGTGATTCCCATAGGCTTTTTTCGCTAAAGCAGTCCCTTTGATGACCCAGTTGTCTCCTTCAGTCCCCCCACTGGTAAATGCGATCTCTTTGGAAGAAACGTTTAACAGATCGGCGATCTGTTGACGAGATTGCTGCAGCAGGCGATTGGCTTGATTTCCTAAATCATGCAGGCTTGAGGGATTGCCGATGATTCGCTGACTGACTTGGACATATGTATTTAAAGCTTGTGGATAAATAGCGGTTGTTGCACTGTTGTCAAAATAGATCAATGATAGGACCCTTTCTCTAAAAAAATTCTTTCCCATTATAACTGCTCTTGGGCTGAGTTTCAAGGTGACTCGCTGGCTTTGGCTTTTTTTAAAGGAAACTTTTCCTTCCTTCGTAAGCGGTACTCATGCAGCGAGCCATTCTTTCCATGAAAAAAGCCAGTCAGTTTTTCACTGCTGGCTTTCGTATTATACTAAGTCGCGGTTATTGAAGTAGAAGTTTTCGATCCGTTTGAAGGCACCTGGTTCTACTCGTTCCAACGCTGTGCCGATTTCATCTAGCGCATCTTGGTAGCGATATTCTTTACTAAACAAGTAAAGTGATTTGTCGATCGCTGCCTTGATATCTGGATGAGAATGACGATAGCGGTTGGCATATTGCATCATTTGTTCAGTCAATGCCGCAGCATCCACTAAGTCTTTTGTTTGTTCATCTAAAAGATCAAGATCTTCTTCACAGACAGAAACCAATTTATTGATTTCTTGCATGTTGATGCGAATCTTGTTCAATTCTTTGCCTAATTCTTCGACACGATCCGTTGCCACGAAGAAGAATTCTAAATACTCGCCTGGCAAACCAGGTAAGCGTTGTTTCTCAACAAACCGTTTCAAGTTGCGTAGACGGAATTCGAAGCTTTCCACTTTTTCTTGTGCAACTTTTTCGCCACGACGTAATTCCGCAAGAGAATCATCGATTTCAACTTGCTGGCTTTCCACATCATCCAAAATCTTGTAGGCATCTTTGTAGAAGCTTTGCACTTCTGAATAAGGAATCTCATGTTTTTCCAATTTCGGTAAGTACTCGTTGTTGCGGCGAGCCAATTCGTCCACTTCGGTTTGGAAGCCGCGGACGCGACCCAATTCATTATGATTCAAAGTATAGCTTTGTGCCGTATGATCCAACTCGATCAACAACTGACGGTTGTTCTTCGTTGCATGGTCAATGTAGTCTTCGATGATCTGACGATTTTTCATGACATATTTCTTGGCATTGATCTCACGTTCCATCACCGTATACAAGGCATCAATATCACTTGCAGTATCACGGCTTGCCACTTCAACGGAAGCGACTTCTGTTTTCGCTAGATCGTTCATGGAGTTTTCAACCCGTTTTTTCACACGATTGATTTCTTCTTGGAAGTTTGCTTCTGGGAACACATATTTTTGTTCTAATAATTTTTTATAACCTTCTTGGATTTCTTTCAACTGATCAGGGAAGGTACGATTTAATTCTTCGTACGCCGCTGGGATCCGTTTCATTAAGTCTTCCACTTCATAGGTGTGTTTTTCCGCTTGGTCTAACACTTCCCGTGCTTCCACAGGATCGCCTGAAGTATTTAAGGTAACAAATTGGGTGAACTCAATTTCAATGTTTTTGATTTGTTTTTGCAGCTCATTGTAGGCAGGACCGAATTCTTCGCCTTGATCCCGCAGCTTCTTCTTCAAGTCTTCGTAAACGTCCAGCGCTTTTTGAACTTCCAGTGAATTTCGTTCTTCACTTTCTCGTAATTCTTTCAAGCCTGCGCGAATCTCTTCCACTTGGCGTTCCATCTCGTCCATGGTCGCTTCGGCTTGGACGATCGCCCCTTTTGCTTTAAAAAAGCGGATGCGTTCGTTCAGCTCTTCCACTTCAAAGATTTGACTTTCAAGTTCAGCAAAAGATTTTGTGGAGATATCTGTCCATTGTTGGTTCCACTCACGGAAGGTGTTTTGACTTTGACCAACCAAGTGCATTCTTTTTACTTCATCGACTTCTTCGATCACCGGCAAGTCAAACAGATTTTCTTTGCGTTTTTCCAAGTCATTCAGCTTTTCTTGGTTTTTCTTCCGCATGAAAAAGCCAATTGCATACAAGACCGCTGCGATGATGATGATGGCAATGACAATTCCAAAGATGATATTAGTTCCCATTTTGTGGTTCCTCCAATTTTCAAATATACATGTTTCGTCTAAAACCTGCTGATCAGCAGATTGATTGATAAGTTCGTTGAGTATAAAAAGGACAGATAGTCCCTTTATAAAAAAGCATCTACGCTAGATTATAGCATAAAGAAAAAAATCAAGCATTAGATTGAGGCAAAAAAGATCGACTTTTTTCGCATCGAATAAAATAAATCACGGCTTTTCCAGCGATAATGAAAACAAATCGTGAAATTTACATCAACAAGTGACTTTTTTTCTGATTTTTCCGATTTTTTTCAAGAAACCGCTTGATTTCTCCCTATTGAAACTGTACTCTAGTAAAAAGCTTGAACAGGAGTAATGTCAAATGAAAGTAGCGAAATTCGGAGGCAGTTCCCTTGCCTCAGCCGAACAAGTCGAAAAAGTTGTTGCGATAATTGAAAGTGATCCTAAAAGACGGTTTGTTGTTGTTTCAGCGCCTGGTAAGCGTTCCAGCGACGATCAGAAAGTCACCGATCTGTTACTAGCTGTCTGTACCCGTCTGTGTGCCCAAGGAGAGATCACTGATTTAATAGAAGAAATCTATGCCCGCTATACAGCGATCGCCGCCCCCTTTGGTATCGAACAAGTCCATTTAGATCGCATCTGGCAATCATTGGCGGCTTTTCAAACACTGCCTACCCAAGACAATCCGCATCTTTATGATACAGTCTTGGCAAGCGGCGAAGACAACAACGCCAAATTGATCGCAGGGATTTTACAAAGCCGTGGGTTAGCTGCTCGCTACATGAATCCGCAAGAACTTGGGCTGCTGGTGACGGATGAACCTCAAAACGCCCGTATCTTGAACAAGTCGTACGCCAAGATCGCACAATGGCGCGACAGTCCTGAAATCTTAGTGATTCCTGGCTTCTTTGGTTACACAGAAGCGGGCGAGATCTGTACCTTCTCTCGAGGAGGATCAGATATTTCTGGTGCCATCGTGGCGGCTGGTCTGCAAGTAGAATTGTACGAAAACTTTACCGATGTCGATGGGATTTTTTCTGCTCATCCAGGCTATGTTCATCATCCAGAGTCCATCAAAGAAGTGACCTACCGAGAAATGCGAGAGCTGTCTTATGCAGGCTTTACTGTGTTGCACGATGAGGCGTTGATGCCTTCATACCATGCGAAAATTCCCGTGGTGATCAAAAACACCAATAATCCAAGTCATCCCGGTACCTTGATCACCAACCAGAGAGACAATTTGGATCAGCCCGTGATCGGCGTTGCCAGTGACGAAGGCTTTTGTATGATCTATATCCGCAAATACTTGATGAACCGCGAAGTTGGGTTCACGTTACGGGTCTTAGAGATTTTCCGTGAATTTGATTTAAATTATGAACACATGCCTTCAGGAATCGATGATATCTCGATCATTATGCGCTCCAACCAGTTGAATCCAGTATTGGAAGAAGAATTGCTGCGCAAGATCGCCTACGAGATCGATCCCGATGAACTGCGAATGACCCACGATCTATCCATGGTCGTTGTCGTTGGTGAAGGAATGCGTCAACGAGTCGGGATCACTGCCGACAGTACCGCTGCCCTTGCGCGGAAAAATATCAACTTAGAGATGATCAACCAAGGGTCCTCTGAGGTCAGCATCATGTTCGGTATCCACAAAGAACAAGAAAAAGCCGCTGTCAGAACCCTTTACTACACTTTCTTTGATTAAACCAAACGTGCCAGTTGCACCACTCCTTTTGCTGATAAGCAATCGGAACGGGCAACTGGCACGTTTGGTTTTTATTCTGACGATTCTTGGGCTTGCGCTTGTTTTTGTGCCAATTGGCGGTTGATTTCTGCCTTGATTCGCGGTTCAGGAGCATACCGTTCTTCCCAATCGCTCGGCTTCATGACTTTGTGGGTCTCAGGATCATAATGGGGCTGCCCATCTGGGAAAAGTTTTCCCATGTTGGCGTCATGAACGATAGCCAAGATCGGCGCTGGATCGACCCCTAACAGTGAAAACGAGCCATAGGTAAAATACAGCAGATCACAAAGCGCATCGACTTGTTCTACTAGTGAATCACTGACAGGCTGTTGTTTGGCAGCCAGCTTGGCTTGGGCTTGATCGATCGCTTGATGCAAATGCTCCAGACCTGATTGGAAGGTCTCTTCGTCATTGTTGCTGGCAGCATAAAGGAACTCAACTAATTCTTCAATTTTAAAACCAGCACGAAACTGGGCTTTTTCCGCTGAAAAAGCTTGTGGATATGGCGGTCGCGTTGGATCAAAGGTTTTATGAAACTCTTCCGTCATTTCAAATGGACTCATTTTGCTCGCTTCTTTCTGCTTTTTCTCATGGTTCTGTTTCATGGTTCTGCGCCGTCTTCTACGTTGCTTCATAGATTGGCTACTTGCTTATTTTTTTATTCATTCTCTGCCTTGGGCATCCTCATCAATGATGCCAAAATGGATCAAGGCTTTCTTGATGCCGTCATGATCGTTGGTATCCGTCACAAAGTCAGCACTGGCTTTAGTGATGGGCTGGGCATTGCCCATCGCAACCCCGATCCCCACGCCTTCTAACATTTCCACATCATTAAAATGATCCCCAAATGCCATCGCTTCTTCCATCGCGATCCCTTCATAGGCCAAAAACTCTTTGATGCCTTTGATTTTCGAACCGTTTTTCGGCACGATGTCAACAGAATAGGCATTGGATCGCTTAAAATCACATTGCGGCAGCTTGGACCGTAATTTTTCGCGCTCTGACTCAGGGCTCAGCATAATGCACTGATAGATGGGCTCTCGTAAAATATCCAACGATTCATAGCGCTTGGCGTTGCGATTGGGACTAAAGCGCTGCAAGACTTTCTTTAAAAAACCGACGGGAAATTTTTTCGGTACATAGCGTAAGTAGCGCTGCATGACGGGTGATTGGCTTAAGCGGATCGTTAAGCTACCAGCCACTTGCGTTTCTCCGCCAAACATGACTTGGCGGTAATTTTCATCTGCGTATTCTACGATCGCTTCCAGCGTTTGTTTTGGAAAAGGTTTAGCATAAATCAAGTTTTCCTTCGTGTAGACATATTGGCCGTTATAGGTGATAAACATGTCTAACGACAAGTAATCGATCACCTTCTCTAAATCAACCGGACCACGTCCGGTGGCAATGCCGCAGAGGACGCCATTGGCTTGGGCTTGTTTGATGGCTTCACGGGTACTGGCAAGCGCCTTGCCGTTGCTGGCAATCAGCGTGCCATCAATATCAAAAAAGATTGCTTTTATCATATGACTCCTCAAAATAATTTCAACTGATTAGGATTTAATGCTTCGTAATCGATCTGCAGCGCATCGATCAATGCGCGAGCATTGTCAGCGGCATCACGACCGGCATTATTATTGAAGACCACTGCGACTTCTTTGGCATTGGCTTCGATGGCTTGGACTGCGTGTTTTAACTCCGTTAGTTCGGCTTGGTCATAACGATACAAGGTCCGCAGATTTTTGGCATCTGGTCCTGTCGCTGTCCAGCCGCTGTCGTTGCGTCCATGAAAACGGCACAAGACAAACGCGGGATTGGTCACGGTTGGATCAAGGGGAATGGTGGTCGATAGCTTTTTCGGCTGATCAACAACTACTAAGGAAAACTGCTTTCGCTTCATATAATCGATCATGCCCGGATACAGTTTCGGCTGATACCAGCTGCTGTCTCTCAGCTCGATCGCCACTGGGTAGCCCGCAAACCATTCTCGCACTTGGTCTAAATAGGCGACATTTTCTTTCGTACATTTAAAGCTGTTGGGAAACTGTGCCAATAGGCAAAAGAGTTTGCCTGCTTCTACCATTGGTGCGATCGCTTCTTTATAAAGCTGCAGCGCTTCGGTCATGGTCAACTGATCTGGCAAATCTCCTTGGGTGGTCACACTTTGATGGACTTTCAGCACAAAGCGGAAATTTTCGGGAATCTGGGTCAACCAGTTGCGCACGTCTTTTTCTTTTGGCAAAAAATGATAGGTGGTATCCAGCTCAACTAACGGAAAATAACGGGCATACTCAAATAATTTCGAGTTTTTTCTTTGCACGAGACTGCCATGTTCACTAAATGTGGTACAACCAATTCGAATCATTTTTTCCCATCGCTCCTTGTTTTCTTATTTTAATAGTATACAATAGTTTTGAGTTAAGAGTAAATAAATCATTGCAGGTGATGAAAAAATGAAACGAATTCTCGTGTTGCACACTGGCGGCACCATCGCCATGAAAGAAGATACCCTGACAGGCGGCGTCAGCCCTGATGTCAGCAATCCGCTGATGGATGCACCGATCCACATTGACGACGATGTTGAATTGATCGTCGAAGACATTTTTAATATTCCCAGTCCTCATATGACCCCAAAAGAAATGCTGCAGCTGAAAGAACGTATCCAGCTGGCGCATTTAAGCGGTGTCGATGGGGTCGTGATCACTCACGGAACCGATACGCTGGAAGAAACAGCCTTCTTTTTAGATACCACGATCGGCGGTCAGTTACCGATCGTGGTGACTGGCGCCATGCGCTCAAGTAATGAAATCGGCAGTGACGGGCTTTATAACTTTGAAAGTGCGATTCGGGTGGCGAAATCACCTGATGCCTTAGGAAAAGGCGTCTTAGTCGTGATGAACGATGAAATCCATTCCGCACGTTATGTTACGAAGACCCACACCACCAATATTGCGACATTCCGCACCCCGACATTAGGTCCGATCGGCTTAGTCACAAAGCACCGTATCTTGTTCATGCAAGAGCTGTTAAATAACCGTCATTTGGATGTTGATCGTGTCGATGGTCTGTTTCCGATCGTCAAAGCCTATGCGGGAATGACTGGGGAATTGTTCGATGCTTTAGCCGACTCGCTGATCGATGGACTAGTGATCGAAGCTTTAGGCGCTGGCAATCTGCCGCCGCAGACCATAGAGCCTTTGAAAAAACTGATTGCTAGAAACATTCCAGTCGTCTTAGTTTCTCGCTGCTTCAACGGAGTTGCCGAGCCGGTCTATGACTACTTAGGCGGCGGGATCGAATTGCAAGCTCTTGGGGTGATTTTCTGCAATAGCATCAATAGCCAAAAAGCCCGCATCAAATTGCTGATAGCGAAAAACCGTGGGTTGACCATGGATGAACTGCCTGATTTCATGGAGAATTAACCAAACAAAAACCCTTTTGCCGTTCCGCTAATGGAGGCAAAAGGGTTGTTTTATTTTTCTCGCCAAGTAAAGATGGCTTCGCAGTAAGTATCCTCACCGATCTTGATCTCGTGGATCGTTTGCAGCGGCACAGCCTCGCCGGCTTCATCGACTGTCTTCTCATTGATTTGAAAATGGCTTTCGATCAAATGGCCGTAAGCCACTTCCCGATCAAAACGGATCGTCACTTGTGTCACTTCATGTTTTGTTAAAAACTCATAGCCTAAGACGTCCATCAGCCAATTGAAATACATGGCATTGTTGACATGCTGATTGCTATCAATATCGTAGAAACGCACCCGATACGGCAAAAATTGTCCTTGCGTGATAGGGGTGATCTTCGGATAGCGTTTGATTCGCTTGATTTTTTCACTGCCAAAAGGCGCCACGATCTCATCTGATACACTGCTGACTTTGCGCGTCTCAGGGTCCATCAACGCAAAAACCGCCTCGATTTTGACCAGTTCCGTTCCATCTTCTGCCAATAACCAAAAGTAACGGTAGCAGAAAAATTTATTGTATTCTCTCGCCTGGGTCGCCACTTGGATCTGCTCCCCTACGCGCGGCAAACGAGTCACCGTTATGTGATAGCTGGTGATGATCCAGGTCAAGCCATAACTAGTGATGACTTCTGGTCCGCGGTTTAACGCCGCACTTTGTTCTTCTGATGTCTTGATGGCGATGCCTAGCATGGCCGGAAACGTCATCGTTTGGTTGACATCACATTCATAATACGCCACTTCATGCGTGGTTTGATACTTTGCTGCCATAGTTCTAATTGCCTCCTAAAAACGACTCAATATTTAATCGACAGTTGGTCCATAGCTTTCGCCAAATTGATTCAAATGGACCAATAAATAATACAATTGATACACTGGCAGTCGCTCTTGCCAATCCTCATCTAATGGATAGACTTCTTGATAGCCTTCCAAAAATTCCTGACGAAAACCACCGAAGAGCTGGGACATCGCAATATCCATTTCTCGATCCCCATAAGTGACTGCTGGATCAAGAAACACTGGTTCTCCTTGTTGATCAAACAGCACATTCCCCCGCCAAAAATCACCGTGTAATAAAGCAGGTGTGACGCTGCGATCACGCCAATTCTCATGCAAAAATTCTTTCAAACGCAGATAAGCGGCTTCCCGTTTGGCATGCCAGCGATTACCCAGCTTCGCTAATTCGACTTGCACATCCAAACGGCAGACTGTATAAAAATCAAGCCAATCGGTGGTTTTCGGATTGACTTGCGGCAAAAAGCCGATGTAATTGTCTTCGTAAAACCCAAAAGACTCCTGCGTCTGCTGATGAAGCCGAGCTAAGCTTTGACCTAAGCGTCGCTGCTGTCCTTCCCCACCATCGATCCATTCCATCAATAAAAATGCCCTCTCTTCAGTCTGACCGAGATGTTCGATTTTTGGCACCCGCACGAAAGGGGCTAATTCAGCTAAGCCGTTGATCTCTGCTTGAAAGAACACCGATGAAACATGAGGATGGGTCTTTAAAAAATAGCGATTTTCTGCTGTAGTGAAACGATACGTTTGATTGACATCCCCACCACTGATGGGCGTCAGCGAGCCGGTCATCCCGATTGCTGCGAACAATGCTTCCTCCATACGGATCTCCCTTTCTTTACTCAGTCAGTTGGGCATTCAAATACGCTTGCTCTTCTTTCGTCAGCCCTGGTCCCTGCAGGAGATACTGATCGACCGAACCGAAGTGCTGATCGATCGCAGCCAAGCTTTCATCAAGAAAACTCTCTTTGGCACTCATCAAAACCGTAATCGCCGTTAACAGCTCTTGCGGCAAATGCTGGGTCATTGGGGCAAATTTTTCTTTTAGCATTGGGGCTAAATAGCGATTGGTCGCTAAATAATCTTCTTTGATCGTCGCTGGTGCCACAGCCAACACATGCAGCAATAAAAAGGCGCCAAAGCCTGTGCGATCTTTGCCGGCGGTACAGTGGAACAAGGTTGCTCCTTCGCCTTCCGCATTGTCGATCACATGATCAAAGAACTGCCGATATTGTTGGCGGGCATAGTCGCTTTCAACAAAGTGACGGTAGACTTTTTTCATCTGCTCTTCGGCATCTTCCCCATCTTCAAGCGCTGCTTCAAGCTTTCTGGCGACAAGGAAACCATCGTTTCGTCTTCTTTGAAAATAGGTAAAAAAAGCTGCTTTGCTGTGGCGATCGGTCGATCAGGTTGTGCATTGGCTTCAGCGATGGAGCGAAAATCAATGACCTGATTGACCCCATAGTTTGCCAGTACTGCTTGATCTGAAGCAGTCAATTCATTGATCGCCGCACTGCGGATCAATTTTTTTCGTTTGATCGTCGTGCCGTTTGTCGTTTGATAGCCGCCAAGTTCTCTGACGTTTGCTGCTCGTTCTAGTTGAATCAATTGTGTCATTGCTTATCCCTCCCGCGATGTTCTAGTTAAAAGTATAGCAGAAACTTCGCTATTAAGGGCACTGAAACCTAGATTTTTCTATGAGCTGAGCTTTAACGGACAAAAAAAGAAAGACCACACGCAGTCTTTCTTTGCTTTCGCTTGTTACAAAACGTTTCTATTCGGCTTCGATCACGGCGGCGGAATCATCTAAGATCGAACGATCCAGTTCGTTGATACGACTACTGGTCACCATTCCTGCAACCATACTGTCGCTGACATTAACGAGTGTCCGTGCCATATCGATCAATGGTTCAACAGAAATAACTAAGCCTACGATGGCGATCGGCAAGTTCATTGAGCCTAAGACGATCAATGAAGCAAAGGTTGCGCCACCGCCGACACCAGCAACACCGAATGAGCTGATCGTAACTACTGCAACTAGCAGCAGGATAAACTGCCAATCAAAGACATTGATCCCAACCGTTGGTGCAACGATCGTTGCCAACATCGCTGGATATACACCCGCACAGCCGTTTTGACCAATCGATAACCCAAAGCTGCCTGCAAAGTTAGCCGTGGCTTCATCAACACCTAACGCTTTGGTTTGGGTTTCGATGTTCAATGGCAAGGCTCCCGCACTTGAACGAGAAGTAAAGGCAAAGCTCAAGACTGGAAAAGCCTTTTTGAAATACGTTACTGGATTGACCCGAACAGCGATCAGCAATAATGAATGAACAAGTAAGACCAAAATCAAAGCCGCATAAGAGGCGATGATAAATTTGCCTAAGTTCAAGATGGCTTCAAAATCACTTGAAGCTAATACGTTTGTCATCAATGCCAAAACGCCATAAGGTGTTAGGCGCAAAACTAACGTGACGATACGCATCACGATTTTATATAAGCTGTCCATCAAATTCGCAAAAGTTTCCGCTTCTTTCGGTGATTTACGTTTGACACCAAGAAAGGCGATCCCCACAAAGGCTGAGAAAATCACGACCCCGATCGTACTTGTCGAACGAGTACCCGCAAAGTCGGCGAAGACATTGCTTGGGATGAAGGAAACGATTTGTTGTGGGATCGATAGGTCTTGGACTTGTGTCGAACGTTCCGCTAATTCTGCGATCCGCGCTGTTTCCGTTGCCCCTTCGGTAAAGCTGGCACCGTCAAGACCAAAGACCATGACCATCACGATCCCGATCAAGGCAGCGATCGCCGTTGTCCCTAGCAAAGTCGCAAGAACCGTAAAACTGATCTTCTTGATTTTTTCGCTTTCTTTCATCTTGGTGAAAGCACCAACGATCGAAACGAAGATCAAGGGCATGATCAGCATTTGCAAGAGAGCTACATAGCCGCTACCGACCATCGTGATCCAGTCAAGAGCTTGCGTGACAACGTCAGAGCCTGTCCCAAAAATCAGCTGCAGCACGCCACCAAAAACGATCCCGACGAACAACGCCGCAAAGACCCGCGTAGAAAACTTCACGTGACGCTTTTGCAATAAGTAGAACCCATAAATAAGGGCAGCAAAAAGTAGAACAACAATAATAGTTAACAGATTTGTCATTTGAATCCTCCTTTTGTTCAATAAACATGACAAAGTCTGTCAGAGGAAGTAAAGGTTCCCAGTGACCATTCTTCAACAGTTCACTCTAATGAGACGTGTGGCATCATTAGTGACTATTCCATTTTAAAGAAGTTTGCTTCATCTTACAATAAATAAGTTCCCACTTTTCTGGGATGGTACCGCTTTTTTGTCAGAAAATAAAAAAAGAACCGATGCCGCAACCCCACACTGTTAGGATTTCTACTTTCCTAACGGTTGGATTGCGGCAACTGGTTCGTTATTTTTCATTTCGTCTTTTTGAAAAATTTCAGAGAATCTTCAGGCAATCATTAGAAATTGCTGTCTTACGCTAAAGCACCCATTGGGTCCCAAGGTGCTAAGACTGTTGGTTCTGCTTCAAAGGCAGCCAATTGTTCTGCTGTCAGGAACTCTTTGCGAACCACGATTTGATAGGTGTATTCATCCATCCACGCATCGCTCATAACGAAGAAGCCATTCGTTCCGACTTTTTCACCCCAGCTGTTTTCGACTTTCCATTTGGTTGATTCGCCGTCGATCAAGTCAACGCCAGTCAAGACCATCGCGTGGGTCATTAAGCTTTCGCCAAAATCTAAGCGTTCTGCTTTAGTCATCGTAAAGTCGATGTCAAATAGGTCGTTGATATCATACGCATCTAATGCCATGATCCCAGTATCTCTGGTAGAAGATTGACCGACATCACAACCGAACCACACGGACTCCCCTTGTTCCAATTGAGCGATCGCTAATTTTTTGAAGGTCGGCATATCGACGTTCAAGTATTTGACTTCTTTGCCGCCAACCACGTTGCCTAGCATTTCTACGGTATACGATTGATTGTAAGGCTTGTCGGCAGTTGGTGCGTTGATGATGCTGACATAATCATCAAGGTCCACCCCGACATATTTTTCATAAAAGCTTTGTGGTGTTAAGTTGCGATCAATGTGATAGTTTTTGTCTTCATCACGGTATTCAAAATCAAAGGTTTCTGGCGGTGTGCCTAAAGAAGTCGCTAAGAAACGATAAATGTCTTCCAACATCGCTTCTTTGGCTGTTTGGATGTCTTCAGCTGTTTTGCCTTCAGCCACTAGCTGACGCAAAGCAACCGCATCTTTACGCAGTTTTTTGTTCAAGTAATTGTTTAGGTCACGAGAATTGGAAGAGTTGCTGCTTTCTGGCATGACCGTTTTTGGTACGACACCATATTTTTGGAAAATCGAAACGATCATGTCCCATTGCCCACCATCTTGTTGTGGGGTTTGCAATAAGAAAGCAACTTTGCGACTTGTTAAAGGCTCGTTAGCAGTTGCTAAAATATTTTCATAGAAATAGTTGGCTTTTTCGTATTTGTCCCAAAAGAAGGTATGGTTTTGCGACAATTCAAATTCTTTTAAATTGAAATCATTCAGCATCTTATGACGGAATGTATTCAATGCGGCAAACATCCAGCAGCGGCCTGATTGTTTTTGGTTTGAGACTTTCCCGGTTGTCACATCAACTGAAAAAACTGGCACATTGTTGACTTTTGCTGACACGTTTTCAGCAGAAGCGGTGATCCCATTTTTCACAACACTCCGTTGCAGTGCCGTTTGTTTATTATTGTCTTGATACGCTTGCGCAAAGGCAGCGGTGGTCTTTTTTGAAATTTCTGACATATTTCTTCATCCTTTCACTTTCCGTTCCTTCCATTTTACGCCTCTGCCTCTCAAATAACAACCGCTCCTAGAAAAATGAAAGGATCATCTTTCTAAGAGCGGTTGCTCGTATCAAGGATTTAAAGAGTTAGCATCAAAAGCAAAAAGCCAAGTAAAACAAAGGATAGTCCTCGTTCAAATCGTGCATAAAGGAAGCGGATCGGACGACTAGCTAGCAAGATCGTCAGTAAAACACTGGCTAACACCAACGTCACAAAGCCTAATACCGACAGGTTCAAGTCGGTGATCGCTAATGCCCGCAAGCTCTTGATGAAGATCCCCTGTAAAAGATAGACCAGCAGGGTGTTTTTGCCCCACTTCGTAAAAAAGAGGTGCTCTCTAGGCACGAGGCTCAGAAAGCCGATGATCCCCATCAGCCCGATCACGAAAAAGACCGCACGCAAGGGACCGCCGAACAACGGATAGCTCAAGTAATCGTCATAAGGCTTGGAACCAAAAACCATGTACTTGTTCATCCCATGAAAAAACGCGATAAAGGTGTAGATGATCGGTAAGAAAAGCAAACTGATAGTCCGAATCTTTGGTTTCAATAAAAAGCGCATCTCATTTTTGGGAAAATAAAACCCGATGATGAAAAACGGCAAAAAGACAAAGGTCCGCTGCAAGGTCAACACTTGATTTAAAAATGGCACGTAGCCAGCGAAGATACTCAAGCCGATACTCAGCAAGATCGCCTGCTTTTTGGACATTTTTTGAAAGACCAGCAAGGAGAGCTGCCAAAAGAACATGCTAAGCAAAAACCAAAGTGCCCATTGCGGATTCAACAGTTGGATTTTTAACGACTCCCGTAGACCGATCAACCAGTAATAGACGGTGTAAAACACCTGAAAAAAGACATAAGGCAGCAAGAACTTTTTCATCAGCTCACGAAGCTTGTGTCCCTTCGTCAGCGGTTTGGCAAAGTACCCAGCCAGAAAAACAAAAGCTGGCATATGGAAAGTGAAGATAAAATAATATAGGTCATGATAAAACTTCTGATCGCCGATAAAAGGCTGTAGTAAGTGACTGAAGACGACCAAGATCATCAGTAAAAATTTTGCATTATCAAAGTAAGCCGTTCTTTGCGATTGGCTCATAAAAAGTTCCTCCTCTAAGTTGTATCTGTCAAAGGATACCTGATCCATGAAACAGAACTGTAACAAGCTATTTACTTTTTCCTAACGATTCTTGTTCATTTGATTACTAGTTGCTATTTTGTATGTTTTGTATTAATATATATAATACAAAGGAGCTGTTTTCGATGATATTTGATATTCAAACCCAAAGCAACCAACCGATCTACCAGCAGTTGCGGGAACAGATCATTGTCGGTATCGCAAAAGGCGATTTATCCGCTGGCGAATTGCTACCATCCGTCCGTCAATTAGCCGAAGAGATCGGCATTAATACCATGACGATCTCAAAAGCCTACAATTCCCTCAAAGAAGAAGGCTTGTTAGTCACGGATCGCCGCAAAGGAACCGCCGTTGCCGCGCCACCACCGTTTACTTCTGGACAAGAAGCGGAGTATCGTCAAAACTTGCAACTGCAGCTAGCAACCGCTCTCTTACACGGCAAAAGCAAGCAAACGCTTTTAATGGATTTTCAACAACTGCTGGACCAATTTCCTGAAAGGAATGAATGCAAATGACCTATCTTTTTTTCATTATTGCTCTTGTCCTCTGCGGGACGACCGCCTTTGGTTTACGCTTGATCAGTAAACCCCACAAAAATGTTTTACTCGAAAATACCCTTGCCCCTGAGCATCTGGATGATCCTAGCGTCCACAGCTTGATCACAGAATTTCGCAAGCGTATCTTACAAATCGTTGGTACATTTAGTGTAGCAAGTCTCCTTTTTTTGTTCAATTTATCTGACTCCATCATCCTTACCCTGTTCTGGCTTTATATGGCCGCTTTGCTGGGGACAGCTTACCTGGTGCAAGTGCATTACATCGGGAAAATGCGGCAATTGATCCTTACCAATGGATGGGAACTACCCATCGATCCGATTCGGATCGATACAAAACTCGTTCAAGCCAAAAATAAACGGATGCTGCCGTGGTATAGCCTCGTTCCTGCGGGGATTTTGTTGATGATCAGTTTGTACCAAGCATGGCATTTGCCTGATCTTTCTACAGGATACTTGATGGGCGGCGTCTCCTTAGCAATTTTTGCGCTGTTCGTCTATCTCTGGGTGATCATCAGCCGCTTACCCGTTCGCGGGATCAGCGGCAATTCAACTATCGATCAACACATCAATGATTTAACAAAGCGCTATTGGTCCTTAATGATCGCCGTGACTTGCACCATTACGCTGCTCTTGTTGACTGTCCCGCTGGCGTCCATGTCCGCTACCGGAGCATTAAGTACTATCCTCTTAGTGCTCTTTATTGTTTTGGTGGTTTTCTTGATCGTCTTTACCTTCTTCTTATTGCTTGATCTGCGTAAAAAACAAGATCAGCTCTTAGAACCAGCAGCACAACCGCGCTATTATGGCGAAGATGCTTACTGGCGATATGGTTTTTACATCAATCCTAATGATGCGCGTCTGTTCGTTCCTGACCGTGTTGGGATGAATATCGGCATCAATTTAGGCAAACGCAGCGGACAAATCGTCGCAGGCATCACCGCTGTCTTCTTACTTGTGTTAATGATCGGGACCATCATTCCGATGTATCGCTTAGATTTTACTGCTGATGCGATCACTGGTGAAGTGCAAGGACAAGAAGTCACCTTCGATGCACCAATGACCGGGAAAACTACGGTCTCTTTGGCAGATATAGAGACAGTGGAATTGATCGAAACATTGCCGTCTCCTCGTGTTCGTACCATGGGTGTAGGAACCGCCAGTTACCAAATCGGTCAGTTTACCGTTGCCGGCGAACCTGCCAGAATGTTTGTCGACACGAAGGTGACGCCCATTTTAAAAGTCACTACTAACGATGGCCCAACAGTTTTTTACACAAATAAAAAAGCCGCCGAAACGACGGATTTATACGAGGAACTATTACAGAAGATTTCCTCAGCGGAGTGAGTGTTCTGGAGAAAAAACTGGGGAACCCATTATCCCCAGGCTATCCACAACCAACAAAAGAACGGACTCTTTCCAACAAAAAAACGACCTTCCGAAACGAAGGTCGTTTTTGATACTCCGGCAGTAGGACTCGAACCTACGACATCATGATTAACAGTCATGCGCTACTACCAACTGAGCTATGCCGGAAGAATCTATCTGTACTATACCAAATAGTCAGATAATTTAGCAAGAGCAAAAATCAATTTTTTGATCCTTTTTTTCAAGAAAATCCCCTTTTTGAAACTTCCCTTCCCGCAAAGCGTTTTTCTCAAGAAATATCCGAAAATCTCATTGACAAAGTAGCGCCTTTACGGTATTCTATATCTTGTGTTAAATAACACGCCGCTTTAGCTCAGTTGGTAGAGCGCATCCATGGTAAGGATGAGGTCGACGGTTCAAGCCCGTCAAGTGGCTTTGGTAGGACAACGTTTGTCGGACGTTGTCTTTTTTTTGGGCTCTTTGTCAATAAGGACTGATGAGTTGTGTAAAATCAAATCTGGGTCAGAATGAACCACATTCTGGCTCAGATTTTTTTGTTATCTTACATTGATTAATTGATTGATCAAAAAGATTCTAATTCTCATGTTCTCGAATGATTTAAATCCGTAGGATACTCGTTTCATTGTCTTTATGTGGGTATTCTTCGCTTCTATTTTTCCATTGGAATAAGGATAGATCATTGCGTTGGTGATGCCTTCTTCATGGGTAAGAAGGTTTTGAAGCTTTTCTCGAAAGCCGTCATCTAACGTTTCGGGAAGTTCTGCCAATAAGGAGAAAAATAAGTCAGGGTCTTTGTCTCGAAAGGCTTCAACTAATTCATGAAAAAAGGGATACGCCTCCTTTAGGGGCGCAGAAAACTCAAGCAATCGATCAATCATCATTGCTTCAGTAAGAAATGGGTATTTTGGCGCTCGGAAACTTTTCCATGTTTTGTATTCATAATGGTTGATGTTTGCACGATTTTTTAGCAAAAAGCGCCAGTTCTTTTTCAGTTTTTCTGCTTGGCTTTTCTGTCCTGCTTTACGAAGTTCATTCATTTCACGGATACGCAACTCATTGAACGCTTGATTCATGTGTTTGACAATATGAAACCGATCAATCACTACTTTCGCATTTGGCAGAACACGTTTGGTGAGCTGGAAGTAGGCGGCGTTCATGTCTGTCACTAAGAATTCTACTTCTTCCGGATTGGTACAACCTGAGAAATAGCTTGTTAATCGGGGTAATTTACGCGTAGGCAAAACATCTATTAATTTTCCTGTTTCGCCATCTGCGCAAATAAAGCTCATTTTATCTTCTATGGAAGCATGCGAACGAAATTCATCAACCATCAATACTCTTGGGAGAATCTTCTTAGATTGTTTTGGCAAATAGCTTTTAAACTCTTTCAATGTACGAATAACGGTGGTCAAAGATACCTGACAGCTTTTCGCAATAAAAGATAAAGATACTTTTTCAGTCAGTAAAGAAGCAATTTTATATCTCACATGATTTGCGATTGAATGTCTGGGTTGGACAAAATAACTTTGAGCCGTCCAATGGGTTCGGCAGTTTTTACAGGTATAGCGCTGCTTTTTTAGGCGCATAACCAAAGGCATATGATTGTATTGTTCAAAACGGACAATCATTTCCTTCTTCCCATTTTTCACTATAATTGCTTTCCCGTTTCCATCTACCACAGTAGAACCACAACTTCTACAAGCACGAGGAGTAGGCGAGAGAACAGCATCGACGACCAACGTCTTTTTCTTCTGAAGGGTCTCGTAAGAGACCTCTGTAATCATCAAATCTTTCTCTATTATTCTCAGCATTTTTTTGATAGAATCATTCATATAGCATATCGTCCTCTCAGTTGTTTATTTTGTGGTGATTTAATCATACTAGAGAACGATATGTTTTTTAATACCTAAAATGAAAATGGGGCTGAAGAATCAATTCTGATTCATCAGTCCCATAAATTATAGAGCCTTTTTTTGTGCATCTAATTCCCAAAGTATAGCGATAATTTCTGAACTTAATCATTCGTACGCCCCTAATTTCCTGCGATATACAAAAGAAATAAGATCGTAAAACCCAATAGTAGGACCGATACAACTGCTTTCACTATCCTCGCTGTATCTTTAAATTTAAACAAGAGCGTATATAGATTAATAAAGTAAATGATCGACAGGGCTGCTTCTTGCGAATATTCTTTCACTTGGATCAAGCCTAGCCATATAATCAGCAAAAGAATCGAAAAAACAACCAAATCGTTTTCTGCAACACGCTTCATTTCATTCTCCTTTTTTATTGTTTAAAATTGATATAACAAGATTTATTCCAACATCCTCTCAATGTCCCTCATTATTTGAACAAGAATCTGAAATACAAGGTTTAATTCCGCAAGTCAAACTTGAACAATTACCACGGGGTGAAGCTTCAATTCAATTTAACCAATTCATTTCAAATGCCTTCTTTCTATTTAATTATGAAAAGTATAATAGTAGGCAGAAAAATAATTACTATAAAAATAACAAACATGATCATTAAAATTTTAAAAATCTTTTACATCATTTATTTCTCCTTTCCAACAATATTCGATTGTATTCTGCTGCATTCTGTAAAGTCGATAAATTATCAGCCCCTCTCTCCAATACTTTTCCTACAGCCTTTGCTTATTAAAAGTGTAACAAACTATTTCTTCTAATAGTCAATTTTTATCAATTTAAATAAATATTTTTTATAAAACAAACAAAACGAATTTTCCAATCGGTGCTCACAGCTCAATTTTAGACACATCTTTTTTACCACAAAAAATCCGCTCTCCTAAAGCTAAGAGAGCGGGTTTTTCAACTAACTGAATTTTTTTGAAAGGAGATGCATGATGCTGGCTTAAAAAATAACATATTCTTTCCGTTTAATTTAAATTTTTACTTCACGACCAACACCGTACATTTCGAATGATTGACGACATAATCGGTGGTTGAGCCTACGACAGCTCGGGTCAATGTACCTTTACCAGTTGCACCGATAATGATCAAATCAATCGGGTACAATTCTGTTGCTGCATGAATGATAAAGCGTTTTGGATCGCCGACTTCAACGATCACCTCAACATCTTCTACCCCATGCTGATTGGCATCATAGATTTTTTTCAACATGTCCGTTTCCACACGCAATTTTTCTTGGTCAAAAATTTTTGCAAAAGCATAGGCACTTGTGGATAACTCAGCATTGTTGATAACAGAGAGGACATACAATTTGGCTTTGTTCATACGACAAATCGCGAGTGCTTCTTGGAACGCTTTTTCTGACTGATCCGACCCATCCAAGGCAACAAGTACATTTTGACAATTACGTAACATCCAAATCGCCTCCTTTTCTTTATTTTACCACAAAAAATGGAAGCGTTACAAAAAAGGACAAGGTCTACTCTTAAGAGACCTAAAACTTCCTTTAAGATTTGTGAAGTTCCTTACTTGTCTCCGTGATTATGCAGTAAAATAAAGAGAAGATTGATTCGAGGTGAAAGAAATGCGCTCTTTTTTCCAGGCTGCGGTCACTGTGCTCTTGTACTTAGGGCTTTTCTTGCTGATAATCGGTATTATCGCCTTTTTCTTGCTAAAACTTTAAGCTTGGTTTGTTGAAAAGCAAGTTGCTGTCACATCCCTAAGAGGAGTGATACACTTGGTTTATCAACAATTATCGAAACGAAACAGCTTGCTGCTCACTCGTTTCAAAAAGGAGATCATGCAAAATGGACTTACATATTACCCCTACTGCCGCTGCTCGCTTTCCAGAAGGACACGACTTATATATTTTGACGAGTAATGACGGATCGAACCAATTTTCTTCAGCAGCTGGATGCTGTATGATCGGCGAACGTTTTTTGATCACACCGATCGACGAACCGTTAGACCCATACAATGAGTTAGTCTCAAGCAATCAGTTTACTTTCTTTACATCAACCTATGATCAAATGTTCTTGACTGGTCATCTGATTCTAGATGTTCACCCAACTTCAGGAACTTTGATTTTGAAAAACGAAAGCGGCTATTTGGATACCAATCTTTTATTGGAATCCTCTCCACAGTTGAAACAAACGAATGCGTAACTAAAGAGCTGACAAACGCCTTGTAAGGTGCTTGTCAGCTCTTTTTCTCTATAATGAATCTGGAATCAACGCTAAGAGTTCTTGTGTCTCAGCGGCTAAAGCGATCGCACCAGCATCAAGCAATTCTTCTTTTGACCCAAACCCATATAAAACGCCGATTGCCGGTAACTGGTTTTCTTTTGCCCCTAAAATATCATGCTCACGGTCGCCGATCATGATGGTTTGCTGCGCTTTTTGCTCCTTTTCGATCTCAGTTAACGCGTAGCGGATAACGGCCGCTTTTTCCCCACGTTTATTCTCAAGATCCGCCCCATAGATTCCTTTGAAATAGCCATCATACTTGAGATGGGTCAGGATCTCTTTTGCAAAAACTTCTGGTTTCGACGTAGCGATATACAAATCGTGATCCTGCGCCAGCTCCTGCAATGTTTCTTCGATCAACGGATATGGTTGGACTTGAAACATGCCCGCTTGACGATAATTTTCCCGGTAGAAGGCAACGGCTTGCTGGGCAGCAGCTTCATCGAAGCCCAAGCCACGGAAGGATTCAATCAAAGGCGGCCCCACAAAGCTCCGCAGTACGTCTTGCGCTAATTGCTCTTTTCCCATTTTTTCCATCGCATATTGAATCGATCCATAGATTCCTTCACTCGAATCAATGATCGTTCCATCTAAATCAAAAAGTACTTTCTTTCTCACGCCATCGTCTCCTTTTCTAATAGTATAGAAAAAAACAGCAGTACAAGCAACACTTCTTCCTTTTCGTTCTGATCTCATCTAAATAAAAAAGACGCTGCCCCATCAAAGGCAACGTCTTTGTTTTTGTCATTTTATGTAAAAAAAAAGATAGCATATGCTATCAAGCAACTCCGGCAGTAGGACTCGAACCTACGACATCATGATTAACAGTCATGCGCTACTACCAACTGAGCTATGCCGGAAAAATTGAAATGCGTGGCGACGTCCTACTCTCACAAAGGGAAACCCTTCACTACAATCGGCGCTAAGAAGCTTAACTTCTGTGTTCGGCATGGTTACAGGTGTATCCTTCTTGCTATCGCCACCACACTATTCAATTGAGTAAGTTTTGCTCACTCAAAACTGGATCGAAGAAATCAAAACTCTACGAGTTTACGTGCTTTTTTCTTTTTGGTTAAGTCCTCGATCGATTAGTATCAGTCCGCTCCAACCATCACTGGCCTTCCACTTCTGACCTATCTACCTGATCATCTCTCAGGGATCTTACTTTCTTAAAGAAATGGGAAATCTCATCTTGAGGTGGGCTTCACACTTAGATGCTTTCAGCGTTTATCCCTTCCCTACATAGCTACCCAGCGATGCCTCTGGCGAGACAACTGGTACACCAGCGGTAAGTCCATCCCGGTCCTCTCGTACTAAGGACAGCTCCTCTCAAATTTCCAACGCCCGCGACGGATAGGGACCGAACTGTCTCACGACGTTCTGAACCCAGCTCGCGTGCCGCTTTAATGGGCGAACAGCCCAACCCTTGGGACCGACTACAGCCCCAGGATGCGACGAGCCGACATCGAGGTGCCAAACCTCCCCGTCGATGTGGACTCTTGGGGGAGATAAGCCTGTTATCCCCAGGGTAGCTTTTATCCGTTGAGCGATGGCCCTTCCATGCGGAACCACCGGATCACTAAGCCCGACTTTCGTCCCTGCTCGAGTTGTAGCTCTCGCAGTCAAGCTCCCTTCTGCCTTTACACTCTTCGAATGATTTCCAACCATTCTGAGGGAACCTTTGGGCGCCTCCGTTACCTTTTAGGAGGCGACCGCCCCAGTCAAACTGCCCATCTGACACTGTCTCCCAGCCCGATAAGGGCTGCGGGTTAGAGTGGCCATAACGCAAGGGTAGTATCCCACCATTGCCTCCATCGAAACTGGCGTCCCGATCTCTACGGCTCCTACCTATCCTGTACATGCGGTACAGACACTCAATATCAAACTACAGTAAAGCTCCATGGGGTCTTTCCGTCCTGTCGCGGGTAACCTGCATCTTCACAGGTACTAAAATTTCACCGAGTCTCTCGTTGAGACAGTGCCCAAATCGTTACGCCTTTCGTGCGGGTCGGAACTTACCCGACAAGGAATTTCGCTACCTTAGGACCGTTATAGTTACGGCCGCCGTTTACTGGGGCTTCAATTCGTACCTTCGCTTACGCTAAGCACTCCTCTTAACCTTCCAGCACCGGGCAGGCGTCAGCCCCTATACGTCATCTTTCGATTTTGCAGAGACCTGTGTTTTTGATAAACAGTCGCTTGGGCCTATTCACTGCGGCTGCTCGTTAGAGCAGCACCCCTTCTCCCGAAGTTACGGGGTCATTTTGCCGAGTTCCTTAACGAGAGTTCTCTCGCTCACCTTAGGATTCTCTCCTCGACTACCTGTGTCGGTTTGCGGTACGGGCCGTTGTTTTCTCACTAGAAGCTTTTCTTGGCAGTGTGACATCAGAAGCTTCGGTACTATTATTTCCCTCCTCATCACAGCTTGTCCGTATAGGTAGAAGCATTTGACTCCTACCAAGACTTACTGCTTGAACAGACATATCCATCAGTCTGCACTTCTTAGCCTCCTGCGTCCCTCCATTGCTCAAACAAAAACAACGGGTACAGGAATATCAACCTGTTGTCCATCGCCTACGCCTGTCGGCCTCGGCTTAGGTCCCGACTAACCCTGGGCGGACGAGCCTTCCCCAGGAAACCTTAGTCATTCGGTGGACAGGATTCTCACCTGTCTTTCGCTACTCATACCGGCATTCTCACTTCTAAGCGCTCCAGCAGTCCTCACGATCTGCCTTCAACGCCCTTAGAACGCTCTCCTACCAATGCACCTAATGGTGCACTCCACAGCTTCGGTAAACTATTTAGCCCCGGTACATTTTCGGCGCAGGGTCACTCGACTAGTGAGCTATTACGCACTCTTTAAATGGTGGCTGCTTCTAAGCCAACATCCTAGTTGTCTGTGCAACCCCACATCCTTTTCCACTTAATAGTTATTTGGGGACCTTAGCTGGTGGTCTGGGCTGTTTCCCTTTCGACTATGGATCTTATCACTCACAGTCTGACTCCCGGATATGAATGAATGGCATTCGGAGTTTATCTGAATTCGGTAACCCGAGATGGGCCCCTAGTCCAAACAGTGCTCTACCTCCATCATTCTCAATTCCGAGGCTAGCCCTAAAGCTATTTCGGAGAGAACCAGCTATCTCCAAGTTCGTTTGGAATTTCTCCGCTACCCACACCTCATCCCCGCACTTTTCAACGTACGTGGGTTCGGTCCTCCAGTGCGTTTTACCGCACCTTCAACCTGGACATGGGTAGATCACATGGTTTCGGGTCTACGACAACATACTCATTCGCCCTATTCAGACTCGCTTTCGCTGCGGCTCCGTCTCTTCAACTTAACCTCGCATGCTATCGTAACTCGCCGGTTCATTCTACAAAAGGCACGCTATCACCCATTAACGGGCTCTAACTTGTTGTAGGCACACGGTTTCAGGATCTATTTCACTCCCCTTCCGGGGTGCTTTTCACCTTTCCCTCACGGTACTGGTTCACTATCGGTCACTAGGGAGTATTTAGCCTTGGGAGATGGTCCTCCCGGATTCCGACGGAATTCCTCGTGTTCCGCCGTACTCAGGATCCTCCTAGGTGTTATCCAAATTTCGCCTACGGGGTTTTTACCCTCTTTGACATACTTTTCCAAGTATTTCGACTATCTGAATAGACTACCATATCGGAGTCCTACAACCCCAACAAGCAAGCTTGTTGGTTTGGGCTTTTCCCGTTTCGCTCGCCGCTACTCAGGGAATCGAATTTTCTTTCTCTTCCTGCAGGTACTTAGATGTTTCAGTTCTCTGCGTCTACCTCGACTGCGCTATGTATTCACGCAGACGTAACATCCTATAAAAGATGCTGGGTTCCCCCATTCGGAAATCTCTGGATCATAGCTTACTTACAGCTCCCCAAAGCATATCGGTGTTAGTCCCGTCCTTCATCGGCTCCTAGTGCCAAGGCATCCACCGTGCGCCCTTATTCACTTAACCTTTGACCTTACGGTCGGTTTTGAGTACTTCTTCTAGCGATAGAAGGTTGCTCAAGAAAATAAGCGTTGAACTTATTAAAAAACTCTTTTAACATTTCAACTCGGTGTGTGTTACTTGTTTTGATTATTTCTTCGATATCCAGTTTTCAATGAACAAATTTTGTTTGAGAGTAAACCTCTCAAAACTGAACAAAGGCAAACGATGTGTAGTCTTCCGAAATATTCCTTAGAAAGGAGGTGATCCAGCCGCACCTTCCGATACGGCTACCTTGTTACGACTTCACCCCAATCATCTATCCCACCTTAGGCGGCTGGCTCCAAAAAGGTTACCTCACCGACTTCGGGTGTTACAAACTCTCGTGGTGTGACGGGCGGTGTGTACAAGGCCCGGGAACGTATTCACCGCGGCGTGCTGATCCGCGATTACTAGCGATTCCGGCTTCATGTAGGCGAGTTGCAGCCTACAATCCGAACTGAGAGAAGCTTTAAGAGATTAGCTTAGCCTCGCGACTTCGCAACTCGTTGTACTTCCCATTGTAGCACGTGTGTAGCCCAGGTCATAAGGGGCATGATGATTTGACGTCATCCCCACCTTCCTCCGGTTTGTCACCGGCAGTCTCGCTAGAGTGCCCAACTAAATGATGGCAACTAACAATAAGGGTTGCGCTCGTTGCGGGACTTAACCCAACATCTCACGACACGAGCTGACGACAACCATGCACCACCTGTCACTTTGCCCCCGAAGGGGAAACTCTATCTCTAGAGTGGTCAAAGGATGTCAAGACCTGGTAAGGTTCTTCGCGTTGCTTCGAATTAAACCACATGCTCCACCGCTTGTGCGGGCCCCCGTCAATTCCTTTGAGTTTCAACCTTGCGGTCGTACTCCCCAGGCGGAGTGCTTAATGCGTTTGCTGCAGCACTGAAGGGCGGAAACCCTCCAACACTTAGCACTCATCGTTTACGGCGTGGACTACCAGGGTATCTAATCCTGTTCGCTCCCCACGCTTTCGAGCCTCAGCGTCAGTTACAGACCAGAGAGCCGCCTTCGCCACTGGTGTTCCTCCATATATCTACGCATTTCACCGCTACACATGGAATTCCACTCTCCTCTTCTGCACTCAAGTCTCCCAGTTTCCAATGACCCTCCCCGGTTGAGCCGGGGGCTTTCACATCAGACTTAAGAAACCGCCTGCGCTCGCTTTACGCCCAATAAATCCGGACAACGCTTGCCACCTACGTATTACCGCGGCTGCTGGCACGTAGTTAGCCGTGGCTTTCTGGTTAGATACCGTCAAGGGATGAACATTTTACTCTCATCCTTGTTCTTCTCTAACAACAGAGTTTTACGATCCGAAAACCTTCTTCACTCACGCGGCGTTGCTCGGTCAGACTTTCGTCCATTGCCGAAGATTCCCTACTGCTGCCTCCCGTAGGAGTCTGGGCCGTGTCTCAGTCCCAGTGTGGCCGATCACCCTCTCAGGTCGGCTATGCATCGTTGCCTTGGTGAGCCGTTACCTCACCAACTAGCTAATGCACCGCGGGTCCATCCATCAGTGACGCAAAAGCGCCTTTCAACTTTCTTCCATGCGGAAAATAGTGTTATACGGTATTAGCACCTGTTTCCAAGTGTTATCCCCTTCTGATGGGCAGGTTACCCACGTGTTACTCACCCGTTCGCCACTCTTTTTCTTTCGGTGGAGCAAGCTCCGGTGAAAGAAAAAGCGTTCGACTTGCATGTATTAGGCACGCCGCCAGCGTTCGTCCTGAGCCAGGATCAAACTCTCATAATGATTTGTTTGAATGACCATACGGTCATTAAGCTCATAAAAATTAACTTTGCTAGCTATTGCTTGCATGTATTTGTTTCAATAAATTGAAACGTCCTACACATTGGTTCGTTTGCTTGCTTTGTTCAGTTTTCAAAGGTCTACCGTGCTGTGTTAGCAACTTTTATATCATATCAGAGCGACATTTGATTGTCAACTCTTTTTTTAAAAGTTTTTTTCGCTCGTTGTTTTTCAACTTCGTAGCGGCTGCCTCAGCGACTTAATTAGAATAACAAATGATTTGTTATTTGTCAACAACTTTTTTCAATTAATTTTGTTGATGTATCAACATTGATTAACTGTTTTATTATTGCGACTTCGTTATAATATCATCTGTTTCATTTTTGGTCAAGTCTTTTTTTGAAGTTTTTTCAACTGTTGTTTTGACCCGCTGGCTCAATTGCCAACGTTGACTAATTTACCATTCTTCTTGACTCAGGTCAAGGAAATATTTCATTTTATTTACAAAAAGTTTTCAGTAAATATCCACCCGTGAAACGGGTGGCTTTTTAACAGCCCTAGAAGGGCTCACCACTCGCTAGCCCCTTAAAAGGGGCTTTTTAAATGACCACCAACCGCTCACAGCCCTATCTCTCTTTAACTATTTAAATGGATCTACATACTCTTGTTTACTTATACTATCTCTTATTCGATCATCTGCTTCTTGTTCTCGAATATATTTTTCAATTGTTTTTTGATTTAACCCAACCGTACTCACGTAGTATCCTTTGGACCAAAAGCTTTTATTCCCATACTTATATTTCAAATTCGCATGTTTTTCATGGATTAAGGTTGCACTTCGTCCTTTTAAGTAGCCCATAAAACTAGAAATACTAATCTTTGGTGGTATTCTTACTAACATATGAATATGGTCAGGCATGGCATGAGCTTCAATGATTTCAACATCTTTCATCTCATACAATTTTCTTAATATCTGATTAATACTTACTCTTAACTTTCCATAAATCACTTTTCGTCGATACTTCGGGGTGAAGACTATGTGATACTTACAATTCCATCTGGTATGTGCTAAACTTTTATCGTCGTTAGACATAAAAAAACTCCTTTCGATCTGATATGCGGTTGGTAGCCACTATTAGTATATCGAAAGGAGTTTTTTATCGCTAAAGCTATTTCGTCCACGCGTAGAAACGCGCGGTTTTTTTGTTTCGTACGCTACGCGAACGAAACTGACTAAAGTCAATAATAAAAAAAGACCGTCGTAACGGTCTTCAGTTTTTTCGCTAATATTCAGGTGCTAAAAGAACGGAACGCCTTCAATCTCGTAGTCTTCAATGATCTTACGAAAGATATTGGGCTCTTCCCACGCATACCCTTCTGGCAGCTGTTGCGTTTGTCCTGCTTCTTGTGTTTCAAAAACAAATAAAGGAATGTTTTGCGTATCAATATTGCCATTTGTGAGTTCAACGAGTTCGATCGCTGTCACATCAAGGTGGATACGGTCTTTAAACAATTGTAAGATCGTAGCCAAGCCGGTTTTATCTTCAGAAAAATCCGTTGACGCTAATTCCGCAGTGCCTTCGTGTATTTGCATCAAAAATCGTTTCGAACCATTTGCTAAGTGCATCATAACTGTACCCGCTACTTTTTTGGATCCCAAAATACCCACCTCAGTTATTCATCTGTTTGTAAACTAATTTTAGCACATTTTCAGAAAATATGCACGATTATCTGCTGCTGTTTTCTTTTTCTAACATTTCTTTGGCCTCTTTCACCCACACTGGTAAAGCTTCTCCAATCGTACGAAAACCGATCCGCTTATTCTTATTTGTAAAGTAGCGTTTACGCTTAAAGGGTGGCTGAACAAAACTCGTTTCCAATGTACGGCGGGACAAACTGATCTTTTGGCTGTATTCGTCAATATCAATGATTTGTACACGGATCTTTTGCCCGATCTGTAAGACTTCATGGATATTTTTGGTAAACCCAGATTGGATCTCTGAAACATGGATCAATCCTTGTGTTTCCTTATCTAACGAAACAAATGCACCATAGGGTTGAATCCCAGTGACTGTTCCTTCTATAATGTTCCCGATTTGATAATTCATAGTCTTTCCTCTCTTTTCCACTTTCATTATACTTGAACTAGTGGTAGATTTGAAGCATCAGAAACAACGTTGCACAATATAGGAGGGAAACGCATGATCAATTTTGACAAAGTTCATCCGCGCTTAAATACCAATAGCGTCAAATGGGATACCATTGCAAAAACCTATAAGGAAGAAAACTTGTTGCCGCTTTGGGTAGCCGACATGGATTTTCTGGCACCAGAACCTGTGAAAAAAGCTTTAGAAAAAGCAGTTGCCCAAGGGATCTATGGGTACTCTACCATCCCTGATTCGCTGCTTGAATCCATCATCGATTGGCAGCAAAGACGTCATGGTTATACCATCAATAAAGAAGCGATCCTTTTTAATAGCGGTGTGGTCCCTAGTATTGCACTGGCGATCCAAAGTTATACGCAAGAAGGAGATGCCGTATTGATCCACGATCCGGTCTACCATCCCTTTGCCCATGTTGTCAAAAACAATCAGCGGACCTTAATTCAAGAACCGTTACTAGAAAAAGCTGGCCACTTTGTCATCGATTTTGAGGCGATGGAACAAACCATCATCGAAAAGAAGGTAAAATTGTTTCTTCTATGTAATCCTCATAATCCTGGCGGTCGCGTGTGGTCAAAAGAAGAACTGCTGACGATCGGCCGTATTTGTCAAAAGCACCAGGTGATCGTTGTCAGTGATGAGATCCATCAAGACATCGTTTTTGCACCAAATCAATTTGTCTCTTTCCAAACAGTCGAGCCAAGCTTTGCCGATTTTTCGATCATCTTGACCTCAGCAACCAAGACCTTTAATTTAGCTGGGATCAAAAATTCGATGGTATTCATCAAAGACAAAACCTTGCGCAGCCAATTTGCAAAAACACAAGAACGCAACGTTCAAGGGGAAATCAATACGTTTGGGTTGGTCGCTACTGAAGCAGCGTATCGTGAATCTGAAGCATGGTTAGAAGAACTTTTGTCCTATTTAGAAGCAAATCGCACCTTTGTCTGCGACTTTTTGACTGAACAACTCCCAGCAGTGACCTTTCAAAAACCCGAAGGTACTTACTTGATCTGGCTGGATTTTTCTGCCTATGGCCTAACGGACAGTCAGCTGCAGCGCAAACTGATCAAAGAAGCCAATGTCGTATTGAATCAAGGAAGTATCTTTGGTCCTCGCGGCAGTCACCATATGCGGCTGAACTTTGCCTGTCCTAAAGAGCTATTAGAAAAAGCACTCAATCAAATCGCCGCCGCGTTTAAAGACCAACCGATCGGTTAACTCTTTCTTATGAAAAAAAGAACCCAAAAGCAGTTTCAACGATCTCCTTGAGGATGACCGTTGAAACTGCTTTTGGGTTCTTTTGTTTTATTCGCTGATTTCGATCGTTTCGATCACTACATCATGCACTGGACGATCTTGTGGTCCCCGTTGCACGCCAGCGATTTCATCAACGACTGACATTCCTTCGATCACATGACCAAAGACTGTGTGACGGAAATCTAACCAAGGAGTACCACCTGCTTGATACGCTTCGATGATTTCAGCTGGATAACCAGCACCTTCTAATTGACCTAACATGTTGCTAGGAACATTTTGATTGTTTACGATGAAAAACTGGCTGCCGTTAGTATTCGGACCAGCGTTTGCCATGGATAAAGCGCCACGAAGATTGAACAATTCTTTTGAAAATTCATCTTCAAAGCTGCCACCATAGATGCTTTCGCCGCCCATACCTGTACCAGTTGGATCGCCACCTTGAATCATAAAATCAGGAATGACACGGTGGAAGATAATCCCATCGTAATACCCTTTTTTCGCTAATTCAACGAAGTTCTTCACTGTTTTTGGTGCCAATTCTGGGAACAATTGTACAACTACATCCCCACGATTGGTTTTGATGACTGCTTTATGGCCAGTTTGTTTTTCTAATGCTAACTGTGGAAATTCAGACACATTAACTCCTCCTTCTCTCTCATAAATCCATGATAGCAGAAAATTGAAAAAATGCTAGTTTGGATAATTTTTGCTATAATGAAGCTATTCGTACACTACGAACACGCTTCACCCCAACGTGGTTAGAAAAGAGGAATAACATGGATATTTTTGATATAACGATTATCGGCGCGGGACCTAGCGGGATGTTTTCTGCTTTCTATGCCGGTATGCGTAACGCCAAAACCAAGATCATCGACAGCTTGCCGCAATTAGGCGGTCAGCTTGCTACTTTATACCCAGAAAAATACATCTACGATATCCCAGGTTATCCGAAAATCAAAGCGGGCGATCTTGTCCAAAACCTGGAAAAACAGTTGACGACCTTCAATCACCAATATTGTTTAGAAGAAACCGTCTTGTCGGTCGAAAAACAAGAAGACTATATCGAAGTCACCACCGACAAAGGAATCCATTACTCGAAAGCCGTGATTTTGGCTTTAGGAAACGGCTCCTTCCAGCCACGCAAACTGACTTTGCCAGAAAGCGAGCGGTTTGAAGGATACGGCTTAGACTATTTTGTCACCGATTTGATGAAGTATGCTGGACGCAAAGTAGCGATCGCCGGTGGCGGCGATTCTGCCATCGATTGGGCATTAATGCTGGAGCCGATCGCTAGTGAAGTCTACTTGATCCATCGCCGTCCTGAATTTCGTGCCCATGAACATAGCGTTAGTAAATTACAGGCTTCTGCCGTCAACATTTTGACTCCTTATGTGATCCAAGAAATCCAAGGAGAGCAACGTTTGACTGGTGTCTCGTTGCAGCAAGTCAAGGGTGATGAAACGGTCAGCCTTTCATTGGATGCTTTGATCGTCAATTATGGTTTCTCTTCCACATTGAACATCAAGGATTGGGGCATGAAAAGCAGTCGCCAAGGAGTCTTCGTCTCTTCAGATATGAGCACGTCTGTTCCTGGGATCTATGGCTGTGGAGATGTCGTTTTATACGATGGAAAAGTCGACCTGATCGCTACTGGTTTCGGGGAAGCCCCAACTGCGGTGAACAATGCGCTCCACTACATTGATCCCAAAACGCGGACACAACCTGCCCATAGTACAAGTCTTTTTAAGGAGTAGCTGAGATGAAACAAGCTGGTCAACGTCAACTTGCCGCCTATGCTCTCCCCTTACAGGGGGAGACCCTCACTGAGCAAATGGTTCAGTATCTGGAAGCCTTCGATCATGCCGAAACGGCGGTCCACAATCTAGCTGTTGCCCAAGAAGCCAAACGATTGGCAGAACGGTTTCAAGTCAATGCGGAGAAAGCTTACTTGGCAGGACTGCTGCACGATGTCAGCGTCGTCATCCCTAATGACCAGCGAATCGCCTTGCAGATAGCAGTAGGCGAACCGATCTTAGACGAGGAGCGGCAAGCACCTTTTTTGCTGCATCAGCAGCAATCCGCTTTGTTGGCAAAAACGGTTTTTCAGGTGTCTGATCCAGACATTCTGTCCGCCATCAGCTGTCATACCACCTTAAAGGCCCATTATCGTCGTCTCGATCTACTCATTTTTTTAGCCGACAAAATCAAATGGGATCGTAAAGATCAAGCGCCTTTCTTAATCGGCTTATTAGACCGCCTCGATGATTCCTTGGAAGCCGCCGCTGGGTATTATATGGACTGGCTTTTTGCTGGTGACTTGGTGGTCCCCCATCCTTGGGCAGTGGCAGCCAAAGCAGAACTAGCCAACACCTGTGATTCAATGGATGTCAGAAGGGATTAAACCCAAACGGCATGGGCTGCAACTGGAATAGGGCACTACTTATGATCGCAATCCATCAGTCGCATGTTGACTTTTGAATAAACTATATTTACATGGAGGGAAACTATATGGTATTAGAAAGCAAAACACTTGAAGACAAAGCAAGAGAATTGTTGGCCGACCGCGGTGTCTCGCTGCAAGACATTGGCGAATTGGTGATGTTCTTGCAAAAAGATTACATTGAAGGCATCACGTTGGAGATGTGTATCGAAAGCGTCAACGCTGTCTTAAGCAAGCGGGAAGTCCACAACACGATTTTAACGGGGGTCCAATTGGATATTTTGGCAGAAGAAAATCAACTGCTGCATCCACTGCAAGAAATCGTCAAAGAAGACGAAGGGCTTTATGGGATCGATGAGATCCTCGCACTATCCATCGTCAACGTGTATGGCTCCATCGGCTTTACTAACTACGGATACATTGATAAAGTCAAACCGGGCATTTTGAAAGAACTGAACAAGCACGACGGTCCCCGCGTTCACACCTTTTTAGATGATATCGTAGGTGCCATCGCCGCTTCTGCCGCAAGTCGCTTAGCCCATCAACACCCAAGTAAATCTCATTACATTACGCAATAAAAAAAAGACCGACGATTCGCCTCCCTGAAGCGACCCCCAAAAGTTAGACCAAAAAAATCTAACTTTTGGGGGTCGTTATTTGTATGGCAAAATATCCTTTTGAATTAAAACTAAAAATCGTTAAAGAATATCTTAGTGGCGTGGGCGGATATCGGTATCTTGCCAACAAATACGGTATTTCAAGCAAGTCTCAAGTAAGTAATTGGGTGAATGCCTATCGTGAATACGGAGAGGAAGGTCTATTGAGAAAGCATCAAAATCAGAAATATTCTGTTCAATTTAAGTTAAATGCGCTAGAGTTATATCAAACAAGTGAGATGTCCTATCGAGAAGTTGCTAGCACTTTAGAAATGAACAACCCTGCGCTTATTGCCAATTGGATGCGTAATTTCAGAGAAGCAGGTATTGAGGGGCTCTCAAAAGAGAAAGGGCGACCACTTACTTTGACTAGAAAAAAAGAAAACAAAAAAGAAAATACAACAACTGAAGAACGCGATCGTATCAAGGCATTAGAAAAGCAAGTCCGATCCCTTCAAATTGAGAATGCCTTTTTAAAAGAGTTGAGGAAGCTGCGAAAACAGGAAGCCCAGCAAAGACGCAAGAATCAATCGCACGAATCATCGCCAGCCTCCGAGGATCATTCAAACTAGTTGAGCTTCTTGAAACATTGAAATTTCCTAAAGCAACCTATATGTATTGGCAGAAACGGTTTGACAGACCAAACCCAGACCAAGAAATTGAAGAAAAAATGCTTGAAATTCGCAAAGAGCATAAAGACTATGGCTGTCTGCGACTAAAAAAAGAATTAGAGAATCAAGGGATTCATGTCAATAAAAAGAAGATTCAACGTCTGATAAAAAAACTAGGTATCGAAGTAAAGTCTTACACTCGAAAATCTCGACGGTACAATTCTTATCGTGGGAAGGTTGGCACTGTCGCCAAAAATCGTATTCATCGTCGGTTTTATACAAATATCTGTCACCAAAAAATTACAACTGATACCACAGAGTTTAAGTATTATGAAGTAGACACCACAGGTGTCGTTCGTCAGAAAAAGCTGTATTTAGATCCTTTCATGGATTTCTACAATAGTGAAATTCTATCTTATCGGATTTCTGAAAAACCAAACGCACTAGCCATAATGGAAGGATTAGAAGAAGCAATCCAGATGACAAATGATTGTCCATTTCGTAGAACCTTCCATTCAGATCAAGGATGGGCCTATCAAATGAATGCTTATAAGAATAAATTGAAGCAGCACAAAATCTTCCAGAGTATGTCTCGTAAAGGGAATTGTTTAGATAACTCACCTATGGAAAACTTCTTTGGTTTATTAAAGCAAGAGATTTTTCATGGAGAAGTCTATCGGAGTTTAGATGAATTGAAAACAAAAATTGACCAATATATCTATTATTACAACCATAAACGCATCACAAAGAAATTAAATTGGCGAAGTCCGGTTCAGTTTCGAGAAGCTGTAAAAACAGCTGTCTAACAGTTAATCTTATCGTACAAAAAAGGAGTGGATTTCTCCACTCCATAAAAGTCTAACTTTTTGGGGTCACTACACCCTCAAAGGAAGGGATCGTTGGTCTTTTTTTCATTACACTGTTTTTTTCAAGCCTCGTTTGCCCCACCAATAGAAGGCAAAAAAGAAGACTTCAATCAAGACGAAAAAGAGAATAAAGCAATGCATGAAAAACGTTTCTGGCAGCACGTTGATGATCGGATCGGTGGCTGGATTAAAGAGCCAATCGTCGTTACTGAAGAAAATCTCATGGAACGTAACGAAAAAGCGGTCAAAGCCGACAGCCATCAAAAAACCGAAAATCAGCGGCAAAATCATCCCCCATTGAAAGGGACGAATCAAGCGCCATTGCTGTTTTTTTTGCCGTAACCGATTGACGAACCAGATACTCGGCAGCAAAGTGACGATCATCACGGCATAATTTAATAGAAACAACTGCTTCACATCGTAAAAATGCCCAGCGCCAGCTTCAGACATTGGAAAATCTGGCAAGGCGAGCGTACTTGCAAAAGGATTGTTTAGAAAATCTAACAATAAGCCATAGTTCTTCAACAACTCTTCTCTTGTTAGCGAGGTATAATCCAACAGATTCAAGTGATCGACATCAAACCAATATAACGGTCGAAAATTGATCGTTAGGGTGATCGCTAGACTGACCAAAAACAAAAACAAGCAGACAAATCCTAAGCGTTCAAGCCACACTTGCTTTTTCATTGTTCAAAATCCCACTCATCTAAAGAATCCACCACATAGGTTGGTGCTACCGGTAATGTCGGAACCGCCGCTTTCGGGGTAAAGCCAGATAATACGAGCAAAGAATCGATCCCGTTTTGGATCCCCGATCGAATATCGGTTTCGTAATTGTCCCCCACCATCAAGACCTCTTCTTTTGATAAGCCGATGTGTGCCACCGCTTTTTCCATAATGATGGCTTCTGGCTTGCCAATAAAGATCGGTTGAGTTTGGGTGGCAGTCTCCACCATTGCGATCAGTGAACCCGCACCTGGCAACAAGCCTCTTTCCGTCGGGATATTTTTGTCTGGATTGGTCCCGATAAAGGTAGCTCCTTTTTGGATCGCTAACGTTGCTAAAACAAATTTTTCATAGGTCACATGGTTGTCTAAACCAACCACGACATAATCCGGATTGGTTTCCTCCCACTCAAACCCAGCAGCTAAGATCAAATCGATCAACCCCGCTTCGCCGATCACAAATACTTTGCGGCCTTTGCCATGGTCTTTCATAAAATCGATCGTCGCCAAGCTTGCGGTATAGATCGTTTCTGGTGCCACATGGATTGAAAATTCATCCGCTAATCGCTGCGCCACGACTTCAGGACTGCGGGTCGTATTATTGGTCACAAATAAATAGGGCAGTCCTTTTTCTTGTAAGGATTCTACGAAGCGTTTCCCAGCAGGGATCGGCGCTTTTCCTAAATAAATCGTGCCGTCTAAATCAATCAAATAGCCTTTATATTTCATCTTATTCTTCCCTTTGTCGAATCGTAAACTCTTTTTTGCCTTTTTTCACCGTGGTTGTTTCGGTTTTTTTGACGTTCTTTTCTTTTGGTTTACGATTTTTGATCGTTGGTTTGCTTTTTTTCTGAGGTACTGTGTCACGCTTTTCTTCTATATGGGCGTTTTGTTGTGTGTTTTGATTTTGATTGTTTTGGGTTGGCTTTTTCTTGCGTCGGCGGGAGGTACTTTTTTCTTTCTTGCCGCCAACTCGTTGGATCACGAAAAAGGCACAACCGAAGTTGCAATACTCATACAAATAGTCTTCCAGCATGTCGATACGCTGATCGGGTAATGCTTTGCGGTTATCCTTTTCAAAAAAGCCCTTCAAACGCAGCTGCTCATAACCCCAATCGCCTACGATATAATCATAACGTGCCAACACTTCACTGTAACGCTCGCCAAGTTTTTCTGGATTGAAGCCTTCACGATAATCCATGACCAATTTGTATTGTCGATTGCCAATCATTAATTCTTCATCATTTAACAAAGTCACCAACTCGCCTTTTTGCGGTTGTTTCGCTGGTTCTTCAATAATTTCTTCTAGTACAGATGTCATTTCATCTGTGATCGTTTGTTTTTCGGTCATTTTTTCACCACCTGTTGTTTATTATACCTTGTTTTATTCCCCAATGATAGTCACGGTTTTCTCGCAAAATCCAGCTGGAGGAGTGACGAACTACTGGATGGGGTATTTCTGACTCAGGTAATCACCGACCACTGTGCGAATAAAGTCGGGAAAAAGAAACTCAACGGTTCCAGCAATCTCGATCGTCGGGAAAAACGGAATAAACAAGTAGTGATCCACAAGGGTCAACGTGTAGCTTTGAGCAGGATCGACGGGCTCTTGTTTCCACAATACTTGGTGGTTTTTTTCATCAAAGCGGATGCCTTCATAAACCAGTTCACCAAAAATCTTCCCTCGAAAGCCCATTCCCATAATTGGGAAATTGCGCAAAAAGTTGCGATTTTTTTCCATTTCTAAGACCAATCGAATGACATCTGCGCCTTGCAGCGTCACCCGAATCAAATGCATCGGATGGGGTAAAATCGTGTGCAGTTGATCTTGATCGACCCGTCCTTGCGGCAAATCATCTAAAAATAGCCCCGTATTTAAGATGGCGGCATCCGTCTGTCCTTTGGCACATAATGCCAAAAGCGCCTCCCGAACCAAGGAATGTTCACTTTGCCAATCCCTCGTAAATGCTGCTGGAATTTCTGCCACCTGATTTGCCCGCAGCAAGCGATGGCCGATCGATAGATATTCGGCGATCTCTTCCTCATCTTGCGGAAAAGCCACCAACGAATCCGTCGGAATCACACGGGCGCGATGCTTGATTGGGCGGTGGTGATCATCTAAGACCACTTCGACTTCGCCAATGTTAAAACCAAACTTGCCAGCTGCCCCAATTTGAACGCCATTGATGACTTCGCCCTTTTCAAACAAATGGTGCGTGTGAGAACCTAAAATAACATCTAGTTCTGGAAAGTCCCTCGCAATCTGGCGGTCAGCATTAATGCCTAGATGGCTCATCAAGACCAGCAGATCGACCTCGGGGCGCAAATGCTGCACCAATGAAGGCAAAATCTCCAAGGGTTCGCGAATGTCCCAGCCGTTTGGGGCATATGTCAGCGGAAACGGTGCTGTAAAAGCAATCAGGCCGATTTTAGCGCCTTGATTGCTTTCCATGATTTTGTATTCTTGTGCCCACTTTGGCGGACGCAAATCCTGTTTATCAAATAAATTGCCTAAAATGACAGGAAATTCTGCTTGGTCATATAAATGCTGCAAGACCTCTTTGGGATTGCCAACCCCTTCATTGTTCCCAATCGTCACCGCATCGTAATGTCCTTGATTCATCAAATCGACATTCGCCTTGCCGTCAGTTGCTTCTGTCAAAGGATGCCAACGATCGACAAAGTCGCCTAAGTCGAGTGCGATCACTGTCTCTTCGGTCGTATCCGCTTCTCGTTTTCTTTGATCCAAATAACGTCGCATCTTCGGCCAATGTTCTAGGTGGGAATGCAGATCGTTCGTATGAATAATCGTAATTTTTTCCATTGTGCGCCTCTTTTCAAATACGTCGCCTGAAATCACTATCCATTTCTCTTGGCAGCAAGGGTTGCCAGTAGAAAGGCGACGGAAGTCTCTACAAAATAAGCATAGCATAAAATCTCTGGGAAACCATTGGAATGCTTGGAAAAGAATGGTGACTTTTTGTAAAAAAGAACCAGCTGCAGTAACAGTTGTTCAAAAGAAAAAATCACTTTCTGACTGTAAAAAGGAAAGTGATTTTTTCTGGTTATTTTTGAGAAGTTCTATCGATAACACGGCGGCGGCAATTCGTTGAAGAGAAAATAAAGAGTTCTTGAAACGAAGATTCTATCGAATATCGAGAGCAGGTAATCCATGTTTCAGTTCGTCAGAACTACTGATTTTTTGAGAATATAAAAATCGTCAACGGAAAAGTTATCAGAGTAAGGTTCTAAACAGGAATAAAGCCTTTGTATCAAAAATACAACTTAACCCTCTGAGAGCTGCTATCGATTGCCTAGATTTAAAGCAGAATACAATTAGAACAGTCCTTGGTGTCACAAAGAATTTCAAAAATAAAAAAACCTAAGACAGTCTGTCTCAGGTTTGAATGATCATCGATTCAATTAGTACTACTGCTTTCTTCAAAACAAGCAGTTTTTCAATCAGACACATGGAGAATCCTGCTTAGTGCTGCTTCCTTCCGGATCTGACACGCTTCACAAGACCTCCATTGTCCTAGCCTTTCGGCAAAACTTAGTATAACGTATTTCGTTAGAGATTGCCAGCCTTTTTTTGTTTTTTCTTTTCTCGTAATGCTCGGAAAAAATCTGTCAGCAGCTGGCCGCATGCTTCTTCTAAAATGCCGCCTTCCACATAGGACCAATGGTTGAAGCGCTCATCTTCCAATAAATTCATCAATGTACCAGCAGTGCCGCCTTTGGGATCGTAGGCACCAAAATACACTTCTTCCACCCGTGCCAATAACATCGCCCCACTGCACATTGGGCATGGTTCCAAGGTCACAAACAGCTGCGCTTGTTCTAAGCGCCAACTTCCGACAGTGCGACAGGCTTCTTCGATCGCAAACATCTCCGCATGCGCTGCGGCTTGCTGCTGCGTTTCTCGTAGATTGTGCCCACGACCAATGATTTTACCATCCAAGACGACGACAGCACCGATCGGTACTTCTGCCAAATCTTCTGCTTTTCGGGCTTCTTTGATTGCTTCTTCCATAAAGAACGCTTTTTCCTCGGCAGTCAAGGTACTTGTTTTTTCCACGACTTCACTCTCACTCCTCTACCTCGCACCATTTCGTGCATTTCCTTGTTAGTATAACGAAAAACGCTTAGAAAGACGAGAAAAACTCGCAAAGACCGATGTCCCTGCGAGTTTCAAATGGAATGATTGGCTTAAAAGACGGAATCAACAAAGCTCGTCAACTTGTCTTTGACATGTTCTGTCGAATCTTTGATATTGTCTCCGTAAACAGAGATTTTGTTGCGGCCCTCATTGACTTTTTTCATCACACCTAACAACGAATCCAATTCATTGTCGGACAAGCCGTCTACGACATCCAGCAATTTTTCATTGCCGTTGAATTTGTCATCGACAAATTTCTTTACTTTGTGTCGGTTGCAAGCGAAGCGTACTTTATTGAATACTTTGTCTGATACAACGACGGCAGTAGTGATCCCAGCGATCGCTGCAATGCTTAATCCAATCGTTACTTTTGATGATGTTTTCATATCGATCAGCTCCCTTATTTTGCTACTTCCATCATAGCACGAGGACTGAAATAAAAACACTATTTCGTTTAAATCGCTTTGAATCTTAATCCTTTAGGAAAGAAGTTTTTCACGGTTCCTTGGACTTGTTTTCCAAAACCGACTGGGATCTCATCGACTGTCAAAATCACCCATCCAGCATTTCCTGGCACGCTCAAGGTTTCACCTGCCACATAATGCTGCCATTGCGGCAAAGTGATTGGCACTGTCGGTGCCCCTTCTTCTGCATGGATCGCCAATGCCAACGCATAACTTGGCTCGATCCGATTCTTCTTAACGACGCCGACGTGCAAACCTGGGCGCATAAACTTGATCCCTTTTAAAGAAGGCATTTCTTCAGGAACGAGCCAGAGGTTTTCTCCTAGCAGCTGAGGCGTCGCATTCAGTGCCTGTAAAAAAGGAAACTCCTTGCGAAAGGCTTGCCACAACTTTTGAGTCGCTGCATCCAATGGACTCTTGGCTGTCGCTCCTTTGCCTTTTTTCTTCTTTTTCACTGGCGCTGCTTCTGCTAGCGAGGTCAATTTCGCAGCGAAATGACCTTCTCCTTGGTTTAAATGCGGCCATAAGCGGATGGTTTTCTCAATCCCAGGTGCAGCTCCCCACTCCCTGCGCCCATGAGATACATTGTCCAAGTCGATCGCTTCGATCGTGAAGGGGTACTCCTCCATTAACCAAGCCATCATCGCTTCGTTTTCTTCTGGGGCAAAGGTACAGGTGGAATAGATCAGCTGCCCCCCCGGTTTTAGCATCGTAACGGCTTGTGCCAAAATGTCTTTTTGTCTGATCGCACACTGATCAGGTGTTTCTGCTTGCCATTCTTCTAAGGAGAGGGGATCTTTACGAAACATCCCTTCACCAGAACATGGGGCGTCCACCACGATCTTGTCAAAAAACTGAGGAAAATGGCGGCTCAATTCTTGCGGTGCCTGATTGGTGACAACTACATTCGCGAAGCCCCAACGCTCCACATTTTCTGATAGGATTTTGGCACGCTTGGGGAAAATCTCATTTGCTACAAGCAGTCCTTTTCCTTGTAACTGGCTTGCCAGCTGCGTTGTTTTGCCCCCTGGTGCCGCACATAAATCTAAGACCAGCTCCCCTGGTTGAGCGGCTGCGATCGTTGCTACGATCATCGCACTAGGTTCTTGGCTGTAGACATAGCCAGCTTGATGGAGCAGCGAACGGCCTTTGACTTCGCCAATATAAGCAGCTTCTGCATAGGGGGCAGGTACAGCGGCTGGCCCATATTTTGCCAGCATCGCTTGTGCGTGCGGCTTAGCAACATTCAAGCGAAAGCCTTTGACTGGCTGATTATCGGTTAAAGCGGTAAAAAAAGCTGGTGCTTCTTCTCCTAGCAACCGTTGGTATTTTTCAATAAATGGTGTTGGTAATTGCATACTTACCCCTCCTCGGCTTTTTTATTCTAGCGACTGAGAAGCAATTATGCAAGAATTCCTTGATCAAATGGCAAAAAAACTGCAGCTGAGTGAAGTGGGCGACTAAATCGCTTCGACTTCTCTTTGCTGCAGACCTTTTTTATTTAAAAATCGCTTTTTTGACACTGCTTTCGATGAATGGCTGAGAGACACGGTTGTCCCAGAATTTGATCAGTGGGCCCACTAAAAAGGCACTGATGAAGGTTCCGATTCCAATAGGCCCGCCTGTGAAGAGCCCAATCAAGGCAAAGGCAACGTCTTGAATCACCCGCACCACTCGATAGTTGGCTTTCGTCTGATCGACGATGGTTGGGGCGATCGCGTCATAGGGGGCGCTGCCCAAATTCGCTGACATATAAAACGAAGCACCGAAGGTAAAGAAGATAATCCCGATCAACAAGAACAAGCCTTGCTGCCACCAGTTATTGGGACCGACGGATAACCAATCAAAAACATTGGTATAAAAGTCGATGAAAAATCCTGTCAGCACCATATTGATGACCGTCCCGATGCCGATATGGCGACGGCCAAAGATAAAAATCAATACTAGGACAGCGATATTGATCATCAATTGATAGACCCCAAGGGATAACCCTAGTAGCTCGCCGACACCGATATTGGCAGCTGTGTATGGGTCTAGCCCTACTCCGCCGACCCGCAGCAATGCCGCCCCGAATCCTAAAATGGCGACACCAATCAACGCATAAAGCGAGCGTAATCCTGTTTCTTTTTTCATTAAAATTTCCCCTTTTTTCTCATCTGTTCTTTCAAGTATAACGAGAAAAAAGGAAAATGGGAATTTCAACGCTTCCCAGGGCTCTTTGTAGGGATAAGATCTGGCTTCGTCCATCTCCTTTGCTTCTATTTTGCTTCCATTGAAAAGCCCGCAACAACCATTGCGATTGCGTATCTTGATTTTCGGTTCCTACAGATACGCGTGCCTCGTCCATTACTCGGGCTTCACTGGAACCATCACTTCAAATATCTGCAATTCTTTTTGGGCGGTAAAGACTTCATCTTGCCATAACAATTCCCAAACATCGCCATCGATCTTTAAATGATTCTCTTTTAGAAAGGCTTGGATGCGATGGGTAAAAGCAGCAATTTGTTCCTCTCCCTCACTGACAAACCCAGACACATACGTGCCAGTAGGACGCGTGATGATCAGCTTTTCAGGATAGAGATGCAGCCGATCTTGTGGAATCAAGATCAGTGCCCGATAAGGCGATGCGTGAAAGGTCTGATCCTCTAATGTCGTTCCAGCACTTAAAAAGCCGATGGGGTAGCCACTGAAAGCATCTTTATAATCCACTAGCGGATAAAAACGGGCGTACACTTGATAAGCAGATTCTGGATCATCGCCAGCGATCTCTTCGGAAACGATAAACGCCTCTGCTTCGTGGTGCGCTATCGTAAAGGTCTCAAAATCGGCTTTCTGTACTTTTTCATAGCGCTGGATGTAGCGATCGAAGGTTCGTTCCAATTCTTGCAGCGCAGCGATTTTGGTACGAACTTCTCCTCGCCGTTCCACAAGTTCCTTTTGCGTGTATTCAGGGTTGCGGTTTTTCAAAAATTGTCGAATGTCTTGCAAGGGCATGTCTAAAGAACGCAAGAGCAGAATCACGTCTAACTCAAGGCATTGTTCAAAGCCGTAGTAGCGATAGCCGTTTTCACCAATCGATTGCGGTTTGAACAAATCGATCTGATCGTAATAAATCAATGTGCGCCGACTCACGCCAGCATAAGCGGACATCTCACTGATGGTCAATTGTTTTTTCAAAAAAATTTCACTCCTTGCTTGACTGTAACGTAACGTTACAGTTTATTCTACCATAGAACGACATTTTTGGAGGGAAATCATGAAACAATTACAGTTATTTTATAAAGAAGAACGACGCTTCTTTTTCAGTTTATTTCTTTTGATGCTGGTCCAATCCTTCGGCACACTCTTGTTGCCGTATTTTTTGGCAAAAATCATTGATGAAGGGATCTTGAAAGTCGACACGACAGCCATTTGGCACAATGGCTGGTGGATGTTTGCCATTGCCATCGGCACCGTGATCGTCTCTGTAGGCGGTAGTTATTTATCTGCCCACCTTTCAGGAAAATTCGGGCATTTTTTGCGGATGCGCCTTTTCAAAAAAACACAAGAACTCTCTGTATCCGCCGTTGATGGCTATGGTACGCCCACTTTGCTGGCACGTACCACCAGCGACATCAACAACATCCAACAAATTTTGATGATGGCGCTGCAAATGATTTTGCCAGCCCCAATGATCGTCGCTGCTTCAATTTTTCTAACCGGCACCGTCTCTTTACGGATGATTTGGGTCCCAATCGTAGCGATCCTATGTTTTTCAATGATCGCTTATGGAGTGATTCGCAAAGCGATCCCATTATCACAAATCACGCAAAAACTAGTCGATAACATGATGCGGATCTTACGAGAAACCTTTACTGGCGCTCGGGTGATTCGAGCATTCGACAAAGCTGCTTACGAAAAAGAACGGACAGATCAAACACTGACGGAATATGCGAAAACCATGATCCAAGTCAATCGCCTCTTTGCTGTCTTGAATCCGACCGTCAATTTAGTAATGGGACTCTCGATTTCGACTATCCTTGTCTACGGCGGCTATCAAAGTCTGCAGGGCCACCTTGCTATTGGTAGTATTACTGCCATCATCGAATACACGATCCTGAGTCTCTGGTTTTTGACTATGGCAGCGATGGTGATCGTGATGGTGCCTAAAGGCTTGACTTCCTTGCAACGGATCACAGAAGTTTTGGAAGAACCAATTGATTTGATCGACGGTGACCAAACCTTAAACAAGACCGCCGTGTCAGAAACGATCGCAGCTTTCAATCACGTGCAGTTTACGTATGAAGGTGCCGAAGAACCTGTCTTAGAAGATATCAGCTTCGAGATCCATCGAGGCAAAACGACAGCGATCGTTGGTGGAACTGGTTCTGGCAAAAGCAACATCGCCAAAGCGCTGTTGCGTTTCAAAGATGTGACTGCTGGTTCGATCACGCTTTTTGGCCGCAACATCAAAGAGATCTCACAAGCCGAATTACGGGACTAAATTAGTTATGTCCCGCAAAAAGCGCTCTTGCTTAGCGGCACGATTCAAGAAACCTTGCGTTTCGGCAATCGTCCAGCAACCCATGAGGCGATGGCAAAAGCCGCTGAAGTTGCTCAAGCCAAGTCATTTATTGAAGGCTTGCCTGAAGGTTATGAAAGTCCAGTTGCTCAAAAAGGCAGCAATTTCTCTGGCGGTCAAAAGCAACGATTGAGTATTGCCCGAGCGCTGACAAAGCCAGCAGAAATCTACTTCTTTGACGACAGCTTTTCTGCTTTGGATTATCAAACAGACGCCAACTTGCGGCGTGCATTGAAAGAATACACGAAAGATGCCGCCGTCATTATCGTGGCTCAGCGGGTATCGACCGTCAAAAATGCCGATCAAATCATTGTCTTGGATAACGGCAAGATGGTCGGTAAAGGAACCCACGAAGAATTATTACGCAATTGCCAAACTTATCAAGAGTTTGCCTCATCTCAAGGAATGGGAGGAATGAAGGATGAGTAAACAAACAATGGATACCCCAAAAAACATGAAACATACAAGCCGACGCTTGCTGCGTTTGCTGATGGAACAAAAAGCCCGCTTTCTACTGATTATCGCTTCCGCCTTGTTCTTTTCCTTACTAATGTCCATCGCCCCTTTGATCTTGGGGCGTGGACTGGATAATCTGATTGCCTTGTTTCAACAAGAAGGCTGGCAGATCAATGATTTTTGGCAAAGTATTTTAGGTCCAGTCGTCCTTTTAGCGGGAACGTGGCTTTTGATTAGTCTCTTTTCCTTGCTGCAAGAGTATACGATGGCCAGTGTCAGTGAAACCCTGACCTTGACTTTACGCAAACAAATCAGTGACAAATTCAATCGCCTGCCTATCAGTTTTTACGACAAACATCATACTGGCGATATTTTAAGCCGAGTGATTCTCGATTTAGATAAAGTATCCGAAGTCTTACAAGTCGGTTTGATGCAGTTGATCACCGCAACCATCAGCATTACCTTCGGCTTGATCGCTATGCTTTATCTCAGCCCATTACTGACGATCGGCGTGGTTCTGATTTTGCTTTTGAGTGCTTTTGTGACCACCGTTCTCGCACGAAAAAACTTGAGCTACTTTACCAAAAACCAAGAAACATTAGGTGCAGTTAGCAGTCGTGCGGAAGAGTTTTATACCGCAAATCCGCTGATCAAATCCTACAACCAACAAGTTGCCGTTGAAGCGGAAATGGCGGAATTGAGTGAAGCCCAATTTAAAGCCTTTCGGAAAGCACAGTTCGTCAGTGCAGCTATCAATCCATTCGTGCGCTTTATCAATCAAATCGGCTTTATCTTAAGCGCCGTCGTTGGTGGTCTAATGGTGTTGCAAGGGCAATTATCCATTGGTCTCGTACAAGCCTATCTGCAATACATCAACCAAGTGTCTGAACCGATCACGCAAGCCTCTTATATTATGAACACCTTGCAAAGTGCCTTAGCATCTCTCGAACGAATTTTTGAGATCCTTGATTATCCTGAAGAAGAAACTGCGACCCAACAACTGCCAGTTCCACAAAACATCAAAGGAAAAATCGATTTTCAACACGTCTCCTTTGGCTACAGCAAGGAAAAACTCTTGATGGAAAACGTCGAATTTTCCGTCAAACCAAAACAAACGGTCGCGATCGTCGGACCAACAGGTGCTGGAAAAACCACCATGATCTATCTTTTGATGCGCTTTTATCCATTGAATGGTGGGAAGATCTTGCTGGACGATCAAGACATGATGTACTTTTCGGCACCGGCAGTACGGAAAAAATTCGGTATGGTGCTGCAAGATACATGGCTGTTCCAAGGAACCATTGCTGAAAATATCGCTTATGGCAATCCCGATGCCACTCGGGAAGACATCTTGGCTGCCGCGAAAGCCGCCCAATGCGACCACTTTGTGCGGACCCTGCCCAACGGTTACGATACCGTCATTGGTTCCGAAAGCGAACTGTCACAAGGACAACAACAATTATTGACGATCGCTCGGGCGATTTTAGCAGACCCAACGATCCTGATCCTTGATGAAGCCACCTCCAGTGTCGACACGCGGACGGAACAAATGATCCAAACGGCGATGGATCGTTTGACCCAAGGACGAACCAGCTTTATCATCGCCCATCGTCTTTCTACCATCAAAAACGCTGACTTGATTCTAGTGATGAAAGACGGCTCCGTCGTCGAAAAAGGCTCCCATACTCAATTGCTGGCACAAGATTCCCTTTACGCCCAACTATATAACAGCCAGTTTGCAACAGCTTGATGAAAAAGCCGAACCACCAACCTATGACTTTATAAACTGTCGAGGTTGTGGGTCGGCTTTTTTCTTTTTCCGTAAAAATCTGTGAGCACCAAGGCTAACTACTATTACCTTCAATTGCTTCTCTTTTACTCAACTTTTTTTAGTGCTACTTGGATAAGCGGTACTTTTCCTGGTTCTTTTTTTATGATTGCCATTAATTTTCCTGAAAAAAGTTTTTTCTCTTGGCAATTATACCCGTCTAGATCTGCGGGATCGCCATTAGCAAGTCCGAGGATTGTTCCATTTTTTACCAAAACCGCTACAAGTTCGTCTGCAGTTGGCACCTCGATCCCTTCTGAATCGATTCCTTGGATCTCAAATAGAGAGTAGTCCGCTCCACAGAATCGTTCTTTAACTGTGACAGAATCAGTCGGACCGCTTGTTTTTCGAGTTGCTTCAATTGTTTGTTCCTCTTTGACACCAATGGCTTTTAAACAACCTGGTTCATAAGGAATATGCCAAGATAGGCCATCTTTATCATTTTTTTTCTTTCCAAAACTCTTCCCGTTCAGAAACAACTCAACAGTATGACAATTAGAAAAAGTCCTCACCTCCGTAACCCCTTGGTCAATTGTTAACCCTTCTTTGTTCCAGTGAGGAAACACATGAACCATTGGTGTTTCAGTCCACCTTGATTGATAATAATAAAAAGAATCCTTTTCAAATCCGACCGTATCTGTAATTCCAAATTGAGAACTGATTCCAGGCCAGTGAAACGGTGCTGACTCACCGTAGTAATCCATAAATGTCCACAAGAAGACACCTCCCATATAGGCATGTTCTTCTAAGTAACGCAGTACTTCTTTCGGTTTAGCCGTACCACCGGTTCCTGGCTCTTCAGGCTTTCGTTTCCCAGGTAAGACCATAGAATAAAGAGAACCAAAGTTTGAAGTATGACATTTTTCGCTGTTATCTTGATAGACCCCTCTTGTCGAAAAGTAAGAAGCACTTTCCGTACTAAGATATGAAAATAGCGGATACTTTTCCTTTACAGCAACTAAACCTGTCCCATTTACAGCAGACTCAGGATAATTAACCCCGTTCACATCAAAAATACGCATATAAGAAGCATCCACCTGACCAGCAGGATTAAGTAATTCCGCTGAAACAATGAGACTTTGCGAAGTATGGGTTCGGATCACAGCTGCTAATTTTTGTGCCATTCGGTAAGCAAGCGGCGTATGACCAATCACCTCTTCATTACAAAGGGACCAAAAACAAAGAGAAGGATGATTACGTGTTTGCTTCACCATTTTTACCAGCTCATTTGTCCGCCACTCACTAGATTCCAAGATGCGGTTCTCGTTCATAACGATGATACCTAATTCATCACATAATTCAAGGAGATCTTTGGAAGCAAAGTGATGTGCACTGCGATAGGCGTTTACCCCCATTTCTTTCATTTTCAACAGCTTATACCGTAAAATATCTTTTGGTAATGCGACACCTAGACCACCAAAGTCTTGATGCTCACAGACCCCTCTTAATTCTTTACGTTCCCCATTAAGCAGAAAACCTTTCGTAGTATATGCGACTGTCCTAATACCAAAACAAAGCTGATAGTCATCGATTTGGTTCTCGCCATCAAATAGTTGAAAAGTAGCTTGGTATAGATGTGGATTCTCGAGAGACCATAGCTGAGGCGCGCAGATTTTTTGGCAATAACTCCATTCTGTTGTCGCCAAAGGATCTACGTTACACTCATGGATATTTTGTTGATCAGCCACCTGACTTTTGATCGTTATCTTTTGTTTTTTCTCAAAATGATGGTTAGCAAGACCAATGGTGATTTTAAGGAGCGCTTCCTGCTGGTTTATTTCAGTTGTTTCGATAAACGATGCTTCTGCCACAATCTGAAGCTTTGGTTTTATTTCTAAATATACATCCTTATATATACCTGCTCCCTCATACCACCAGCCTTCCGCGCCTTTCGTCGTATCCACTTTGATCAACACCACATTCACTCCCTCTGAGCCGATGCGTATCAGTTCAGAGACATCAAAAGAAAAATCAGAGTATCCACTGTAATGATCACCTAGAAATACACCATTAAACCAGACAGATGCCATACGCATGACGCCCATAAAGTGGAGAGTCACTTGCTTTTCGTTCACTTCATCTAGAGTTAACGCAAAAGTCTTACGGTAATAGGCAATGCCATCTGGCTTTGATCCACTCATCAGTAAATCGGGATCATTAACATACGGAAGTTCATTTTTCCAATCATGAGGGAGATCAACAGATACCCAATCTTCGTCAAGTTCACTTTCCAAAGCAGTGTTCGCCAACATTCTCAAGCCTTTTTCACGATCACCTTGAGCAATCAGCCGTAGAAAATGTTCTCCACCAGCACCTATCAAAACAGTATCCCCCGCTTCATTTTCAAGCGGAGCTGCCAAGCCACCGATAGCTGCGGCTTTTCTGACTGTTTTCATTGGCTCTTCTATCTCACCTAAGTGAAATTGCCAGCCATCATTCAGTAATCGATTTTGTCTCATTTTTTCTCCTCCTTCTTATAAAAGTTATTTTGCTCTAGCTAAAAAGTCCCCACAAAATGGATCGATCGGGCTCTTACCTTTAAACGGTTCTTTCCCTAGCAATTTCTGGATTACAGCCTCCACTGTTTCTGGATTTCCTGTATACGCATTGATAAAAGTTGAAACATAAGGGATGTCAAATAAGTGATAGGGATTGGCAGTAGAAACAAAAATGGTAGGGAGATCCTTTTCATACCAGGGAGCATTTGCGGCCATCAAATGATTCCAATCCAAACGAACTGTTGTCTGATTGCTGGCGGTCTCAACATTAGCAACATACAATGCCAAATCAAATTTATTTCCAAGATCCTCAACCCCTGCCTCGAAAACCTCTTGGAAATCCAATTGTTGATTATCGAAAAGGTTGACTTCAAATCCAGCAGCTTCTAATCCAGCTTTAAAAAGCGGACCCACTCGTCCTCCCTCTTTAAATCCACCGTCGTCAGAATCACCCAAAATAACGAGACGGATTCGAGGGTATCGTTGTGGGGTGAGTGGTAAGTGTTTTTCTCTGTCTTTGACCAATGTAATCGACTCATCAGCAATTTTTTTCGTTACCCACTGATATTCAGTACGATCGATGACACTTTTAGGAGTACTATTGACTGTCTCTTCCCTTACTTCAGTAAATAAACCATGGTACATCTTGACTGCTAAAATTCGTGCGACTGCTTCATCCAAACGTTCCATACGAATGCTTCCCTCTTTTACAGCAGATGCGATCACTTCATAATCTTCATCAATATTTTTATTAAAAAGCAACATATCGATTCCTGCATTGATTGAAGCAACGAGTCGCTCTCTATGAGGCATGATCGTCGTGTAACCGACCATTGGTGTTGCATCAGTGATAGCCAAACCATTGAAGCCCAGTGTATCTCTTAGTAACCCGTTAACTAGAAGTTTCGAGCAAGAAGCAGGCATCAATTCGGTTTCTCTGATAGTTGGTGAAAGTTTTCGCTCCCACGCAGGCTGATAAATGTGTCCCACCATGATACAGCTGACGTTTTTTTCAATAAACTGGCGATAAATAGTCCCATACGATTCCATCCACTCATTCGCGGAGAGTGAATTGATCGAACTCAGTAAATGTTGATCCCTTTCATCAACACCGTCCCCAGGAAAATGCTTGATCACTGGAATGATGTTACTCTCAGAAAAACCGTCTATCTGCGCTTGAGCCATGCGAATAATTCGTTTTTGATCACTTCCAAATGTGCGAGTATTCGTGATTGGGTTCTTGAAGTTATAATCAATATCGACAATCGGTGAAAAAGCCATATTAATACCAATTCGAGCCGCTTCCAGCCCAGCAATTTTTCCTAAGTAATAGGCATTTTCGGTGCAATCTGTAGCGGCGATCTGCATAGGATTACCGACCCATGTCCCTTCCGTAAGAATACCATTCCCACCTGACTCTAAATTTGCTGAAAGAAATAACGGTATTGTGCTAGCATCTTGGACTGCTCTTAGCTGATCCTTCAATTTTTCAGCATTGTCGGGGCGATACATCATTCCACCCGGTTGGTATTTCTTAATAAAAGCCGTCAATTCCTTTACAGAACCTGATTGTCCAATCACGAAAAAAAGCTGACCAATTTTTTCCATAACTGACATGTTTTCTACGATCTTCTGAATTTGTTTTTTCCTTGTCTCTGTAAATTTGAAAAGTGTTTCTCTTGTCTCTCTCACTGAGTTGTCCTCCAATCGATAGTTTCACAGACGACGAGCGCAAGAATCACTTCACTCTTGCGCTCGTTTGTTGTTATTATGGTTAACTGTAAATCCTGTGCGAGTTTCTTATCCAGCTTGTTCTTGTGCTAAACGTTCTTCTTGAACTGCTTGATTATCTAAGGTTTTAAAGAACGGGTAATAGATAGCCATAGAAATAGCAACTGCAAATAGTTGATAGATACCAAAAGAGAGACTCCCTTGAACGATGCCGTGGATCAGCGGAGGTAACGAGCCCGCCCCTAGGATGCCAATCGGTGCGGTAATGATTCCCATAGAAATCAATGCGTACCCAAGAGAAGTGATCACTAATGGCGTCAATAAGAACGGAATCAAAAGCATCACATTCAACATTACCGGCATTCCAAAGACAACTGGTTCATTTACACCAAAAAGACCGCTTGGAAATACGATTTTTGAAAATGATTTGTAGCGCTTACTCTTGGAAAATAAAAACATGTCAGTCACTAAACCAATCGTTGCACCGCTCCCCCCTAAACATGCCAAATCGTATAACCCAAAATTAATGGCATGAGGGACTGCTTCTCCCGCCGCCACAGCAGCACTATTGTCTGCAAGATAACCCAAGAAAATCGGCATGAGAATCGGCAATACGGTCATTGAACCATGAATCCCGAAAAACCATAAGAGATTCGAGATCAAAATAAGAATCAAAAAGGCAGTTAAGGAACCCGTCAATCGCTGCAATGGTTCTTGAAGCAATGTATAAACAAAATCTGTCGCTGAATTATAACTAGTTACGCTAAAACCAAATTTAACAATTCCAAAAAGTGACGCAATCACAACTGCTGGAATTAAAGAAGTAAATGACTTGGTCACCATTTCTGGCACCCCATCGGGCATTTTGATCGTAATATTTTTTTCCACAAACAATTTCATCAGTTGAATCGTGATCAGTGAAACGAAAATTGCCACGAAGACCCCGCGCGCGCCTAAATAATTGGTACTTAAAAATGAAGCTCTTGCTTCGGGATTTTCAGTGAGTGGCGTTAATAACAGGAAACATACCAATGAGATGAACCCCGTCCCCAAGGCTTGTTCTTTGATCCCGAATATTCCTGCTCCACAGTAGGCAATACTAAATGCCATATACAAACCTAATAAATCAATTGTGTAAGCTGGAATATAATTCATTACTGTCCCAATGTTGGTCACTGATAGAAAGTTTTGATACGGTTCCCAGCTTAAACTAGAAATAACTGTAAAGATGGCACCTAACATAATAACGCCTAGTAATGACATCGAACCTGTACTCACACTTTTTAAATAGCGATTCGAAGAAATTTTATTCGCAACGGGAATAAATCTTTTTTCCATAAAGTGGATAAATGCATTCATTTTTCTTACCCCTTTTTAGTGTTTTTTATTTTATTTTGGTACCAATAGTAACTGTCTTTGGGAATTCGTCGACATTCTTTTGGATCTTCATCTGTGCGATCAACAAAAATCAAACCATATCGCTTTTTAAACCCTTGGTGTGAACTAACCAGATCAAGTAGTGACCAAGGACTATAACCCAATAAAGGATATCCTTCCTCCATAAAACGCTCACATTGCTTAATATGCTGTTCTAAGTAATCAATACGATAGACATCGTGAATTTGCCCATCTTCAATACGATCAGAATACGCTAAACCGTTTTCAGTCACCATCATTGGTAATTGGTATTTTTCATAAATCGACCGCATACCTATATATAATCCTTCAGGGTCAATACCAAATTCCATCCATTTCGTCTTCGTTAAATAAGGATTGTTCCCTAAGGTAAATCGCTCATTTCGATAAAATGGTGGTAGTTTGCTTGTATCTTCTCCCGGTTCAACGGCACGTATACAGGTACTACAGTAATAGTTTATCCCTATAAGATCTGGTTTATTCTTCTTCAAAATTTCTTGATCAGCTGGTTCCGTTTCTGGATACCAACCTTTCTCATTCAAATAATTGCAGTAGCTTTTCGGGTACTCGCCGAATACTGACATGTCGAGAAAACAATTTTGTAAAAAGTCTTCGGCGTTCTTAGCTGCTAAGATGTTCCTTGGCGAAGGTGTTTCAGGATAAACAACTTGCATAGAGCACACCGGTCCAATTTTCCCATCTCTTACGATTTTTCGAAAAACTTGAATTGTCTTTTTCTCAGCTAGCGACATATTGTAACTCATTTGATACATCTGCTTCATTTTTTCATCTGCATCCGTTTCGTGATTGCCATTTAAATCAGAAGCTGCTGTGACGATCAATTGCTCGTTGATCGTTCCCCACAACTTGACTCGATCACCGAAATGCTGAAAGCAAACTTTTGCATAAGCAACAAAGTAATCAATACATTTTCTTGATTTCCATCCGCCAAATTTGGTTACCAATGCTTGCGGCATTTCAAAATGATAGAGGGTAGGAAAAGGTGTGATTCCTTTTTCAAGACACCCATCAATCAAACGATTATAAAAATCGATGCCTTCTTGATTCGGCTGATCACCATCACCCATGACACGTGTCCAATTGAACGAAAAACGATAGAGATCGATCCCTAAGTCTGCCATTAATTCAATGTCTTCGCTTAGATGATGATAGTGATCGGACGCGATCTTCGAATCTGCAATTCCCTCCGGTACGTGACGCACATCTGTTGTTGCAATCCCTTTTCCACCTTCACCAAAGCCTCCTTCTACTTGAAATGCTGAGGTTGATGCCCCCCAATAAAAATCTTTTTTAACCATTGTTCCTTCCACCTTTCCCTTATAAGAAAACGATACCATTCAGAATTAATTCTAACGACAACAAAACAAGACCTCTGGTTTCAAATCCAAAGGTCTTGTTTCAAAATATGAAACTATTGAGGCAAATAGAACTTTTTCATATACATATAAATCAGTAACTCCATCGTGTATAGAATAGCAATCCGTCCTTCGGTGTTTTCGTTGATCTCTCCACAGAGGATAATTTGGTCTGCACTTCGCTCAATGATTGGAGAATGCTTAAACGTAAAGACGATAATTTTGATTCCCTTTTTCTTCAATGCTGCAATCACTTTTTCACTAAAGTAAAAGAAACCACCCTCCATCGAAAAAATCAAAACCAAGCTATCTGGCGAGCTTTCTTCCACAATTTTTAATTGCTCTTCCACTGTAAAACCAATCCGAATAATTTTATCCATGCTTGCTAATTTGCTTTGCAAATGCTGTCCCATAAAAGCAGCAAATTCTAAGCCAAACACTGCAACGTTTTCTGTTTCATAGATCGCAGAGACCACTGTTTCAAGTTCTGAAATCGAGAGATGTTCTTTGGCGTACCTCAAATTGATCAAAAGATTTGAGGTGAATTCGTCCAGAAATTTCTCCCTTTGTTCCACGGGCTGGATCACTTTTTTGGAATAATCGCTGACGATATCGATCTCTTTTTCAACCGCTTGTTTGAATTCCGTATAAGATGAAAAAGCCAAAATTCGAATGAATCGCGAAATCGCTGCAGTCGACACAAAGCATTCTTCTGCGAGTTCATAAATGGTCATCTTAGGGATTTTCGAAAAACTTCTTAGAATCGCCTGTGCAATAAAGTAATTATTGTCTTGTTTTTTCTGATTATTTAAATAGCGCAACAAAAGACTTCTGACTGAGGTTCCTTTATTTTCCATTCGTGCTACCTCCTAAATACGCTTTCACCTAAATATACAATGAAAGCTAGGGAAAGCAAAGTTGAATTGGTGAAATTCTCCTTATACTCTGCGCCCATTTCGATAATTTAAATCTAAAAACCTTTCCCTTGCCTTGCCCGTATCCATATTCCATAATCAGACGTGAGCGATGATCCATCAAACAGACCGTATGGGAGTGTTACGAATGAATAATTTTCAGATGACGTTTATTACTTCTACGACCACCAATCGTTGGTTGAAACTATTGAATCTTTTGGAACGGCATAAGACCCTTTCGAATCGTGAGTTGTCAAAAGCTGTCCAGAGTTCGCGGCGCACGATCATTTATGATATGGAGGGGCTACGGAACTACTTTGGAAGTACGCTAATGATCGAATCCACGTCGAATGGCTATTCTCTTCATGAATTACTACCGAAAGAATATCTGGAACGAAAACGAGCGCTCCTTCAGAATGAACCGTTATTCGTTATTCTTGAGCATCTGTTTAAGGGAGAATATCGGACAGTTTCCGAATGGGCAGACTATTTTTATCTTTCTGAGAGTTCCCTTTTACGCTATTTGACACTTTTTGAAAAAGCCCTGAAGCCCTTTCAGTTATCTGTTGATCATAAGAATTTCCGTCTGATCGGATCAGAAGCGGATATTCGCAAATTTTTCCATGCCTTTTATTATGAGTCGGATGCTACGCCTCATACGGTACGTCCAACCATTGCTGTGCAAAATATCGTCTTAGATTTTTTTCGCAATATACGCGGCAAAACCAATAATACAGCTTCATTTTGGTATATCAGTTATTGGTTGTATATTATCCTTGAGCGTCATCAAGCGGGAGAAACTGTCGTTGTCTCCGAACAATTAAAAAAGATCGTCTTGGCAGATGAACTCTTCCAAGAAATCCAGCCCCTCAATCAATCTTTGCTTCTCTTCACTAGGAAACATTTGTTCCTCTAAGTTACTTCTTGTTGATGCAATTGTTTGCTGTGTTACACCTTCTTGTAGTTGCTCAAAAGTATCCCCTACAAAAAGATCATAGACACTTTGCCCGAATTGGCGATCATCTTCATAATAGCGATCTTCCATCAAGACGCCGGTAGCTGCCGCATGGATCGGATTACCTGATGGATTAAGATCTCTGATCGTATAAGTATCACCACGTCTCGGTCTCAATTGGTCATTTAAATTTACTTGCCAAATCATATGGGAGCCTGTCGCAGCATTTTTAAATGTCTGAGCCGACTGTCCATTGCTAAATGTAACCCTCGCGCCATAATTTATGAAATGCTTACTGATATCATGATTGAATACAGGTAACCCATTCGCATCTTCCTCTATCCATACATTAAAAATATAAGCACTACTTCCAGTTGTATTGAGTGTTTCTCTTTTGTTAATACCCTTCAAAGAATAGATGGGGCTTCCTTGAGTATTCATCTGTAGTACTTGTTCAGATAATGCGTTTGTGTCCGTCATATCCCTAGCTTCTGACTTTTGGGTATCATCTGGTGCTAAATGTTGTTCTTGTGGATCGACTGGTTCATTTTCAGCTTGTTTTGCTGCCTCTGGCTGCTTCTCTTCTAACCCATCCACTAGTTTTTCTATGTTATAATTTTCTTCCAAATCCTCGTGCTCTTGTGCCATCGCTACCACTAGTAATGATGATAAAGTCATTTGGCAAACGAGTAATAAACCTGTTGCTTTCAATTTAAAATTGTTTTTCATTTTATTTTCCCTTCCAACTCAACCTATATATCTTTCTATCGTTGTATTTCTTCATGTTCTCCGGTTAATGATGCTTGTACGAATTCATCCTTCCTCATCAGGTAGTTTGTCATAGAATGACTTCGCATTTTCTTCTGAGCCAATCACCGCTGCTAGAATGGAGAACATTGTCCGATGACTGATCATTAACAAACCTGTGACTTCATCACTAAATTAGTTATTCATAAGTCACCCCTGCTTCTCTATTCTTTCGTACGTTAAAGATTCATTTCACTTTTATCACGCGTCCTTTCTTACTCCCTTAAAAAAAATCTGTCTTAGACCTTATTGGAACAACCTATTCGATAGAAACTCACTAAATATCATAGATGAGCTCTAAAAAAAGATGTTTTTTTGACGAAATTTTATTGTTTTAATCGAGGTTAAATTTAACACGGTTGCTCATCGAGCAATAAATCAAGATTTGCAAACCTGTGTGAATAAATTGATTTTCATTTTCTTTTCAAATAAGGCATTTTGAAAGTTTGTGCAAAAAAAAGCGTTATAAAAAAAGACGATTCCTTATGATTTAAAAAGGATCGTCCATTTATGTTATTACCTGTAACCACTTGACTCAATACGATGGATACATTGTTTTTGCCTACTCATTCTTAGCATTGTCTGAAACATTTTTATCAACAGTTATCTTCAACAGAATGCTTCTTTTCTATAAAAAATGTCAGAAAAAAGCAAAATAAAAGAAATTATATGTAATTTTACACATCTTCTAAAAAAATTCATTTTTCTTTGGTATACTAAACGTAGATCTGCATATCATTAGATTTACGTTGCCCGTTAGTGAAGTTTCAGGCAACGTTTCTTTATGGGGGATAGATAAAAAATGGAAGAGAAAAAGATTTTTGAGAAGCGCTGGTTATTAGCTACCAGTGAACAACGAGAGAAATACCAAGCCTTGATTGCCTCTTACCCTTCAATCGAATGGACATTCAAAGAAAAAAGCTACCTTTTATGGCTGTGTCAGTTAGACAGTGATACGTTCAAAACCTTTGAAGCGATTTTTGATAAACTAGTAAATGCCAACTAATTATTTTCGCGTAGGCTGTTCTTTCACCAAAATAACCCAATCTTTTGGTATTCAGGAATAGTGGGCATATTTTCAGATAACTCCCTTTTTTATTAGACAAACGAATAAAAGCCGCACCCGTCGATCGTAACGGTTGCGGCTTTTCTCTTTGATCTATCCACCCATGTCCTCGTCATGCTGTGTTGCAACACGTGGATTAGGTTGTGGGAACGCTTAACGCTTGCCCTAACTGAGGATCGATTTTTTCAATCACTCTTAGCCAATCTTGATGATCGGGGATTGCTTTGAGTAAAAGAGAATCAGTCGATAAGATGAACTCTGATAAATATTCACTATAATTCGTGACCACAAGATCAATGGCGTTTTCCTTCAAATAATCGCTCGTCAATTCATTGATTTTTGGAAAAAATACCCGATGATCATTGCCGACATAACGCAAGAAGCGCGCACGAATCGTGTGACAGGCATAGAGATCACCTTCTATTATCAACGCGATCCGTTTGACTTTTTGAGCATAAAGCTCCCTGATTGCTTCACTGTAAAGGGTCAGTGCCGCACAAACATCTGACAGATACTCCTGTTTGACCCCTAGAATCGCTTGGTGCTGCTTCATAAATGCCAGATTTTTTTGATAAGCAGCAGAACCATGCTTTTGCGCTTCAGTTTTTACTTCTGTTAGCAAGTGATTTAAAACGGGCGCCAGCTGCTCATTGATTTTCTTTGACAGGAAAAAGGCGTGGATCATCGTCTGGACCTGTTGAGGCTCTTGAAAGGAAATGCCCCATTCTTGCACGAAGCGCTGACTCAGTTCTTCGAGTTCAGGATACAGCCCAAACGCTGCAACGAATTGCTGCTCTTTTTCAGGCTCGGTCAAAGTTCGTTTCATCACGGTCACTAAATAAAGCCACATCATTTCTTGTTGCGGTAGTCTTACTCGGTATAGCGCTTCGATTTTAGGCGCTAAGTTCTTCATTATCGCAAACGCCTCATGCGTTTCGACGATTGCTGCCAACGATCGAGGAATCTGAACAGTCTTTCCCAGTTGATAGCGCTTGATCGTAATATACAAACTATAATAAAAATCACTCGGAGAAACGCCTGTATTCACCAGCGCTGTGGGAATTTTTGACAAGGCATCACTGACTAACGCGATCAGTTCTTTGGGGGGCAAGAGCGTATGCGGCGTGACATCTGATTCATAATAAAAATCTTTAAAAAACTTGCGAATATTGGCTTCTGATCCACTCAAATTCACCGGTTGCAAGATCCACTCTAAATGATACTTTCGTAACGTCGCAGAAGCGGTATTCAAATAACGACGCATCGTACTTTCTGATACATATAAGCGCTGCGCCCACTCTTCAACCGAACAGAATTCCCCGTGGAAAATGGCTTCCACGATTTGATACATGCCTTCTTCTGCAACAAGCTCCTTTTTTTGAGACAAGTATCTTTTCGGATCAGTTTCCCTAAAATGATAGCCATTGGCTTCAAGAGTAAATTCCGCTGCCTCCTGCAGATAGGTTTTCAATTCCTTGATGTCAGAGCTGATCGTCCGTTGGGTCACATCAAGCTTGTTGGCTAAACTTGCGATGGAACAAGTCCGTTCTCGCTCAAAGGTATTTAACATTTGAAGCCATCGAACGGTCGTTTTGTTTAGCATAAAATTTAACTGCAATTCTCTCATTTTGCCCTCCGTGTTTCTCCTTCACCGACTGGTTTCTTTTCTATAGTACAATATTTGCGTCTATAAAAAAACCTTCCTATTTCCCAAATTTACTTAAGTTGGTGTTAGAATATGTACTTAAGTGAACAAACAAGGTATTCTCTATGTAGACTCTTTTTGTGCAACTGGAGGAATTTGTATGACAAATATGGTTTATGGATACGCCCGTGTATCCACAAGACAACAGGATCTCTCTCGTCAATTGGATTTACTTGACCGGTATGAATGCAACAAAATTTATACTGAAAAGATCAGTGGTGTACGCGCAAATCGTCCTGAATTAAATAAACTAAAAAAACGAGTGAAAGAAAACGATAAAATCATTATTGAAAGTTTCTCGCGGCTAGGAAGAAGTACCAAAGACCTGATTGATCTCGTCTACTTTTTTGAAAAGAAAGGGGTAAAAGTCATCAGTATCAAAGAAAATTTTGATACACAAACCCCTCAAGGAAAATTAATGATGACTGTTTTCCAAGCCTTTAGCCAATTCGAACGAGACATCATCGTTGAGAGGACCAAAGAAGGCTTAGAATCCGCGCGTGCTAGAGGAAATATTGGCGGTCGTCCACGAATCGATCCCGCACTGATCCAACACGCATTGCACCTTTATCAAAAGGAAGGAAAAGCCGTTGTGGATATCTGTGCCCAAACAGGCTTAAAGCGCTCGACTTTTTATCGCTATCTTAGTCTGGAGAAGGATGAGGTCATTTCATAAATACACGTGCTGGTTGAACTTCGTACTTTCGGCTGCTCACTATATAAAAAACAGGACGAACATTGCTGATGTTTGTGATGGCTTAAAGATCGATTTTTTTCTCTCTTATAAGCGATTCATCCAGCTTGTTCGTCCTGTATGTTTTATTCTGCTAGCTCTTCTGTTGATCCTATTGTTGTTTTCTCCATGATTTCTTACGGAACAAGAACACCAGTCCGCCGATTAAGAATAAGATACCTGTCACACTTAGCAAGACACTGCTTGTTTCTCCTGTTTTTGGCAGTTGCTTAGCAGTGGATTGTTTGCTTGCTTTGATCCGTGCTTTCTGTTCCGTTGCTGAGGGTTTGTCTGATTGTTCTGATGGCCGTTTTCCGTTTCTCTCTTGATTGTTTGTTTCTGACGTCTCTGTCTCAGGACGTGTCTTGATCGGTTCTTCTATTATTGGATCAGACGCTTCAGTTTCAGGGATTTCAGTCACAGGCGACTCACTTTCCGGACGATTTTCTTCTGGTACTTCTGTTGGCGTTTCTTCAGGTGTTTCGTTAGGCGCTTCGCTGACTTTTGCTTGTACAGTAATCACGGCATAGGCAATCACTGCTCCGTAATGGTAGGAGACCGTGTACTGACCGACTATGTTGTTGTTCACTGTGCCGTTGACTTCTACTTCTGAAAAGGCTACTTCTTTGCCATCACGATCCATGGCAGAATCAATGTTTGTTTCTGGTAGCCATTCATCGCCTTGCTTGATCGTTGAATCGTGAACTTTCAGGGACGTTTGATCCGCTTTTACGGTGATAGTGGCTTTGCTTTTTAAACCGTGATAGCTGTAAATGACCACGTATTCGCCAGCTTTTGTTGTATCTGCTTTGCCTGTAACAGTGATATCCCCAAAATCAACAGGTTTACCATCCCGATCCGTTGCGCTGTCGAAGTTGTCCTTGGCTTCCCAGTGTTCCCCTGTGTACAACTCGCTATCGTGAACTTTAACTGTCGTTTGATCGGCTTTGACGGTGATAATGGCTTTGCTTTCTACGCCATGATAGCCGTAAATGACTTCATACTTGCCTGCTTGCGTTGTATCGACAGTCCCCGTGACAGTGATATCCCCAAAATCAACAGATGAACCGTCTCTATCTGTTGCACTATCGTAGTTGTCCTTGGCTTCCCATTGTTCCCCTGTGTACAACTCGCTATCGTGAACTTTAACTGTCGTTTGATCGGCTTTGACGGTGATAATGGCTTTGCTTTCTACACCGTGATAGCTGTAAGTGACCTCGTACTTGCCTGCTTGCGTTGTATCGACAGTCCCTGTAACAGTGATATCCTCAAAAGCAACAGGTTTACCATCTCGATCCGTTGCGCTATCGAAGTTGTCCTTGGCTGTCCAGTTTTCTCCTGTGTACAACTCGCTATTGTGGACTTTGACTGTCGTTTGATCCGCCTTGACGGTAACAAGGGCTTTGCTTTCTATTCCGTTATAGCTGTAAATAACCACATATTCGCCAGCTTTTGTTGTATCTGCTTTGCCTGTAACAGTGATATCCCCAAATTCAACAGGTTTACCATCCCGATCCGTTGCACTATCGAAGTTGTCTCTGGCTGTCCAGTTTTCCCCTGTGTACAACTCGCTATCATGGGCAGTCACGTTGGTTTGATCGGCTTTGACGGTGATAATGGCTTTGCTTTCTATCCCATCATAACGATACACTACCTCATAGGTCCCCGCTTTCTTGGTATCCACGCTTCCGTCAACGCTCACATCGGCAAAAGCAACTGGATGGTTGTCCCGATCGACGGCTTGGTCGAAGTTATCTTCTGGGGACCAATTTTCGCCGACGTACAACGAAGAATCGTGAACAGTAATCGTAGTGAATCGAGGTTTGACGAGGACCGTTGCTTCTTTGCTTACATTGTTTAAGTGGTAGCTGATTGTATAAGTACCCGCTTGAGTAGTATCGACTTGCCCAGACACACTGCCGCCCTCAGCGAGGAATTCCTCGTAAGTCAGTATTTTTCCTTCTTTTGAGACTGCTTGTTCAAAATTATCCGCCGCTGACCATGTATCCTGTTCATAAATCGTGGTATCTTTCACGGATAGCGCTGTGAAATCCGTTGGTGCTTTTTGATAGACGTAGGTCACTGTCGCTTCGCCTCGAGGAAAATTCCCTTTTGCATTCGTCGGTAGTTGATTGGTATCAAGAACGTACCCTGGAATTTCTGGAATAAACGCACTTGTAGAGACATTATAGGGTTCATTGGTGCTATTATGGATGGTTTGAGAAGGATAGATTTCCATCCCTGATTCATCCACATATTTAACCGTCAAATGGCTATTCGTAAAGCGAACATTATATGTCGCCGTGAACAAAAGGTTTCCGTTAACGTCGGTATATTCTAAAACCGCTGTTAAACCGTAATAGTTGATCGTAAAACCTGTGAAGCTTGTCCAAGATATATTTAATTGATTGGTACCAGTCACTTCACTTGTATACCATAGCCCCACCAGCATGTATACCTTATCCGTTTTGTAGACATAAAAATCTTCTGTCAGCTGCGGGTCTTGGTATAGTGTTTGGTGTGCGTATTTTTCCGGGATTGGCAAATCCAAAACCAGTGCTTTATACTTGATCGGATCATATTCTACAGTCAGATCGTAGTTGAAACTCTCGATACTCTTCGTTGATTCTGCAGCGAAAGGTTGACTATCCGTAGATTCTACAATGGTTTCAGCAGATGGGGCAGTAACTGAAATTTGAGTTTTTTCTGCAGTATCAGATGCGTTAGATTGATTTGTTTCTGGGTTTGAAGGGGTAGTCACCACTTCACTTGCGGTTGTTTCGGAAGATACGACGTCAGCATTTCCTTCTTGGGAATCTGTCTTTTCTCCTGAGTCCATGCTTCCTGTTGAATCTGCCAGCAAGGGAACCGATGAGTCTATGGATGGTGTTTGCTGCTCTGTTTGTTGTGTTTCTGTTGCCTGAGCGATCGGCCATGTGCTTGGAAAGGTTGTCCCTAAAATCAGCATCCCTACTAAAGCGCTCTTACTTATAACTACGCGTTTTTTCATTTTCATTTTTTCTCCTTTTTCTTTTCCCCAACGTTATTCACACTTATCTTTGGACCAATCTATCCAAGCGTTTTAGGTCTGCAACTGGCAAGGTTGTTTTTTCTAAAAAGCTGTTTTCAATGACTGTTTCACACTCGATGAAACATGCGGCGCACCATTAACATGAAATCCGCCAATTTTCAAGGGATAAGACTTCTTGATTGGCGCAGAGTATTATATAATTTACTTAAAACGAGCGTAATTTCAATGGATAGGTGGTGACTTCAATGTTAGAAAATTTATCTATCAACTTGCATCGGGACAAAGCATTTTCTCGACAAGTAAAAATCTTACAAGTGCTAAATGCTGCACCGACAGGGTATCATCCACAAGAATTGGCGACATTACTAGGGCTATCTTTGCCTACAGTTACCAAAGAGCTGAGTATTTTAAGTGACAGTTTGCCAAAAGACCTGGTCAAGATCACACTCTCAGAAACGAACATCGTCTCGATCGCTTATGCGCCGAACGCTTCCATCAATTCTGCCATCCAATACCTGGGGATGGAAACGCTGGAGTTTAAAATCATGACGAGTATTATTGATAATAAAAAATACTCTATTCACCGAGCAACGATTGAATTCGGTTATTCTCGCAGTCATCTTTTACGGACGATCAGCTACATGAACAAGTCGTTGCAAACCTATTCTGTAACTATTGCCACGAATCATCTTGACTTTATTGGTACCGAAGCGGACATCCGATTTTGTCTGTTCGTCTTTTTTTCTGCTTATGGCGATAGCACGATTTTAGATAAGGATAGTCCCGCGGATGCCCGCCTGCTGGTCCAAAAAGCCAAGGAAGCCAACACGAAAGATTTGCATTACAGCCATTACCGACTTGCTCTGTGGCTAAGTATCGCCAAGCGTAGGTGGCGCTATTCTTACTTTTTGACCTTGCCGCCGTCTTTAGAACGCAATCTATTGGAGAAAGAACGCTTCGCTATTTTCTCAGAAATATTAAACGAACATTACTTGAAAAAATACCGAATCATCCACTTGCCGCAACAAGAACTGCTTTGGATCTTTGTCAATGCGCTCCATTGTCTTTCCTATAGTACGATGGACATCAACGGCGAAAGCGATGCGGATTACATTTTTCACCATACAGAAAGACCAGAAATTATTGCAGAAGCGGCTGCCTTTTTAGAGAAATCTGGCGTCGCTATTCCACCTGCAGCCGCCCACAAGATCATCGCGTATCTCGTGAATCTTCGCCTGCTGACGATGATTTCTGCCAATTATGAGTTTGCTGATCCGCAGATCAAAGCCTTTGTTGAAACGACATTCAAGACGGATTACCTTGCTTGGAATGAGTGGTTGAAACCTTTCAACGATCAAAGCCGCTTCTTTTCCTTTACTCACTTGGAACATATCGCAGTCACATTGACTTTGTTAAGCGAGTTAGCGCCTAATCCCCAGCTGAAAAAACACCTCAAAGTAGCCTTTGCTTTTCAAGGCGGTGCTGGATTAGATGCTTTCTTAGCTGCATCAACGGAATTATTTAAAAACGACCATACAGAAATCAGTTACTTTTTTGAAGTGGCTCCTGATGAACAAGAATTGATCCATCGGGAAATAGATTTGATCGTCAGCAATTTTGACTTGCATCTGAAAAGCAACACCAAATTTCAGCAACTACGCATTTCAAATGTCCCCACCCTTTCGGACTGGACGATCATCCACAAAACGATTGAACAGCTGATTCAGCCAAGAATCACACCGATTCGTTGACCTAAGGAAACTGACGGCCTTCTTGAAGGAAGCGCCGCCAGTTTTTCATTGCGCGGTTTGCTATTTTGACCCTTTCCTAAGTATCCATTTTTCTTTTCTCTTAGCGTGTCTATTTTTTTCACATCAGAAAAAAATCAGACCTTTTTTGCAAGATTCCTTTCCTAATAAACGCTTTTCCATTCAAGCGCAGCGGAGAAAGCCACTGTCTTGTTTTTATGTGCTGTTCGTAATCCCTGAAAAGTTGCCTGCTTCGTGAATTTTTAATGAAAGAAATTTTAGCGGCTATTTTTAGCCCCAGCTGTGAGAAGTGTTATTTTAAAAGCAAAGAAACATACGGTCATAACAGACTGCATGTTTTAAATAACTTTTGTATCTAATTTTTTTATTTACTAGAAAAAAAAGAAATTTTCTCCCCGCTCCTTTTTTGTATAATAGGTAAAAAGAGAGGGGAACAAACGTGGATTTTATCAAGGAGCTGCAATCCTTCAAAACAATCGTCGAGGAAGGTACGTTTACTAGAGCTGCCGCCAAACTAAACTATGCCCAGTCGACCGTTACGAACCATATCAAAAAGTTAGAAGACGAATTAGAAGTAGCGTTATTTTTGGAAGGAAAAAGCAATGTATTGACCTTGGAAGGCGAATTGTTGAAACAGGAAGTACCCGAACTGATTGCCCACTGGGAGCGGGTCAAAGAACAGTTGATCAATGCTTCCCATACGGTCGAGTATTCGTTGCGGATGGGCATCCTTCAACCCTATGACATTTTGGTTTTGCCTGCACTGCTTCACGATTTTTCGCAGCACTATCCAAAAATAAACTTCGAGATCATCGTGGGCTCAACACTGGAATTAGCCAATGCACTAAATGAAAACCGAATTGATTTCGCCTTATGCTCACTTCCTCACGAGAAACATTTTGCCTACGAGGAATTGTTTCAAGAAGAGCTTTGCTGCATTACCTCAATCTCAAACCCATTAATCATCAATAAGCTAGCCGACCTTGAAGGGAGCCATCTCTATCGTTCCAAGTCTGATTGTCCAGCTCGCACAAAAATTGAAAGCTATCTTGACAATCAGGTTCCTTCGATCCATTGGGAGTCTGTCAGCAATATCAGTACGATTCCTTACTTGATCGAACGAACTGGATACTTCAGTCTGATCCCTCGTTCCATCATTGAGCAAACTTATGCTCGAGTAAAAATCGTCTCGCTTCCTTTGCCTGATCCCCACATGTCGATCGGCTTATTGTCAAAACATCCACTGATGCTTTCTCCCAGCATCACAAAAAATTTTGTCATCGAGCTAAAAATGCGCTTACTATCTTTGTTATAAAACGGTTTTAATCCGCATTGATTTTTATGCAATTATGCTTTTTCCGGAAAAATAATGTCAGTCATTTTGTAAACCTCGTCACAGCGAGAAACAAAAGAGCTGCACCAAGTCTTTACGTTTTAAAGACTTGGTGCAGCAAGGTTTTTGAATTCACTTACGGTTATAAAGTTACAAGATAGTATCTTTTCTCACGTTTCGATTTTTTGTTATTATTTTACTTTTTTTTATGCAACCTGATACGATTATTCATGTAAATCGAAGAAAAATCAGAAAAAATGTCGTTATTCTTAACATTTCCGATTTTTTCTCCGATTGTAAAAAATAGAAACGTTTTTTCATCATTTATAAAGTATACTCAATTTTGAAGCGACGGGTTCTCAAGAAACTGAGGCTTGTACCCCGCAGGGCAAAGTCTTTGGGTAGTTATTGCTCAAGGAATCTGTTTTTGCAATTGTCAGAAAAAATAGACGATGAGAAAAGGAGGAAAAACCATGTTTATCATTGAAGCGATCTTCAGCTTTCTAAGAGACGCATTAGGTGTGATCCTAGCTATTCTCTTAGGGACGCTTTGTTTGTCGATGGTGGTCAATTTGATCGTTATCATTGTAAAAAACACCTATTCAAAATTTAAAAAGAATTATTAACGAATCGCTATCTTCTAATAGATAGCTTTTTTAAATAGTTTTTTCAACCTCTCAGGTCTCTTTTTTGCCTTTGTAATATCTTTTTTCAAACTCTATCCAAGACTTGCTGAATTCATGGTTAGAAAAGGCACTTTTTAAACCTGAACGCTGCTTAAAGCGAAAGACCTCTTCGCGGTCCATCCCCAATTCCTTGGCAATTCGTTCATCCGACCACTCGTTAGCCACTAACTGCTGCACGATATTTCCCATCTTCTCGATGCCATGGGTACCACGTGCTCGATTGTGGCGAATCGTTGAAGCGATGCGATTCTCGAAAGGCTTATCGATCACCGTGACCGGAACGCTTGGCAATTCCAAGCGATCTTTTGCTACGATGTACCGATGAAACCCATCGATCAAAATATACTTGTCTTGCTCCTTATCGTGGTAACAAACCAATGGCTGGGTAAAGCCATCTTCTCGAATCGACAGTTCCAGTAGATCCATTTCTGGAGCAGCCACGGTGTTGGGGTTATACGTATTCGCGTGAATCTTGCTGACTGGGATCAGCTTCGCCGCTAACACTGGAAAATCGATATCGCTCATGAGGTACTACACTCCTTTTTAGAAATGAATAATTTTTTGTTTGTCGATAAACCGCAAACCCTTTTGACTCCAAAAGTGCAATTTCACTAGGCTGGTTACTAGAAGCGAGAATCTCTGCTTCTGGGTAGTTGCGGCTGATATCCACCAGCATCTTCCGTAAAAGAAACTTTTTAAATTGAGCGGCTGGATCTTTTTCATAAAATTCCCCTAGCTCCACTTTATTGGCGCCTTTTTCATAATAAGAAAAAGCAGTCACCCGTTTTTCGTCATCAAGAATCACGTACCAGTAGCAGTTCTCATCATTGACCAAGTACGGAAATTGCTGCTGATACACCCGTTCTGCAAAAAAAGCCCCCATCAATTGATAGAATTGGCTTTTCTTATACGGTGGAAAAAATAAAACCAATCGTTCGTTCACAAAACCCTTCCTCTCTAAGGACGCACTCGTCCATCGTTAGGTGATTTTTTTCGTTAAATACTCGTATTTGGCATTCAATTTTTTTAACTGATACTTGGGTAAATGCTCGATCCCCAAAGCCGCCCCAAAATCGACCGCCAACTCATACAATTCAGACTCATCTTTTTTCGTCAAACTATATTGTCGCGTACTCAAAGAAAAATCATTTTTTTCTAACGCACGAGCGATCCCTTTCCAGTCATGCCAGAGTACTTCGTTTTTCAGCCAGTCCTTACGTTTGGTCACATCGGGTATATCTTCCACTTCGATCCCGTGCTTTTCTCGATAATGATCAATCAAGATCGTGATTTTGCGGTAATAATGATCCTGTAATTTCTTTGAATAAAGTCCAATTGATTCCAGTAAAAAGACCGCATACTCTTGCCAAGTCATATGACTAGGCTTTCTCGTATTGTAATGCGCCAGCAATCCTGTCTGGGCATACAATCGACCAAAATTGGCTCCTGACACACGATTTACGACGCGTTCCCACGTTTCCGGTTCCACCAAAGTATATTGGTACAAGCCTTTTCGTTGCTGCATACCGTAAGGCTGACAGATCCGCATTTGATGGATCGGAACGCCATGATCATACAACTTTTCATAAAAGCCATTGATCGGCCAGTCAAAATGGGCATAGGCTCCCCACACATCTTCGGTCTTCCAATCATAGATTGGGTAAAAATTAACGACCATTGAATCTGCTACTTGCCGTTTGATCCAGCATTGCTTCCGAAAGTTATACTTTGGCGATGTGATCGATCGATACCGATACAGACTTTCCTGGGTTCGTATCCCCACACCACAAGCAACCGGCTCAAACTGATGATAGCTTGCGTACCAATGAGCAAAGTTTCGTAAAAACTTATCAGGGTTCATATTTGCACTCTGATAGATTTCCATCAATGATTCATCCAAATCAGCAAGTGAAATCGCATCTTTAGGCATCGGCTGTACCCACTTCTCACGTTCTTGTTCATCCCACATCAGCCATTGTGGCTGAAAGACGCTGGTATTGTTGTCCTCGTAAAAGGGCAAACAGAAGTGGAAGGTTTGATTGATACTTGGTAACGCTTTGATTTTTTCCATGAACGTTCTCGTAGCATCATAATTTGCCTCGATATCTAAAATCAGCAGATCAAAGGTTTTCTTTTTTTTCTGTGCGACTTGGTCAGCCAACTGGATTATGGCCCCGCTATCTTTTCCACCACTGAAAGAGAAATACACATGGGGAAACGTATCAAAAATATATTCCAAACGCGTCATCGCCGCTTCTAGCACATTTTCCTTACAATATTTCTTCATAAAAGCTCATGTCCTCATTTTATTTGTCCTTTTTTTGAATAAGTATTACATTCTAGTATAAAGTTTCACTTGGCTTCTTACAAGGACTTAAGGGAGATTTCCCTGTTATTTCATACAGCGACATGTTGAAATACGCGCGCTCAGTATCGGATAATGAGTCAACTACAGGCTAAAAAAGCAGAGATATCAATTTTTTAAACTTCATAATCACTGCTTGCTACTGATACATCTGCTCTTTTTTGAATCACAAAAAGATAGCCTGTTTTTTCTATGATTTAGCTAATAGAAAGCAATACCATCAACCTGATTTTCCGTTCATTCATCACATGTACTTAATTTTCCATAACAGTGAAATTTCTTTGCTGAGGTCTTTGAGCTTCATAGCCTTTTGGATATTCTCAGACATCTTCTTGTAATTACTGATTTTTTCTTCTTTGGGCAGCAGTACATATTCTCGCTTGATTGCTTCAAACTTCTCTTCATGATCGATCACCAAAAGTTGCGTGATCAGATCATGGGCGATCCACCGATGATAGGAATTTTTGTGGGTATGCAGTGCCCAGATCCGTTCCCACTCATCATAAATCAGCTCAGGGTTTTTAATGGCTACTTCTTTAATGATCAAATAACTATTGAAATACTCATTGATATGATTTTGACCATCAACGACATTCTCCACTAGCTTCTCCCTTACCTTTCGATCATCGATCGCCGTTTGCACAAACGGTTGGGGATCAAACGATGTTGTCTGAAAATGACGCGCGATTTCTTGGTAGTCCATGCTTTCACCTTCTTTAAATGATTGATTTGCAGCAATTAATTTTTTTTATCCATATCTTCATTTTAACAGAATCTTTGTACGAAAAAGCGCTTTTTTGATTGCTTTTACGTTCCTTAAACGTTGGTCTCCTGTACCATTAGAGAATGATAATTCGTTGGCGCGTATTTTTCCTGGCAATATCCAATTTAAAATCGATCAAAAGAAACAGGGAAATCCCTCAATGAAAAGAAGGATTGTAGTCCCTTATCCAATGATCCATTGAGTGCTGACATTGGTTTCTTTGTAGTTTGTGATTTCTTATTCCATCGTATTCTTGACCTTGCGTCTGCAAAAGAGCGCCTGTACTAATAATTTTCTCAATGAAGAATGTGATAAAAATGACATAAAAAAGGAAGTCCCATGACGGGACTTCCTGAGTTTCGTTTCTTCGAATACTATTTCACGCATAGCTGCGAGATGCTGGATCACGCGTCCTTTCTCCGAATACCTCGGTCGGTAGGCATTTTGATCCATTGTTCGGGTGGACGTTTTCTGATTTTTTTTGGTGCAAACATCAGTTGAACCGTTCTTTTGACAAAGTTATTTCGGTATACGTTTTCCATAACTTGCACGCCCTTTTCAATTGAATTAGGAAGTGGTGACGCCGATCGTTCTTCCTACCTTTATTATAAGCGTGAAGACGGGACAAAACAAACAATATAGCTGGTAGTTTCTGGCTTTCTTTCCCTCAACTTTGTAGTCGATTGCTCAGTAAATTGGTACGATCCATTGAATAATATTCAACTAGCCATCGTATATTTATTGAAAAACCAAATGAAAAATTACAGAAAAAGTTGATTTCAACTCGAATAAATAGCCGAAAGGACGAGTTTTTGAATGAAAAATCGTTTCACTTTACTTTTTCTTAAATTTTAATTATTATTCTTTTGAAATAAGATTAATGAAGGAGATAAAAACATGGAAAAATACCAAGTGTTCCCTGGCCAAAACTATCAGGCAAATGTTATTGGCTTTACCGGTTTACAAGAAGTTAGTGTGATTCATGTTTACGAAAATACTGCGACTGTTCTAATCAAAGAAACAGCTGAAACAGGTGTTGCGAAATTATGTAATTTTCTAGTGGGTGCAACACAATTAGTTAGTTGATGCTTTGTAATTAATCAAAACATGATGGAGCAATTTGCCATCCAGCATGTTGTAGGAAATCGCTCCAGAGATACTCGTCTGTGAGATTGCCTTTTTCCTATTCATCAATTACAGTAGTATTTTTATTTATCTACTCAATATCTCTCTACTTTATATATAAATAGTGTTAGAATGAACAAAAGGAAACGTATCAGGCTTCCCCCAAGAGAATCTTCCCCAAGTACTCTTGTCTGATACGTTTCCTATTTTTGTGGCGAAAAAGCCACAGACCAATGGTAGCCCTTTACTTTGTGAAAAGCAAGCTTTCAAAATAAATTTTTTCTTTATTTTTTTATTTTATCTCTACAATTCCCCTTTAATAAGCAGGCAAAAACACACCTCTCGACAAAAAGGTGTGTTCTTTTTATAACAATGATTATTCACGAATAATAAGTTCGTAAGGCAGAATGATCTGCTCTTGTTTTCTTTCTTGAAACAAGCGAAAGGCTTCTTTGCCGCACTGATCCAGATGAAACTCAACGGAAGAAAAGTGCAGCATTTGACTGATGAGCAGGTTTTCTTGTCCGATCACGATGGGTGCTGTCCCGTGAGGGTATTGATTTAAGATCATCGCTGCGATCTCGTCCCCATTTGTGATCACCCCATCGATTCCTCGTTCCTTAAAAAATGCAGCTGCGGGAATCCCATCTTGTGCTTTGATGCAATCCCAATAAATATCCGCTTCAGAAAAATTTGGAAACAGCTCCTTGGCTTTTGCGATCGTGTTGACTGAATTGCAGCTGAGGCGTTTGCTGCGCCCTAGCGTCAGTCCCAAGCGTTTTACACCTTGTTCTTTCAAATACTTGATACTGGCTGTCACAGAGCCGACCAAGTCGATCGCAACGAAAGGAACGGCAGTACCGGTCGAATTTTCACAAAAAACAATCGGGCCTTTTTCCATGTAGGGATAAAATGTCTCGATATGATTTGCGCGGGTGATGACGATCAAGCCGTCAAATCCCTTTGCAGCGAATTCTTCTAGATATTCTAGCTCCAGCTTCCGATCAAAATTGGTCGGAAGCAACGTCACCTTGTATTTTTGGGCAAAGGCTTCTTCCATGATGCCATTTAAAATTCCATCAAAGAAGGCGTGATTGACAAACGGTACGATGACTCCAATATTATAGGTTTTCCCCGAGCTAAGTTTTTGGGCGATTTTATTCGGTTTGTAATCCAGTTCTTCCATCACCGCCAAAATCGCTGCTCGCTTTTGCTCATCAACATAAGGATGGCCATTGATCACACGAGAGACCGTCGTGATCGAAAAACCAGTAATTTTTGCTATATCGCGAATCGTTGCCATTTCTTTCATTCCTATCTGATTGTTTTGCTCGTGACCTAAGTCTACCATAGAAAACTAGTTGTTCCACTTTCGACAATTTTCTGAAAAGGTCTCTTGGTTGATTGTACGGTATGAAACGAGTTTCATAGCAAGACTTAGTTAGACTCCTTGAAAAGAAATTTATTTATAAACAAAAACTGACTGCCTAGCACGCTGCAAAAGCTGCTTAAGCAATCAGTTTTTCTATTATTTACTGAATCATTTCTTTTGATAAACTTTTACGTTTCTTCGTATATCTTCGCATCAGCAGCTCGATGCCCTTATCCGCAAAGCGTTGCATGTAGGCGGAAAAATTCAACAAGGCAATCAAGAGGATGAGGTTGAGATAGCTGGTATTGCCTAGGTTAAAGAGGTCGCGACCGACGATCAAAGCAGCAAAGTACAAGATCTGAGTGCTGAAAAAAATCATCGTTCGATAGCTGTTGATCGCTGGATAGACTTTTTTCTGGATCAAGCGATAGTTCCAAGCAGTAAAAATAATGCTCATGATCGATAGAGCTTTACTGCTGCTGTTGAACCAATAACCAAAGTTGATGATCAGCAAAGTTCCTACCGTAATCGTCAAGGCTGTTGGAAAAGCATTTTTGAAAATCGTCGTCATAAAGTCCCCTTTGATCCGATTGAAGTCTGGTTCAAAGTTTAAAAAGAAGGTCGGAATGCCGACAAAGCAGGCATTGATGATCGTTAATTGGATCGGCTCAAAAGGATAGGTCGTTCCTGATAACAACGTCCCCATGGTGATCATGATGGAGAATAAGACTTGCACTAGCACCAATGAACCTGAGCGGGTAATGTTATTGATCACTCGGCGGCCTTCATCCATGACCGATGGCAAAGCATCAAATTGATTTTCCAAAAGCACCAAATTTGATACTTGGCGCGCAGCATCAACACCAGAAGCCATCGCGATGGAGCAGTCGGCTTCTTTCAGCGCCAAAACATCGTTGACGCCATCGCCAGTCATTGCGACGGTATGCCCTTGTTCTTTCAAGTAGAGCACCATTTCTTTCTTTTGTTGCGGCGTCACTCGACCAAAAATCTGATAGTTGCTGACAGCTTCTTTTAATTCGGCTGCAGTTAATTTTGATACATCGATAAAATCAGCAGCCCCTGGTAGATTGACTTTTTTCGCGATTTGACTGACTGTCACTGGATCATCGCCAGAGATGATCTTGCATTGGATTGCCTGTGAACGAAAATACTCCAAGGTCTCTTTGGCATCTTCACGAATCGTGTCTGACAGTAAGTAAAAGCCCAGCGGTTCAATATCCGTCGGCAGTCCTGCCTCCTCATAGCCTTGCGTACTGTGAGCCAAAACGATCACTCGGTAGCCTTCTTCTGCCAGCTGCCTTTCCTGTTTTAAGACAGCTTCATGGTTGGTTCCTAGTAAAATCGACGCAGCTCCGATGAAATAAGTGCCTTGTCCTTCAAACGTGACGCAACTGAATTTACGATCTGATGAAAAAGGGACGACTTGCTGCATCTGGTACGTCGTTTTTTCTGGGAAAAAGGTTCGCAGCGCCATTGCCGTTGGGTTCTGATCGGGTAGCTGCGCCATTAAGTTACCAGTGATTTCTGCCAACGGTGTGTCCGATTGAAAGGAAATCGTCTTTTCCACCGTCATCTTGCCCTCGGTGATCGTGCCCGTTTTATCTAAGCAAAGAACATCGACCCGTGCCAAGGCATCAATGCAGTTCAATTCCTGCACCATCACTTTTTTGCGCGCCAGATAGACGGCACTGATGGTCAATGTGACACTGGTCAATAAAAACAAACCTTCGGGGAACATTCCCACAGCTGCCGCCACCGTCCGTAAGATGGCGGTGTTGAAAGTTGCATGAGAGAAATAGAACTGTTTGACGAACAAGAGGGTACATAACGGCACCAAAATCAGACTGATCCAACGAATGATTTTGTTTAAACTGCCTTGGATCAAGTATTTTTGTCGTTTGATGGTTTTGGCTTCTTTGTTGATTTTTGCGATATAGTTGTCAGCGCCTACGTGGATCACTTGGCATAACGCTTCGCCAGCAGTGATAAAACTGCCAGAAAACAACTCGTCTGCTGGCTGCTTGTAGATCGTATCCATTTCACCAGTCAGCAAGGATTCATTGACTTCTAAAGATCCTTGAATGACTTTGGCATCCGTCGGCACTTGATCCCCGCTTTTCAGTCGTAACACATCATCCATTACGAGTTTGTGGATCGGCAAGTTCTCCAGCTTGCCATCCCGATAAACATCGGCTTTGGCAACTTTTAGCAATGCCAGCTTATCCAGCGTTCGTTTGGAACGAACTTCTTGAAAGAGATTGATGATCACATTGCTGAAGACAACAAAGACGAACAAGCCGTTTTGGTAAGAACCCGTCAAACAGACGAGAAAGAATAGGACACAGTTGATCAAATTGAAAAAGGTAAAGATATTGGTAAAAAGGATTTTCGGGTACGTATTCGTCGTATCCTTTTTTGTCTTATTGACTTGACCGCGCTGCACCCGCGCCTTGACTTCTCCTGACGTCAAGCCAATGGTTTGGTTGTTTTCGATGATCCTCACCCTTTCTATTCTTGGTCATTTACTTTTATTTTGCTGAATATTCAGCAAACTTGCATCAGACTTGGGAATGGTTTTGTGTTTTTTCTATAAAAACAATTGGCGTCGATTGCGTAAGATGCGCCATCGACTCCCCGCTTTTTTTCTGTAAAAAAACAAGTACTGTTTAAAATATAGCATACCCTTTTACGAATTGGCGTTTCATTTTTGTCACCTTCGCGTCACTTTAGGAATTAAAATAACAGTTTATTCCTTAACCTGAACCGACTAGACAATAAGCTATCATAGGCTTTCCAGGTGGTTTCTTGCGATGACACAAAACAAAAAAACAGCTGATCTTCGCAGATCAACTGTTTAACAATTCTTTAAGTTAGCTGTTCCCTCAGTTGCTAAAAAACGCTCAACCAGCTTGCTTCTTTTATTGATCAATGCAGTGCTTCCTTTTTCCATTTTCGGATTTTCGTTCGGAAATTGGTAAAGGGTGCTACTGTATTGATATGGATCCATTTATAGACTGGCCACTGTGCTTTGGTGGTTGCCCAATCCCGTTGCCCTGCTTCAAACAATTCCTGATCGGATAAGCCTTCGATCCACTGGCAAAGTGCCGTCACCTTTTGGTCTAAGAGCTCTTGCTGCTGTGCTAATGTCAAACTGCCATATGTCTGATAAAAGGATTGATACAATCCGCCAAGGTTGTTCCATTTGTACCCTTCAGCAGGTGTGTGAACGCTCATCCCTTGTTGTTCCTGTGTTTCCCATGACAATAACAAACTGACCCAGCCGATTTGGTAAGACAAGTTTTCTGAAGGGGTCTTGTCGACACTTGCTATCCGTTGATTTCGCAAGGCTTCAGGAATTTCATCAAATTCTTGGCGAAATTTTTGGTAACGTTCTGTGATCTCTTGGATCAGCGCTACTTTGCTTTCATACTGTCTCATTGTTTGTCCTCCTATTCAGGAAAATGGCTGCTCTTTGTCGCTTTCAGCAATGGCGATAAAAATCGTTACTTCGCCATCTGGCGCATATTGTTCAAAATCAAAGGAATACTTGCGCTGCAACTGCTGGTTTTCTTCCTCAGACCAGACTTGACGCCAAGTAGACAAAATGCCCTGCGCATCGCGCCGATCGACCGGATACTTTTTCCAAGTATATTTTTCTGTATCAAAGTCTGCTTGCTCCGTTTCTTCGAAACAAAGCGAAACGGCATAGTCTCCTTGATAGTTTGACTCATACTCGTGGTAAACGCAAGCGATGACCGTTCCTTTTTCTGCGGCTTTCTTGACCGCCTCGCTGTTTTTCTCCCATAAGCCAGTGATTTTTGCTTGAATCGCTGGATCAGTAAAATTATTGGTTCTTTCCGTTGCCATTATCGAAAATTTCATTGGAGTTCCTCCTTCTTTGTCTTTATGATACGATAGAAACCTAGACACCTTGTGTCAGTGTTTTATCATCTTTTTATAAAAGGAGCAAACCAAGTGAGCACGACACGCCTATTCGGCCTTATCTATCACCTGTTGAATCATGAAAAAGCAACCACTTCTGAATTAGCCAAACAATTTGAAGTCTCGACTCGCACCATCACCAGAGATATCAATACCCTAAGCAGTATTGGCGTGCCCATCTATACCGAAACGGGTCGAAATGGCGGCGTTTATCTGTTAAGCAGTTTTGTGTTGGATAAAGTGTTATTATCAGAAGAAGAACGGAAAAACCTGCTTTTGGCGTTGAAAGGGATTCGCCAGCTGACGCCACAGATCAGTGGGCAATCACTGGCAAAACTGCAATCCTTGTTTAAGCAGCCCGATGCTGATTGGCTAGAAGTGGATTTTTCCACTTGGCATCGGCGAGAAAACGGCAACGACACGTTTGATTTATTAAAAAAGAGTATTTTAACAAACCACGTGATCACCTTTGACTATGTCAGTAAACAGGGCCTGCAAAAACGCATCTGCCAGCCTTATAAACTGCTTTTTCGCTCGCAAGCTTGGTATCTGCAAGCCGTCGACCAGCAAAAGAATGCCTTTCGGACATTTAAAATCAGCCGCATGAGTCAGGTCCACGTCACTGACCAGCATTTTTTCCCAGTCACTGCGCCTGATTCTGCCATTGAGTTGACTGTTGACACCTATCCTGCGCGTCTATTCTTTCAAGCCGACGTTCTTTATCGGGTATATGATGAGTTCGATCATCAGGATATTACTTTGACGGAGGAAGGCACTGCTGTGGTTACCGTTGATTTGCCCGAGGAAAGCTGGGTAGTGCCCTATTTGTTCTCTTTTGGAAAAAGCCTACGCATTTTAAGTCCCCCTCGACTAAAGAATCGTTATCAAGAAGAAGTTGCTGCGATTTATGCCAATTTGTCCGAGAACGAGGGCGCGAACTGATTTTTTAGGAAAAGGATCTCTATTGAAAGGAGTGTTTGATTTGAAGGAAGTGATCGTACAGTATGGCGGGGTTTCGCTAAACCGCCTCTGCCAGCAGTTGGAAGAAAATCAGATTCACTTAAACGCGTATGCCAACCAGCTCTTGCGCCATCCCCAGCTCTCCTTCAGTGCCGATAAACAGCGTGCTGCTTGTGTGATTGTTCCCCTTAAAGAACTGGGACTCCCCCAAGGCGGCTCTTTGACGGAGATTTTTGCAGCTGCGCCTTCTTATGGATTGACTTGTTGTACATTGGAAATGGCCTTACACTTTCGTCTGGGCTATCGCCAACTGGCAAATAGTACCGGATTGAAATCCCAAGGAAAAGCGCCAGCTGCCGCAATCACGATCGCTTCTGTGCCTTTGGAAAAAACCGACGATTTCCCCAAAGGATTCTACGTTCGCCGCATCGATGGGGTTGACTGGCTACGAGGCTATACTTGCGATGCACGCCACCAGTTTGCACCGGATGACCTGTTTTTGTTTCAACGACGAGACCCGTTGCCAGAGCGCCTCAACTGAAGGGGAAACAAACCGTTTCATATCAAATATTCTTGTTTCTCATTGCCTACAATCATTCTGTAGGTTAAGAAGAGCCGACAAGGACAAAAGGAGAAATAGATGAACTTAATCCCAATGAAAGACAGCGACTATGCTGCTTACTTAACCAATGCAGTTTTCGAATACGCCAACGACAAAGTCCAAGCAGGCACATGGGCCAAAGACGAGGCCCTCGCCCTAGCCAAAGAAAGCTTTGCTTCCCTGCTTCCTCAAGGGACTGCCACCGAAAACAATCACTTGTTTTCTTTATTTGCAGCTGATTTTAGTGAACCGATCGGGGTGATTTGGATCAACACAGCTGCCCAGAAAGCCTTCATCTATGACTTTATCATCGAGGAAGACCAGCGAGGAAAAGGCTATGGCACCGAAGCGTTACAGGCTTTGGAAAAGTGGGCGATCCAGCAAGGCATCACTGAGATCGGCTTGCATGTTTTTGCCCATAATCAGTCTGCGTATCAGCTATACAAAAAAATGGGCTATTTGGAAACAGATATTACGATGGTTCGACGTTTCGCTGAGTAGTACGAAAAGAGCCACATCATTCGTACCTAGGAATCAATCGACCAGACCTGCGCCAAACAAAAAGAAACGACAGAAAATCGTCGTTTCTTTTTGCTTCTATTTACATAAAAACCACTCTTTCAATGAGTGCATGGTTTTTTCAGTAGTATCGCCATTGTTGAACCTTCTTCGCTATAAGGACTGCCTTTGACATCGCCAAATACCTCACAGATATCAAAGCCTGCAGCCTGAACTTCCCTCAGCAATGCATCTTTTGTAAAATAGGTCGTCCATAAATAATAATTGGTGAGCTCAGTTTCTGCTAAAATCGTTGTTTGCTCCAGCAAGACGTGATCAGGATATTTCCATCGTTGATTCAGCACAAGATGGGGCTTCCCCCGCCAAAACCCTGCTGATTCGTGACTTTCCCAGGTCTGCTCTTCATTAAGCGTTAAAAACTGGGCAATCGTAAATACATCGAACAAAAATTTGCCACCTGGTTTTAGATGCGCCAGCACATTATTTAGCAGCAGTTTTCGTTCCTCTGGATTTAAGGCACCATAATCACAATAAATCAAGGTAATAAAGTCAAACTGCTGAGGCAATGCCATCTCCAAATAATTATCAAATAGATAGGAAATGTTTAATTGCTGCTTACTCGCGGAATCTCTCGCATAGGCGATGGACCTTCTGGAGTAATCAACGCCTGTCACTTGATAGCCCAGCGCTGCAAATTTTTCCGCATAGATCCCTGGTCCGCAACCGATATCAAGAAGTTGCGTCTGTTTTTCTGGTGGAACAATGCGACTGATCCAGCGAACGGATTCGTCGATAAAGTCAGCCTTTCTACTCGCTCCCTCAAAATCAGGATCCAAATGAGCCTTTAACATTTGCTTGGAAATATACGCATCATCCCAAAACGCCCCTGCCATTTTTTTATAGAGCGGTGGCCGCTCGATTGCCTTTCTCAATTCTTGGTACATTTTATTTTCCCCTTTCAAAATAATCGAAAAACAAAAAAGACCGCAGATTTTACTCTGCGGTCAATCTTCAAGCGATGAAGATCAAAAAGCGAAGAGTAAAATAAAATCAATGATAGGCACTTCAAATAACACTGCATGCAGTCAATTTTTTGCCTATGAAATTGATTTTATTTACTCTTTTCCAGTCCTACCCCTGTTAACGAAGGAATAACAGCAGATAGGCCGGAGCCATCACCTTTTTCTCTTGTTTTTCTGCCTTTAGTTTAGAAGGCGCCAGTCGATTTGTCAATGGGAATTGACTGTAGACGCTCGATTAAACGATGGTCTTGCCGAAATTCGCACCTTAGGGGGAGAAATTTTGCAAGAACGCTGAATGTTTACTTCCCTTCACCTGCTGATTTTTTCAACAGGAAGCTGGATCTCAGTCAGCCATTCCTCTTCACTTTCTTTATTCCAAATGCCATCAATATAGCTTTCACGAAAAGGCCCTGTGATTCGATAGCCGTTATTTTCAGCAAACTGGATCACTGCAGCATAGGCTCCTTTATGGACCGTGCAAACTGCCTCTGGTACTTCTTCTATCTGCAATTAAATCACAATTAACTATTTTTAATTTCTAAGCTTGTTTTTTTCTTCTATCTCCACTATATTTGTGGGTAAACCAGTTATTTCTATGTAGAAAGGACGTTTCCCTTGAATTATCCCTTATTAAATGAACAAATGCCTCAGACCATCATCCGTGTTTGGCGGTTGCGGACAATTACTTCACTAATCATTTTCAGTTTACTTTTCGCTGCTTCTTTTTGGTTTTTATCCATGCAAAACTGGCTTCATTTCTGGGTGTTCGCCCTTTGGTCAAGCCTATTGGCACTGACTTTGATCAGTCATCTGCTTTCTTTTGTGCTGATGAGCTACCGTTACAAATTCCATCGCTACGAGATCCAAGAAAAGGATATCGCTATTCAACGTGGCTATCTATTTCGCAGCACCACGTATATTCCGATCCGCCGAATCCAGCACATCGAAACGGACCAAGGGATCTTTTTGCGAAAATACGCTTTAGTCTCCTTACAGATCCATACGGCTGCCACCAACCACACCATTGAAGGCTTGCCAGTGGCGCAAGCCGAACGCTTGCGAGAAACCATCATGAATTTAGTCGAGGTGGTCAAAGATGATCTATGAAAAACAACGACTGCCGTTGCTGTGTATCGGTCTTTATTGGTTCAAAAATTGCAAAAATTTTCTGGTACTAGCATTTCTGCTTGTATTCAAATTATTCAACGACGCCCCTTCTTTTCCGATGATTCTGGGCGGCATTCTGCTATTTTTACTGGTCTGTCTGATTTTTGCGGTACTGTCTTACGCCCGCTTTACCTTTCAAATCGATCAAACGAGTGTGCTAGTCAACAAAGGACTCTTTATTCAAAAACAAACGATTTTGCCATTTGAACGCATCCAAACCATTCAAGAGAATCATTACTTTTATTTACGTCCGTTTAAATTAGCTGAAGTGAAGTTGGAAAGCGCCGCAAGTTCGAGTGGTGAAGCCGAAATTCTTTTCCCTGCATTGCCGCTGACTCTCATTGCCTCCATCGAAGCGTCAAAAAAGGCGGCTGCGACACCACAACAGCCGAATGCCCAAGCAGCTAGTGGAGAAGAACCAACCGACGATTACGCTGCGTTTTCAGCTGAGAAGTCAGCCAAGCCGCCGCTAGAAACATTCACTTTGAAATTCAAGGAGATTTTCTTGTTTTCTCTCACTGATTTTTCTGTTTTCACCTTGGTTCTAGTCATCGGCTACAACGTGATCGACAACATTCCCAATTTCTTTGCCTATGCATCGGAATTGCAGCAACTTGGCCTTTTATTAGGTGCTGCACTTTTACTCGGGCTACTGATTTTGTTTTTCTTCCTTGCGATCGCCAGAAATCTTTTCCGTTATTATGGCTTTACGGTGGAAACGAACCAACAACAGCTGCTGATCACGCAGGGCTTGTTTTCTAAACGACACCAAACGATTCCCCTCGCTAGGATCCAAGGGCTGAGTGTCGAACAAAACCTTTATCGAAGAATCTTTCATCTAAGCTCCGTCAAATTACTGCTGGCTGCTGGCAGTTCATCAGAAAGCGACGATACGGTCTATCTGTTCCCCATTTTGAAAGAGGCGCAGCTGACCGAAACATTGGCCCGCTTTTTGCCCGAATGGTCGTTTCAACAACCCGCTCTAGTGAAAAATCCACGACCCAACTTTTGGTACTTCTGCCGTTGGCCGCTGCTGATCGGACTGCTTGCTGTAGGAATCTCTGCCTTCTTTTTCTGGTGGTTAGCCCTGATTTTCTTCGTGTTCTTTGGCTCCTTCGTGTTATCAAGCATCTGGCGAGGCAAAATACAAGGCTATCAATTTTTAGATAACCACGTATTGTTGTGCCAAACGATCCGCGGTCTTACGAAGGTGACCGCTTATCTGAAGAAAAATAAAATCCAAGATTTCACTGTCACCACCACGCATTGGCAGCACAAAAGAGGGCTTGGCAAGTCACAGCTAACCATCAAAACCGAAGATACTCTCACCGAAAGTAAGCTGTTCTATTTTCCATTAACCGAAGCAGAAAACTTACGGCGCTGGTTTTTGTCTTAGTTCATAAAAAAGCATCAAACAGCAGGACTGACACGCTGTTTGACGCTTTTTTTACAAGATCTGAAAGGAATGAAAAGGAAGCATCAACCATTGAGTCGCTGATGCTTCCTTTTTCTATCCCCTGGCCTTCCCCTCGACTATTTGCTGCTTGATTGAAGCAGCATCTAAGCCATATTCTTTTTGCAAAAAATCGGGTGTGCCGACTTGACCGAATCGTTCATTGACACCAATGCGTTTTAAGGGGACAGCACTGCCAGTTTCAGCAAGTACTTCGGCGACGGCACTTCCTAGTCCACCGGTAATAGAATGATTTTCGATGGTGATGACTTGCCGTTTCCCCTGAACTTCGCGGAGGATCAATTCTTTATCGATTGGTTTGATGGTAAACATGTCGATCACTTCGCAGCTAATTCCTATTTCTGCTAATTCTTCTGCCACTTGCAGTGTTTCAGAAACCAATTGGCCGCTAGCAATCAACAACAGTTCATCGCCTGGTCTTAAAATATTGCCTTTTCCTAGTTCAAAGGTCGAGCCTTTTTCATAAATCATCGGAACCGCTTTCCGATTGCCTCGTACGTAATGAATGCCTGATAATTGGCTAAAGGTTTTTATGATCCACGCCATTTGGACTTCATCCGCTGCATCGCAGACGACCGATTGGGGAATCATTCGCATCAAAGCCACATCTTCCCATGTCGTATGGGTGCCGCCGTTGTGCCCGACTGCAAACCCTGGATCAGAACCGTAAATATTGATCGTATTGCCGCCATAGCCGCCAGAAATAAACAGCTGATCGAATACCCGACGCGTCGCAAATGGCCCAAAGGTGTGGATAAAAGGTGTATAACCAGTTAAACTCAAGCCAGCTGCGACACCAACCATATTGGCTTCCGCGATCCCCATGTTGATAAAGCGTTGGGGATGTTTGTTGGCAATCGCTGTCCAGCCGCTGGCAGAACCAAGGTCGGCATCTAACGCAACTAGCTGGTTATTTTCATCCATGAGTTCCACCAATGTGTCAACGACACATGTTCGTAGCTCTTTACCAGCAGCAGTGGTTTTGCTTAATGTAAACATGCCTTAGCGTCCTCCTTCGATTTTTATCGTCAATTCTTTGATTGCCGCTTCTGCCGCTTGATTGATCTCATCCGTGGTAAACTTCACGGAGTGATTGGCATCTAGTTCTTCAAAGAAAGGAACGCCTTGTCCTTTCACGCTGTCCAAGACAATGCAAACCGCTTGGTCTTCGATTGCTTTGCAGCGCTCGATTGCCTCATCAATGGCTTGCATGTCTGCCCCTGGAACTTTTTCTGTATAAAAGCCAAAAGCAGTCATCTTCTGCTGTATATCAAAAGGATCAAGAATGTCTTTGGTTGGCCCATCTAGCTGTTTTTTGTTGTCATCAATAATGACGATACAGTGATTCAGTTTAAAGTGGGCAATGTATTGGAAGGCTTCCCAGCACTGTCCTTCATTTAGTTCACCATCTCCAACGATCAAATAAACAAAATTGTCCTTGCCTGCCAAGCGCAGGCCTGTCGCGATCCCAGCAGCCATGGAAGTTCCCTGCCCCAGTGAACCTGTGGTGGCATCAACCCCCGGCGTTTTCCAGCGATCTGGATGGGAAGGCAGTCTCGTGCCGCCCTCATTGATCGTCCATAACCACGACCGATCAAAATAGCCCGTATTTGCTAATGCACTATACAGGGCGGCGCCAGCATGCCCTTTTGACAAGACGAGTCGGTCACGATCCGCCCACTGTGGATCTTGTGGATTGATTCGCAGCTGTTTGCCGTACAAAACGGCCAATAATTCAACAATTGAAAAGGAGCCGCCCAGATGGCCTTGTCCCATTTTCTTGATGCTGCAAAGGGTATCTAAACGAATCTTTGCCGCTAATTCTTCAAGCTCGTGGTATTTTTGTTCACTGATTGCCACTATTTATCCCTCCATCCTCTATTTATTCAGAAACAGATTTTGTCCGACTGTTTTTCTTGAAAATCGTCAATCCGATCAAGACCGCGACTACCGCAATTATCCCTGAGAAGATGGCGATTTGACCGCCCATATTGGCTAAGTTTCCTAGGAAGATCCCTGCAACCCCATAGTCGGTATCAGAGAAAGTTGATCCTTGGAACCCAAGATCCCCCATGACTGGCATCAACAAGATCGGCATGAAGCTGATAATGATCCCATGAATAAAGGAACCAATGACGGCGCCTCGCACACCACCCGTTGCATTGCCGTAAACACCTGCCGTTGCGCCACAGAAGAAATGGGGTACGACCCCTGGAATAATAACGGTTGTTCCTGTGAAGACCATGATGATCAAACTAACGATCCCACCGACAAAACTGGTTAGAAAACCAATCAGAACAGCATTTGGCGCATAAGGAAAGACGATTGGACAATCCAATGCAGGAATCGCATTAGGAACAAGCTTTTCAGAAATCCCTTTAAAGGCTGGTACGATTTCTGCCAAAATCAAACGGACACCAGCTAAAATCACAAAGACACCAGCGGCAAACGAACCTGCTTGCTGCAACGAATAAATGATCGAGTTCGTGCCATTGCTAAGATTTTCCGTAATAAATTCACTCCCAGCAAAAATTGCTACGATCACGTATACAACCGCCATCGTAATCGTGATACTAACAGTAGAATCCCGCAAGAAAGACAGGCCTTTCGGAAAATTGATGTCTTCGGTAGATTTTTCCTTATTGCCGACGTATTTCCCAATCAACCCGCTCAATGCGTAGCCGAAGTTCCCCGTATGCCCCAATGCGACGGAATCATTTTTAGTAATTTCTCGGGTAAACGGTTGTGCGATCGCTGGGAAAATCGTGTTACAGATCCCTAACGCTAAGCCGCCAAATAAAACTAGATTAAAGGTGTTCATTCCAGTAACGCTCAAAATCACCGCAATCATGCAAGCCATATACAACGTGGCATGCCCAGTCAAATAAATGTATTTAAAGCGAGTGATACGTGCAATCAAAATATTGAAGGCCATTCCTGCTAACATAATAAGTGCGGTATAGGTGCCGTAAGTCGTCAAAGCCAGCGCAACGATCGCTTCGTTATTCGGTACGACCCCTTGCATGTTAAAGGCTGCTTGGAACATCTCCCCAAATGGCGCCAGAGAGCTTTCGATCACCCCAGCCCCGGCAGTGACCACGAGAAACCCAACAAAGGTTTTGATCCCCCCTTTGACGATCGTGGCAATGTCTTTTTTCTGCAGCACATTCCCCAAAACGGCGATCAGCGCAACTAAGATCGCTGGGGTACTCGCGATATCAACAAGAATATCTAAAAATTCGTTCATGACTGTCTACTCCTTTTTATAGTAATCCTTTTTCCTGACAAACGGCTTGAACCTTTTGCTTCAATTCATCGAGATCGATAATACTGTCTAAAACTACGATCTCACCTAGATGCTGCGCACTATCGGCTAAATCGCCGCCAACGAAGAAAACATCCGCCATATCGGGTGCAGCACTTCCTAAATCATAATGGGACACTTCCACGCCTGAGACACCCAGTTCATTTAAAACAGAATTGATATTCATCTCCACCATAAAACTTGATCCTAATCCTGACCCACACACTGCTGCAAATTTCATTTTTCATCTTCTCCTTCTCTAATCACTTCAATTATTTGATCCGCATTGGTTGCGGAAAGTAACGCAGTTAGTTTTTCATTATTCGACAAAATTTTAGTTAAACTCGCTAACGCTTTTAGATGGAGTTCATTGTCAACCGCCGCCAAACATATAAACACGTGAATGGGGTGTTGCGGATCATCATTCAAAAGCACTGGTTCTTTGACTTTTAATAACGACATCCCGATGGCATTGACCCCATCTTCTGGACGTGCATGAGGCAAAGCGATGCCTTTTCCAATATGGATAAAAGGACCGTGATCCACCACTTTATTGATCATGGCGGTAATATACTGCTCCTCAATTTTATTGGTCTTTTTTAATGGCGCAGCAGCTTCTCGAATGGCTTCTTGCCAAGTCAGCGGCACCTCGGTAAATTGGATGGTTTCTGCTGTTAATAAATCTGATAACATCGGACGTTGGTCTTCCCTTCTATTCAATTCTCGATTGATTTTTCTTTGCAAAATTTTTCTCAGCTTTTGCTTACTGATTCCTGCTTTTAAATCAACATAGGGCAAAATCACTTCTAACACATCGTCAATGGAATGCAATCCAGTTTTTGAAGGGAAAAATGCCGCTTGTACGTTTTTAACCAGTTCATCCTTCTCAATGGGTGTCATAATCGGATTGATCACATAACAGGGTCGTTTGGTTTTGATCGGCGCACTGGAAAAAATCAGATCAATCTCTTCATTAAACCGAACATTTTCGTACTCTTCGATCGAACGAGCCGGCAAAAAATGGATCTGGGGAAACAGTTCCTTTAATTCTGATTCCAAAATCAAGGATGAACTGATGCCACTGGGACAAACGACTAATGCATTCAGTTGGAAGTAATCACGTTTGGCCTTTTGTTTACTGATTTCTCCACCAAACAAAATCGTAAAATAACCGATTTCTTCATCAGGGATCGTGCCGACTAGGTCTTCTAAAGAACCCAGTGCTCGTCTCGTCAGTTCAAACAACTCATTGTATTGCAGCTTGATTTCTTCAATCAGTACATTCTCCAGTGGAAAACCGTAGCGGATTCGAAAATACGCTGGTACAAGATGATAGAATGTGTTCATCAAAAGGGTGCGATAGTCCACAAACTCGATAGCTGCCAGCCGTTCCATTTCATGAATGATCTTACTGGCACATTCCAATAAAAACTCTAATGAAGTATCTTCGATATCTCCTTGCAGAATCGTTTTCAACAGGATCGTTACATAAAGTTCTTCTGTTTTCCGATCTTTGATGTCAGGAAATTCTGCTAAAAACTGCTGACTGACTTGATGGACATTCAGCGACTGGAGCAGCGGTATTTCTGTCTCCGCTAAAGAAACAGCCGTTTCTGCCATCCGAAAGGATAGATAATTAAGAAAATAAAGCATTTCTTCGAAGCGACTCGGAACGATCACCAGATTGAAATCAGTCAGTGTTGCGGACAAACGATCTCTGATTTGAACATAGATCGTTTTATCCTGCTCATAGATTCCCTCAAATAAGAGCAAGTTCCCGTTTTTCGTATTGGATAACGTGCTGACCTTTCGAAAGGCAAGAGCGCGAATCTGATATTCCTCTCCCTCTAGATAAAAGCCATATTTTCGAGAGTACAATAGTTGAATCTTGAAAGCTGCAAGTTCCTCTCTGATCCCCTTTACATCCTTCAAAATCGTATTTTTACTGACATAGAACAGCTCTTGAAACTGATAGACGGATAAATCTTTCACTGCTGAAAAAGTCAGAAGATAAATCATGGACCGCCGCTCTTCTTCCGAAAAAAACAACGTATTCTTCTGGACATCGAAAAGAATTTCCGGCCACTTTCGTTGAATCAGTGAAGGAATCAAAACTTCTCCCTCATGAATCATGATTCGTTGATTCAACCGCTGTTCAGTGATTTGATTGATTTTGGCAATCTCAGCCAAAAATTCCTCATCCCTCCACTTCGTCAAATCAAGAAACGCCTCAACATTTGGTTCTGAAAACAGATACGTCAATTTGAAATGAATCATATTTGCTACCCCCACCTAAACTATAGCTTGCACAAAATGAAATCGCCATCATTTCTCGGTACAACTGAAACTTCGTTTTTTTTTAACGATGGACCGAAGAGGTGATCTCAAGGATTACCATAACATCCAATATAGTATCCGAGAAGGTTTTGTTGATAGAAACAAATGGATAAAAAATACAACATTAAAAAAAGCGAATCATTTACTGATTCGCTTAGATACTGATGCTATTTGTTGTTTTATTATTGAAACTATCAGAATCATTAAAAGCAATCGTCATTTTTCCAATATACTTTTTTAAAGTTATTTTCTGATACCTAAAAGACTTATCTTAATAAATGATGGAAAATAAGCTTTTTCTATCTACTCACTTATACTAACAGGAATCGTTGTTTCCGTTTCCTGTGTCTTTGCGGCTTCGTTTTTTACTTGCTGCTTTTCCAATATTTTGAAAAATGGCATATAAATAAAATATGAGATAGCAATTGATACAACAGACCAAACAGCTGCTCCAATACTACCATTAGTAGCTAAATAAGGACCAATAATAGGAGGAATAGTCCATGGAACTTGAATAACAATCGGTCCTACTATACCAATATTCATTAGGATATACGTACCGATACATAGGACCATAGGCGTTGCTATAAAGGGAATAAGCATTACAGGATTCATCACAATAGGCAAACCAAAAATAACCGGTTCATTGATACAAAAAATAGCTGACGGCAATGATAATCGTCCAATCGACTTATACATCTTACTTCTGGAATGGAGCATATTTAACACTAGACCTAGTGTTGCTCCAGTTCCGCCTAAACACATAAAGACAATCCAAAATCCATCGGCAAAAACATGAGGAACTTCTACACCACTTTGAAAAGCTGCCGTATTATCAGCAAGATAACTTAGGAAAACAGGGGTCGCAATTCCGGACAAAACATTGTCTCCGTGGATTCCACATATCCATAGCATACAAACGAGAAGTGTGTATAGCAGCATGCCTGGGAGTGTTCCCATCCCTTGCATTAAAGGTTGGAAAACAATAGTAATGATTTCATTGATATCAACCCCTAATAAAGTTCTGACGATCCATATAACGGTCAGAATAAATGCTCCTGGGATTAACGTTGCAAAAGAAGTTGCTACAGTGGGCGGCACACCTTCTGGCATTTTTATTACAATATTATGAGTGACAAACCATTTAAAAGCATGAGTGACAAATACCCCAACAATGATCGCGGTAAACATACCACTAGCACCAAAATTAGCCAAATTTATCGTCCAGTCATCGTTTAATGTTGCTAGAAGAAAGCCGATAGTTGTGAGCATCGAATTAGAAATAGCATCAACACCAAACTCTTTTCCTAAATGATAGCCTATGCCAATTGCAGATATCAGTCCAAGGATTCCGAACGTAACATTGACTGGTGCATTCAACTGCGGCCCCCAATTTGACACAAAATCCATCCATGACTGTATTGGAAAGTTACCAATGATTAGGAAGATACTTCCAACAATAGTAAAAGGAATCGTCATGGAAATCCCATTTCTTATAGCAACTAAGTGTTTACTATTGCCTATTTTCAGCAATATAGGCAATACCTTGTTCTCAATGACCTGCATCTTTTTTCCTCCTTTTAGTTCACGACTTCCTTATCAACCACCAATACAGGATCTTTATGCAACCATAGAGAAGTAACTGGACACTCTTTTGTAATCGTACCGCTTAGAAATTGTTGTATCGCAGATTTCTTTTTTGCTCCACTAGCTTGTACGATCATTGTTCCAGATTGTAATAATTGTCCTATCCCTAACGTAATTCCTTTCGTACGATCAACTTTCACGTCTGAAAAATATTTTTTCCCAACACTTTGGGTTGATTCGTCTAAGTTCACTATATGAGCTTTATCTTCGAAGGACGAACCAGGCTCATTAAAACCTAAGTGACCATTTACTCCAACCCCAAGCAAACTCAGTGTTAATCCTCCATTCTCCTCGATAAATTTATCAGCTTTTTTGCATTCCTCATTTAAATCATCGGCTAAAGGATCAAATGTGTGAAGTTGCTTTAGGTCAATAGGAACCCGATTGAATAAGTTTCTTTTCAAATAGGATATACAACTGCCTTCATTTTTCGGATCGATTCCAACCCATTCATCTAGTTCAATAAACTTTGCCTGGGATAAATCTATTTCTTTATTGATTGCTGCTTCTGCAATGATGTTAAGCGTTCCTACGGGTGTATCACCACCTGCAAAGCAATATAACCCATTTGGCTTTTCTTTCAAGACATCTAAAATGAGTTTTGCACAGATCTTACTGACTTCCTGGTAATTTGCCTCAACATAGTATTTTATATTCATTGTCATTCTCCTTTAAAAAAATTCGGCAGATATTCTTTGTGTGCCAAAAGCATTTCATCAAGTAGTTGCTTTGCTGTCCTATCACTTGGAACTAAGGGATTGATCGTCATCGCTAATAAAGCAGTGTTATAGTCTCCCGTAACAGCTGCTTGGGCCGCTATACGTTCAAAAGACTTAATTTGTTGAACTAGCCCTTTGATAGGAATAGGCAATTCACCTGTAGTCAAAGGGATCGGTCCTTGTTTTGTAATCAAACAATTTACTTCAACCGCTGAATCACAATCGATATCACTGATGGCTCCATTATTTCTTGTATTGACCGTTTGAATATCACGTTTGTCATTATAGATGGAATTAATTAAATTACATGCTGCTTCACTATAATAAGCGCCCCCACGTTCTGATAATTGAGGTGGTTTGATTGCTAGATGTTCATCTTTATAAAGTTCAAACAATTCATGTTCGATTTTCTGCACAACTTCTGCACGAGTTCCTTCTTTTTCTGCTGATTGTTTTTGCTCAGACAACATAGTGGCTGTCTGATAGTAATACCTTAAATAGCCGATGGGAATCATGCCAAGTGTTCGGAAAAAATCTGGTTCCCATTCTAAATCAGCAATGTTTTTCAGACCAACTGCATCACCAGCATCTTGCGTCATCAATGTAAGTACTTTTTGAGTCACATCAATCCCTTTATGATAAATCTTTTTCGCAAAAACCATATGATTTAGTCCAGTAAATTCAACATATAATTCTTCTTTGGGTACTTTTAATGTTTCTGCAATGCCACGTTCTATTCCAATTGGTCCATTACACAAACCTACTACTCTACGCATATTGCTATGGCGTAAGACAGCTTCTGTCACCATGCCAGCTGGATTAGTAAAGTTGATCAGCCATGCTTCTGGGCAAAGACGCTCCATGTCTTTCACTATTTCTAAGATAACGGGAATCGTGCGTAATCCTTTAAAAAGCCCTCCTGGACCATTCGTTTCTTGTCCAATCGTGTCATATGTTAAAGGGATTCTCTCGTCTTTCGCTCGCGCTTCCAAAAGACCTACACGAAATTGGGTCGTAACGAAGTCCGCACCCTTTAATGCCGCTTCACGATCAAGAGTCATATAAATTTTCATTGGAAGTTCCGCTTTTTTTACCATACGTTTAGCAAGTTCCCCAACAATTTCTAATTTCTCTCTTCCTTGTTCAATATCCACAAGCCATAATTCTGAAATCGGTAATTCAGCATATCGTTTAATAAATCCTTCTATCAATTCTGGTGTATAACTTGATCCACCGCCAATTGTTGCAATTTTTATTCCTTTATCCATCCTGAAACACTCCTTTAACTTAACTACATGGTCAGTATAGATTATTTTTATCTCCATAAATACCGCCTTTAAGTAAACGGTTACAAAAGCAAATGATTGACACCGGTTACAATCCTGTTACAATTTGTAACAGGAGGGGATTACTATGTTGTTTCTTGACTATCAACCAGACTTAAATGAAACGGATATTGAAGTATATAAAGCAATAATTTCAGACGTAAATGCAGTTGCTTCCATGAGTATTCGTGAATTAGCTGAGAAAAGTCATACGAGTACTGCCAGCGTACTACGCTTTTGTAAAAAATTTCGCTGTACCGGTTTTTCTGAATTTAAAATTTACCTCAGTGCGTATCTCGAATCTCTTAAAGAAGAAAAAGAGGTAAAAACACTTGATTTTGAGAGTGAACTCTTGAATTTTTTAGCACGCACACAAGACAAATTCTTTGAAGATAAATTTGATGAGGCAGTTCACTTATTGATGGAAAAAGAGCTGATTATTTTTATTGGCGTAGGCTCCTCAAATGTTGTTGCTGAATATGGTTCACTTTATTTCTCGTCGCTATTTAACATGGCGATTCGCATTGAAGATCCTAGTAATTACCCTATTAATTACCTATCCACTGAGTTAGCAAAAAAAATGTGTATCGTCGCTTTATCCGTTTCGGGCGAGACCACAGAAATCATTCAATATTTAAATCATTTGAATCTATCAGAAAGCTCAGTAATAGGAATTACCAGCAGCTCTAATTCAACACTTTCTAAATTAGCTGATATTGCAATAACCTATAATATTTCGCTAGAAAAAATTAATGAAGCTGATATTACAACACAGATACCGGCAATGTACATTATTGAAAAGTTAGCGAAAACCGTGAGAAATAGAATGGAAACTCAATAGATTTGTAAAAAAAATTCTTCAGGTAATTCTTTCCCTCTATTCACAAGTTCACCGATCGATATCCCCACAAAAAAAAAGACTCACATGTATCTATGTGGTCTCTTTTTGATATATAGATTTGTTCAATTTATTTGTTTCTCTTACCTTTGGTTTGAGAAGACTTCAAAAAATCTTGTGAAGTTTCCTCTTCTCAATCATTTGCCTCTTCATTCCCTATTGTTGAGGTAACTTTTTCATCGATACGTAAAAATGGTAAGTAGATAAAAACACTCACAGCAATGATCGCAATTTGCAAGACTGCTGCTCGCCAATCGCCACCAGTTGCTAAAAATCCAGATATGACGGGAGGAGTGGTCCAAGGTATCTGCACGACTACATGATTGATTAAACCAACAGCTGTTGCAAAATATGCAACTGTTAGGGAAAAAATCGGCGCCAATACAAATGGAATAATCAAACTAATATTGAAAACAATTGGTAAACCAAAAATGATCGGTTCACTGATATTAAATAGTGCAGGAGTTACGGATAATTTTGCAAAGTCTTTGTAGTCTTTACGACGACTAAAGATAAAAATAGCAATTAGCAAAGCAATAGTATTTCCTGATCCTCCCATAACAGCAAACGTATCTTTAAATGCCATGTTTATGATATGTGGAATATCTTCCCTATTCGCATAAGCAGCCATATTCTCTTGCATATTTTGAATTAAGAACGGATCGAGAAGTGAACCTGATATCACTGCTTGATGAATTCCAAACCCGAAAAATAGATTTGCAATTGATGTAATTAAGAGGAATCCTGGTAAACCTGTCGTTACCCTACTTAAAGGTCCAGTGATTAGAGTAGTAATCAACGAATTAACATCCATATTGAATAATTGATTGACTGCAAATGAACCAATTGCGAAGGTAGTCACGGTAATCATGATTGGAATAAGGACGTTAAATGACTTCAACACAGCTGGTGGGATATTTCCTGACAACTGAATTTGTAACTTTTTGTTATTTGATAACTTAATAAAGAGTTCCGTAGCAGCTAAGCCCACAAAAATTCCAACGAACATTCCTGACGCGCCAGTATGAGTGACAGGAATAACCCCACCTACCTCCAGCGCTTCTTGACTTCCTTCTGGTGTAAACATCGTCATCATAGGGGTGAGAACAATAAACGTTGAAATAGCGACTAGAACAGCAGCAATATGATTCGTATAATTTCTGCTAACACACATATGATAAGAAACTGCCGCAACAACTAATAGCGTCGTTATACTTAGTGTTCCATTACTGATGGAAGTCCCGATTTCTTGAATCGTCGTTAATGTTGCTGGATCAATGATATTTCCCATAAATCCTGTTGGCTCTAAAATAACATAGTTGATCAATGTAACAAATCCCGCCAACATCATAAAAGGCATAAAAGTGGCGAAAGCATCCCTTAGTGTTCGAAGATGAATCTGGTTCCCTAGCCTTGTGGCTATTATTCCGAACTTTTCAAAAATAGCATCTTTTTTACTCATAATCCCGATCAGTCTCCTTTTTTAGTTGTAAGCGATTGCTTATGGGATGATCATACACCAGCTTTTTAAAAAAGTAAATATCTTTATCTAAAATTATATATCTTTTTTTAAAAGTCAAAAAAAGACCAACGAAATTCGTTGGTCTTCACTTCTCAACAAAAACTGCTTCAAAAATAAAATCTTTGTATAAATGTCTCGAAAGAGAATATTCAAACGGTACACCAGATGACAATGACACCACTTTGTCTACCTCTATCATAAACTCGCCTGGTTTTACAGAAAGAATTTCCGCATCGAAGTCATTTGCCACATCACCTTTGATCCAAATATGGGAAGATTTAATCTCTAGACCAAGCTCATTTGTAATGTAGCCATATACAGAACGTTTCAAATGCTTTGGTTCTAACCCCGGTATAACAGAAAGTGGCATAAACGTTTGCTCAATAGAATACGGTTGTTCATCAATAAAACGACTTCTAATAATATTATAGACATACTCTTTTTGATTTATTTCTAAAATTTCTGCCACTTCATTCGATGGCAACTCAATTGAGAACGTATGGATTTCAGAAGTCACATGTTCTTCCCCTACTAAATCAAAAAGACCTTCATTTGGTCCAAACACTTTCGAATTATCAATTGGTCTGCGTAGAACTTCCGTTCCGAATCCACTACGTGTTCGTAAAACTCCCTCTGATACTAGCATATCAATACCTTTCTTCACAGTGAGCTTACTTGTTTGATACTCATGCGCAAGTTCATCGCCTGTAGGTAATTTTTCGCCGATTTGATAGGTTCCATTGGCAATTTTTTTCTTTACCTCCGTATAAACCTCCATATATTTTGGCTGTTTCTTCATAACTTACTCCCTCATACTCATCTCTATTACTTATACTTTAACATAAAAAATTTTCTTTTTACAGCTAAAAACATACCCATCACACAAAGATATATATTTTTAATAAAAAGTATTTATTTATATCAAAAGCAATGTTACACTATTAAAAACGAACAGGAGGAAACGATAATGTCAAGACAAACTCAGTTAACATTTCCAGATGACTTTTGGTGGGGCTCCGCTTGGTCAGCAGAACAATCTGAAGGGCGTGGAGAAACAGGAAAAGCAGAGACAGTATGGGATCGGTGGTTTCACGAAGAACCTCATCGTTTTTATAAACGAATTGGACCTAGTATTACGACAGACCATATCCATCGTTACCACGAAGATATTCAATTGATGAAACAAACGGGGCACAATTCATTTCGTGTGTCTATCTCATGGGCACGAATGTTTCCAAATGACGGGGTTGGTAAACCAAACGAGAAAGCGATAGCCTATTATCGAGATCTTTTTACCGAAATGAAAAATAATAATATCAAAGTTTTTGCGAATCTCTATCATTTTGATATGCCCGCAAAATTACAAGATAAAGGGGGATGGGAATCACGTGAAGTTGTTGATGCTTATGTAAATTTTGCTGATACCTGTTTTCTAGCGTTTGGCGACTTGGTTTATCATTGGTTCACCTTTAACGAACCTTTGGGGCCAATCTTGGGATCTTATTTAGAAGATTTTCACTATCCAAATCTCATTGATTTTAAGCGTGGTGCTCAAGCAGCGTTCTTTACCATATTAGCCCATGCAAAAGCCATTCAAACTTTTAAAAAATACCAGCTATCTAGCAAAATCGGAGTAATTCTCAATTTGAGTCCGACTTTCCCAAGAAGCCAAAATTCAGCAGATAAAAAAGCAGCAGAAATTGCGGATCTTTTTTATACTCGTAGTTTCTTAGATCCCATGGTCAAAGGAGTATTTCCAGAAAAACTAATCTCGTTGCTGGAGGAATATGACCAATTACCCGTTGATTTCAATGACACAGACCTAAAAATTATTGAAGAGAATACCGCACAGATACTTGGTCTAAACTACTATGAACCACGCCGTGTCAAAGCAAGAACTTCTGCCGTTAATCTAGAAAGTCCATTCTTACCAGAATGGTTCTTTGAACCGCATATTATGCCTGGCCGTCGAATGAATGAATATCGTGGATGGGAAATCTATGAAAAAGGAATTTATGATTTATGTATGGATATCAAAAATAACTACGGAAATATTGAATCCTTTATCTCAGAAAACGGCATGGGTGTTGCTAATGAAGAACGGTTCATGGATGAAAATGGACAGGTGATTGATGACTATCGCATTGAATTTATCCAAGACCATCTCGCCTATTTATGGAAAGCAATTCAAGATGGCTGTAATATAAAAGGATACCATCTATGGACATTCATTGATTGTTGGTCATGGATCAATGCATATAAAAACCGCTACGGCTTAGTTTCTTTAGATTTAGCCACACAGAAACGTACAATAAAGAAAAGCGGCTTGTTTTACAAGGAACTAAGTAAGCAAAACGGTTTTTCCTACGATCTCGAGCGACTGGTAGATTAGCATTCACGAATATGATCGATAGTGATCTGTATAGAAGAAACCTGTTGCCACAACTCCTCTTTCGCACCTTTGAAGAAGGCGACAGGGTTTTATTAGTAAAAAAATAACCGTTTCCCTGCTAAAGTCGACGGTTATTTTTTTGTCATTTTTCACTGTGGCTAGGATACGAAAGAGCAGCATGGCAATAAATGTATCAGAATTTATCTGGAACTTATTAGCCGCTAGTTTCGATAATAATGCTTCCCTTTTCTTTAAACATTGCATTCGTTTTTAGATGTTCGAACACTTTTCCAAAATGACTGCATCGAACACCTTATTTCAATTGAGAATAAGGTTTTGCCTATGTCGCTTATCGATTTTGTTTGAGAATATCCTTGTTAAAAGTTGAAAAATCACTCTCTTCTTGCTATACTAACTATGTAAAGAGGAGTTGTTGCCACAATCCCTCTGCAGCGCCATTTAAGACGGCGACAGTTTTTTTAACTTAAAAGATAACCGTTTCCCTGTTAAAGTCGACGGTTATTTTTTTTTGTCATTTTTCACTGCGGCTAGGGTACCAAAGATCAGCATGGCGGTAAATGTACCAAAACTGATCATTAGCCCGATTGCTTCCGCTGTGGACAAAAAGGCTTCTCCTTTCTGAAGAGTTAGTACTTACATTCATAAGCACCACCACCTTTCAAAGATAGCCACCGTCACAAACTTTACTGCAGTCAAATGGTCCCATACTTCCATCAATAAAACTTTCAAATGCCAAGGATTTATCATTATTTTTTCACGGCGCATGGTCCATCTGCTGTGATTCATTCCATAAATTCGTCAAAATAACCCGCTGTTCTCTCTTCAAGCCTGATCCACTCTTTTCCGACCTTCTCCAGCCCCTTTTCTCAGTCCCAACCAAGTGTCTTCCATCAAGAAAAATAGTCAAAAGTCAATATCATTCTATTCACCAAAAACCACTTTTGTTATAGTAACAAAAAGGAGAATGCAGATGAGAAATGAACGAAAAATCATTCAAGATAGCACCCTTGGTGTAGAAGCTTTATTATTTAACGGCATCCAGCAGGAGTTTCCTAACCATTGGCACGAATATTATGTGATTGGCTTGATGGAAGCTGGGACGCGTCAATTCACCTGTCAAAATACCTGCTATATCGTTGAAGCAGGCGACTTGATTTTGATTCCGCCAAAGGCTGCCCACCGCTGCCAGCAACTCACGGAGGAAAAGCTGGTTTACCGCAATATCCACTTAACCCCGGAGAACATGGCGGTACAAGTACAAAAAATTTTTAACACTCAATTGACGCCCCACTTTCCTGAACCGGTCATTCGCCAAGTGAAAGAAAAAGAGGAATTTCATGCAGTGCACCAGCTGTTGCTGTCGGATCGCGGTGATGAGTTTGAAAAGCAAGAACGCTTTACTTGTCTGCTTCACGACCTGCTTGTTCAGTATGCGGATTTCACCCACGAACAAACGGACCCGGTGTCAAATAAAGCCACAGCGGCAAAAGCCTATATCGATCAACATTATGCCGAAAAATTGTCCTTGAGTGAATTAAGTGACGTTCTTGGAATGAATCAGTACGTCTTGATTCGGCAATTTACCAAAGCGTATGGGCTGTCGCCGTTTCAATATTTAAGTACGGTGCGCATCAGTGCTGCCAAGAAAAGACTAGAAGCACAAGAAGCAATTGCAGAAGTCGCTTTTCTGACAGGTTTTAGTGACCAAAGTCATTTTACCCGTATCTTTAAAAGCTTGATTGGGGTCACCCCGAAAGCTTACCAAACAATTTACCAAGAAGATGGAGTGAGAACGTATGAATAACCAAGAAAAATGTGTCATGATTATCGATGAACAATTACCGATTGGCTTAGTTGCAAATACTGCTGCAATTTTAGGCGCAACCTTGGGCAAATTGTTTCCCGAAGGAATCGGAGAAGATATTTACGATTCGACGGGCAGAAAACACCTTGGCATTGTCAACTTCCCCATTCCTATCTTAAAAACGAACAAGGAACAGTTGCAGACCATTCGTGAATCGATCAGTCAACAAGCAGATCCAGAAGTAACCATCATTGATTTTTCCGACGTTGCTCAGACCACCAATTCTTATGAGCAATACCGTCAGACGCTTGAGACGATTCCCACAGAAACACTGGCTTATTTCGGCCTTTGTTTAAAAGGCAAGAAAAAGAGTATCAATAAAGTCGCTGGCAGCTTACCGTTGTATCGGTAAAGCGCTAATAAGAAAACGGTCGTTTAAAACAAGTTGTCTTTTTGTCGGCCGAACAGTCTTCTTGCTATATACGTTTTTTATAAACAGTCCTATAAAAAAAACAAACACTTTTGAGGTGTTTGTTTTTTTGTAAGAGATTTTCTAGCATACATTTTCTTGCTCTTTGATTTTGACAAGATCAATTGAAAAATAAACTACTCTCCTTGATAAATATTCAGCCCCACTTCAGTATCTTCTACACAACTGTTCGCTGGTGCTTTAACAATCAGAAAAAGAAAGTAAAAGTCTCCCACACAAGAAGCGGCATGTGCGGCAGCAATCAAGGTAAAAAGAGATGCCGTCAACCAGCCAAATAAATAAAATAGAAAGAGACCCACAGAAATGCCAAGGAATGGCGCCAATAAAATGATGGCAAATTTCCCTTTTGAATAAAAGGAATGGGGACTCGTGGCATATGCTACGCCATTTTTGAACCCAAACTTTACCTTCCCTTTAGGGTCAAAAAGCTTGAAGAAGTCACCATGGATCAATTCATGAATAATGATGAGAATAAAATATGCAACCATTAAGATCAAAAGATCGAAAATAAACGAAGTTTCAGCATTTGACCCATGACCACCTAAGACAAAGAGTGTAAAGAACACATAGAAAAAAATAAAACTAGGAATCGCCGCGAGATTCAATCTCTTTATTGTTTTTTTATCATCCATCAAATTGATTTGTTTGAGTAATTTCATCGCTGTTCTCCTCTTCTTTTTGTCATTCTTCTTAGTACATGATTTCTATGAATTCCCTTTACCCAACCAATAAGAGCAGCAAACACAAAACCAGTGCCGTTAAAACGAAGAGGAAATTGATCATCTCTGGCGCACTTTCAATCCTTCTCTGTAATGGCGGAGGACGAAAACTTGGATTCATACGTTTCGTTTGGTAGTCCACGCTGCTTGATAAAAAGCTGTCGGAAGGGATCATAAACACCAAAAGAACGCCATAAATAATGGATGCAGGAATCAGGAGTGAGCATTTGGCTAGGTAGCCAATCAGTAGACTCACGATCAAAGGAATAGCTACGTACAAAACACTTTGGTATAGTATTCGCCGAATTGGTTTCATGGGGAAGTCTCCTTAGTCAGTAATCGTTACGCACAGGGACAAAATAATTTTATTTACTTATCAAATAAATATACCATTGCTTTTAAAGACTGTAAACACGCCAGAAAACCAAGTCGATGCTGCCAAGCGCGACTGCCCAATGCTTGGTGCAAAAAAAGAAGTGGTTTCTTCCCACTTCTTAAAAAGCACTCTACTTGTTTTTTCCCTTCAATTAACCTCTCAAGATAATCGGTAAACCGTTATACTTGCCAGATTGCTTCCTCTCTTCCCTTTGAAAAAGACACGACGCTGGAAAAAGAAGCCTGCGAACCTTGTCTCTTTATTAAAACTTCTTCTGAAAAATATTCGTCTAAAAAATCATACGACCTTGTCTTTCCTTTTGGTTTCCTACAACACCTATCCACTTGAGAAAAGACTGCGGAACCTTCTTGAGAAAAGCAAACGTCTCAAGAAAAAATAATCGTGCGGTTTCTGCCTTTCCTTTTGGCTTCGTACAATGCTTGATCTGCTTGGTAGAAGGTTTCTGAAATGTCTAACGCAGAGGCTGCTTCTGAAATCCCTGCCGAAAAGTAAAGGGTCAGTTGGGCGGTTTCTAATTTCAACTGTTCATTGCTTAAAAACAAATGGAATTCTTCAATAATTTTTTTCACAGCATCAGAAGTATTCTCTTTAAATAGGACTAAAAATTCTTCGCCGCCATATCGATAAACTTCGACTAAATGGGAAGGACTTTTCTGGTAGAGAAACGTCATCAGTTTTTCCGAAAAGAAGGATAGGGCTTGATTGCCGATTTGATGTCCATGGTGATCATTGATGCGCTTAAAATGATCTAAATCCATCATCACCACGACGAGCTGGTCCTTCTCAAGTAGCGCCAGCTTTGAAATATCCTCGTTCAGACTGCGGAAATTTTTCACCTTGGTCAACTCATCATAATTGCGTTCAATGATTTTTGTGTTGATTTTTTCCAGGAAATTTTTTTGATTCTGCAAATAATACTTCCATAAAGAAACGATCCCCACAGATCCAATGCCTAAAGACACCACATCCCAAACGCTAATTTCGCGGCGATAAAAAAGCAAGGCGTTGAGCATCGGCGAGACAACCGTAACGAAAATCGAAAATAGGTAAAATGCCGTGTGATTTGGTTGTCCATAAAATCTTTTCTTTAATAAGCCCGTAACGATTAAAATGATGTAATTTAATCCGATAATAAAGAGCATGGCTTCCCATTCAAATTTATTGATCAATGCAAAAAAGGTCAGCAAAATGACGGGTACTAACCCAACCAGATAGATTTTTTCTTTGAGAATGCCAAAATAATAAATAAAGATTGGAATCGTATATTCATACGCAACATAACCGATACTGTTCAAAGAAAATGATATAATAAAGTAGACTTGCGAAATAAACAAAACAATACCAATAAGAATTTTAAACGACAGGCGAGAGTGTAAAATATTTTGTGTAAATAGAAAAAAGGAAGTCCCTTCTGTAGAATAGAGTTACCACAACACATTCACAGAAGAGAGGACTTCCCTATGAACGATTTTACTACAGAAATTCTAAAGACTCTAGCGAACAAAGGCGATTTGAATGAATTATTCCGTGTCCATTTGGAGAAAGCAGTCAATACGCTTCTCAAAACGGAGTTAACGGCTTTCCTAGATTACGAAAAGTATGATCGCATTGGTTTTAACACGGGTAATTCTCGTAACGGCTCCTATGACCGTACGGTCAAGACCGAGTATGGGGAACTTCATCTCCAGATTCCGCGCGACCGCAATGGTGAGTTCAAGCAACAGACTGTTCCTGCTTATAGACGGACGAATGACACGTTAGAGGAGACCGTCATTCACCTCTTCCGAAAAGGTATTACCATGTCGTAAATCGCAGACTTGATTGAGAAAATGTATGGGCATCACTACACGCCCCAAACCATGTCCAATATAACAAAATCATTTACAGAAGAGGTAACGGCGTTTAAAGGGCGGGAGCTTCATGACCGTTATGCTGCTATTTATATGGACGCAACGTATATTCCGTTAAAGCGGAAAACCGTCGCCAAGGAAGCTATTCATATCGCAGTTGGCATTCGCCCGGACGGATCAAAGGAAGTATTGAGCTATGCGATTGCACCGACTGAATCCATCACGATTTGGGAGGAAATTTTATTGGACCTTCAAGAGCGCGGTTTGAAAAATGTCCTCCTGTTCATCACGGATGGCTTAAAGGGGATGGTAGGAGCGATTAGTCGGTTCTATCCCAAAGCTCGTTTTCAACATTGTTGTGTACACGTTTCCCGTAATATCAGTCACAAAGTGCGTGTCGATGATCGTAAGGAAGTCTGTGATGATTTTAAAATGGTGTATCAAGCCTCATCTAAAGAGGTGGCGTTGGAAGCACGTGGTGCTTTTGCGGAAAAATGGAAAACCAGCTATCCAAAAGTGGTTGAATCGATTCTTTCGAACGATCACTTGCTCACTTTCTATGATTTCCCCTTGGCCATACGCAAGAGTATTTATTCTACGAACTTGATTGAATCCTTTAATAAGCAAATCAAGAAATACAGCCACCGCAAGGAACAGTTCCAAAACGAAGAGTCGATGGAACGTTTCTTAGTCTCGTCTTTTGATACTTACAACCAAAAATTCCTAGGTCGCAGTCATAAAGGCTTTCAACAGGCCGAAGGCGAACTTGAACAAATGCTAAGCCAACTGATTGAGAATTAGAAACAATCTGCAGTAGGGAAGAATCATTTACACAAAATTATTGACGCTCCCAAGGTTTGTAAGAAAGGAAGTTAATGAGTGATTCCAAATTATTTGCGAAGAGAGTTTCATGTACTTTTTTTTACTATTAATAAAAAGGAAACAAGAACGGAAGAAATTTCTTTTAATTTAAAAATTTCTAAAAGAGCAGTTAGAGAAACTATTAAAACGATAAATGAACACTTTGAAGAACTAATGAAAATCACTGATTTTGTTGTTTCAAGTAGGAATGGGAATATAAAAATTCGAGAAGAATACTGGGATTGTGCCATTTCTTTGGCCTACACATTGAAACTCCTTTTACTGAAAAAAAATATTGCATTTAATTATACGATATTACTTGTAACAAGAGTTTCTTTAACAAAAAAAGAAATTTTAGAGGAGCTCTTCATTTCACCGAGTTATTTAAATAAAATAACAAAAAAACTAAATATTTTCTTTTCTTCTTTCGATTTTTATATACTAAATGAAAATGGTCAGTATAGATTAGCAGGAAATGAATTTAATATCAGGCTCTTCTCTTGTATTTTTTTGCAAGACTCCTTTCAAGATATAGAATGGCCTTTTTCTGATGTTTCTAATGCAAGCATTCCCTCCTTTTTGCCTGATAAATTACTAAACACTACTTATAGCGAATCAAGTACTCAAGGGCAGTTAAAGGATATTTTTTTTGCAGTCTTACAAACACGGATTAATAATAAGCAATACTTGTTTTCACCAAAATCGAAACTTATCCAATCGTTCTTTTCTATCATTTCAGAAAATATAAGTGGTTTATTATTTCGTAAAGACAATAGGTTTTTTTTTCTTGAAAAAGTAGATGAAATTTGCGAAGCCGATTACTTCTATTTTATGTCTCTTTTTTTTATTCCCGACATTATTTCTAAAGAAAGTAAAATAAATTTGGGGCAAATATTTATTGATTCTAAACATCCATTTTGTTTTTTATCAAGAGAAATTTTAGGAGTAAGCACTTCAATATTTCAGAAAAAAATGTCTACGCATGAACAGATGTCAAGGGCAACTTAGAAATGTAGGTTTTGGGCAGAATAAAAATGTAGGTTTTCGGCAATAGGAATTGTCGGCAATCGCCAGTTTAGATTTTATTTCTCATACGATAAGACTTGCCGGTAATCTTGAACACTTTGACATGATGAACCAGTCGGTCAAGGATCGCTGCCGCGATTTCTGGGCTTTGAAACAATTCACCCCATCGAGATAAGACGATATTTGTCGTAATAATCGTAGAGCGGTGTTCATAACGCATGGCCAGAAGCTGGAAGAACAAATCGGCTTCTTGTTTTTGTATCGGTAGATAGCCAATCTCATCAATAATCGACACATCATATCGTGCATATCGGTTTAGTACTCGCTCAAGCGTGCCTTTCTCATAGGCAGCTCGTAAGCGTAAAAGAAGCTCATGACAAGGGATGAATAAAGTCCGGTACCCTTGATGGCAGGCTTCAATTCCTAAGGCAATCGTTAGATGCGTTTTCCCAACTCCTGGGCTCCCAATAAAGACCAGGTTCTCATGCTTTTCTACGAAACCCATGTGCTTTAAATCCAGCAGTTCACGTTTATTAATACTTGGCTGGAAGGTAAAATCAAATTCCTCTAGACTGGTCCGTTTAGGAAAGCGCGCTCGCTCTATCACGCGATTCATTTTCTGGTTATGTTGATGATTGACTTCCTTTCGCGTTAATTCCAGAAGAGCTTCCGTCAAGGAAAGCTCCTCTCGATTGGCAACCTCGATATAATTGGGAACATACTCCCGCATGTGATTCAAACCGAGCGTTTCTAGGTTGGTCATCAGTTCTTGATAATGGCTATTCTTCATCAGCAATCTCCACCAAATCATATTGTTTTAGACTTTCGCGAGTATAAGCTCTGATGTCATCGTCCTCTTTATGGCTCATGACATCTGACTTTAGGTTTGGAAATAGTCCTCCTCATGATAGTTCAATTGTTTTTTCGTTAAGGGATGCGACCGGATCAGTTCTCCGTTATAATGAATTTGTACTTGGTCTTCCTTGTCGGAGAGCTCGATTTCAACCTCTTTACCGATATAGCGAGGATCTACAGAGTACCTGCATTTACGGAAAACGACCATGGCTTCCTTCGTGACTTTACGGCTAATAAAGTCCTCAAAATAAGGATTCAAAAGGTTTTTCGGTAATTCATGTAGGTGCTCTTTTTCGTTTGTCCACCAACGCTCATCTGGCGTCTGGTCCGTTGCCTGGGAGACTTCACTATTTAACTCAGAACATAGGTCATTCACTAGATGACATAGCTCTACGGTATCATAAAATTCATGGTTATAGACCTTCAGTCGATCAACAGTTCTGGCTAACGCTTCTACACATCCTTTTGTTTGTGGTCGAAAGGGACGACAGGCAATTGGCGTGAAGCTGGCGTCTTTACTGAAGGCATAAAAGCGTTCGTTGAAATACGCTTTTGAAAACTGACTGCGAGAATGATCAACCACCGTCTTCATATTGTCGAACCAGATTTCTTTTGGCACACCACCGGTGTGATAGAAGGCATCATCCAGACATTCAAACAGGGTATCTTGCTTACGGTCAAAGGTTAAAGTAATGAATTTTTTCTTCGAGTAAGGAAGGACGTATAAGAAGATATTAAATTCAAAAACTTCTCCTTGATTACTGATTAAGCGCATATCTTCCTTCCAATCAACCTGGGCGGAAAGTCCCGGGTTATGCTCGACACGAATGGTGGCCTTTTGCACTTTTTCTTGTTTGAACTCGCGACAGTAAGCTTTTACTAGGCTGTAGCTCCCGTCAAATCCTTTGCGTTCGATAAATTTGAAGATACTGTAGGCACTACAATGCCCCTTGACTTTGTCTTGGATAATTTCTTTATATGGATCCAACTTGCTTGGACGTTTCTTGCGCGGGGTAGGTGTGGACGTTTCACCCTTAGCTTCTTCGTATGCATTTTTGACTGTTCGATAATCACAGTCATATTGTTTGGCTAATGCGGCATAGTTCGGTTTGATTTCGTTGATCACGTAGATCATCACTCCTTCGCGTATATCTTTTCTCATCCCTGAACCTCCGTTTCATTTGGGATAAGAAGAGCATACAAAAATGTAGGAAAACCAACAATTTTAAATTGCCATTTTCCTACATTTTATCGTTGCCGTTAACAAACAGAACTTATTCATATATTACTTGACACTATTCAATGCACTGTATGCTTTGGTTGGTGAATCTATTATGGATTTTACAAAGCTTTTTATTCCACCATTAACATATCACTCAGATATTAATGATGAATACATAAATGAATTACAGAAAAGCATAGCTCCCTTTAATCTTAGTAAAAGTCACAATTACCTTTTAGTTAGTTTACTTCATGTTTTATTTATTTCAGAATTAAAGACAGAGATAAAAATATATTTACGAATGTCAAAAGATTTTATGGCTGGATTTTTTATTGAAAGAAGACTTAAAGGTTTGTTTAATGAAAACCAAATTATCATAACAGAAGACTATTCTGTAGCTGATATCGTAGTTACAGACACATTAGAAAGAGCAATATGTGATAAGAAAGTATTCTATTTAGATTCTATCAGTAATATGGATAGTTGGAGAAAATTACTTTCGTTAATACAACATTCGTATCTTGATAAACAGATGATGCAAAAAGTGTAGAGGAAGTATTTATGCTTCTATATAATTCACTATGATAATTAGATAGTATTATATTGTGTTTATTTCTTTGTAGATTACGATTTTGGCGGTTAAATTCTATCATATATTATATTTTAATTATTTCAATAAATTTCTTATGCAAGATAATGTGTAAAATTATGCTATATTCTTCTAATGTGATACGTTTTTAAGGGACTTTTGTCAATAAAAAATGAAGAGTTGTGAAAAATTAGATAATGTTCATAAGGTTTTGAATTTATTCTCTGAATCTGTCATCAAATTATAGAGCCTATTTTATTAAGAAGTGTGGGTGTATTACTTTCTTATATACTATTATTGAATCCAATTTGTGTAAAATATCATACATAAATTGGGAATGGCGATTTCTGTTATATCCATGTTACTATGAATAGTGCAAAGACAAGCCGTTAGACAATTTATAAACTTTATTAGTAGTATAAAAATTGCTATAAATTAAGAAGTTTATGAAAATAAACTTCTTAATTTAACAAATATTTATTACAAATAATTTTGCTGACAAAGAAGACAATCCAGGAAACAACCAGCTCTGCATAATTTTTTAATCTAAAAATTTTTCAATTACTATGTAATCTAAGAAAAAGATAAAACAGTAAGAAACAGGAGAGACAGTTATGACTTCCAAACCTCATTATATTAATGAAGAATCGTATTTTTTATACTTTGAACAGAAATGTAATGATCTGGAATTTCGTGAAAAGTATCCGCTGATTATTAATAGAATAAATAAAATTTGCCAAGAAATTAAAGAATGTATTTACAGTTACGAAGGAAAAGACTTTTTTCGACTTCATGCTAAAGTTCTTGGTTTAGATGCTCAACTACAGATTATTTTATTTTTAGTTGAGACAGTAGAATCAGAATTTATTAAAAACTTAACTGAAAAAGACATTCTGGATTGCGCTCAGCAAGATTATCTTACATACATGAAAGAACAATGCGAATATTATCCCAGTGAAATTATGGATCACTCATTGTATTTTTCAGTATTATAATTATATTTTTTTGCTAATTCTCATGCAATTCCGCACAAAAAATCATTCTCTCAACTGATTGGGAAAATAATGATGAATTATAAAATTGTTTCTGATTCGTTATAATCAATTGTGAAAGCCAAAAATAGAATTTGTATGCATAGTATTTAGTCTTAATTATTTTGTAGTTTTACTGGTTTGATCAATCCTCTTAACTTAAGATTAATTAATCATTTAACAGTTTCTTTCAGAATAAGGTTTTAATTGCAAATATAACAAAAAAACTATAGAAATGAATCTAGAAATATTACTCTGTTGATTTTCTATAATAAATATTAATATTGTATGAATTAGTAGGGGAGCGTCAATAATTTTGTGTAAATGATTCTTCCCTACTGCAGATTGTTTCTAATTCTCAATCAGTTGGCTTAGCATTTGTTCAAGTTCGCCTTCGGCCTGTTGAAAGCCTTTATGACTGCGACCTAGGAATTTTTGGTTGTAAGTATCAAAAGACGAGACTAAGAAACGTTCCATCGACTCTTCGTTTTGGAACTGTTCCTTGCGGTGGCTGTATTTCTTGATTTGCTTATTAAAGGATTCAATCAAGTTCGTAGAATAAATACTCTTGCGTATGGCCAAGGGGAAATCATAGAAAGTGAGCAAGTGATCGTTCGAAAGAATCGATTCAACCACTTTTGGATAGCTGGTTTTCCATTTTTCCGCAAAAGCACCACGTGCTTCCAACGCCACCTCTTTAGATGAGGCTTGATACACCATTTTAAAATCATCACAGACTTCCTTACGATCATCGACACGCACTTTGTGACTGATATTACGGGAAACGTGTACACAACAATGTTGAAAACGAGCTTTGGGATAGAACCGACTAATCGCTCCTACCATCCCCTTTAAGCCATCCGTGATGAACAGGAGGACATTTTTCAAACCGCGCTCTTGAAGGTCCAATAAAATTTCCTCCCAAATCGTGATGGATTCAGTCGGTGCAATCGCATAGCTCAATACTTCCTTTGATCCGTCCGGGCGAATGCCAACTGCGATATGAATAGCTTCCTTGGCGACGGTTTTCCGCTTTAACGGAATATACGTTGCGTCCATATAAATAGCAGCATAACGGTCATGAAGCTCCCGCCCTTTAAACGCCGTTACCTCTTCTGTAAATGATTTTGTTATATTGGACATGGTTTGGGGCGTGTAGTGATGCCCATACATTTTCTCAATCAAGTCTGCGATTTACGACATGGTAATACCTTTTCGGAAGAGGTGAATGACGGTCTCCTCTAACGTGTCATTCGTCCGTCTATAAGCAGGAACAGTCTGTTGCTTGAACTCACCATTGCGGTCGCGCGGAATCTGGAGATGAAGTTCCCCATACTCGGTCTTGACCGTACGGTCATAGGAGCCGTTACGAGAATTACCCGTGTTAAAACCAATGCGATCATACTTTTCGTAATCTAGGAAAGCCGTTAACTCCGTTTTGAGAAGCGTATTGACTGCTTTCTCCAAATGGACACGGAATAATTCATTCAAATCGCCTTTGTTCGCTAGAGTCTTTAGAATTTCTGTAGTAAAATCGTTCATAGGGAAGTCCTCTCTTCTGTGAATGTGTTGTGGTAACTCTATTCTACAGAAGGGACTTCCTTTTTTCTATTTACACAAAATATTTTACACTCTCCCCCAAAATTCCCCCTCAAAATATCTTAAAAGATATCTTTAATTCTATTATAAGAAATTTGAAATAATTAAATCAAGACATCTTTAACCACAAAAATTGTTATTCAAATACAATTTTTGTATTTATACTATAGCTATTTCCTCATAAATATTCCTAATTATTAATCAAGAAATTCTTGAGAGTAAGTTTTTTATTTTAATTTTTTGGGATTTCTCTTTTTTCCATAAAGAATAACCTACGATTACTGCTGCAATTCCGGCAAGTATCCATGGCCCAGTGCTTCCTCCTGCTACAGAAATCATCTGCTGTCCCAAATTGTTATTGCTATAAGTGATAGTTTGACTGCTTGTTGCTTCTACTTTCAATTGCTCAAAAGGAGCTGCAACTTCCACTGTATCTGAGTAAGAAGTAGCGCTATAATTCGTTTTTACACGAGTAAGTTTCCCTGGAATCGTTAAGTTAACAGTATTATCTTCAGCCCAAAAATTGACCTGAACATCTTTTGTTTGACCAATAACTGACAGGTCTTCACTATTAAATACATTAATAAATGTCATCCAATACACTTTGTTTCCAATTGTCAACCTATGTCCACTTGGTTGTAAATTACGGTAGTTATGTCCTTCTGGTGCCATATCCAAACAGAAATACAAGTTCTTATCATCCGTGACTAGGCTAGCATATTTAATATTTTGTCCATTTTCATAAGAAAAAAACATTTTAGTCTTTGGCAAGTCTGACCAGTCACTAAATGCACCATCAATCACAATATCATACTTATTGTCTGCATGAGCATTTATTGTCAAAAAAACATCCGTTATTACCATGACTAGTAAAGCGATAAGCAACTGATAGTATTTTTTTTTCATTTGGTTCTCCTCCCTAATAACCGCTATAAATACTGTAAAAGTAGAAACACAATCTATTCTAATTAGGTAATATAATTGATTTTACCATCCATAAATATGGCATTACGTCCCGCGCGCTTAGCGATATATAAGTATTCATCCGCACGCTTATAAAGATCCTTCTTACTATGATCCGTTATATTATAATGAGATACACCAGTGGAAATGGTTACTCGAATTTCTTCTCCCTCAATAATGAAGGAAAAATTTTTTATCTTTTTACTTATCACTTTCAAGATATCCAAAATATCATGATGTTGTTCTTCTTGAAATAATAACCCGAACTCTTCCCCCCCAATCCGAAATACCTGATTTTCTAATTGATATTGAAAGAGTGTTTCTTCAATGATTTGAGCTACACTTTTTAAAATTCTATCACCTGTATCATGTCCATAATTATCATTGATCCTTTTAAAATGGTCGATGTCGACTATAGCAAGCACCAAACTATTTTTTAAATTCGGAGAATCGAACCGTTTCTTAAATTCTTGTTCAAAAGTCAATCGATTTTTTATACCAGTCAAAAAATCTATTTGAACTTGGTTTGATAATTCATTTATTTTTGCAAATTGTTTATACACTAATCTGTTGACTAAACGAACTATAATCATCAAAAAAAGAAAGTTTAATAAGAAAACAATATATGTAGGAAAATCAAATTTCAAAGATGGATTCATTTTGAACCCCCAAGTAGATCCGAAAAGAAAAATTGACAAAAAGAATGTAGAAAAATCTGTTAGGGCTCTATCTTCTAAAACCAAAACAAGATAACATGATAAAAAGATCCCTCCTATAATAGCTATTGAAATAATGTAATCTTGTGTTGTGTGATATTCTCCTTGATACATATAGTAAAAGGTAATAATACTGCCTAGAAACACATTAAAGTAAATGACCCATTTTTCTCTAAATAGATATAAACTATAGAAAAGAATGACCATTTGTAAATCAATATTTTGAACAACAATACCATAAGCGTAATTCTGAATAATGTAAGAAAAACCAGGTACCCCTTGCAAAATTAACAAACTATTGATTATAATCAATATCCAAATAATTCTTTTTAGACTACTTTTTGTTTCAAAAACAGGTGATTGAGTTACTCCCATAAAAATCATGTAGTTACAAAAAAGGAGTCCCATTACAATAAATAGCCGAATAATCATAAAATACATTCCATAAAATATTTCCATCAAAAACTTCCTCCTTATCAATCGATATTTTGGAGCCTTTTCGGTATCGAGTAAAGATAGCCTTGATGATAACAAGAAATATTTGTTTCTAACCATTGTGCAAATTCTTGATTTTCTATTCCTTCAACAACAAAGAGCTTATCTAACTGAATCGCAATGCTTGCAAACAACTTTATAATTTGCTTCAAAGTTTCTTCCGAAGTTGTTTTCCTAAATACCATTGTTGAAAATTTGATGATATGAAAGTAATTTTTCATTTTAAACATAGCACTTAAAGAATTAATCCCTTGACCAACATCATCTATAGAAACTGTGTAACCAAATTGGATAATTTTTTTTAAAGCATCTTCGCTTATTAAAGAGTAATAGGGGTAGTTTCTCTTAAGGGGCGGAGTTTCTGTGATTTCAATAATTAATTGATGCTTATACCGCCTCAACTCTTCAAGCAGTAAAAAGGTGGAGTCGTACTCTAACTCTTGTGGGTCTAAATTAAGACTAAAAATTTTTTTCGGATTATTTTCTAAGATCTTAATTAACGTTTTCTTTAGCCAATACATATATAGCCAATGTTTATCTAGATCGCTAATTATACTCAAATGAAAATCTTTAGGAAAAATACTTTCACTTTCTTTTTTTCTTAATAATAACTCATAATAAATTGTTTTCTTCGTTTCTGGGTGATGAATCCCCTGACAAAAAAAATTTAAATCATTATAATTCATTACCAAAAAATACTCCCTTAACAATTTTTCAAAAAATATGATTATTCCAATATACTTACTATTCGCTTAAACAAAATAATACTTGATGTGGGATATTCTCCTTGATACATATAGTAAAAAACAACAATTATACTTAGAAAATATCAAAGCAAACGAACCATTTTTATCAAAATAGATATAGAGACTAGAAAAGAATGATCATTTGTAAATCAATGTTTTGAACAACAATCCCATTAGTGAAATTCTGAATAATGATAAAAAAGCGAGGCACTATTGATCATTGTCAAAACCCAAACAACTTTTTTAAATCACATTTTGTTAAAAATAGCTAATCGGGTTACCCTCACATGAATGATGGAGTTAAAGATTCTATATCAAGTAGAGACAGCCTTGATGGTAACAAGAAATATTTGTTTCTAATCATTCTGCATGTAATCCGTCATTTCGATGCGAAGAGTCGTTTAATAAAATTTATGCTGTTGTCCATAGAAAGACTTGCCAATAATAAAAAAATTGGTAAAAACTGAATTAAATATCGACTACGTCCTCCTTCAAACAAAAGCAAGAAAATGAATCCTCCAACTAAACTCAGTCGCAACATCTGTTCAAATTTTCCTTGATACTTCCATCCAAATACGATAAAAAAAAGACAAGTGACCCACCAAATTTGTGCAATAAAACGAAAATCAGCGATTCGTTCTCCATACAAGTAATACCATTCTTCTAGCCAACCGCTGTATCCTTTACCCGTAGGTATTTCTCTCTCTTTGATAAATGACCCTTCTTTTAGCCAAGCAAATGTTCCATCTGATGTATTGTTTCGATGTTTTTGAAATAGAAAGTTCAAATAGCCAAGAATTCCTCTTTCTTTGAGACGCTCGTGGATTTTTTCTTTTGAATAAGCGATCTTCGCTTCTTTACTCGGTAATTTAGCCATTGCTTGTGCATCTTCAGCACTATACCCACCATCGTTGGTTAGGCCGATGTTCATAAAATGAATCATTGGAATTCCGCGACTTTCATCTATAGTAATATACTGCTGCTTTTCTAATAGTTGATTGCAGACAGCATACGTTACACCTGCGGTAAGTACGGCTATTAATAGCAATACCAAACGACCTTTTGACTGCCATTTTTTTTCAAAAAAACTTACTAGTTCAATCAATAAAATAGCAATGATAGGAATCAACGCTGACGGTTTGATGAAATAACCCAATGTGGCAACCACAGCCATAGCAATAGCTCCAACTGCTCTGTATTTTAAGTTAAGCTTTTTCTTGTTCATCAATGCGTAAAAGAATAGACTGGAAGAAACAAAAGGCAAGACCCATGTATCCGTATACGGGACGATGATCCAAGGAAATACCAATAACCAGATTCCTTGCAGATAAATAGAAGGAAACAAATAGTTTCGGGCTAGTAAGCGAATCGATAGTACGTTGAGCAAGACTGAAAGATCAACTAAAAAGAGTGTCACAAAATCAAAAAAGAGCCACGAAGTCGTTGAGAACCACTCAGACAATTGATGTTGCCACAAGAGAAGCGGTAGATTATTCTGATTCAAACTATAATAAGCAAGAATCTCAGGACTCATGTTATCTGTCAGGGCATCATGAATTGCTGACACATCCCAGCCTATCGCCGGATGTAAGAAGTGTACAAAGGTCACTTGCCAAACTAAAACAACTATAATGAATATAGTGATAGCTATCATGCGATTTTTTACAAAAAGCCACTTAAATGATCGTTGTAATTTTGGATGACAATAAAGCGCAATGAACAAAGCAACTGCACTTAAAACAAGATAAGTCGTAACTAATGTCGTACTGGTTCCAAGGGTTTGATTATCTCCGATTATTAAATTAGGAGAAGTCAGTGCAAACAATAACGCCGAAACTATGAAGATAAAGAATAGGACGTTAATTAGTCTATTCCCAGCATTAAATATTTTCGATTTCATTCTCCACCCCATGTTACCCTTGTTTTTCAATACAATAAAAGCGAGTAGGTGATTCCCCTACTTCAATCCGAATCAACTCCGTTTGGATTGCTGCAAATCTATGAAATAATTGATCATAGAAATAATTAGCTACATTCTCAACTGATGGGTTGATTTCCACAAACGGTGACATTTCATTTAAGAAACAGCCTGAGAAAGGTTGGAAGAAATCCTTTAGCACCCCTTCTATTTCTTCAAACAAGTGCATTTCGCCATTATTGGATTTGATTTCACAAATAATTTCCCAGGTGTGATTATGTTTTGCTCCCATACCACCTTCCCACCGCATCGCATGACTTGCATTAACATGTGATTTAAATTTATAGATACAGCTTTTTTCTGACAATGATGATCACTTCTTTCTAATTTTCATTAAATCATTGGAAATAGTTTCTTTAATCTGTCCTATTTCTTTTGAAAAAGGCGTCGCATTCCATTTCGAAGTAGAAGTGATTTCATTAATAATTCCAATCAAACGAAACCATGATATTAAGAAATTATAGAATGGAAAGGTTAACACTTCTATCCATTGTTTAAAATAAAATTTTTGTTCAGACTTAAAGGATTGCAACAACAATGAAATGCTGATAAATTTGAGTAACGAGTCAAAGAAATAAAGCAAATAAATGAGTAAATAAGATAGGAACAATATTTTAACTGTATAACCAAAGAAAAATAAAACGGTACTAGCAAACAACCAAATCATTTTTGGAAAAATAAACGTATGGTCAATAATTAACCTGCGTACCAAAAAATTATCAAAAAATTTGCTTAAACCAACTTGCTCTTCAGAATACTCCTTGGCTACTTCTAGCTCACCTCGCTGCCACCTTTGTCGTTGAATATATAATTCATCGAGAGTTTGGATCGGTTCCACATAGAATATAGCATTCTCACATAATGAAACTTTTCCTTTTAATCGATGCCTTATTTGAAACGTCATATCGGTATCCTCTCCAACAGTATCTGTGTTGTAGAGATAGGTATTAATTAAAATTTCTTTTCTAAAACCAGAAAATGCACCGGCCATTGTGAATAAATGATTATTCATTGCTTCGACATTTCGTCCAGCTAGAAAAGACTGGGCATATTCTATGTATTCACTTTTTTGTACCCAACGAATCAACGAGGATTTAGTTTTCTCAATAACTTCTTTTTGCGTTAATATCGTACCAGTCATGGCAGAGATACTACAATTACTTTCAAAATTTAGAACCATGTTCATCAACGCTGTCGGTTCTAAATAACCATCGCTATCTATATTGATAATGTATGTGCCGATACTATTGTATATAGCAGAATTCAGTGCTTGTGCTTTTCCTTGTTCAGTGCGAATCCAATGCATATTAAGATGGTTGAACTGATTATGTGCCTCATCAAATACAGAAAAGCTAGAGTCTGTACTTCCATTGTCTGCTAAAATAATTTGAATATTTTCATTCGGATATGAAGAAGCATCAATCGACTGGATGCATTTATATAAAGAATCTGCCGAATTATAAACAGGGATGATTACAGTTATGAAAGGCAATTTCTCTGGTAATTCCAACGGTTTAATCCGAAACTTTTTGAAGAATAAGTAACAAATGGAATAGATACCTGGTATGATTTCCACTAACAAAGGAATGAGCAACCAAGTAATCCAGAAGCCCATTTGTGCAAGTGTTAAGTTAAATACATAATCCATTAATATACCCCTCTTTTAAGCAATTTACTCTTTTTTTGATACAAACTTTTGGCCACTTGAGAATACGTAAATGTGTAATAATATAAAGCAATGACTAATCCATAAAAGATTAATCGCCCTAATATCGAATGTGCAAAGAAATAAAGTTGACTACCGCCAAAATGCACAAGCATAATAACAAGAAGTAACCTTATGACATTGCTAGCAAAAATACATAATATACCAAAAATTCCATAGAAAAATTTTTCCTGTCGATCGTATAAAGGATAGAAAGTCAACAATCCTAAAAATGCTGCTGTTTCTATAACCCCTGAACATTCATAATCAACATACAAAGACATTTGTTCCTTTGCACTATGGACAACAAGCAAACTATACTGACTAAACGTCTCTGTAACATGAGTGATTGAATCAAATAAAGCGACTGCTTTAATTAACAATTGAGTCAAGAACCAAACCCAATAAGGTCTACTAAACAAGATCAGGAAATAAAACAAACCTATACTGCCTAAAATAAAGTAGAAGGCTGACAGTCTAGAGCGTTTCATTATGGACAATAAGTAAATCCAGATAAATAAACAAATCAATATATATATGTTCATTTTTCAATCCTCTTTATATAGTTAATCTCATTCAATTCATAATCAATAAGATCAGTAATTGGCAAATTTTTTAATACACTAATAAATATTTTTATCATCTCTCATATGTTCAAGAAATGGTAGCAATTTTTTAGCTATCAAAGAATGACTAGTTTTCTCAGTGTAATTATAAATAACTTACGCTTTAAGTAATAAAACAATACACGTGCTTAATTTTGAATGATTTACAATAATTGAATATTTTAATAGTTTATAGCGATATAATTGATTAATATGTTCTGATTTTTCTAAATATATAATATATACTTCATGATTTGAAATCAACAATTATTTATCTTTGAATTACAGAAGGGAGCGTCAATAATTTTGTGTAAATGATTCTTCCCTACTGCAGATTGTTTCTAATTCTCAATCAGTTGGCTTAGCATTTGTTCAAGTTCGCCTTCGGCCTGTTGAAAGCCTTTATGACTGCGACCTAGGAATTTTTGGTTGTAAGTATCAAAAGACGAGACTAAGAAACGTTCCATCGACTCTTCGTTTTGGAACTGTTCCTTGCGGTGGCTGTATTTCTTGATTTGCTTATTAAAGGATTCAATCAAGTTCGTAGAATAAATACTCTTGCGTATGGCCAAGGGGAAATCATAGAAAGTGAGCAAGTGATCGTTCGAAAGAATCGATTCAACCACTTTTGGATAGCTGGTTTTCCATTTTTCCGCAAAAGCACCACGTGCTTCCAACGCCACCTCTTTAGATGAGGCTTGATACACCATTTTAAAATCATCACAGACTTCCTTACGATCATCGACACGCACTTTGTGACTGATATTACGGGAAACGTGTACACAACAATGTTGAAAACGAGCTTTGGGATAGAACCGACTAATCGCTCCTACCATCCCCTTTAAGCCATCCGTGATGAACAGGAGGACATTTTTCAAACCGCGCTCTTGAAGGTCCAATAAAATTTCCTCCCAAATCGTGATGGATTCAGTCGGTGCAATCGCATAGCTCAATACTTCCTTTGATCCGTCCGGGCGAATGCCAACTGCGATATGAATAGCTTCCTTGGCGACGGTTTTCCGCTTTAACGGAATATACGTTGCGTCCATATAAATAGCAGCATAACGGTCATGAAGCTCCCGCCCTTTAAACGCCGTTACCTCTTCTGTAAATGATTTTGTTATATTGGACATGGTTTGGGGCGTGTAGTGATGCCCATACATTTTCTCAATCAAGTCTGCGATTTACGACATGGTAATACCTTTTCGGAAGAGGTGAATGACGGTCTCCTCTAACGTGTCATTCGTCCGTCTATAAGCAGGAACAGTCTGTTGCTTGAACTCACCATTGCGGTCGCGCGGAATCTGGAGATGAAGTTCCCCATACTCGGTCTTGACCGTACGGTCATAGGAGCCGTTACGAGAATTACCCGTGTTAAAACCAATGCGATCATACTTTTCGTAATCTAGGAAAGCCGTTAACTCCGTTTTGAGAAGCGTATTGACTGCTTTCTCCAAATGGACACGGAATAATTCATTCAAATCGCCTTTGTTCGCTAGAGTCTTTAGAATTTCTGTAGTAAAATCGTTCATAGGGAAGTCCTCTCTTCTGTGAATGTGTTGTGGTAACTCTATTCTACAGAAGGGACTTCCTTTTTTCTATTTACACAAAATATTTTACACTCTCTTACAGAAATATAAACTCCTATAAGTTATTGGCAAAATATATTTTTTTGTATAGAATTTATATAACAATTAAAATTATGTAGAAAGACTGCAAAAAAATTTATATTTTCCTATAATTCAATATTAAAGATAATATACAACAATTGAATATTATAGATTTCACGATGAAAGAAATACTAGCATCATAATTGTCAGCTAATTTTCTCATTGAGAAAAAAGAAATGTAAATAATAAGCGCTGCAGCAACATTTCTATTAAGTATTCAGTATGCATATTGATTTAATTCAATTTTCTATTTATAAATAAATTCTAGAAAAACCTAAAAAATTTTTTCTATTAAAACTAAATTTCGCATCAAATTTATTTACTAGTAGCAGATTTTTATAGTCCTTTTCTTCCAGAGAGTCAAATATGAGAATATATATACAGCTCTTTACTATATTAATTTTCAGTAAACTATCATTATGTTTATAGTTTTTCTCTATTAAAAAAAGATTTTTAATAACAGGAATATTTTTTCATTGTTAATCATTATGACAAAAAAATAATCGTTATATATCATAATTAATCATTAAATATTCATAAGTCTTTTATTATGACTTCCAATTACTCAGAAACAAACATGTCAGAAACACCTAAACTGGCTTTATAATTTATGTACTGAAGAATCTGAACTGATTACTCAATCTCTATTAACAAAGAGTCTTAGTATCTATATTTAGATCATGCACACCAAAAAGTAAGCCTTTTTCACCATAGGCTTATATATTGTGCAAACTAAAATCTGAGATAGAATGAACTTTATTCTATCTCAGATTTTTTGTTGTTCTCCCTCATTCAATGATTGATGAAAAGATTAATTCTAACTATAGTACTTATTTCGCTATTTTATTATCACATCTTTGTTTTCTATAATCTAGATCACTTCATATTTATATTTTTATTTGAGGTGATTAACTTGTAGTTATTTACCTCTATCGATGGAAAATATAATTTAGCCATCAATGCTATGACAACAGTAAAAACTATTTTGTACCTATTCTGCTACCATTTATCAGACAAATTCAGAAATTACTCATTTGACTAGACAAAATCAAGTTAATCATCATATTTACATACTTATCCAATGATTAAACAGTTTATTTGAACTTAAATTAAGAGTTATTGACATTGATGTCACCTCACGCACACTCCTGCATGTTATAATTGTCACTATAAAAATTATAGTAGGAGCGTGATTAGCTATGGGTAAAATTGAAAAAAAGGAAGTCGTAGGAAATATTGTCGCATTCACTACTGTTCTTCCCGACCTGATGGATTTTCGCAATTCAAAACTTGCAACTTTTAGCTACTCCATTGATGGAAAATATTATATCTCAGAAAACAGTATTCCTGTTCCAATGAGATATGGTGTGGGCAATACAATGACCATCAAATATAACGTAGAAAAACCTACTGAGATTTTTCCAAGACATTATTTTGTCATTTAATTGCAGCGACGTATTCTGCTCCTTTTTTGGACAACCAATTCAAAATTTTCCGATTCCTACGAAAAAACTGAAAGAAGCGAGTAACTTCTTTGTGATACTATCAATAAAAAGGAGAATTTTTGTATGCTTATCCCAGCTATAAGTTTTCAAGGAAATTGTGAAAATGCAATAAAATTTTATCAAGAGGCGTTAGACGCTCAAATTAAGTCCATCGTTTATGCGAGTGAAGCCCCGATAGATTCAGGTTTAGATCCTGAGATGCCTGATGATTTCGTTATGGACTCAGAAATCATCATCGACGGTCAGAGAATCATGATGACAGACGGCAGACTAAATAGACCAGCAAATGATTTTTTCTCCTTTTGTCTTGTGAAAGAATCCGCTGATGAAGTTACTACTATTTTCAATAGCCTTTCGATAGACGGAAAAGTGATTGATCCTCTTGCGCCAGTGTTCTGGTCCTCGCTCTATGGTATGGTTGAAGATAAATACGGTATCACATGGATGATCATGACCTCGCATTAGCATACTGCCTTTTACTTACTACTCGTTTAGCTATTTTTCGTTTCAACAAATTGGGTGAATAGCTGATCGAACCCTTCTGTACATTATTCAAAATATCGATAACTGGTTTAAAATTCTTTTGGTATAATTTTCTTGTCAGACCCGATATGTAAAAAACATGTCATTGTTGATCATATACTTAAAGAGCAGGGTAATTAACTCAACATCTTTGAATATAAGTGATAACATTCAGTAAAAACTATTGTCTGAAAAGCAAAACAGTCATAAGGTAAAAATGGAGGACTCCCCAACATGAAGAATTTATTTATTTTAGAATTGACCTATCAAAAAGATTTAAGCCAAGTAGAAAAATTTCTTCCCCCACATAATCAATATCTACAAAAAAACTATGATTCAGGTCATTTTATCTGCTCTGGACGTAAAAATCCTAGAACAGGAGGAATCATATTAGCACGTTTGTCCTCCAAAGACGAGGCACAATCTATTATCAAAGAAGATCCATTTTTAATTCATGGTATTGCTACTTATTCTATTATCGAATTTGTTCCTACTAAATTCAGAAGTGACTTTACATTTAATAGTTTGTAATGAGGGCGACTGATCCATATTGGTCACTTTTTATTTCAATCAATTTCACTATTTCTTCTATTAACAAAACAATTAACCCAATTCATTCATCTGAATTACCAGCAAGCGATGAGGAATGTTTTTCCATTTATACACATAAATTAGACAAGCGTTTTTTAATTCGTTTGCGTTTTTGATTAATCACGAAGCTTTTTTGTAAGAAAATTGATAGTAGAATAACGAATAAACAAATTGAATGAAATGACCGTATATGCTGAAGAATTAGTATAAGTGTCGAAGTCGTAGTAACCAAAAAATATTGTAATCTTCCTGTGAGCTGCGAAAGATAGTCATGGTGCGGTTTTTCTATGCAGATTTCCACTATGCTCACACTTTTTTACCAATAAAAAACGACAAAAAGGAGCACTCCTAAGAGTGCTCCTTTTTGTCATATTATTTTATGGAAAACAGTAACATACTAATCAAGTCAATGAAGCTTTGAATGTAATGGTGTATCCCTATTACCCCACAGACCCTTCCATATAGATTTTTAAATTACACACTAGTTTAAACTAAAACAAACAAGGAAAAACTTACCATTTACTCATAAAATTAGCTCATATGAATATATTAGAATGTAAAATAGACTGGTCAAAATCTGGTCAAAAAGAGGACTAATACAGGTAGTCCTCTTTTTTGTTATTTTGATATTCTAAATCATTTTTTATTGGATTATTCCATTGTTCGATGTAGACTCAAATCACTATATCACTAGATATCAAACTGAGTCATACGAAGACAAAAACATAAAAATTGACCTGTTAAAGGGTCACAGAATAACATTTAAAATCAATAAAACGGAATCAATAAGACCGCTGAGAACTGAAAATAATTACTATTTCTATAAGACCATATTCGCAACTTTTTTCATTTAGCTATATATTTATGATAGTGATATCTTAAATAAATCATATCTCTGTACTAACATTTCTTGATTCTATTAGAACATTGGAGGTAAAAAACAATGAAGCATAGACAACTATCGACCACTCCCGAAGTATCAAAACGTATGGCAAATGTACGCTTGAAGGGAGGAAAAGCTGAAAGTCTGCTAGCCAAAGAGTTATGGCATCAAGGTGTCAGGTATCGAAAAAACTATAAAAAATTACCAGGCTCTCCCGATATAGCAGTTACCAAATATAAACTAGCAATTTTCGTCGATGGAGAGTTTTGGCACGGACACGATTGGGACAATAGAAAACAAAAGTTGAAACGGAATCGGGACTACTGGATTGAAAAAATAGAAGAAAATATGAGGAGAGATGAAAGGAATAATCAGTCTCTCATAAAACTTGGTTGGGTACCTATACACTTTTGGGAAAAAGATATTTTGAAAAACTTAAATTATTGCACATCTGTGATATTAGATTATATTGCACAAAAAAAAGAGGAGTAGTCTTCCTCTTTTTTTATGATATCAAATCTTGTACTTGCTCTTTTATATAATCATTGTTTATCCAAAAACATTGTTTGGTCATCCATTGATCCGAGTAATTATCGTTGTCTGGTTTATTAATCCATTTTGCGGGTACAGGAAGTTTATCCGCATAGCGTCCATCGACAGAGTAATCTCGTTGGCTAGCATGGGGTCTAACATGGCAAATCATTTTGTCTGTTTTCTTTATAAAATTATTTTTGATTTTCCATCCATCCTTAGTAGATTTATCAGGAATAGCTTCTAACTCTACTCCTTCTCGAAGTTTAGACACAGTATCTTCCCATACCTTACGGACTGGCCCTTCTATATCTTCTTCTGGCATACTAAAAAATTTAGCTCCCTTGAATACAACACCTTCATCTTCTTCTTTAAAGACTACAAAAAGAAATCTTGTATCTAATAAAAAATTATGCCAATCACTGCTTGGTTCCCCATCTTCTTTTTCCCATACCTGTTTGCTCAAATCAATAAAATTGAATGATGGAAATGACATGCTTTCTTTGTTATTTCCACTTTTATCAAAATATATGGTTTTAACTAGTATAGACGCTTTTTCAAATTCTTCGACTCTTGGGAAAGGTTCCCCTTTGGTTACAGTACCAGATAACCCTAGTATTGAAGAAACGATTCTATAATTAGCTTGATACGATGTCTTGATTGTGAATTTTTCACATAAAGATTGTACAGTTTGACCTACATATGGTATAAAATGTTCTAATACTAAATCTTCTAAGTTGTTTTCTTCAAGTTGAAAAGTATTCTTCACGATTGAATCGATTTTTTCATCGCCTAATACATATTTACGTAAAATAGATGTCATGTATCCTGATTTCAATGAGTATGCCCGTTGTTTAGCTTTTTGTTCTGAATAGGGCTGTGTCCTGAGTGACTTCACAGCATTAGTTCCTTTTGTACATGGAGCAAGATAGTTCGTCAAACTTTCACTTAGCTCATGAGCTTTCCCATCTAAAATATATTTCTTTATAAGCTCCCAGTCTTGTCGTATGATTTCAAAATCTACAGGGTTTTTATACATCTCATATAAAATAGCTTCACGGATAGTCCACTGGTCTTTCGGCGTATCTTTTAAGTATTCATAAAATGCGATTTCCATGATGTTGTTTTTATACAAAAAATGACTTTCTTCGAATGTTTCCTCAGCGACCTCATTATAGTTGATGATATTCAACACTAATCGTTCTTTAGCGCTATACTGACCGTTTTTCAACTTTTTTATTGGCGTAGCCTTTAACTCTACACCTGCTTCTTCCAGGTCTGGCCTACTCTCGCTATCCTTTACCTTGCCGAACCAAGACTCAAATATGTCTCCTATAGAGTTTTTATTTTTACTATTGAGAAGGGGAATTCCATTATTTAATTCTATCATAGACTTCCCCACTGCTTCTTTAGCTCTATTATGTACTTGCTCTTTTGTTAAGTATTCAGACATTCGTTCAGTCACTCCATCCTACGTTTATTCCTATATAAAACTATACTACATGGTTACATAGAAACCAAGTCTATACAAAATCATTTGATGTTGTTTCAACTTTACAGAATAACCTTGAGAAACTCCTTAAGTAAATCATAGCATTTTTGATTTCGATCTTTTCAAATCGATTTATTTATTGTATAATACATTTAAGTTAAAACCGAAAGGATGTTCGCCAATATGAGTGAAACACTAAATGTATTAGAACTTTTTGCCGGTGTAGGGGGGTTCAGAGTTGGACTCGAGCATTCTAATGCCGACCTATTCAAAACGAAATGGGCAAACCAATGGGAGCCTTCTCGAAAATCACAAGATGCTTTTGAAGTATATGACTACCGATTCCCAAATAGTGAAAATATCAACAGGAATATAGAAGAAATATCAAATGAAGAATTTGAGCAAATGGACGCTGACATCATTGTTGGTGGATTTCCGTGCCAAGATTATTCAGTTGCACGTAGTAAAAAACATGAGATGGGGATAGAAGGTAAAAAAGGAGTTCTATTTTGGCAAATAATCCGTGCTACGAACCACATAAAACCAAAGTATCTCATTTTAGAGAATGTTGATCGTCTACTTAAATCTCCTTCTAAACAACGTGGCAGAGATTTTGCTATAATGCTTGCTTCCTTTAATGATTTAGGGTATTCCGTAGAATGGCGTGTTATCAATGCTGCTGATTATGGCCGTAGACAACGTAGACGCCGTGTCTTTTTTTTCGTTTACAAAAATGATACTGATTTTGCGAACAAGATAGATGCACGATTCGAACAAAAAATACTTGGTGAAGAAGAACATCGTTATGATGAGTATATATTCAGTGAAGGACTTTTTGCTCGACAATTTCCAATCATCAAGACTCCTTATAAGGGTAGACAAGCGTCGTATAAGTTATCCAATGACATAGTAGAGATATCAGATAATTTTACTGGAAAAGTATACAATACTGGGGTAATGAGACATGGACGTTACTTTACTATAGATACGGAACCATACGATAAAGAAAAACCTACTCCATTAAGAGAAATCATTCAACCTGAAGATGAAGTAGCTGAAAAGTATTACTTGACCGACGAAAGTAAAATAAAAAAATTCGAATATCTTCGTGGACCTAAAAAAATAGAGCGAGTCACTGCTGAAGGTCATACCTATACATTCTCCGAAGGTGGTATGTCTCCTTATGATGATTTAGATATGCCCGGACGGACGATGCTAACTTCAGAAGGTTCTGTGAATAGATCTACACATTTATTAAAAATAGATGGTCGTTACCGCTTGTTGACCCCTATAGAAGCCGAACGTCTACAAGACTTTCCTGATGATTGGACAAAGTATAAAAAATTATCCTCCGGGGAAATAGTAGAAGTTTCAGATAGAATGCGCTTATTCTTTATGGGAAATGCTTTAGTCACGAAAATAGTTGAACGAATAGGTGACGAATTACAGCAATTGTTGTAATTCCTAAAGTAAATAGTTAAAAGACGAGAGGATTTACATGTATGCATTCCTTCTCGTCTTTTTATTACAAAAATCGTTATAAAACTCCTCCATAAATAATGACATAATTAGACAAATTTTGTAGTAATATTTCATGTCTAAAACTATGTAATAGTCATGTTATACCTATTACGTTGTCTTATTTCACTTATTTCTGAAATGATTCCATTTACTTTTTATCTCATTTTTCCCTACTAGTTAGTATCACATACTCTCCTATTTTCTCAATAAACTATTTTGGGTTACATGGTATCTAAAACAGCTAAAACCTTGATATTACAGTAAAAAATCACGTTATTTTCGTTTCATTTCAGATACATTTCACTTAAGCGGATTCCAAAAAAACAAAAGAAAAAGGAACCCCTAGTTAGCCTATGCTTTCTAATGGTTCCTCTTGAGATACGGTTATATAACAACGGGGTGGGGTAAATGAATGAAAAAGATTGAAGAAGCATTATTCAATAACTTTTTTAAATACTTCGTTGTAATCAGTTACCTGTCCGTTCTTAAATACCACAGAATAATCTTTTTTCCCATTTTCAAGTAACCGAAGTGGAACATTTTTACCAACTTGCTCTGTCACCGCATTACTGATTCCTGTTAGGTTGGCTAATAAATCTGATAAAGATTGAGCATCTGTAGAAATCTCTGTATCAGTATTTATCGTGATTCCTTTATCTTCATTTACAAGTTTCCAAGTAGGTGGTATAGCTGTGTATGTTTCGATGAATGAATCAATTCTTTCATCTATCGTCTTCCCAGTATCTACTTCTGTCTCATTACTCTCAGATGAATCAATTCTTTCATCCATCGTCTGCTCCGTAACTGCTTCTGTCTCATTATTCTCACCGGAAACTTTCTTCACACCCAAACTTATATATTGTCCATCTTTAGTATGCATAGTTAAAATTCCCACGCTTTTGCTAATAAATTCACTATAGCCAGTTCTTTCAATAGAGACTTCACTGTATTTCACACCATCATACTCAAAAGAAAAATAGACATGTAAAAGCATTTTGTTGTTTACATCTACATAATAGTCCTTTGACTCTACTTGAGACCTTCCTATACGGAATACAGCTTTACTGTCTGATATCTCTATACCAGCATCCTTATTATTAATCTGCCACTCTCCAAGTAGCTCTTCTGGCAAGCTAGTAGTTTCTTGTGAACACTGTACTGCTTCACTGGTAGAGGTCGAAACGTTTACCTCCGCACTGTTAGAAGAATTTTTCAAGGAATCAGGAGCCTTAGTACAACCAACAAAAACGAGCGTTACCACGGTTAGTAGAGCTAGCAGGTTAAACTTCATGAAGTTTAACCTCCTTAGCCAGTGAGATATCAAATTTTTGGGCGGTCTTTGATATTAATTTTTGGTGTTGTACTCCTTTCTCGAGTTCTTGAATAATTTCTTGTTTAAAACGTTCATTGTGTGCCATTTCCATTCCCTCTTTCTTTGATATTATTCAAAACGTTTTTCATAATTTTCATGAGCTTGACGGAACTTTTGATGGAGCATCTCTGTGGAGACTCATGAAGCTTCACCACCCTTGTAGTTCATTAACAATCATTTGGGGTTTACTTGAAATGGTTTTTCGCACATTTTCTTCAGTTATTCCAAGTAGGTGGTATAGCTGTACATGTTGTTATGAATGAATCAAATTTTCATCTGTTATTGCTTTAAAAAATAGTACTTTATAGTAAGATAAACTGTAATAATATCAAAAAAAATTCCTTATACTATTCACCATCTGAAATAAAATAAAGCGCTTATGTATTAACTATTATAACACTTACTCCCATTTCATTTCAGATACATTTCACTTAAATAGATTCCAAAAAAAGAAAAGAAAAAGGAACCCCTAGTTAGCTTATGCCTCCCAAGGTTTCCATGCAAAATACGGTCAATCATCAATGGGGTGGGGTTCAATTCAACATTAACACCTCAGTATATGGTATCTCTACATATATACGGTCTTTCTTTGGATAGTACTCAATATTTATGTTGATAGCACTTCCATTGTCTAATATAGCTTTAGCTCGGTATGTGTTATCTCCATTTTCATGAGTAATCGTCACATCATCACATGTCCGATTTAAACTGTACTGTTCTTGTAAAATCTGTGTTACCAATGGTTTCGATGACTTCTCTAATCCAGATGTACCTGTCATTTTTGAAAAAATGATACCTATAATAGCCAAGACAACAATACCTATAATGACAAACTTCTTGTTCATATTTACTTTATTCAACTTTTTATCTCCTATCTCCAAAATAATTTGCTCTTATCCCTCTTATCAGTACATTGACATCCCTAAAAGTACACCAAAGATGGCTCCAGCTACCCCTGCTATCATCAAAATTGTACCCATTTTTTCATCTTTCTCTCGATATAAGTAACCCATAATAACAGCAACAGCACCAAATACAACAGGAATAAATGCTAACGATACTACCATAGAAATCCAACCAATAATCAAATACAGCTTCCCGGTCTCTTGTCCATGTACGATTTGTTCCTTCATTTCACTAAATGTCTGCTCAGTACTTTTCTTTACTGTGTCTGCTCCAGTTGTCTCATCTGTTTCTTGTAGTGCTCCACAAAACTGGCAATACTTACTTTCATCTGTTATTTCTTTGCCACATTTTCTACAATACATGTCTTCTCCTCCTAAAATCATTCAATTGCTTATTAGCTAACTGTTTACTTTATTAAATACATCAGAAAACAGCTCATTTATTGGTACACTTAATATCTCAGAAAGCATTTTCATTTGATAGGGTTTAGGAATCGTTCTCCCTGTTTGCCACGAACTTACACATTGCTGTGTAACATTCATTTTTTTGGCTAACTCAGTTTGAGAAAATCCTTTTTCTTTTCTGTATCGGCTGAGATTACTTACTTTTTTCATGATTCTCCCCTCCTTTTTTATTATATACAACAATATGATGTATTTCAACTCATAAAATATATAAAAACCTTAAATACCATTACAAATACAACAACTTGTTGTACTCTACTGAGAAGGGGGGTGTATTAATGAAACAGAAACAATATGCAAAGGTCATTAGAGAAAAGCGAAAAGCGCTCGGGTGGACACAAAAAGAATTAGCTAAAAAAATCTTCTCTACACAACAGGCAGTAGCAAGATGGGAAAATTCTGTGACAGAACCTAACCTCGATAGCTTAACAGCTCTTTCTAGAGCCCTAGGAACCCCTGTAAGCCATTTTCTAGACAATGTTGTCGTAGATTATGAGGAAGAGTTTTTAGCTCTCTATCGCTCTCTTAGCACTGAAGATGCAGTTCGAACAATTGACTATATGAAGCTATTAAAAAGGCAAGAAAATGAACGCAATCAGCTATTGAAAGATTGAAAAATAAATAACCCACCGAACTTTAACGGTGGGTGTATTGAGATGAAATAAGATTAAGAGCTATGGATAACCTGTCTAGGTTAATACAATTGGGTCTCTTCTCTTCCTTACTCTCCGTCCATCATCTCTTGTTACACTTGTAAATTGATAAAGAGGAACTAATTCAACACCAGATGCTATCAATTCTTTTATTACTTCATCTATCTCTGCCCCTTTTGCTAGGTAGACTAAAAAACTACTGCTTGCTTTCACATTGTATAGTTTCTTAATATCCTTAGAAGCTCGTTCAAGAGGGAATCCTTGTTTAACAAAGTAGCCTCTGTTTTCTATTAAAGCATTTTTCACGCTGTTATCTCTGATATTTCGTAGGCGTTCACAAACAGTTTTAATAAGTTCTTTCTCTGTCATTAGATATGTCCCTTGCCACGATAAGCCCTGTAAAACTTCATGTGCTTCATCTAAAATCAATTGTTTTTCCTTGCTAAGTTCTGATGGGGAATTTTGAGGAAATACTCTTTTAGCCTCTTTTTCGTTAAAACATATCTTAACCCATTCATAAGAAAAATATTGATATGTAAAATGAAATTTTTCCAGAAGTGGAAGGATATCTTCATTCAATTTTTGAATCACAGAAGTTGCATTAAAAACGTCTAATCGATAGACATTGCTTCTCTTATGATTAAAGTTTCCTAACGCTTTCTCTTCCTTTAACCTATTTAGGTATTCGAGCATCTTCAAAGGAACATCTTCATCATCTAATTTTTTTATCAATCCTATAAAAGTCATAAGTGATAGTAACTTATTACATTTATCTATGTTATAAGTTTTACCATAGTAAGAACTCATTTTTTTAGCTAATTGTTCCCCCGACAAAATACAAGTCACACTTTCCTTACTATCATCAAAAAAATTAACATCAGAAAGCAAGACATCATAGACACGTCGCATTTCCTCTAGATAATTCCTTATTGTCCTGAAAAGTTTGTCTTTCATTGATTCAAGAGTGTCAAAAAGTACTTTTGATTCCTCTTTCAATTTTCGAAAATGTGTAGGATACAAGTCTAGGTTCTCTAATAGCCAATTAAATGTTTCTACCCGACTGTCTTTCTTTAAAATTAGCATCACAACTCCAATAAAATTTTCACTGATATCACAATTACTGGAATGACAATAAAAAATGGAATGCCCAGTTTTACTGGTAAAAATACTAGCAGAGGGATTATGATCGTTGTGAAACAGACATCTTAAGTTTTTACTTGACTTAAGTAATTTATTCATATCAATGGTTAACAATCTTTCATAAATCTCATTAAAAGACATGTCGGAGGAATCAAACAGGCAGTCTTTAAACCACTGTTTCATTTCTTCTTTGTCGTCATTTTTTATCAACTTAACAAAATCGGTTTCATTGACTAGTTCATACTCTCTCCCTGAATCACTTTGACAATTTTTAGAACATGTCATGGTAAAGTCAATCGAAAGCTCAGTAATATCTAACATGTTGTCTTCATTGATTATCATGACTGCATCTGACTTATACCCTCCAAAAAACATTCTAGTAGAAGCATTTACCTTGTCATCACACCCGGGGATGCTCTTTTTCAAGTATTCGTAAACAGCAACCATTTTACTATAGTCAGTAATTGCTTCTTTTAATATAAAGACAATCTTGAATTTTTCTAGATTTTCAGAGTATCGAATACTTTTTTGTATCGCAAACGCAGAATTATGAACTAAATTGATAGATAAAACCTTTTCTATGCTTAAGTATCTACTATCATCTTTACTCAAATCTACTACATTTTCCTTCTCATCTTTAACAGTGTTATCGACATCCAGAATAATTACTCTAGTTTCTAAAAACTCTTCACTTTTGTTGCCTTTATTCTTTGTCTTACTTGGGATAAATGATTGTGATGAATTTAGTATCTCTACAAACTCATCTCTTGTAACTTCTCTGTAGTTATCTAAACATCTTTCTCGTATTTTCTTTTTTTCATCATCTATAACTGGTTTCTCTAATAATTTTTCTTTATCCACATAAATTGGAATATTAATCATTGATGTTTCCATTTGTGTTTCCTCCTTATAAAATTCTGTTAAAGACTAAAACATACAGATAATAAACACAAACTCTTTATTACTATATGTTTTAGTCTTATTTGTTTACTCAACCTTTATACCGTTCCATGAAACTATCAATATCAGATTTTTTGAATCTAATGACCGTATCAATTTTTATAACAGGTAACCCGTATTGAGAAACATATTTTCTAATCGTTCCTACTGATACACCTAGATATTCACTTGCCTGCTGATAGTCCATATACTCTAGAGTGACTCCAGAAATAATGTCTTCTAGCATAGGCTTTAGCACTGTAATTATCTCTTTCACTTGTTGTTCAACTTGTATAGAAACAATGCTATCAATGATTTGTAGAGACATATTTTCCCCTCCTTTCGTGATTGCTTGAACAAATTTTCTAAGAATCATCTTCGTATTTTTTGCTCAAAATAAAAGTATTTTGTTATTAACCGATTAATCAAACAAAAAATGATTACCAGTTCATCGACATACACATAATACCTCGACGAAAAAGGGGTGTCAATATTTTTGTTAAATTTATTTGCAACACCCCCTTTTTTAAGGTATACTAATTTTAGGAGGTGTGGTCAATATGATAAAGCGTCCACCAATAAATTATTTAGAACGAAAAAAGATACTCGGAACAAAAATAAAAGCTATAAGAAAGAGTAAAAAATTAACACAACCAGCATTTGGTCTTATGATTAACAACGGTCAATTGATTGACAAAAAAACTATCTACGAATGGGAAAAGGGAACCTATTTACCAATACCAGAGCGATTATCCCGAATTGCTGATTTGGGAAATATGAGTATAGAGGAGTTAGTTTGTGGCAATGTAGAAGAATATATTTTGGGAATTATTCTTTATAGAGATAGCATTGTACTAGATGGTATAACATTTCCAGATAAAAACCTGTTCCAGCATCTTCGTCAACAGTTCCCACCAGTACACTCTAATTTAGATACATGGCTAGATAGATATTCCAAATTAGAACCAGAGATGCAAGAATTTATTGCTAACAAGACTTGTAATAAAGTTAAAAATGAAAAAATTAGTCTTTTCAATATCTTAAAAATAGAAGAATTATTCATCAATGCTATTGTAGAAGAATTTGACAATAACATTCTTTTCCTCACTAGCAGTATAGAAGAACTACTAGAAAGAATGGTAGATGAATGGCTACCTATTCAATTGAAAGACATGTCTTATCCCGAAGAAGCTGTGAGAGAAATTACTGATAATATAAACAAGCTAGAACAAACGATTTCATCAATTGGGAAAAAATACACTAAGAAAAAAATGAAGGGAGGTGATACCATCTAGTGGTAAGTACTCCTTGTAAACTAAGAGGAGATGATTTCATGGCAAAAATATCAAAGTACAAAAAGAAAAACGGTCAAGTGGCGTGGATGTATAAAGGACACATTGCCACCGATCCACGAACTGGTGAAAAAATAAATACTACGAGAAGAGGTTTTAGTAGCAAACAAGAAGCTCAAAAAGATTATGACGAATACAGACATCAAATATTATACGGTGTTAAAAAGAAAGCACCTGATATGACATTTGAAGACCTGTATAATGAATGGATAGCTCATCAGCGTACCAGTGTTAAAGCTTCAACAATCGCAATTTCAGTAAGATACGCAAATAATCAAATACTTCCAGCATTTGGTAAGCTTAAATTATCGAATATCTCTGTCCCATATTGTCAAAAAGTGGTAGATGAATGGCACAGTAAATATGAAAGTTACGACTATATGAGAAAACAGACTGCACAAATTTTACGCTACGGGGTTGCAATGCAATATATTGACAATAATCCTATGGAAAAAACACTTCTTCCACGAAAAAAAGAGTATGAGAAAAATCGTAAATTTTACTCAAAAGAGGAGCTTAATGATTTACTGGATGCTTTTAAAGATTTTGGTAACATGAAACAATACGCCTTCTTCAGATTATTGGCATACACAGGTATGAGAAAGAGTGAAGTACTCGCTTTACAGTGGAAAGACATAGATACGTTTAATAAAGAACTACATGTCAATAAAACTCTTGCTGTAGATGAATTTGGTAACGTTATAATTCAATCTCCGAAAACAAGAGCTTCTAGACGAGTTATCTCTTTAGATACTGAGACTCTTTCTATCCTCAACAACTGGAAATTACAGCAAAAAGAAGAGTATTTAAAACTTGGATACAATACTAGCTCTAAAGAGCAACATGTTTTTACAACAGTTAAAAACACTCTATACATTCCAAACACTGTTAATGATTGGTTAAGATATATTTTGAAAAAATATAACTTGCCTCGTATTACACCTCATGGGTTTAGACATACACATGCTAGTTTGTTATTAGAAGCAGGAGAATCTGTCAAGGTAGTTCAACAACGATTAGGGCATGAAAATAGTAAAGTGACATTAGACATCTATGCACATATTACAAATAATGCACCTAAGAAAACAGGTCAAGACTTTGCTGATATGATGGCTCATCAGTAAAAGAGCTGGTCAAAAGCTGGTCATTTCTAGTATACAGGCAAAACAAAAAAAGCTAGAATCCTTATATATCAAGGGTTCTAGCTCCTATAACAGGTTTAACCTACACTGCCTTCCATCTCATAACTAATCAACCGGTTCAATTCGACTGCGTATTCCATCGGTAATTCTTTGGTGAATGGTTCGACGAATCCCATGACGATCATTTCGGTTGCTTCGCTTTCGGAGAGGCCGCGACTCATTAGGTAGTATAGTTGTTCTTCTGAGATTTTGGAGACTTTGGCTTCGTGTTCTAGGGACACTTGGCTGTTGTGGATCTCATTGAATGGGATGGTATCGGATTTCGATAGGTCATCCATGATGATAGTGTCACACTCGATATGGGAGATAGAGCCGGCGCTCTTCTTGCCGAAGGTGACTTGTCCACGATAGTTTACTGCACCGCCGTCTTTAGAAATTGATTTTGAGACGATGGAGCTGGAGGTATTTGGTGCGTTATGGATCATTTTTGCACCAGTATCTTGGATTTGGTTGGCACCTGCAAAGGCAATGGAAAGCATCGTGCCCCGTGCGCCTTTGCCATCAAGATACACACTTGGGTATTTCATGGTTGTTTTGGCACCTAAGTTGCCATCGATCCATTCAACGGTAGCACCTTCTAAGGCTTTGGCCCGTTTGGTTACTAGGTTGTAGACGTTGTCTGACCAGTTTTGAATGGTGGTGTAGCGGCAGTAAGCGTCTTTTAGGGTAAAAATTTCAACGATGGCTGCGTGCAAACTATTGCTTGAATAGGTTGGAGCGGTACAGCCTTCGACGTAATGGACGCTGGCTCCTTCGTCAACGATGATCAATGTGCGTTCGAACTGACCGGTATTTTCGGCATTGATTCGGAAATAGGTTTGTAATGGCACATCGACACGAACGCCTTTTGGTACATAGATAAAGGTACCACCTGACCAAACGGCTGAGTTTAAAGCAGCAAGCTTGTTATCGGTTGGTGGGACTAATTTTGAAAAGTATTGTTTGAACAGCTCAGGGTATTCCTTCAAGGCTGAATCGGTATCGGTAAAGACGATGCCAAGTTTTTCAAACTCTTCTTTCATGTTGTGATAAACGACTTCTGATTCGTATTGAGCAGAAGCGCCAGCCAGGTATGCCCGCTCGGCTTCTGGAATACCAATGCGTTCAAAGGTCTCTTTGATTTTTTCTGGTACGTCATCCCAATCACGGGCAGGACGATCACTTGGTTTTTGGTAATATTTGATGGCATCAAAATCGATGTCAGACAGGTCTGGACCCCAGTTTTGCATGGGCATCTTGTTGAAGGCTTCAAGAGACTTCAAGCGGAACTCAAGCATCCATTCTGGCTCTTGCTTGACCCGTGAGATTTCACGGACGATGTCTTCGGTCAATCCTTCGCCGGTACTAAAAACAGGCTGCACGTCATCGTGGAAGCCAAATTTATATTCTTCTAATTCGGGTACACCCATGGTTCTCACTCCTTTTGTAGTGCGGTTGTCTATTCGCTGGTTTCTTCAGTATCAGATTCATTGGCGTGGCTGTGACTGACAGATGCTTGTGTACTGTCGGCAGCAATGGCTTTTTCTAATGCTTTCCAAGCTAAAGTCGCACACTTGATGCGTGCAGGAAACTTCGCCACCCCCCCAAGCATGGAAGCATCGCCTAAGCGATCGCTTTGGGGAATGTCGTTTCCTTGGACGAGCTCAGAAAACAAGCCTGATAGTTCACCAGCTTCTGCTAGTGTCTTACCGATAATCGCATCCCCCATCATGGATGCACTGGCGGTACTGATGGAACAGCCTTCGCCAGTAAACGCGATGTCTTTGATGGTGTCTCCTTCGACAGCGAGCTCCAAGTGGATCACGTCGCCACAGGTAGGGTTATTCAATTCGACTTTGTACGTTGAATCATCCAAGGTGCCTCGATGATGTGGGTGGCTGGAATGATCCAGAATGACTTGTCGATACAAATTATCTAATTTCGTTAGTGCCATGTTGGAAAAACTCCTTCGTCAGCTTGATGGCGTCAACCAGTCGATCGGCGTCCTCTCTTGTATTATACAGGTAAAAGCTGGCCCGTGCAGTCGCTGGGACTTGCAAATAGCTCAAGAGGGGTTGGGCACAATGATGACCTGCCCGTACCGCGATGCCTTCCATGTCTAAAGCGGTGGCAACATCATGAGGATGGATGCCTGCTAGATTAAACGCGATCACTCCCGTGCGTTTTGCTGCTTCTTGGGGGCCATAGATGGTCAAGCCTTCAATGGCTTGCAGTTTTGGCAAAACGTAAGCAGCTAAGTCTGCTTCATGGGCGTGGATGTTTTCTAAGCCGATTTCTGTTAAGTAATCCACCGCTGCACCTAAACCGATCGCACCGGCAATATTTGGTGTACCAGCTTCAAATTTCCACGGCAGTTCTTTCCACGTGCTTTCTTGCAGATGGACAAAATCGATCATTTCACCGCCAAATTCGACGGGCTCCATCTGATCCAGCCATTGCCGCTTGCCGTATAAGACACCGATGCCAGTTGGTCCGCACATTTTATGACCAGAAAAGGCATAGAAATCACAATCCAGTGCTTGGACATCAACTGTCATATGTGGAACAGCCTGAGCACCATCCACCACCATGACGGCTTGGTGCTGATGCGCCAATTTGGTTAGCTCCGCAATCGGATTGATCACGCCTAAAACATTGGAAACGTGAGCGATCGAAACGATAGCGGTTTTTTCTGTGATCTGTTTCTTGGCATCTTCCATGTCCAAGGTGCCTTCTGGCGTCAGCTGGATATATTTCAAGGTAGCTTTTTTTCGGGCTGCTAATTGTTGCCAAGGGATGATATTGGAATGATGTTCCATATAGGAAATCACGATTTCATCGCCTTCATTGACAAAACGGTCGCCGTAGCTGCGGGAGACCCAATTTAAACCAGTGGTCGTCCCTCGAGTAAACAGCACTTCCGCCGTTTCATTCGCATGGATAAAGCTGCGCACTTTTTCCCGTGCGCCTTCATAGGAATGGGTCGCCCGTTCTGCGAGGGTATGGACCCCACGATGAACGTTGGCATTGTCTTGATGGTAATAATCGGTGATCGCCTGCAGCACCGCCTCTGGCTTTTGCGTAGTGGCGGCATTGTCGAGGTAGATCAATGGTTCGTCATTTACGAGCTGATCCAAGATGGGAAACGCTTGTTTCACTTTTTGGGCATCGATCATGCGAGTAACTTCCCTTCGATAACGGCAACCAATTCTTGTTGCACTTCTTTGACTGGGATCGCGGTCAAGACGGAGCCTAAGAAACCACGAATCACCAAACGTTCCGCTTCTGCTTTGCGCAGCCCACGACTCATCAAGTAGTACATTTCTTCTGGATCGACTCGTCCCACACTGGCTGCGTGTCCGGCGGTTACTTCGTGCTCGTCGATCAAAAGGATTGGGTTGGCATCGCCACGGGCTTGGTCAGAAAGCATCAAGACCCGACTTTCTTGTTGCGCGTCCGCCCCTTTTGCTCCTTTTAAAATGTGTCCGATACCGTTAAAGGTTAAGACGCCGCGTTCTCTAATGACGCCGTGTTGCAGGATATGGCCAATGGAATGCGGTGCTTTGTTGGTGACGCGAGTGTCGATTCCTTGTGTTTGACGCCCAGCACTGATTGCGACCGCTTTGACTTCCGAATGCGCGCCTTCGCCTACAAGATCAGAATCAAAGTCCGCCACGACGTCGCCGTCATTCATGACCCCAATTGCCCAATCTACCATCGCATCTCGTAATACGTAGCCGCGACGATTCATGTACGTAGTGATGTTGACACCTAACTGATCAATCGCAGAGAATTTGACCTTCGCACCTGCTTTGGCGATCACTTCCACTACGATATTGCCAGACAGTTTTTTCGCTTGGTCGCCTTTGGTTTGGAAACGTTCCAAGTAGCTGAACTCACTGTGCTCATCAGCAACGATCAAAATGTGTTTGAAGAAATGCGCTTGGCTATTGCCATTGTGATAGAAAATCGCTTCAAGGGGTTCTTCGATCACCACGTTTTTTGGTACATACAAGAACATGCCGCTATTCATAAACGCCGCATGTGCTGCGGTCATTTTGTCTTCATCCATTGGCACTGCTTTGGTCATGTAGTATTGATTGACCAACTCTGGTACTTCTTTCATTGCTGTAAACAAGTCGGTGAAGATCACGCCTTTGTCGATCAACTCTTGCGGTAATTGCTCAAAGATGGTGGTGTCATCGAACTGAACGAGGGTCGGATGGTTATCCATCGCGTCAAAGGCGGGAATCAAGCCAGCACCTGTCTCCTTAGATTCACTTGCAGGTAAGGTTGGATCGATGAAGCCTGCAAATTCTTTTTCACCAGCAAGTGCTTGTTCGTCGATATTGAACAATGGCCAACGCTCGTAACGCACCCGCTCGATTTTTGGAAACGCAAGTTCATCCACTTTCGCAAGGGCTGCTTGGCGTAATTCCAACATCCATTCAGGCTCTTCTTTTAACGCTGAAAAAACGTTGACTTGTTCAAGATAATCCTGTAATTTTGCCATTTACCTTGCCTCCTTACGCTTCTTCTTCTTTGTAGTCGATCCCTAACTCTTTACTGATCCCAGCATAGCCTTCTGCTTCTAGGCGTTTGGCTAAATCTGCCGAACCGGTCATCACGACACGGCCTTCCATCATGATATGAACCACGTCTGGTGTGATGTAGTTTAACAGACGTTGGTAATGGGTGATGATCAAAGCGCCAAAGCCTTCGCCGCGCATTTCATTGACGCCTTTTGCTACGACTTTCAAGGCATCAATATCTAGACCAGAGTCGATCTCATCCAAAATCGCAAAGGTTGGATCTAGCATCAACAATTGTAAGATTTCATTTCGTTTCTTTTCTCCACCAGAGAAGCCTTCATTCAAATAGCGTTCCGCCATTTCTTCTGGCATATTCAATAAATCCATTTTTTCATCTAATTTTTTCAAGAAATCCATGACAGAGATTTTGTCGTCTTCGTCACGTTTGGCATTGATCGCTGCCCGCATAAATTCCGCATTGGTGATGCCTGGAATTTCACTTGGGTATTGCATCGCCAAGAACAGACCTAAACGAGCCCGCTCATCCACTTCCATTTCCAAGACATTTTCGCCGTCGAACAAAATTTCCCCTTCTGTCACTTCATAATTCGGGTTACCCATGATGGCAGCGGACAAGGTTGATTTCCCTGTACCGTTTGGTCCCATGATGGCATGGATCTCTCCAGTTTTTAACACTAAGTCAACGCCTTTTAAGATCTTTTTATCTTCGATTTGGACGTGTAGATTTTTAATTTCTAAAACTGACATTTCTTTCCCTCCAGTATCTTTTCTTTCTCACTATTTTAGACTAATTGAGAATGAACTTCAAACGCTATTCCCGACTTTTTTAAAATATTTCTAATCTGTACATTGGAATTATTATAAAGTATTACATAGAGATAGTACATGGTTATTGTCTGTAATGCTAGAAATTTTTTTGATTTGTTGTAAAAAAGAAAAAGGAATACGACATTGGCTGCCGCATCCCCTACCTTCACTTCTGCTGTGCCCATTCTTCTCGCAAGATGCCATACTTGATGGAATCATAATAGGTGCCTTCCCAGAAACGGACTTTGCGGATCTGGGCTTCTTTTGTCATCCCTAGCTTTTCTCCTAGTTTCATCATGCGGTGATTACCGGACCACGTGGTGTACCCGACTCGCTGGATATGAAGCTGTGATTCAAATAAATCATTGATCCACTGGCGAATTGCTTGGCTGCCAATGCCTTGATTCCAAAGGAAAGCATCATAGATGGCTATCCCGAATTCCAACCACTGCTGCAAGGTATTGTCTTCCCAATAAGCGGTCGCGATCCCCACGATTCTACCTTGATAGCTGATCGCTTTACGTAACGGGTTGTCGATACAGCTAGCGCCAAACCCCGTTCGAAATTCTTCCCACGTCAATACGGGGTCTTGGAAATACGGTCCGTCCCATTTTTTCCATTCTAAATCTGCCTTTGGTCCATAGCTGATCGACCAAAGTTCAGCAATCATTTCTTCCGTAATCGGTTGAAGTGTGACTGTTTCTGCCATCTTCAAACACCCCTTTCTCCTAAAGAAAGTCGTCTCCTTAAACGGTTCTTCACACATTGTGAAGCGCCGTTTTTTTGGTACAAGTGATTCATGTTTTGATTGACGATCAGTGCTTATTTCCCGAAAAGCTTATGGAGAAACCCTTTTTTCTCAGGGGCTTCCTTTGTCTCAGTCACCTGAAGCGGTCCAGTTTCCTTCACGACTTGCTGAAAGCCACGATTGTCTTGCAGCAACAGACCGTTTAGTTCCAGGATCCCAGACAGACTGCCAATCATCCGCCGCACTTCTCCCGCACTTTTGCCGAAAAAGCGCTGGTCGTCATTTGCTTCGGCTTCTTCCAAAATAACCAGCAGCTGCTGGATGCTTTGATTTTGTTCACCTAAGACGTACGACAACTGGTCAACTTCCACTGTTGTAGTTGCCGCTGACGGTACTAAATCTGTTATGAGCTTTAAGCTATCTAAATAATCCTTTAAGTCAAAAATGAACGTTTGTGCCGCCTCATTATTCATTAATTGGCTTTGACTCAACTTGCTTTGTAGCGCTTCCAATTCACTTGAACGTTTAGAAAGTTCGCTTACGATCATTTCTATATCCATATGCCACCTCCTAATGACATTGTCCCGTTTTCTCTTTCATCCGTCAAGAATTCGTTGGACTTTTTTCTGCGTTTTTACCAATCACCCCTGACTATTGCTCCTGTTGGTACTTTGTGGGTGCACAGCCATAGCGCTTCGCAAAGAGCCGATTAAAATGGTTGATGTTTTGGAACCCAGATTGAAACGCCGCCTCTCGAATCGTTAGTGTTTCGTTGCTGCGTAGATAAAAAAACTTTTGAAACCGAGCTTGCAATAAATCTTCTTTGGGCGTGGTATGAAAAAACTGTTGATAGAGCTTGTAGAATTGGCTTTTACCGATGGAAAGCTCTCGGCTAAACTGGTAAAAATCCCATTGCTGTTCGCAATTGACTAACATTTTCAACCGCATCGCTTGAAACAGTTGATAGTGTTCGTTTCGTGGTTGCGGAATGCTTTCTTCAAAATTGCGTTCAAGTAAGACCAATAGATTTGTCATATACGCCGCAATCAATTCTTGCGTGTGCCGTTGTGGCAACAAGGATTCATGATTGATCTTTTGGATCAATTTGTTGATTTGTTGAATATTTTTCGGCTGGAACAATTGGTTGCAAGGGATCGCATAGGTTTCTTCGATCACCTGATCCGTTTGAAACTCAACAAAGCTATTAAAAAAATCTTCTTTGCCACGATAATCTTGATAGACGGTTGGAGGAAAAAGAATGCAGCTACCTTTTTCACTAGTTTCTTCATGACCATCTTCAAAAGTGAAAACCATTGGAGACAACGTCAACACGAAAAGATAATGCTTTAAGCCAGAGGGGCGATAAATATGATCGGAAACAGCATTGTGCATTTGAAATCCTGAATAGGTTACGTTCAACTTCTCACTCCTTCCTACTTGCCTTTAGTATAAAGAAAACGGACAAAACGTCAATAGAATAAGACAGAATGTAGTGTTTATTTTCATGGACTATCGCTACAATGAAAGAAAAGAAAGGGGTTGCAAAATTGAAGAAAACTACGATGCATTTAGACAAACACTTTATTTTGGCACCAGTCGACGAACGGATCTACGGCTCTTTTGTGGAGCACTTAGGGCGCTGTGTGTACGAAGGGATCTATCAACCAGAAAGTCCTTTTGCCGATGAGCAAGGCTTTCGTCAAGATGTCGCTGCCTTGATCAAGCAGTTGAATGTGCCGATCGTCCGTTACCCAGGAGGCAATTTCGTCTCTGGGTATAAATGGGAAGATAGCGTCGGCCCTAAAGGCCAACGGCCAGCAAAAATCGATTTGGCCTGGCGGGTAATCGAAAGCAATCAGTTCGGCTTAAACGAATTTATGGATTGGACCAAACAAGTCAATACGGCACCGATGATGGCGATCAATCTTGGGACACGAGGAATCGAAGCAGCGAAAAACTTGATCGAATATACCAATTTAAAAGGCGGCAGCTATTATAGTGACCTCCGTCGTGCCCATGGGGTGGCCGATCCTCATGACATCAAGCTTTGGTGTCTAGGCAATGAAATGGACGGTCCTTGGCAAGAAGGACATAAGACAGCCGATGAATATGGCCGTCTCACAGAAGAAGCTGGCAAAGCGATGCGTCTGGTGGACCCAACGATCGAAACCGTCGCTTGTGGTAGTTCTTCTCTCACGATGCCGACCTTTGGCATGTGGGAAGATACAGTATTAAGTCATTGTTACGATCAAGTCGACTACATTTCCATGCACCAATATTATGGCAACCGTAACGGCGATAGCCAAGATTATCTAGCAAGCAATGTCGCAATGGATCAGTTCATCAGTCAAGTCGCAGCAATCTGTGATGCAGTGAAAGCCAAACGCCGAAGCAAGAAGACGATCAATATTTCCTTCGACGAATGGAACGTCTGGTATCACTCAAATGAACAGGATCAAAAAATTGAACCTTGGAGTCAACACCCACCACAATTAGAAGACGTCTATCACTTTGAAGATGCTTTACTCGTCGCAAGCATGATGATCACGATGCTTCATCACGCAGATCGCGTCAAAATCGCCTGCATGGCACAGCTGGTCAACGTGATCGCACCGATCATGACTTCCGATACTGCCGCTTGGAAACAAACGATTTTTTATCCCTATGAAATGATCAGCAACTATGGTCGCGGTCACGTGTTGCATAGCATTCTTCGAGGGGCTGATTTCGATAGCAGCCACGGAAAAGCTTCTTATGTGGATGCCATTGCGATCGAAAATGAAGATGACTATTTGACCTTTTTCTTAGTAAATAAGGATTTGCAGGATGCCAATGAATTCACTTGCGACTTGCGTCAATATGATTCATTGCAAATCGCTACCCATCAAGTCTTGCACCACCCAGACTTGCATGCCGTCAATACCGAAGCAACCCCGAACAACGTTGTGCCCGTCAATGGAAAAACAGCGGAATTGAATGACGGCATTTTGCGTGTCGTCTTGGAAAAACAAAGCTTCCAGATGCTACGCTTGAAGAAAAACGGCAGCAAGTAAGGTTATTCCCTATACTATGAAAAAAACAGTGTTATATAAATATGGGGTTGCAGAATCAATATTGAATCTGCAACCCCATTTACATAGAATCATAGATACTTGCTTCATCACTTAGCAAAAGTGTTCCTTACTTAAAAAAGGAAAAGTTTGCTTCCAGACTGACACGTACCTCCAATACTCTGCATAGTTCAAGGACCTATCTAAAAGTTACATTTTATAAACACCGATACAAACAAAGCTAATCAACTATCCTTAACTCATTGTCATTCTTCAAAATAATTTTATTAATCTTAGGGATGTTGTCTCTGAAATAATACAAAACACTTTGATTAATTTGGTAGTTTGAAAAGACGTTTCTTCTTTTGTCATCTAATTCGTTTGGATCTAAGTTCTCCGTAATAAAATCAAACCGTTCAATTTCATCAAAATAAATCCGTACACTATCGCCAATACTTACATCTATTGAATCGAGAAGGACTAAATCAATATCTGTCACTTCAACATCTAAAAAAAATTGAGTAGTGCTCTTCCCAACGATTTTTCCGAAAATTTTTTCTGGTGGAATTTCATCTACTGAGTAATTCACCTCTCTTCCCTCTTTCCAACAAGAAAAAAATAAAATGAAACATAGAATGAGGATTCCTACCCCCCTTTTCATAACATCTCCCACTTTCCTAAAATATTGTATTATAAGTAATGCAATAATCAAGTTTAAAATATTAAATTGAATACCGTACCCATTATATTTTTGCAAGACATATTCGCTAGGTAATTTTCGCTTTTAGCTGATATAGAAAATATTTTTCTTATTAGCTCCATAAGCTAGATAATCACTTTTGATACATTGACTAATCAAAGATTTTTAACTTGAAAACAGCTTGTTTCTAGTTCTTCAAATTCAAATTATCACAAATAATCGATAAAACAAATAGAATTCTTCTTTTTGTTTTAAAGACAGCAAGAGGATAAAACCAAAAATCCTTTTGAGTCATACTATTCAAAAATGATTAAAAACTTTTTTATTTAATATACTAGAAATGCAAAACAGCAACCCTCTGTCTATGAACGCTGTTTTTTCATCCTTAACTGCTCTGGGCAAGGAAGTGGCAACTGCCAGCTTGCTTTTCAAAAAAAGAGACGACAAAAGAACACCCTGCGGCAGCTAAGATACCGCAGGGTGTTCTTGATTCATTGTTTAGCCGTTATAGGCATCAACGATGATTTGTTTCAATTCAGAGATTAGTGGTTCTTTTGGATTTGCTGTTGTACATTGGTCTTCGTAAGCCAATTCAGCCATGCGATCAACTGTTGTATCTAGTGTTTGTTGAGTGACGCCTTGCGCTTTCAAGCTCATGTCGATACCAACAGATTGTCCTAATTCGTAAACAGCTGTTGCCAATGCTTCAACCAATTCAGCCGTTGTTTTGCCTTTAAGGCCTAAGAATTTCGCAATGTCTGCGTAATCTGTATCAGCACGGAAGAAGTCATATTTAGGGAACATTGCATGTTTTTGTGGGTCTTTGGCATTGTAACGGATGATGTGCGGTAAAAGAATCGCATTTGTACGTCCGTGAGGAATACCATATTCACCACCGATTTTGTGGGCTACTGAGTGACAAATACCTAGGAATGCATTGGCGAAGGCCATACCTGCCATTGTTGAGGCATTATGCATTTTTTCGCGAGATTCCATATCAGGTGTTTTCACTGATTTTTCTAAGTAGTCAAAGACTAACTTGATTGCTTGTAAGCTCAATCCACGAGTGTAATCAGATGCCATTACGGACACATAAGATTCGATCGCATGAGTCAAGACGTCCATTCCAGTGTCTGCTGTAACAGAAGCAGGTACTGACATTACGAATTGAGGGTCAACGATTGCTACATCTGGTGTCAATGCGTAATCAGCTAATGGGTACTTCACGTGTGTTTCACTGTCAGTGATAACCGCAAATGGGGTTACTTCAGAACCAGTACCAGACGTTGTTGGGATACAAACGAATTGCGTTTTTTCTGGTTTGTCGATCTTGTATGTCCGTTTACGGATATCTAAGAATTTTTGCTTCGCGCCGAAGAATGAAGTATCTGGGTGCTCATAGAACATCCACATGCCTTTGGCAGCATCCATTGCTGATCCACCACCAAGGGCGATCACTGTATCTGGTTTGAAATCAACCATCATTTTTGTTCCAGCGTAAACGGTGTTTGTTGATGGGTTTGGTTCTACGTCAGAGAAGACTTCGATTTTCACGTCATTTTTACGACGAGCAAGTACTTCACGAACCGTATCGCAATAGCCGAATTGAACCATACCAGGGTCACAAACGATCATGACACGTTCAACGTTTTCCATTTTCTCCAAGTACATTAGAGAGTTCTTTTCAAAGAAGATTTTTGGTGGCAATTTAAACCATTGCATATTATTTCTCCGTTTCGCTACAGTTTTCACGTTGATCAAGTTCACAGCAGAAACATTTCGTGATACAGAGTTTTTCCCGTATGAACCACAACCAAGTGTCAATGATGGAATCATTTCGTTGTAGATATTTCCGATACCACCTTCTGCAGATGGTGTATTAACTAAGATACGGCAAGCTTTCATGCGTAGGCCGAATGCTAATTGCAAGTCTTCGTTTTCAGTGTGGATCACCGCTGTATGGCCTAATCCGCCTAAATCAAGCATTGCTTCACATTTTTCGAACGCGTCTTCTGTGTTGTTTGCTTTGATCATTGCTAAAACTGGAGAAAGTTTTTCTCTTGATAGTGGGTAATCAGCACCGACACCGTCAAGTTCAGCGATCAATAATTTTGTTCCTTCTGGTACGTTGATGCCTGCTAATTTCGCGATTTCCATTGCTGAATGTCCAACGATTGCTGGATTTACGGCATATTTTCCTTCGTTCATCACGGCATCTTCAAGTTTTTGTAATTCTTTTGCTTTTACAACATATACTTGATGTGCTTCAAATTCTGCTTTCACAGAGGCATAGACTTCTTTATCAACGATCACTGCTTGTTCAGAGGCACAGATCATTCCGTTATCAAAAGTTTTTGATACGATCAAGTCATTGACTGCTCGTTTCACTTTCGCTGTTTTTTCGATATATGCAGGTACGTTCCCTGGTCCAACACCTAATGCAGGTTTACCAGTTGAGTATGCTGCTTTGACCATGCCAGCGCCACCAGTTGCTAATACGATCGCAATTCCTGGGTGGTTCATCAATAAGCCAGTCGCTTCGATTGATGGATGTTCGATCCATTGCACACAGTTTTCAGGTGCCCCAGCAGCGATGGCTGCATCACGAACGATACGTGCAGCTTCTGCTGAACATTTTTGTGCAGATGGGTGGAAAGCAAAAACGATCGGGTTACGTGTTTTCAAAGCGATCATTGCTTTAAAGATCGTTGTAGATGTTGGGTTGGTTGTTGGTGTTACCCCACAAACGACACCAACTGGTTCAGCGATTTCGATCAAGCCTTTTTGTTTGTCTTCATTGATCACGCCGACTGTTTTGTCATGTTTGATACTGTTCCAAATATATTCTGAAGCGTACATGTTTTTGATCGCTTTATCTTCATAGATACCACGGCCAGTTTCTTCTACTGCCATTTTAGCTAAAGGCATGTGTTTGTCTAATGCTGCCATTGCCATTTCATGAACAATGTGGTCCACTTTTTCTTGATCAAAGCTTTCCATTTCTTTTAACGCCACATTTGCCTTCGTTGCTAAATCGTCGATCATTGCTTGTACGTCGATCGTCACTTCTTTTTCCAATGTCTTAGCCATTGTATGTCCTCCTAGTTTTTAAACATGTTTTGTTTGTTAACTACTTCACATACAGATCATACAACATCTTTTTTCGTTTGTAAATAGTTTTTGTGATTTTTTTCACAGTTTATTTTATTTTCTGGTATTTAACCGTTTACAAAGCCTTTTCAAGAAAAGAAGTGGACAAAAGTTTCGGTTTTTCTTAAGAAAAATGTCATGTGCTTGATTGAACAAACTATAAATTACACTGGATTACTGCGCACATTTAAAAACGATATCTTCCCTCTAGTATTTTACATTGCTCAAAGTGACCTTTGAGGGCAAAAAAACGACCAGCCAGCGCTGATCGTCTTTCTCTTTAAAACAAATCGTCTTGGTCGGCTTCTGGTAGAGGCTTTCCGTGAGCAAGCTGGGAAACAACGTGCGCCATCTTTTTGTAGGAATCATTCAATCCGATTCCACCTTTTTTCGGCATCTTCAAGATATAGATGTCTTTGGCATAGATTGCCACTGCTGGGTTTTCCTCTGACATCGCTGCAGCCCCTGGAATTCCTTGCGCATTGAATACTTTCGTCAATCCTGCTGCCATTTCGCCAAAATTAGGATAATGCATCGCAGGTCCGCAAAGAACGGCATCGGCGGCAAATTTTTTAGCAAACCCCACAAATTTTTTGTTCACTTCTTCTTGATGCTCGTGATAATATTGATCACCACAATAAAGCGTTGCAACGATTTGTGCGTCTTGCTCTTGAAAAAGTGGATTCAAAGTTCGACCTGGACCAAGGGCAGCTTTTTTGCCGCTTGGCGGCAACTGAGCATTTTCATCACTTCCCATCCCTGCAGTGACATGATTGAGAATCAAAATTATTTTTTTCATGAGCGGTGCCTCTCTTCTTATAGATCATCAAAATCGAAATCGTCAAAATTGATTTCCTCTTCTTCTTGTTCAACGGCATCCGCTTCTTCTTTTAGATATTGATTATCTAAGACTTTGATAAACGGATAATAAATAGCCATTCCTAAGAGGATCAACAAGACTTGTAACACGGACGCTTGCCAACCACTGACTAAGAAACCAGAAATAATCGGTGGCGTGGTCCACGGCAGTTGAATTCCATTGGTATAGTTGACTAACCCAAGATCCATACAGAAGTATGAGATTATAATATTGATCGTTGGCACTAAAGCAAAAGGAATCAGCAGAACTGGATTCAAGACGATCGGTAACCCAAAGATGATGGGTTCATTGATCCCGAAAATACCTGGAATCAACGATAACTGTGATAGTTTTTTGACCCGTTGGCTTTTACAGACTAAGATCATGACTAAAATCAAAGATAATGTCGAACCGCCCCCACCAAAGGTCGCGAACATGTCTTGAAATTGACCGGTGATGATGTTAGGAATTTCTGCGCCATTCTTGAAAGCATCTAAATTTTCAATAGATAATGCTCGTAAGATAGGGTTGAAGACAGCGCCGACCACACTGGAACCATTGATCCCAAAGAACCAGAAAAAATGCAAAAATAGGTAGGCTATGATCATGGCACCTAAAGTATTTCCTAAACTTAACAACGGTGTCTGTAAGAACTTAAAGAGGATCTCTTGGAGATTGCCATAAGACGTCAAGTTGGCTAACCAGTTGGCGATCATAAAAACCGTCACGATCACAAAGCTGGGAATCAACGCCTCAAAGGATTTCACCACGGTTGGGGGAACACCGTCAGGCATCTTGATCGTCCACCCTTTGCGTAATAACGCAACGAACATTCTGGTGGAAATCAAGGCAACGACCATCCCTAAGAACAAACCGCTAGAACCCATCCATCGTAATGGCAGGCTGCCAACTTCATATACTTCCGTAGAGCCTTCTGGTGTGAAAACGGTCGTAAATGGTGTCACGATAAAAAAAGAAACGAGTGAAATAATGGCTGCTTGCATGGCATCAACTTTAAACTGTTTTGCCAAACTATACCCGATCCCACCAACGGCTAAAATCGTCATAATGTCAAAGCTGGCTGTTGCTGGCATATTTAACATCGTTGCCCAGTTGTCTCCCAGCAAACTGCTCATCATCTCGTTCCAATTTGGAATCGGAAAATTGGTCAAGACTAAAAAGAGTGAACCCACGATCAACAACGGTGTGGATAATAAGAAACCATCACGAATCGCAATCAAGTATTTGTTTTCACCGATCGTCTTTGCCAGCGGTGTTAACACTTTTTCTAACCAGTTTAAAAATTTCTGCATTTTTCTTCCTCCCATCTGCGTGCTATCTGGCAGATAACACGTAGTCCCCTGTTACTCCAACACTTTTATTACTTTGCTTTGGCTTTTTTGATCAAGCTTAAGGCATCTTTCAACGCTCGTTCGCCATCCATCATGCCGTATGCTTCTGTCGCGATCGTGCCGACTGGAATCCCCATTGGCTCGAAAGTTGCTTTCATTTTGCTATCTAAGTGTCGTACTTGTGGACCTAACAAAATAGCGACTGGTTTTTCTTGTTCGACTTTTTCTTCTGCATGGATCGCAGGGAATGCTTCGATCGTCAAAGGCATGTTGTGCTTTTTGACGACTTCCATCATTTTATTGACCATGATACTCGTTGACATTCCAGCTTCACAAAACAAATAGATTTTTTTCGTTACCATATCCATTCCTCCAATGTTTGTTTTTCTCAATCGCGGTTGTTAGACCGGCGCTTTGATTCGTTCTTCATACGCCTCCAACCATTCTTTCGTGATGGGTTCGATCACGGTTGTCTGCTCAGGTCCTGGTGTTGCCATAAAAATAGCAGGCTCTTGATTGGTGGTTGCGACACTAAAGGTAAATTCTACATTGGTTGCCACCCCCCAGCGACCCTGTTTATCTAAGGCGATCAGCGAGAAGGCGCCGGCTTTGCCGTAGCGCTTCTTCAATCGCGCTTCAAAGTCGTAAACGGCTTGATCACATGCTTCTTGCGGTGCTAGCCCTTCTCCCATCAAACGGACGATCTCGTAGGAAAGGCAGCCTTTCATCAAGTCTTCCCCTAACCCTGTGGCAGCGGCACCGCCGATTTCACTATCCACATAAAAACCAGATCCAGATAAAGGTGAATCGCCAACACGACCGCTTTTTTTCATAAATAAACCAGAACTAGAGGTTCCTGCTGCCATGCTTTGGTGTTCATCCAGCGCAACTACTCCCACTGTATCGTGGCCGTCATAGGGATCGAGGTTGTTGGCAGCGATCTCTGCTTTGCGCTTTTCCCAAATAGTTTTGGCTCGGGGTGTCAGCATCTCTTTGGGCTGGAATCCTTCGGCAAGCGCATAAGCGACCGCTCCTTGGCCGATCCGAAAACTATTGAATTTTTCCTCACTTAGGCTGCGTGCCACGGAAATAGGATTTTCCACATCGACGATCCCAGCGACGGCACCAATTTTGAAGGTATCACCATCCATGAAGGCAGCGTCCATTTCCAACACGCCTTCTTCGTTGGGCAGTCCGCCATACCCCACTGATTTATAAAATGGATAATCTTCCACTGCTTTAATGGCTGTTTCTACTGCATCTCGGCAGGAGCCTTGTTGCTCTAATATTGCTTTAGCAGCGAGCACACCATCGTGTGCCATCCGCCATGTAGCAATCATTCCCCACATAACTATCCCTCCATTTTTCATAGCGCTTTCAAGTATATTCTATACGGTATATACTACTATGTCTATACTAAAAAAAGAGTTTCTCAAAAAAATTGGAAAAACTCTTCTTCGTTCGTGTCTTCGCTTATTTTGTCAGTGCTTGTAAGCTGCTCAGATAAATTTCAAGATTCATCCGTAGATCGGCAACCGCCATGTACTCATCTTGGTTATGAGCGATCCCTTTTTGCCCTGGAAAAGACGGACCAAAAGCAAGGATGTTTGGCATCTTGCGGGCATAGGTTGCTCCTGTAGTGGTCACGGGGGTTGGATCATTGCCCGTTACTTGGTGATAGATCGTCGATAGCTTTTGGATTTCGGGGGCATCTTTTGATCGGCAGAACCCTGGAATGCTGCGAAGGATCGTAAGGTTTGCCCCTTTTGGCAATGCCTTTTGCACCCCAGCGAGCACTTGTTCCTCCGTTACCGATACAGGATAGCGGAAGGCCACTTCTAACGCTAGTCCACTGGCGGATTTTTGGAGAACCACAGGGGTCAAGATCAATTTTCCTGAGTCGGCATCTTCTATTACCAAATCAAGGCCTTCGCCATAGTGCTGCTGGTGAAAACTTTGGGTGATCCACTGCAAAGCTGCTTGCAATGACGGTGTCGCCGCCAGTTGCGGTGCCGCTTGCTGCGCAAGTTTTGTAATGGCATTGTCCCCTAGCTCAGGGGCATTGCTAGGGGAGCGTTTGCCTAGTGCTTCAAAGGACCGGCTGCCTACGGTTACCGATAGGTGGTCTGGCACATGATCGCGGAATTGATCGCCAGAAAACGCAGCTAACAGCTGCTGTTCTTGGGTGGGCAATGGAAAATCAAGTTGCACATTGACGACACCCCGTTCGCCGTAAACCACTGGATACTTGCAGTCTGGCGTAAAACCAAAACGCGGTGGTTGCTCAACCGCTAGATAATGCGGGATATCCGACATGCCGCTTTCTTCATCTGTACCGAAAATGATCCGCAACGGTAATTGCGGTTGATGACCAAGGTCTTTCAATAATTTCATGGCAAACAAACAGCTGATGATCGGGCCTTTGTTATCTAAGATCCCTCGGCCATAAAAGTTGCCGTCTTTTTCAGTTAGTGCAAACGGTGGGTAGCTCCAGCCAGAACCTGCCGAGACGACATCCAAGTGTCCTAACACACCGATATAGTCGGTATCCGTTGGTCCCCAATGGGCATAGCCGATCGCATCATCAATGACCGTTGTTTGAAACCCGTATGCTGCGCTTTTTTCCATGACGTATGCTAACACTTCTCGTGGTCCTGTGCCATAAGGCGCATGAGGCGCCGGCTCACCTTTGACGCTTGCGATCTGCATCACCTCGCTCAAAAGCGTGAGAAATTCTGACCAATTGGCTTCAATACTTGCTGTGAGTGGATCCATTGTCTTCACCTCTAAAGGATTGATTTTATTTTTGACGCACTAATGTATTTTTGAAGGTATATTTGTCTGCTCGGTAATAGGATGTATCGTATAAGATCGGTTTGGCTGATGCGGAATAGGTCATCGAATGGACCAAAAGCATCGGTTCCTCTTGAGGCACCTGTAAAAGTTTCGCAATATCGGCAGGACTTTTCACAGCTTCCACCTCTTGATGGGAATAACCAATCTCGATGTTGGCTTCAATGACTTGATACAAAGACGACTCTAATTGAGCTTTCGTGAGTTCTGCGGTGTCTTCTTGCAGATAGCGTTTCAGTACGTAAAGATTTTCCACCGTCATCGGCTCATCATCAAAGTAACGCAAGCGCACCAAATAAACGATCGGTTCCTTGGCGTAATCGCCAAACAGCTGACCAATCTCTATTGGGAGCTCTTTGACGGTTTCGATATGCAAAACTTCCGTACGGGTCTTTTTCCCTTGGATTTTGGCGGTCTCGGTAAAACTTTGGAGCCCGCCAGAGCCGCTTTGGATCTTGGGCTGTTTCATGACATAGGTTCCTTTGCCTTTTTCTTTCACTAACAAATTCTGGCCAATCAATAGATCGATGGCTTTGCGCACCGTTAAACGGCTGCACTGAAATTCCTCTGCTAAATCATAATCGGAAGGAAGCTTTTGGCTCGTCACGTACGTACCTTCATGAACCCGTTGCGCAATCTGCTGGGCAACTTCTTGAAATACTGCTTGTTTTTTCAACGTCTCTCCTACTTTCTTTCACTTTGCTACCATTCATAAAACGATCGATTGGCACTGACGCCAGAAGAAACACTGACAAACGCTTGTTCATCGATCCCTTGGATCATGCCTTCGACGGTCTTGAGTTCTCTATGGGAAATGACCAGTAATAATAGTTTTTTCTGTTGATGATCAAATCCACCTTCGACATCGTTGATGACCGTGATGCCTCTCTGCAAGGCACATTGCAACGTCGTAATGACGGGTTCTGCTTTTTCTGTAACGACCAGCAGCTGTACACGCCGATGCTTCAGGTTGACGTAGTCGACCATCCGCCCACTGATGAAGAAGGAAATGGCACTATAAAAAGCATAAGGCCAGCCAAAGATCAGCCCAGCTGCTAGCTGCAAACTGACATTGAAGCCGATAAAGAAACTGCCGATACTTCTACCAGTGGCTTTTTTCACTAAAATCCCTAAAATGTCAAGCCCACCCGTTGAAAAATCGTCGTTCAATGTCAAGCCCACCGACACCCCGTGCAGCAATCCGCCAAACACGGCACAGATCACCGGATCGGTCGTTAAAGCAATGACCGGTACTACCTTCATCATAACAGAAGACAGGACGACGGTACAAACCGTCATGATGGTAAATTCTCGATCGATTTTGACCCAAGCAACCGCTAACAATGGCGCATTAAAAAAAAGCACCAAAAGCGGGATCGAAAGCTGCAGATTCAACTGCTCATCTAAAAGCTGCGACAGCAATTGCGACAAACCAGTGATCCCACTCGCATAAATATTTCCCGGCAGCCAAAAGAGATTTAGGGCAATCGACGACAGCAATGCATAGATCAAAGCAACAAGCATTCGTTTTCTATAACGTGCCATGTTTTCCCTCCTCCACTTCGCTTTTAGTATATATCATTAAGTATATACTGTCACGCAGAAAAAGCAGGCGAAATGAGGGGAAAAACAGGAACGAAGCAATGTAAAAACACACCAAAATCAAGGAGTAAAACGTTGGTATCAAAGGTTTTTTAAGATTTTTTTAAAGCAAGTAAATCACTTGAAATTCGCTAAAAAATGAATAAAATAAAAAGTGTAAAAACAAAAGAATAAAGAAAGGATGATTCTTATGACACATGAGATTGTGCCACGCCGCTCAGATTCATACAGTATGACACCTTTTGATTTCTTTGAAGATTTTGGCCGCAGTTTTTTTGATGGGTTTCCATCGAACCTGATCAAAACCGATATTCACGAGAATGACAAGGAATTTCTCGTTGAAGCAGAACTGCCTGGCATCCCTAAAGAAAATATTCAAGTAACCTATGAAAATGGGGTTTTAACGATTACGGGACAACACCAGACGGATCATGCGACCGAAGATGAAAAAGGACGTCTGGTTCGCAGCGAGCGCAGCTTGACAAGCGTTCGGCGACAATACCTGTTAGAAAACGTCAAAGAGGATGAAATCAAAGCCTCTTACGCTGAAGGAATTTTGAAATTGACGTTGCCAAAAGACCAAGGCAAACAAGCGTCAAAGAAACTGATTCCGATCGAGTAACCAAGGCAAATAAAGCACCGCAGCAAAACGAGCGATCTCTGTTTTGCTGCGGTGCTTGTTTTATTTTAGAAACTGTCCGACTACTAAAAAAATGCACCGTAGCTTCTGAGAAAGCGACGGTGCGTTTGTGCTTATTCTTTGGTTTCGTCTTGGATGCTCGTTGCGTCTTCGACATCAGCTGGTTCAATTTGTGTTTCAACGGATGCAACAGTTCCAGGTTTCACTGTGCGGATCGCTGAACGATCAAACTCTAAGAAAATTCCTTCACAGTCGATGATCACGGTGCTTTTTTCTGTGTTGACTTCAGAAAGAACGCCGTGGAGTCCGCCGATGGTTACGACTTCATCGCCAGCTTTCATATTTTCTAAAAGATTTTTACGCTCTTGCTGTTGTTTCTTTTGTGAACGACTCATAAAGAACCACATTGCCACTAAAGCAACCAGCATAAAGAGCATTGGTAAAGATTGTGCCATTTTTTTCACCTCGATTTATTTTCTTTCCTATAAGATACTTTATCAGAATTCCTCTATTATTCCCACCATTTTAGTAGAGAATGTTAGAAATTCCTCGCATTTTCCTTGTTGAACCCATACTCTTCAATAAAATGCTCACGGAACTCCAACAAGTTGTCATCCATGATGGCTTGACGGACATTTTTCATCAGATTCAATAAGAAGTAGACATTGTGGTAAGACGTCAAACGCATACCAAAGGTTTCATCACATTTGATCAAGTGGCGGATGTACGCACGAGAATAGTTTTTACATGTATAGCAATCACACTTCTCGTCAATTGGTCGAAAGTCACGGGCATATTGCGCATTTTTCACGACTAAACGACCTTTTGAAGTCATACAGGTACCGTTTCTTGCGATCCGTGTTGGTAAAACGCAGTCGAACATATCGACACCGCGAATCACGCCATCGATCAAGGAGTCAGCTGCCCCAACGCCCATCAGGTAACGTGGTTTGTTTTCTGGAATCCAAGGAGTCGTAAATTCCAACACGCGATTCATTTCCGCTTTTGGTTCGCCAACTGACAGGCCGCCGATGGAATACCCTGGGAAGTCCATACTGATCAAGTCTTGGGCACTTTGCTTGCGCAAGTCTTCAAAGCCTGCACCTTGAATGATCCCAAACAAGCCTTGCCGATCTGGATTGGCATGGGCTTTCAAGCCACGCTCCGCCCAGCGAGACGTCCGTTCCACCGATTTTTTGACGTAGTCATAGCTTTCATCAAATGGCGGACACTCATCAAAACTCATCATGATATCTGACCCTAATTTGTTTTGGATATCAATCGCTTTTTCAGGAGATAAAAACATTTTCGATCCATTCAAATGGTTTTTGAAATGGACACCTTCTTCGACGATGTTACGCATTTCGGCTAATGAAAAGACCTGAAAACCACCAGAATCTGTTAAGATTGGTTGATCCCAATTCATAAATTTATGTAAGCCGCCTGCTTCTGCAACAATGTCTTCTCCTGGACGTAACCACAAGTGATAGGTATTGCTTAAAATGACGCCTGCACCCATTTCTTTCAACTCTTCAGGGGCAAGGGTTTTGACCGTTGCTAATGTGCCGACTGGCATGAACATTGGCGTTGGAAAGGTTCCGTGAGGCGTGATCAGTTCGCCTAAACGGGCACCGGTATGCTTTTCTTTCTTTATCAGACGATAACGAATGGCTGGTTCCGTCATTCATTTCCCTACTTTCTCTCTATACTCGATTAACTGTGCAACGCTATCTATGATAAGGGTTGCCCTTACATTTTGCAAGGAAGTTTAAAGAAACTAAGAGTATTTTCTCCTAGTCATGCGAAACATCTATTACTTTTTTTTGAAGATTTAGCGAAAGTTTGCTATCATGTTATTTATATTGAAGGGAGGTTTTTTGAAATGAAATCAAATAGAGAACTAAAAGCAGAAGCAAAAGCAATGCTGCGAGGACGCTGGAAAGACAGTGTTTTGATGTGTATTGTACCGACTTTGATCTCGATCGCTATCGCATTCGTCATTATCGTCCTTACTGTTATTCCATTGTATCAAAGCGGTATGTTCAATGATCTTGGTTCTACCGATGCAGTCAATTCCGCTGGCGGCAGTGGTGGCAGTGGCGGCGGCGGTTTGATCAGCGGTCTATTTTCTGCCTTATTCGGTGCTGGGATCTCTTGGACTTTCCTTGATCTTTTACGCGGTAAAAAACAGTCGATCCAACCCTTTTCTGATGTCTTTCGTGGCTTCAGTGGTGCTTTCGTGTTAGGGATCATCGTCATTTATATTTTGTCGACTATCTTCACGACGTTGTGGACATTCCTGTTTATCATTCCTGGGATCATTAAAGCTTATTCTTATTCTCAAGCATATTTTGTTTTTTATGATACCTATGAAGAAACGGGCATGCGGCCAGATTTTCTCAGCTGCATCACAGGTAGCCGTCATTTAATGAGAGGCTACAAAGGTCAACTGTTCATCCTTGATCTGAGCTTCATCGGCTGGCACATTTTGGCCATCATGACTGCAGGAATCGGCTACTTATGGCTGACACCTTACATCAGTGCAACCAAAGCAGCGTTTTATGACAATCTGCCTAAACGAGCACTTGCTTAAAAGATCGGTTCGCCGGTCTTTTTTTTGAGGAAAACGACCTTTTTCTTTTGCAAACGCTTCCGTTTCGTGTTATAGTATACGTGTAAGGAAGGTAGCAACTCTGTTGGTGGTTTTCGTAAATATCGCAAACTCAATCTACTAAAAGTTGTTGAACGTACAAGTTTCACCTAGTACCAAACGTGTAAAGTAACAAGAAGAAAAACGTAACAAGGATCGAACATTTCCATATCGAAAAATGATACGTCTCATTTTGTATCGGAATACACGAAACATGTGTAAGTTTGTAAATGAAAACAAATTTTCGAGAAACATTGCTTTGCATGGACCACAAAAAGCGACCACCGCTTATACCTTCCTCTAGTAGTAAGCTGGGCGACAAAAAAGCAGTTCTAAAAGTTGAGAAATTGTTTCAACTTAAAGAGCCGCTTACGTCGCTCAGTTTTTTTTGTTTATTTTAAGAACATCGCATCGCCAAAGCTAAAGAAGCGATACCGCTCATCGATGGCATGTTGGTAGGCAGAAAGTGTTAGGTCGCGTCCTGCAAAGGCACTGACTAACATCACTAAGGTTGATTTTGGTAAATGGAAGTTGGTAGAAAAAGCTTCCACGATTTTAAACTGATAGCCTGGCGTGATAAAAATACTCGTCCACCCACTATCGGCTTTGATTTGCCCATCAAACTTAGTCCCAATGGTTTCTAACGTACGGATCGAAGTCGTTCCGACTGCAACGATCTTGCCGCCATTTGCCCGAACCTCGTTCAATTGAGCGGCAGCTTCTTCTGTCAAACGGTAAAATTCGCTGTGCATCTCATGATCAGCGATATTATCGACACTCACTGGACGAAACGTTCCTAAACCAACGTGCAAAGTCAGATAAACCAGCTTGACACCTTTTGCTGCGATCTGCTCTAGCAATTCTGGGGTAAAATGCAAGCCGGCAGTTGGTGCAGCAGCTGAGCCGTTTTCTTTGGCATAAACCGTTTGATAGCGGTCTGGGTCTTCTAACCGTTCTTTGATATAAGGCGGTAACGGCATTTCGCCAAGTGATTCCAGAATCTCTAAAAAGATCCCTTTGTATTGAAAACGAATGATCCGGCCGCCGTGATCGAGCTCTTCTTCCACCACTGCCTCTAATCGTCCGTCGCCAAAGGTGATCTTCGTGCCGACTTTGGCTCTTTTGGCTGGCTTGATCAAGGTTTCCCACGTATCCCCTTCAATATTGTTCAGTAAAAGGATTTCTAAATGGGCACCTGTTTCTTGTTTTTCGCCATAGATACGAGCTGGTAATACCCGCGTATCATTCATCACCAAAGCATCCCCTGGTGCCAATTCATCAATGATGTTATAGAAGTGCTTGTCCTCAAATTTGCCAGTCTCACGGTCAACCACTAATAAACGGGAACTTGAGCGATCGCTTAATGGCGTTTGGGCGATCAGTTCTTCCGGTAATTCAAAATCAAAATCTTCAGTTGTAAGCATGTTGTTCCTCTCTTTCCCTAAATTCTTCTCTATTCTAGCATGTTTTTATAAAAATTGAAAAAACAGCTTTTTATTCTGCCCTTTCTTAGAAAAAAATAAAGAGACTGCTGCCAAGGCGTTCTGCAAAAAAGCCCCCTTTTTCCCAATGAAAAATAACGGGGGATCTTTGCCGTTTCTTTTCTCTATGCATCGCTCCTTAATTTGGACTTGCTTATGGCGCTATTTTCGGTTTTGTCTATACAATTATGAAAAAAATGGGCAGATTATTTGAATAACAAGGGACTTTTCGGCATACTTAGTACAGATTCTAAGCCATTATTCAGATTGCTTAAATAAAAATAGAGGTGACATCATGATTGAGTTTCAGCAGGTATCCAAAATTTACAAAGGTGGTAAAGTCGCTGTTGAAGATGTGAATCTTTCCTTTGAAAAAGGCGAATTCATTTGCTTCATCGGGACAAGTGGTAGCGGAAAGACGACTTGTATGCGGATGATCAACCGTATGACGGATCCTTCAAAAGGAAAAATCTTGATCAATGGAAAAAGCGTTACAGAGATCAACCCAGTGGAATTACGCCGTCAAATCGGCTATGTGATCCAAAGCATCGGTTTAATGCCTCACATGACGATTCGGGAAAACATTACACTGGTTCAAAAATTGTTAAAAGTCAGCCAAGAAGAACGCAACAAAACTGCCGAGCGCATGATCGATTTGGTGGAATTGCCGCGAGAAATGCTCGACCGCTACCCCAACGAATTATCTGGGGGCCAACAGCAACGGATCGGTGTTGTCCGTGCCTTGGCAGCTGACCAAGATGTCATCTTAATGGATGAGCCTTTTGGCGCACTAGACCCAATCACTCGTGATTCCCTACAAGATTTGGTCAAAGACTTGCAAGAACGGCTTGGAAAAACCGTCGTCTTCGTTACCCATGATATGGATGAAGCATTGAAACTTGCTAGCCGCATCGTGATCATGAGTGAAGGAAAAGTCATTCAATTTGATACACCAGAAAATATTCTGCAACACCCAGCAACACCGTTTGTGGAAGAATTGATCGGTGAAGACCGCTTGTTGCAAGCAAAACCTGACACAACGCCAGTTAAAGACGTGATGTTGAATACCCCGATCGCTATCACACCAGAAAAATCCTTACAAGAAGCGATTCATTTGATGCGGGAAAAACGGGTCGATACCTTGCTGGTTACCGACAATAGCAACGTGCTAAAAGGTTACATCGATGTCGAATCCATCGACCGCAACCGTGGCAAAGTTACTAGTGTCGGCGATATCTTGAACAAAGATGTCTTTTTCGTTCGTGAAACCGCCTTGTTGCGGGATACCTTGCAACGCATTTTAAAACGCGGCTTAAAATATGTGCCGGTAGTAGATGCCGACAAACATTTAGTCGGGATTTTGACCCGTGCTTCCTTAGTTGATATCGTTTATGACGTGATTTGGGGCGATGAGCCATCGATCATGGAAGCCATTGAGTCGGCGAAACCTGAAGAAACTGAGGAGGTCTAGCGCATGCAAAGCTTCTTTAATGAATATGGCAGCCAATTGGTCACCAAAAGTCTCGAACATTTGTATATCTCCTTTGCGGCTTTGCTCTTAGGGATTCTTGTTGCTGTACCGATCGGTGTGATCTTGACCCGTTTCCCCAAAGCAGCAACGATCGTGATCGGCATCACCAGTGCGTTGCAAACCGTGCCTTCTTTGGCACTATTGGCATTGATGATCCCGATTTTAGGTGTCGGAAAAGTCCCTGCTATCGTCGCTCTTTTCATTTATTCCTTGTTGCCGATTTTGCGAAACACCTACATTGGAATGAAAAAAGTCGATTGGAATTACCGTGATGTTGCCAAAGGGATGGGGATGACCAACTTGCAGTCGATCATCAGTGTGGAATTACCACTAGCGATCCCAACGATCATGGCAGGGATCCGCTTATCGGCTGTGTATGTTTTAGCCTGGGCTACCTTGGCTTCTTACATTGGTGCCGGTGGACTTGGTGATTTGATCTTTAGCGGACTAAACAACTACCAACCGCCTTTGATTTTTGCTGGGACGATTCCAGTGACGATCTTTGCTTTATTAGCTGACTGGTTACTGGGTTTGTTAGAATACAAACTGACACCAGCTGCCTTAAGGGGGGATGCGTAATGAAAAAAACTTCAAAATTAGCGCTGTTGTTTTCCTTAGGTGTCGCTTTACTGTCCGGCTGTTCCTTTCCCGGTTTAGCCTCGACTTCTGATGAGAATACCGTGGCGATCACAGGTGGGATCACTTCCGAAGCCCAAATTCTTGGCGCAGTGGTTGCAGGTATGGTCGAACACTATACGGATAAAAACACAACCGTCATTAACAACTTAGCAACAACGACCATCAATCACCAAGCGATGATGAATGGCGATGCGTCGATCTCAGCTGCCCGCTACACAGGAACTGACTTGACCACGACGTTAGGGTTGGAGCCAGAATCTGATCCGCAAGCCGCCTTTGACAAAGTCAAATCAGAATTTGAGCAACGGTACCAACAGACTTGGTTCCCTTCTTACGGCTTTGATAACACATATGTCTTTCTTGTCAGAAAAGATACTGCCGAAGAATACGGATTGGAAAAAGTCAGTGACTTGAAAGATGTCGCAGATCAATTGGTTGCAGGGGTCGATACCGCGTGGATCACACGGGTCGGCGATGGGTACGATGGCTTCCAGAAAGCCTATGGGTTCTCTTTCCAAAATATCCTACCGATGCAGATCGGTCTCGTCTATGATGCTGTTGATAACGGAAAAATGGATATCGTTTTAGGGTACTCAACCGACGGCCGGATCGGCAGTTACGATCTCGTGATGCTAGAAGATGATCTAAACTTCTTCCCGCCTTATGATGCCGCACCGATCGTCGATGACAAATTGTTGAAAGAAACACCTGAAATCGGCGATGCCCTGAACAAACTAGCAGGCAAAATCGATACCGAAAAAATGCAAGAATTGAATTACCAAGTGGATAATGACCTTCTAGAACCAACGGTAGTTGCCGAACGTTTCTTAGAAGAAAATAATTACTTCGAAGGAGAGTGACGAAATGGCAGACATGAATTTATTCCAACAATTTCTTTTCTATTTTCAAGAAAATGGCGGCTATGTTTTTGCTCAGTTCATTCGTCACTTCTTGATTTCAATCTACGGGGTACTTTTTGCCTCGATCGTCGGGATTCCAATCGGGATCTTGATTTCTAAAAAAATGCGTTTGGCAGATTGGGTGATTCGTTTCGCCAATATCATCCAGACGATTCCATCTTTAGCGATGATCTCGATTTTAATGATCGGCATGGGCTTAGGTGTGAATGTCGTGATTTTAACGATTTTCCTTTATTCTTTGTTACCGATCATCAAAAATACCTATACTGGCATGCGCCAAGTCGACCGCAATACGTTAGATGTCGGCAAAGGGATGGGGATGACTAGCTGGCAGCGATTGTATATGATCGAATTGCCATTGTCTGTTTCGGTGATCATGGCAGGGATTCGAAACGCCTTAGTCGTGGCGATCGGTATCACCGCTATTGGCGCTTTCGTTGGTGCTGGTGGACTGGGGGACATCATCATCCGTGGAACCAATGCGACGGATGGTGCATCGATCATCTTAGCCGGTGCTTTACCAACTGCCTTGATGGCGATCATTACGGATCTTGGATTGAGCTTTATTGAACGCCGCTTAGATCCAGCCAGCCGTACTTCACGCTAAACTTATTTGGAAAAAGCAAAAAGCCGTTGTGACCATTTATTGGTCGCAACGGCTTTTTTGGTTCGGTCATTTTTCAGGAAAGTATCGCTTCAGCCGCTTCCCTTCTTAGGGTTAACGCCCTGCTCTTTTTTTCTATTTATCCATTCCATATACTTCGACTTCATAGATTCGGGCTGCTGAGTCTGCTCCTTGTGTTGGTTTATCAATACTGATTTTTACATATTGCACCTTCTTGACGGCAAACGTATTGGTGCTAGTGCCAGCTTCATTTTTCAACGTTCGTGAAACTGGCTCATAGTCTTTGCCGTCTTCACTGACGAGCACCGTATACGCCCGCGTATTCATGTCTGGGCCTTCTCCACCAGCTTCCGCATGGGCGAGGCGTACTTCACTGACCGTTTGCGGTCGACCGAGATCGATCATCAACTCATGAGGCGCATTGCCTGTCGCACACCACTTCGTACTCAAATCACCATCGAGGGCAAAAGCTGGTGCTTCGGCATCATTGACAAACGATGAAGCAGTTGCTTCGGCATCTTTTGAAAGCAGCATTAACTCTTTTGGCGCCTCAGCAGAAATCGTGATCAATCCCGCCATTTCCAGAGGGGTCTCTCCTGCTTCGTTTTTGGCAACAAGCGTGACTTTGTAGGTACCTGGTTCCGAATAGGTCACTTGGGGATTTTCTTCTGTACTGCTGGTGATATCGCCGCCTTCAAACGTCCATTCAAATGCTTCGGCATTCGCAGATGAGGTATTCGTGAAGGTGATCGTTTCCCCCGGTGCCGCTAAGGTTTTAGAGGCTGTAAAGGCTGCTTTTGGCAGCTGATTGTTCGGCCAAGTGATCTCCACCGTATCGGATAGCTTGCCGCGATTGCCATAGCGATCCACTGCCACCACCGCGAACTTGGTTTTCGTCCCTTTTGGTCGTTCAACGGCATTCAAATAGTGGTTGGTTGCTGGCGTAGCTGCTAAGAAAGAGCGTGAGCCGTCATCGTTCAATTGGTAGACCTCATAAACCGCAGCTGTCTTGTCCTTGGCAGCTTCCCACGTTAAACGGACACCCGCATAGTTGCCCTCTTCTTCATCAAAGAGCACATCCTCAACCGTCAATGCTTCGGCAGCGAATTTCTCCGCTTTCTGATCTCCGATCGTTAATTGCCCTAGATTCAACTCATAGACATCACTGGTATCTTTCGTGGTTATGTCATAACCGATCGCTGTCACTTCCCCTTTGATGTCTTTCAATGAGTAAGTGATCGTCGTCCAGTCTGTTGCGACCTCTTTGTCTCCTTTGATCGTTTGTGTTGAACCATCAGCTAAAGTCACGACCAAATCAAGAGCTGTCGGTACCGTTGCTTTGACAGTCGTCGTCAGCTTCGTCTTTTTCGTCACAGGAAATGCTGTCTGATACAATGCCATGTGACTGGTACTGCCTTTTGTCATCTGTCCACGTAGTTTCAGTGCATTTCCGCCATTATAGGCCTCCGCATAATTGATTGATACAGCCAAATCATTGTCTTTTCCATGGTCAAAGACCCAACGATAGGTCGGCAAAACAGCTTGCAAACTTCGGTTGTTCCAATTGCGGCTGGACACTTTTTCTCCCTCGATAAAATAGTTGTAGCCATTCCCCAAACTAAAATTCGTCACAAAAGGCAGCTCTGTGATAGCGGTCTGTTCCAGGGCATACGTGGAGATCCCAGGCCACTCTGTCGCTTCTGGCAGCTGGCTTTCCCGAGGATCGCCCGTGTTATTGACCCAAAAAGCATTCTCTTTGCTTTGGAAATCATCCGGCGTACTAGCAGAAGAATAGGTCCAGCTAGGCACATACAGGCCCAATGAGGTATAAGGAACGCCTTTTTCATCCGTAAACAGATCCCAGCGCACAGGCGTTGAATAGCCATTTTCTTGTACATCGATCCCAGCAAAAAGATCGTAAGGATCGACACCGATTTCACGGGCTTTTTCATTGGAGGCCTTCAACAGCTCTTTGTCCGCCAGTTTGTCAGTGGTCCACCAGAAATTCAAGAACATACTATCTGCCAATGGGTTCATCTCTGCATCCACCAAATAGGCTTTGTTCTTATCCGTCAAAGCGTTTTGCCAATCCATTTTCCCATCACTCGTCATGGAATCATACCACATGATCTCTAAATGCTCGTCGGCTTGTTCTTTGAATTGGGCGATCAATTCTTGCATCGCTTTGGCGTGGCTTTCATTTAGTCCTTTACCATCAGCCCCCGATTGTTCGACACCTTCCGCTGCATCATCAAAACTAGTGACCGCCGTATCGGTTTCTTGATTGATGAACCAGCCATCAAAGCCATACGTATTGGCAACTTCGATCATCTTTTCTACGATCGGAAAATTGCCATCCTCATCCTTAGCTAAAAACGTATCTAGCCATTCCAGTTTCCCACCATGGGCAGTTTGCGGAAAGAAGATCGTTCCTAAAACCGGCACGCCATTCCTATGAGCAGCATCTGTCACATCAGGACTTGGTGGTACGATGATCCCTTCACCAGAAGAGCCGCCCCAATAAACCAATTGATCGATGTATTGCCAATAAGAAAAGACATTGGCATCAAAGGTATTGATCCCACGTGGTGCATTGCCGCTCGTACTGCTATTCATGATCGAAAGCGCCACGACTTTGTTTTCTGCCGTTTGCGTGTCATTCATCTTCGGCAACGTCTCTTTAGCTGCCCGCTGCGCTAATGGAACAACGCTGGTATTGTATTTCGCATCTGGATCTTTTTCAAAAGACCATGCCAACAAATCCTCTGGGAACCAATAAGACGACTCCGGTTGATTGTCCATCGCTTTTTCCAACGTACTTTTGGCTGTTTCTTGGTAAACGACTTTTCCAGTTGTCTTCGCCTCACTTTGGGTGCAGCCGCCGATTGCCATTGCCGCTGCTAACACCAACAAAGATGCGCCAACTTTACTGATTTTCCTTGTCACACTTCTTCCTACTTGTTTTACATAAATCCGCCAACATTCCTACACTAAAACGATAACGCTTTCAAAGGTCGGAATATAGGAACAAATTAAAGAAATCATGCAACAAATCCAAGAAGGTTGAGTTTAGAAAAAAAAGAGCCTCCTTTTAGGGAAGCTCTTGGTCAACTAGCTAAAAAATCAGCTCTTCACACTTCATTCATAATGTGTCCATGCAGAATAAATTTCCACAACTTTATTTTCCTCATCAACTTTGTAAACCATTCGATGTTGCCTATTCAGCCTACGTGAATATCTGCCTTCATGTGTAGGTCTCAGCTTTTCAAAAGACTGCGTGGGCATATATGGATCTTCCTTCAAGGCCTGAATCACTTCTTCAAACTGTTTTTTTAAATTCGATTGTTTGATTTTCCTTAGATCCACTTTCGCAGAGTTTTTGATTGTGACCGTATCACTCCTCATCAAAGAGCTTGCCAATCAATATCATCGATATCCGTAAAGCCACTGTCGTCTTTTTCGCGGTCTCGTACCTTTTCTAGAGTACCTGTTTGCTCAAGAAAAAGGGTTTCTTGAATCGCTCTCCAGTCTCCTAGCCCAATCAACACCGCATTGTTTCCACTTCGATCACTAATAATCTCAATTTCAGTATGGTTTTCATTTACATCTTTCAATAACTGATAAAAATTTTTACGAGCAGTGCTAGGATTCATCGTTGTTTTAGCCATTGCCACTCCTCCTTTTCTTGATATAATTATAGCGTACCTGATTGAGTACATCAAAAATACAATAACGTACTCATATACAGCGAACTTTCCCCGTTATTTTTACATAGAAAAAAAGAGCCTCCTTTTAGGGAAGCTCTTTGGCCCTGCTTACTTCTTACTCCTTTCCAACGAGCGGCAGCCAAACGCGCATTTCGCCTATGCCCCGATTGCCCCATAAATGGTATGGGATCAGTTGCCACGTACGAGGTATGACCGTTTCCGCTCGTTCTTCGTAAAGGGTTGTTCCCGACCATTCTTCGCTTTGGTAGCCTTTGATCGCCAAACGTAAAGTAGTTGGCAACAACGTATCCTCTTTCGAAAAGGTCGCCTCCAGCGCCTGGGGGTCGATGCGGCAACGCCAGAGTGCTTGACCATTGTCGGCTTCTTCTATGCAATACACGAAGGGGCCACGTTGCAATGCGACTTGATTGATGTCTTGAATAACTTGAGGATTCGCACGCAAGATTTGCAATGGTTGTTCAAAACGGATATTGGCCGTCACGTTTTCGACTGCCTCAAAGATGATTGCCTCGTTCGTCTCCAGCCATTCGTGTCCACTATCGATTTGAAACTTACTTAGTCCGTTAGGTTTGTGGATGATGAGCGTCTTTGGAATGCCTTGATAGCGAATCGTGAGGTCCTCTGTAAAAGGAAACCCGCCCGTTTGTTCAAACGTAAATTGATCAGGTTCTTCTAAACGGCTTGCTACAAATAAATTCACGTAAAGCTTCTCTTGATCGCAAGTGTAAACCAAGCGCTGCAGCGAAGCGACCATCCGCGCAAAATTCGGCGGACAACACGCACAACCGAGCCAATCGGGTCGTTGGGCTTTGACGTGACCTTTGCCAGGATTTTCTTGATCTCGTTGGGGATTGACCTCCAAAGGATTCACGTAGAAAAAGTGTTTGCCGTCAATTGCCGCACCAGAAAGGACGCTATTATACAACGCTCGTTCCATCGTCGCTAAATATTTTGGTTCATTGGTTAGTTTGAACAGCTCAAAAGAAAATTGGACCAATGCAATGGCTGCACAGGTTTCACAATACATCGTATCATTTGGCAAATCATAGGGACCGACAAAGGCTTCCCCGTGAACGGTTGAGCCGACGCCACCGGTCACATACATTTTCTTACAGGCGATGTCTTCCCAAATCGCTTCACAAGCATCGCTTAATGCTTGATCTTGGGTATGCTGGGCGACTTTTGCCATCCCGCTTGCCATATACAGCATTCGTACCGCATGACCTTTGGCTTCATGCTGCTTTTTAGGTTGATCGTAGGCTTGTAAATAGGTGAGGTCTACCCTTGGCGTTTCATCCGATAAGCCATCCGCTTGGTTTTTCAAGATTTCTTTTTCGTAAAAGGCAGGATCTTCCCCACGTACTTCAAGAAAGAAATCAGCTAATGTCAAATAGGTTTGTTTACCGGTGTATTCATACAAACGCACCAGAGCCAATTCGATCTCTTGATGGCCATCAGCACCTTGAATTTTTCCAGGCTCCCGCCCAAAATACGTGCAAATATTGGCGATATTTTTCTCTGCCACGGTCAGTAATTTATCCTTGCCTGTTGCTTGATCATAAGCGATAGCCGCTTCGACTAGATGCCCGGCACAATAAAGTTCATGACTGAAATACAGCTGACGGTATTTTAACTTCGGTCGGGTCAATTGAAAGAAGGTATTTAAGTAGCCATCCGCTTCTTGTGCAGCAGCAACTAAGTCAATCACTTCATCTACTATCTTTTCCAATTGCGGATCGCTAGTATTCAACAAGCTATACCCAGCCGACTCGATCCATTTGTAGACATCACTATCTTGGAAAAACCAGCCAAAATGTTCCCCTTCCATTTGCCCTGCAGCGATGCGAAAATTCGCCAATGCATGGCTTTTCCCAGCTGGCAAATTGGGATCTTCCCGTTCTGCTTGAACATCTACATCGATTTCATCATTTAGGACTTGGTATTGGTAAGGAATCGTTTCTTTGCGAACAAGCTCTTGGTATCCTTGCCAAAACTCGTCCGTGAGCTGGATCTTGTTTAATGCGAATTCTTTCATTACGTTCTCCTGTTCTTTTATTTTTTTATGTTTGATCATTCGTTTCATATTTACTTCATTAATAAAAAGGCCGGATCATCTCCTGTGATATGTTGCCCTGCCTCTTCTTTGATCGTTTGCTTATATAAGAGCTGGTAGGCTTTAGGACTCATGCCTTTTTTCTGTTTAAAGGTATTGGTAAAGTGCTGCCTACTGTTGAATCCTGCTTGAGCGGCAATTTCGACGATTGGCAGCTGACTATTGCTTAGTAAAAATGCTGCCTGCTTCAGACGCTCACTGGTGAGAAAATGGTTGACCGTCACTCCCAGTTGCTCATGAAAGAGTTTATGCAAGTAGGCTTTCGTAATCCCCACAGCCGCTGCGATTTGGGAGACTTGAATATCTTCATCAAAATGCTGTTGAATATAGTTGACCGCAGCGTTCACATAGCAATTGCCCCGTTTGGTTTCTTTCGTACGTAATGAAAAGGCTAATTCCATCAGCATCCGCTTAAACAAGAGCTCGATCGTAAATTGCCGTTCAGCAGTCGGTTGCTCTTGAGTATCATCGATCATTAGCAGCTGCAGCAATGACTTGATCGCTTGTCCAAATTGGCGGACATCGCGACTTTTCGCGTAAGGCTCATTCAATTGTACATTTCCTTTGATGTATGCAAAAACATCACGAACACAAAGGCCGGACGGTGTCTCACTCAGAAGAAATTCAATATTCAGTAAGGTGCAGGAATCTCCTTCAACGAGTAAGGCGTGTTCCACAAACGCATTTATGAAAACGAAATCATTTCTTTCCAGAACAATTACTTGATCTTGCACCTTTATCTTACACTTCCCTTTGGTCACAAACATGATCTCACACGCTGGGTGTTGATGTGGATCCATGGAAAAACGCTCAAGGGCAACACTATAGTATGCTGTAATCTTCGCATAGTTTGTTTCTTGTGGAAACACCATTGATCAACTCCTTTTTCATTTGTTGACGATTTCTTTCTTTTTTATTGCTAGTAGACAAAACTTTCCCTCTCTTTTTTATTGCTTACTATACTATAAGAAAAACGTACTAGGAGGAAATCGATGTCTTTTTTACATTTTGCACAAACACCCCCAATGGGATGGAATTCTTGGGACTGCTATGGCGCTTCTGTAACCGAAGCAGAAGTGATCGCCCATGCTGATTTTATGGCAGAGCATTTGAAAGCTTATGGTTGGGAGTACGTCGTCGTGGATATTCAATGGAGCGAACCAGAAGCAAAGTCTACAAGGTACAATGATTTTTGTCCATTGTGTATGGACGACTATTCTCGCTTGATTCCTGCTGAGAACCGTTTCCCTTCAGCAAAAGATGGCGCTGGTTTCAAAAAACTTGGTGACTATCTGCATCAAAAAGGGCTGAAGTTTGGTATCCATATCATGCGCGGCATTCCACGACAAGCAGTTCATCAAAATACGCCGATCAAAGGAACGGATAAACGGGCACGGGACATTGCTATGAATTCAATCTGCCCTTGGAATTCCGATATGTATGGGGTCGATGTTTCATTGCCTGAAGGACAGCTTTATTATGATTCTTTGCTCGAATTATATGCTTCTTGGGGTGTTGATTTTATAAAGGTGGATGATATCGGCGATTCGAAAATTTACGGTGATGCCCATAAAGCAGAAATCAAAGCGATTCGCCGTGCGATCGATCGATCGGGTCGAGAGATCGTCCTTTCTTTGTCTCCCGGACCAGCTGCCCTCAAAAATGGTAGTTTCTTTCAAAATCATGCCAATATGTGGCGCTTGACGGATGACTTTTGGGATCATTGGGGCGCCCTTTACGCCATGTTTGACCGAGCAGCAGAGTGGGCACCTTTCGTCCGTCCAGGTAACTGGCCTGACTGTGATATGCTGCCGTTGGGTCATATCGGCATTCGGGCAGTTGATGGTGGCGGTGGTGATAGTTGGACACGTTTTACGGAAGACGAGCAATACTTATTGATGAGTTTATGGACGATCTTCCAATCTCCATTGATGTTCGGTGGTACTTTACCAGACATCGATCCCTTTACGTTACGTTTATTGACGAATACTGAAGTCTTAGAAATGTATCGAAGAATCCATACGAAAAAAGAGTTCTATCGTGATCAAGAGTGGATCATTTGGGAGGCGTTGAGCGACACAGCCGTCTACTATGCCATTTTCAATGTTTCTGATCAAACGCAAACCATCCAAAAATCGATCGCTGCTTTACTACCAATTAAAAGCGGCACTGAGTTATGGCAACAAAAAGAACAAACAATTGCCGATGCTGAGGTTCCTACTCATGGTGTCTTGTTACTCAAAAGCCCATTACAATAGTCCTCTCAATGAAAGCAACACAATGTGCTCGGCACATTGTGTTGCTTTTCTATTCATATGGTTCTTCCCCTCTCAACAAGGTACCTACTAGTCTTACAAACAACTCACCGTAACCATTTCCAGTTACACTTCATGAATCAAGTAACTCTGTTTTCCCTCTCGTAAAAAGATTGGTAAGGAATCAATTTGTGCCTGTGCGACAATCCATTGTCCACCTTCATAGATAGTTCCATCTCGAGCATCGGCCCATTTTGCTCCTGTTGGCAAGTATACCTCACGCTCAGTAGCATTCGCTACAACGATGGGCGCTACTAGAATATCAGAACCATAGAGATACTGTGTTGTCAGTTCCCATGCCTGGTGATCCTCTGGAAATTCATAAAAAGTTGGGCGAATGACTGGCGTCCCTTTTTCATGAGCTGCGCGCATCAATTCACGCGAGTAGTCCCGCATCAATTCACGAATTCCAATAAATTTTTTCATAATCTCATAGTTCTTTTCCCCAAACGCCCATATTTCGTTAGCTGCTCCGGTTTGCTCTGTTTCTTCACCATCTGCCTTGAAGATTTTTTTATGGGGAGTACGTGAACCATGCAATCGCATGACTGGACAAAAAGTCCCATATTGAAACCAGCGGATCAATAAATCTTGAAAATCTAGACTTGTCACAGAACCACCATGAAATCCGCCGATGTCACTTGTCCACCACGGGATGCCTGCTAACCCCATTTGCATGCCAGCAACGATTTGGTTGCGTAAGTCTTGGTAAGTCGAATGAATATCGCCGGACCAAACCAATGCCCCATATCGTTGGCTGCCCGCCCAAGCACAACGAACCAATTTGATTGAATGTTCTTTTTGTGAGGAGGCTTCTCCCTCATCAAAACCACGAACATACTCACGGGGGTAAATATTGCCTTTTTGCAGCACACTCCCTACATAATAACGATAGGAATCATAGTCATACGTACCAAATTCTGGTTCAGCCTCATCCAACCAAAACAAGCGAATGCCGTTATTGACATAATTTTTTGATACTTTCTCCCAGACATAGTTTCGAGCTTTAGGATTTGTTGGATCATAAAAAATGTTATTCCCATGAAACAACATCTGCACATCAATGCCGCGATCCGTTTTGACTAATAAGCCTTTTTCTTTCATCTCTTGAAAATTCTCACTACGCGTGTCGATTTGGGGCCAGATCGATACCATTAGCTCGATTCCATATTTATCTCGTACTTCTTCTGCCATCGCCTTGGGGTCTGGAAAGAAATTTTCATCAAAGCGAAAATCACCACAGCGCGGCCAATGATAATAATCGATCACTAGTACATCAACGGGAATGTTCCGCTCTTTGTGTTCCCTAGCGATCGCCACTACTTCCGCTTGTGTCGCATAGCGAAGTTTACATTGCCAAAATCCTAGACCATATTCGGGCATCATAGGTGCCCGTCCTGTCACTTGGCTAAATTGTTCTTCGATTTGAGCTGGTGTCTCTCCAGTAGTGATCCAGTAATCCAATTGCTTCGTACTTTCGGCACGCCATTCGGTCGTATTTTTACCAAAAGAGACCGAACCGATTGCTGGATTGTGCCAAAAAAATCCGTATCCTTTGTTTGATAAATAAAAGGGGATCGAAGCTTGTGAATTTCGATGTGCTAATTCTAAATTACACCCTTTTAGATCAAAAATATCCTGTTGATATTGCCCCATACCATAGATTTTCTCCTCATGATTGGCTTCGAAAGTAGCTTTTAGTTGAAAATCTCCTCCAATAATCGACTTAAAAAACCGCGCCTTTTTCAAGAGCGCACCGCCAGATGCTGCTTCTTTCAAAATCACTTCGCCTTTTTGATTGTAAAAAGTGATCTTGCCATAGTTGTTCCAGCCTGACTCTTTGGTGACTACTGCGTGGATTTTTCCATTACCGATAGATCCTACATCCCCCTCAATCGCAACCTCGGCCTTAGAATCTTGTGTTAATAATGCACAGCAGGATAAATCTAGTTCACCAGACGGTGCACTCACCACCCGCAAACTGTTCGTGCCCCAAGCAATAATGCGCACGACTTCATTTCCATTTTGAAATTCGAGGTAATTCTCACCTATTGAAAAAAACGACATTTTTGAACCCTCCTTTTTTTCAGTATAGCTGGATTACAGAGGGCTATCCTTCGATTTTATGGCGTGTTCTATCGTAATCATGTCATTTTTCCGATATTGTGTAGGGGTCTCACCAAACATCTTTTTGAAGCACACAGAAAAATGATTACTATTACAAAAACCGACAGCTTGAGCGATCGCCACCATGGTCAAATCAGTCTCTCGCAACAATTCTGCCGATCGGATCAAGCGATAATGATTTAGATAAGCCATTGGGGAAGTTCGAAATGATTGTTTAAAAAATCGTGTAAATTGCTCTTTACTTAAGGAAACAGAATCGGCCAAATCTTGTAATTGGATCATTTCATGATAATTACTATGAATATAAGATAAAACCATTTTTTCCCGTTTTTCTTGGAGGCGCTCGCTTGATTTTTTTGCTGGCTGGTCGGTCCCAACTTCTAATAGATATGACAAGAGTTGGATAACAATCCCTTTCAGACGTAATTCACGATAAGATGATTTCCCCATAAAGCATTGATCAAATAGTTGAAACAAGGTGAGACTTTGTTGACTTTTATCTGGAAAATCCACATAAGAAGTAACACCTTCTTGTATCAAAAAAGGATCGATTTGTTGGCTTTGAATTCTATCTGATTGTCGACTCGTGATTAATTGTTCAGAAAAAACGATACACGAAAAACGGCAGCTTTGTTGTGCGATTCGATAGGCAGTGTGTAAAGTATTGGGAGGAATCAGTACGATCGTATTTGCCTTAATCTTGCGTGAGACTCCATTAACGACTAATTCTAGCTGTCCTTGATGGACACATAAAATTTCGATTTCTTTATGCCAATGTGGCACAAAAAAGAATTCTCGCCAAACACTCACTAAATTAGGATAATATGCTAATGGGAAATCTTCCGTGCCATGGTTCGCAGCTTCATAATAAGCAAGCGCTGCAGGTTGATTTATTTTCATTGAATCACTCGCTCACTTTCCACTTTGTTAACAGTGTTTTTCGTTTAATCATAGCGTATCTACAACGATTATGTAAGCGTAATCAAAAAAATAGTTTATCTGTTGATCCTTTTGACCAATTGAAACAAACAGGACAGCTACTTGACGAGCTGTCCTGTTTGTTCCCACATTCCTGTAGGACAGTTTTTCTTAGCTAAATTTGCGCGAAACCGATAAAAGCAGCCGCATTTGGTACAGGTATGATTCAATCGCAATGGACAAGTCTCACAAACAGCGATTCTCCTACTGACGATCTCCGGCGAAGCCAAGTCGCTTTCTAAAGAAAGTTGTTCTGCAATCAAGGATTCAATGTCTTCCTGTGCTGCTGCAGCAGCATCTTTCACTTCGCATCCTTTACAAGTCATGGGATCAGACTGTCAATGAGATCGTTAGAACACTCATTGCTGGCACCCGCAAGCTGACTTTGTTCTCTTCAACATCGTAAGCGGTGAAGTCTTGGATCACCACATCTTCAGGATGATCAAAATCATTGTGTGCGTTCATTTTGTCCCCCACGATATAACGAGCTTCTTTCACTTCATTGATCGCTGTTTCCAGGGAGAAGGTTAATTCTTCCGTGCCTTGTGTAGCAAAATTACAAACCGATAGATGGATCGTATCCTCTTTTTTCGAAATCGTATACGTAATGGTATCACTGCTAGTTCCATGGCTATCAATGGTTTCAGCATCTTGATGGACTTTGTACAAATCAAAGACATGATAGCTTGGGGTTTTCACCATTTGTTCGCCATCTGTCAAAATCATCGCTTGCAGGACGTTGACGGTTTGTGCGATATTTGCCATATGCACTCGCTTGGCATGTTTATGGAAAATATTCAAGGTGATCGCTGCGACCATGGCATCACGAATCGTATTTTGTTGGTATAAGAAGCCCGGATTCGTCCCAGGTTCTGCTGAGAACCAAGTGCCCCATTCATCAACAATGATTCCCACACGCTGTTCTGGGTCATACTGGTCCATGATCGCGCTGTGGCGGGTCAATAATTCATCCATGTAGGCTGCTTTTTCACAGGTCACTTGCCACTCTGCCTCATCAAATTCCAAGGCGCTCCCTTTTTCTTCCCAGCCCTGCGGATGAACGTAGTAGTGCAAGCTTAGGCCGTCCATCAACCAATGGGCGTTTTTCATCAGCGTTTCTGTCCAATGATAGTCTGCGACATTCGCTCCGCCAGCAACTTTGTAGATTTTTTTGTCACCGTATTGGCGGACATAGGTTTGATAGCGGCGATACAGATCCGCATAGTACTCTGGCCGCATATTGCCGCCGCAGCCCCAGTTTTCGTTTCCTACGCCAAAGAATTTCATTTCCCACGCATCTTCATGGCCATTTTCTCTGCGAAGATCAGCCATCGGAGAAATGCCATCCATCGTGATGTATTCCACCCATTCCGACATTTCTTGCACCGTTCCGCTGCCGACATTGCCGTTGACATACGCGTCACATTCCAGCTGCTTGATCAATTCAAAAAATTCATGGGTCCCGAAATGATTGTTTTCAGTCACGCCGCCCCAGTGAGTGTTGACCATGGTTTTGCGGTTTTCTTTAGGACCAATCCCGTCTTTCCAATGGTATTCATCGGCGAAGCAGCCGCCTGGCCAACGCAGCACAGGGATTTGAATGTTTTTCAGTGCTTCAACCACATCGATTCGCATCCCATTTTTATTTGGGATCTGCGAATCTTCTCCAACGTATAATCCTTCATAGATACAACGGCCTAGATGCTCTGCAAAATGACCGTAGATATATTTGCTAATCGTTGTTCCTGATTTTGTGTTTTGAATGTTAATCGTCATTGTTATACTCCTATTCTTTGATTCCCCAAATGGACTCATTATTATCGCCAATCGTTGAGAACGTTAATTTTTGCTGCTCAAACTCTGTTATTTCCTGAGTTAATAAAATTCCTTTGAAGGTCGCTTCTTCAAAAGTCAATGCCAAGTATCCCGCATCGTACGTCCAAGTTCCGGTCAAGTCACCAGTAACGCTTCCATCTTTTTGAAGCTCGATCGTCTGCGTTTTTAGCATGGTCGTTCCATTGTCGGTACCATGGTTAATGATTTCATAGCGCCCGATAATGTCATCTTCTGTCAAAGCATCCGCTACTTGTTCATTGCCTCGATACTCGTAGGGTGCTGGAACTGGCCAGCCTTCCTCATTCATATACATTCTGTTGACCCGCACTTCATGGGCTTCGGTTCCATTGTTAAAGCGCGTATGGTACACCAAGGACCACTGACCATTCTCATCGATGATCGCCGAATTGTGTCCCGCTGCTCGATACCCCATTTGTTGAAACGAGAATTGGTAGTTTCCAATCAATTTGATGCCGTAGTTTGAATTTTGGTCCCCTTGTTCTAAGATTGGGCTATTTCCTTGGGCATCAAGGTAAGGTCCTTCTGGTTTTTCAGCGCGAAACAGTCGCATATTGTAACCACCTTTTGCTGCTAAACCACCGTAAGTGACGAATAGGTAATAATAATCGGTTTCCTCATCATATACAATATAGGGACCTTCTCCTGATTGATGATAGCCGCCAAAAAGCTTGATCCCGAAATAGCGATCAATGATACGCCCATCTTCCGTCGTGCTATCTTCCCCAGGATACATTGGTTTTCCAGTGGCTGGATCAACTTCCAATAAAAAGATACCGCCAGACCAAGAACCATAGGTCATCCATAGTTTCCCTTCTTCATCATAAAACAACGCTGGATCAATGGCGTTTGGCGCATAATCGGTGTTATACGTCAGACCATCTTCGATCGCCCAGTTTTCACTGAACCCACTGATTTTCCCCTCTTTGATCAATTTGGCCAAATGGGTATTTTGATAGTTGGTATTGCGTTCACTACCATCTGTCGAATCTTTTTCTGTAAAGCCAGAATAGATCACGGTATCCGCATAGCTATAGGGTCCTTCGATCGTTTTAGCTACGGCCAATCCAATCGCTGAACGCCGCCAAGTAGAACTAGCTGAGTAGTAGAGCATGTAGGCTCCTTTGTCTCCATTTGACCATTCATAATCAGCATTCCAAATGACATCTGGTGCCCAAAGGCTGTAACCACCTTGTGAATCGGCATCATCATAGCCTGCCCATTCAAAAGTCTCAGCTAGATTTTCTTTTGTGTTACCATAGATCATATTGTCTTCCATTGATTCATATTCGTGAGTGAAAGGCACTTCCCAAGTTTGTAAATCTTCTGTTTTCGCTTGGGCGAGATGCGAACCAAATACGTAAAACAGCTCTTGGTCACCAACATGAATAGAAGTAATCGATGGGTCATGAATCGACACTCGATTTTTTGTCGTTGTTTCCCACTCCTTTTGTGAAAGTTGCTCAGCAGCATCTCCTGTTTGACAGCCAGCAAGAAATAAACTAGTAAAAAAAACGGACATGGTTAAACAGAGCATTTTTCTTTTTGTATTCATTTTTTCCCTCTCTTTTATCTATCCTTTGACTACACCGGGTTCGCCAAAATCAGGCAATCCATTTTTTTTCCAAGTAAACGGTTGGACATACGCATGTCGATTGGGATTTTCTAAAGGATTACTGTAATCATTTTTTTCTGGTCTTGCATGATACACTAAGATCTCTTGTTCCCCCTCCTCATCGACTGTAAAGGAGTTATGTCCTGGTCCGTATAGGGAATTTTGTTCAGAACTTGAAAAGACTGGTTCCTTCAACTTATGCCAAGAATACCCATTCAATAAATCACTATCCTCATCTGCCCACAACAGTCCCATCGCGTAGTTTTCATCCGTCGCACTGGCTGAATAAGTAATGATCACTTTTCCATTTCTAATCAAAGCAGCTGGTGCCTCGTTCACTTTGAAGCCAATTTTTTCCCATTCATAATAAGGAATGCTCAGCAGAATCTGCTTTCCTTTCAATGTCCAAGGATTTTCCATCTCTGATAAATAAAGATTGGAATTGCCTGGAATGTTTGGATCTGCTTGTGCCCAGACATAATACAATCGGTTCCTGTGTTCAAATACCGTAGCATCTAAACTGAAACTCTCAAATTGCGTCTTGATCTGTCCTTTTTCTACCCACTCGCCTGCAAAGGGATCTTCATTCCCATTTTCGATCGCAAACATCCGATGATGATGCTGATCATTTCTGACTTCTCCATGATCTGCAGCAGCAAAATAGATGTACCATTTTCCTTGAATAAAATGAATCTCGGGTGCCCAAATCAGTTCACTCATGGGGCCTTCGGCATGAGCCTTCCAGATGACTTTTACTTCACCGTCAGCCAGTCCTTTCAAGGTTTTCGCACGCCTTAATTCGATTTCCTGATATCCTGGTTTTGATCCAGTGAAGTAATAATATCCATCGGTATGCTTGTATATCCATGGGTCTGCACGTTCTAATACAATCGGTTCCAAATAATTTTCTGCCATAAATTCTACACCTTCTTAAATAATTCCATTTTCCGTTTTTAGTATTTTTATTGCTTTGTTTTTAGACATATACATCGTCGTAGCTAGTAAATAGAGGACGACACCGATCACATCATAGATGATCAAATGGATGATGACACAGGCGATCATCCAACGTATCGTTCCTTTGTTTATTTGTTTGTCTCGCATATTCTTCGCGTTGATCCAACTGATAACGCCCATCAAAATCGTCGCTAACGCAACGATCATAACTACCTTCGATATCATTCCTACCAGACTTGACTGCAAGTATTCATACTGATTTTGATTTTGAAATGCTGCGATCCCTTGTTCTTCAAACCAAGGATAATACCCAAACATCGTTACAAGACCAATACAGACATCCCAGACCGCACTGGCACGTAGTAAATTTCTTTCCAATTTTCGATTCATGATCTTCACTATCCTTTTATTCCTGCATTTAAGTTCATAGATTCAATGAAGTATTTTTGAGCAAATAGAAACAGCATGACGGTGGGAATGATCGCAATCAATGCCGAGCCCATCAATTGACCAATCATTCGGTAGTTGCCATAAATGTCTTGTAGTAATAGCAAACCGGCTGTGATCGGCATTTTACTAACATCCGTATACACGATCACTGGCCACAAGAAATCATTCCATGAACCTGTGAAAGAAAAGAGGCCTGCAACGATCAACACAGGTTTGATCAAAGGAACGATGATCTCTGCAAAAATGGTAAATTCATCTGCACCATCCATTCGTGCTGACTCGTCAAATTCAAGCGGGATACCTTTCATAAACTGTCGCACAAGAAAGATATTTCCCATCCCTGCTAAGCCTGGAATGATCATGGCAAGAGAAGAGTTGACCCAGCCGAAGGTTTCAATGATTTTGTAAGACGGGATCAAATTCACTACACCGGGAAACATCGAGATCCCCATCAAAAGATAAAAGATACGATCACGGTATTTAAACCGCATTCTGCCATAGCCATAAGCGGTCACTGAAACAACGATCACAACTAAAACAGTGTGCGTGACTGCGATAAACATTGAATTCCATAACCACTGCATAATTGGTGCAGTAGACGTATTAGTCAAAATCGCTACATAGTTATCTAATATCCAGTTTACGGGTAATAAACGAAATCCAGTGGAGACGATTTCGGTTTGAGAACGAAAAGAAGTGGCGAAGCTAAAAATCAATGGAATAACCCAGATGATACATAAAACGATCAGAAACAAATATGCGATGACCATACTAGGTATATGTTTCTTTTGTGTATTCATTTTTTTGCCCCCTTAAGTATTGCTTCTATCTAAAAGAAAATATTGAAATACGGACACACACATAATGATCAATCCTAAGATGACTGCCATTGCCGAAGCCATTCCTGCAATTGACTCTCCTTGACTAAAAGCCAGTGAGCGGATATACATCATCAATACAGTCGTGCTTTGGTTTGGACCTCCACCTGTCATCATCAAAGGCTGTGCAAAGACATTAAATGCTCCAGCAGTTGTCATCACGATCGTATATAACAGTGGAAAGCGAATAGATGGCAAGGTCACATTCAAGAATTTTTGGAATGCTCCCGCTCCGTCGATCTCTGCCGCTTCATAAAGGTCTTCATTGACACCCGCTAAAGCTGAGCGATAAATGATCATGTTACCACCGATCGCTCCCCAAATGCTGACAACAAAAATTAAGATCCAAGCATAGGGTTGTCGCGAAGCCCAAGAGAAATCGAACCCAAAAATATTATTGACGGCACCTAATCGAGAGTGGAAAATCAATGACCAAATCAAAGAACCTGCTGAAACAGAGATAAGACCTGGAATATATAGAATTGCTTGAAAAAGTCCTTTCAGCTTCACTTTTTTATGTTGCAATGCAGCTGCAATCATCAGTGGAATGATGATTTGTAACGGCACCATGATCAAAACGAAAATAAAGGTATTTTTCAAACCATTCCAAAATTGGGTATAGAACGTCGAGGAACTATCAAACAATAATGTTTTATAGTTGTTAAAACCGACCCAGACTGGATCAGAGATCAAATTCCATTGCGTAAATGAAGCATAAATACCATAGATCGTTGGAATACATACAAAAATAATAAAGAGTACCATGTGTGGTCCAATGAATGCGATCGATGCCCAGTTAATGCTCTTTTTTTTCATTCCTTTCATTCCCTTCTAAAAATTGGAAAAGGGGATAGAATTATCCCCCCTTCACTTATCTAGCTACTTCTGCAATCTTATCTTCGACATATTGTTGCATCGTTTCTAATCCTTCATCCATATCTAATTCACCGTAAGCGATATCTGTACTATAAACATCTAATGCTTCTAAGACATAAGAGAAATAAACGTAGTCAAAGATGTAAAGTGTTTCTTCTTCCTCTGGTGTAGAAGTAAAGAATGATTGTGGGTATTGTTGGTAATCATCACTTTCTAAAATATCTTTACTTGCAACGATTTGACCGGCTTTTGCCCATTCGATCGAGTTTGTACGAACGAATTCTAAAAATTGTGCGATTACTTCTTCTTTTTCTTCTGTTCTGCTTTCACTCTTCAACATGCCAAACATATGAGAAGCTGCTCGGTTGGTTGCGATGTCATCTGAAGTCGAATAAATATTTGTTACGCCCCAATTCAAGCCCTCAACCGCATCATGAGCGGTAGAAGTCCAAGTACCATCTGTTGATAAGAGTACGTTTCCGCCTTGGAACATCAAATACCCATCTTCTCCATAAGGTGTCATCAGGCCTGCATCTGTTAACGCTTTAATTCTTTCTAACGCTTCTTTCATTTCTGGCGTATTCACCGTCGGGTTCCCAGCATCGTCAGAAATCGCGCCGCCTAAGTTACGGATTTGCGCTAAGATAACCCAAGAAAGTAACGCATTATTTACGACATAATCGCCTTCTTCCATCTGCCCTGCTAATGACATCATTTCATCAAACGTCACGATGTTATCGTCTAACCAAGAAGTGACATTGTATTTTTCTAAAAGATCTTGATTGTAATACATGGCACTGGCATGGATATCTAATGGGATCGTATATTGAGTATCGCCGATTTTCCCTGCATTCCACGCCGTATCTAAATAATTGCTTTCTTCTAACTCAGGTTGATAAGAAACCAGACGATCAACCGGATCAATAATATCGGAATTGACAAATTCCTCTACTTTATAAGAATGCATCAAAGTCAAATCTGGAATCCCACTTTTAGAACTTACAACCGTACTTAATTTAGTGTACATATCAGACGTGATCACATGATTGATTGTATAATCGGAACCTGATTGTTCATTGAATTCATTTACGATCTGATCCATATAAGCGCCATCATCACCAGTAAGGGGTGACCAAAAATTAATCGTGTATTTTTCTTTTTCCGCTGCCTGATAACGATTAAAACCAATAAGGGCAACTGCAACGACTGCAACTAAAGCACCAATAATAATAAGTTTCTTCTTCATGTTTTTCCCTCTTTCATAGAAATTGAATTTTGGTCTTTGAAGCCGAACACGCCTATCCTCCTTCTCTTATTTGCTATCCCAGCATTTATAATTGCATTATTCATTTCTAGCGTTTGCAAACACTTTCAATTTACAAATAAATCATAACTTGATTTGTAATCGCTGTCAACAATATTTTGATTAATTTATTCAGGATAACATCTATATTAATTAATAAATATATTAATAACTAGCGAAATAAACAACGCTATTTACACAAATTAGCAAATATGTTAACATTCAAGTAAATCAAACAGTTTAAGCGGAGGTGACACGATGCAATTAGAAATCAATCAAGAAGCATTGCCTGTCTATGAGGCACTTGCCAGTAACGTACGAATCAAAATCATTCAATTGCTGGCTAAAAACAAGATGAATGTCAAAGAGTTGGCACAAGAGTTAGGCTTAAGCAGCGCCATCATTACGATGCACATCAAAAAATTAGAAGAAGCCAAAATCATCAAAACAGAGCGTGTGGGGCAAAAAAAGATTTCCAGTTTGAGAGTGGATCATATCGATATCAACTTTCCTGAGAAAATCTTTAATGCCTTTGATACGAAAGAAACGGCGATACCGATCGGTCATTATACAAATTATTCGGTAGAACCAACGTGCGGGCTTGCTACTTCAGCTGATTTTGTGGGAATGGTGGATGAACCGAAGTTTTTCATGGATCCCCGACGAATGGATGCCCGCATCTTGTGGTTTACGAAAGGATTTGTTGAATACCAATCGCCAAACTTCTTAGCAAGAGAAGAAAAACTGGAAATGATGGAGATTTCAATGGAAGTTTCGTCTGAATTTCCTTTTTCCAATAACAACTGGCCGTCAGACATCACCTTCAGCTTAAATGGTGTGGAGCTTGGTACATGGACTAGCCCAGGGGATTTTGCAGATATTCGCGGCAAGTATACACCGGATTGGTATCCAGACAATCTCAATCAGTACGGGTTATTGAAGACGATCCGCATCATGGATCACGGAACCTACATGGAAGGTGTTCCTCTTTCCGACATTACGATCAAGGATATACCTGCCTACGAAGATACGTGGCACTTAAAAATGGAAGTCAAAGAAGATGCCGAGCATGTCGGCGGTTGTACCCTCTTTGGCAAGGGGTTTGGGAATTACGATCAGGATATCAAACTGAAAATGTTTTATAGCTAAAAAAAAACGCTAGTCTTAGCGGCTGACCCAAACATTTCTTTTGGGAATCAGGTCGCTAAACTAGCGTTTTTGTTATTTCTTCAAATGGTAACTGTACGTACTTACAATGATGTTCTCACGCCAAGAGAGTCTGAAACGCAAGCGCAGGCTTGTTTGGTTGTGCAAAATATTTTGCCAGCGACGTCTTGGGACAAACTGTGGAATGATGACGGTCGTTGTGTAATTGTGTTTGGCTGCATTGCGGCTGACTAGATCCACATAACGCAAGATGGGATTTTCAATCGAACGATACGAAGAATGAACGACGGAGAAACGCACGTCTGGGAATTTTTGCTTAAATTCTTGTTCGATCTCTTTTTCTTTCTTCACATCTTCATCCAACGAGACGTGCATCGCCACGACATAATCACCAATCGATTGGGCATAGTTCAATGCGCCGATATTTACTCGGGTAACATTTCCGACGAGAACGATCACGGTATTTCCTTCATAGACATGCAGTGCTTCTTGTTTTTCCAATCGCAGCTGTTCTGCGACTTTTTTATAATGATCATGGATCTTGTAAAAGATATACAAGAGGATCGGCATGATAATGAAGAATGGCCAAATATCGCCTAAGCGATACACGAACAAGATGGCAATGATCGCAAAAGAAATCAAAGCCCCAATGATGTTGGCGATCGATTTAAAGAACCAGCCTTTGCCTTCTTTTTTCCATTTGACGACCATTCCGCTTTGAGATAGTGCAAAAGGAATGAATACCCCGATGGAATACAACGGAATCAAACGCTCGGTCGATCCTTGGAAGATAAACAATAGGACGATGGAACCAGCAGCCAAGGTGATGATCCCGTTTGAGTAGCCGAGACGATCCCCACGGTCTTGATACATGTGTGGCATATATTTGTCTTTGGCTAAGTTATACGCCAACACGGGGAAGGCGGAAAATCCAGTATTTGCGGCAACTGCTAGAATCAGCGCTGTGGCAAATTGCAAAACGTAGTACATAAACCCATGACCAAAAACAGCAGAGCCGATTTGAGATAGGACGGTCACTTCTGCTTCTGGTACGATACCGTACCAATAGTTGATAAAAGTGATACCGACGAAGAAGAACCCTAAGATCGCAGCCATGATCGTCAAGGTCGCAGCTGCATTTTTCGCCCGTGGTTTTTTGAAAAATGGCACCGCGTTACTGATCGCTTCGACCCCCGTCAAAGAAGAGGAACCTGATGAGAAAGCCCGTAAGATCAAGGCTACGGATACCCCAGGTACGACAGCTCCTGGCAGTGCGGTTGCATTCAACGGTTGCGCACCAGTTACGATGTTGTACAAGCCGACCACGATCAAGACTGTGATCACTGCGATAAAGGTGTAGACAGGAATCATTAAGAAGCTAGCTGATTCTCGCAGCCCTCGCAGATTCATCATCATGATCAAGAGCACGATCACGACAGAAATGGCCACTTGATGGCCGAACAACGCTGGCACAGCAGAAGTGATGGCTTCCGCCCCTGCTGAGACGGATACTGCTACTGTCAGCATATAATCGATCAACAGTGAGCCGCCGGCAATCAGGCCCGCATTTTTCCCTAAATTTTCACTACTTACTACATACGCCCCACCACCGTGAGGGTAAGCATGAATGATCTGACGGTAAGACAAGGTCAATGAAATCAAAAGAATAATAACAAAAGCAGCGATCGGTAATGAATACCAGATGGCAGCAGCGGAAAGTGCCACTAATACGACAACGATCTGCTCTGTCCCATAAGCAATCGAAGACAAAGCATCAGAAGATAGCAACGCAAGGGCCGCCGTCCGGCTCAGTTTTTGTTCATCATTCTCTGCGGATTTCAATGGACGTCCGACCAACAAACGTTTCAAATACTCCACTTTTTCTACACTCCTTTTCATGAAAAAATCCTTCGTTAAACTTGTAACGATATCCTCACAAATATTGAATTATCAAGACTGTATGCTACTCTTGTAACCGCGAAAAGTCAATGAAAATCAGATGAAAAAACGCCCCTTTTTCCCTCTTTTGATTATTAGAAATTTCACGTGATGGCACAAAAGCAGAAAGAACAAATGCTCTTTCTGCTTTTCGATGTTAGTGGAAGAAATGACTTTCTTTGGAAATGTCGCTTAATTTCTTCGTAGAGTTGACTAGATAAGGATACGCGTAGGTACCGACGATCCCAAAGACCAGGAACAAAATCGTTAAAATAACCAATTGTGGCACGGCATTTGGCCAATAGATCCCGCCAGCTGATTCTCTTAACAGATTGACTGCATGGGTAAATGGCAGCAGCGGATTAATGAATTGGAAGAACTTCCCAGAAACTTGGATCGGGTAGTTTCCTCCCCCACCTGAGATGGAGAGAACCAAAATGATGATGGCGATCCCTTTCCCGAGGTTGCCGAACAGTCCTGCCAGTACGTAGACGATCATCATAAAGGCGAGTCCGACGAGTAATGCGAAGAAGACACTGTACACTGGATTGTGGACATCAACGCCTAATAAAAACATATTTCCTAGGGTCACGATCAAACTTTGGGCGACTGCCATCGTCAAGAACGTCAGCATTCGTGCCACAAAGGTTTCACGTTGGGTAAAGCGTTTTTTGTCTTTCTTCTCTAAATGATACTCCGTTGTAGCGACACTTGACAACAATAATGCCCCTACCCACAAACACAATGCGGTATAAAACGGTGTGCTAGCTGAACCATTGTTGGCGATTGGATAGATTTCATTGCTTTTTAATTCCACTGGTTGTTTGAAGAAGTCGGCTTCATCGGTGGCATCAAGTTTCAATAATTTGATGACTTCTCCAAGATCGACTTCATTTTCTCCTGCTCGGATCGCATCAGCGGCTTTGTGAATGCCTGCTTTGATACTCGGCCAATCGTTATTGATCAAATCGACAGCCGCATCCAAGGCTTTTTCAACTTCTGGCAGTTTTTCATCCACCATTGCCATCGTAGAGCTGATTTCTGATTTGATAGTTGGCCAATCGTTTTGCAAGAAGTTTACGGCCAGCCCTAATTTTTCTTCGACCACTGGCAATTCGTTGTTGTACAGGTCGGCTCCTTTGTTGATGGCATTGACGATTTCATCCATGTGACCATTCAGCATCGTATTGGCATCGTGCAATTCTTGCTTGATGGCAGGCAATTCTTTTTGGTATTTTTCCAAAATCGTCACGGCATTGCTGACCACTGATTTGGTGGAAGACAGCAACGAATCAAAATCGATCTCTTGGGCTTTTTTCAAGACATCTTCGGCGGTGGTGATGGTTTTGATTAGTTTGGTTAGAATGTCGTTGATGGTGGTGGTGATTGAATCAACATTGATGCTGTTCATGAGATTGGCAACGTTTTGAGCAGCTGCGGTAACTTGATCGAGATACGCTGTAATTTCATCAACAGACCCATTTTGAACAAGGTTATTCAATTGCGATAAGCGGTCAGATAAAACACCTAACGTTGTTTTGGCATTGCTTAATTGTGCAATGATGCCTTCTAGGTCGGCGTTACTGCCAGAATTCTGAATATTGGTTAAAAAGGCAATCAAGGAATCCAAGGCGGCTTGTTGTTGTTGGATGTTCTTTTGAAAGTCAGTGATCGTTGCACTGATTGCTTGACGCTCTTCATCCGTTAGTTCATTGTCAGCCAGCGCTTGGCGAATCGTACTTGTTAGACCGGCAGTGGTGGTTGCCACTTGACTGATCGACTCAATCGTCACCTTCACACTGCTAGAAATACTTGGCAGGGCATCTTGCAATTGTTGCGCCCCATCTTTGGTTGCGGTGGCGAAGCTGGCGGCTTGGTCGCCTAGTTGTTCGATCTGTGGTAAAGCGGCTTGCACTTGTTCAATGACTTGCAGTCCTTGCTTGGCGGTGTCGATGCCGTCCGTCATAGTGCTGGCAATGTCATCGAAATCATCGTCGATCATCTTCAATTGTTTGCCAGCATTTTGGATCTCTGGGATCTTTTCTTGCAAGGTCAAAATGATGCTGGCTTCTTTCTTCAATGCAGGCAGCTTATCGTTTAGGCCAATCAATTTTTCCCCCATAGCATCCACTTGTGGGATATAATCGGTGAATTCTTCGGCTTTTGCGATCTTTTCTTTGATTTCTGGAAACTTATCGTGCAAGGTGACGATCTCTTTCGTATAGCCATCGATCGTAGCCAAATTGTCATCGGTGTCTAAGATCATCGATTTGACTTTGTTGATGCTGACTAAGTTGGAATCAATGTCATAGCCGATTTCATTGAAGACTTTGATCAACGTGGAGCTGGCGGTTTCAATAAAGTTTTGTGAGATTTCTTCTTGAAGGCTGCTGGCTCCTTTATCGGTGATTTTTGGTGCGATGGCGTTGATTTTTTGGTTGCTATAATACTCGATGGTCGGTTTTTCGATTTTCCCACTGGTAAAGCTGATCAGATCATCTGAAAAATCCGCTGGCAGATAAATACCCGCGTAATATTTTCCTGACTTGACCCCTTCTACTAAGTCCTCTTTTGAATCCAAGAAGCGCCAGCCCAACTGCTTGTTTTTATGGAGGGTGTCGATGACTTCATCACCGATATCGATGTGCTTGTCTTGAAATTCTGCCCCTTTATCCGCACTGTAAACGGCAATCGGCAATTCACTGGTGTTGCCGTATGGGTCCCAGAGGGCTTTGATATTGAACCACGCATAAAGCGAGGGTAAAATCATTAAGGCAATGATCAAAAATGCAGAGATTGGATTGCTGAAAATTCGCTTCCAGTCCAGTTTATATAAATAGAAAACATTCTTTAGTTTATTCATTTTTTCTTCCCCCACTAGTTCTTCGTCGAAGGATAATTTACCATTTTTTTCCCCTGCCGCCAACGGCTAGGATCGACCAAGAAAAGTCCTTTTGACAAATGGACGTTTTTGTCAAAATGAAACCCCTTTACTTTTTGTTTTTTTTCGCTTATTGTTAAACTTTCTTTAACTTTACCATGATGGCGAAAAACACACCACTCATATCCTTTGATCTGTTTTTTTACAGGTCTTTCCTATACAAAAAAAGCTTCCTTTTTCTGCAACGAAAAAGGAAGCTTTTTTAGGTATTATTTCAGTTGATCCTTTGCCAATAACTCATACACATACTTCAATGAGGTAGCTTCGCCATATAATTGAAGATCTGCTTTTTCCTCTGGGGAATAGACTTGATCAAAGCTTTGATCGGGAATCAGCACGACATCGATACCCGCACGTGTCGCGGCTGTTGCTCCCACAAGAGAATCTTCCATGACTAAAGCTTTTTCTGCTGCGACTTGCGCTTTTTCTAAAGTCAGCAAGTAAGGTGCTGGATCAGGCTTATGGGCGGAGACGTCATCGCCAAAGGTCTGATAGTCAAAAGCCTGCAACAAATCGAAATGCGCCAACAATTCAGAGGCTCTTTTTTTCATCGTCGAGGTGGCTAATGCCGTTTGGAATCCTTTCTCACGAGCCAATGCGATGGTTTCTTTCGCATAGGGTTTGGTTTTGAAGGTGCCATCGGTTATTTGCTGGGCAATATAGACTTCCCGTTCTGCTCGTAATTCCTGCACCCGCTGCTGACCGCCTACGAGGTCGGCTAATTTAGTGGCAGTCTGTTGCCAACTTTGACCACGCCAACCAAAAATATCAGCGGCTGTAATCGGAAGCTCATACTTTTTAAATAGCGCCAACCACCCATCAAAATAGACTCTTTCGGTATCGACTAACAATCCATCAAAATCAAAAATCAAAAGTTCTTTCATAAACGCTCCTTCGTTTTGCTAAGATTTTTTCCTCACTCACTGGGGATCAAGACATCTCCCGACTTTTGTCAGCAGCTGCTTGCACTGCTTTGATGACAGCCGCCCGAAAGCCATTTTCCTCTAAGGTTTTGACTGCTTGGATCGTTGTGCCCCCTGGCGAGCTGACACGATCCTTTAAGACACCTGGGTGTTCCTTCGTCTCTAGTACCATCTTCGCTGCGCCTAATACCGCTTGAGCAGCAAATTCATACGCCATCGGACGCGGCATTCCTTCTGCTACTGCTCCATCTGCCAAAGCTTCGATGAACAAATACGTGTAGGCTGGTGAAGAACCGCTGACACCAATGACTGCATCGATCATGCTTTCTGGTACTTGCTCGGCTTTCCCTAGGCTTTCAAAAAGCTGTTTGACTTCGTTGGCTTCGGCTTCCGTCACTTGACCGTTGGGACTGATAGAAGACATCCCTTCCCCCACCAGTGCAGGGGTATTTGGCATGACCCGCACGATTTTGTGCGCACCAATGATTTCTTCCATTTGCGCGATCGTCACGCCCGCGGCAATGGATACTAGCAAATGCTCCTTGGTCAAGCCGTCTTTTAAATCAGCAAGCAAGCGGGGAAAGACAAAAGGTTTGACTGCTAAGACAAGGATCTCTGCTTTTTCGGTGACATCTGCCAGCTTAGTTGTCCCAGTGATCCCGGTTTCTTTTTCTAATTGTGCCAAAGTCGGCTCGTAGCGATGATTATAAACCAAGATCTCTGCTGGTTCATACAGGTTTGCTGCAATCAAGCCGTTGATGATGGCTTTTGCCATGTTACCGGCTCCTAAAAAGGCGATTTTTCTCATAGTTTTCACGCTCCACTTCTGATTTTGGTACCACTTTTTGCTAAAAAAGCCTAATCAATGACTAGGCTTCAAACTCGATCATATACGGATGCAAGGCGGTGTTATAGATCCCTTCTGTATATTCTACCACTTCTCCTTGTAGATCATACGAATAACGGGTTCGTTTCAAGGCAGCGACCTCTGGCGTGATCATAAACTTCTGTTGCTCTTCGGTCAAGGTCGTTGCCACGAACGCATCTTGAAAGCGATCGATGATCATTCGATGTTCATCCAATAGGCGATACAATGATTTTTCTTCAAAGACCTCGATGGAGGTACCCTTTAGCTGCTTTGGCAAATGGTACTCATAGTAAATAAAGGGTTGGTGGTCAAAATAATACATGCGACGTAAACGCATGACTTCTTTGCCCATCAAGGAATACGCTGGGTGTTCAGGCGCAAGTTCAACTAATTCATAGCTGAGGTTTTTCTTCGTGTATTCCTTGCCAGTCTTTTCAAGCAATTGGCTAAACGTCGTGCCTTTTGACAGCTTGTTATAAGGGCGATTGCTTAAAACCGTCGTCCCACGTCCGCTGCGTTTTTCCACATACTCATCTGCCGCTAACAATTCGATGGCTTTGCGGACAGTGATCTTGCTGACATTGAAGGTGGCTTCCAATTCTGTTTCCGTCGGTAAAAATGAACCAATCGGGTAGCGACCCGACATGATGTCTTCTTTGAGCTTATCGGCAACATCACGGTAAAGAATGTGTTTGCGTTTCATTGCTATCTCGCCTTTCTCTCATTGGATTGGTCTTGTTCTCCTTATTCATCAAAGGTAGGAATGTCTTCTGGTTGCGGCTCGATCAAGACTTTCCGTGGCTTGCTGCCTTCAGAAGGGCCAACGACACCTTGATCTTCTAATTCATCCACTAACCGAGCCGCTCGGTTATAGCCGATGCGAAAACGTCGCTGCAAGAGAGAAACGCTGGCGGTCTGCATTTCCACCACAAGGGCTTTGGCATCTTCGAATAGCTCATCTTGCGGTTGTCCGCTGCTGCCGGTACTCGTTTCTTCCTCAGTAACCATCATTTTTTCTTCATAATTGGCTTCTTGCTGATCGGTCACGAATTCAACCACTCGTTCGACTTCTTGGTCGGAGATAAAGGCCCCTTGGACCCGAATCGGTTTGTTCTCACCCATCGGCAGATACAGCATGTCGCCGCGTCCCAGCAGTTTTTCGGCTCCGTTCCCATCAATGATGGTCCGCGAATCGACACCGCTGGAAACCGCAAAGGCCATCCGTGATGGAACATTGGCTTTGATGATCCCTGTAATGACATCCACACTTGGTCGTTGCGTTGCTAGGATCATATGGATACCTGCTGCCCGTGCCATTTGCGCCAAACGAATGATGGCATCTTCGACTTCGTTGCTGGCAACCATCATCAAGTCGGCTAACTCATCGACGATCACTACAATGAATGGCAAGATCGGACGATTTTCACCGTCTTCTAAATTCTTATTGATCACTAAATCGTTGTAGCCAGTAATGTTTCGGACCCCAGTTGCCGCAAATTTTTCGTAGCGCTCTTCCATTTCCTTGACCACTTTTTGCAACGCTTGCGCCGCTTTGCGGGGATTGGTCACGACAGGTGTCAAGAGATGGGGAATCCCATTGTAAACATTTAATTCAACCATTTTCGGGTCGATCATCATCAGTTTGACTTCATGGGGTTTTGCCCGCATCAAAATACTGGTGATGATACCGTTGATGGCTACGGACTTCCCGCTCCCGGTCGATCCGGCAATCAAGAGATGGGGCATTTTCGTTAAGTCTGCCGTTTGGACACGGCCAGAAATATCGCGTCCTAAAGGTACTTCTAATAGTTTATCTGGATGATCCGGTTGGGCTTCGATCACTTCTCGGAATGAAACCATGCTGACTGCACTGTTTGGAACTTCGATCCCAATCAATGATTTCCCTGGGATCGGCGCTTCCATCCGCACATCTTTGGCAGCTAAGGCCAAGGCGATATCGTCGGTCAACCCGACGATTTTGCTGACTTTGACCCCTACTGCTGGTTGAACTTCGAATTTGGTTACTGCTGGTCCTAAGCTGGCTTTGACGACTTTTGCATCAACACCGAAGCTTTGGAAGGTGGTTTCTAACACACCGATATTTTGTTCGATCTTTTTGTACTCGCTGCTTTGATCCGTTGAAGGGATCGAATCGAGTAATTGCGCTGAAGGCAATTCATAATCACGATTTTCAGCTTCTTCCGAAATCTCAAATTCCAATACTTCACCATCATCATCGAGGATCTCTCCGTCTTCATTGACCTTTTTGCTTGGTCCCGGTTTGTTTCCTGCTGGATGTGGTGCTTGAGCGGCCTCTGGTCCCGCCGCTTGCGGCAATTCCTGGAAGTGGTCGATGGGTACAAAGCTCAGCTGCTCTGGTTCAAAATCAGCTGGCGCTTGCATCTGTTGTTCTTTTGCTGATTTTTCGTCTTCTGTCATTGGTCGGACTTGATTCTTTTCTTTGATCTCCGCCATGACTGCTGCTCGTTCGGCTTCTTTTTTGGCTTCTTTCGCAGCTTGCTTCTCTGCTGCTCGTTCCGCTTTGCGGGCTTCTCGTTCGGCTTGCTTTTCTGGAGAGCCTTCTAACAACCGCTGCAGCTTGTCACCAGCTGCTTGCAGGTGCTCGACTAACTCGTGGCTGCTCATTTGGCTGAACAAGAACGCCCCGATCAGCATGAGTAAAACAGCGATGATGTAGCTGCCGATCTGGGAAACAAGAAAATAGGTCGCCCCATAGAGCATGGCGCCAATCATTCCGCCCCCGACATTTTGGGTCACTTGGCTACGCCGAATATCGCCTAACAGCGTCATCCACGTCGTTTGGAAGATATTGGCTTGTTCTCCCACCACATTACTAAAGATTTGCGCATGGAGGATGATCAGTAAACCAAAATACACCAATACACAGCCAATCACTCGCCGAATACTCTTAAAGCGAGCATCGGTCGTTTTGATCGCTAACCAGACACCATAAGCGGCTAGGGCAACACTCAAAAATTGGTACGTGTTTCCGCCAACGATCCGAAACCCGTTGGCAATCAAGGTTCCTAAAAAACCTAAATGGAAAAAGCCAAATATCGAAAACAAGACAAAGAGCAGGCCGACGCCGACCAGCATTAATTTCTCTTGCTGTTTTTGTTGTTTTTTTGTTTTGCGTTTCTTTGCGCGTTTTTTTTGCGCCATTTCTATCCCTCTTTTCATCTTTCCCTATTATAACGAAAAAAGAAGGCGAACAAAAGTTTTCCTGTGAGAAATTTTGGTTCGCTGTTGGAATTTAAGGAAAAAAGAGGATGTCTGCCAGATATAGCAGTGATCATCCTCTTTTTAGCTGCTGCACAAATCCAGCGACTGTATAGACAATCAGTCCCGATGATTCAAAATCAGCTGTATTGGTCGTTACTAGACTGTCGATTTGATTTCGCTTCGCACAAGCTGCTAAAACAGCATCCTCAAAATCTGTCATTGTTGAATCAAGCGCCTGAAGGCAATCTGCTTCCGTAACTGTTAAGACGGTATGCACTTGGATCAGTTTTTTGACTTCCCTCCGAGCATCGACTCCTGCTGCTCCATCGAGAATATAGAAAAGATCCGTTAAGGTACTTGCCGTAATCACGCCCTCGCAAAGTCCATAAATGGAACTGTTGTATATCTGTTTGATGGCTTCTTGATGTCTTTTAGACCCTCTTCCTAATAAATAGTCAAGGATCACATTGGTGTCAATCACGACTCGTTTGGCTTTGTATTTGGTCATGCTTATTTTATTCTCCCAGATATTTTTTCCTACGCCGTTCGTTTCTTACTTTTTTGATGTCCACAACGTCAGGTGTTTCAAATGAATCTGCTAAAATGCCTTGCAATGAATCGACTAAACGAAGTTTCTCCTCTGGGGACAACGCTCCTACTGACTGCTTTTCTGTAATAACTAACTGTTTTTTGCCATTGACTTCTTCTGCCAGTTCCATTTCTAGTTCAGAACCTACCTGGAGATCCAATTTCTGAATCATTTTCTTAGACAAGCGAACCCCCTGTCCGTTGCCCCACTTAATCAAATGAGCGGTCTCTTTATAATGTTCCACTAGGCTCCCCCCCTCTTAATCGGATTTTCCTTACTACCTATCATTATAACATGAGCAAGCATATGTATACACAAGTATATACTTCAATCGTTCCTTCTTTCCTTAAATACGCAAAAGAAATGAATGTATAAAAAAACACCAACTGCTAAGCAGCCAGTGTATCTTGTTGACTTGTTTTAGTTTGGTGTGACGTCTTCGCCAAACCACTTTTCAGAGATTTCAGCAAAGGTGCCATTGTCTTGCAATTCTTTCAAGCCATCATTGATTTTATCTGCCATGGCTTGATCGTCTTTACGCACACCTACAGCAAAATCTTCTGCTTCAAAGGGGCTTTCGATTTCTTTGAAGTCATCGGTTTTGCCTGTTTGAGTCAAATAATATTCTGCGTAGACGCGGTCGATCAAAAGACCGTCGATCCGACCGTTTTCTAGATCGATAAAGGCTTCATTAAAGCTGGCATACAAGGTTGCGTCATTGCCGTCTACGAGATCCTTCAAAACTTCCGGTTGGTTATTGAAGGTCTCATAACCAGAAGAACCTTCTTGGGCGCCTAAGACTTTGCCCTCCATATCATCAAAGCTAGTAATGCCGCTGGTTTTTGCTGTGACTAAGACTTGTTTGTTTTCCATATAAGTATCTGTAAACAATACTTTTTCTTCACGAGCTGCGGTTTTGGTATACCCGTTCCAGATCATATCGATGGTGCCATTGCTTAGTTCGGTTTCTTTCATGGACCAATCGATTGGTTGAAATTTGACTTTGGTTCCTGTTAGATCCAAAATCGCTGTGGCTAAATCCACATCAAACCCAACGATGTTGCCTTGGTCGTCTTTAAAGCCCATCGGTACGAAGGTATCGTCTAGGCCGACGATCACTTCTTCTTTGTCAGCGGCACTGGTTGTGGTGTCATTGCTGCTGCCACACGCCCCTAATAAAAATACACTTGCTGCTGCGATTCCCGTCAATAGTAATTTTTTCATTTTGTTCTCCCCCTTATTCTCCTGCTACTTTTAATAATTGATCACCGATATTTTCGGCAAAAACCAAATCATGGGTCACCACGATCTGGGTCACTCCTTCTTTTTTCAGATCCAAGATCAGCTGTTCGACTTGCTGTCTCAAGCCTGGATCTAAGGCGCTGGTAGGCTCGTCATAGGCCAACACTTTGGGATTCATCGCCATCGCTCGTGCGATAGCCACCCGTTGCCGCTGCCCCCCGGACAATTGGAAGGGATATTGGGCTAGTAGGTCACTTAATCCTAGTTTTTCTGCCAACTGTTCGGCTTTTGCTGTATACGCGGCCTTGTCTTGTTTTAGCACCATTTTTGGCGCCAAAGTGATGTTTTCAAAAACTGACAAGTGCGGAAACAATTGGAAGTCTTGGAAGACGACACCGACGACTTGTTCTTGTTCTTTTGTGTCGGTGGGATCAAAGGTTTTGCCATCCAGTAAAAAGCTTCCAGAATCGATCGTTTCTAAACCAGCCAGTGTCCGAAGCAAGGTGGTTTTCCCGCCACCGGAAGGACCGACCACCGCTAAGATACTGCCGTCTTCGATCGTCAAGTCTAGCTGATCGATGACTTTTTTAGCGCCAAATGACTTTGATACTTGTTTTAGTTCTAACATATGTGGTTCCTCCTAACGGTAATAGTCCAGTTTGGTCTCGATTTGTTTTAACAATAACGTAAAGACGCCCGTCATCACCAAGTAGATCAAGCCGACCCCAACTAACGGAAGCAAGGTACTGTCTCGCTCCATGGCGATTTTCCCGATTCGCATCACGTCTGACAATCCTAAGATGTAGACGAGGGATGTGTCTTTGACAAGATTGATGACTTCATTGCCGACAGATGGCAGGGTGATCTTGACGACTTGTGGGATGATGATTTTTTGGATCGTTTGGATCGGGGACAAACGCAAGACTTTCGCGGCTTCATATTGTCCTGCTGGAATCGATTGGATCCCTCCACGGAAAATCTCGGCAAAATAAGCAGCGTAATTGATAATAAAGGCGATCAAGGCTGCTTCAAAGCGGTCAAAGACGATCCCTAAGATCGGCAGACCGTAGAATACGAAGATCAGCTGTAGCAATAAAGGCGTTCCTCGCATCAACCATACGTAGACTTGCACGATCAATTTCAAAATACTCAGGCGACTGGCTAAAACAAAGGCCAACAAGATGCCTAAGGGAATGGACCCGATTAAGGTCAGTGCGAACAATTTAACGGTGATTCCAGTTCCTGAAATCAGTTGGGGCATAACATTGACTAAATACTCAAACATGGTGACTTCCTCCTTGATAGGTTTCAATTTCGATTAGCAGCGATACAGCTTAGCGACGGTTTGCTCCGACGCTTATGTGACGCTGGGCGTTGGCTGGTGAGGGGCAACTGGCAAATTTCATTTTTCTAAAAAAGAAAAACAAAAAAAGCGCACACTGGCATTTGCCAGAGGACGCTTGATACGTGGTTCCACCTCAATTTGCCTTTCCTTCACAGGAAAAGGCCTCGTGCAGTCCTTGTGATCCTTCCACTTTCGGTTTTCGGTGAGATGCAAAAAAAGAGAAAAAAAACGTCCCCTAGCCATTACAGCTAAAGGACGTTATCAACGCGGTTCCACCTTTGTTTATCAGTGCTTCACAGCAACTGAACTCAGAAAGTCATCAATCAATGACTGCTGCTGTAACGGGCAAACCCGGTCTCTCCTACTTTTCTTTCGGAAAAACGACTCCAAGATGTGTTTCACAACCATGCGTTATCTCTTTGCACCAACCAGAGACTCTCTTCAAACAGCAAGCCTTGCTACTCTTCTTTTCGATGTCTGTTTCATTAAGTTGTGTCTTACTTTACTCGCTCTTAAAGAAAATGTCAAACATTTTTTCTGAAATTTTCGAAACTTTGTCGCATGCACCGATTTCGAAGGGAAGATTCAGGGAAAAGAAGACGCAGCTGCTTAACCGAAGTACGCTTCAGCTAAGGCTTGTCCTTGCTTGATTTTTGCCCATTGCTGTTCAGTCGAAAGCTCATTGCCGCAGTCACAAGAGGCAAAGCCGCATTGATGAGAAAGATAAAGCCGCTCCTTAGGAATGATTTGGCTGGCTTTGTCTAATAAAGCGATCACTCGCTCTTCATCGTCTAATGTGGCGGTTTTGCTGGATAATAAGCCTAAGACAACCTCCACTTCTGGACGGTCTTTCAGCGCTTCTAAAGCCGAGATATCACCAGCACGGTCATCGTCCCACTCTAGGAAAAAGCGGTCATAATGCTGATCACGCAAGAATTTTTCGGCGATCGCTTTGTAGGTACCGCTGGCGGCCGCGCGGCTTTGGTAATTGCCGCGGCAGTTGTGGGTCAAGACTTTTAATCCTAATTCGTGGGCGTAGTCAGCGACTTCGTTGTTGATCGCCACGAATTCATCGGCTAACGCTTCTAAGCCGTCATTGCCTTGGGTGAAGAAGCTCTTGTCATTGTCTTCGGCGAATAATTCCCATAAACAATCATCGAACTGAACGATCTCACCACCGGCTTCTCGGTATTCCTGCAAGAATTCCTTGTAGGCGTTAAGCAGCCCTTCCCGCAAGGCTTCTTTCGTTGGATACACCTGACCTTCACCAACGAGGTCGTTAAAGACAGTCAGCTCGGTAAAGGCGTGGGCAGCCCCCCAGACGGTGATTTTGACTGGCAGGTCGCCAGCTTGGCGTTTGGTTTCTTTAAATAACGTCAAGTAATGATGGTTTTTGCCAGATAATGGTTCTGTGATTCGGATGCCGATGTCTTTACGTGTCTCAAAATGTCCACCGTCCAAATCTTCAAAGGCATACCCATGATCGGAGATATAGCGTTCAACGCCTTTTAATCCCCAGAGAAAATCCAGGTGCCACATTGAGCGGCCATGTTCGCCGTCTGTGATGACTGTAATGCCGTGTTCTTTTTGCGCTGCAATGATGTCAGCGATCGCTTTTGCTTCCGTTTCTTGGTAGCCAGGAAACGCATCATAAAACGGGTAGCGGATATCCTCCCGATGCTCGATTTGATTTTTGTAGTCCAATAAATCTTGTGGTCGTAACAATGACCCCACAAGCTGAAATTTGTCTGTTGCCATATCCATTCCTCCTATACAAAGTTTTCAAAATTGTTAGATTTATTCTAGCAAACATCTTATACTATAGATAATACTTATAAACTTGTATATTCCATAGGCAATACCTATAACATAAAAAGGAGGTTGTATCCCATGCGTATCCAGCAGCTTGAATATTTGGAAAAAATCGTAGAAACTGGCTCTTTCAATGAAGCCGCCAAACAGCTTTTCATCAGTCAGCCCTCCCTCTCTCAAGCCATGAAAGAGTTGGAAAAAGAGTATGATCTGCAGCTGTTTTACCGCAGTAAATTAGGGGTGACCTTGACCGATGATGGCCGTTCCTTTCTCAACTATGCTCGAAATGTTTTAGACCAAGTCAATCTCTTGGACGAACGCTTTCGCAAAGACAGCCATCGCAAGCATGTTTTCAGTGTTTCCGCACAACACTATGCCTTCGTCGTCCACGCCTTCGTGGAGCTGGTCAAACAGTTAGGGGAAGATGAATTTCAATTCACCTTGCGGGAGACCCAGACACAAAATGTACTGGATGATATCCAGACGTTTAAGAGCGAATTAGGGGTCATTTATCTGAATGATTTCAACACAACGGTCTTGACCCGTTTGATCCACGAAAAAGACCTGCAATTCATTCCTTTATTTGAAGCCAAACCCCACGTCTTCATCGGCCGAGAAAATCCCCTGACTCAGAAAAAAAGCATCACATTAGCTGATTTGGAACCATATACCTATCTGTCGTACGAACAAGGGGAAACCAATTCCTTCTACTTTTCTGAAGAGATCTTAAGCACTTTACAGCGCAAAAAACACATCCGCATCAGCGATCGTGCCACGATCTTCAATTTGATGGTGGGTCTCAACGGCTATACCATCAGCTCTGGGATCATCAGCAGTGAGCTGAATGATGAAAAAATCGTTGCGATCCCTTTGGAAGTCGATGATGCGATGACACTAGGTTACCTAAAACACAAGAAAATGGAACTGAGTGAGATGGCTTTGGACTATCTCGCCTTGTTGAAGCAGCATATCAAAAACTACGGTTTCGACGTCTTTTAAAAAAAACGATCCGCAGACAGTCGGTCGGGCTACCTTAGTAAGGTGTCCCGACCCTGTTGCGGATCGTTTTGTTTCTTTTGTGCTTTTTTTGTTCTTAAACTGTCTTACGTTGGCGTTGTGGAGAATAAATCAACGCAATGGTTTCCATTCCCACTCTTCGACTTCGGCGATATCATAGCCGTTTTCTCGAATAAAGTCATGGTGATACGCAACGGTGTCTGCCATTTTTTGGGCAAAGTCCGTTGCTTTTTCTCCATAGACCCATTCGGCGGCGTCTTTGGCTAAGTGGAAGCGATCCAATTCAGAAAGGATCCGCATATCAAACGGTGTCGTGATGTCGCCATTTTCTCGGTACCCATGAATATGAAGCTGTTGGTTGCGACGGCCAAAGAAGATATCGCGAATCAGTCCTTCATACCCGTGGAAAGCAAACACGATCGGTTTGTCTTTCGTAAAGTAGGCTTCGAATGCTTCATCGCTCAACCCACGAGGATCGACTGCTGGACGACGCAATTTCAATAGATCAACCACATTGATGAAGCGGACTTTCAACTCTGGGAAGGCTTCAATCAGCAAGGAAACAGCGGCTAAAGCTTCCAAATTCGGTTCCGTCCCAGCAGCTGCGATCACAATATCGGGTTCTTGTTCTTCATCTGTCGATGCCCAGTCGATGACTTTCAAGCCATCTTTGACAAGCACTTTCGCTTCATCCGCCGAATAAAACTGCGGACGTGGGTGTTTTGAAGAGACCACTAGATTGATCTTTTCTTCAGAAGCGAGCGTTTCTGCCATGACAGCCATCAAGCTATTAGCGTCGGCTGGCAAGTAGACCCGCACAAAGTCGGCTTTTTTCTCTGCAATATGGGTCATGATCCCTGGATCTTGGTGGGTGTACCCATTATGGTCTTGTTGGAAGACCGTTGATGAAGCAATCAAATTCAATGAGGGGTACGGGTTGCGCCAGTCAAGATCATGGGCTTTTCGTAACCATTTGAAGTGTTGCGTGATCATAGAATCAACGACTCTTAAGAATGACTCGTAGCTGGCAAAGAAGCCATGACGACCCGTCAGCACATAGCCTTCCAAGAAGCCTTCTGCTTGATGCTCTGATAATTGTGAATCAATCACACGGCCCACTGAAGACAGCCATTCATCGTAATCAGGATGTTTTGGCTCCAACCATTGGCGATCCGTGACTTCAAACACATGGTTCAACCGATTGGATTTGGCTTCATCTGGGCCAAAGATGCGGAAGTTGTCAGGATTTTCTTTGATGATGTCACGGGCAAATTTCCCAAAGACCATCATGTCTTGGGCAGTCGTTTCCCCAGGTGTCTCAATCGCAATGGCATGTGCTTGCCAATCTGGCAAGCGTAGCGGTTGCGGATCGATCCCCCCATTGGTGATCGGATTGACCGCCATCCGTTGCTCCCTTTTTGGCGCCAATTCTTGAATCTCAGCTTTGATGCGGCCGTTTTCGTCAAAAAGCTCTTCTGGACGATAAGACTGCAGCCAATCCGTCAAAGCATCCACGTGTTCCATATGTTTCGCATTGACCGGGATCGGCACTTGGTGGGCACGGAAGCCCCCTTCAATCGGCTCGCCATCCCAGACTTTCGGTCCAGTCCAGCCTTTCGGTGTGCGAACGATCAAAACAGGCCAATGAGGCATAGCGGCTTCTTCCGCAGAACCTTTGCGGGCTTCTGCTTGGATCGCGTGGATCTGTTCGATGGCTTGATCCATTTTCTGTGCCAATTGCGGATGAACGGCTTCTGGATCGTCCCCTTCTACGAAATAAGGGGTCCAACCCATGCCTTCAAAATATTTCGTGAGATCTTGATCGCTTTTACGAGCCAAGATCGTTGGATTGGCAATCTTGGCGCCATTCAAATGCAAGATAGGCAAAATTGCGCCATCATTGACTGGATTGATAAAGGTATTTGAAAACCAGCTGCCCGCTAATGGTCCAGTTTCGGCTTCGCCATCACCGACCACTACTGCTGCAATGACATCGGGATTGTCTAAAATAGCTCCAGTAGCGTGGGCGATGGAATAGCCTAGCTCGCCGCCTTCATGGATCGAACCTGGCGTTTCAGGTGCCGCATGAGAAGCGATCCCACCTGGGAAAGAGAAGGTTTTGAATAGATGTTTCATCCCTGCTTCGTCTTGGGTGGCTTTTGGATAGATCTCGCTGTAGCTGCCGTCTAAATAAGCATTCGCAACCATGACTTGTCCGCCATGGCCTGGTCCTTCGATATAAAACATGTTTAAGTCGTACTTATTGATGACGCGATTGAGATGGGTGTAAATAAAATTTTGTCCTGCGATCGTTCCCCAGTGACCAATCGGATTCACTTTCAAATCTTTTTCTTCGATGGGGCGGCGCAATAAGGGATTGTCTTTCAAATAAATCTGACCAACGGAAAGGTAGTTGGCTGCTCGCCACCAAGCGTTCATTTTCTGATAATACTCTGGTGTATCGTAGGTTGTCTTCATTGTGCTCCTCCTTTTAGTCCATTGTTCCACTCTTACATAAAAGTCTATGCCCCCTATATTTAAAAGTCAATTTTGCTGATTGCTGGTGCTTTCAGGGGTCTGCTTATCCGCACTTTGCAGATAGAAGGCAAGAAAGCTTAAGAAAAACGCAAAGAAACCGCCGACCATCGCCAACGGTTTCTTTTGTGATTGGGTACTTATTTGATCGTTACGTATTCTAATCCCACAAGCTTCGCCCATGTTTCGATCTGATCAGAATTTAGGACAAGTGAGACGACGGTGTGATGGCCACCGCCTGTTTCGATCCACTGTTTGACGCCATCGTGGAAGTTTGGTTTTGGTGTCCACATTACTCGTGCAACCGGTAGTTTTGGTGCTTCTTCAGTTGGCTCAAAGGCATCGACTTCATTGATCAATAATTTGTAGTGGGTGCCAAAGTCTGCCATCGAAACCACGACACCTTCGCCGCCTTGGCCGTCAAAGACGAGTCGGGCTGGGTCTTCACGATCCCCCATCGACAATGGCGAAACCACGATTTTTGGTTTGTTGGCTGCTAATACTGGATCGACTTCCATCATGTGGGATTGCAAGATGGCTTCTTTTCCTGGTGTCAGCTCATAGGTATAGTCTTCCATAAAGCCAGTCGCCTTATTGTGGGCCATGATTTTCATCAAGCGGTCAATAGCGGCGGTTTTCCAGTCCCCTTCACCAGCAAACCCATAGCCTTCTGCCATCAAACGTTGTACAGCTAAACCAGGCAACTGCTGCATACCATATAGGTCTTCAAAGTTCGTGGTAAATGCCGTATAGCCGCCTGCTTCAAGGAAGCGGCGCAGACCGATTTCTTGTTTGGCTTGGGCTTTGACATGACGTGCCCATTCTTCTTTGTCGTAATCGCCATAATCGAAATCATACAGCTGGCTGTATTCTTCAAAGAGTCCATCGACTTCTTCGTCAGTCACCGCATCGACGACTTGAACCAAATCGCCGATCCCAAAATAATCAACGGTCCAGCCAAATTGGATCTGTGCTTCGACTTTATCGCCTTCGGTCACCCCAACGTTACGCATGTTGTCGCCAAAACGAGCGACTTTGATTTGGAAGCTTTCATTGTAGCCGACTGCCACGTCCATCCAAGCAGCGATTTCTTTTTGGATGGCTTCATTTTTCCAATAGCCGACAACGATTTTGTTTTGCTTTTTCAAACGAGCATTGATAAATCCATATTCTCGGTCACCATGAGCCGCTTGGTTCAAGTTCATAAAGTCCATATCGATGGTTTCCCATGGAATTTGTTCATTGTATTGAGTGGCAAGGTGCAGCAATGGTTTTTGTAATAATTTCGTGCCGCGAATCCACATTTTTGCTGGTGAGAAGGTGTGCATCCAGGTGATCACCCCAGCGACTTCATCCCGATAGTTGACTTCTTTCATGATTTTCGTAATCGTATCGGCAGTAACAGCGAGTTCTTGTAAAACGACTGGATAAGGCAGCTTTGAGCTGTCATTTAAGCTTTTGACCATTTCTTCTGCATGGTCCCGTACTTCTTGTAACGCTTCTTCTCCGTATAAGTGCTGTGATCCTACGACGAACCAAAATTCTTTTTTCCCGATTTCTAACATTCTACTTGCTCCTTTTTCGTTATTTTTGCCCGTAATAGGCATTTTCTCCATGTTTGCGTAAATAATGTTTGTCTAAGACCCGCTGCGGCAATTCGGGTGCGTAACTGTTCAGCTGACGCGTGATAAAATTCATCTTAGCGACTTCTTCTAAGACCACTGCGTTCATCACCGCCGCATCCGCCGTTTTGCCCCAGGTAAATGGTCCATGACCGTGAAGCAAGACACCAGGAATTTCTTCTGGCGTGATGCCGCGTTCCTTAAAGGTTTCGACGATCACCTGTCCTGTTTGTGCTTCATAGCCTTCATCGATCTCGGTTTGCGTCAAAAAGCGGGCACAGGGGACTGCTCCATAAAACGTATCGGCATGGGTTGTGCCCATCGCTGGCAAATCGAGTCCTGCCTGAGCCCAGCTCGTCGCCCAAGTAGAATGGGTATGGACGATCCCACCAATTTCTGGAAATGCTTTGTATAAAACGGCATGCGTTGGCGTATCGGAGGAAGGATTTTTCGCTCCTTCCACTACGTTGCCCTCAAAATCACAAACCACCATATCACTGGCTTGCATGGTTTCATAGTCAACACCGCTAGGTTTGATGACAAACAATTGCTGTTGGCGATCCACTGCTGACACATTGCCCCAAGTGTATTTGATCAATCCTTGCTTCGGCAATGCCAAATTGGCCTGAAAGACTTCTTCTTTTAATCCTTCTAACACAAAATTCCCTTCTTTCTTTTTAAATCAACGCATCGATTGCCGCTTGCTCGATCGGCAACCCTGCTTGGTAACGTTGGGTAAAGACGGTGAACCCTTGAATGTCGGCTTCTGTCGGGGCTAAGGTCACGCCGTGGTCATTTTTAAACACTTGATCTGCTAAGAATGCGGCCAAGGATTGTTCTGGCGTGTGACGGCGAAGGTACGCTGCTAAAAGGGCGATCCCCCAGGCGCCGCCTTCACCAGCCGTTTCCATGACCGTGACTGGGGCTTCCATGACAGCTGCCAAGACACGTTGGGCAACTTCTGGCGTCTTGAAGATCCCACCGTGACCAACGATTCGATCAATAGCGACGTCTTCGGCTTCCAGAATCTTCATCCCGATCTTCATCGCACCAAAGGCACTAAACAGATGTAAGCGCATGAAATTTGCTAAATTAAAAGAACTTTCTGGCGATCGGACGAAAAGCGGCCGTCCTTCAGGGATCTTAGTGATATTTTCACCAGAATAATAGCCATAAGAAAGCATCCCGCCACAGTCTGAATCCCCTTTCAATGCTTCGTTGAATAAGGTCGCAAACAATTCTTCCGTGGAAAGTTTCATTCCAGCTGCATCGGCAAATTCGCGGAAAAGTTTGACCCAGGCATTGATCTCCGAGGTACAGTTATTCGTATGGACCATCCCCACCAAATCACCAGAAGGCGTCGTGACCAAATCGATCTCTGGATACACTTTAGTTAAGGGTTCTTCTAAGACGATCATGGCAAAAGCAGACGTCCCGGCTGAAACATTCCCGCTTCGCTGTGCCACACTATTCGTGGCAACCATGCCAGTGCCCGCATCGCCTTCTGGCGGACATAACGGGATGCCAGCTTGCAAAGTACCAGTTGGGTCGAGTTTTTTTGCCCCTTCTGCCGTCAATGTGCCGGCTGGTTCGCCTGCTGTCAACACTTGCGGCAAAAGGTCTTTGATCTGCCAAGGATACCCCTGACTGCTGATTTGTGCATCAAATTGCTGCAGCATATTCGCATCATAGTTTTTTGTCGTACTGTCGATTGGGAACATCCCTGATGCATCGCCGATTCCGATAACTTTTTCCCCTGTCAGCTGCCAATGGACATAGCCGGCTAAGGTAGTGAAAAAAGCAACCTCTGGGACGTGGGCTTCTTGATTCAAAATCGCTTGATACAAATGCGCGATACTCCAACGCTGCGGGATGTTGTATTGGAACAATGCCGTCAAGGCTTTTTCTGCTTCTTCCGTGATCGCATTGCGCCATGTCCGAAAAGGTACCAACAGCGTGCCTTGCTGATCAAAAGCCATATAGCCGTGCATCATTGCAGAAAAACCGATACTGCCGATCGTCGTCAAAGGTACCTCGAATTGCTGTTGGATGTTGTGCGCCAACTCTTGGTAGCTGGCTTGCAGTCCTTGCCAAATCGCCTCTAGTGAGTAGGTCCAAATCCCTTGCTCCAATTGATTTTCCCATTCAAAGCTACCTGAAGCGATCGTCTGAAACTGCTCATCGATCAAGACAGCTTTGATCCGTGTCGAGCCTAGCTCGATCCCAAGAGACGTGCGCCCGTCAATAATTGCTTGCCTTACTTGTTGCGTCATCTTCTTATTCTCCTTTTTGGTTATTGACTGAACCGCGAACGATCAGCTCCGGTTCAAAATAAAAGCGTTGCGCTTCTGTTGCCTTACCTGTAGTGATCCATTGTGCCGCCAATTCCCCCATCGCTTCTTTCGGGTGAGTCAGTGTGGTGATCGTCGGTGTGGACAAGGTGCTAAGAGGCGAGTCATCGTTACCCACGATCGAAAAATCAGTAGGAACGTTCTTCCCAGCAGCCGTCAATGCTTGAATCAAGCGATGCGCGATCTCATCGTTGTAACAAACGATGCCTGTGACTTGATTATCGGCAGCCGTCAAGCGCTGGATCGCTTGTTCAATAACGGCTTCTTTCGTCTCCGTCGTATACGTCAAGACGTCTTCTGCTGCAAACGTCCGCTTGGCTTGGGTCAATGCTTTGACAAACCCTTTCATCCGATATTTCCCTTGTAAGTCATCGATTTTCGTGATCATCATCAACTGCTGATGCTGTTGTTCTAATAAATAATTGGTTGCTAAAAAACCAGAACGTGTATCGTTGACACAAATATGCGGCAAGTCTAGTTCTTCATAATAGGCATTGATCATGACGAGAGGAATCCCAGCTTCTTGGAGGGCGACATAATAGGCAAGATTCGGGTTGTACTGGCTGCTCTTCGTTGGCTCAACGATCAACCCGTCTACCCCTTGATCCATCATTTGCTGCAAGCACGCTCTTTCTTGCTCATGGTCATTGTTGGTTGATCCTAGAAGCAGTGAATAACCTTGCTCCCGCAATGTCTGTTCCACGCCGCGCATGATCGAAGGGAAAATATAATCAGACAAATAGGTCATGATGATCCCAATCGTTTTGCGGTTTTTATGATTGATAGTCTCAGGTTTTGAAACGTAGGTGCCTGAGCCCCGTTCTTTTCTTAAATAGCCTTCATTGACCAAAACAGCGATCGCTTGGCGCACCGTGTGGCGGCTATAATGAAATTCTTCCTGTAAGGTTGCTTCTGAAGGGATCGCATCGCCTTCATGATAGGTGCCTAAGCGGATCTTTTCTCTTAAGATATCCGCAAGTTGTTCGTACTTATTCGCCATTTTAATCCCATCTTTCAAAAGTTGTCCGTACATCTAAGATACCAAGAAACCGCTTCCGTGTCAATTGCTGCTATGGCTTTTTTTCTAAAAAAACCTAACGAAAAGAAGATAAATGATAAATTCCCTTTATTTTCATCAGAATTAAACGAATCAAAACACTATTTGTTGTATAATTGAATAAAATGTTGCTTATTACGTTTAAGGAGGTAAGTATTTTGACGAGAACACCTAATGAAACCTACGAGGAACCCATTATTTTGTATTCAAAAAAATATCGAGAAAATCGCAGACATGATGCCAGCTGTCGTTGGATCATTACGAAAAAAGGCGTCTGGATAAACAACACCCATCCAAAAATCCCAGATGAAAAGATCCCCATGGCAAAAATTGCCGATGTGGAATTACATATAGGCAAAGGTCTCTTAGTGGACTACCTCCGACTACAGGTACCAGGTAATTCTCAATTGCTCTATTTCACCAATCGAATCGATGCCCAAAAAGCCTATGAATTTTTAACGGATCATTTGGCAGCACTTGGTGGGCAATCAGCCAAAAGTTACGTGGATGAAGAGGCTGGAAAAATCAAATTACTTTCCTATCATTATCGTGATGCTTGGGTCATTTCAGAAGATACCCTCACAATCATCGATTACAAGAAGAAAGCGAAACAGGTTCTGCAGATTCCCCAAATTACCAGTGTCAATTTGAAAGAAGTTGCTGAATCAGGTCTTTGGAAAGGCAATGGCTTTTTAGAATTGTATATTGGCGGCGGAGCGATCAGAGAAACCCATTCCTTCAGACGAATGGAACCGAATCACTCTCTTTGCTTTGCCGAAAAAGACCTGGTGATTGCTCGGATCATACAGCGCTACCTCACCAACTTCCCTCGGGAGCGGTCGGTCCCGTTAACGAACCCATCGCCGCCGCCAGCTGCGAAGCCGACGGAAGCGCTCATTGCTGAACTACGCGAACTAAAAGTGCTGGTCGACGAAGGAATTTTGACTGAAGAAGAATTTGCATTCAAGAAAAAACAACTGTTAGGATTATAGAAGCAATCACTTCGGAGAAAAAAGCCGCCCTCCTGCCATGAGAAGGCAGAGCTTTCGGTGAAGGGCTGTGCTTTTTTCCTGGGAAAATTTTGAACGGTTTTTTTAGAACATGCTATACTAAATGAAGAATACGTAGAGTATCTCAAAGGAGGTCTTTCTCATTTTTTCTTTTAATGACATCAAAGCACGTTTCCCCCAGGCAACGTTGCATGACAAAGTTGCCACAACGAAGGATATCGAATCCATCGCATTCGGCAAAAAATATATTTGGCTGCCAACTGACCAATTAAGTGACAGTGAAAAATTGCTGATCCAACTGGGAAACGGCTCTTTGCAACCAGAAATCGATAACCGAAACCATCCATGGTATCCGATTTTATTTGAACATCAGCCCGTTCAAGAGCCGGAGTGGATTCGCCTGCTGCAAGTTCATTTCACCCGAACCATCGACTCTTTGCAATCCGAATGGCTCGCAGAGATTCAGCAAATGCTCCCTAGCGTGGTGGATCTTTTTTTCCTCACCGAAGACCATGCAGTGATCGTAGAAAAACAAGATGGTGCCAATTTGCCCATCGAAGATCTCGACGGCTTATTCGTCGCTTTGGATATGGATTTCGACTGCTATTCTCAGCTGTTCGTCGGTCCTTTCCATCATCCGCGCCACGATTTCACTACCTTATGGGCAAGTGAGTCTACCCTGTTCAAAAATGAGTTAAAAACGAAAACCACCAGTAAAAGTATGGATCTGCCCAAAGTGGTCTTCTCTCTTTTTCGCAACGGCTTTTCCGAGTATATTTCCTTGTTTCGTACCTTATATCTAGATTGGTTTGAAGAAGAGACCGAAACGATCATTCAATCACTGTGGCGCAATCAAGGCAATGCAAGCTCCACAGCCAAAGAACTGTTCATGCATCGGAATTCTCTCCTATATAAGATCGATAAGTTTCAAACACTGACACGTTTAAATTTAAAAAATATGGATGATCTGCTGCTTTGCTATTTATTGATCGATCAGTTCACCCATCAGAGCAATTAAACAACATGCACAAGAAAACGTTTTTTTCTTGTGCATGTTTCCGTTGCACCTTCGAAGCGTTTTCATTTATGATGTTCATGTAAACTAAATGGAAAGAGGTAATCCCAATGGTAGAAATGGCCTTAAAAAATATCCACAAAAAATATGATAATAATGATGCGTATTCGGTAACTGATTTTAATTTAGATATCGCAGATCGCGAATTCATCGTTTTCGTTGGACCTTCTGGTTGCGGAAAATCAACAACGCTTCGAATGATCGCTGGTTTAGAAGATATTTCTGAAGGCGAATTGAGCATCGGTGGAAAAGTAATGAACGATGTGGCACCAAAAGACCGCGACATCGCGATGGTTTTCCAGAACTACGCATTGTATCCCCATATGACTGTTTTCAACAACATGGCATTTGGTTTGAAATTGCGTAAATACGACAAAGAAGAAATTAAAAAACGGGTAGAAAATGCCGCTGAGATCTTAGGATTGACAGAATACTTAGATCGTAAACCAGCTGCCCTTTCAGGTGGTCAGCGTCAACGGGTTGCCCTAGGCCGTGCCATCGTCCGTGATGCCAAAGTCTTCTTGATGGATGAGCCGTTGTCAAACTTAGATGCGAAATTGCGGGTTGCCATGCGTGCGGAAATCGCAAAATTACACCAACGTTTAGAAACAACGACGATCTATGTAACCCATGACCAAACAGAAGCGATGACCATGGCTGACCGGATCGTTATCATGAAAGATGGCTTCATTCAACAAATCGGTTCACCAAAAGAAGTCTACAACACACCGAAAAACATTTTCGTTGCCGGCTTTATCGGTTCACCAGCAATGAACTTCTTCAATGTTACGTTGAAAAACGGTATGATCTCTGATGGACAAAGCTTGAACTTACGTATTCCTGAAGGCAAGAACAAGATTCTTGTGGAAAAAGGGTACGAAGGCAAACAATTAGTCTTTGGTATTCGTCCAGAAGATATTCACAGTGAACAAATCGCATTGGAAGCTTCTCCTGAAGCAACTGTACGTGCCGAAGTAGTCGTATCTGAATTATTAGGTGCAGAAACGATGCTTTATACACGCGTAGGTGCGACTGAATTTATCTCGAAAGTTGATGCTCGTGACTTCCACCGTCCAGGTGAAACAGTTGATTTGGCTTTCAACATCAACAAAGCACACTTCTTCGACAAAGATTCAGAAAATGTCATCACACTTCCTTAATTTGTAGTTACCATGCACTGTTCTCGGATTTGCCCCCTAGGCAGTCGCATTTAACTAATATCCACTTTTATTCCTTATTTGTATCCCCTAAAAACAGACAGTCAGCAGACTGTCTGTTTTTGGGTTTCGTTGTGTTTCCTACGAAACGCTTAGTTACGAACGAGAAACCAGAAGCGGTGTAAGCAGCTCATTTCCCCCCTTCTACCGCCCACAGCCTCGATGCTTTAAGTACGTGAAACACTCGCCCATCACTTGCCTTTAGACAACATACGCGTGGTGTCAGCTTCGTCCTCTTCCCCCTCAACTTCTCTTTTGTTTGTCTATGATGCGATGTCCTAAACACGAGAAAACGAACCAACGGGCTTGCCACGCATTGCTGCTTAAGAGGGGCTTTCTTGGCTAGTGTAGGCAAAAAAGCACCACAAAAAGAGTAGTGCTTGTAGGGGATGACAAGCACTACTCTGGGGAGCCTATTCAACTGCTGACCACCTAGCTTTTTGCCAAGCTGCTGGTTAGCGATCGTTTTGCAAGAGGGTCAGGCTGTCTGCCAGGACAGCTTCGCCATCTAACAACTCGTAATCTGTTTCTTTGATCAATTTATAAGGCACCGCTTTGACCATGAGAAAGTCTTTCAATCGATTGACTTCGTACTTCGACTGCGGACCGATCAGCAAGGCATCGACAGTCTGCTGCTGCAGGATCTGTTCAGCAATGATGGCTGGTGCCGAATAGATATGCACGGCTAATCCTTTTTCATCTGCAGCTCGCTGCATATTTTTCACTAAGAGACCCGTAGTGATACCTGCGGTACAAATCAATAAAATCGTCTTTTGTGCTTGTTCCTCCATAAACAGGCCCTCCTACGATATTTTCTTTTTCTTATTGTAGATATCCAACACGACGGCCAGCAGCAAAATCAATCCTTTGATGGCTTGCTGCCAATCGACACCGACTCCTAAGATCGACATCCCATTGTTTAAGACACCCATCACGAGCCCACCAACGATCGCGCCCATCACAGTACCAATACCGCCTGAGGTGGAAGCACCGCCGAAATACACTGCGGCCATTGCATCTAATTCCATTGACGTTCCTGCTTGCGGGGTGGCTGCGTTCAACCGAGCGGCTAAAACCAAGCCCGCCAAAGCTGCCATCATCCCCATGTTCACGAAGACCCAGAAGGTGATTTTCTTCGTCTTGATCCCAGAAAGTTCGGCTGCTTTTTTGTTGCCGCCGGTTGCATAGATTTGACGACCAGCAACGGTTTTGTTAGTCAAAAAGCCATAAGCAGCCACGATCACCCCTAAGACGATCAAAATGATCGGATACCCTTGATAAGAGGCAAAGATATAGGTAGCGCCGAGAAATACGACCGCAGTAAAGACGGCTTTAAAGGCAAATGCTGCCATTGATTCCACTTCAAAAAGATTTTTTTTGCGACGCTCACGGGTCCGCCATTGGCCTAAAATCATGATGCCCGTGATCACTACACCTAAAATCATGGAAAGTAAATGGATCTGACCGCCTGCAATATCTGGCAAATACCCAGTAGAAATTTGTTGGAATGCCTTGGGAAACGGCGCCAATGATTGACCACCTAAGACGACTTGGGTCAGTCCTCGAAACATCAGTAAACCAGACAAGGTCACGATAAATGCTGGGATACCGACATACGCGACCCAGAAGCCTTGCCAGGCACCGATCACTGCGCCCATCAGTAAGCAAAGAGGCACTGCCAGCCAAGGACTGATGCCGTTATTGACCATTAAGACGCCTGCAATCGCACCGACAAACGCCATCACGGACCCTACGGATAAATCAACGTGTCCTAACAAGACGACCAAGAGCATACCAGCTGCCAAAACGAGAATATGACTGTTTTGCAACACGAGGTTGGTGATATTCAGCGGCCGCCAGAAAATCCCGTCGGTCATGAGCTGAAAGGCCACCAGCAGCACTGCTAAGATAATGATCATACTGTATTTGCTAAAGATTTCCAGTGCCTTTTCTTTCAGCGAATGGCTGCGTTCTTTTTTTAATTTATTGGTTGTTTCCATCTCAAACCCCACTCTCTTCTAATGTCATTAGATTCATCAATCGTTCTTGGTCCGCCTCTTCCCGCAGGACCTCGCCAGTGAAGCGGCCTTCGTTCATCGTATAGATTCGGTCACACATGCCTAATAGTTCTGGCAGCTCCGAGGAGATGATGCAAATGGCTTTGCCAGCTGCTGCCATCTCTTCGATGATCGTATAGATTTCGTATTTCGCCCCGACATCGATCCCACGGGTCGGTTCATCTAAAAATAAGATGTCTGGTGTGGTCATCAGCCATTTTGCCAAAACGACTTTTTGCTGATTCCCGCCGCTCAAGCTGCCGACGTTTTGATAGATCGAATTGGTTTTCGTCCGCATTTTTTTGCGGAATTCTTCAGCCATCGTGACTTCTTTTTCTTTATCGATGACCCCTTGGCGGCTGATTTTGGCAAGACTAGCAATGGTGGTATTCTCGCGAATATCCATCAGCAGATTCAAACCCAGCGCTTTTCGATCTTCCGACACATAGGCTAACCCATTTTTGATGGCGGTTGGCACGTCTTTGACAGAAATCGGTTGGCCGTCTTTATAGACTTCCCCCGAAATCGAACTGCCGTAGGAATGACCGAAGACACTCATGGCAAACTCTGTCCGTCCCGCACCCATCAAACCGGCGATGCCGATGATCTCTCCTTTGCGGATCATCAAGTTCAAATTCTCATTCACCACACGGGTATGGTCGATTGGATGATGGACCGTCCAATTTTTGACTTCAAAAAACGGTTCACCAATAGTGGGGTTCCGCTCTGGGTAGCGATTGGTCAAATCTCGGCCAACCATGCCGCGAATGATGCGCTCTTCAGAGATTTCGGCACCACTCAGCGTCTCGATCGTTTGCCCGTCACGTAAAATCGTGATGCGATCCGCCACATTGACGATTTCATTCAACTTGTGGGAGATGATGATCGAGGTGATCCCTTGGTTGCGGAACTCTTTGATCAGCTCTAACAGATTGGCACTTTCTTCTTCATTCAACGCCGCGGTTGGCTCATCTAAAATCAACAATCGGACGGATTTTGAAAATGCTTTGGCAATTTCCACCAGCTGTTGATGCCCGACACCGATTTGTGAAACCAGCGTATTCGGGTCTAATTTCAAGCCAACAATCTTTAAGAGGTTGTCTGTTTTCTTTTCGGTCAGATCCCAATCAATGATGCCGTGTTTGGCTTGTTCGTTTCCTAGAAAGATATTTTCTTTGATCGACAGGTAAGGACTTAATGCTAACTCTTGATGAATAATAACGATTCCTTTGTCCTCACTGTCTCGCAAATCTTTGAACTTGCATAACTCCCCTTCATAATAGATCTCTCCGTCATAGCTGCCGTAAGGATAGAGTCCGCTTAAGACATTCATCAGCGTGGACTTGCCAGCGCCATTTTCTCCACACAGTGCGTGGATCTCTCCTCGCTCGATCGAGAGGTTGACGTTATCAAGGGCGCGAACCCCTGAAAACTCTTTGACGATGCCTTTCATCATCAAAATATTATCTGCCATGTTCTTTCACCCTTTTCCTTTTTATGTAAAAGTGGTGCGCTGCCTTTGTAAGAAAAGCGGAAAGAACGAATATTGGGGATGATTCGTTCTTCCCTACTGCTTTCGGGGAAACTAGTATCTTTTCTCGCTGGATCAGCGCTTCTTGCTTAAATGCCTAGCTCTTCTTCTGTATAGTAATCGGTATCGATCAGTTCTTCTTTGTAGTTGTCGCTATCCACAGAAACGGGATTTGACAAGTAGGTTGGTACGACTTTGACGCCATTGTCATAGGTTTCCGTATCGTTGACTGGCACTTCCTCGCCATTGGTGATGGCTTCGATCATTTCGATCGTGTTTTTCGCCAACACCCGTGTATCTTTGAAAATCGTTTGGGTCTGTTCGCCCGCGATGATCGATTTCACCCCTGCCACCGTCGCATCTTGACCGGTAATCACAGGTAGTGGTTTATCGGAAGAACCATAGCCAACGCCTTTAAGCGATGAAATGATTCCTAGGCTGATTGGATCATAAGGTGAAAGAACGGCATCCAATGTTTGATCCGTATAGTTGGCACTCAACAAGTTGTCCATCCGAGCTTGCGCAGTTGAACCATCCCAACGCAAAGTAGCGATTTGGTTGAAGTTGGTTTGACCAGAAGGAACGACTAGCTGTCCGCTGTCAAAGTATTGTTGGAAGACCGAAAGGACCCCATTATAATTGATCAGTGCATTGTTATCATCTGGAGAGCCGCCGAATAATTCAATGTTAAATGGTCCTTCACCGTCTTTGAGACCCAATTTGTCTTCAATATAAGACGCTTGCAGCACGCCGACTCCAAAATTATCAAAGGTGGCATAATAATCGACGTATTCCGAGTTCATCAGTAAACGGTCATAGGCGATGACTGTGATATCTTCGTTATGGGCTTTTTCCAACACGTCTGTCAGTGCCGAACCATCGATCGAGGCGATCACTAAAGTATCAACGCCTTTGGTGATCATATTCTCAATTTGTGCCACTTGGTTTTCTACTTTGTCTTCTCCATATTGCAGGTCAGTTTTATAGCCGAGCTTCTCTAATTCTTCTACCATGTTGTCGCCATCTGCGATCCACCGTTCTGCCGATTTGGTCGGCATCGCGATCCCAACAAATCCTTTGTCTCCGTCACCGTTTGCCCCGCTGTCTGATCCATTCCCACAAGCTGCTAACAATCCGCCAACCAATAAGGTGGATGCTAGGACGACCAATTTACCAAAAGTACCTTTCATTGTGATCCCTCCATGTCTTTTTCTTACATTCTCAGTATAGCCAGTTAAGGAATCGCTTACATTTAGATTTTTTCGAGGTTTCTTGGATTTCTTGAGAAAAAACGACTCAGTTGCCCCCATTTCTTTTCGTAATCTTGGATTTTTTAAGATTCCCTTGGTTTTTATTTGATTTGATATTTTGTGTAAAGCGCTTCCGTATTTTTTAGTAGAATAGACCATAGAGGTGAAAAAAATGAGGAATATAAAAATTGGGTTACTCCTTTGTTTGTGTTTGTCTTTCTTGGCTGGTTGCCAAACAGTCAAAGAAACGACCGCTGAAACATCGGAAGAAAGTATCGTGATCGGTTTTTCTCAATCGGGAACAGAAAGCAGCTGGCGCAAGCGCCACACCGAATCGATTCGCACTGAATTAGAGAAGGAAGGCTATGAAGTGCTCTATCGTAACGGCTATATGAATCAAGAACGTCAGATTCAAGATATCCGCAGTTTTATCGTGTATCAAGTCGATGCCATCGTCTTTACCCCGATTCAGGAAAACAATTGGGAACCGATTTTGGAAGAAGCTGCGCAAGCGGGGATTCCCGTTTTCGTGGTGGACCGTCATGTCAACGTCAGCGATCCCTCCTTGTTTCTGACTCATATCGGGCCAAGCTTCAAAGCCGAGGGCAATCGTGCAGGTCTCTACGTCAGCAATTATTATAAAGAACATCAAAATGAAACGATCAATGTTTTAGAATTGACGGGACTGGATGCTACTTCTCCGACGTATTTGCGCTCAGAAGGGTTCCGAGAAACCATCAAGCGTGATTATGCCCACAACAATGTAACGATCCAAGTCAAAGATGAGCTAAATGGTGACTTCATTCGCCGCAAAGGCAAAGAAGTCATTGAACAATACATCGCAGAAGGCAAAATGGAGCAGATCGATGTCTTGTTCAGTCACAATGACGAGATGACTCTTGGCGCTCTTGAAGCCCTCGAAAAAACCGATATTGAGCCAGGGAAGGATTTGGTGATCGTATCGATCGATGCCCAAAAAGAAATGATCGACAAATTGAAGCAAGGGATCGTCAATTGTGTCGTTGAATGCAACCCAGATGCTGGTGTGTTCGTCAAAAATGCCATCTCGCGCTACTTGGCTCGCGGCGCCGATGCCATTCCTCGTGAAATCTATGTCCATGAAACAGTTTTTTCCAATGATATGGACTTTGATCAGATTCCACCGAGAAATTATTGAGGAGATGAAGATGAAAACAAAAAGTATCAAGGGCATCTTCCAGCAGACCAACAAACTGATGATCCTCGTCGCCTTTATCCCCCTCGTAGTAAGCAGTGTCTTTTACTCGCGGCAGATTTTTATTTACCAAAACACCATCAACAATATTGAAGAAGCCAATCAATTATCGGAAAAAGTCGATGCCATTGTCTTGGAAGAAATGTGGGATTTAGTCTTTGGTCAAAAAACCGTCGCACAAGTTCAAGAAACCAATGTGATCGATGAACTAAGGAGCGATCTGCAGCACATTCAAGAAAATACCAGCACTGCCAAAGAACTCAATATTTTAGCAGTCGCCTTTCGGACGCTCGATTCTTTAGAAACCTATCAGCAACAGTTGATCGATAATATTCTCAACGATGAACCGGTGGAACAAAACCAATACGTCATGATCCAAGTGGATTCGGTGATCGATTTGCTATCCGATATTTTGCAGCAGTTTGTCGGAGTAGAGATCAGCTTAGCCAGCCAGACCAATCACGAACTGGTCCAATCCGTGTTGCTGCTGATCCTTTTTCAAGTCGTGTTACTTTTGATCATCTTTGCGATCATCAATAAAAACCGCCGCTTTGTTCGAGATAATCTGCAATACCCGCTGGATCGGTTGTTAGACCTTTCCAATGAACTATCCCAAGGACATTTGAGCTACCGAGCAGAACTGCCCGAAACCCCAGAGCTGCGGACTCTGACGAGTAGCTTGAATCGAATGGCAGATGACTTGACTCGGCTCTTGGAAGAAAATGCCTTGAAGCAGTATCACTTAGCCCAAAGTGAGGTGCGGGTCTTACAAGCCCAGATCACTCCACATTTCATCTATAATAGTTTAGATGCGATCGTTTCTTTGATCGAAGCTGCCCGTTACGAGCAAGCAACCGAAATGACTTATGCGCTGTCAGATTTTTTCCGCATCTCCTTAAGCAAAGGGCAAGACTGGATTCCGCTGGAAAAAGAATTGCGGCATGTGGACGATTACTTGAAGATTTTGCAGATCCGCTATGGCAGGATGCTGTCTTACACCATTGAAGATCAAACCGTCAGTCCAGAACTACAGGTTTTGAAAATGGTCCTGCAGCCCCTTGTTGAAAACGCCGTATATCATGGCACCAAGTTTGTCCGTCGTGTCGGCATGATTCGAATCACAGTGTCAGAATTGCCTCACCAGATTCAAATGACCATCAGTGACAACGGCGTTGGGATCGACCCTGAGCGTTTGCAGGAGATTCGTCGTAACCTTAAAGAAACCACTGATCCCGCCTCTGAGAGCGGCTATGGCCTATATAACGTCTATCGCCGTCTCCAGCTGAACTACGGCAGCGAAGCGCAACTGACGATCCACAGTCAATACCAAGAAGGCACCACGATTAACGTCACAGTACCAAAAAGGGAGGAACCCAACCATGTACAAAGTGTTCATAGTTGAAGATGAACATCTGATTCGCGATAGTTTGCGCCACCAAATCATGACTCTTGCCAAACAATACCCGATCGTTTATAGCGATGAAGCCGCAGATGGCGAATTGGCGCTGGCTTCGATCCTTGATCTGCGTCCTGATATTATTATCAGTGATATCAAAATGCCGTTTATGGACGGCTTGGTCTTTGCGAAAGAAGCCAAGAAATTATTGCCGCAAGTTCGCATTATTTTCGTTAGCGGCTTTGATGATTTTGACTATGCAAAAACGGCACTGCAGCTGCAAGCAGACGATTACTTGCTCAAGCCCATCAAAAACGAAGAATTAGAACAAGCCATCAAAACCGTCGTTCAACACTTAGATGAACAACAAGCCACTCATCAGCAATTATCCAAAGAAGACGATTTATTCGAAATGGAAATCAAAAAGAATCACTTTCTGAATCACCTCTTTAAACAAAAGATCACGATCTCAGAAGCCTTTTTGCAAGCAGAAGAACTGGGCCGGCGCTTTTCAGGCAAACAGTTTTGTGTGCTATTAGCAAAAACCCCCTTCAATCAAAGCTTTTCTGACTACACTCGCTTTAGCCAGCAGCTGACCAAAGCCTATGAACAAGATGATGCCGTCTTGTTCTCCAGTGTGTCCAGCCGCTTCATCAAGTTTTTGCTTTTTGACCATGACCGAGAACAAGTTTTAGAAAAAGCCTATCAGATCGCTCAAAGCCTCGTTCATGGTTCTGGGGAAGAAGTAGCAGTGGCGATCGGACCGGTAGCAGATCGCTTCTCGGGTATCTCTCTTTCTTATCAGAAAGCTCGTGACATGCTAAAAACCTATGGTAGCATCCGCAAGGAAAAAATCATCAGCTATGAAGACGACATTCGCGAAGGGGAACTATCCCCCACCAATCCTTTCAAAACCGACCTTGCTTCACGGCTGGCAAATGCTGGGAAACAGACGATCCCTGAGCTGATCGCTGAATTGATGGCGCCTCAAGGAACCGTTGAGCGAACGCAAATGTACCGTTTGTTCGTCTTAGTCGAACTGCTGGCATTGTTGAAGAAAAGAGACAGTCATTCGTTGCCCCAGATCGTTCAACACGCCCATGACTTAGACTATCTAGCGGCATTGACCCATGAGCCAGAGAACTATCAAACGACTCTGGCAGAACTGTTGCCATTATTAACCAAACAACCCATCAATCCTGCAATGGCGAAATATCAAAGCGTCATCAATCAAGCCAAAACCTTTATTAGTGAGCACTTTTCTGATCCCAATATTTCCTTAAATGTAGTTGCTGAAAAAGTTCATTTGAGTCCAGCACATTTCAGCACCATCTTCTCGCAAGCCACTGATTCTACGTTTATCGAATACTTGACCGAGCAACGGTTGACCTTAGCTAAGGAACTGCTGTTAACGACCAATCTACGGCTATCTGAGATCGCCTTTGATGTTGGCTACAATGACCCAAATTATTTTTCCTTTTTGTTCAAGAAGAAAGAAAAAATCTCACCGAAAGAATACCGTCAAAAAAATGCCTAGATGAGTGAATGAATGGATGCAAAAAAAGAGTGAGGGACAGCAAAATCGTCCTCACTCTTTTTCATTTTCTACCTCATGCAGTTATTTCTTCTCCATAGCAGCTTTTAAAGCAGCTGCTAATGGGCTTTCTTGCGGTTCTTCTTGATTGATTTTGTTCATCAAGCGGCGTTCTTCGTGTTTCGACAGCTTTTTGCTGCGTTCCTTTTTATCCGCCATTTTTTCGGTGGTCCCATCGAATTTACAGCGGAAATAGGCGCCGTTTTTGCCTTCAATGATCTCCATCTTTCGGTGGCATTGCGGGCAGCGTCGGTTTGAAACTTTCGGGTCTTTCCGACGACGGTACTTGCAGGTGCCACTGGAGCAAACATAGATCTTGCCATCACGGGTATTTTTCTCCCGCAAGGGTTCACCGCATTCGGGACAACGTTTTTGGGTCAATGAGAAATCTTGGTACTTGCTTTCGCTTTGCTTGATTTCTTTGACCAGTTGTTTTGTGTCTGCTTCGATTTGTGCAAGGAAGGTTTGGGCAGAATAGGTGCCTTTCGCAATGGCTTCCAGTTCCTTCTCCCATTTTTCCGTCAATTCTGGTGTCACCAAGGATGGATTGACTAAGACTAACAGCTGCTTGCCTTTTGGCGATACTTGTAAGCCGCTTGGGGTCCGCTCCATCAGCTCAGATTTGATCAGCTTTTCAATGATCTCCGCACGGGTTGCCGGCGTACCGAGACTATGTTTTTCCATTTTACCTAAAAGAGTTCCTTCATTCAACGGTTTAGGTGGTGTGGTCAACTCTTTCTGGATGGTGAACTCAGGCTTGACGGTACTGCCTTTTTGCCAAGCTATGTCACTGGTTTCTTCTTCAGAAGTCGTTTTCCATCCCGCTTCTAACACGGTATTGCGGTTGAATACAAAGGTTTCTGAACCAAAGGTCACGGTCACTTTCTGCTGCTGCTTTTTATGGGGTTTCGCAAAGAGCATCAAGAAACGACTAACGATCATTTGATAGATCCGTTGTTCATCGGTAGTTAATTTTTCATAACGTGCCCGCTGTTCCGTTGGCAATAAGGCATGGTGATCGGTAACTTTTTTATCATTGAAGACAGCTTGCTGCACCACTTGTCCGCCATTTTTCAAGTATCCTTTGACTTCTGGGGCAAAATCCGCAACTGCCTGCAGGCGTTCCTTCATGGTTGCCTTCATATCATTGGTCAAATACTTGGAATCCGTCCTTGGGTAAGTGACGATTTTATGGGTTTCATACAAGCTTTGAACAAGCGACAAGGTCTTCTTGGCTGAAAATCCATAACGCTGATTGGCTTCTCGTTGGATCTCGGTCAAATCGTATGGCAATGGTGCACTTTCTGTTTTGACCTTTTCTTCGATCGCTGTCACGCGACCATTCTGTTGACTCATTTGCTTGACCAATGCTTCGGCGTCGCTGCGTTCTTTTAGTTGATAGGGATTTTTTTGCTGCAGGCGGGCCTTGGCATCGCCTACGTTTAGGGTAATCACATGATAGGTTTGCGGACGGAAACTCTCGATCTGCATTTCCTGACTGCGCACCAAAGCTAAGGTAGGGGTTTGGACCCGACCCGCACTAAGATTGTCTTGATATTTGACCGTCAATGCCCGGGTGACATTCAACCCTACCAGCCAGTCGGCTTTTGCCCGCGCAAGGGCGGAGTAGTAAAGATTGTCGTAGTGCTTGGCTGACTGCAATTTTGCAAAGCCTTCTTTGATGGCTTTAGGGGTTTGCGAAGAAATCCACAAACGTTTGACTGGTTTGTCAAAACGAACCCACTCCAAAATCCAGCGAGCGACTAGCTCCCCTTCTCTTCCCGCATCGGTAGCGATCACGACTTCCCCGACATCTTTTCTTTGAGCCAGTTGTTTGATGGCTTTTAGTTGATGACCGGTTTTTGGTAACGGTTTGATCCCGATGGACTTAGGAATCATCGGTAACGTTTCCATCTGCCATGATGCCCACTCTTTGTTTAAATCTTCAGGCATTTTCAAGCCCAATAAATGACCAAGGGCCCAAGTAACGATCGCCTTGGGTCCTTCGTAATAATTTTTATGTTTTTGCTCACAGCCCAAAACTTTGCTGAGGTCTTTGGCAACGCTTGGCTTTTCCGCTAGAATTAGTTGTTTCATAAAAATCTTTCCTGCTTTCATCGACGACTTGCTGATATTCTTTAAGCAATGCCAGTCCAATATATTGTTGGAGGTAATCGTCGCATTCTTCGCACCAGCGTTCGTCTTCTTCATTCCAAAAAGCCGTCATAAAGTTTGATTTTGCATTTATGTACGAATACTCTTCTCTGATTTCTTGCCATTTTTGTTCATAAAATGACTGCGCCTCGCTGAAAGTTGCAAATGTGAACGCCTCTTGAATATCTGACTGCCATCCCTCAAAAAACCACCACGGTTCATTGTCCCCATACATGACTACTACTTGATACATTCCATTGCTCCTTTCACGATTCCTTCCTCATATTAGTCACTTTTACTTAAACTTGCAAGGAATAAGTTTCAGCATTTAAACATTGCTTTAAAAATTCATTAAACCCTCGTTTTTTTGTACGATTTATCGGTTGTTTAAGATTACATCATTTCTATGCCCCTATAGTCTAGCATAGATGTTTCCTATTGTGAATATAACATCAAAAGATTAAAAAAATATCAAACAAGATTTATTTTAACCTCGTAAAAAAAATTTGTCTGCGATGGATATGCTACAATAATGACAACCACGAAATTGCCAGGAGGTGCCCCATGTATCTCGAACAAATCACTTTTCCCGATCAAGAGACCGAGTTTGATTTTTTCCTTTCCATCAAACGAACCGTTTATGATTCTTACTACCCTTTTCAGATTCTCAGTGCCCGCCTTTTTCAGCAGATCGATTTTGAACCGGTCACGATCTTATATGGCGGCAATGGTTCTGGCAAAACCACCGCATTGAACGTGATTGCCGAAAAGATCCACGCGCAGCGCTTTGCTGCGTATAATCGCTCGAATTTTTTCGAGGACTACTTAGCCTACTGTACTACTGGCAGCATCGACGAACCGCAAGAAAAAGTACTTTTGACCAGCGATGATGTCTTTGATTACATGCTGGCTATTCGAAACTTGAATCAAGGGATCGATCATCGCCGAGAAGAAGTATTCCAAGAATACTACCAAGCAAAGTATGCAGACTTTCGTTTCACGGGTTTTGACGATTACCATGAATTGAAGAAAATCAATCTTGCACAATCTAACACACAGTCCAAATTCACCCGTAAGCACTTGATCGACAATGTCCGAGAATATTCCAATGGTGAAAGTGCCTTTCGCTTCTTTCAAGAAAAGATTCGTCCCAACAGCCTTTACTTATTAGATGAACCAGAAAATTCTCTTTCTGCTGAGCGTCAGCTGGAACTGGTGCAGTTACTGGAAGATTTTGTTCGCTATGAACAGTGTCAGTTCATTATTGCTACCCATAGTCCTTTCGTTTTGTCTTTAAAGGAAGCCAAAATCTATGATTTGGATCAAACGCCCGTCGATGTTCGGAAGTGGACCCAGTTAGCTAGTGTCCAGCAGTATTACCGCTTTTTTCAAGCACACCAAGCCGAATTTGATGATCGATCATGAGCCAAGCAACCCAGTTTCCGTCAAAGATTTCTTTTGGCGGCTTTTTTTCCGCCACACTCACACAAAGACCAAAATCAAATTGATCAGAGCAATAAAGAAGGCGATAACTCCCGCAATCTTGCCCCACTTGACTTCTGCTTGATTATACTGATCGGAATGCCCCGCAATTTGAGAGGACAAAAAGTAGAACTTTTTAAAAACAAGCAAATACCCGGCTAAACCCAATAGTACGGCTAAGGCAAGATGGTTGATTTGGCTTGAAACGACCTGAGCCTGATGAAGCATCACCACCCCTACGACACTAACGACAAACCCCGATTTCATGAGATTGGCTTTGGTACGATTCATGCTCCTCCTTGTATATTAGAGTTAGGGTTTTAACCTTCCGGTTTTGATTGGATAACCCTATGAACCATCGTTATTTTAATTTGGTATTAACTCATTCATTTTGAGATAATATATTTATTGGATTGAGAGGCTATGCCGTTGCCTCCTTGAGTTTTGAAGCTCGTAATCGAAAGACTGGCACCTCTCTCTGATAAGTGGATTACGTATGAGTTAGATGTTGAAAGTTTTTGCTTTACTCCGTATCTCGTACAAGGTAGTGACGCTTTTCAGTTGAGCGGGTTTCAATCCAAAATATTTTTTTAGAAAGGTCAAATGTATGTACTTCTTAGGAATTGATATCGGCAAGCGAACTCACGTGGCTTCTTTAATGAGTGAAGAAGGTAAAGTGATCCTAAAAGGTTTTTCTTTCCCTAACACTACTGAAGGAGCTGATTCCCTGATTGAGCGGCTTTCAAAATATTCAGAGACTCCCGCTGACTTTATTGTCGGAATGGAAGCTACGGGTCATTATTGGCTCTCCATCTTTTCATACCTCCACGAATCAGACTTTTTGATTCACGTTGTGAATCCTCTTCAAACCGATGGCTGGCGCAAAGGAACAGAAATCAGAAAACGAAAAAATGATATTATTGATTCTGTTTTGATTGCTGACTTGATGCGTTATGGTTCCTTTGTAGAAACAGTATTGTCTGATGAAAATGTTTTTTCGTTAAAACAACTTTCACGTTACCGAACCTATTTAGTAGGTACCGCAAGCGACTTCAAACGAAAAATCATAGCTGTACTAGATCAAGTGTTTCCTGAATATGCATCAATTTTTTCTAAACAAGGTATTTTCGGAAAAGCGTCTAAAGAGTTATTGCTTGAGTTTAGTTCTCCTATAGAGCTAGAAGAAATTTCGGCAGAAACGTTGGCTCAATACTTAGCTGAGTTAAGCAGGAACCGAATAAAGCCAGAGAAAGCAGATCAATTGAAGCAAGCAGCTTCTAACTCCTTTGGAGTGAAATTTGCTCAAGAAGCTTTTACATTTCAATTACGCTCCATGATTGAACAATTGAAATTCATCGAAAGCCAAGTAAAAGAAACTGAAAAAGAAATTAAGCGCATAATGAGTAATTTAGACTCTGTTATTCTCACAATCCCTGGAATCGGCCCTATAAATGGCGCGACAATTCTTGGTGAAATTGGAGACATTCGCAAATTTTCTAATCCGAAAAAACTGGTTGCTTATGCTGGCATAGACGCGTCTGTGTCCCAATCTGGGCAATACGAAGCAACACATAATGTTATGAGCAAGCGTGGATCTCCATACTTACGAAAAGCCTTGTTTTCAGCTGCTCTAGTTGCTTCTCAATGTGATCCTGTTTTTCGCGCGTTTTATCAGAAAAAAATTTCTGAGGGAAAGCATCATCTGACGGCCTTAGGTGCTGTTTCTCGTAAGCTTTGTTATGTGATTCATGCTATTTTAACTAAAAATGAACCTTATAAGATTGTTTCCGATTAGCTATTGAACAATCAAAAAAATCTAATAGTGAAAGGTCTATTTGTTGTACTCATTTTTTGGACTTAACTGTTATAAAATATTTTTTTGATTTAGCTAATTTTCACTTGACTCTATATAGTTAGTCTTTCTTTTAAAAATGCCAATGCATCAAAAAAATTCATTTTCTACCTAAATTATAGCATAATTTGACTAAAAAAATAAAATCCAAGAACTCGTAAACGAATGTTCTTGGATTTTTATCAATCGAAAAAGATGATTACTTGCTGGCTAATCACCACCAGCAAAAATTTCTTCTTTATTATAAATCGGTGTATGTTTTTTCAAGTCTTCAAGGGTTCCTACTTGTCTCCCTTTGGAGTAAAAACCATCTAACAAGCCTAAAGATTGGAAAATCGTTTGCTTATAGGCAATTTCCGCATTCCATTCCGTGGTATCTAGTATTTGCAAAGCTTTATGGATTGCTTCGATGCCAGATGCTCCTGGCGCACTGATCAGTACCCCATGACTGTTGAGGAGTAACATATTCGGTAAGGCAAGTTGTTCTTTTTTCATATAATCAGAAACTAATTCTGCTAATTCTGGTGAGCAATTAGGTTCAAAGTCTAGTACAGGAATATAGCCAATTTTTTGGGTCGCTTCCGTTAAGTTAGGCATATCCAATCCGGCGGTTGCCCAAAACATTGAGTGAGGAGAATGGGCATGTAAGACTGCTTTTATCGCTGGATTCGTATCATAAATCGCTTCGTGTAAGTTGATTTCTCGTGTCAGCTGTCCTACCCCATCAATCACCTTTCTCGTATGAGGCTCAACGACTAAAATCTGGGCTGGTGAGACTTCTCCTAAATAGGCTTCTGACATCATAGTTGGTGTCATAATAATGTATTCTTTTCCAGTTTCATCGGTTGTTTTAAAAGAAAAATTACCGCCTGCAACATTTGTATTCTTCCTGGTAAAAATCAATTTTACGATTCGTGCTAAATCTTCCCGTTCTCTTTCAAAAATCATCCGTCCATCTGACATATTCAAGACCACCTTTTTTATTTTTCAAACGTTTTGTTGCGTAAGATTGTTTGAACAGCTTCTCTTACTTTTGCTGCTTCTTCCTCTTTTTTCTTTTTCCGTTCATCATATTCTTTAAAAAGTACTGGACTGCCATATTTATACACACAGACTGCTAGACCAATCGCTACGACATTAAATAGGTACTGTTGTGTCACCAAAGCTAAGAGATAGCAGCCAATTGCTAGAAAAAGAAGCAATTGCCATTTTATTTTTTCGCTCTTTCCCATTCCTGTCGCCCTTTCCTTTTTGAAAATATTAGCCATTCGTCGCACGCACTTGCGTCGATTGGGTCCCTTGTTCTTCATATCTTTGACTTGGTACCTTTACCTTACTCATATATTTATACAACCAGACAAACATTGCGATAAACACAACGGAACCGACGATACCCAAGATATTTCCTTTAAACGCTTCTGCAAATAAAATTCGAAATTCTGGTCCTTCGATCGAAGACCAAGTGATTTGCTGCCCTTTTTGTATTCCTTCTACTGCGCCGGTTCGATCTGCTAAGCCCGTTAAGATCGGCGTCAAATACGTAGCTGCATATAGATAGATTGGCATCGAAATAACCCCCATGATCAGCATACGAACCAAGTTTCCGCCGGTAAGCAATAATCCACCTACTGCGATCGAATAGTTAATGATTCCTGCTAAAGGCAACACAGCATTTCCTGGCAAGATGATGGCATAGCCAATAAATACAGGTACCAACAAGATAGCAGTGACCCAAATCTCAGAGCGACCAGCTAATACAGGCCAATCTAACCCAATGTAAACTTCCCGATCTTTAAAGCGTTTTTTCATCATTTCCGACATTGCATCAGCAAGTGGTGAAAGGGACTGCATAAACATTTTTGAGATCATTGGGAACAAAGCCATTGCCGTCGCGATTTGAATAGCTAAATTCAATGAACCTGACACGCCATAGGCTGCGGCTAACCCCAAGCCTAAGCCTATGAGAAAGCCCATCACCGAATTTTCAGAGAAGATGCCGATTTTCTTTTTTAAGGCTTTGGTATCGGCACGTCGATTAAAGAAAGGAATTTTATCCATAATCACATTGATCGGTAATAAAAGTACTGCTGAAATATTCATCAAGTGGGTCACTGTTACTAAAGGAATACCAGTCAAGTCCTCAATGTGGCGTTGGAACATATCCCCCATCTTAAGTTCCAAGATAACCTGTACGACGGCGGTGATAAACCCAGCAAGTAAACTCCCACTGATAAAGTAGACTAGATAGGCAGTCAGCGCTTTGCCCCATACATTCCACATATCAACATTCAACGTCTTGGTCCAGTTCAAAATCAACATGACAAAATTCACACCAAGAACGACGGCAAAGAAAACAAATGCATAAGACCATGACCAGGTGATACTTGCTGCTCCTGTCCAACCTAAATCTAGCGCAGGCAAGTTCAAGCCAGTATTTTTCGCCAATGCTTCGGAAGCTGGACTAACTGCATTTGACATAAAGCCGATGACCATCGACATCCCAGTAAAAGCAATACCTAACGTGATCGCAGACATAAAGGCTTTTTTGAATTTCATCCCTGCAACCAAGCCTAGGATTAAAATGATTAGCGGCACAAAAATAGCGGAACCTAAACCTAAAATATAATTGATAATGTCTTGAAATACTTGCATTTTTTTCACTTCTTTCTTTTGATAGGATGTTTTGTGCTAGCCAATCAATTCTTTGATTTCTTCATAAATCGTATCCATACCCATACCTGTAAGAAACGGAATTCCAGCAAAAACGTGTACACCTAGCTCAGCCGCTTTTTCCAATACTTCATCATCTGGCTGTGCAACATACACATAAATTCCTGTCGACGGCAATTCGTTTTGGATCGACTTGTAATCAACTGCTTCAACGGGGAAATCGATCCCGTCATCTTCAAGCATCCCAGCAATTTTACTTGCGATCGTTTGACTTGTTGCAACGCCACTTCCACATGCTACGATCAATCTTCTTTTCATCTTGAATCCCTCCAAAAATTTTATTTTGTATACTGTGTAACTAATTGATAAATTGCCTGTACTTCTTGTGTCCCAATGAATGCCTTTACAAATCCTTCATCCATAAATAATGCCATTAACGATTGCAGTAAGCCGACTTGCTCTTTTGGTTCTTTGATCCCTAGAAAAAAGAGATTCTTGACCTGCATTTCTTGACTGTCACCCATTTGCTTCATCTTCACCTCGTTTTTCAGACGCACGATCGCTATAAAAGGCTTTTCGACATACGCTGGTTCTGAATGAGGCAAGCCAATATTCAAATACTGTGTAATCAGCCCAGTTGGAAAGGCTTGTTCTCTTGCTAGTAATCCTTCTACATACTGTTCATTCACAAAACCTTGTTCCTGTAATCGTTTGGCTATCTCTTCAAATAGTTCTTTCAAATCCTCTCCTTCCACGTCGAGAAAAATCAGCCTTTCATCAAACATGCTCGTATAGCCCACCTATTCTTCCTCCTTGTTCAACTTTAATGATAAATATTGTTAAACTTTGTTACAATGTGTTTTACAATGTAAATATACAATAGTTAATTTTTCTTGTAAACGCTTTCTTTTCGTATTTTTTCCAAACTAATTACTTTTATCGATACATAAAATTATCGAACTTTAACAAAGATGAACATTTATCCTTGCTTTTTCCAAAAGTAAATGCTATTAATTAATGTATAAAGAAGACAGTTGAAAAAGAAACTTAAAAAAATCGTTAATCAACCAGAGGTGAAACTATGTTAAAGAAAGAACGGCAAGAAAAAATTCTAGCGCTAGTGAATCAGCACGATTACTTATCCATTGCAGAAATAGCCAAAACATTAGACGTTTCCGATATGACCATTCGTAGAGATATTACAGAGTTAGCGAATCAATCTTTATTGGTAAAAATCTATGGTGGCGCCCAAAAACTCGAAAAAATCGAACACGAGCTTTCTACTCAAGAAAAAATCGATACGAATGTTGCTGAAAAAAAATTCATCGGAAAAGTGATGAACAGTATCATTTCAGACAACGATACTATCTATATCGGTGCTGGAACTACGATGCTTCACGCTTTACCTGAACTAAAAAAAGCAAACTTATTCGTGATCACAAATAGTTTGCTTGCTTTTAATTATTTGATTTACAACACAGACTATCGTGTCTTATTGACAGGCGGAGAATTTTCCCGCACGACGGAAGAATTTTATGGGGAAACGGCAGAGAAGAGTTTTGAAAATCTAAATATCGATATCGCTTTTGCTGCTACAAATGGGATCTTTGAAAATAATATCACCACTGCGAATCTTGTTGAAGGTTCGATTCAACGAGTCGCTTTCAAGCATTCCCGCAAAAAATGCATCGTTGCGGATAGTTCCAAGTTTAATCGCTCCGACGTTTACACCTTTTACTCACTTTCAGATATCGACTATTTGATCACTGATGATAAACTTTCTGAGACTACTTTTGAGTATTATCGCTCCTTTACAGAGATCCTCAAGGAGGAACAAAAATGATTTTAACCATCACAATGAACCCTTCCATGGACTACAACTATTTGGTTCCTTCGTTGAAATTGGATCAAGTAAATCGGGTAGATAACCCACATACATCAATTGGGGGAAAAGGTATCAATGCTGGCAGAGTCATCGCACAATCTGGGGAAGACGTTTTATTGACAGGTATTTTAGGTGGACCTGTAGGCAAAACGATCCTTGATTCTTTACTAGCCGAAGAACGTTATGTATTGGATTTCCTAACCATCGATGGTAATTCTCGCAATGCGATCACGATCATGCATGACGGTAACACCCATACAGAGCTAGTAGAAAAAGGACTTTATCTATCGGAGAAAAACGAACAACTTTTTTACCAACACCTTGCAGCATTAATTGAACAACATCCCATCACGGTCGTCTGTATTTCTGGATCAGTAAATTCTGATAATGGGCATTTTCACGATCAATTGCTTCAATTCATCCGTAAGACATTAGGTGAGCAGGTACCAATCCTCATGGATATAGCAGGTGAACAACTAAAAAATTGTTTGACTCAAACGAATGCTCGTCCGAATTTTATTAAACCGAATCAACAGGAATTGGAAGAACTAATAGGTCAAAAATTACATTCATCTCAAGACATTTTCTCTGTCTTGGAGAGCACTCTTTTCGAAGGAATCGACACCGTCATGGTATCTCAAGGCGGCGATGGGGCAATCGTTAAACATCAGTCGACTTTTTATAAGATTGAGATTCCTAAAATCGCCATCGTTAATACGACTGGCTGTGGCGATTCAACTGTTGGTGGCATGGCTGTTGCATTGAATAAACAGTATCCAATGGAACAAGCATTGACCTATTCGATGGCTTGTGGCATGTCTAATGCGCTTTCGAAAACAAACGGTACGATCGATCCTGCACAAGTCGCTGCATTTAGCGAACAGATCCACCTTTTCAAGATCAAAGAATAATCGGCTACCTATTTTTTGGTTCTCTTGATTACGCAAAACATTCGTTGGTACAAATAAAAAAAGCCCTAGCTAAGTGCAACTGATTGGTTCAGTGGTCTTAGCTAGGGCTGATTGTGTTAGTGGTTAAACATATTGTAATTCTTTGGCTTCTTTGTAGGCTGCATCGATCAAACCGCCGCCCAAGCATTCCATCCCGTCATAAAAAACGACTGCTTGTCCAGGAGTGATGGCGCGGACTGGTTCGTCAAAAATCACTTCTGCTCGATCTCCATCTAATAGACGCACCGTTACCGGTACATCTTGTTGACGGTAGCGGAATTTTGCTGTGCATGAAAATTCCCTGCCGCGGTCTTGTTCTGTAGTAAAGTGGATTTGGCTTGCTTCCAAGCGATCTGCATACAATGCGGGGTGATGGAATCCTTGTCCCACATACAAAGTGTTGGTCGCTAAGTCTTTTCCTACGACAAACCATGGTTCTTGAGTGGCACCGCCGCCGCCAATGCCTAAGCCTTGACGTTGTCCGATGGTGTAGTACATCAAGCCATCGTGTTGTCCTTTGACTTCGCCATCTAATGTAACCATATTGCCTTTTTTCGCTGGCAAGTAATTACTCAAAAATTGTTTGAAATTCTTTTCTCCGATAAAGCAGACACCCGTGGAATCTTTTTTCTTGGCTGTTGCTAGTCCTGCCCGTTCAGCGATCGCTCGTACTTCTGATTTTTCCATGCCGCCTAGTGGGAACATGGTTTTACTCAATTGTTCTTGTGACAATTGGCTTAAGAAATACGTTTGATCTTTGTTGTTATCCACGCCTCGCAACATATGGGTCACGCCGTTTTCATCAACGGTCACTTGCGCATAATGGCCAGTTGCTACATAATCGGCACCAAGATCCATCGCATAATCCAAAAAGGCTTTGAACTTGATTTCCTTGTTACACATGACATCTGGATTTGGTGTCCGTCCGGCACGGTATTCTGCAAGAAAATATTCAAATACACGATCCCAATATTCTTTTTCGAAATTCACTGAATAATAAGGAATCCCTATTTGCGCAGCCACTTTGGCTACGTCTTTGTAGTCTTCTGTTGCGGTACAAACACCGTTTTCATCGGTATCATCCCAATTTTTCATAAAGATCCCGACAACATCATACCCTTGTTCTTTCAGCAAAAGTGCTGTTACTGACGAGTCTACCCCGCCACTCATTCCAACCACCACACGGGTGTTTTCGTTAGACATGATCGTTTCACCATCATTTCAATTATAGATTCTGAAATCATCTACGATTTGAAGGTCGCAACTTTTCAGTAATTTGCATTATACAACAAAACACAAAAAAGTTCACTGTTTGCTGTCTTTTCTTATAAATTCCTTTTTTAGAAAAGTCATCTGGAGGATACCCGCTGTCTGTTCTCCCCCCATTCAGCCCAATAGAAGAAGCGCTGCTTTTTGTGTATCTTATCGACAACCATCCAAACGACTCCCATTGTTCAAAGACAACTAGATAAGCGAATGCTAAGAAGCCGCATTTTACCTTTTAAACGGTCGTTTGTCATAAAATCGTATGGAATTCTTCAGGAAAAGCAGAAATGCCGCTATCAGAAAAAGACTATACTTCTTTTAGATACTACTTTATGAGGAGGGGCATTTCATGAGATCACACACAGGGATATCGAAAACTAGGAGAAACAACGGAAAGAAAAGAAAGAGCCTTGCGCTACTGCTTTTTCTCATCGGTGGTGTTTTTGTCATTCATTACGTGATTGATCAGGTCAGGGATGCTGCGTTTGATCAGACAGCGCTTGTCTCAAAAGAGTTCACTCACCAAGCCAATCAAGCGATTCAACAAGCGATGGCAGACACGCAGCAAGTGCCGTTGATTGTACAAACCGATCAACGCTGGGGCAATGACACATATGGATATGGAGAAACGCAAAATACGTTTGCAGCAAACGGGTGCGCTATTGCTTCTTTAGCGATGATCGATTCTTTTTGGACGGATCATCCGTCGAATCCTGACAAACTATTAAAGTGGGCTGGCGATCAATTTTATCTTCCCAAACAAGGAACGAGTTGGCAAATCTTTCCTCAGTTTGCCGAAGCTTTTGGTTACCAATTTGCCGATTTAGGAAGTTCCTTTGCGGCTGCCTATGAGAAAATGACACAAGGCATCCCCGTTGTGGTCTCGGTTCAATCAGGAACCTTTACGACCTCAGGACATATCATGGTATTGGCTTTGAACAAAGAAGGAAATGTTCAAGTATTCGATCCTAATGATTCCCCCAAAAAAGCTCATTATGAGAAAAGCTATCCTAACGATGTCTTTCAAGCAGAAGGAATCCATTATTGGAGCTTTTGGCTTTGATGTTCTGACCGGCTGAAGCTGCAAAAACACGCCATTTTTGCGACAAAAAAGACTAGCCGAAGCTAGTCTTTTGCTTATCTTACTATTATTGAACGCGTGGTTCGTTGTTTTCTTGAATACGCGTCGTTGTTCGGTTGAAGGCACCTTTGGCTTTACGTGTTTGTTTTGACGCAAAGTCGCCAGTTGTTTCTGCCGCACTGCTTACTTTGTCTTGAACTGTTTCAGAGTCTTTTTCGAATTGTTCACGTGTTTTGACATCTGCTACGTTCACGTTTACTTCGATGACGTCTAAATTCGTCATTTTGTTGACTTGTGTTGAAACAACCTCTTTGATTTGGTCGTAGATCGTGGTCATGTCGCTGCCGTATTCTGCAACGATATCAAGATCGACTGCCACTTGTTTTTTCCCAACTTCAACGTTGATCCCTGAAGTCACATCATCGGTGTTGACTAATTTACCTGCAATATTTGAGAAGAAACCGCCATCGACTGTTAAGAGTCCGTCTACAGATTCTAATGCAATGCCTACGATTTTTTGAATCACTTTATCTTCGTAAGTTAATTCTCCTTTAACACCTGTTGTTGGTTTTGTTTGGTTTTCCATCGTACATTCCTCCTACTATAATCTTGATATAAATTAAACTAATAATGTTACCAAAGTTAACGGCGCGGTCTTTGAAATTGTTCAAAGAATCCGACTTCTTTGAGATAAAATCCCAGATACATACCTAGTGCCGTAAACAGCACCAGCAGTATGGTTTTCAAAAAGCCGATCGTTAGAAACAGGATCGCTAGGATCAAACCGAAGCCTGCAAAGATAAGTGGGATCTTATAGTGGTAGAACCATTCACTCATACCTGTTCCTCCTAAACTACACGCGGCTGGTCATGGGCTGCTGGCGTTTCTTGCGTATCTTTTAAGACAACTTCCGTTTGGATATTGCTTTCGATACCGAAAAGCTGCTGCAGACTGCTGCTGATCTCACCAACCAATGCTTCTTGTTTTTGCGGGATGGCTGCTGTTTGTTTCATTTCTCCATCGATTTTTACGGATACTTTATTCTTGACGATTTTGATTTTTACGGATGGCTGATGGATGAAATCTGCTTGTTTCACCCGTTCAAGCACAAAATGCTCTAACGCCTTCTTCTGAATCACTAAATCGCCTGTCTTATGGGAAATGATCAAGCGGTCCGAACGTTTTGGATAAAACAAAACGACAAAGAGCGCGATCACGGTAAAAATGGCAAAGCCAACAGATAACCAAAAGAGCAGCATACTCATGGAAGATCCGACCCAAGGATATTCATCCAAAGGAATCAAGTAAACAGGCAATGAAGCCGCTTGCTGATTGGCGATGATCCCAAAATAAAAGACAAGTAAGAGTAAAAGCAATCCGATGATAAAAATCACTTTAGAAATCTTACGCATTGGCAACCTCCTTTACTGCTTTCTACTTAAAGCATACACATTTCTTAAATATCCATCAAATAATAACTCTTGGAATCGATTATTTTTTACATATAAAGTTTATTTTTATCAAAAAAATTTCCTTAATCAAAGCTTGCTGTCAAAGTCATCACAAAAAAAGCAAGCCGCCCAAATCTGTTTGGACGCTTGCTTTTTTTGTTATCTGTTAACGAGCCAGCTTAGTAAGTTCTTGTTGTTTTGCATGATACAACACCGCCAGTTCATTTTCGGAAACTGGCCGACCAAAAGGACGCGGCTGTGGCAGAAACGCCAATTCTGGTGCATCGACTCCTACGTTGAGATTCTCAGCGATCGGTACACTGTGATGATGAATATGCCCATGCAGATTGCGGCTGTTTTTGGTGATCCCCAGCAGCATAGGATAATGGGTCAGTATAAATTGCTGATGAGCAAACTTCAGCAAGACACCGACATCTTCAAACGCATACTTTTCGGCTCCCAAACAACCAGGATCATGCTTGCGCAAGTACGCAAAGAAAGCTCGGGTATCATGATTGCCTTTGATAAAAACGATTTTGCCCTGCAGCTGTGCTAACAGCGCAGCAATTTCTGGAAAGCCCGCTTCGTAATCAGGGTGCATCGCGACATCCCCTAAATGATAGACGACATCTTTATCCGCCACGACCTCATTCCAGCTGGCGATCATCGTTTCATGCATTTGCGTCACTGTCTCAAAGGGGCGTGGGGCAAAGTCATTGTCCCCGAGCAAGGCTGCATGAAAATAGTGGGTATCAGACGTAAAAAATTTCATAGTCGCTCCTTACCTTGGTGCTTTTTCTGTGATCAGCGTCTTCAAATCATCGCTAGCGGCTGCTTTTTCGTCGGTGCAGGAAACCGCGCATCGATTGCTGCCAATTCGCTTTTGGAAAAAACGATTTTGCAAGCTTCAATGTTCTGCAGCATATGCAGCGAGTCACTGGTTTGGGGGATCGCTAAGACGTGGGGTTGTCGAAGGGTCCATGCCAAAAGCAGCTGAAAAATCGTGCAGCCTTTGGCTTCTGCCAGCTCTTTCAACACTTCATCATTTTTGAAGTGGTGCCCTAGCCGATCGCCTTGAGCAATGGGTGAGTAGGCAATCACAGGAATCTCAGCCTCTGCCTGCCAAGGCAAAAGATCGTATTCGATCCCCCGGGCACCTAAATTATAGAGTACTTGGTTGGCGGCACATTGATCGCCGTTTTCTAACCGCAACAGCTCCTCCATATCTGCCACGTCAAAATTAGAGACGCCCCATGCACGAATCTTTCCAGAAGCTTTGGCAGCTTCTAGTGCGTCAACTGTTTCTGCTAACGGCACATCTCCTCGCCAGTGGAGCAGATACAAATCAAGATAGTCGGTGCCTAAACGCGCTAAGCTGCGGTCTAAAGCTTTCGGCAATTCATCTGCGGAGGCATTCCAAGGATAGACTTTTGAAATCAAATAAAGATCCCCTCGTGTAAAGGGCTGGATCGCCTTGCCAACTAGTGTTTCTGCGTTTCCCTCGCCGTACATTTCTGCGGTATCGATGACAGCCGCTCCAGCTTTGATGCCCGCTTGCAACGCATCGATCTCGGCTTTTTCCTTGGCTGGGTCATCCCCCATATGCCAAGTCCCCATGCCGACGGCTAGCACTGATTGCTTGTTTAAGGATCGTTTCATCTTGATTCCCTCTTTCTCGTCTTAACTCATCCTGTTCCTGCGAACACCTAGGGTTTGTTTTCTATAGTATAAAAAGAAACCGCCAAAGATACAAAAGAAGTGTATCAATCCCATGCCTGCTTGGCGGAGTGACACACTTCTTGCCCTTTGAATGATATAGCTGCTTTTGACAAAAGCTTACGCTTTGACAAACAACCCGCGGCTGATAAAACCATCCATTAAAAAGTAAAATTTTTCTTGCAACATTTTGTGCTGTTCATCTTTGAAAATATTGACTGCTTTTAACCCATTGGCTGTCGTGATGGACATCTTGAAGGTTTGCAGATCTTTTGCAACAGTGATTTTTAATTTAAAGCCTTCTTTGCTTTGGGGTGTTGCTTCAAGGCCGCGAATCAATTGGAAGTTGCCGCCGTTCGTTTCTGTAAAGCCATTGTCCCGCAACGTATATTTTTTTGCTTCAGGAGCAATGCGGTATTGGGTTGCTGCGCCTAAAACGGTTGCTGTTGTTTCAAATGCCATGTTCTTCACCTCTTTAACATCATTTCTTTCATTATAAATAGTTTTCAGCGAGATTGCTAGCTGTTCTCCTACTTTTTCGTGGCTAAGACAGTTTCTGCTAATAGCTGAGCAAATGCTTCGATTTCCGCCAATGTGTTGCCATAGCCAAAGCTGACTCTGACCGATTCCCGAATAGCTGGATGCTCTTTGCCCACCATCGCTTCGAGCACATGGGAGGGCTCCACATTGCCCGCCGTACAAGCGCTGCCTGTCGAGATCGCAGCCCCTTTTAAGTCCAATTTCATCAGCAGCAAGTCACTGCTGACACCTGGGAAACGCAGATTCAAAATATGCGGCAATTTGTGTGCTGGATCACCATTCAACTGAACATCGACGCCTTGTGCTGCTAAGGTCTCCATCAGCACATCGGCAAACGTTTGATATTGTTCCGCCGCTGCTTGCTGCGCTTCGGGGGTATGCAAAGAAGCTGCTTTGGCCATTCCCATGATGGCTGCTAAGTTTTCCGTCCCTGCTCGCCGTTTTTCTTCTTGCTCGCCGCCATGGAGTAGCGCAGGCAGCGACAAGCCATCTCGTTTATACAAAAAGCCGATCCCTTTTGGTCCGTTGATTTTGTGAGCAGAAATGCTTAGAAGATCAATACTGTTTTCATTGATTTCAAGCGGGATCTTGCCATAAGCTTGCACGGCATCGGTATGAAACACGGCGGGATGCTCCCGTAAAAGGGCCCCAATTTCTGCAATCGGCAGCAAATTGCCCGTTTCATTGTTTGCCGTCATTATGGATACTAAAATCGTATCGGGACGTAAGGCAGCCTCAACTTCACTGACGGCCAATTGCCCCTTTTGATCTACGGGCAAATAGGTCACCTCAAAGCCTAAGCCTTCTAAATAGCGCATACTCTCAATGACCGCCGGATGTTCGATCTGGGTCGTAATGATATGTTTGCCTTGTGCTTGTTTGCTAAGGGCTGTACCGATGATTGCTGTATTATCACTTTCGGTACCACCACTATTAAAAATGATCTCATGTTCTTTGACTCCTAGCTGCTGAGCGATCGCTTGACGAGCCAATTCTAATTGGGTGTGGGCGTCTCGACCATAATGATGAATGCTTGATGGATTGCCAAAAAATGTCTGCATCGTTTCACTCATCACTTTGATCACTTCTGGATGCAGCGGTGTCGTTGCTGCATGATCTAAGTAAACCATTCTTTTCACCTATCCTTCATTACTGCCATTATAACAAATCTTCCTCAGACGTCTATCGTGAGTGTCCATACGAAAAAACCTGTCAGTCAAAAGCGGAAAAATCGCCAATGATGACAGGCAGCTGAACGAGTTCAGCCTTACGAAAAATCAGGAACGTGTGCTGTTTTGCTTGTGCGGCTCACGTCACTTACTGATCGTTTTATTTTTTTCCAGGTTCAGAGGCAATGACAGTCAATTCACCAACCAATTCCCATTTCTTGATCGGGTTTGGCAAAATGCAGCTCGTGCCCATTTTTAGTTCATAGGAATGACCGTCGATCATCAAATGCCCATACCCATCGATCACGGTCATCAAAGTATAATCGGCCTTTTGTGCCAACGATAATTTCCCACGTACTTCCCACTCATACACATTGAAAAATGGCGTTTCAAGATAGGTAACGACTGCTGATTGTCCTTGTTTGACCTCACGGATCGATAATTCTGGCGTCCGTGCAGGAATCGTCGTCACATCGATCGATTGTTGGATATGCAGCTCCCGAGTTTGTCCTTGATCATCGGTACGATCATAGTCGTACACCCGATAAGTCGTATCCGAACTCTGCTGGGTTTCCAAGATCATGATCCCTTTTCCAATGGCATGGATCGTTCCGCTTGGCACATAGAAGAAATCGCCTTTTTTCACAGGGACTTTTGTTAACAAATCATCCCAACGACCCGCTTCGATCATTTCCGCAAGTTCTTCTTTGGTTTGGGCATGGTGGCCATAAATGATTTCCGCACCTGGTTCGGCATCAATGATGTACCAGCATTCCGTTTTCCCTAATTCCCCTTCATGGGCTAACCCATATGTGTCATCAGGATGGACTTGAACGGATAGATCATCTTCTGCGTCTAAAATTTTAATTAATAATGGAAAGACTGGTTCGTCTGAATGACCAAATAGTTCTTGATGGTCTTGCCAAAGATCCGCCAATGTTTTGCCTTTAAACGGCCCATTTTCAATGACGCTCACCCCATGAGGATGCGCACTGATCGCCCAATCTTCACCGATCTTGTCGCTCGGTAAATCAAAACCAAAAACAGAATGCAGGCGACTGCCGCCCCAAATTTTTTCTTGAAAAACAGGTTTCATAAACAATGGTTCCATAATTGTTCCCCTCTCTAGTTGTTCGTGCATATTATAGCATGAATCCGCTTATTCGGCAGTTTCTTTTAAGTAACATTGCAGGATTTCGTCACGATGACCCAAATAGCTTTCTCGATGATCCACTGGATGGACCCGATTCGATAAGAAAATAAACGCTTTTTTGTTAGGGATATCTACTGCGAGAAACGTGCCTGTATAGCCTGTATGAAATAATTGATACGGTGCACCTAACAAGTCCCAACCATAGGTGCGAGGCTTTGTGCTTTCAGGCGTCTGCCTGTGAGTCAGCGCCTGCATGACTTTTTCTGAGAAAAACGGCGCTCCTTGCTGCTGACCATTTGCCAGTAACAGTTGAACGAAAAGCGTCAAGTCATCCACGGTAGAAAACACCCCTGCGTTGCCGGCATGGTTTCCCAACACTCGTGCCTTAGGATCATGGGTGATTCCTCTAAGGATGCTGCCGTCTGGCTGCTGCTGGGTAGGAACGATCATTGGCAGCTGTGAGGGAGGAAAAGGCGGAAAGCCGCTGTTCTTCATGCCTAAAGGCGTCAAGACTTCTTCTTGAAAAATCTCGGTCACTGGTTTTTGATACAGCTCCTCCAATAAAAAGCCCAGCAAAATCGTCCCAGTATCCGTATAGTTGACCGTTTGACCGATCGTATCACTGCTTTCAAGCTGCAAATACGCCTTGCGCAAGGCAGCAGCATCCAACTGGTCTCGATGAGGAATCCACGTGTTGATGGCTGCCGTATGCGTCAGCAAGTGCTTGATCGTTACCAGATCGTCTTTAAACGCTGGCAGCCAACGAGTAAGCGGCGCCTCCATCTCGATTTTTCCTTGATCCCACAATTTTAACAGAACACTCGTTGTACAAACGACTTTCGTCAATGAGGCTAAATCAAACAAATGATCTTTCGTCATAGGTTCGGTTTTCGGAAGAAGCGCTGCCTGTCCGAATACATGGGTCTCTTGGGTTTCACCAGCGATAAAACGCAGCACCGCTCCTGGGAAAACGGTCGGCATTTTTTCTTGAATGAGCTGTACTGTTTTTGGGTACATTGTCATCGTTCCATACTCGCTCCTTTCAGGCTTGTCTTGCTTCTAACTTTAGCACTTTTTAGCAGCAAACAAAACTCGTTATCCCCTTTTTTCCTCCAACTATCCGACTCGATCAGCTAGTCGATTCGCTTGCTTGGTTTCTTAGTCATCAAAAAACATCGACTACTCAAAAGAGTTTCCGATGTTTTTTCTTATCTATTTAGATTTATTTTTTAACGATAAACCACCATTCGATACCGATCGCATCGTAGGTCGTCAACAACTTCCGTTTTTTGTCGATGAAAAACTCTTGCTTCTTCTCAGACAAGTGTTTTTCCAATGTATCGATATCTTCTTGACTGATGGAGATTTTCAAGAAGTCTAAGCCAAGCACCTCATGGGTCGGCAAATCGATCGTACCACCTTGTGCTTCAGTCAAGCCGACTTGGAAGTCACCATCATTGAGGATAAATTCCTTCGTTTCGGCTTCTTTTGTTTTCAAGCCTAAGCTTTCTTCTAAGAAAAGCTGCTCTTTGGCTAGATCACTGACGTTTAAATACAGCTTGCCAAAATGAGCTTCTTTTGATAAGCCAGCCGCTTTTGCAGGTGCCGCTTTGATCAATTCTGCTTCGTCTTTTGGTACCGCAGTTCCTGCGGGTGCTGTAAATAAGACTTCAATTTTGTTCCCTTCTGGATCAGCTATAATAAAGCCTAATTGATTCGCTTCATAACGAGCTTCTTCGAAAGCAATCGCTTTTTGTTGGGCATTGCTCGCGATAGTTGCCGCTTCTTCTAATGAGGATACGGCTAAGACGATGCGCTGCATTTTTTTGATCTCGCCGAAGTGATCGTTGGCACGCGGGCTTTCTTCCAACCATAAAACTTCTCTATCTAATCCTTTTAGACCAAAGATGGCCAATTCATTTTCTTCTCTTTTCAACTCAAAACCAAGTACATCCCGATAAAAGGCAATCGCTTGATCGCGGTCTTTTACCCGGATTGCAACAGTCAGCAACTTCGTACTGCTCCCCAATAAGAAATCTGTCATTGTTTCTCCCCCTACTTACATATGTACTCATTGTACTGATAAAACGAAATTCTAGCAAATGAAATCCCTACCTATTTTATTCTTTTTTTAGAGAAAATAAGAAGAAAAGCACAGAAAAGTCAGAATTTTGCATTTTTATGAGTAGAGAAGAGGCATTTGGGTGTTGCTAATGACTTCAGCTACAGACAGCTGCGGCTGGACTTGCCGCGAGGATCTGGGTTCCTAAACGATCGATTCGATCGGTGATACAAACGGCAGCTACCCCTGCTTTCAAGGCTTTCTGCGCACTTTTTAGTTTTGGCAGCATGCCGCCTGTGACTACTTCTTCGGTGATCAAACGGGGGATCTCTTCAAAAGAAACAGCTGATAACCACTGGCTTTCTTGCTTGATCCCAGGGACATCCGTCAACAAATATAGTTTTTCTGCTTGTAAACTAGCAGCAACCTGACACGCTACTTCATCGGCATTGATGTTCAGCCATTGCCCCTCTGGGGTAATTCCTAGCGGTGCCAGGATCGGGACATGTTTTTTCTCTGTCAAGAGCTTCAGGAAAGCAGCGTTGATTTGTTGAACCTTCCCCACCTGTCCTAATTTTTCTTCATCAATGACTTCTCCTTGAATCAGTTGATCACAGCCAGCATTCAGTCCTACGGCATGGAACCCAGCTTGCTGGAAAGCGGTCGTGATCAGCGGTTGAACTTGTCCCAAAAGGACCATTCTAGTTACTTCAAGCGTCTGGGGGTCGGTCACCCGCAGGCCGTCTTTGATCGTGACTGTCAACGCCATTTTCTCCATCATTTCTGAGATGTAGTGACCACCGCCATGGACGATGACTACTTTTTTGCCCGCAGCTTGCCAGTCTGCTATCGTCTCAAAGAATGACGGGGTTAAATTGTCTGAGGCGACACCGCCGATTTTTACTACGATCGTTTCCATCTACTCGCTCCTTTTTGTCTAGTACCTGATTTCTTTCAGGTATGATATAGTGCGTTGATTTTCACATAGTCATACGTCAGATCACAGCCCCAAGCGGTGCCAACACCTGCCCCTTCTTTCAGCTCGACAACGACTTTGACTTCATTTTCCGCCAATTGTTCTTGCATGATGGTTTCGTCAAAAGCTACCGGTGTCCCTTGGACAAAGACGGGAATGTCGGCTAATGCAATCGATACCGTTGCTGGATCGATCGGCTGCCCACTATAGCCCACTGCACATAAGATACGCCCCCAGTTCGGGTCTTTGCCAAAGAGAGCTGTTTTGACCAGTGGCGAACCGACGATGGTTTTGCTGATCATTCGGGCTGCTTCATCGGTCACAGCTCCACTCGTATGAGCTTCGATCAATTTGCTGGCGCCTTCTCCGTCCTTTGCAACTGCTTTGGCTAGTGCGGTCAGAACTGATTTGAGCATCCCTTTAAACTCATGATAAGCTGGCGTGTCAGCTTCGATCGTTGGATTTTTGGCTAACCCGTTAGCTAAAACTAACACCATATCATTGGTGGATGTATCGCCATCGACCGTGATTTGATTGAAGGTAACGTCGGTTAATTCTTTCAGCAGTACTTGCAAGAGTGCTGGAGCGATCGCCGCATCCGTCGTAACAAAGGCCAGCATCGTAGCCATATTGGGATGGATCATACCAGACCCTTTGGCACAGCCCGCAACAGTCACCGTTTTGTCAGCGATCGTTGATTGGATGACACTGCTTTTTTCAGTCAGATCCGTCGTCAAAATCGCTCGTTGAAATCGGTGGGCATCCCCTTGCCTGTTTAGTTGCTGAATCCCTGCAGTGATTTTTTCCATCGGTAAGCTCTTACCAATGATCCCGGTGGAGGCTACCGCAAAGGCTTCGGGACTCGTATGCAGCTGGGCTGCTGCCAATTCTGCCATCTCTTGTGCATCTTTTAAACCTTGCTCCCCGGTACAAGCATTGGCATTGCCCGCATTGACGATCACACCTTGCAAGGTGCCTGCTTGCATTTTTTCCTTTGTAACGAGAATGGGTGCTGCTTGTACTTGATTGGTGGTAAAGACTGCTGCAGCACTGGCTGGCACTTCAGAGACGATCCAACCAAGATCGACTTTCTCTTTCTTCAGACCGCAATGCAGACCGTCGGCAAAAAAACCTTTGGGGGTTGCGATCGTTCCTTCGATTTCTTTCATTTTCTTTCCTCCTACTGCCACCTTTTGCGGATTGTCCACTGGCTGACACGAGTATCCTCACGCGTCTGTTGGCTATTTTATGGATATAACGGTGCTTGCATAAGACCAGTCGTTTCTGGTATCTTTGCCCATCGATTGAAGTTTTGGATCGCTTGGCCAGCAGCCCCTTTGCCTAAATTATCGATCACTGCGATAACGGTCAACACTTGGGTCAGCGGATTGAAACATATGCCAATGTCACAAAAATTCGTTCCCGTCACTTGCCGCAGCTCGGGCAGCTTTCCTAACGGTTGCACTCGGACAAACGGATGGTCTTGATACGTTTTTACGTACTGCTCATAGATGTCCTCTTGCGAAATCGCGTCTTTGATAGGCGCATAAAGCGTCATAAAGATCCCTCTTTTGACAGGCAGTAAGCTGGTAGAAAATTGGATCGGCGGCATTGCCTGATCCCATTGCTGAAACTGCTGCATGATCTCAGGAATGTGCTGATGCTGATTTGGCTTATACATCGTCATGTTATCCGCAGCGGTTGCAAAGTGACTGCTGTCCGTCAATTTCTTACCAGCACCCGACAAACCCGACTTGCCATCAAAAATCAACGTACCGCTGAATAGTTTTTGCTGAACCAACGGCGCAGCAGCTAAAATGGCAGCAGTCGCATAACAGCCTGGATTGGCGATCAAATTGCCAGGAGTCGGTGCAAACTCAGGCAGCGAATAGGTCGCTTGTGCCAACAACTCGGCAGGTGCAGCTTCTTGGTGATACCATTTTTGATAGCTATCCCGATCCTTCAATCGCAGATCACCAGAAAGGTCAATCACTGGAAAGTCATTTGCGACAAGAGTCGCTGCGAGTTCTTTGCTGATTCCAGCAGGAGTCGCAAAAAACACGAGTTGATTTTCCTTTTGGATTTTTTCTGCATCAAAAGGTTCGATCAGCCGCTCTGTCAGTCCAATTAAATGAGGATACAAAACAGATGAATTTTCATGCATAGAATGACTATGCAAGGTGCCCACCTCCAATTGGGGATGTTGCTGGATCAAACGAATCAATTCAATTCCGGTATACCCTGTTACACCAACGATTGCTGCCTTCAAACACGTCACTCCTCAAAAGAATTTACTTAAGATTATAAGAAACTCCCATCGCTCTGTCAATGATTATTTATAAAACTATTCAAAATAAATTCACTATTATTCGGTTTTTATAAGAAAAAAAGCCCGAAAAATCTATTTTTATGCAATTATGCTAAGACAGCTTGCAAAATCGCCAAGGCTGCTGTCGTTTCCTCTTGCGAGATCGTTAAAGGCGGCAGCAAGCGCAAAACCTTGGATCCCGCTTTTAATGCGAGGAGGCCTTGGTTCCGCAGTTGGGTCAACACGGATTGCAAGCTTTCCGAATCGGCTAATTCGATACCGATCATCAATCCTTTCCCACGAATCGCCTGCACCTTAGATAGTCCTTGCAATCCGTCGAGAAACTGCTGCTGGCGCAAGTGAACATTGACTTGAATGTCCCCTTCTTGCAACACACTGCAAACAGCACTAGCAGCAGCCATCGCTAATTTATTGCCACCAAAGGTCGAACCGTGACTACCGGGTCCAAAAGCCGTTTGCAAATGGCTTTTGCCTAGCATCGCTCCGACAGGGATCCCGTTACCAAGCCCTTTTGCTACGGTAAAAAGATCAGGTTCAATGCCATATCCTTCAAAAGCAAACAGGGTTCCTGTCCGTCCCATCCCGGTTTGGATCTCATCCACCACCAGTAGTACCCCCAACTCCTGACAAAGGGCTGCCACCGCTTGGACCCACGCCACCTCAGCAGGGATCACACCGCCTTCGCCTTGGATCAATTCTAAAAACACGGCTGCCGTCTGCTCATCTAAAACGGCTTGCAATGCCTCAAGGTCATTAAAGGGTACATACACCATCTCTGGTACTAACGGTCCAAACCCATCATGGATACTACTTTGCCCAGTCAAAGACATCGCCCCAAAGGTTCGACCATGGAAAGATTGTTCAAAACTAATGACTTTGCTGCGGCCAGTCGCTTTGCGAGCCAGCTTTAAAGCAGCTTCGTTCGCCTCAGCGCCACTATTGCAAAAATAAGCCAGATACGGTTCGTCTGAGGCGCTCTTTTGATTTTGGGTCAGCTTCTGGGCAACTTCTTCTTGCAACTGGCTGTCATACAAATTCGGCACATGCCAAATCTGCTCTGCTTGGGTCATCAACGCGGCTTGCACTTTGGGATGCCCATAACCGAGATTAACGACCCCGATGCCACTTGTTAAATCTAAATATTGGTTGCCTTGCGAATCTACCACATAGCTGCCGTTTCCTTGCTGGATGTCGATGGGTAAACGGCTGTAATTAGGAAAAAGATGACTCATTGGTTTCACTCCTTGTCTTGGATCATTCGAAATTATGTATTAATATACATTTCAATCCAATAAATTGCAATAAATATTTAAATTAAAGCGATAAAAATTCATAAAAAAAGAAAGCAGTGACAATCACTGCTTTCTTTCAGTCAACCTTTGGCGGTCTGTTTATCATCATTTGGGGAAGAATTTCTTTCATTACAAACAGTGGATCACGCCACTTCTTCTGAAAATTGACTGTTATACAGGTCTGCATAGAAACCGTTTTGTGCCATCAATTCCTCATGATTTCCAGTCTCAACAATGGACCCGTGATTCATCACGATGATATTGTCAGCATCACGAATCGTAGAGAGACGGTGAGCAACCACAAAGCTGGTCCGATTTTCTAACAAACGACCCATTGCTTTTTGGATCAAGATTTCCGTCCGCGTATCGACACTAGAAGTTGCTTCATCCAAAATCAAAACGTCGGGATCCGCTAAGAAGGCGCGGGCGATCGTGATCAGCTGACGTTGACCTTGGGAGATGTTGCTGGCTTCTTCATTCAAGACCGTATCATAGCCTTCTGGCAATTTGCGAACAAAATCATCCACATGGGCAGCTTTCGCCGCAGCGATCACTTGCTCTTTGGTTGCTTTTTCATTTCCATAATGAATGTTGTCATAGATGGAACCAGTAAACAACCACGTATCTTGCAGCACCATCGAGATATTACTACGCAACTCATCACGAGTCAAGTCTCGGGTATCTTTGCCATCGTAACGAATGCTACCGCCAGAAACATCATAAAAACGTTCCAAGAGATTGATCAGCGTGGTTTTCCCAGCGCCGGTAGGTCCTACGATAGCCACCATCTCACCAGCTTTGACATCCAGATTAAAATCGGTCATCAATAATTTGTCTGGCGCATAACCAAATTGAACATGATCGAAACGAACTTTGTATTCACTGTCTTCCACTGGCAATCCAGAAGGCTCATCAGTCATTTCTTCTTCATCCAAGACTTCAAAGACCCGTTCGGCAGATGCAACGGTTGATTGGATGGTGTTTAGTAAGCTAGCGATTTGAGTGATTGGTTGAGAGAATTGATTGGTGTATTGCAAGAATGCTTGCACATCCCCTAACGTCATGTTCCCATTCGCCACTTTGATCCCACCAAGGACAGCCACGAAGACATAGCCTAAGTTTTTAATGAAGTTCATCAAGGGCATAATGATCGCTGAAATAAATTGGGCTTTCCAACCAGCGGAATACAGACGGTCATTTTCTTCTTCAAAAACGACTTGATCGGCAGCTTCATGGTTGAAGGTTTTGACAACGGTATGACCGCCGTAAGTTTCTTCGACTTGGTCATTGAGCAATCCTAAACTTTTTTGTTGTGCCGCAAAGAATTTTTGCGATTTTGGTGCGACGATCATCACGACGATCAAGCTTAAAGGAACCGTTGCTAAAGCAACCAAAGTCAGTTGCCAACTGATCGTCAGCATCATCCACAAAACCCCGATAAAGGTCACGACACTCGTAATAAATTGGGTCAAGTTTTGTTGCAGGGTACTTGCGATATTATCCATATCATTGATCGCCCGTGACATGATATCCCCATTTGAGTGAGTATCATAGTAAGAAATCGGCAAGCGGTTCATTTTTTCATCTAAGTCACGACGCAGCTCATAAACCGTCCGTTGCGAGACACGGGTCATAATAAACTGTTGTAGAAAGTTGAAGACGGCTGAAATCACATACATGCCGATCGCGATCAAAATGATTTGACCAACTTTCTCAAAATCGATAGGAAATTCTGTTACCTGTTGGCCGGCTTGCATCTGCTGCGCACCGATCATGACACCTTTAAAAATTTCAGTGGTCGCTTCCCCTAAAATTTTCGGTGTTTGGATTTGGAAGATCACGGCTGCGATCGCTAAAACGAAGACGGCAATGATAGCGATGGAGCGTTTCGACATGTACCCGAAAAGCCGTTTGACCGTCCCCCAAAAGTTTTTTGGTTTTGGTCCTTTGGCACCGATGTTACGGCCTGGACCGCCGCCCATTGGTCCGCCACGGTGTTGTGTTGTTGTTTTCTTTTCACTCATGCAAGATCCTCCTCTCTCAATTGTGAAGAAACGATTTCTTGGTAGGTTTCATTGTCTGCCATTAATGATTCATGGGTTCCTTTTCCTACGAGTTTTCCTTCATCCAATACTAAGATCGTATCGGCATCCATGACGGTGCTGACCCGTTGGGCAACCACGACCATAATGCTGTCTTGCATGTCGCGTTTCAGCGCTGCTCGTAAGTTGGCATCGGTTTTGAAGTCCAGTGCGGAGAAGGAATCATCAAAGACATAGACATCTGCTTGTTTCACTAACGCACGAGCGATCGCTAAACGTTGACGTTGTCCACCAGAGAAGTTGCCGCCGCCTTGTTCTACACGGCTATCTAAGCCATCTGCCAGTTCGGAGACAAAATCTTTGGCTTGGGCGATCTCTAGTGCTTGCCAGATTTCTTCATCTGATGCATCGGGTTTTCCGTATTTCATATTTTCACGAATGGTACCAGAAAACAGTACCGCTTTTTGCGGAACAAAGCCCACGACTTCTCGTAGATTGTGCTGGGTGACTTCTGCAATATTGACCCCATTGATTTTGATTGCACCAGACTCCACATCGTACAAACGAGGCAAGAGATTGACTAAGGTCGTTTTCCCTGAGCCCGTCCCACCGATGATGGCAACAAAATCACCAGATTTTGCTTGAAAATCGATATCTTCCAACGCCAATTTCTCAGCGCCTTGGTAGCGATACGCCACATGGTCAAAGGCCAAGGTTGCTTGGTCCCCTTGTAAGCTCAATGTCGCTGGTGTTTTTGGATCGAGAATTTCATCTTCTTCATTTAAGACTTCGTTGATCCGATCAGCTGATGCTTGGGCTCTTGGCACCATCACGAAGATCATGGACAGCATCATAAAGCTGATCAAAATTTGCATTGCATAGGTCATAAACGCAATCAAGTTTCCGACTTCTAAGGTCATTTCGGCAATATAATGACCCCCAAACCATGTGATGGCAATGTTCGTCCCACTCATGATCAACGTCATCAATGGCATCATCAATGCCACGATGGTGTTTACTTTAATCGCGGTGTGGGTGTAATCTTTGTTGGCTTCATCAAAGCGATTCGCTTCATAATCCGTCTTGTCAAATGCCCGAATAACGCGGACCCCCGTCAAGCCTTCACGAAAGACTAAGTTCAAACGGTCGGTTTTCTTTTGCATACTTTTGAATAAAGGAACGGCAAAATACATAATACCGCCGACCAATACTAGCATGATAGGAATAACGACTAAAAAGATTCGGGTTAATTGGGCATCTTTTTGATAGGCCAAGAAACTCGCCCCAATCAGTGTGATCGGTGCATTGATCATCATACGTAAAAACATTTGCGTCACCATTTGAATTTGGTTGACGTCGTTGGTGGTTCTTGTAATCAATGATGCGGTCCCAAATTTATCAAACGATCGAGAAGAAAAATTCTCAACTTTTTGGTAAATGTCCGAACGTAGTTTTTGTCCTAATTTTTGTGATTCTCTTGTTGCGAAATACGTATTTCCTAAAGCGGCGATGATACTGATCAATGAAAAGCCGATCATGTAAAAGCCGGTTTTCCAAATGTAATCAATGTCGCCTGTCGCCACCCCATTGTTGATAATATTGGAAGTCAATGTCGGTAGATACAAATCAGAAACGACTTGGATCACCATAAACACCACTGCCATGATTATAGAAATGACGGATACGCGTTTTATCAGCTTAATCATAGGTTTCCCCTCTTTCTTTTTTTGCGCCCTCTCTTAACCAGCGGACTTTACTGTTGAAATCAGCGATCGCTTCGGCAGGATCATAGTCTGGATCAAACGCTGATTGGCGATAGGCTTCGGCAATCGTCGAAAAGACGGTATGCATCAGCAGCTGGATCAGCATTTTCAACTCATGGTCGTCTTTGACTTTCAATAAATCTTTGTCGACCTCTGACAAAAAGATGGCTTGCTGCTTCTGCCGATCGGCTTTGTTTTCTTGATGCATCTTGTGCTGCATCTCTGGCACGACTTTATGGAAGGAACGATAATCCATACTCATAAATAAATTGCGGTAAAAGTTTGCGTTTTTGCCTTTGAAAACCTCGGCGATCATCCGTGAAAAGTACCATTCGAACCCCGCAAACAGATCCCCGTTTTCATGTTGGATCGATTTCAGCAGATCTCGCTGACTATTTTTTTTCAACGTATGGAAATAATAGTAATAAAGATCTTCTTTGTTTTCGAAGTATTGGTAAAAACTCCCGCGAGGAATCTCGGCATCTTTGATGATGTTGGCGATCGAGGCGTCTTTCAGCGGCAGTCTTGAGAATTCTTTTTTCGCCGCATTTAAGATGCGCTTTTGTTTTTCTGGCGGCAAGTGAAAAAATGTATCGGTCGGCATCACAAGCAACTCCTTTCTAATTTAAAATAAATCACAGCTCTCGATATGACACGTTGTCATATGACACTGTGTCATTATACACCCCTCACCAGAGAATGCAAGAATTTAAATTTGACTTTTTTATGAAGGAATCGATTCTGGTCTTTTTATAAAGGGCGTTATTTGAAAAGAAATAACCAATGAAATTTCTGAAAACAAAAAACCTTCGTTTCCCTGATGGAAAACGAAGGTTGCTATTTTTTCATTCTGACGATTATAAATAACAATCATTTTTTCTTGCGGCGCCATAGAATCAAGAAAACGATCAGCAGCAGGATAACACCTGCGATCAGTAAGGTATAGCTTGGCGCTTCATTGGTTTTAGGTAATGTTTTTTCACCATCGGCAGTAGCGTTGGCCTCTTTCGAAGAAGTCGTTGTCGCTGTTTCTTGAGCACTCGTCGATGTTGCGGTCGCTTCTTCAGACGTACTCGTTTGCGTGCCTGTAGGCAGATACATGGAATCATTTGCCGCTTGAATGATATAAGAGATCCGTCCTGGGACAAAGGCATCTGGATCGACTTGCATCTCTTGTTCCATCTGATTTAAATTGGTCAAAATTGAGATCATCCATTCGTTGGAAACGGCTTGATTCAAATGTAAAAAGACTCCGTCTGCTGGATAGACGACCCGTAAATATTCTTGCAGCTGATCCACAACAGGAATCAAGTCAGCAAAACTGGCGTAGCTATTTGCATCAAAAGCCAGTTGCGGCTCAATGGCTTCCCAGGATAACGTCTGATCGACAAACAAGGCACCGATGATTTTTGCTAAGTAAGCAATATCAAAGCCCATCGCATCACTGGAATAACGTAGCGCCAGACGATTGCCATTGGTCAATTCTTCATCTGTCAACTGGTCCAACTGTTCTTGGGTAAATGCGGTCACACTTCCTTCAGTGATCCCTTGGGTTAAGGCGCTACGCAGCGAACTAGGTTCATCGGCTAACGTGTTGATCTCACTGACATCTTGCGTCCCCGTCTCTGCTTGGATCGAGGCAATAACAGCTTCGGAATCGACTGGTTCTTGATTCTCGGTAGTCGTAGTTTCTGAAGCAGCGGATTGATCCGTCTCTTGATTTTCTACTGTACTTTCTTGGACAGCAGCTTGTGTCTGATCCGTTCCTGATTGCTCCTCTGATGAAAGCGTCTCGCTAACGGCAGCCTGATTGCCACTTTCACTCGTAGCTGTTTCATCTGCATGAACCATCAGTGGTGAAAAAGCCAGCGTCATTAGTCCGAACCAAATTATTTTTTTCATCCTCATTGCCTCCTCGAATGGGAACACTCCCTTTGTAACGAAACTGTAACATAAAGGAAAATTTTTCGCAATCTATTTAGTAACTTCTTAAAAAAAACCTCTATCTTTATCCGATAGAGGTTTTAACATTATTTTATCGTTGCCACATGCATGACGGCTTGACCCGCTTTTGTTTCTGTTCCTGGTAACCCTTCGATATTGGCTACTTGCTCCATATTGGTGATGATCACGAGCATCTCAGAAGCTTTGCCTTTAGCCGTCAACTGTGCCAAATCGACTTGGGCAACTTGGGTAGCTGGTGTCACGGCTTGGCCTTCCTCCACCAGGATCTCAAAAGGTGCTCCTTGCAATTCGACGGTGTCAACACCCATGTGCAGCAGAATCTCTAGCCCGCTGGCAGTCTTGATCCCCAATGCATGTTTCGTGGGAAAAATCGTCGTGACGGTTCCTGCTGCTGGTGCATAGATCGCACCATTGTCTGGCAAGACGAAATACCCGTCGCCCATCATTTTTTGCGAAAATACCGGATCACTTGATGCACTGATCGCTTTTGTCGTGCCTGTGGCTACTGCGTATAAAGGGGTATCGATCGGTTCTTTTGATGGATTTGCTGTCATTTCCTTTGCAGCCGTTTCACTCGTTTCTTTTGGTTGCGGTTGCACAGTAACGGTTGCAGCTGGTTTTGCTTCTTCTGCCTCGCTTTCTTTGACTGCTTCTAAGCGATCTTTCGGAATCCCAAAGAAGTAGGTGGCAACGAAGCCGCCAGCATAGCCTGCTAACAAGCCGAAAATATAGCCCATCCAACGGCCGTTGGCAATCAAGGGGATCAAAGCTAGCCCTGATGGTCCAATCGCCGTTGCGCCGATATTTGTCAAAGCGCCAATGACCGCACCACCGATCCCACCACCAATACAAGCAGTGATAAATGGTCGACCTAATGGCAACGTCACTCCATAGATCAATGGTTCGCCGATGCCTAAGATCCCAACTGGCAATGCACCTTTGATCATTTCAGAAAGCTCTTTGTCTTTACGTAGTCGTACCCATAAGGCTAAAGCTGCACCGACTTGACCAGCACCAGCCATGGCTAAGATCGGTAATAATTGCGTGCTGCCTGTTGCTTCGATCATTTGAATGTGGATCGGGGTCAAAATTTGATGCAAACCAAACATGACCATTGGTAGGAAGGCCGCCCCTAAGACAAACCCAGAGAAAGCACCGCCCACGTTCAAGACCCAAGTGATCGAACCGACTAAGCTGTCAGAGATCAGACCTGCCAATGGCATGATCAAGAAAATCTCCGTCAAACCGATGATCAGCAAACACAACGTCGGGGTCACGATAATATCGATCGCTTCAGGAATCACTCGATGCAGCACTGCCTCTAATTTCGCCAAAAGCCATACAGCGAAGATCACACCGATGATCCCTCCTTGGTTGGCAGCTAAAGCTTCGCCAGTGAACAAGTTTTGGATCGGGGCTTCTGGGTTCATACCTGTCAGCAAGATGATCGAACCGATCACGCCACCAAGGGTTGGATTGGCTTTAAAGACCTGCGCTGCATTGACCCCAGTAAAGATCGCTAAATAGGTGAACATCCCATTTCTGAGGACGTTTAAAATCATGACATAATAATTCCAAGTATCTCCATCTAATCGGCCAGCCGTGATCATATTGGTCAGGACAGAAGCGATCCCTGCGACGAGTCCTGCACCAACGAAGGCTGGAATCATTGGAACAAAGATATTAGAAATATCTTTCAGCAGCGACTTTAATGGTGATGATTTTTGTTTGGCTTTTTGGGCTGCTTTCATCTCTGCCGTTTTTTCTGATAACGCCTCTTTGCCTGATTTTTGCGGTGGGATCTCTTGCCCTAAATCAACACCAGCTTTTGCCACCATTGCATTGGCTACTTTGTTGACTTTCCCTGGTCCGATAATGACTTGCAGCTGCTCATCATTGACCACACCCATTACACCGGGAATCTCTTTTAACCCTTGTTGATCGACCTTGTCGTGGTCGCGGACGGTCATTCGTACGCGAGTCATACAGTGATTGACTGTTTCTACGTTGTCCATTCCGCCGGCTTCTTGAAAAATCTTCTCCGCTAACTCTTCTACCGTCAGTGTTTCTTTTGCCATTACTTTTCTCCTCCTAACGCCGTTTTGACAAACCCTTGTGCCGTGGCAAGTTTTGCTTGTGCTTCGTCTTTCGTGCTATCAGTCAACAGCATCACGATCGCCAATTTGACATTCTGATCTGCTTCTTCAAATGCCGCGGCGGCTGTTTCATAATCAGCTTCAGTCGCCTGCATGATGATCCGTTTTGAGCGTTCCACCAATTTTTCGTTGGTCGCTTTCACGTCGACCATCAAATTATTGTAGACTTTGCCGATCCCTACCATCGATAACGTCGAGATCATATTCAAAATCAGTTTTTGGGCAGTCCCAGATTTCAAGCGAGTCGAACCTGTCAGAAATTCTGGTCCACAATCGACCTCGATTGGAAAGCTGGCATGCTGAGAGATCTCCGCGTCTTTATTACAAGCGATCGTAGCCGTTGTGGCACCGAGCTCATTGGCATAGTCAAGCGCCCCAATCACGTAAGGGGTTCTGCCACTGGCAGCGATCCCGATCACCATATCATTTTGGTTCAACTTCAAATCGACAAGGTCTTGTTTGCCTAGCGTTAAGGAGTCTTCTGCTCCTTCGACAGCGACCGTCATCGCTTCTTCGCCACCGGCGATCAGACCGACCACCATCTCAGGTGATACCCCAAAGGTTGGGACACATTCGGCCGCATCCAAGACGCCTAATCGACCACTTGTCCCAGCGCCAAGATAAATCAAGCGTCCGCCCTTTTTAAAAGCGACGATGGTTTGTTCAATCACTTTTTCAATACTAGGAATTTCTTTTTCCACCGCATAGGCAACTTTTTGATCTTCTTGGTTCATTTTTTGACACGCTTCTAAAATCGTCATTTCATCTAAATTGCTCGTTTCACTGTTGCGTCGTTCGGTCGTTAATTTGTCTAAATTGATTTTATTCATCGGAATCATCTCTTTCTAATTTAAATCGCATCCCTGCTTTGATTTGTTGGATCAACGGCAGATCGGCTGGTATCACCTGAGCGGCGAGGTTGACTTTTGGGTCTGTCGGCAAAGGTCGTTTGCACACCTGGATCTCTCCCATATAGCGCAAGTACTCTTGGTTATCGATCGTCACAGCCCCCACTGGCCGCTCTTGGCTAAGTTCAGGTGTGACTTCTGGAATGGCATTGAAACGGGCATCGGCGCTGCGCAAGACATCCCGAGCTTCATCGTAACGATTTTGGTGATTCCCTAAGACGTGTTCAAAGTAAGTGGAACCAAGATCTTTGACCCGCAAAACGATCCGCGCTTCTTGCAGATACGTCGCAAACTGCTGGGCACTTTTTTCAGAAACCATGCCATCGCCAATGTAAACAGCATCGACTGAGCCAGTTGCCAATAAGTCGATCGCTGCGGCAAAAGGCGACCAGTTGCGGTGTCTTTCCAGTGTGGGTAATCCTTGAAATAACGGTCTGCGTTTCTTGGCATCCCCTGGAACAAAGGCTTGGACGAAAAAGCCTTGTGCTTTCAACCAGCGGTTCTTCTCCTGAAACCAGCCAACATCCAGTCCCGTTTCTGGTCGGGGGTAATAATTGTGCCAAGCTTCCAAACGAGTAAAATCGGCTCCATACGCCTGCAGCTCTCGAATGTCTTTTTCCGTCAATGTACTGGCATTCAAACTGATGGTCATTTCTTTTGAAAAAGCTGCGATTTGCTGATTGTCGATCGCATAATCCATTCGTAAACCAGTGACACCGATCTCCCTTAGTTCCGCCAGATTGTCGATGGAAAAGCCCGCTTCTGCTAATGCGTTTCCAGAAATATCTACCATTAAAGACAGCTGATGGTCTTTTGCGAAACCTCCCAAGTCCGTCAAACGCTGCCGATAAGTACTGCGATCATCTTCTGGTATGTGCATGGAGGTGAAAATCCCTTTAAAGCCTGATGCCATCGCAGTCATCTGCTCAAGTTCTGCTGCCGTCAAGTCTTCGTTCATAAATACAGAAAAGCCGAACATCTCTTTGCCTCCTTGATGGGTCACTTTCGTGATACCGTTTTCTATAAAAGCATTATAACTGATTCTTTTCCCATTCGCAACTATATTTCATAATTAAATCATTAATATAGAAATATTATTTCATTTAATAAGAAAGCTTTACCGTTTAAACTTTCTTATGCCCTTCTTTCTACACTTATGGTACACTTTATTAGGAACGAAACTTGCTTTCGTCATTTTTACATAGTAGGAGGAATCACATCATCAATGATTACAATGGATGATATTATTCGCGAAGGCAATCCAACCTTGCGTGAAGTAGCAAAAGAAGTACCTTTTCCTTTGAGCGAAGAAGATATCGCACTGGGAAAAGAAATGATGACCTTTTTAGAAAATAGCCAAGATCCAGTCAAGGCAGAAGAACTTGAATTAAGAGGCGGCGTTGGTCTAGCAGCTCCTCAATTAGATATTTCAAAACGAATCACAGCGGTCCTCGTCCCTAGCAGCGACCCAGAAAAAACAGAACCTGATTTTAAAGATGTTCTATACAATCCCAAAATTTTAAGTCATTCCGTGCAAGAAGCTTGTTTGGGTGAAGGCGAAGGCTGTCTGTCCGTGGACCGTGAAGTCCCTGGCTACGTGGTACGCCATGCCCGGATCACGATCAGCTATTACGACATCAACGGCAAAAAGAAAAAAGTTCGTTTGAAGAACTATCCTGCGATCGTCGTTCAGCATGAGATCGATCATTTGAACGGGGTCATGTTCTACGATCATATCAATCAACAAAATCCTTTTTCATTGAAAGAAGGCATCTTAGTCATCGACTAACTAAAAAGTCTCTACCGACATTTTGCGGCAGAGACTTTTTTTCTATACTATTGACTATCTTCCTTCACGGTTTTGGCATTAATTGCCTTTCGCTAGGCTTTCTTGATGATCGGCTTTGATTTTTTCTAATAACGCTGGCTGTTCAAAAAGGTCTAATGCCGTCAGCGCTAAAAGTTCCGCCGCGATGGCGATCGATTGCAAGCCTTTTTCACTCTTGGCAGCGGCTTTGAATTCTTCCGAATGACCCGCAATGTAGTCATCTGAAATCGAAACGGTGGGTTGGATCGTCGGGATCACTTGACTGACATTGCCGACATCAGACGAACCAAGGCTTGTTTTGGCTTCCGTATCGATCTCATCGGCAGGTACGCCCGCTTCTTGGGCATGGGCGAAGAAGATCTCATCAAAACTTGGTGTCACGATCACATCGTCGACGGAGTTTTGGAACAAACCAAATTCATAGGTCGCTCCCGTAGCTAAAGCTGCTCCTTTTACGATGTTTTCGACTTTCTCGTAGACATCATTCAAGGTTGCTCGATTGGCAGCTCGTAAATAAAAACGACCGGCTGCATATTCTGGCACGACATTGGCTGCCACGCCGCCATCGGTGATCACACCATGAATATTGACGTCTTTTGGTAAATGCAGGCGCAACCCATTGATCCCGTTAAAGACTTGCAGCAATGCTTCTAACGCGTTGATGCCTTCTTCTGGTGCCGCTGCCGCATGGGAAGCCCGACCATAGAACTTGATATCCACTGGATCATTGGCTAATGAAGCCGTCGTTTTGCCATAGCGATGGGCTGGATGGACACAAAGAGCGGCATCGACATCATCGAAGAACCCTTCACGGACAAAACTGCCTTTAGCGGAACCATTTTCTCCACCTTCTTCTCCTGGCGTCCCATAGACTCGAATCTCCCCGCCTAGCTCATCGATGAAAGGTTGCAGAGCACTGGCAGCTAAGACGGAATAAGTCCCGAAGAGATTGTGTCCGCAGGCATGACCGATGCCAGGTAACGCATCATACTCGGCTAAAAAGGCAATCGTCGGACCCGGTTTTCCACTGACATAGCGGGCATCAAAGCCGGTGCGATGGCCTGCCACATCCTTTTTGACAGCAAAGCCTTCTTTTTCTAATTGGGCGATCAGGGCATCGGCTGAATAAAACTCATAGTTGCTGACTTCTGGGTGATTGTGGATATCTAATGCCAAGGCTTGATAAGCGGCTAAACGCTCTTGGATAAATGGTTTGATGGCTACTTTCGTAATAGTTGCTGTTGTCATAATCAAATCTCTCCTTTTTATACATGCTTTTTCAGTTTTTTTATCAAATTACATGGTGCTTATTTTGCCCCAAAGGTTTCCCAAGCAGGAACGCTTGATCCTTTTGACGTTTCCTCGATGACTTTTTTCGTATCCTCTGTTTGGTAAGCAGCGACCACTTTTTGGTAAACTTCATTGTCTTCCTCTTCTTTACGGGCGGCAATGATGTTGACGTAAGGACGGGCCGTTTCATCAACAGGCTCTAAAAAGATCGCATCTTCGGTTGGTACAAATCCTGCATCCACCGCCATGCCGCTATTGATGACCGAAACATCGACATCCGAAAGTGCCCGGGCGGTTTGCGCTGCATCAAGTTCTGAAATTTCTAAGTTCAAACGATTTTCTGTAATATCCGCGACCGTTGGTGTTTGTCCGGCTGCTTCATCCACTTTGATCAATCCAGCTGATTGTAATAAAAGCAATGCCCGACCACCATTGGTCACATCATTAGGGATCGCAACTTTAGCTCCTTCCGCCAAATCGTTGACATCCGTCACTTTGTCGGAATAAATGCCTAATGGCGCATTGACTGTATTGCCGATCGATACGAGATCAGTACCAAATTCTTCATTATAGTTGTCCAAGAAAAATTGGTGTTGGAATGAATTAAGGTCGATGGACCCATCAGCTAAAGCTGCATTGGGTTGATTGTAATCAGAGAATTGGACATATTCTAAATTGATGCCTTCGTCTTTCAAACGATCCTTGACATCATCCCAGACGTCGGTGTCCGCCCCGATCATCCCTAATTTCACCGTCACTTCTTCTTGGTCATTGGCTGCGGCACTGCCATTGTTTCCGCATCCTGTAATAAAGAATAATGCTGCCCCTAAAACGATTGATTGTACGATTTTTTTCATTTTTGCTTCCTCCATAGACTTGCTTGTTTTTTTATTTGTACGTAAGTAGTGGTCAGTGTGATACTCGTTTAATGAGTAGGTTGCTGACAAATTGACTGATAAAAACGAATACCAAGATGATCAAGGTCGCCATGATCGTGACATCGGTCTGGAATCGGTTGTACCCGCGGGTGATGGCTAAGTTGCCTAAACCACCAGCGCCAACAGCTCCTGCCATGGCGGTCAATCCGATCACATTGATCACAGTCAATGCAGAGACCCGAATGATTCCCGCCACGCCTTCTGGTAAATAGACCCGAAAAATGATACCGAAAGGACTGGTGCCCATCGCTTCAGCTGCTTCTACGACACCGGGGTCAACTTCTAGCAAGGCGATCTCGATCTGCCGAGCAAAGAAGGGGATGATCCCAGCAATCAGAGGAACCAATGCTGCTGTTTCGCCGATGGTCGTTCCAACAAGGAATCGGGTAAAGGTTCCTAGTAACGTCAATAAGATAATAAAGGGGATCGAGCGGACCACATTGATGACTTTATCGAGAAATTCAAAGAGCGGTCGATTTTCTAAAATCCCATTCGGTCGAGTTACTACCAAGACGATCCCTAACAAGATACCTAAGATGCCCGCAATCAAAGAGGTCCAAAAAACCATATACAAGGTTTGGATCGTTGCTGTCACAAATTCATCTTGGATCGCAACAACATTGGGAAAATATCTTTCTAATAAGGCAGCCATCTAAAATCCTCCTTTAATCACATTGTTTAATGGTTCTGCATGATTTTCTTTTAAAATATTGGTGTAAACTCCTTGAGCCTTCAAGTATTCTAAGGCATGTTTACGCTGATGGTATTCGCCAGATAAGCTAACGACTAAGCTGCCGATCGGCACTTCTTGCAAGATCTCCACGTTGCCGTAAAGAATATTGGTGGTCACTTTGTAGCGGCTGTACAATTGGGCGATCAGTGGTTCATTGGTTTGATCGCCAACGTAGGACAGCTCCACCAGCCATTCATTTGGTGCCAAGGAAGAAAACTTCGAACTGCCAAGGATCGTTTCTAAGGCCTGGTCGATGTGCGTCGCCGTTCGGATGAAATCTTTGGTCAATGGTTTTTCTGGTTGACTGAAAATCTGAACGCTTGAACCTTGCTCGATGACTTCGCCGTCTTCCATCACTGCCACTTTGTTGCAGATTTCTTTGACGACTTGCATCTCATGAGTAATGATCACGATAGTCAAGCCGAGGGTTCGATTTAATTTTTTCAACAAAGCCAATATCTGTAAGGTCGTTTTCGGATCAAGGGCGCTGGTTGCTTCATCACAAAGCAAGATCTCTGGATCATTCGCTAACGCTCTGGCAATCGCGACCCGCTGTTTTTGTCCTCCAGATAGTTGGCTAGGAAACGCTTGGGCTTTTTCTTCCAATCCCACCAATGCTAACAGCTCGGTTACTTTTTGATGACGTTCCTGTTTGGACCGTCCCCCATATTTTAAGGAGAAATCCACGTTATCAAAAACATTGCGGCTGTCCATCAAGTTGAAGTGCTGAAAGATCATTCCGATCGTTTTCCGTTTTTCTCGCAGGGCTTTCGCAGAAAGCGTGGTCAGCTCGGTACCATTGACGACGACGCTGCCGCTACTTGGGCGCTGCAATAAGTTGATCACACGGACGAGTGTACTTTTCCCGGCGCCTGAGTAGCCCACGATGCCGTAAACGTCCCCTTTGTCGATCTCGATCGATACGTTTTTGACCGCTTGGATCGCGGGTTTCTTTGGTTGATTGAATGTTACTGATATGTCTTTTAATGAAATCATCGTCTTCCCCCTAGTTCTTGTCTTTTTCAATAAAAAAAAGGCATCCTCAAACAAGTCACCTGTGACTTGTTTGAGGACGCCTTTTTGCGTGTTACCACCTCAGTTTAAGCTGCACTCACATACAGCTCCTTTTCGAGTACGATCATACTCTAGCCAGATAACGGTCGCTACCGTCGTCGCCTTGCAAACTACTGCTCGGAACGAATCACTCCTTGGCCATTTTCTAAAAGTCGTTTGATGCTTCTTTTCAGCTACCGAAGCTCTCTGTTGAAAAAACGTGCTTTTGTACTTACCAATTCTTCGTGTGTGGTGCTATTTGATTTTGGGTATAAAAAAAGTCCTTTTACCAGCGTTTGCTAGTAAAAGGACGAATACTCGTGTTACCACCTTTTGTTTAGAAGGTTTCCCTTCCCTCAACCCAACGTCTAGTCGTGCTAGAGATTGGTGCACTTTGTAACGATAGTGCGCATCCGTGATTGCCTACTTATCGACAATCAATCCTCCAAGGCCATTTTTCATCGCTTCTGACTTGACTCTTTCCACCAACCAGAGTCTCTCTTTGAAGTATCCGCGGTTACTTTCCTTCTCAACAGATTCATTATTCTTGTTGAAGAGTACTTTACTGGAAAATGAACGCCTTGTCAACAAAAAATCACAATTTTTTCATCTGAGGATTTGCCAAGACTTCCGCAAAGCGTCCTTGCCAGAATGGTTTACGCCTCAATTTTGATAGAGCATGCCTTTTTCTGCTAACTGTTGTTTGGCTTTTTCCAGAGCCGCAGGATCGGTGTAGCGCAACGTATGCAAGTGTACCCCATTGGTTAAATCTGAGAGCAAGCGGGCTTCTGCATGTTTGGTTTTGTTGATGAAATCAGTCACGTCTTGGTCTGTTTGAATCTGCAAATTGCCAGTGATCTCTCCATAGATCTCATGCTCAACGATGACATCGACCACTTCCACACCACAAGCAACAAAGATGCGCAATTCTTCTTCCGTTTGTTCAGGTCGATGCTGCACTGCTAGCTTACTTACATGTCCTGCCTCATCCAACAGCGCTTGCAGACGATAGCCGCGAGCCGTAGCCACAATCGCTTCACCAGCTGCTCGCAATAAGGCAATGTCTCCAACGATGATTTGACGGCTGACTCCGAGGGATTCTGCCAGTTTGCTGGCACTGATCGCTTTGTCCGCTTGCTTCAATGCCGCTAAAATGTTTTCTCGACGTGTTCCTCCATCCATACTCATTCCTCCAATTGATTCTCTTGATAGGTTTTTGAGTGGTTCATAATTGATTGAAACATAGCCAAAATCGTTTCTTCATAGGCTTGATTAGAAATCGCCTGCCGAATGTTTTCCAGCACTTTCTCTTCACGATTTTCATCTAATACTGGCAATTGACTGCTTTTCTTCAATTGTACGATTTCGTTGACCGTGCTCATACGTTTTTCCAAAAGATGCGTGAGTTGCCAATCAATGTCATCGATCGCTGCCCGCTGAACAGCCAAGGGATCTTGCTGGTTGTTTTCTTCTTCTAAGTCGATCGTCTTGATGACCCGTGCTGGATTTCCCGCCAGCACGACATTGTCGGGGAATGATTTGGTAACGACACTGCCAGCCCCCACCACGACATTGTTGCCTAAGCGGACCCCTGGCAAAATCGTGGCCGCGCCACCGATCCACGCGTTATCGCCAATCACGATCGGTGCCCCTAATTCTAAGCCGCTATTTCGTTTGACCGGATGTAATGGATGAGTCGCCGTAAACAACCGAACATTGGGTGCCAGCATACAGTTGTCACCAAAGGTAATTGGACAAACATCTAATAGCACACAGTCGTAGTTAGCATAGAAGTTTTTGCCGACAGAAATATTGTAGCCATAATCAAAGCGGACATTCGGTTCGATATAGATTCGACCAGTCACAGAGCCGAAAGTTTCTTTTAGTAACTGCTCTTTGATTTTTGTATCAGTTTCTTGGTTGATCAGGTTCATTTGTTCACGGGCATATTTTCGATCTGCCACCAATTCTGGATCTGGGGAAAAGTACAATTCGCCAGCAATCATTTTCTCTTTTTCGGTACGTTGTGTCATATCATAAACTCCTTCATTCAATTTTCTGGAAAAACGTTTCGGCTGCTGCGGTCAACATGCCATATTCATTCGGGATCGCCAATGGTTCCTTATTGATGACCAACACCTGCTGGCTGTAATCGACTAGCCCTGCAAAAGGATAGACTTGCAGCGAAGTCCCCACGACCACCGTCAGGTCGGCTTGAGCAACGGCTTGAATGGCTCCTTCAATGGTTTCATCAGTAAATCCTTCCCCGTAAAGCACGATCGCTGGCCGAATCTGACCACCGCACCCTGCATGGTGCCAATCTTGCAAATACGCTTGCCAAGGTACCGAATTGCCGCATTTTCGGCAATAACAGTTGTACAAGGAGCCGTGAAAATCGATTCTTTGGTGATTGCCTGCTTTTTCATGCAAGCCATCGATGTTTTGCGAAACGACCCAGACGGTTTTCTTCGCTTGCAGCTCAGCCATTTTTTGATGAATGATATTAGGCTGTGCTTGAGGATGGTAGAGGTGCTTGACGAATTGATAAAATGTTTCCGGTTCGTTTTCTAAACAGTCATGGCTTAACAAATACTCTGGCTGTGCCACTCCTTGATAGACCCCTTTTAAGGAACGGTAATCAGGAATGCCCGATGGGGTCGAAACACCAGCCCCCGTCAAAAAGGTCACGGATGATGCGGCGGTGACCGCTGCGATTGCTTGCTCAATAGATACCTTCATCGTTCTAACTTCCTTTATGGCTTTTCTCTTATTCTAACCGAAAAAGAACCGTTTTTGCGAAAAATCAACCATTTTCTTTTTTAAAAGCAACTAATGCTTTTTCGTGCGGAATTGCTTATAATAGATGCAACAAATGCAAGGAGAATGGGAAAACCAAATGAAAATTTTGATTATCGAAGACAACAATGAGATCAGCGAAATGTTGGCTACTATTTTAGCAGCTGACTATACTGTCCAGCAAGCCTATTCAGGCACGGAAGGTCTGCTACTTTTTCAGCAAGATGCTTTCGACTTGATTTTGCTAGATCGAATGCTCCCTGGTAAAGATGGGACACAAGTCTTGCAAGAGATTCGCCAAACCTCTACGGTACCCGTCATTATCTTGACTGCCTTAGATGAACCAGCTGATGTTTCCACCCTTTTGTTGGCGGGTGCCAATGATTACTTGACCAAACCCTTCAATGTCGAAGAATTAAAAGCCCGTATCATTGTTCAGTTGCGCACAAATAAACAAGCCCCTCCTGTTGCCAGCAGCCTCTCGTATAAAAACATTCAACTGTTGCCTGACTCGTTTCAGCTGCAACGAGGAGAAGCAACGGTTCAGTTGAAGAAAAAGGAGTTTGAAATTTTTTCCCTGCTCTTAGCCAACCCCAAAAAAGTTTATACGAAAGAAATGCTCTATGAAGCTGTTTGGCAAGAACCCTATTACGGCGAAGAAAACACGATCAATGTCCATATCAGCCATTTACGCAGCAAAATCAAAACACTCGATCCAGAGGAAGCGTATATCGATACTGTCTGGGGTATCGGCATCAAGTTAGCTTAAAAGGAGGAACCCCATGCATATACTTCAGTTTTTCGCTGCCTTGATCGTTGCTTTATTGATCGGTTACTGGCTATTTTTACTGTATGATCTGAAAAAGTACCACCAACAATTAGCAGGAATCAGCGAAATCGAAACAAATCAAGAGATCCATTTGCAGACCCGAGTGCCCGCTTTAAAAGCGATCGCCTTGTTAAACAATCAGATACTTAGAAAAAATAAGCAGCAGCACTATCAAATGCTGCAAGAAAACCAGCAATTGGAACAAGCCATTCAAAATATCTCTCACGACTTGCGCACACCTTTAACGGTCGCCAGCGGCTACACACAACTGCTGCAAGCCGATACGACCCTCAACAACCAACAGCTGCAGCTGTTGGAAAAAGTCAGCAGTAACCTAGAAAAAGTCGAAAATCATCTGGAACAGTTATTGACCTATCAGCGCCTCAAAGACAATCAACTGGCTTTGACCTTAGAAGAATTCGATCTTTCTCGTTTGCTGGAGGAGGAACTGCTCCAACTCTATCCTTCTTTTGAGGAAAACCATTTATCACTGACGGTTGCGATCCAACCCAATATCATGATCATTTCAGATAAAAAAAGTTGGCAGCGTATTTTTCAAAATGTCCTTGGTAATCTGCTGGAACATGGCAATGAAACGGGAACGATCCGCTTGAAACAACAAGGAGACCGCATCGTTTTCCAACAGGAAAATCAGCTGAGGACACCGATTCAGCACCCAGAAAAATTGACTCACCGCTTTTATACGGAAGACCTTTCACGGCACAAACAGCAAGCTGGACTTGGTCTGTATATCATCGCGGCATTGACTCATGCATTAGAGGGCAAGATTCAATTGGATACAACCGAAGAGACGTTTCGTTTGACTTTGGCTTGGCAGCAGTCTGCTAAGTCCCATTAAACACTGGCTACACGGACAAAAACGCCCAACAGTCTGACCTTTTGCGGTCGGTCCTGTTGGACGTTTTTCTTTTCTTTATAATTCTTGTCTCTTAAACACCAGATGTGCAGCCAAAAGACAAAGCAACAAACTAATCAGACTCCCAACAAAAATTGGTTGAACCATTTCCCACGTTTTGAAAGTGGTCATAGTCACCATCTCTAATCCGCCTTGGAAATCCAAGTATTCTAAGAATTTCCAGGTTGGCAAAGAAAAACGTGCAATCGCAAAGCCCATCGGAATAAAGATCGTCGCCAACACGCTGACTGCTGTATTTTTGGTCAAATACAACACCAACAAGGCAAAGGATGAGGTAGCCAATAAGATCAATACAAAGCCAGCGAAATAATACACTAAGTTTTCTAGCTGAGAGATGTCTTCAAAGCCGGTACCGCCAATGATCGTTCCAGCAACAAAGCTCACTAAGCAAATAGCCAAAATTTGCAAGACAAGTACCAACGCATACACCAAGAATTTTCCAAAGAGATAGGCGGGTTTAGAAACACCGACGGTAATGATATTCTTCATCGTCCCTTTCGTGTACTCACTCCCTAAAACTTGCATCACTAACGGCAGTGAATAATACAATAACATGGAAGACAGGCTGGTCTGGATCGCAAGAAAGCCCGTCATTTCGGCAAGGCTGCCTGTGGTTTGCGTACTATCTCCCAGGGTGACTCCCACGTCACCATTTGAAACAACCGCTAAAATCACCAACAATAAAATAATTCCTTCTGTGATCCAAAAACTTTTACTTTTAGATAAACGATACAAATCTGCTCGAATAAAATTCAACATCTTAATTTCCCCCTTCACTTGTCACTAACTCTTTGAAATACGACTCTAGGTTTTCCCCTTCAAAAGAAATCTGGTCGATAGCGATCCCTTCATAAACCAATTGACGGATTAGATCACGAATCAATACATTTTCTTGGTAGATGTGGATCTTGTGGTCACTGACAACTTTATATTCAGAAATCAGCTGACTGTCCAGTAAGCGGCTAGCTGTGGCTACATCATCGACTTCTAATTGAATAAACCGTTTCGCCATCAGATCGAATTCGTGTTTGGTCATCTCTTTGATCAGACGCGCCTCACTAATGACCCCAAAGCGTGTAGCCACTAAGTACAACTCTTCTAAAATATGGCTGGAGATCAAAATCGTCATGCCGCGTTCTTGATTCAATCGTAAAAGCAGCTCTCGAAATTCAACGATCGCGACAGGATCCAAGCCATTGATCGGTTCATCTAAAATTAGAAAATCTGGCTGATTCAACAAAGCAATCGCTAAGCCCAGTTTTTGTTTCATCCCTAAAGAAAAATCACGGTATTTCTTGTTGCCGACATTGGTCAAACCAACAAATGCCAGTGCCTTACTAACGGCATCAGGTTCCACCACCCCGCTGATTTTGCAATAATAGTTCAAATTTTGTTCTGCGGTCAATTGGTCGTAAGCGACTGGGGTCTCAATCACATTACCGACCCGTTTCAGCATCTGGATGTATGCTTTGCCGCCTTCAACACCAAACAACTGCAGACTGCCACTGGTGGGTTGGATCAACTGCACGATCGCTTTTAGTAAGGTCGTCTTCCCAGCACCATTTCTCCCTACCAATCCATAAATATCTCCTTTGGCGATCGTTAGATCGACATCATGCAGCGCCAGCTGTTTGCCGTAACGCTTGTTTAATCCTTTGATTTTAAGAACATTTTCCATTTCTACTTCCTCCTTGCTTGCTTCTGTGATCATTCTAGCAAGCAGATCTAAATCAGCTATTAACTAATTATTAATTGATTCTTAACTCGTAGTTTTTTGCAAAAAAACAACTTATTTCTATTATACACAGCTGAAAATGCACCTTTTGAAGAAAATCCCTCTTTGGCAGCAACCCCTCTAGCAATAAATATAGCAAACGATCATTTTGCTGCAGCTTTTGCTCTTTGTTTTTTGCCTCACAAAGAAAGAGATTCCTTCATGACAAGGAACAAAAAACGTGGTAAACTAGTCACGAATCAAAGTGAGGTGAAATACATTGGTAGCAGCTATTATTTATTGGGCAATGATCATTATCAGTTTCGGTTGGTTGGCAGTCAGCTTATATTTCTCTATCTTCTATTTAGCACGTAAAGAAAATGGCAATTTATGGGCATTCGGCTTTTTAAATGTCATCACAGCAATCATTCAAGCCATCGTCCTTGTGGTTTACCGTACCTTAGGACAAGATTGGGGCGTTACACAATACTCAAGCCTCATCTATCTAGCACTTGGCTTATTGCTTGGCTTGACAGTCATCCAAGCTGTTTTAGGCCGTGAACCAAAAGCGAAAGTCGCTTAAGGGTTCCAATAGACACTCGTAAAAACGATCCGCTTTCTCTTTGATAAAAATAGGGAAATGGTCGTTTTTTTGTTAAAAAGAATTGACATTTGGGTGCTTTTCTTCTAAACTCTGAGAAGAATCAAATTAAATACGAGTACCCTTTAACATTTAGGTAGAGGTCGCGAGGTTCATTAATCCTGCTGAGTGAAGCAACACGTTTACAGCAGAGCTAGGGAACATCGCCGAAACAAGATCGGTTTTGCTTGCATCGATTTTGTTGGGCCGCAAATGAACAATTTGCGGACTGTCTTAGCTTGTCTAAGTTGCGCTATGTTTTGTGAAAGGTTTGTCGACGATGACCTGTCAACAGCCGTTTTCCAATCATGGAGTACGGCTGTTTTTTTGCTTTTTCATCCTTACCTGCTTGTCCAACTCGTGAAAGGAAAGAGATAAAATGAAAAAAAATAATTGGATCTGGGCGGTCTTCGCCCTCTGTCTAACCCTCATTCAGCTGCCCCTAACCGTGCAAGCGGATGACCAAACGCCTGCGGAACAATTCCGTGTCGGTATGGAGGCAGGCTATGCCCCCTTCAACTGGACGCAAACGACGGACGCCAATGGTGCCGTGCCGATTTCCGGGGAAGAAGGCTCGGCGTTTGCCGGCGGTTACGATGTCCAGATCGCCAAACGAATCGCTGAAGGTTTAGGCAAGGAATTAGTGATCGTTAAAACCCAATGGGACGGTCTGCCGCCAGCATTACAGGCGGGGACTATCGATGCCGTCATCGCTGGTATGTCACCAACGGCCGAACGCCGCGAGCAAATTGATTTTACTGATCCTTACTATGAATCCGACTTGGTGGTCGTAGTACGTAAAGATGGGGCATTCGCCGATGCCAAAAGTCTCGCCGATCTTTCGGGGGCAAAAATCACTGCTCAGCTGAATACCTTCCATTATACGGTCATTGATCAAATCCCTGAGGTCCAAAAAGAACAAGCCATGCGGGACTTCTCCTCCATGCGCGTTGCTTTAGCTTCGGGCATCATTGACGGCTACGTCAGCGAACGACCAGAAGGCGTCACTGCCGTCGGAGCAAATCCTGATTTGAAGATGGTCGAGTTCGATGAAGGAGCAGGTTTTGAAACCAATCCAGAAGACGTCCAAGTAGCAGTCGGGATGCGCAAAGGCGATCCCGATGTTGAAAAAGTCAATGAGATCCTTGCAGGAATCTCTGAAGAAGAACGGGTTTCCCTGATGGATCAAGCAGTCTTAGATCAGCCTGCAGATGCCAGCGGAGAAACGGCGGATCAAGGTCTGATCGCTGATTTCAAAAAAATCATTGATGATTACGGCATGCTCTTTTTACGAGGCGCTGGCTTGACCTTATTCATCGCGATCCTTTCAACGATCATCGGATTGATCATCGGTCTTTTAGTCGGTATCTTCCGGACACTGCCGCTTTCAGAAAATCCAGTAGGACGTTTCTTCCAACGAATCGTCAACGGCCTGCTGACCATCTATATCGAAGTTTTCCGCGGTACCCCAATGATGGTTCAGGCAATGGTTATTTTCTACGGAACGGCTCTAGCCTTTGGTGTCTCCATGAATCGCACGCTGGCAGCTGTGCTGATCGTTTCTATCAATACGGGTGCCTACATGTCTGAAATCGTTCGTGGAGGGATTTTTGCTGTAGATGACGGCCAATTTGAAGCAGCTCAAGCCATCGGAATGACCCATTGGCAAACCATGATCAAAGTCGTGTTGCCGCAAGTAATGCGCAATATTTTACCAGCTACCGGAAATGAGATCATTATCAATATCAAAGATACTGCCGTCTTAAGTGTCATCAGTGTTGCGGACCTCTTCTTCCAAGGTACATCAGCCGCTGGAACGAACTTCCAATACTTCCAAACATTTGCGATCATCGGTGTGATCTACTTAGTCTTGACCATCAGTGCCACCCAGATCTTGCGCTTTGTTGAACGCAAAATGGATGGTCCCAGTGCGTATGTCAAATTAGAAGACATCAACCCGAACGAATAAGGAGGCAGAACATGTCAGCAATCATTGAAATTGACCATTTAAAAAAGAGTTTTGGCGACAACGAAGTCTTAAAAGACATCAGTTTGTCTGTTAATAAAGGAGAAGTTGTCACGATCATCGGTTCTTCTGGTTCAGGAAAATCCACACTTCTTCGCTGCATCAACTTGTTAGAAAAACCTACCAGTGGGCAAATCATCTACTTAGGTGAAAATGTGCTGGAAAAAGGCTACGACTTGCCGAAATACCGTACGCATCTAGGAATGGTTTTCCAATCCTTTAACCTATTCAACAATATGAATGTATTAGAAAACTGCGTGACGGGACAAGTCACTGTTTTGAAACGTGATCGCAAAGAAGCAGAAGCGACTGCCAAAGAAAATCTGGAGCAAGTCGGTATGGCTCAATATGCCAACGCCAAGCCTTCCCAGCTTTCAGGCGGACAAAAACAACGGGTAGCCATTGCCCGTGCCTTATCGATGAATCCCGATGTCATGTTGTTTGATGAGCCGACTTCTGCACTGGATCCAGAAATGGTCGGTGAAGTGTTGAAAACCATGAATACGTTAGCTCATACTGGCTTGACGATGGTGATCGTTACCCACGAAATGGGCTTTGCCAAAGAAGTATCTGATCGGGTCATCTTTATGGATCAAGGTGTCATTGCCGAACAAGGGACACCTGAAGATATCTTTATTCATCCAAAAGAACAGCGCACCAAAGAATTCCTTTCCCGTGTGTTGAATTAATTTTCTGTCTTGAAACACTTAGCGGTCTTCTTCCGAGCTTTTTCGTCCTTTTTCAGTACGCTTGGAAGAATTTAATGCTAAGTGTTTTTTTATTCTCTAAACAACAATTGTCAGAATTTATCAAAAAATCACAAAAAACCATTGCTATTTGTTAGAAACTTTGTTATTTTTTTTAAAACTAAGGAATTATAGGAGCTTTCATTTATGGAAAAAAAGTTACAGTTTAAGGATTATATGTATGTTGGATCAATGCTTTTTGGTCTTTTCTTTGGTGCGGGAAATCTGATTTTCCCAGTCCACATGGGACAAGAAGCCGGTGCGAATGTCGGCTTGGCCAATCTTGGCTTTTTAGTAACAGGGATCGGCTTACCGTTTTTAGGGGTGATCGCCATTGGGGTTTCCCAGAGCAGCGGTGTTTTTGAATTAGCTTCTCGAATCAATCGCCGCTACGCACTTATTTTTACGATTTTGCTTTATTTAGTGATCGGGCCGTTCTTTGCTTTGCCCCGTTTGGCTACCACTTCTTATGAGATCGGGATCGCTCCCCATGTTTCATCTGACATGCAAACTTGGTTATTGGCGTTGTTTTCTGCCCTCTTCTTTGGCGCTGCCTGGTGGTTTTCTCGTAAACCAAGCAAAATCTTAGATTATGTAGGGAAATTTTTGAATCCATTATTTCTGGTCTTACTAGGCGTTTTGCTGTTTTTTGCTTTTTGGCAACCTCTAGGAACCATCAGCGATGCGCCGATCTATCCTAGCTATCAAAGCGATGCTTTCTTTACTGGTTTCACCAACGGCTACAATACCCTTGATGCGCTGGCATCTTTAGCCTTCGGGATCATCATCGTCTCGACGATTCGCAATATGGGGGTTGAAAAACCTACGACGGTCGCAAAAGACACGATCCTTTCTGGTTCTGTCAGCATCGTGTTGATGGGGATCATCTATACCTTACTTTCTTATATGGGAACCAAAAGTCTAGGGCAATTTCCTATCAGCGAAAACGGGGGGATCGCTTTGGCACAAATCGCCAACCACTACCTTGGCACTGTTGGCAGTCTGCTGTTGACTTTGATCGTTATCTCCGCTTGTTTAAAAACTGCCATTGGTTTGATCACGGCTTTTTCCGAAACCTTTGCTGGATTGTTTCCCAAGCAAAGCTACGGGTTCTTTATCGCTTTGACAAGTATCTTGCCAGCGATCTTCGCCAATGTCGGCTTGACCAATATCATCGAGTTTTCTATTCCAGTCTTGATGTTTATCTATCCACTGGCGATCACGTTGATTTTGTTGGCGATCATCAGTCCCTTGTTTCATCATCGTGCCAGTGTCTACCGAATGACGACATACTTCACGTTGATCGCTGCAATCATCGACGGCTTAAATGCAAGTCCCGCACTGATTACCAACAACGCTTTCGTGCAAGGAATCTTGTCTTTTGCGTCAGATTATCTGCCCTTCTTCCAAATCGGGATGGGGTGGGTCGTACCGGCTGCGATCGGATTTTTGATCGGTTTGCTATGGTCGTGGTTCAAAAAAGACCCTGTTTCAGCCTAAATTAGTTAAAAAGATGAAAATAACCTACCTTTTTTTAAAGGGTAGGCTATTTTTTTGATTAAAAAGACTGACAGTTTCGTAAAAAAAAGATACAATAGAGCCACAAAGGAGGATACCTATGTTTTATGAAGAACTTATGATGGACCCGCAAACATTAATTAAATTTAAAATATTCCGGCGTATGCTGACTCTGCAAAACCCTAGCCACCCAATCGCACAATTGGCAAAGGAAATGGAGTTAAGCTACCAACAAGCTTTTATAGAGTTGACTGAGATCGACCAAGATCTAACTGAGTTAACTCCGGATCATATGTCGATACTCGGTCGTGGCGGTAAATTACAGCCTCAGAATATCGCGGTAACGATCGATGAATACCGCTTCTATTTATTGAATAAAAGCGTTCCGTTCTTATATGTTCTTTACATGCTGAATGAAGACCATCCTACGATCACGGATTTTTGTGCAAAATACGATGTCAGTCGTTCAACGGTGTCTCGCAAATTTGAACATCTAAAAAAACATTTGAAGCAATTTCAGCTTCGCTTTACGTACACTGAATCAAACTTGGTGGGCGATGAGCGTCTTGTGCGGCTCTCCCTATTCAATATCATTTGGTTAGGTACTCGTGGAATAGAATGGCCATTTGCGATCGCTGAGAGTGAGACAGAAAAAATGGTGGATCGATTCACGGAGTACTTCCCAATGACTCATTCTTATCTTGGCCGATTAGAGTTGAAGTATTTCGCCGCCTTGATTCTTTTACGAATCAAAAAAGGAAATTTTGCCAAATACGACAAGCGGTACAATTTCCTAATGAAAAATAATCCATATTTCGATTTTGAGCGTTTGACACAAGTCGTTGATCCTGAAGTTTCAATGACAGACAAACAATTAAAAGGCGAATCAGGGTTTATTTACTTGATGGCGCAAATCTTCCCATTCTATTTGAGTCCTGAAGAAGAAGCGTTGCAACAAACCTTGCAATTCTTTTCAAGCAAACAAAACCCAGTTTATCCATTAGTCGCAGACTTGTTAGCAGAGATGAAAGCAACCTTCTTTGCTTCACAACCTGGCCTGTTAGATGAGCCATTGGTCGTGGGTAATTTAATCAATGTGACTTTCGGCAACTACGTTTTCCGTCAGCCGTTTCCAAATATCTATCGCTTGCTGACGCCATCGATCAATCGCGGGTCTGCTGAAGAGCAGCTGCAGCAAAAAATCGATGAATTCTTAACGAGTTATCGTGAAGAATCCGCGGTGGACTATATCAACGATGAAAACCAAGAGCAGATGGCAACGATGTATACCCACGCCCTGCTACCGTTTTATGATCAAATCCGTTATTCGAATCGTTTACGGGTAGGGGTTGCGTTAGAAGACAATTTCTTAGTCGTTCAAGGATTGAATCAATTCTTACATGACTTGACCTTCGTAGCAGCAGAACCTTATGATCTAAACCAGCAAGAAAACTATGATGTCATCGTTAGTTCCAATCAGTTGATGAAAAAACTCAAACCAGAAAAAATGAGTTATATTTGGGATTATGCGGCAGATGATCGGCAATACATTGATTTGTATCGTACCTTGAAAAACCGTTTTGATGAAAAGAACCTTTCTCTGTAATCAAACCGTTACGGTTTCTTAAGAACTTCCGAAAAGATTTGTCACAAAATATTCATATTTATCTCGTATACTCTATGTATACCAACAAACAACCCTAACTAACACTTTTTCATTTTTAACTCCTTCCCGTCGGCCACCCACCGACGGGTCTTTTTTTGCTTCTTTTCGCAGCCAGCAAACTTAAACACTTTCCAATCTTTTCTCCACAAAAAATTCATATTTGAACAGTATAGTATACATAACCCAACAAACAACCCTAACTAACACTTTTCATTTTTACTCCTTGCCTGTCAGCTACCCACTGACAGGCTCCTTTTTTTCTTACGGGGTTTGCCGTATACTAAAGGCAGGAGGTGTCCTATGACAAAAGCCATTACGACAGTTGACCAATACATTGCAACAGCTCCAGCAGAACGACAAGCGATTTTAAGAAAGGTCCGTCAAACCATCAAAGCCGTTTTACCTGAAGCGGTTGAAAAAATCAGTTATCAAATGCCTACCTATCATCAGGGAGAAAATATCGTGCATTTTGCCTGCGCCAAACAGCATCTTGGCTTTTATCCCACGCCTTCTGCGATCACGGCCTTCACAGAAGACCTACAACCCTACAAAACCAGTAAAGGGGCGGTTCAGTTTCCTTTTGCACAGCCGATCCCTTACGAACTGATCGCTGTGATGACCGCTTGGCGACTCGCAGAAGTCAAAAACAAGCACGCTTAACCAGCAATAAAAAAACCGCTGTGTCTAATGACGCAGCGGTTTTTTTGCTATGCACAGGCTTGTCTACAAGCCAGGTTTTGTATTCAAGGTGCTAACTTTCAGCACATGATGCAGGGGAATAATCCGCAGCTGCTGACGGTCGCTTTGTAATTTCAAGACAACTTGTTCTTTTGCTACCGTTTTGCCGACGATCCAGCCGGTAACGGTTTCAAAACCACCCAATTTCTCTGTTTTTACTTGCAGCACGACCAGGTGCTTGGCAGCGGCTGCCTCTTGCAGCGTTCGCTGGATTTCTTTGACTTTTTCAGACTGATTCTTCTTGTCAGCATCATCACTGAAAAAGGTATCCAGCAACGTTGTGGATGTCATCACAATGAGTTTGCCCAATTGTTTGATGGGCGATGGTTTCTTTTCCATTGGACATTCCTTTCTGCGCGTTGCAGCAGTTTATAAAAACCACACATACGTTCGCATTTCCATGGTTCTATTTTAGCAAATTTTTGGTAAAATACAAGCGAACACGCCTTATTTTTCAGAAGAAATAACCTCTAGCCAAAAAGGAATTCCTTCTTGTAGCAGTTGATAGGTCTCTTCGAAATCTCCTGTATAATAAGGATCTGGTACTTCCGCGGTTTCTTTGCCAGGAACAACACTCAAATACGAACGAATCTTTGCGGTGGTATCGGCAGGTGCCAGCGCTTGAAGTGTTTCAACATTACTTTGATCCATACCGATGATCCAGTCAAATTTGGCAAAGTCTGCTTCTGTGATCTGCCGTGAAATGAGTCCCTCGCTGGATAAGCCTGCTTGACGCAATCTTTTTTTGGTTCCGGGATGAGCAGAATGTCCGACTTCCCATGAGCTGGTCGCTGCCGAATCGATCTGCCAATCCAATTTGCGTTTTGTTATTTCTGCTTTATAAATAGCTTCTGCCATGGGGGAACGGCAAATATTACCTAAACAAACAAATAAAACTTTCGTCATCGCTCACTGCTCCTCTTTTTCATAGATTTGGTGGCCAAAAAATTCCACATCCTTCGCCAAACGAAACAATTGCGTTGCAATCTCTAAGGGGGTCTCTGGAAAGTCGTTGTGAATCCAATTTTCCAAAATGCCTCCGCAGCCGTAGGAAAAGAACCGGCTATAAAATAGAATGTCTTGTTTCGTCAATTGCTGCTCTTGATCGACCTCCAAGAACAAGCGCTGAAAAAGCGGTTCTGTGATCTGTAGAAATCCGTTCATTAAGATTTCGCGGTCATAAGCCAGTGATTTGCGGTAAAAGGCCGGCGCTTGTTTCATTGCTTTCAGCATGCGCAAGGCGGCTTCTTCCCAGTTATCAAGGGAGACATCTTCTGTCGTCAAAAAAATCAGGGCATCTTGCCGATAGATCCATTGGATCAAAGCTTTTTTATCAGGAAAATGGTAGTAAAACGTCTGCCGATTGACTTGCGCCTTTTCGGCGATCTCCTGTACGCTGATTTTATTCACTTCTTTGGTCTCACAAAGGGTGATCAATGTCTGGCCAATCACAGCCTTCGTTTGTTTCCCATCCATCATAGGGCACCTCTTTTTCTTCTCTTTCTATCATACCAAATTTTCCTGCAAAAAAAAATCCTATCAAATGGTCCTTTTTCACAGACCTTCCCCGAAACCTTCATCAGAGCAATAGATTCCTGGGCGCTTTTTAAATAGGACAGGTTTCTACAAAAAACGCCTGCCTCCATTTGAGGCAGACGTTGCTTTCGATAGTTAAACGGCGGGTTGCTCATTGTGCCATTTTGGTTTGAAACTGTTCTCTTCGAATCACACTGACTTTTTCAGTGAAATTGGCCCAGTCGATGGGTCTAGGTGGTGCCAGCCATAAGATATGGTCGATCCCCAATGCACCATAAAAGGGTAAGTTTGAAAGAATCAGATGCGTATGATCATCTGGGTAACTTTGGAATTGGACATTTAAATCGAGGATTTTTTCGATATTCTTTTGAATCATCTGATTGTAGGAATCGCCAAATGAAAAGTCCACGCAGACATACAAGGGAACCAAAATCTCTTTTAGCGGAATCGTGGAAATCAACAGAATCAGGTACCTGAAAAACAAAAACTCTTTATTGTTCCATAAGATCGGCCGGTTGCGGCTTTCTTCCAGATAGTTACGGCAAAAGGCAGCATATTCTGGATAGGTTTCAAGAAAATACGTCACATCCATATATTGGTATTCATAGCGAGAACTAAAGGAAAACGACAAGAGCTGATAATGGATCGTTGTCGTTTCAGCATGAAGAAGTGCCAACGTGTCCGCGGTTAAGGAAAACTGCTGTTGGACGGCTTGAATAAAATGCTCGTTTAATTGTTGGATATAGGTTTGTTCTTGATCGATGTAGCTATTGTTGTCGATCAGCCAGCCCTCAACGATCAAAAAGCGCAAAATATCTCGAGCTTCACGCTCTAGCACTTCTTGATCGGTGATCGTCAAAATCTCCTGCAGCCAGCGTTTCAATTCCTCAATGATCACGAGATGTTTGGGCAAGACTAAATCATTTTCCACGCTGTTTTGCAGGTAATGACCATTCGTCATCCGTGCCAAAACGATTCCTAGATAATGTTTCTTGCGAATCCGCATGCGAGCAGACTGTTCTGGTTTAAGCCAGGTGCTTTCATTAAAACGATCAAAGGTCTTTTCTTTTTCTAGGATTTCTTTTGGAAAAGGCGAATGATTCAGATAGTATTCCTTCATAAAAAAGAGAAAAATAAATTCCCTGATCTCACTTTCCTCCCCAACCAGCTGAAATTCTTTCGTCACTTCAATATCATATTCTTTCAAGATCAGTTTGAACTGTTTAAATTCTTTATAGACGGGATTATGGCTTAAATAGTGATTGGTGGCAAATTCGTATAAAGAAGACAATTGCTCAAAAAAACATTCTTTCAACATGAAAAATTTCAACGCTTGATCCAAATAATAGGTCAGCAGTGTATCGGAAGTTGCCAGCCCCGAGGCATTCAGTTTAATGACCGTCCCATCGGTCACGATCTCAAATTCCTCGTTCAATCCGAGTTCATAAAAATCAAGATTCAATTCTTGAACGGTTTTGTTGATCAAAAATTCTGACATGGTCAATTGATCCATCAATGTTTCCTTCGTTTCCGAAAGAGCGACTGCGTTTTCCAAATATTGCAGCATCACCAATTTTCGTTTGTCCGCCTTATTCAAAAATGTCACAAACATGCGTTTTCAAGCCTCCATTGTTTTTTTGGCCATAAAGGACGTTTCCTGAAAATAAGTAGCACAAGCTGGCAAGATAAGAAGGCTTATCATCGCCATCACCATCTGTATTATTTCCTGGCAGTGCTAGATCGACGTTCAAACGATCCGGTGCAAAGACATCCTCCAGCATGACTCGTTGGGCAAAATGTTTTTGCTTTTCCAAAAAACTGCTTTCTGACAGTGAGGATCGCTCCGGCTCTTTTTTCGGAACGGTTTCTGGTTCAGGCGCGGGTTGTTCTTTGGATTCTTCCATTTCAGTTGGCGGTTCCTCCACTTTTTCTGGTATTTCTTCTGGTGGGTCCGTGGGGACGATTTCTTCTGAGGGGTCCAGCGGATTATAAATGGTCGCAAAAACGACTTGTTCTGTAACAAGATCGATCATTCCGATAATCATGCACGCACCAATGACAAAGCCAAATCTGCGTTTCATTTTATTCACCCTCCTTATCATCAGCGCATCTTCTGATGATGTTTCTACGACGCTGAACGGTCCAACAACTTATGGGCGCCCAGCAGACATCCACTAATTATAAATAAATTAACAAATAAAAGAAACCAATTTTTCATTGATTGTTGTTTCCATACCGTTTCTTGTTTTTCAACCATCACTTTTGCTGCTTTCGGCGTGCTGATTGTCGCCGCTGGTTTTTGTGGATGATCGGCAGTTGCCTGCTCAACAGGAATTGCTGTCAGCACGTACCCTTCTTCTGTTCGAGTAGGCGTAGGACAAGTGATCAAGGTCAATTTTGGTGTCTGTTCTTCCTCTAGCACCGACAAGTCCGACTCGTCTACGATTTTTTTATCCGTGATGATATACTGTTGACTCTCCTCGAGATAGGTCACTGATACTTCCATCCCCACCTGTGCTTCTAGCAATTGACCAAATAACAAACTTTGTCTCCCAAGATGATGCCCTAAAACGACAAAATTGCTATTTTTCAACGAACGTTCGGGAAACATCACGACGCCGCCTCTCAGCAGCTGTTGATTCGTTAGTCCCACCAACAGCGGCTGCTGGAAATCGATCGCCTCGATTGCGACAAAGCCGTACCCAGTGATCGTTGTCGGCTGAGGCGCCATTACATCTGACAGAGCTGGCATTTGGATCGTTTCTTCTTCTGGGATCGTTGCCGGCAGCTGGGTGGCTATCGTCAATTGCGTGGTGCGTAATTGCCAACTGACGATGCTTTCTTTTAGAAAAGGCAGTGCCAGCAAAAGAATACCTACGATGATCAACCCATCGATCAAGCATTTCTCAAGGTGCTCACGCTTCATCCGTTTCATTTTTTTTCTTTCGTCGGTACCATAAAAGCAGCAGCAAGGCGAGTAGTAGCAACAGTCCGCCGATCAAGAAGTAAAGCCATGTGTAATCTGTTTCGATCGTCACATCCTTCTTATTAAGATCACGTGCGACCTCTCCCGTCACTGTAAATTCTTTTTCGAAGGTCCATTTATAGAGATAGCTTTCTTCTTCGCCTTCTTCATTTTCAATTTTGTATTGCCCTTCATCGCTTTTTCCACCATAGGCAACGGAAGTCAACACGTAGGTCCCTGCTTCTAAACGTTGTCCTTCTAAAGAGATTGGGTACGAGAAGTTGGAATTAGGTGCCATTTGCATTCGTGAGGTATCCGAAGAATACAAGACGTCGCTATCACCTTTTTTCTTCACTTCATTGATCAGGCGTAATGAATTCAAGTAAGCTGCTTCAGGATTTTGAAGAGTGACATTGATAGTATTTCGGGCGTTGACTTGACCTGGTCCAACATCCAGCAGTTTTAGATCCGGTGAAACTTCTGTTGTGTTTTGACGCAGTAAAATCGCAACGACATAGGCATACTCATTCTTGATAGCTAACCCTTGCTCTTCTTCACTGTCAGCAGTATCGGTTTCCTCTGTCGTCTCTTTTAAGGTCAATCCGCCTGCGATAACCCCTTCAAAGGATTCTGAAGGCATGGTGATCTTTAAGGGCAAGGTGATTTGGGATTGTTTGGGGATCGTGATCTCTTCATCCACTTCAATCAAATCAGCCATATCATAAGGCAAGGTTTCGTCCGCTTCGATGTCGTTTTCGCCATATTCCACGACTCCGTTTAAGTTTGTGGTAGCTGAAGCGATCACTGGTGCGATGACGACCTCTTGATCGGTGTCATTACGCAATTGAACTTCAACGGTTTGTACCGTACCCGGCGCCATTTTCAAGTCAAAGTACGTTTTTTCTTTATCGATTTGATTTTCTGGAATTACGGGATTGACGGCAAAGTTAAATTCAGAAGCGGTTCCTATCGTTGGTACAAAAAAGAAAATACTTGCGAATAGGAGCGCCAAAAGCTGGTTGATTTTTTTCATGATGGATGTCCCTTCTTTCTATGTATTCTCCTTAAACCACGAAAGGGTTCAAGGAGAAAGCTGGTACTTATGGGTTTGTTGGTGTGTCTGTCAGTAACCAAGTAAACGTGGTGTTGTATTGGCTGGCATATTTTGTCGTTGAGCCTGGAACTTCCAACTCAATGCTATCCATAGCTGCAGCTAAACTATCGCCCCAGCTCATTAGATAGGTCCCTGCCCCTTCGCCATCTTGGGCACTCATCACTAAGGATTGAGCACCATTTGGATTCAATGTGATCGTTGAACTTACATTTGATGGTTTTGGTGACAAGGAAGGTGTTACTACAGTTCCCTTCGTCAAACGAATTTGCGCGGCGGTCAATTCTTGATCTTCTGCTGTTTTGAACTGACCATTTTGGCGAACATTCAATGTCCAACCGCTCTCTGTTCCCCGATTGTCTGTCACTTGGACAAAATTTGGTCCTTCTTGATTCACATTTGCTGAATCTACGTATTTTTGGGTTTCCGCATGGTAGATCTCTGTTTTTGAGGTGATTTTTTGCGTACCAAAGTAAAGGCTTGAAGCAAAATCAATCGATAACGGTCCGTTGGTTCCTGGATTTGGTCCATCTGGGTCCGTTGGGTCAACTGGTTTGATCGGATTTTCTGGATCTGGGTCTGTTGGACTGATTGGATTGGTTGGGTCTGTATTTGGTTCAAAAGTGATCTGTCCGTTTGAATTGTATTCTGCGCTGTCCGCTGCTTGTGCCAGCGCAGGAGCAGCGAAGCTTAGCCCTAATACTGAGAGAAATGCTAGTGTTTTTTTCATGTCTATACTCCTTATCCTTCCGTTCCTGGTGTATCTGATAATACCCAAGTTAGTGTAGTCGTGTAGCTAACGGCATCTTTTGGTGTGCTGCCGGGTACAGAAAGTGCGACCGCTTTGGTAACATCTGCTTGTACTTCTTGGCCATCCTTATCTATTTCAGTGACCGTCTCAACGCTTCCCCAAGCGTTGACCCATGTTCCAGCACCCGTTTGATTTGCTGCGGTCATCACCACTGATTCAGCACCTGCTGCATCCAATATGATCGTCGCTTCTGCCACTGGAGCAGTAACGCCGATCGCATTTGATTTAACGGCAGGACTTGTTAGGGTAATGACAGAACCAGTCAATTCTTGATTCAACGTCGATTCGTTTTTGAATTGACCATTTTGCTTCACAGACAACCGCCAACCAGCATTACTACCGCGATTATCCGTTACTTGAACATAATTGGCAGTTTTTAATGTAGAAACTGTGTCATCGTCATTCAAATACCCTTGTGCTCGTGCATAATAGACTTCGTTTTTATTGGAGATTTTATTGACACCAAAATCTAAGCTAGAGGCATAATCGATCGATAATGGTCCATTCGTTCCAGGGTTTGGTCCATCTGGATCGGTTGGATCCACAGGATTGACTGGGTTTTCTGGATCTGGATTTTCTGGATTGACTGGGTTCGTCGGATCGGTATTTGGAATAAAATCAACCGCCCCATTTGAGGTGTAAGAAGCCGCTTCAGCTGCTGAAACCTCAGTTGCTGCACTCGCTGCTGCCAATACGGCAAGACTTAAAAAGACCCATGCTGTTTTTTTCATTTCTATTTGACACTCCTTTATCTGTTTTACTGAAAATCAGTGATTTTAATTGCTTTCAGGGACATTCTTTAAATTCCAAGTCAATGTCGTCCGATACTCTTTGGCTAATTTTACGGAACTGCCTGGTACATTTAATTTTACTGCCGTTGACCCTTCCGTTGCATCGTTCCCAAACTTGTAGATCCAAGTGCCCATTCCTTTTCCGACAGGTGCGTTGACCAATGTGATTTCACTATCGGGTACAAAGGTATGACTTGCCGTAACCGTTGGTGCATACTGCATATCGGTGACCGAAGTTGCTGCACCTGAGGCGATCGATAATGAAGCCCCGACTAGTTCTTCGTCATCAGCCGTTTTGAATTGTCCGTTTTGCACAACGCTCAATGACCAGCCTTCTTGCGTTCCTCGTTTATCTGTTACTTGCACATAGTTTGGTCCAGCAGCGCCAGCTGTGAACTCTTGCAGCTGTGCGTAATAATCTTTTGTTTCGGAAGTGATCAGTTGGTTGCCAAATTGAAAACTTGAAGCAAAATCGATCGATAATGGTCCAGCTGTTCCAGGGTTTGGTCCATCTGGATCGGTTGGATCGACGGGATCCACTGGTTTTTCTGGATCGGTCGGATCAACTGGATTGGTTGGATTCGGGTCCGCTTCAAAAGTGATTGCTCCATTTGAGGTGTATTCAGCGACATTAACGGTTGTTGGTAACAGAGCAGTGCTCATCAATAGAATGCCTGCCGTCAAGAAAAGTTTTTTCATTTTTTGTTCTCCTTTTGATTAAAATGATTCCTGCTGCCAACAAAACGACAAGACCACTGCTTTGATAGCTATTAAAGTGATCCGACCCTGTTGCCGGCAGAATGTTGTTGCCTTTTTGATTTACTTGTTTATTCCCTGGCTGTTCTTTTACGGGCTCTTCTGGCTCCTCAACTGGTTCTTCATAGACACCGAAAAAGGAAGTAATGCCATTGCTGTCATAGGCACCTGCTTCGGCTGCTGAAACGAGCTGAGGAAACATTAATAGACAGCCAGCAATAATACCGATCATGATTTTTTTCATTTATTTTCCTGCCTTTATGGGTTGCCAGGTGCCGAAACTAGCTGCCAGCTCAAGGTTCCTTGATAGTCCCCGACTTTTTGCTGTTCGACTGGAACGGTAAGCTTGATTCCTTCATTCTGACTTTCGCCCCAGTGCTGGTTCACGACGTATGTGCCATTTTCTGTCAATTCCGTTTCCTCGATGATCATTTCCCCACTGGTTATCATCTGTTCTTGACCGTTTGTCACAAAGCGGAAGACATCGGTTAATTGATCTGTCCCATCCGTTAATGGCTGTTGCTCTTTGACCGTCAAGCGCCATGGACTCCGTTCGGACCCTCTCGTATCTTTCACTGCTAGCTCGCCTGTGATCGTTGGCCAATAATCTTGTGTTTCTGTGGCAACTTTCTGCTGCCCAAAATCAAAGTCTGTTGGCACACTGCTTAAAATAAGCTCGCCGGCAACTGCGACATTGACGACTTTTCCTGCCCGTTGACTGCCTGCTTCATAATGGTAAGCCGTTGACACATTTTTCAACAGCTCAGCTTCCGTTGCTTGCTGGATCGCGGCAAAAGCTTGCGGATCGACAGTCGGTGGTACATTTGCCCGATTATCTGCAAAAATCGTGGTTGCTTGGGTATAGTCTGCCAAAGCGGCTTCATCTGTCAGTGCCGTTGCTTCTGGTAAGGTCAAACGGACATCTTTTGCATAGACGGCAAATTGCCGATCAGCAGAAATGACACTTTCATTTTTGACCACCACCAGATTCACGGTAGTTTCTGCCTGATTCTGATCGTTTTCCCCTACGGAAAAAGTGATCGCTTGTTTGCGATAGACCGCTGTTTCTAACGGTTCTTGAATCGCAGCTAAGACCTCATCTGTCAGTGTATCCTTAAAGAAAGGACGCCCACTAGCTTCGAGATAAGTCACAGCTTGTTCTTTGGTCAGCGATTGTGCCTCTTGCTCTGTAAGGATCACATTGCGTGCTTGGACTTCCGCCTTATTTGAGTAGCGGACGCTGATATCGTAACTATATTCCCCATCAGGACTCGTCCAATCAACTGGTTCTGAATCTGGTTGTTCCGTCAACTGCTGATCCGTGCTATCCAGCTTGCTGGATTTGATTTGACCCCCATAGACCCATGAACCGGACGTTTGGGTTTCTGGTGTGAACGTCAATGTTGGCAATTCCGTTACCGTGTAGGGAATCAATAAACGCCCTTTTTGCACCTGCGTCCCCGCCTGCTCAGTTCCCCATGCTTGCAAGGTCAGCGGCGTATTGTTCTCTTTGACTGCCGTTACATTGTGACTAATGGCACCGATCCCATTCGCGACTCCCGGTGTTTCGACTTCGTAGTTAATGATCGAACCTGGTATCGCAATACCGTACCCATTGGCTGCATTGGTGACATCGTTGTCCCCAATGAAGGTTTTCCCAGTCGCTTTTTCGATCCCACTGAAATTGATTGGCGTGATCGCTGCAGCATTAGCAGCAGTTGGATTTATGGTCAGTACTTGATAGGCACTAACCGCCCCAAACCACGTTCCTTGACTGTTGACTCGAGAACCTGCATCATTGGTCGTCGTTTTCAGCCACATTAAGTGATCTTTGTCCGTATCTGGTGTGGCGAAATCTGACAGATTGATTCGTCCCGTTCCCGGCGGCGACTCGATCGTCCCTTTGTCTTCTACCGTTAACTTCGCCCCTGAAATCAAATTCGTTGCGGAAGTAATCCCGATACCAGCATCTTTGGAAAGATGGATGTCACCGAACTGATGATAGGTCGTTGCGTGATTGGCAGCAGTCGCTGAACGGCCATTTTTGATGTCTCCCCCATTGGCCATCAGCTTGATACCGTTTGTCACATTCAATTCGGTAAAGTTGACGATCCCCAGACCCGTCACAGCGATTGGATCAGTTTGATAAGAAGCTGTCCCATCGACATTTTCACCAAAGTTCATCTTCACTTGATTACTGCTGTTGGCTACGATCGTGTTCGTAAAATTATCTGACGCGTTTCCGCCTGAGATCCCATTGATACTTTTGGCTCCTTGAAGTCGCATCTCGACATCTCTTAAAATTTGACTGGAAGAAATATTGGAATAATACGTGGTGTATAAATTCCCGATACTTGATCCTTCCGCCTGGATATTCATATAAATTTTGCCGCTTCTCGTATTGCTAGCAGTCCGTCCGCCATCACCATAGATCGTCGCCCCATTCAGTGCATCTGACCCCGGCTTTGTGTATATGTTCAATGTAATCGTATTGGAGCTGTCGGTCCCAACGATATTCGTACTGTTAAACGGATTTTCGCCTGAGATGTTCGTTCCAGAAGGAAGGGCAAACTCACCATCGTAATTTCTCAAATCCAATGTCAAACTGGCATTTCCTAATAACCGTCCATTGTTCGTAACACCGCCTGAAAAACCATTAGACCCTGTACGCGGAGTACCTGAGAAGTTTCCGCCAAACACTCGATTATCTGAGTTTCCGTTAATGGTGTGGGAAGAAGCGACACCATAAGAGGCACCGAGTGAGGCATTGATCACCCCATCATAAACCGTTACTGCGACATTGCCGGTCACTAATAAGTCATCCCAGCCGCCACCAGATAAAAACCAGTCTACTTGCCCATTATTTACGGTCGTTCGTCCATCTCCGTAAACACGGCGTCCAGTATAGCCTGTTCCTTCTAGCGTATCGACGATCCCAGAGTTCAAAGTATTGGAAGAATTTCCCTCAATGACACCTGAGAAGGAACCACCGTAGGTCCAGCGAGCAACCGTGTTATTCAAGATCGTTTTGGTATTCCCTTTAATATAGATATCCCAAGCTGTTCCTGGATAACCGCCGCCACCAACGATATCCCATCCAGATGAATAGCCTCTCGTTTTATTGCTCGTTGAGTAATCTAGATTTGTCGGTCTGGATCCTGTGTAAGCAATCCCATCTCCCCCAGGACTACCATCCGAAGTGATCGTACCAACTTCAATCGTCGTATTTCCCTCAACATAGCCGCCTCGACCAGCTGCCGTCGAATAAATCGCACCGTTTGAAAAGGAACCGCTGACTAGATGAGAAGTGATATCGCCATAAACTTTAAAACTTGCCGCTGCTTCTGCCAGTGCTGCTCGTTGTTCCGGAGTATAATTGTCATACGTCGTCGTATTCGAAGCCCCCATTGAACTTTGAGTCAAGGTACTAACGTTGTTTCCCCCACCGCCGTTAAAATCACCAATTCCGCCGACGCTGGCACTCGGTCCGGCTTTCACGGTGTTGACGATGTTTCCTGTGATGGTACCAGTATTCCGATTGCCACCTTCAAATTCACTCCGTCCAGTGGAATAGCTGCTGGCATCAAGGTTGGTCACGATGGCATCCTTAGAACGGTCAGAGCCGATGTTGCCATAAAATGAACCGCCTACAAACCGATTGGATATCCCTGACCAACCGCCTGCACCCGAGATCGTACTGCGGATCGTTCCATTGATGTTGCCATATTGAACGCCACCAGCAAAAGTACTTAAACGGAAGCTTGCATTGGTGGTTTGAATCGTCGTTTCAACATTGCCTGTCACATTGGCTGTATTGGAAGCGTTTGTTCCAAGACCACCGCCATAATAACTGCCTAATGTGCCATTTAAACGATTGATCGTGACACTGGTATTCCCATCAATCGTACCAATATTGGCACCTCCAGCGATCGTACTGATATTACCTACTGTATTATTTACGACAATTGCTGTATTCCCGGTCAATGTACCACCGTTTTGATTCCCCCATAAATCGCAAGACCGTTCCCGGTGGACCCACCGTTCAATGAAAGGCTATACCCATTCATGTACATCCTCGTACCACTATAGTTGAGGTTTCGAATCACTACATGAGAACCGAAGTAAATGTCCGTGCCAAGTGCAACCGTGCGACTCCCAGTGGTCAACGTTGTTGCATCTGTGATGGGATCATCACTATGCCCTGTGATGATCAAGCGGCTGACTTTTCCTTGCAGCGCATAAAAAGTCATGTTCGTATTATCGACTGTGGCTGGAATCGTCTTTGAAGTCAGATTCGTTGGCAGTGATAACGATCCACCCGAGCCAACATACAAAGCAAATTCTTGGCCATTGCCGTTTTGATACATATCAAACAACGCTTGACGAATGCCTTCAGCACTATTGGTGTATTCCGCATATGCTGATCCATCTCCAGCTGGGCTTGGTACAGCGATCACTTTCGTTTTATCGGCTTCTGCAATGATCTCTTTGATCGATTGCTCTGCCAACGAGATGTCCGCCGCTCTTGCCTTAACCGTCGGTTTAAAAACAGCAGTTAAGGTTTGGTTCTCCGTGAGAATCAATTCGGTCAACGCTTGACTTGTATAGACCGTGCCATCTAACGACCAGCCTTCAAAAGCAGTATCATCTTCGAAAACTGGCAACTCACTTTCTTTTAGTGCTTCCCCTTTGTTTTTGCTGATCTGAGTGCGGGTTTCCCCGGTAGCAAATAGATGCTCCGTGTCTGTCAGAAAGGTCACCTGTACTTCTTCTGCAGCTTCCGATGAAGCTTCTGTTTCAGATGAAGCTGTGTCAGTGGCTCCTGTAGACGAATCTGTCGAAGCAGGTTCACTAGATGCTTGCACTTCAGTTTCGTTCGTCTCTTCCAGACTGTCGATCGATGAAACGACAGGGTCAGAAGAAGACATACTTTGTTCTTCACTTGTTTTTGTAACACTTTCGGCTTGTGCCACTACCATTGCATATGAAAAACACGGACCTGATGTTAGTAGAAAAACAAGTAAAGTTGTTAAAAACCGTTTCACTTTATCCCTCCTATCTTAAAAAAATAAACGTATCGCGCAGTGCACGCCCTGTGTTACAACTCTTAGTTTAGCGAGTTGGCGAAAGAGAATTATAATTCTTTTTTTCTTCCATTCAAAATTATGATTATAATTGATTTTTCATAATTCCGATTTTTGTAACTTCCACATCTTAGAGCTATCTGTTACTCATCGATTGAAAAAAAACGCAAATTATCAGGATGAATCATCGATTCTTTTCAAAAAACTGCTTTTCTCTTTCATAAATCATACAAAAAACGAGGGATAAATCAACACTCATAATTAAATTAAGATGAGAAAAATAAATAAAAAGTTAGAATATTTGACAAAATTCAGCAGCACAAAACTCTTTTCTAACGACCTAAAATAATAAGTTAAAAGAACGCTTCCTATCTTCTGACTGTAGATAATGATAATGTTATAATCAAAAATGAATAAAAAACGTTATTTAAAAATTCCATTGCATATAAAATAACAAAATAAAAATTATTATTTTTTTATAAATCACTGATTTTGATAAAATAAGTAAAGTTATTTTTGAAATAACGCAAAAAAAGCCTCAAACAGTGTTCTCTGTTTGAGGCTTTTTCAACTCTTTTTCCTTTAATGGATCAATTAAATAAATGATCCGCCATCCACAAAAGTGGTATAAATATGCTCGTCCGCCACTGGATCCCCTTGGATCGATTGTACGATTTTCTCAGCTGCCACCATGCCCCATCGATGTTTCGAATAGGAGATCGTCGCTAAGCGCGGCTGCACAAAAGCGCCTAATTCCGTGTTATCAAACCCGATGATGCGGATCTCTTTTCCGATGCGATAGTCGGTCTCGCGGACATATTTGTAGACCCCGATCGCCATCTCATCATTGAAGGCAAAGATATCAATGGGAAACTGGGGATCATTTGCTAAGAGCTGTTTTGCCGCTCGATAACCAGAAGGTTCCGTGAAGTCACCAGGAATGACTTCATAAGGAATACCAAAGCGCGTCAATTCTTTCGTACTGGCTTCCAAGCGCTCCCGACTGTCGTAGCCTTTTTCTGGCCCTGCTAAGAGGAAGACTTTTTGGCTTTGTCCAGCGATCAAGCGATCGATCGCCAGCACAGCCCCTCCTTTATTGTCTAACAAGACTTGATGGATGTTTTCATGAGACAAGACACGGTCTAACACGACGATTTGATGCCCTCGTTGGGCGTATTGCTCGATTTCCTTTGCTGGAAACGTCCAATCCAAAATGATGGCACCGTCCACCATCCGCTCAGGAATAAACAAGTGTGACTTCTTGCCGCTGCAGACGATCATTTCATAGCCGAAAAGTTCCAGCCCTTTCTTGATACCATCTAGCAATTCCCCATAAAAACTTCCGGCATAATCGGCGAGATAAACACCGATGATGTTGGTTTGTCTGCGTTTCAGTGTGCGAGCAGCCATGTTCGGAACATAGTTCAATTCGTTTGCGATCGCTTGAATCCGCGCGCGGGTTTCCTCGGTCACTTTTGGACTGCCATTCAATGCATACGAAACGGTGGATATGGAGACACCCGCTTTTTGGGCAATATCTTTGATTCCTACCATGGCTTCTCCTTTCTTAACGATAAATATCGATCGTATTGGTTTGGTTTTCGTTTAATTTGGCGCAAAGTGCTGCTTTCTTCAGGACAAGCGCACCTTGACGGTAGCGATTTTCCGCAAACTCAGTGGACATTTCTTCCCCGTTGATCAATACTTTCGGCGTACTTGCCGAATGATAGACGATTTCGACCGGCCGATCAAAGAGTCGATACGTCAGTGTCAACCCTGCTAGCTCCGCTGGCAAGACGGGATCAAGTTCAACGTGATCAACAAAGGTACGAATGCCTAACACATTGCTGATCAACTGATTCATATAGATCCCCGGTCCACTAGAATAGATGCGCCAGCCGCCTTTGACGCCGACTGCTGCCTCCTTAAGTTTACCAAAATTTTCTTGGGCTTCAACCCTTGTTTTGAAATCGCCATCAGAACTGCTGAAATACGCATTTGCTTGACGAATCTCCGCGTTTTCGACCCGTTGAGCGATCTGGATCGGATTGATGACCCCAAGCGCTTGCCAAGTCTCTTCTTCTCGACCTAATTTCGCCATCGCTTCGGTAAAGCGGATGTGGGCGTGAACGTACTGCAAACCGATTTCTCGTCCAAAGTTGGCTGCTTGTTCTGCACGCTTGAAATTGGTGCTGACACCACCCGCATAAGTCGCTGGACGATTCATCAAGCGCACCCCATCTGGAAATTGCAAATGCTCCTTGATGATCGCCACATGATGATCGGCTTGTTCGGGAGATAACAGCTCACCGATCATGCTTTGTTGCATCGGCAGCAAGCGGTATTGGATACCAGTTTTCTTGTCAGTCGGATGGACCATCAGTTCCACGTGCTCGCTATCTTCCATATAGACAAATCCTGGCAACGTGCCATCAGCTAACATGTATTTTTCAAAGTCGTGTTTGATGCCCTTAGACAGTTCTGTTAAATGTTTGGCATACTCTGGGTCAAATGCCTGCAACTGGCTGGCTAATTTTTTCAATACTTCATAGGTCAAGGCAACGGTCCAGCTGCTGGCCATTTGTTTCTTCAACTTACTGTTATTTGGCTGCAAGGTGTCATCCCAATCGCCATCGCCATAACAAGACAGGTACGTTCCTTCCAAGAAGTTCGCTTCGATATACGCCACTTCTTTTTTCAAATGATCAAACAATGAAGCTTTGGTCTTGGTTTTCAGGAAGGTCGCGCGATCCGTATAAGGCAGTTCTTTTTCCAAAATCGCGAAATCTTTGGTTTTTTCGAGATAGTCACTAACGACTTTCATCGGCCAGACGATCACATCTCCGTGGCTCTCATCGGCTTTTTGTTTCTCATAGCGATCAAACATAAACCATTGTGGCCAGTTGCCGTCATCTGCAAATTGATTTTCAAACAAATGCTCGATGATGGACGCCACCATTTCAGGACGATTAAGTGCTAAGAAATACTCAGTCGGTCCTTGGGAAACGTCTCGAGTCCCCCAAGCAGCACCACCGTACTGTTCAAGACCATGAGGAGACAGGTAATGAACAAGCATATTGTGGGTGTACCAACGTGCCAAGTGATTGAAGGATGTAACGTCCGCCTGCGAATGTTTCAATTCAAACTGATTCAACAAATCATCGACAAAGGCCGTATAGGCAGTGTCTTCTTGCTGGCGATCTAACGTTTCGGAAACAAAGGGTTCACCAGTCAGTGTGCCTTGGATCACGAAGGAAACCGTCGCCTGTTCTGCAAAGGTCAATACGGTCGTGCTATCAGCAGCGGCCACATTGAAGATTGCTTCATCGGTCAGTTCAAAAGGTTGAGCTGCATGGAGATAATACGTCAATTCTGGATAAGTTTCCGCAATCGGTGAATCCGCTGTTCCTTTGATGGTGAGCAATTGCTGGTCTTGCGTAACAGTAGCAGTCGGTGCGGCTTCATCGATCCCCATCACAAATTGATTGGTGATGGCCCAGGTGTAGGCACGTCCTGCTTCACTGGTGATGGTGGTTGCGATCGTGCGTCCGTTTGCTTTCGTGAAGGTCGTTACTTGGATGACATCATCCGCTGTTTTGTAGTACCACGTCGCCGAATTCAAGCCCATTTCAAAAGCAGATGGCATCGTTAAAATCCGCCATTGATCGCCGTCTTTCAGATAGATCCGCTGACCAGAACGTTTGAACAGATTCAATGAGTTGCGGCTATTACTCAACAATTTATTCATGTTCGTATTGCCTAATACGATTTGGGAGTTAAACATCCCCGTCATGTAAACAGTCGTGCTCAAAATGGGGTGATCGACGATCAACTCTTGTCCGCTCATCAAAATATGCCCATGGGAGCGTTCCATCTGTGCTTCTTTTTCCTTCAACACGACATGGTGATAGTCAGGGGTAAAAAAGGAATAAAGCTGCTTATCAACGATTTCCACTGCTTCTTGCTGCGGGAACCGCTCGTTGATTTCTTCTGTGGAAAATGTCAGCCCTGTGAGCGGTCGACCGAAGTTTTTTCGTGGCTGCGCCGTTGCTTGCAACGAGTCAAAGGACAAGGCTTGATAAGTTTCTTTCAGCGTTTCAAGCGCAAACTGCGGTTCATTGACTGCCGTCGCTTGATTGGCTTTGACCGCTGCGTAAAAAACGATTTCCGTAGGCGTCTCACTTACCGTCAACCATTGCGTTTGCAGTGCCGTATAGGCAAATTCGTATTGATACACTTCATTGGCTAACGTTTCTTGGCTAAGTGCAGCTGGTTGATTCTTTTCTTTGTAGCTGCGACCGAAAAATTGATAGCCATCCGTCGAGAAGCCTTTTAAGGCTTGGAAGCTGCCCTGTTCCACCAATGGAAATTGACCATTTTGTGGTTGATTTTGGCGCGAGGAAAGCACGATGCGATCCTTATCATGGCTAACATGATGGTCGATATATTGCGAAACATAGGCTTCATTGGATTGAACAGCACCTTTGGCGGCATTGCCAAGGTCTTGCCCGTAAACCAGTTCCGCTTCCCCAGAACCACTCAATTGAACCCGCCAGAACCAGCAATCTTGTGCCAATTGGAAATCAACTTGGTAATCGATGGACTGGTACGTCCCAGTCCAAGTCAGCTGTTTTTCTGAGTAGGCAAAGGCACTGTTAGCATTTGAACCGATCAAGGGAATAAAGGACAACTCCCCCGCCTCACGCAGACGTAGATAGATTTGATTCAAACTACCATCTAGCGCATTTCCGATCAACTGATTGATCATCACACCGTGACTTTGGATCTCATATAAATCACCGTTTGGTAAAAACGTCACGGTCGTATTTGCGTTATTCATCACTATTTTTTTCGTCATAGAAACCTTCCTATCTTACCTAACTAATTGCAGGGTTGTTTGTTGGGTGTCTCGGCTGTTCCCACCAATCATGATGTGGAATTTCCCTGGATCACTGCTTACTTGTTGGTTGCTGTGGACATAGCGCAGCAGTTCTTCCGTGATCTCAAATTGAACGGTTGCTGATTCGCCAGCCTCTAGCCAAATTTTCTTAAAGCCTTTCAGTTCTTTCACTGGGCGAACCACTTCACCGACTAAATCGCGAATGTAGCATTGGACCGTTTCCCAGACCGCTGCTGTTCCTTGGTTCGTAACAGTGATGGAAGCCGTGACCGTTTGATCTTTGGTCATAGTCGGCTGATCCAACGTCACCGCAGAATACGCAACTGGGCTATAACTCAAGCCAAACCCAAATGGATATTTGGCATAAATGGAGACATCCAAATATTTCGAGACATATTTTTCATCCGGTGCACTTTCATAAGGACGACCGGTATTGTCAACGTTGTAATACACAGGAACTTGTCCAACGGTTTCTGGGAATGACATGCTCAAGCGACCGCTTGGATTGTATTCTCCCCACAGGATCTGAGCAAGTGCGTTTCCGCCTTCGGTTCCAGGGAACCAAGCCTCGACGATCGCTTTGGCTGCATCCACACCTTGCAAATCAAGAGGACGACCGTTATAAAGTGTTACGATCAATTGCTCGTTGTATTCTTTTAAGGTTTCAACCAAGGATAATTGGGCTTGCGGCAAACGAATGTCGCTGCGGCTGGCAGCTTCACCGCTCATCCATTCCTGCTCTCCTAGTGCTAGGACCACTTTATCGGCTGCCTTCACTAATTCGATCGCTTCTTGGATCGCCGCTTCAGACGGTGCAAAATAATCAAAGGGCTCTTGACCGATCAACAGATCCGCACCCAAGGCTTGGGCACCCTCCACTAAAGTCACTACTTCTTCTTGTTTCCCTTGCCAAGACCAAGCCCCTAATAGATCACGGGAGTGAGCACCTGGGCCTACGATTGCGACTTTTTCGGTTTTCTGCAACGGCAGGACACCTTCATTTTTCAACAACACCATTGATTTCTTTGCGATATCGCTGGCGATCTCTCGGTGTTCTTGAGACAAAACAGTGGCTGCTTCAGCGGCTTCATCAGCGCCGCGGTATGGATTTTCAAATAGCCCCAGCTCATTTTTTAAGGTCAAGATTCTTAGCACCGCTTCATCGACTAAGGCTTCCTCAACGGTGCCTTCTGCGATCAACTCTTTCAAGTTATCGGTGTAGCAAGTCGTCATCATCTCGATATCGACCCCAGCTTTGATGGCTAGTTCAGCGGCATGTTTTTCATCCTCCGCTGCGCCATGAGCGATCACTTCTTTGATTGCTGCCCAGTCAGAGATCACAACGCCTTCAAACCCGAATTCTTCTCGCAAAACATCGCGGAAAAGCCAGCGATTGGCCGTTGCTGGAATGCCGTCTACCGTATTAAAGGAGGTCATCACCAGCTTGGCACCAGCATCAAGGGCTGCTTTATAGCCTGGCAAATAACTTTCTCGCAGTTGGCGTTCTGACATATTGACCGTGTTGTAATCGCGACCACCGATAGCCGCACCGTAAGCCGCAAAATGTTTGACGCAAGCAGCCACGCGGTTGAAATCCGTTCGCAGATCATCCCCTTGATAGCCTTTGACGAAGGCTTCAGCGAAGCGACTGTTCAAGTAAGGATCTTCCCCCGTCGATTCCATGACACGGCCCCAGCGTGGGTCTCTTACTAAGTCCACCATCGGTGAAAAGGTCACATGCAAGCCAGAAACAGCTGCTTCTTTGGCAGATACTTCCGCCATTTTCTCCGCTGCTGCCAAATCCCATGAACTACCTAATCCTAATGGAATCGGGAAAATCGTCCGAAAGCCGTGAATGATGTCCGCCATCAATATCGTCGGGATATTCAAGCGGTTATTGGCGATATACTCTTTTTGGACGCGGATCGCTTCTTTTGCACCAGAAACACCTAGCGTTGTTCCCGCATTGTTGATGTTTTCTTGTGTCAGTCCTAAGTCGCCCATCGGACCTGTTTTCTCTTCTGCTTTATCTGAATAAAAAGCCGCTGCCAGTTGCAGCAACTGATCGATTTTTTCATCTAAGGTCATTTCTGAAAGTAGTTCGGTTAATTTCTGCTGTTCCATTTTTATTCATCCTTTGCTTTCTTCAAATTGGACTTCTGCTTCTAAAGGAAAATGATCGGAGGGAAAACGACGATCACAAGAATCCGTTAGACAGGCGGTTTTGACCACCGTGAAGCCTTTCGTATAGATATAATCAATTTCTTCTAGTTCTTGCCATGGTAACGTATAAATAAAATTTTGATAGGAGCCTTTTGGCCCATGATGCGGCTTTTGTCCATGTTCTTTGGCATTTTGAAAATGCTGCTCTAAGTACCGATGCACCCGCTCCGTTGGCTCCGCATTCAAGTCGCCCATCAGCAATACAGGATAGCGTTCGATCTGATCTGCCAGCTGCTCAAGGATCACTTTCATCCCTTCAAAACGAGCCATTTCTGAAATATTATCTAAATGAGTCGTGATAGCAAGAAACGGCGGATTCTTTTTTTCCTGCAAGACTGCCCAAACACATAAGCGTGAATACGCAGCTTCTGGATGAATACTTGGTTCAGTCGGTGTCAATGACAACCAAAACGAACCTGAATCTAATAACTCGAAAGCCTCTTTTTGATAATACAGTCCGATGCCTTCGCCTAAGCCATCACCGTCACGTTCAGCCGTGACGGAAGCATACTGCGCTAACTTTGCTAAATCCGCAAATTGGCTGGGACGAGCTTCTTGGATCGCCAGAACATCCCAGTCGTAGTAATCGATCAAGGAGCAGACCGCCTCCGATCGATAGTGCCATTGCCATTCTTGGTCATAGTCGGTATCGACTCGTAGATTGTAGGTTGCTGCTTTCATCTGCATTCATTTCCTTTGAGTAATTTTGTGATTTGCTGCATTTCACGACGGATTTGTTTCGCTTCGCCGCCACCATGCCCTTTATTTAAGTAAATACGCAATTCTTTCGGTCCAGGAATCTTTTTATAGGAAACGAAGAAATCTTCCATGGGACAGATGGGATCAGCACTGCCGACCGATGTATAAACAGGACCAGTTATCTGATGAGCAAAATACTTCAAATCAAAATAACTCATGACTTGATAGATCGTTTCCCGCGTTTCTGGAAATTGTTCAATATACTCTTGAATCACCTGGTAACTTCCTGTTTTTTGTTCGATCCGATGGACAAGATTGGAGTGGCTTGGGACATCGGCAAACGTCGCAAAAATCGGGACGTTCGTTAATGCGTTGACCAATAAGGCGATGCCGCCTCCTTGTGAGCCGCCTCTTAAAATAATGCGCTGCGGATCGATTTCCGGTATCTGTTGAAGGACTTCTAGTGTGCGCAAACTATCTGCGACCAATCGCTTCATATAAAAATCTTCTTTTTTCAAGATGCCGCGTCCAAAAGGTGCTTCATGCTGCGTGGTCTCATAGGGAACCTGATCTTGCGTGCGTCCCCCTTGTCCGCGATTGTCGATGACAAGACAGCCGCAGCCGATCAATAACCAATGAGCAAATTGGAACGGTTCTTGCACATGATTCATATAGCCTAAAAAATCAATCACGATTGGACAATCTGCCGCTTGTTCTGGCAGCAGCAGATGCCCATAGATCGTTTCATTACCAAGACTTTGAAAAGAAATCGTAAAACAATCGATCCCTTTCAGCAAAGGCGCTTGTTTGGTTCTTTCAAAGGCTAGCGGAAGGGTGTCAAGTTCTTGTTGGACCGAAGCCCAAAAACAGGATCGATCCGTCGCTGTGGATTCAGTCATTTGTCTCTTCCCCCTTCGCTAATACTTTATTGAAAAACAACACTTGGACAAAGGCTGAGCCTGAGATCCCTAAACAAACAAATAAGAATAGGTTCACTTTGCTGCACAATACAAAGACAATGATTGGGACCACCAATAAAATGATCGCATTCGCCGTACTGCTAAGAACCGCATAGGCCGTTTCTTTTGCTGTTTCTTGCAATGATTGGGCAAACAAGCTGTACAAGAGAACGAACACGACGAGATACAGCGCAGCCAAGCTAACGAGGATCACGGCTAAAACGCCAAAGTAAGGTGTAATCATCATCAAGGAATAGATCAACCCAGCAAAGACTGCGACATACGCAATAATAAGACCTTCTAAGAAGAGCCCACGTTTGAGATTGCTTAAGAATGCTTGCTTGTATCGCTGCCAAATCGGGACATCCCGTTCCTTGTACAATTGATCGATCGTCTGATACAGCGCGATCAATGCTGGTCCTGCGAGAATCAGCGTCATTGCTGGAATCATAAAGAGAAAACTAACAATGATCATATCTGCTAAAAAAGCAAAGACCCGATAGTACCATCCTTCATAAGAAAATAGTCGATTCATTATGATCCTCCAATCAAAACTTGCTGATTTGTGCTGCGGGTGCTACGTAAACTTGTTTCTTGCCTTCTTGTGAATTTGGGTCGTTTCTCAACGTACAGTTTTCTGGGTTGCAGGTTGCAGCTTGCATGTCTCACTACGTGAGCCAATTGCAGTGATTCTTTGTACGGTCACTACGCTCCCTGCAGTCGCCTAGTACTTTGAAACATCAGATTTTGCGCAAAGTACGCGCAAAACCTGTGTTTCAAAGCAAAGGAGAGGAAAGGTCTTTTTTTTGGCTTCCTTTCCTCTCCTATGGGGGTTATTTTAGTCGTTCGCGGTTTTCGGCCATTTTTTCAGTTTTAATGTCTTTGATTGCATCCCAGTTGTTTGAATCTAAGAAGCTTTCAAAGTCGGTTAGTGTGCTGTCAAATGTTCCTTCATCTTTTGAACGGATCAATGAGATGATCGTGCTGTTGATTTTGGTTTTGATGGCTGTGTTTGAACGTGCTTCAGCAGTTCCAGCATCTGGATCCGTATTTTCGATCACAAAGTGTGGATACAATTTGCCTTCGCCCCACTCTTGCATTTGAGTCAACGCATTTTCGGTTTTGACTTTCATTGCATTGACACGGTCATTATTAAAGTAGTTGAAACGGCTGATACCATATTTTTTGTTGTAGCCTTCGTTGTCGGTTTGTTCCATTTCTTTGATTTCTGGCAAGTAATCGATTTTGCCTTCATCGTTGTATTCATACGTCACGCCTTCAACACCGAATTTTGTCAAAATTTGTCCTGGTTCATCGATCAAGTACGTGAAGAGTTGGGTTACTTTTGCTGGATCCGCCGCATCTTTTGTGATGTAGTTGATCAACCAGCCAGAGATTCCTGTTTGGTTCAAGGTTGCTTCACGACCAGACGTGCTGGCAGGGCCATCGATTGCGATGTAGCGTGTGTCAGAGTTTTTCATGAATTCAGTGAAGTTCCCACCTTGTCCGCTCGTTCCTGCGACTAAGATCGTTGCATAGTCCCCTTGTTTTACTTTTTCATCATAGGTTGGACCGTCATCGGTAAAGCTGTCATCACTGATGTTGCCGTCACGATACACTTGATTGAAGGTTTTCAACCATGAGATATATTCTTCATCTAAATTACGGTCGTAGAACGCACCATCTTCATCTTCTAATGGAACACCTAAGAAATCTTGCAATTTATCTAAGAATGGTCCTGCTGTTTCGCCGATCGTTGTGAAGCCCATTGGTGTCAAATCAGGGAATTTCTCGCTGATTTCTTTCATGACTTTCACATAGTTTTCTGGAGTTGAAACATCTGGTTTGCCTAATGCTTCATAGACATCTTCACGGATCACAAAGTTGTCGTTGACGGGAATATTGCCGCTTTCGTAGTCTGCTGCTGTGTTGGAATAGTTTGGATAGCCATAAGTTTTGCCATCATCTAAAGCAAACCATTTGAAGGTATCTTCGGTCACGACATTCATCAAATACGGATCGTATTGTTCCGCTAAATCGTTCAATGAGTATGCCCAGCTATCAGCTTTTGTGGCTGCTTGACTGGTTTTATCCATCAACGTCACGATATCAGGCATATCACCACTTGAAATCAAAGCGTTTAATTTCGAATCATCCCCTGAAATAAATTCAATATCAATGTTCAAATCTTTTTTGATTTGGGCTGTCGTCACATCTTCACCAAATGGCAAAGCTGTCCAGTCTGAATTGATGTACCATGTGATCTTGGTTGGTTCTTCTTTGGTATCGAGTTTCCATGCTGGTGTCTTTTCATCTAACTCATACCGATCTTTGATAGAAAAATCCGAACTGCTGGCATTGTCTGAGCTGCCGCCACATGCTGCTAAGCTGAGTAATGCTGATGCTGCCAATAAACCGCCTACTACTTTTTTCATGTCTATCCCTCTTTCTATTCTTTTACTGCACCGGCCATCATACCGCCGATAAAGTGTTTTTGAAGCAATGGATATATAATTAAAATTGGCACTGTCGTGATGACGATCGTAGCCAACTGAACCCCACGGGTCGTTGCTTGGACGATAAAGTCGGTACTACCGCTTTCAGTCATCGTACTCAAGTTGGATTGGACGATGATTTCATAAATCTTCATTTGCAGCGGATAGAGATACTCTTTTGTGATATACAGTTTTGTCGTCATAAAATCGTTCCATTGGCCAACCCCGTTGAACAAGATGATGGTTGCCAAGGCCGGTTTCGTTAATGGTAAGAAGATTTTATAGAAGATTTGGAATTCACTTGCACCGTCGATCTTCGCGGATTCTTCGAGTGAAGGCGGAATCTCACGGAAAAAGTTCATTAAAATTACGACATCATAGTAGCTGAACAAGGCTGGAATAATGTAGACCCAGAAAGAATCCAGTAATCCTAGCGAGCGAATCAGCAAGTATGTTGGAATCATCCCACCACTGAAGTACATGGTGATGACCCCCATCGTTGTATAGATGTTGCGGCCGACCAAGCGTGATTTACTCAATCCGTAAGCCACGATCGCACAAAACAAGGTATGGGTCGCAGCCCCAAGAACCGTTTTTAACACTGAGATCAAGAAGGCACGGGGGATACTTGCGTCGGAAAAAACTTTCCGATAGTTTTCCCAGGTAAAGCCTTTGGGCCATAACACGAGGCCGTTGCCCGCTAATCCAGAACTAGAAGACACGGAGGAAACCAAGATATTCCAAATCGGTACGATGATCATCAATGAGAATAAAATCAAGATCACGGTATTGAAGAAGTAAAACCACGTGTTTTCTTTTGCTTTTCTTTTGATCATGTTTTTTCCTCCTATAAGATAACTGAATTGCCGTTGTTCAACTTGCGGGTCACTCGATCCGTGATCACCAATAAGATGACGGAAATGACCGCGATCCCCAAGCCGACAGCAGTTGCATAAGAGAAATCACCTTGCGTCAACCCCATTTTATAAACGAAGGAGTTGATGACTTCTGAACGGTTTTGGTTCTGTGAATTCATTAAAACTAATGTTTGATCTAGGTTTGACCCTAAGATACCGCTCACATTCAGAATCAAGTTTAAGGAGATGATCGGTGTCAGTAATGGCAATGTGATCGAACGAATCTGTCTTAGCTTGCTGGCACCATCGATTCGTGCGGCTTCATAAAACGTTGGATCGATCCGCGACATACCTGCCAAGTAAAGGATCGTTCCCCAGCCGACTTCTTTCCATAGATCAGAAAGGACCGCGATCCACCAATATTTGCTTGGATCCAACAGATGATTGACCCCTTTGTCCATCAATCCTACGGACATCAGCACTTGGTTGATAAAGCCGTTCGTTGACAGCCAAGAAATCATCATCCCACCTAGCACGATCCATGAGAAAAAATGGGGAATGTATGAAACCGTTTGAATAAATTTCTTCAAGCGGCCATCTTGCATTTCAAAAATCATAATGGCTAACACAATCGGGATCGCAAAACCTAAACCTAATTTCAATAAGCTGATGGCTAACGTATTTCTAACAGCTTCCCAGAAAAAACTGTCATTCATAATGATACGGAAATTCTCTAACCCGACCCATGGTGCTGATGAAATCGTGTCAATCACCGTATAGTTTTTGAAAGCGATTATAATTCCGTAGATCGGAATATAATTAAATACGATCATAAATGCCACGCCGGGAAAAACCATCCAGTGAAGCTGCCGTTGACTATAAAACTTTTGCAGTTTACTCATACACAAAATCTCCTTCTTTCTATCCTCGCAACACTACCTATATCTCCACATTTTGGTGAAACGTTTCTACAAAAAGATTATATCCGCTGCCAATCGAAAATGCAAGCCTTTCCAATTATTTTTTTCAGCTTTTCTTTTTTCACAAATTTTGTTGGGTTCCTCACAAATAAAAAAGCTTTCATATCAGCTTTTTCAGAAGAAATCCTTTTTCAAAATATTTCCTTCTAATCAAATTTCACAAACGCCGTATTTTTTCAACATCGATTGATTCTCAGAAATCATTAAAAAATAAAAAGAAACGTTTCACCAAAAGCACAAAAAAGCAGCAATTATCGTTGATTGCTGCTTCGTTCTATTCACTTCTTTGCGGATAGCCAAAATGGTCATAGGCTAACGGCGTTGCGATCCGCCCACGCGAGGTGCGTTTCAAAAATCCTTTTTGGATCAAAAACGGTTCGTACATATCTTCCACTGTTTCGGTTTCTTCCCCGATATTGACAGCGATCGTACTTAATCCCACCGGGCCGCCTTGATACAATTCGATCATCGTGCGGATCAATTTCTGATCGATATAATCCAAGCCAGCATGATCGACTGCCAAAAGCGCCAATGCCTGATCAGCAACGGCGCGATCGATCAAGCCATCCGCTTGCACTTGCGCATAATCGCGAACTCGTTTAAGCAACCGGTTGGCGATCCGTGGAGTGCCTCGGGATCGGCGGGCGATTTCGATCGCCCCTTCTTCCACGATATCCGTTTCAAAAATCGACGCAGTCCGCTGCACGATCTCTTTTAAATCATGGTCTTCATAATATTGCATATGAGAAATGATCCCGAAGCGATCCCGTAGCGGCGCCGAGAGCATCCCCGCCCGCGTCGTTGCGCCGACTAAGGTAAATGGCGGGAGTGGAAAATGAACCGGGTGAGCCGTTGTCCCTTGCCCCACCATGATATCTACATAAAAATCTTCCATTGCCGAATAAAGCATTTCTTCGGCGACACGAGGCAAGCGATGGATCTCATCGATAAACAGAACATCCCCTGGCTGTAGCTCATTCAAGATCGCAATCAAATCCCCTGGTTTTTCGATCGCAGGACCGCTGGTCGTCTTGATTTGGACCTGCATCTCGTTGGCGATCACCATTGCCATCGTTGTTTTCCCTAAGCCTGGCGGACCATATAAGAGGACATGATCCAACGCTTCTTCTCGATTTTTCGCCGCTTGGATATAAATCGAAAGCTCCTGCTTGACTTTGTCTTGTCCGATATATTGGGCAAGGGTTTGCGGACGCAAGGATTTTTCGATGATCTCTTCTTGTTCAGTGCTTTCTGGCGAAACAATTCGTTCATCCATCGTCTACTTGCTCCTTACTTTTTCATCATCAATCGGAGAGCTTCCCGCAAGTACTCATCCGTCGATTTTGTGGTATTCGCCGCTAATTGTTTTTCGGCTTTCTTGACTTCTTTTTCGCTATAACCCAATGCTTTCAAGGCTTCCATTGCTTCATCTAAAGCAGTCGTTGCTACGCTTAGAGGAACGATCGCTTCTTCTCCAACCAGTTCAGCCACTTTGCCTTTCAAGTCTAGGATCATTTGCTGCGCCGTCTTTTTACCGACACCTGGGAACTTAGTCAAATAATTGACGTCCCCATTTTCGACTGCCGTGATCAACCCTGTATGGTCTTCATTGGCCATGATTGCTAACGCACTCTTTGGTCCAATACCTGAGACACTGATCAATTTTAAAAACAACTGCTTGCCTTCGATCGTGGCAAAGCCGTAGAGACTATGAGCATCTTCACGAATCACTTGGTGCAGATAGATTTTTACTTCTTGGTTCAACTTGCCGCTAAATGAATACGGATTGCCAAAAGCGATCTGATAGCCGATGCCATGGGTCTCAACGACGATATACGCCGGAAAGATATCCGTTACTTTTCCTATGATATATTCGTACATGTGCTTTCCTTTCTGTACATATGTTCCCTTTATTGTAGCACAGACGAGAGGGCAAAAAAAGGACTGTGAACGAAGGAAAAGGCTTAGCAGGAAACAAACGGAGGAAAAACCGTTGTTTCAGTCGCATTTTTTCAAACGAGACATGCTGCTGCGTCTTTTTTTCGCACACAGTTCCTAATACTTACTCAACGAGTGATTTGAATTCGCCATAGCCTTTTTCATCCATTTCTGCTAAAGGGATGAACTTCAATGCTGCCGAGTTGATACAATAGCGCAAACCGCCTTTGTCCTGAGGACCGTCTGAAAAAACATGTCCTAAATGAGAGTCAGCTTCTTTACTGCGGACTTCTACCCGATGCATGCCGTGAGAAAAATCGGCTTTTTCTTGAATATCTTGGCGACTGATCGGTTTCGAAAAGGACGGCCAGCCACAACCTGCGTCATATTTATCAGTAGAAGCAAACAATGGTTCTCCGTTGACGATATCAACATAGATCCCTTTTTCATAAAAATCATCATACTCGCCAGTAAAGGGGCGTTCGGTTGCATTTTCTTGGGTCACCGCATATTCGATTGGCGACAATTTTTCTTTTAATTCTTTTTTATCTGTCATTTTTTCACCTGCTTTTCCTCTAGACTCATCCTGTATGCTCTATCATGCCTTTTTTCTTAGCGAATGTAAAATGACTTGCTCAAATTGTTTAAGGGTTTTGTAGCTTTTGCCAACGAGTCGTTGGTTCCGCAAAATGGTAGAAATGCGGTTGATCTTTTGTATAGATTTCTTCGCTTAAGACAGCTTCTGGCATGTTGCCAAACAACCCAGCCGCAAAAAAATAGGTGTGTGCTTCTTTGAGGTAAAAGAACAGGCTCGAGCCGCATTGACTGCAAAATCCTCGCTGTGCCCACTCAGAAGAATCGTAACGTCGCAGCCACTTCGCTCCTTGAAGAGTCATCTGGTCCTCAGCGCATGGCGCAAGAGCAAACATCGGTCCGCCGTGAAATTTTTGACAGAGACTACAATGACAAACCGTGATTTCTTTCGCAACTCCCGTCAAGTTGATCGTGACTTTGCCGCAAAGACAACTACCAGAAACATCCATCCTTATTCCTCCTCCGTAAACTCTTGCAACAACTGATAGACCGTAGCGACAGGAAATCCTACGATCGTATAAAAATCGCCGTTTATCGATGAGACAAATATTTTGGCTGCCCCTTGGATCCCATAGGCGCCCGCTTTGTCTTGGTACTCATCTAAGGCAAGATACTTGTCGATCTCTTGATCCGTCAAAGGACGAAACACAACTTCCGTCGAAACCACTGCTTGGCGTTGCTGTTTGCCTTTTTGCAAAACGACGGCGGTATGCACCCAATGGGTACGTCCGCTCATTTTTCGCAACATCGACAGAGCATCTTTACGGTCGACTGGCTTTCCTAAGATTTCTTCACCCACCACGACCGTCGTGTCGCTCGCGATCACCAGATCTTCAGGATAGGTTTGCGCAATAGCCGCCGCTTTTTCTGCTGCCATCCGTTGGACATAAGGGATCGCAGCTTCGTTTGGTCGGACCGACTCGTCGATATCTGCTGGTATGACCGCAAATTCCGAGACTAACTCTGCTAGTAATTCTTTGCGCCGCGGCGACTGTGAAGCCAAAATAATCATTCCATGCCACTCCTTGCTCGATGAGGATCTTGAATCCGTTTGAACATCCGCTCCATGTCGCTGTTGGTGAAATGGATCAGCACCGGACGACCATGGGGACAGTTGAAGGGATTCTCGCATTTCGCTAAATCTTGCAACAAGATCCTAGCTTGTGCTTCATTCAAATAGTGATTGGCTTTGATGGATCGTTTGCAGCTCATCATGATCGCGGTTGCTTCACGAAACTTTTTGACACTGACACTTCCTGTCGTCAATAACATATCGATCATTTCGCGGATGATGGCTTCTTCTTCACCGCTAGGGTACCAAGTCGGGTGCGCTCGGACGATGAAACTATTGGTCCCAAAAGATTCCAGATGGATCCCGACTTCTGCCAGCTTGTCGCTTTGTTCTTGTAATTGCAGTGCATCGCTGTTGGGATAATCCAAAACGATCGGCACCAACAATTCTTGCAGGTCATTGGTCACTTCGCCGATTTTTTCGCGGTAATACTCGTATTTGATTCGTTCTTGCGCCGCATGCTGGTCGACGATATATAGCCCCGCCTCGCTTTGGGCAAACAAATAGGTCCCATGCATCTGCCCAAAATAATCCAATTGGGGAAAACGCTCCTTCGCTGGTTCTTCTTCCAGCAACCGTTCGACCGTTTTTAGGTAGTTGCGGTCATCCCCATGCATTTCAGGATGCAGAGTCGCTTGACTTTGCAGATCCTGCGCCGTAAGCTCTGGCGTCTCATCTGGGAGAAAGACTGGCGCTTCTGGCAGCGACGCTTTTGTTTCCGTCTGGCCTTCCACAAATGGTTTTCGGACAGGCTTATTTGGCAGCGTCTCTTCCAAACTGCGAAAGGTTTCCTCGGTTTCTTCCAACAGGTTGTCGCTAGATTCCTGTGGCATTTCTGGAAGTTTTCCACCTTCCTCCACAGGTTTTTCCACAGAGTTATCCACAGTCTGTTGATAAGTGTTGCCCTGCACCTCAAATTTCCCTGTTTCGCGATTATAAGACAACCCAGAAGTCGAATTTCCTGCTGACTCCAGTTCCAAGCCAAGCTGCTGGGCTTTTGGCTGATCGGCCACTTTTTTCTTGAAACGCAGATTGTCAGCGGCGTTAGGAATCAAATTGATTTCCCGCAGCGCCTCATTGATGGCTTTACTGATTAGCTTGGTCAGTTCTTCTTCTTTTGACAAACGAACTTCTTGCTTAGTCGGATGAACGTTGACATCGACTAATAAGGGGTCCATTTTGATTTCAAGGACAGCTAATGGAAAACGACCGACCATCAATTTTGATCCGTAACCAGCAACGATCGCTTTATTCAAAGCAAAATTGCGAATATAACGACCATTGATGATCGTGGATAAATAGTTGCGGCTGGCTCGGGTGACTTCTGGCAGTGACACAAAGCCAGTGACTTTAAAGTCGAGGTCCTCAGTATCGATCGCGATCATTTTTTTGGCGGTTTCCACCCCGTAGATCCCTGCGATGGTTTGTTTTAACTGCCCACTTCCAGTGGTGCTCAACATCTTATTGCCTTCATGAACGAGACGAAAAGCCACTTCTGGGTGGCTCAGGGCGATCCGATTGACGATATCGCCGATGTTCGCTAGTTCCGTTTGCAGCGTCTTGACATATTTCAAACGTGCCGGTGTATTGTAAAAGAGGTTTTCCACAGTGATCTTGGTTCCTTGCCGCAAGTTGGCAGGCAGATGCTCTTCAACAGCGCCGCCTTTTAAGCGCACAAAGGAGCCTTGTTGGGCGCCTTTGACTGCCGTTTCAATCGAGAGGATCGAAACCGAAGCGATACTAGGCAAAGCCTCCCCGCGAAACCCGAGGGTACGTATTCGAAACAAGTCATCCCGATTGTGGATTTTGCTGGTGGCGTGGCGTTTAAAGGCAGTCAAGACATCCTCTTCTGCAATTCCTTCGCCATTATCGATGACTTGGATTTTACGCAAGCCCGCTTCTTCAATAAAAATATCGATTTGGGTACTGCCGGCATCCACGGCGTTTTCAACTAATTCTTTGACGACAGAAGCCGGTCGCTCAACGACTTCTCCTGCCGCGATTTGGTTCGCCAGACGTTCGGATAACTCTTGGATCTTTCCCATCTGCTGACCTTCTTTCTAAATTCGTTTTTGCAGCTCGTACAATGTATTCAGAGCGTCCATCGGGGTCATTTCCAACAGATTCAATTTCTTCAACTGATCGATGACGCCGATTTCTTCCGTAGATACTTCACTAAACAACGACAACTGCTGACTTTCTTCGACGACGGGTTTTGGCTGTACCGTCGGTTCATGTTCTTCCAGCGCTTTTAAGATCGTGGCTGCGCGCTGTAAGAGTGCACTTGGCAGTCCAGCGATTTTGGCTACATGGATCCCATAGCTTTTATCTGCGGGCCCTTCCATCATCTTATGCAAGAAGACGACTTCGCCTTCTTTTTCAACGGCACCAACATGGACATTGCGCAAGTGCGCCAATTCCTCATCTAACACCGTCAGCTCATGATAATGGGTGGAGAAAAGTGTTTTGGCATGAACTTCTTTGTGGATATATTCAATGATAGCTTGTGCCAATGCCATGCCATCATAGGTCGCAGTCCCACGCCCTAACTCATCAAACAAAATCAAGCTGTTAGGCGTTGCATGACGCAGCGCTTGGTTGGCTTCCATCATCTCCACCATAAACGTGCTTTGACCGGCGATCAGGTCATCGCTGGCACCGATGCGAGTAAAGATCCGATCAAAAATCGGCATCTCTGCAGATTGTGCGGGTACGAAACAGCCGATCTGCGCCATAATGACTAGCAAGGCAAACTGCCGCATGTACGTACTTTTCCCAGACATATTTGGTCCTGTGATCAACAAGATCTCTGTTTCTTCATCCATCACGATACTATTCGGAATGTACTCTTGGTGACCAAGGACTTTTTCCACTACAGGATGACGGCCGTCGATGATCGATACCGCTCGTTTTTTCGCTACTGTCGGCCGCACGTATTGGTAGCGTTCCGAAACTGTGGCGAAACTTTGTAAGACATCGACCGCACTGACGGCTTTGGCTAACTTTTGCAGACGGGTGATACTCTTTTTCACTTCTTCACGGACGTCAAGAAACAGGCGGTATTCCAAATCCACCGATTTCTCTTCGGCTTCTAAAATCAAAGTCTCCAGTTTTTTCAACTCGGGGGAAATAAACCGTTCCGCATTGGCTAACGTTTGCTTGCGCTCGTAGCGAGAGGTATCTAAATTCACTAGATTGGCTTTCGTGATCTCAATGTAATAGCCAAAGACGCGGTTGAACCCAACTTTCAGGTTTTTGACTCCCGTCGCTTGGCGTTCGTTGGCTTCTAATTCCGCCAGCCATTGCTTGCCGTTACGCATCGCTGTACGGTATTCATCTAATTGTTGATGGAACCCGTCTTTGATGATGTTGCCTTCCGTGATCTGTAACGGGGCATCTTCATCGATCGCAGCTTCGATCAGTGCAACCAAATCATCTAAGGGCGTTAATTCCAGCAGCAAGTCATTCCACTCGCCACGGTTGATGCCTTGCAGCAATTGCGCGATCAGAGGCACTTGCTCCAAAGAAGATTTCAACTGCAGCAAATCGCGGCCATTGACATTTCCGAAGGCGACCCGTCCGACTAAGCGTTCCATGTCATAGACTTTCGTCAACGCTTCTTGCAGATCTGCTCGCTCAAAGAAACTGTCCAGTAACGATTGGACCATTTCTTGGCGGGCAGTGATTTTCTTTGGCTGGATCAAGGGACGGTCTAACCATTGCTTTAACAAACGGCCACCCATTGCGGTTTTTGTCTCGTCCAACAACCACAAAAGAGTCCCTTGTTTTTTGCCAGTTCGAATCGACTGCGTCAATTCTAAGTTGAATTTGGAATAATGATCCATTTTCAAGGCATGATCGGGCTGATATTCCACGGCTTGTTGAATATGCGCTAAACTGCGTTTTTGGGTGATCGCCAAATAACTTAGCAACTTCCCTGTGACTACTTTTTCTAACTCTTGGGAGAGAGGTTCTGTTAAAAATTGAAATTCGGCATTTTCTTCCAACGTTTCTTGCTTAGAAAACACGACATTCAAGCGATTGGTCAGTGTTGTTTGCAATGACTCAGGGATCTCGCTGCACAAAACGACTTCTTTCGTTTGCAGAGCGGCGGCCTCATTGACGACAGCTTCTTCATCTTCCAATTGCGCTGCTTTTAATTCACCGGTACTTAGATCGACATAGGCAAAGCCAAAACGCTCCCCTTGCTGCAAAACAGCTGTCAAAAAGTTGTTTTCTTTGGCGGATAGGCCTTTGCTGTCCATCACCGTTCCCGGCGTGATCAGTTGAACGACTTCGCGTTTGACCATTCCTTTGGTGGTTTTTGGATCTTCCACTTGCTCACAAATCGCTACTTTGTAGCCTTGCTCGATCAAGGTGTCGATGTAATTGCTGGCAGCGTGGTAAGGCACCCCACACATAGGGATCGGTTCCTCCGCATTTTTGTTGCGGCTGGTTAACGTCAGTTCTAAAATTTGTGCTGCCTTGACAGCATCCTCATTAAATAATTCATAGAAATCCCCTAAACGATAGAATAAAAAAGCATCTTGGTACTGAGCCTTGATGCTTAAATACTGTTCCATCATCGGGGTATTTTTAGTTTTTTGAGGCATTGGTTTCATCCTCCTCGATGGCTTTATTCATTTTCTTTTGGATCTCCGTCGTGACATATTGCAGCAATTCATCTGCTTGCAGTAACGCTTGGCGATAAGCAACCACTAAAGGATGCTGCTCGTATTCGTTTGTCAATGACGCATAACGCTGCTCGGCAGCTTTTTTTGCTTCGGGTTTCTCATAATGCTCAAATTGAACGATTTCTTTTTGCGCTTGCTTCAACGCTTCTTCCAGCTCCAATAGCCCTTGGTTTTGCAAGGCTCGTGCTTGAATTTCTTGAAATTCTTGAACGATCGGATGATCAGACAAGAGCCTTTGCAAAGCAGCCAGCTCTTGGGCAACGTGTGGTTCCTTGGCTAATTGCTCTTCCATGCTTCTCCTATTCTGTAAACGGGCGATCTTCACTGATTTGGATCGGACGGATCGATTTTGCTTTACCAGTGGCTTCATCAATCTCAAGCAAGCAAGCCGACAAAATACTGCGGCCTTTTTCAATCACTTCAAACCGTTGCGGCAACGCCGTCAAAAATTTTTCAATGACTGGTTCGCGTTTCATCCCCAAGATCCCATCATAAGGACCAGTCATGCCGACATCTGACAAATAAGCCGTTCCTTGGGGCAAAATCCGCGCATCATTGGTCTGGACGTGGGTATGCGTGCCGACGACTGCCGAAACACGGCCATCCAAATACCAGCCCATCGCTTGTTTTTCGCTGGTGGTCTCCCCATGAAAATCCACAAAGATAAACGGTGTGCGTTTGCGGGCAATCGCAACCAGTTCATCCATTTTGCGAAACGGATCATCAAGGTCTACCATGAACGAGCGAGCTTGCATGTTGATTACCGCTAATTCAATGGTGTTGACTTTCACAAATACCATGCCGACGCCCGGTGTTCCCTCTGGAAAATTGGCTGGACGAATCATTTTCTTCGCATCGCCAATAAATTCAAAAATGTCACGGTTGTCCCATGTATGATTGCCTAGTGTCACGACATCGACACCATCTTGCAAAAATTTCTTATAGATTTTACCAGTGATCCCACGACCCGCCGCCGCATTCTCGCCGTTTGCGATCGTCACCTGTGGCCGATACGCCTTTTTTAATTTTGGAAGGTACTCCGTGATCGTTTCTCTTCCTAATGAACCAACTACATCTCCAATGAATAATACCCGCACACATTTTTCCTCTTCTCTTTTAGCTTCTTTTCTATTATAAGGGTTTTGGTCCAGAAAAAAAAGGTTCTTTCACTTGCGGTTCTTCCCTGCAGCAGAACAAAAAAACACGCTAGACTCTTTCGCATCAGTCTAGCGTGTCGCTTAATTCTCTTAGGAAACAGTGGTGTCCTCTTGTCCTACATGTTCTACGATCGCCACGATCAAATCACGGGCTTTTTCCATCGCTTCCACGGTAATAAATTCATACTGGCCATGGAAGTTTTCACCGCCGACAAATAAGTTCGGTGTTGGGATCCCTTTATAGGTGATTTTCGAGCCATCGGTCCCGCCACGAAACGGTGCTTCGATCGGCGTCACGCCAATCGCTTGCATCCCTGCTCGGGCAGCTTCGATACTGCGGGGATCTTTCTTGATCAAATCCCCCATATTGTAATATTGATCATACAGCGTATAGGTGATACGTTCTTGCCCATAGGCTGTGTTCAGTTCATCAATGATCCCCACGATGTTGGCTTTTCGCTGTTCAAAAAGCGTATGATCGTGATCACGAATGATATAAGAAACTTCTGCTCGACCAATATGTCCCGTCAAATTGTGCAGCAGGTAGAAGCCTTCATACCCGCGGGTGCGTTCAGGAACTTCCTCTGCTGGTAAGGCATCATCGATTTGATGCGCGATTTTCAAGGCGTTGACCAAACGACCATAGGCAGTCCCAGGATGCACACTCGTACCGTCGATCGTTATATCGATACGAGCCGCATTAAAGGTTTCATACTCCATATGGCCCACGCGACCACTGTCCATCGTGTAAGCAAATGCTACTGGAAAATCCGCCGCATCAAAGCGATCAGCGCCAGTCCCGATCTCTTCGTCCGGACCAAAAGCGACCCAGACATCGCCACGCTTATGCGCATCCATCGTTTGTAAGATCCGCAGCGCATCAATGATCTCTGCGATACCAGCTTTATCATCTGCACCCAGCAGGGTCGTTCCATCCGTTGTGATCAACGTTTCGCCGACATAGTCTTTGAGATTAGGAAATTCAGCAGTTGTCATATAAATGGCTTTTTCTTTATTTAAACAAACATCCTTGCCATCGTAATTTTCATGGATCTGCGGTTGAATATTTTCAGCTTCGAAATCTGCCGTATCTACATGGGCAATAAAGCCGATCGCCGTTTTTTCAGGATTACCAGGTAGACGTCCGATCACAAAACTATTCTTTTCATAGTAAGCAACATCCGCTAATCCCATCTCGATCAACTGATCTTTCAATAAAAGAGCCAACTCAACTTGTCCCTGCGTCGTTGGGATGGTCTGACTCGTGGCATCCGAGCGAGTATTCATTTTTGCATAGGTCAAAAAATCCTTTAAGATTGCTTTCAATTCTGCACGTCCTTTTTCTTCAATTCTTCTACTATCTTTATAACGACAGGGGACGATTGTCCGTTTCGTGGATCACTTGTCGAAAATCAGCAAAGCCAGCTGCTAAGCCGCGCAGCAAGATCTCTGCCGTTCCCATATTGGTGGCTAAAGGAATCTCGTACACGTCTGACAAGCGAATCAATGCCGTTACATCTGGTTCATGGGGTTGTGCGGCTAAAGGATCGCGCAAAAAGATCACCATGTCCAAGTCATCTTGCGAAATCATGGCGCCAATTTGCTGGTCTCCTCCCAGCGGCCCTGATTTGTAGCGGTGGACAGGCAACTGGGTTGCTTCTTCGATCCTCTTCCCCGTAGTTCCTGTTGCGAAAAGTTCATGCTGCGCTAAAATTTCTCGATAGGCAGTCACTAATTTTACCATTACATCCTTTTTTCGATCATGAGCAATCAATGCGATTTTCATTTGCTGCATTCCCCCTTTTTTCTATTGTACCAATTTATTTTCTTTGCGACCGAGAAAAAACAAAAAAACATAGCACAGATGCCGCAAATCGACTGTGCTATGTCTAAAGGATTCCTTTTTAAATCAGTTGTAATTCTTTCAAGGCTAACCAGATGCCATCTTCATCATTGCTAGCGGTCACCATATCTGCGACTTGTTGGATCTCAGGGACCGCATTGCCCATTGCCACACCGACACCTGCGGCAGTCAGCATTTCACGATCGTTTTGGCCATCACCAAAACAGATCACATCTTCTTGTGCTATCCCTAATTGTTCTGCGACACACAAGATCGTTGCTGCTTTGGAGCCTTCTTTTGGAACGACATCCACACTGTTTTCATGCCAACGTACAAAACGCAGTTTGCTGTATTTCTCGTCAAAAAAATGCTCATACTCTTTTCCGTAAAAAGCCAATGCTTGATAGACTTCTTTTTCTTCAGGAAAGTCCATGTCCAGCTCAGGAAGTTGGGCACCAAAGGAATGCATCGCTGCTTCCATTTTAGCAATATCCAACGAAGACGCTCGTTTCGCTGTATCCATCCCGACAAAGGCCGTATCGATCCCAAGCTCTTGGGCTTCTGCCACGAAAGCAGCCAATTGCGTTTCATCGAGCAAATTTTTATACACCTGCTGATGCGAAAGAAAGGCGGCTGCCCCATTACATAAAATGTAATTATCAAAGGACAATGAACGAATAATGTCTTGGGCGTGAAAACGACTGCGCCCAGTGGCAACGGTCACGAAATGGCCAGCATCTCGCAGAAGGTCAAGGGCTTTTAGCGTACTGTCTAGTGGCTGTTTGTTCGAGTCAAGCAAGGTTCCATCAATATCAAAGGCAAAGAATTTCCGATTCATAAAAGGTTAAGGCTCGCTTTCTATTAAGAAGTAACTAAGATTTTGGTCTTGGTTGCGGTCATTTTTACAAAAAACAGCAAGAAAAACCGTACATACTTATTCTTAACACAAATGACCGCTGATTTCAACGCTCCGTTAAGGGATGATAGCTTCTTCCTAGAGAAATGTTAGAGAAAAGAAAAAAAGAAGCATCGCTGCTTCTTTTTGTAGGTTCTGATTAGTCGACATAGGTCGATTTTGAGTTGTTCAACCATGCATAGCCAAGTCCCATGACCAAGCCACCGCCGATATAGTTACCAATAAAGGCAAAAACTAAATTATGGATCACACTGCCGACAGTCATGCCTGCCAAGTGTCCCCCTGAAGCCCAGAAAGCTAAGGTAAACGCTGGGAAGTTAGCGATGACGTGTTCGAAGCCTAAGAAAGCAAAGATGAAGATGATGAAAATGATTGCTGCGACTTTTCCAGCATCGTCTTTCATCCGCATGCTTACCAACACGGCTGTGTTTACCACGATATTAGCGAACATCGCTTCCACTAAAATTTGGATAGTGGATTTTTCTAATTTTGCAGTGATCGAGGTCAGCATAAAGTTGTCTGCGGTCAGCCCTTGAAAAGGTCCGGTTAGCGCAACGATCGAGCCGAAGATCACCCCGCCGATCAAGTTGAATAAGACACACGTAAGCAAAATTTTCAATGCCAAAGGAATACTTAGACGTTTACGGTAAACCCCAACAGTCATATACAACATATTCGATGTTCCTAATTCTGCGTTCATATAAAGAATCATGACTAAAGACCAGCTAAACATAAATGCATACAAAATTTTTCCTAACCCGTGAACCATTGATTCACCTTTCATAGCGATCGCAAAAGCAATAGCTGTTCCGAGGGTCAAGAATAAACAAGCCATCATCGCACGTACAGCGTAACGCAAATAACTACTCTTGATCAAATCGATTTTCTTTTCTATGGATGAATCGATCTTCTCAAATAATGGGGATACTGGATTCATTTTTCTACTCCTTTTATGAAAAATTTTACTTCGTTATAATTTGCACAATACTTCCATATTCTAATGACGAAATGCTGATTTGTAAAGAGATATTTGAAAATATAAGTAATTAATGAAAAATTTCAAGCTTTGTTTTCATCAAATCCAAAGCCAGCTCCATCTTGACTTTTGCCCCTAGTTTGTCGTATACTATTCCTTGTGTAAAATAATGCAGCAGGAAAATAACAGCTCGTCACCAGTTCGTTGCCCCTCGGGTGCAATTGCGTAACCGCGGCTGCAAAGGTGAAGATTGAAGAACGAACTGCACGAATGTGAATTTTTCAACGGATTATTTTACTCCAAACTATTTTATTGGAGGAACTAAATTATGTCTCGTTATACAGGACCATCATGGAAAATTTCTCGTCGTTTAGGAATTTCTTTATCAGAAACTGGAAAAGAATTGGCACGTCGCCCTTACGCTCCAGGTCAACACGGACCAAACAGCCGTGGCAAAAAATCAGAATACGGCATGCAATTAACTGAAAAACAAAAATTGCGTCATATGTATGGCATGAACGAACGTCAATTCCGTACATTGTTTATCAAAGCAAGCAAAATCAAAGAAGGTAAACACGGTGTTAACTTCATGATCTTGCTAGAACAACGCTTAGATAACGTTGTTTACCGTCTAGGTTTAGCAACTACTCGTCGTCAAGCACGTCAATTAGTAAACCACGGTCACGTTTTAGTTGATGGCAAACGCGTTGATATCCCTTCATACCACGTTGAAGTTGGACAAGTCATCAGCGTTCGTGAAAAATCACAAAACATCTCAACAATCAAAGAAGCAGTTGAAGCAACAGCTGGCCGCGCGTCATTTGTAAGCTTTGATAGCGAAAAATTAGAAGGTTCATTAACTCGTTTACCTGAGCGTGATGAATTGTCTGCAGAAGTTGACGAAGCACTAGTCGTTGAATTCTACAACCAAAAACTTTAAGATTTCAACCGACACGATTCCTTTTGGGAATCGTGTTTTTTTGTGGACTCAACGGATTTACGGATCCCTTTAAGAAGACCCTTAAAAAATACCAAAAAAACCGACAATGATACATCGCTGTATTCATTTGCCGGTTTTGTTCCTATTTTAGATAAAGTTCGCAACAGATTCGCCTTCTTCTTGCTTTTGGCGATAATTAAACATGAGCAGCTCTGTTTGACGTCGTTTGAAAATGATCTTTCGTAAGTTTCGTGGCACGAATTTACGAATGTCTTCTTCATTGTATCCCACTTGGAGCTTGTTCTCATCTAAGATAATTGGTCGTTTCAATAAGTTCGGGTATTTTTCGATCAATGAAAGCAGCTCCTCTAGCTTCAACTCTTCTAAATCAATGTCTAGCTTTTGGTACACTTTCGAACGAGTAGATATAATGTCTTCCGTTCCATTTTTCGTTAAAGAAAGAATCTCCATTAGTTCATCACTATTTAATGGATCGCTAAAAATGTTTCTCTCTTTAAATGGTAGTTCATTTTCGGTCAACCATGCACGGGCTTTACGACATGACGTACAGCTGGGTGTTGTATATAGTGATATCATTTGTTCATTCTTCCTTTCTCTTTGATGTACTTCGATTTTTTGTTTGGTGCTCAACCTTCGATTTGATCGATCGTTTCCTGTTTGACGATATCGGCGATTCGAATATTGATCTCTTTGACTTTCAAAGAAGTCAAGCGGCTAATTTCTTCTAAGACCACTTCTTGGACTTGCGCAAAGAGTTTGGGGATATCTTTGCCGTAAGCCACGATTACTTCCAAGTCAACTGCAACCTCTTCTTTGCCAACTTCCACATCAATGCCAGAAGCGACTTGCGGCTGTTCTTCAAGGTTTTCGGTCATATCTGAAAGAAATCTGCCATTTACACTAATCAAGCCATCAATTGACTGCAAAGCGACACCAACAATTGTTTCAATGACTTTCTCTTCAAAGGACAGTGGACTTGCTTGCGCTGCTTCATTAGACACATTCGTTGTTTGCTGATCGTCAGTCATTTTTCACACTCCTTGGTTAAATAAGAAAGGATACTAGAGACATCGCAAAGTCGCATACACGACCTTGTCTAAAGTGGACATTCCTCTTGGGAATTTTTTTCCCTACCTTTTTAGCATAAATTCTTTTTGTTTTTTTTACAAAGAAAAACACTTGTTTTCGGAATAAATTTATCGTGCAAGATAAAATGAATGCGCTAAAAAAATCTCAAAGCATAATTTTCCTGAAATGATTCGTTTTTCTTGACAAAAAAAAAGAAAGCATCTACAACGCTCTCTTTTTTTCGTGTTATTTTGACAAAACTTCCAACGGATCAATCAGTTGGTGTCGCGCTAAACTTGGTGAAAGACTGACTTCAAAATGCAAGTGCGGGCCTGTACTGTTCCCCGTACTTCCCATAGAAGCAATCACCTCGCCTTGTTCGACCGTTTGACCGACTTCCACTAAATTGCGATGATTGTGGGCATACAATGTCGTCAGCCCATCTTTGTGCTCAATGGCAACATAATTTCCCCATGAAGAATGATATTCTGAGCGGATCACCGTTCCTGAAAGACTAGCCATGATTGGCGTTCCTTGTGGTGCGGCGAAGTCCACTCCACGATGAAACCCATTGCCTCGCGGACCAAAGACAGAGGAGACAACTGGATTGCTGACAGGATAGATCATCTTTTCGCTGCCTGTCGGTAATTCTGGTTTCTCTTTGTCATAACTCGTCAGTGCATACGCTTCGATCAGCGCATTCAGCTTCTCATTGTATTGTGTATCTGATGCATAACGTCCGGTCAGATATTCCGTGGCGTCTTCATAAGATTCCGTTTCTGATTTCCAAACACCTTTATAAAAATTCGGATTGTGGTCCAATCCTTCTTTCAACAATTTCGCATAATCTTTCAAAGAAGATTCGATGCTGTCATATTGGCGAAAAGTGGCATGAACTGTGTATAAATTACCAGAACCATCGTCTTCTTGCGTTTGGAAGGAAATCCCATTCCCTTCATAAAGTCCCTTAATACCAAATAAGTTATAAAAAGGCTCCTGGCTCAGACGGCTTCTTCCGCTGCCAGACTCTAAAATCGCTTGGGCAATCATGACCGATGCGTAAAGATCTTCTTCTTGTCCAACTTTACGAGCATCTTCTCCAATCTCCATAATAAAGTCCCACGTTTCTTTGACTGGCGTGACTTCAAATTTTGCTGGCTCATCTTCTTGCGGCGGCGTTACCGTCAACTCTGGTACATTCGGTACTTCTTTGATGTCAGGCGAAGGCTGGCTTGGTGTTGATTCTGGCTCAGGATTTGGTGTTGTCTCTGGTTCTGGTTCTGGATTTGGTGCTGGATTTGGTGCTGGTTCTTCTGGTTCTGGCGCCGGCTCAGGTGTTGGTTCTGGTTCTGGATTCGGCTCAGGATCAGGATTTGGTGTCGGCTCTTCTGGTTCCGGTGTTGGTTCTGGTGTCGGGGTTGGTTCTGGTTCTGGCAAAGGTTCTGGTGTTGGCTGTTCAGGAGCAGGTGTTGACTCTCCTGGAACTACTTCGCCGTTTTCTCCTGGTACCGTTGCGGCATCTTCAGGAACCAAGCCCATGGTTGGCCCGTTCACTCCCGGAACCGTTGACTCAGCTGTATTTTGACCTGCAGTAGACTCGTTCGTCAAAACAGATGCCGCAGCCGATACTGGCAGCATTGTTGAAAATTGACTGGTAATAATGGCAATCGCCATCCATTTTTTTATTTTCATTCGTGAACTTTCCTCCTTTATTCCTCCCTCTATCATACAAAAAATGCAAGAAACTTTGTAATCAATTTTTGCATTCCTATATGAAAAACGAGAAAAACTTGAATTTTCTAATGAACGAATGATCCAAGCCATTCATTTTCTCTCTAGTAAAAATACGCAAAAAAAGGCTCAATCCTTCTCTTTTCGAGTGTCCAAAACAAAAACAGCAGCGAGCTTCCTCCCTGCTGTTTTGATCTATCTTGACTCTATATCGATATATTCCCGATCGTTTGACACTTCTTTGTAGGCGGGACGCATGATTTTTTGTGCGTTGACCAGCTCTTCGATCCGATGGGCGGACCAGCCGACGATCCGCGCGATAGCAAACATTGGTGTATACAGTTCTTCTGGCAGATCCAACATGTTATAAACAAACCCGCTGAAAAAGTCGATATTGGCACTGACTCCTTTGTAGATTTTGCGCTTTTCATTGATGACTTGAGGAGCAATACGTTCGACCATCGTATACAATTGATATTCTTGCCAAGCTTCTGATCCTTTTTCTTGGGCCAGTTTTGCCACATAATTTTTAAAAATCGCCGCACGGGGATCGTTGTCGCTGTATACCGCGTGGCCCATGCCATAAATCAATCCTTTACGGTCAAACGCTTCTTTATCTAAAACTGCTTCCAAATAGCTGCGGATCGCCTGTTCATCGGTAAGGTCAGCAACGTTACGCTTCAAATCTCCCATCATTTCTGTCACTTTGATATTAGCACCACCGTGTTTAGGCCCTTTCAAAGAACCTAGCGCTGCAGCAATCGTTGAATAGGTATCCGTCCCACTGGAGGTAACGACTCGTGTCGTAAAGGTCGAATTATTCCCGCCGCCATGTTCCATATGCAAAACCAGTGCCATATCCAATGTTTGGGCTTCTTGGAAGCTATATTCTTTCGTTGGACGTAGCATAGTCAAAATCGTTTCAGCTGTACTCAACTCTTCGGTCGGTCGGTGGATATACATACTCTCCCCTTGATTGTAATGATTGTAGGCATGATAGCCGTAGATTGCCAAGAGCGGAAAGACACTGATCAGCATCAGACTTTGTTCCAATACATTTTCAATGCTGATGTCATCTGCTTGTGGATCGTAACTTGCCAGTGTCAAGATACTGCGAGATAAGCTATTCATGATATCAGAAGAAGGTGCTTTCATAATGACGTCACGAACAAAATTGGTCGGCAATGTACGTTTTTCTGCTAATAGGCAATGAAAGGCCGCAAGTTCTGTTTTGTTTGGCAGTTCGCCGAAAAGTAATAAATATGCAACCTCTTCAAAGCCAAAGCGTTTTTCATTGACGAACCCTGCAACTAACTCGTTGATGTCAATTCCGCGATAACGCAGCTCGCCACAAGCTTCAATTGGCTTACCAGCAATGATTTTTTCTGGATAAATGGTGGAGATCGTCGTAAGCCCTGCTAAGACCCCCGTGCCATTTAAATCCCTCAGTCCACGTTTCACATCATATTCTGAATAAAGATTCACATCTATCAAATTGTATTTCTGACATTGCGATGCAAGATAGGACATCTTCTCTTTCTTTTCTAATCTTTCCACGGTGATGTTACCTCCAATCTTTCTACAAACTATCGATTACAATGTTATTTAACCGTATACAAACATCGTTAAAATAGTCATCCTATAAAATCGTTGCTTTTTAACAAACTTTCACACATTATAGCACGATGTTTATAAAATGAAATATTTTTCATAAATTTAATTGATTTTTTAAATTATCAACGTATAATTATTCCTAATAAGTACGTTTATCTTCGTAAAAAGGAGGATTCTTATGAAGTGGCAATCTCAACTCACCGTCAAGGATACGCAATACACGTATATTGACTTAGCGAAAATCACCCAAGACTTAGGGGCTGATTTATCTCGCTTGCCCTACTCCATTCGAGTTTTATTGGAAAGTGTTGCTCGTCATCAAGACGAGGAAATTACAGAGGATTATTTACCATTTTTAGCGAACTGGCAGGCAGAAACCCCTACTGGTGTCGTGCCATTCAAACCAGAGCGGGTCGTTTTGCAAGACTTTACTGGGGTACCCGCAGTCGTTGATTTGGCTGCCATGCGGGATGCGATGGTCGCTTTAGGCGGTGCCGCAGAAGACATCAATCCTGAGATCCCCGTCACACTCGTCGTCGACCACTCTGTGCAAGTCGATCAAGCCGGTACTCCTGGGGCGATCGCTTTTAATACGGAGCGGGAATTTGAACGCAATGCAGAACGCTATCAATTCTTGAAATGGGCGCAAGGTTCTTTCGACAATTTCGAAGTCGTTCCACCTGAAACAGGGATCATTCATCAAGTCAACATCGAATCGTTGTCTGATGTGATCTTGCAAAAAACACACGAAGATCAACGACTGCTGTTTCCTGATACATTGCAAGGAACCGATTCTCACACCACGATGATCAACGGCTTGGGGGTTCTCGGTTGGGGGGTTGGCGGTATTGAAGCGGAAGCTGCGATTCTTGGCGAACCTTCTTTCTTCCCTACGCCTGAAGTCATCGGGGTGAAATTTATCAACGAGATGCCTGCAGGTACCACCGCCACCGATTTAGCACTAAAAGTAACTGAAGTGCTGCGGATCGAAAAAGTGGTCGGAAAATTTGTCGAATACTTCGGTCCTGGCTATCGTCATTTAAGTTTAGCTGATCGAGCAACGTTAGCAAACATGGCTCCCGAATATGGTGCGACTTGCGGTTTTTGTCCGATTGATCAAGAGACCTTGAACTACTTAGCAACGACCGGTCGCTCCAGCGAGCTGATCGAACTCGTTGCCGCTTACGCCAAAGCCAACCATTTCTTTTATGATGAAGCGATCGTGCCAACCTATACTAAGACGATCACCATCGATCTAGCAGAAGTTCAGCCAGCATTAGCAGGGCCCAAGCGCCCGCAAGATCGGATTTTGCTTCCAGCAGTCCGTCAGGATTTTGAACAATCGGTCACGGCTGCCGTCGGTCCCAAGGGCTTTGGTCTTTCAGAGGACGAATGGCAAAAAGAAGCCAGCGTTACCTGGTCAGATGCTGCACCTGACAAATTAGTGACCGGCGATATCGTCTTGGCGGCGATCACTAGCTGTACGAATACGAGCAATCCCTTCGTCATGCTCTCGGCAGGCTTATTGGCTAAAAAAGCCATTGAAAAAGGTCTGACCGTCTCTCGTACGGTCAAAACCTCCCTTGCACCTGGCTCCCAGATCGTGACCACCTATTTGCAAAACAGTGGTTTGCTGCCGTATTTAGAGCAACTCGGCTTTTATTTGGTGGGCTACGGTTGTACCACCTGTATCGGAAATTCAGGTCCTTTAGAAGCGCAGGTCGCTGAAGCAATTGAGGCAGACAATCTACTGGCGGCATCGGTTCTGTCAGGCAATCGAAATTTTGAAGGAAGAATCCATCCACAGATCAAAGCCAATTATTTGGCTTCACCGCCATTAGTTGTTGCCTATGCCATCGCTGGCAGCATTCGCAAAGATCTCACAAAAGAACCGTTAGCTATCGTCAATGACGAGCCGGTGTATTTGTCTGATATTTGGCCTAGCAATGAAGAAGTCAATGCTTACGTTCAAGAGTACGTCGGACCAGAAGCATTTCGCGCTGCCTATGAGCATCTTTTTGATGCCAATGAACGCTGGAATGCGATCGAAACCACCACGAGCGCATGTTATGAATGGGAGGAGCAATCCACTTACATCGCTCATCCGCCCTACTTTGAAACATTGACCAAAGAGTTGCCTAAACCAGATGTCTTAGCTGATCTGAAAGTCTTGGCAAAATTGGGTGATTCCGTCACCACTGACCATATTTCTCCTGCTGGCAGCATCAGTATGGATTCTGCAGCTGGAAAATTTTTACAAGAAAAAGAAGTTCCGTATCGTGAATTCAACTCATTTGGTTCGCGACGCGGCAATCATCAGATTATGATGCGGGGGACTTTCGGCAACATCCGTCTGCAAAACCAGCTAGTGCCTGGCAGTACTGGCAGTGTCACGCATTATTTTCCAACAGGGGAAACCCTGTCGATATTTGACGCAGCTATGAATTACCAAAAAGCTGGTCAAAGCTGTATCATTTTAGCTGGTAAAGATTATGGCATGGGTTCTTCTCGCGACTGGGCCGCCAAAGGAACACAATTGTTAGGCGTTAAAGTCGTCTTAGCAGAAAGCTTCGAACGAATCCATCGCAGCAACTTGGTCATGATGGGGATCATTCCGCTTGAATATCTTGCTGGTGAAAGTGCTGCATCATTTGATTTGGACGGCAGCGAAACATTCTCGATCGCTTTGCCAGAAGAGCCAGTGGTCAAGCAGCTGATCGAAGTCACTGCGCAACGGATCGACGGAGGGACTGTCTCCTTTATGACCCGCCTGCGCTTTGATGCCCCTGCAGATATTCGCTATTGGAAGCATCAAGGAATTTTACCGATGGTCATTCGAAAAAAAGCTGAATTAGGAGGAACTGCCCATGCCTAACCAAACAACCCATGAAGTAACGACGATCACCATTCCTTACATTGCAGGAGACGGCATCGGTGCCGAGATTTGGCAGGCTGCGCAACCTGTGATTGATGCCGCTGTAAATAAAGCCTATGACAATCAACGCCGTATCGAATGGCTGGAAGTTTTAGCTGGAGAAGCCGCCTTTGAACAGACGGGGGAATGGCTGCCGCAAGCAACCATCGATACGATCAAGGCTCAACAATACGCCTTAAAAGGACCGTTGACTACCCCAATTGGCGAGGGCTTTCGCTCCTTGAATGTCACCTTGCGGCAAACGCTGGATCTTTATGCCTGTGTCAGACCTGTTCGCTATTTTACAGGGGTCCCTTCGCCTTTAAAGCAGCCAGAAAAAACCGATATGGTGATCTTTCGAGAAAATACTGAAGATGTTTATGCTGGCATCGAATTTGCCAAAGACGACGACGCAACGCAGCGTCTGATCCAGACATTGCAAGCAGACTTTGCTGTCAAGGCGATTCGTTTTCCTAAAACTGCCGCTATCGGCATCAAGCCGATCTCTTTAGAAGGCAGTCAGCGCTTGATCGCTGCTGCCATTGAGTATGCGATCGCTCAAAAGCGGCCCACGGTGACACTGGTGCATAAAGGCAATATCATGAAATTTACAGAAGGCGGCTTTAAAAACTGGGGCTATCAGCTTGCAGAGACCACATACACCGACCAGTGTTTTACAATGAATCAATACAACAAAATCAAAGCAGAAAGCGGCTCAAAGGCAGCCGAAGCCGCTCTTGCCTCGGCAAAAGCGGCTGGGAAAATCGTTGTTAACGACGTGATCGCAGACAACTTTTTACAACAGATCCTTTTGTATCCAGAAAAATTCGACGTCATTGCCACTTGTAATTTGAACGGCGACTACATTTCTGATGCACTTGCTGCACAAGTCGGCGGCATCGGGATCGCCCCCGGTGCCAATATCAACTACGCTACTGGGGCAGCCATCTTTGAAGCTACCCACGGAACAGCACCGGATATCGCAGGACTTGGCAAAGCCAATCCCTGTTCGCTGCTGCTGTCAGCGTGCATGCTATTAGAACATTTGAACTGGCCAGAAGCAGCCCAAATCCTAACACAAGCCATTGAACAAGCCTTGCAAAGTCAACACGTCACTGCCGACTTCGCGCAGTTGATGCCAGAAGCGGTCTGTTTAACGACACAAGCGTTTGGTGAACACCTCCTTCAGTTGATCCATTCGTAAACTCAAGCTGTGATTGAGTCGGCATTTGCCTGCTCAATCACAGCTTGATTGCGTTTTCACCTTTTGAGAAACTATACTTAGAGCATGAAAGGGGGAATTCATTTATGAGTGAATTCAACATGAGAAAAATCGGTCAGCAGATCGCTGCCAAACGCAAAGAAAAAAATCTGACCCAAAGCAACTTGGCCGACCAGTTACTTGTCAGCTATCAGGCGGTCAGTAATTGGGAGCGGGGCAACTCACTGCCGGACATTGAAAAATTGCCGCAGCTAGCAGCGATTTTAGACCTATCCATCGATGAGCTGTTAGGGAAGCCAGCAGCTGCGGTGCAACATTATCAAGCAGGAACCGCACAGCCAGAAGAAATCGCCGAACTAGCTCCGCTGATCAAACCGCAAGAATTGTCAGCGTTGATTCAAGAAGAACCGTTTCAAGAAACTTCTTTAGATTTAGACTTATTGCCTAGGCTAGCACCTCATTTGACCAGCGCAGACTTGCAGCACCTGCTAAATGGTGCCGAGAATATCCCAGAAGAGGTACTGGAAGAACTCCTGCCTTTTTTGAAAAAGCCCCAAGTAGAAGAGCTCCTGAAAGGTAAGCACTATTCCATGGCTTTTTGGGAAGAGGCGGCGCCCTTTTTACCCCCCAACTTTTTGGCGGGAGAAATCAAAGGCTGGCTTGAAAATCCTGACTTCCGCTTTTCTGAGATTGAAGAACTGCTGCCCTTTTTACCTGCGCCTTATCTGGATGAACTCCTGCTGACTGCCCTGGAACAGCCAAACGTTGCCGCATCAGAACGCTTGGCTTATGATGAAATCGAAGAACTGCTGCCGTTTCTAACAGAAGCAACGATCTGCCGGCTCGTTCAAGCACTGCCCTTCTCAACAGATGAGCTGGAAGAGATCGCCCCTTTCCTCTCCTCAAAGAACTTGATTGTCCTTTTAAAAAAAGAACACTAAAAAAACAAGATTCTTCTTTACTTTTGGTAAACCACCGTTTATAATTTCGTTAACCAAATAATTTATTTTTAGGTTAACGAAATTATTATTAGAGAGAAGGATTCGATGAAATTATCATTACGTGAACAAATCCATGCCGCTTTATTTGCGATCATTATTGCTGGTCTTTCCCAACTGACGATTCCATTAGGTTTGATCCCATTGACAGGACAAACCTTTGCGATCGGGCTGGCGGTGACTTTCCTCGGCACGCGAACTGGAACGATGGCGATCATCATCTACTTGCTGTTAGGATTGATTGGTTTGCCCGTTTTCGCTGGTTTTTCCAGCGGTGTCGGTGTTTTGTTAGGACCAACTGGTGGCTATTTAGTCGGCTTCCTCTTTAATGGATTGCTTACTGGATTGATCGTAGAAAAAACAGCGTTTCGCTACACAGGAGCAGTGATCGGCAATATTGTCGGTGCGCTGGCAACTTTGTTGTTTGGTACATTGTGGCTGAAATGGAGCACGGGCATGGCATGGCCGGCTGCCTTTAACGGTGGCTTTGTTCTGTTTATTATCCCTGGGATCATCAAAGCCGTTGCCGCAGCTTATCTAGGTATCTTTTTAAGAAACCGCTTGGCGCAACCATTGGCTTTACGTTAATAAAAAACACTCGCGTCATATGCAGCGATTCCCATCAGTTAGCTTTCTCGTCTAACTTTTGAAAATCGCCGCATCACGCGAGTGTTCTTTTTTATTTCTTCCCCTCTTCAATCGAGAGCTGCGGCCAAATTTTCTGCCACTGCTTCATCGCTTGGCGTTGTCGATAAACCGCAAGATACTGTTCATTTTGGGCAAAATGTGGTGTTGGACGCACCCGAAAACTGCAAATATCCTGCCAGCCAAAAGGCGCCATCAATTCAAGCTTGCCTTGATTCATTCGTGCCGCTACCGCTGTACAACGCTCTGGAAACTTCGTTAAAGCATCGAAGGTACTTGTATAAGGCGGCTCCTCGGCAAAATTATGTTGGTGCATCAACGCTTGGTTTCGAACCTCCCAAGGAAATTCGGGAAACGAGCGGCGCAGTTGCGCTTCGATCGCTGCTGTTTCTTCTATGCTTACAGTCGGATCATAAAACACGACATCAATATCGGTCAGCGGCACCTCCGCTATTTTCCCACTGAGAAACCCCCATAAATAATTCCGCAGGTACCCAGCACACAGCCAGCAATCCGACAGCTGCAACGCTTCAATGATCGTAAGCAGTTGTCGACATTCACGATTTTTTGCAAACAAGTTCTGGATCGCTTGTTCCTTCATTGGCGTCCTCCTCTAATGGGTTCAGGCTAGTTATTTCAAGGTCCAACCACCGTCGATGGGCACGATCGCCCCCTGCAAGTAATTAGCTTGCGGACTGGCAAGAAAAAGGGTCAGCGCTGCAACTTCTTCTGGTTGCGCCCAACGCTTGACTGGCGTCTCTTCTGCCACCCATTGCGCCATTTTCCCGTCACCCGCAAAATCAGCCGCATTCATCGGCGTTTGAATCGCACCGGGCGCGATGCCCTTCACCGAGATCCCTTGATCTGCAACATCCAATGCCAACTGTTTGGTAAACCCGACGATCGCGTGTTTTGCGGTTGTATAGGCGATCCCGCCCCCACCTGCGACCATTCCAGCGATGGACGCCATATTGATGATCGTTCCGCCGCCATTGGCTTGCATCAGCGGCAAAATTTCTTTCGTTAAATAAAACATGCTGGAGACATTGGTTTGAAATATCTCCTCCCACTCCATTGACGTCGTCTCAGCGATCGTATGATAGCCGTCAAGCTTTCCTGCTGTATTTAACAAGACCGTGATACCGCCAAAGTGCGTCACACAAGCTTGGACCGCTGCAAGACAATTTTCTTTCACCGCTAAGTCACAACATGTGCCGAAAAAGCGGGGCTGGGCTAAAAGCGTATCAGGAAACGATTGGCAGTCAACACCAAATACTTGAGCGCCTTCTGCAAGAAACACCTCTGCTTGCGCTTTACCGATACCTGAAGCAGCCCCTGTGACAAACACAATCGTTTTGTCATCGATCCACGCTGCCGTCATTCCACGATTTTCCAATCTTCCGCAAGAATGTCGCAAACAGTCGGTGCGAAACTCGAGAATCCCTCGTCTGCTGTTTTGATCAAAAAGTAAGGGGTGACTGGGGCATTGTCGTACACTTCGCCTTCAACGAATGTCACATAAAGTTCAAAGCCGCCCCAACCTTCACGAATGATTTTTTTGCCAGCTTTTAATTCTGGTAAGATTTCTTCAAATGTCATGATTTTTCTCCTTTGTGTGTTTCTTCTAATGGTTTAAATTGCTTGGAAATTCAATCACGAAAACAAGCAGGACTCGTTTGCTGCGCTAATACGGCAGCAGCGTGATCGCTTGCGCCAATTCCTCTACAAGATGCGCCGTTTTATAGTCCTCAAATGCCTCATGATGGTTTCGCAGCAGCGTCCGAACTTTCGTTGGAGAATATGCTTCTGCTAAGTGATTTTCCAAAACGAAGCGTCGGGTCAACTGCCATTCATAATAGTAGCCGAAGGGACGGCAATAGTAGCTGGTTCCCGCAAGCTCCTTTTTCTCAAAGCGTCGATGGGTATGCCCAAAGACGACTGCCCGCACATTGGCGTACTGGTCGATCACTGCGCCAAAATCGGGCGACCCCAAAAACGCATTTAGGTGGTTCCAGCGGGCGTACTTGCCGGTCTGCCGCACAATAAACGCTTCTTGGGGCACAAAATGCGTAGAAAGAAAAATTTCTTGGTCTTGCGGCAAATGGGCCAATGTTTCCGCTAAACGCTCATTGATGGCTTGGCTGATCTCCTTATCCGATCCCTTTCGTTGAATCATGCGGTCATACCAAAACAAATTTTTCAGCCGCAAGATCTCAGCTTCACTGGTCAGATCAGAATATTGGTAGTCATACCAGCCATTGATTCCCAACAGCTGTGTTTTTTCTGATAAGCGATACGTCTGAAAATTAAGAAAGGCGGGATCATCGAAAGCCTCGATCTCTTGTTCCGTCAAGTCCACCATTTCATGATTGCCCCAGTGAAAGGTCGTTGGCACCTGTCGACTTTGAAAAAATGCGACCACGTCTAATAGCCGTTGTTTTTTATTCGCCACATCTCCTGCCAGATGCAGATGGGTCACCTGATTTTGCTGCAAATAATCAGCGATCAGCTGCAGATGGGGATCAAATAATTGGTTGATATCGACGTGCAAGTCGCTAATAACCGCCAACGTGCCCATCTCAGCGGCCCGCCGTCTGCTTTTCGATCCGTAACAATTGGACATCGTTAGCTAAGATCCCGCTATTTCCCACCAATTGCAACCGTTGATAGGTCGGTTCCACCTGCATCCGAGTCTGTTCTTCTAAATACACCTGAGCCCCTTGCTTCAACCAAATCGTGCCTAAGGGTGTCGTTAAAGGGGTGTCGTAGATCGCCAATCCTTCTTCTGGATAGCTTTGCGGCACGATGATCAGGCGAAAATGGATGTCCAAACGGCAGGTGATCTCCGTTGCAGGAAACGGACCAACGCCGTCTTCAAAATCCAAGTAGAGACGATCATCTGGCTGCACATAAGGGGTTATTTTTTTAAATGCTGCTGGCTCAATGTTCAGTTCCATGACGAGAGCCCTCCTTTACATGATAGGTTTTTTCCATTCCTCAAGGGTGATGCCACGCGTGACTTCATCGATGATTTCTTCACCCGATTTGCGGGCAGCTGGGATCGTTGCTTCCAATTTCATCCCAATTTTCTCCATGACCCGTCCAGACTTGGGATTTCGGGCATCATGTCGAGCAAAAATTCGAATCAATTCGAGTGTTTCAAAACCGAAATGCAGCAGTGCCATTGCCGCTTCTGGCATGATCCCTTGCCCCCAATAATCGCGACTCAATGTATAACCGAGCTCAGCGATCTCTTTTTCTGATTCTACCCGCAAATCGATGGTCCCGATCATTTTTCCTGAGTCTTTTTCTTCGATCGCAAATTTTCCTAAGGGTGCAGCAACAAAATACTCGGCGATGCGTAGTTTTGTTTCTTCAACCGACCCATGTCTAGCAAAGACGAAGGTCGTCGTTTCTTCATCATTTGCATAGGCAAACATGTCCGCTGCATCCGCCAAGGAAACAGGACGCAAGAGCAGCCTCGGTGTCTCCAACCGTTGATTTTCTGCTAACAATAGCAAATGTCGTTCTTTTGTTGTCATAGGATCCCTACTTTCTGTCAATACTCTCTCACGATCGCACCCCTCTTTTGCTATTTGCTGGATATGCTATAATAAGCATAAGTAAACGCTTTGAGGAGGATACTTCAATGTCAGACGAATTAGAAAAACGCCTTGATACAGGAATGTATGGGACGCCTCGCGTCAACCCAGATGAACAGCGCAAGTATTTAGGCACGTTTCGTGAACGGTGTTATCTTAGTATGACAGTAACAGAAATGAAGAAGAAGGACAACCAGAAAACGCTCTTGAACGCCTTACCAGATTATCAAGGAGCGCTCGTGCTGCTTAATGGAAAATTGCCAGAATCGATCCAGACCGATTACATCACTTTACTGACCAAACAACAGATGGAATTTCGGATCGTCTCCGATGCCCAAGATGCTGGTCCAGACAGTATCGGCTTGCTGATTGCTGGGAAAGAAGCCGTCAATGAAGACGTCATCGATATCGAAAAAAAATTCCCTGCAGCTGCCGCTCCATCGGATAAAGAGCAGGAACAACCAGAGAAAACGTCATTTTGGAAACGTCTTTTCCATTAAAAGGAGGAACTATCATGGAACAATCAACACCGCCCTACCTTTCATTAAAGAAAGAACTGCTTGATGCTTTGGATCTGCATATCGATTTGTTAAAAACGGCACCCACGATCGAATCCAGCCATCTAGATGGCGTATTGTTCATAATGCGCAGCTTGGGTTTTATGCTGGATCGCGCTCCGAAAGTACTCCTGCTGGAGGATAAGAATGAAATGAACTTTATGATGTTTCAATATTATAGCCTCCTGTCGGAACTGAAGTACAATCTGGTTTTAAACTTTCCCTACGCCTCGATTCAAGGCGTACCGTTATTAACCTTGATCCAACGTTTTCCTACCACTTATGAAAAAGAAATGAAACAATGGTGGGAAGCCCGAACGGGTCTCAAGGTGGAAGAAACAAAACAAACGATTGAAATCGCTGCTTTTGAAGGATAAGAACATCCAAAAAAGGCTCGCGATACTTCCTGCAGATAGAAAGTACTGGATATAATAGTTTGCTAGTAAAGCGAACCATAAAGCAGGACGTTAACGTATTTCTCATGATTTCTTCAAATAAAAACCAGTCAGAGGCAGTTTCTGACTGGTTTTTATTAGTTTTAAGTTGTATTCTTCTTAATTTATTTGATACATCAAAGAATCAACTTATCTTTTTTATTTAGTAAAAATCAACTGTAAAACCAATTGGATCTCCATTTGCATTTAGCGCTGGCCGAATAACAAAGCGTGTAAACTCTAAAAACTTCCCTTCAGCCCATAAAGAATATGCACTTGCACTCGCTTCTGCACTAGTAGCTGCAAAAATGCCGCTATTGCCCAGATTGACTGGAATATTCACATCTGTTTCGCCATCGCCAGAGCCGTCTTCGCCACCGTCTACATCTGTATCTCCGCCACCAGAGCCATTCTCTCCACCATCGGTATCTGTATCTCCGCCACCAGAGCCATTTTCGCCGCCATCTACATCTGTATCTCCGCCACCGGAACCGTTATCTCCGCCGTCTACATCTTTATCATCTTCGTCTTTATTAAATACACCAAATTCAATATAGATATAATCGCCTACAAAATGAACTTCATGCCCCTTAACTACTTCTGGATAATTTTCATGCTTCCAAGCAGTAGCTTCCTCGTTACTTAGGAATGGTCCGACACGTAGACGAGTATAATATGAATTCTCATAGACAACTTCAACTACAATTTCACGGTCAGTCGCGCCTCCATTATCAGGTGTCGGAATATTGAACTCAATATAGATATAGTTTCCTTCTAGATAGATTTGTAGGTCTGAAACTAATCCAACATAGTTTTCAAGCAGCCATGCCGCCACTTCATCGGTAGTTAAGAATGGTCCGACACGGAGGCGTGTAATTTCTTCATTTTCTGCAACGACTGTCACTTCAAACTCTCGATCAGCTGGTGGATTAGTGGAACCATTATCTCCACCTGAACCATTATCCGTTGCTGGTGGTGTTGGGTTTGTGGAGTCCTCTCCTGATCCATTATCTGTTGCAGGCGGCGTTGGTTTTGTTGATCCGTCTCCTGATCCGTTATCTGTTGCTGGAGGTGTCGGTTTTGTAGAGACATTTGATCCATTATTACTGTTTCCAGGATTTGTATTGCTTCCTCCCCCAATTGGTTTGGTCGGATCAATTTTGTCAGTATCTTGAATCACTGCTTGACTAATCGTATTACCCTCTGCATCCTTTAGAGAAACCACATTTCCATCAAACACTAATTTGTTGCCAGCATAAATCAAGTCAATATTGTAAATATTATTCCATTGTGCTAGACGTTCGATCGTAATATTTGTCGCTTTACTGATGGCGCTAAGTGTATCACCCCAAACAATCGTATATTCATTCCCAGTAATATCAGCTTTGATTTGTTCGGGTGTTCTGGCAACCCATACGCTTGCGGAAATAGGGGATGCTGTTTCTTCTGATGCCGAAACTTGATTTGATAATGCACCAGCCGTAAAAATTGTTGCTAGTAATGCCAACGTTTTAACAATCTTACCATTAAATTTTTTCATTCCGTACTCTCCTTTTTATAATGCTATTATATTCAACTTATTACACACCATAACCTGATTAAAATTTCAGGATGGATCTGTATAATAAATTTAGTATACTTATCTACGCAGAAGGGCTCGTGTGAATCATAGCCCGTTGAAAGACAGAAAAGAGCGGCTAAAGAAAAAGTGATTCCTCGGTTGGAAGCACTAAAACCATTGATTTAAGCCTACGAAAAAAGCCTGCACACTGAATGAAGAACCGACAAAGCACTGTCAAACATTCGCAGGGATCGGAAAAAATCATCCATATCCTTTGTGTACCTATAAGGTGCTGCCAAAGGACCGTTCCGCAAATTCTTAAAGCAATGCGCCTATGTTTAGGAGTCACTCATCGAACCACAATCAGTTTCGGCTATAAAACCTGCCTTACTTCCAAATAACTTGAACATTGAGTATCGATTCAACTCAGTTTCCGATGATGAACTTTCGTTTTTGATTCAATTGAAAACAATCTTTGCACTTCTTTTGTCACTAACAAAGTTAAGAGAATCCGTCTGCCTTTGCCGCTTTTTTGATGTTACTCATTTTGTTATATGTAAAAGCATAGTTGAAAGACAATATCTATGTTCATATCTTTTTTATACATGCTGACCTAATTTAGCGGCTCTTCAAAAAACGATAGTTATTTAATCGTGTATAAAAAAACTAAAACTTCCTCTCTTTAGATTACCAAAAATACAATTATTTTTCCAGTATTCATATTAAAATAAATATTATTTGATAAATAAAGACAAAAAACGAGGGGATTAACTATTATGCTAACTGTCAGATCAGGAATCAAACAACGATATAAAAAAAACTGCACACTTTGAAAGGAACTCTCCTTCCAAAGTGTGCAGTTCTTTGCTTTTTGTACTTCCATCAGCTCTCGAAGACTTCAGGGAACAACAGGCGTAAAACAGACATAGTTAAGCGTCGGCCTTTCCCGCTGTATGGATAAACGTGCATATGCATCGCTGGGTTGAAATTGGCTTCAATGATTCCATAAGCCCCCGGTTCATTGGCTGGCTTGGTTTTATCTGGAATAATCAGATCGATTCCGCTGATAGATGCTTGTAATGCGGCTACCGCATCGACTGCTACTTGTTTGTAATCATCGTTGAAGTCATCCGTCACATCGATAGAATCACCGCCAGTACTGATATTCGAGTTTTCTCGCAAATAAACGATCTGCCCCTCTTCGGGTACTGAATCCACTTGATACCCTTGCTCTTTTAACATCAGTTGTTCCAGTTCCCCTAATTGGATCAGCTCTAATGGGGTCCGATGATGGGTGCCGCGCAATGGATCGAGATTTTTCTCTGCGACGAGTTCCGTGATCGTGCGCTTGCCGTCACCCACGACATTGGCAGGGATACGTAGTAAAATCGCATCGACTCGCCCATCGATCACGAAGAACCGATATTCCGTCCCTGACAAAAAAGTCTCAACGAGGATCGAATCATCTTCCGCAAAGGCAATGGCGACCGCCGCTTGATAATCCGCTAAAGAGGCACCTTCTTTGAAAATCGAGATACCGATCCCATAGTTGGTGGTTTTCGGTTTTACCACAAACCCGCTGTGGGCAATCTGAGGATAAAACGTGATCGCTTCTTCTGCCGAAGCGAACTCAGCGCCACTTGGTACATGAAAGCCATTTTCGGCTAAGATTTTTTTAGTGACCGTTTTATTCGCCATGATCAATGGGACGATGTACTGATCCTTACTGGTCATATTGGCATTTTTAACATATTCGATGTGGTCTCTCACGGCTAATTTCAAGAATTGATCCGTTTCATCCAGTACCGTCACTTCGATTCCTTTTTGGATCGCATCGAACAAGAGAATCTGGGTCGACAATTCCATTGCTCGAAAGCCAGCTAATTGATACGGTTTTTCCCAAGCAGCTTGATGATACTTTTGTCCCAGCAATGTTGCTGTCTGGGCTTGACTGGTTGCTTGACTTGCTGAGAAAAGACGTCCCGCGAAGGTTCTTTCTGGTTCAGCCAGCATTTCTGAAAGCTGATCCAAAAATGGTGGATGCGGCAGCTCAAGGGCTTGGGCAAAGTCCATCATTTCAGTAATCAGCGCTTGCGCTTCTTGCTGATAAGTCAAAGGTGCAAGCGGATGTTCTAATGCGACCTGATCATTTTTCTGATTGCCCTCTTCGATCCACGCATCCGCATCGCTGCCTTCTTCTTTTGTACTTAAAAACAATAAGAAGAAATGCAAGAATGCGACTTGCTCTTTGGAAATCCCATAGCGGGCAAAGGGATCGATGTCAATATTTCTTAACTCAATATAACGGATACCCGCTGAGGCTAAATCTGCGACCCGTTTTCCCCCACGTAGACGCACTGGCGCATAAAATTCTTTTTCTTCTGAAAGCTTTCCCGTCTCCACTAATTTGGCAATATCTGCAAGATAGGTCTCTAACGAAGCGTAAGATACCTTGACGTCTTCGTGATTCGTGTACCCATAGCGGCTATTGCGAATACTGCGGACTGGTTCTTGCGGTCCGTTTTCTGTCGTAAAATAATTGGCTTCTGAAGCAGGAGTCGCCCCAAAGAAATACGTCAAAAACCAGCGATAGTGCAAATAATTGCGAGTTACTTTCAAATAAAGTGCCGTTTTAAACGTCTGGAAGCTTTCCTTCGTTTCAGACAAAGCATACAGCTGCTGCAAAAAGTCTTCCGCAAATTCGAAATTGAAATGAATCCCACTGACCATTTGCTTGCGGCGACCATATGTTTTAGCTAAATAGCGGCGATAGAGCACATCTTCAAATTGATCTAATTTAGCAATGACGATGTCTTCTTCTTTTTCTGGTAAAGCCGGTGGCATACTCAATGGCCAGAGCATTTCTTCTGCTGACATCGAACGATACGCCACATCATGAATCGCCCCTAAAAAACGGAACAATTCATCCACGGAATCAGCGACGGGCGTAATCAGTTCCAGTTGATTTTCGGAAAAATCCGTTTGGATATACGGATGGAAGCGCCGATTGCCTAACGTTTTAGGATGATCGGTACCTGCAAACGTCCCATCAAGCCGCACCCGCTGCGCTTCACGCTCAATCCCGTAGCGTCCTTTCAATAAATAGGGAAAAAGCTCTTTATGTGATAACAATGTTTTTATTTTCATTCGACTGCCCTCTATGTTCTTCTACTAAATTTTTTCTCAAATGCTATTTCTTTCCATCTATTATAGTGAAAACTGGTGAAAAATGCAGAAATTTGCTCCTCACTTGTAATATCTCTTACTAAAATTACCAAGAATTTATAAAATACTTGAATAAATTTGATATTTACCTTCAAAATAAAGTATACTGCTTATAGAACAGTAAATTATTATGTCCATATTACTCTTTTTTGAAAGGAAGAATAGTGAATGAAGCCACTTAATCTTACCAAACGCGAACGTCAAATCATGAATATCTTTTGGAATTCAGACAAACCTCTTTCTGCAAATGACATTGCTGTCCAACAGCAAGATCTAAGCAAGAATACCATTCAAGCAGTCGTACGTAAACTAAAAAACCACGACTTATTGAAAGTAGCGGATATCGGCTACAGCGGTACTGTTTTGACTCGGTTGTATTCTCCGAATGTGACCCAAGAAGACTTCTTAGCAGCAGAATTGTCTGATCAATCTTTATTGAATTTGATTACGAACTTTATCGAAACCAATAAAGATATCGATACATTGAACAACTTGGAAAAAATGATCACTGAGCGCCAAGGGGAACTTAAGAAATAATCTTTCCCCATCGTTCAACTCGTTGTATTCTGCCTGATACTTCCCAAAGTTTTTAGACAGCGCAGAAGAAAACGAAGCCTTCAAACTGCTTTTCCTGATTTTTGGCAAAGTCGTGCATCGCTGTACCCACATTTGCCACGCCAAGTGTTCTCAGCTTTACGTCACAAGTCAAGCTCGTGGAAAGAGACGACGACCCGTTTTCTCTTCCCTTTGATCTCACAAAAGCAACAATAAAGGAGAGCCATGTGTAGGTGTATCACCTAACACAGGGCTCTGTTTTTTTATTCTTTGATCAAGCCTTTGAATAAGCCAACGACAAATTCATTTGGATCAAATGGTTCTAAATCATTGATGCCTTCTCCGAGTCCCACTAATTTGACGGGCAGCCGCAGCTCGTTACGGATCGCCAAGACGATCCCCCCTTTAGCCGTTCCATCAAGTTTGGTTAAGACGAGACCAGAAACATCCGTCGTTTCTTTAAATTGTTTTGCTTGATTCATCGCGTTTTGACCCGTTGTTGCATCCAACACGAGCAGGACTTCATGAGGGGCCGTTGGGTCCACTCGTTGAATGATCCGTTTGATTTTTTCTAGTTCGTTCATCAAATTGACTTTGTTTTGCAAACGACCCGCGGTATCTACTAATAAAACGTCAGCATTTTCTCGTTTTGCGCGCTCCATCGCATCAAACACGACTGCTGCTGGATCGCCTCCTGCATTGCCACGAACGACTTCAACACCAGCCCGTTCACCCCAGACCACTAATTGATCGATGGCACCGGCACGGAAAGTATCCGCTGCTGCCAATAAGACTTTTTTGCCTTCGGCTTTGAATTGATGGGCTAATTTCCCGATGCTGGTGGTTTTTCCAACACCGTTCACGCCAACAAATAAAATGACGGTCAACCCCGACTGCATATTCAACTCGTTAACTTCACCGACACCCGCTTCCCCATATAGGTCAACCAATTTTTCGATGATGACATTTTGGACATCTGCCGTTTTCTTCACATTACGTAGTTTGACTTCTTGTCTCAATGCATCCGCGATCTTCATCGCCGCATCAAAGCCGACGTCTGCGCCAATCAGCGTTTCTTCCACTTCTTCGAAGAAGTCTTCGTCCACCGTACGGAAGTTGGCAAACAATTCGTTCATCCGTTGCCCAAAGGTTTTCCGTGATTTCGTCAATCCTTTGGTGTATTTATCCTGCACACTTTCCGTTTCTGGCGCTGGTTGAAGGATTGGTGTAGCCGCTGGGGTTTCCTCTGATGGTACATCCTTAGCCACTTCTTCTGGAATACTTGGTGCTTCTTCTCCTTTGTTCGCTGTCGTTGCTTCTTGCTGCAGGGACACTTCAGCAGTTTCTTGCTCTGCCTCCAAATCACTGGAGTCGGCGGTTTCTGCAGGTGCCACTGGTTCTGAAGCGCCTTGTTCAGCAGGAGTTTGTGCTGGCTGGCTTTCTTCTGAACGCTGTGCCTCTGGTGAGTCAGCATCGACTAACGGTTTGTCAATTTCTTGCTCTGCTTCTTTGGTTTCTCCAATCAGCGCTTTTTTGATTTTGTCAAAAAATCCCATCTTACGCACCTCCTTTTAAGACATATTCTTCAATCACTGCTGCCACACCGTCTTCTTGGTTTGAAACGGTGACAACGTCAGCCGCTTCTTTAATGATTGGCACGGCATTGGCCATCGCTACGCCAATCCCTGCATAGCGAATCATCGGCAAGTCATTTTCTTCATCACCGATCGCCATCACTTCTTCTTGCTTGATCCCTAAATCTTGCGCCAATAGGCTGATACCATAGGCTTTGGTGATTCCTTTAGGCATAAATTCCAACAGGTTATTCCGGCTTTTGATGATTTCATATTTCTCGCGGATCTCTGAGGAAATCTCAGGGATCTTAGGATCCAAGACTTCCTGATGGTAGGCGATCACCGCTTTATTATAGAGCATCGATTCATCCAGATCAGCTACGGCAAAAGGACGACAATCCAATAAAGGATTCAACGAGCCATAAATCGATGGATGCGCTGCTGAAGTGGGTAAACTCAAGACAACCTCTTCGGATACCACGTCTAGAGGCAAATTCAAGTCTTCCGCCACTGAAACCAATTCATGGATATCTGCCAGCTGCATCGCTGCTTTTTCAATGATCTCGCCAGTCTCATTTTTTTGAACCAAACCGCCGTTAAAGGTGATGCTATAGTCGCCGGGTTCTTTCAGCGATAATTCTTCTAAGTACGGACGGATCGCCCGTAATGGACGTCCCGTACAAATGACGATTTTTACGCCTTGTGCTTTGGCACGAGCAAGTACCTCTTTGTTGCGAGGAGTCACTTCTTTTTTGTCATTCAATAACGTTCCATCTAAATCGATCGCAATCAGTTTAATCATATCATTCCTCCTCTATGCTTGATCTGCTGTAAAACTACCGCCTTCACGCACTTCTTCTAAGCGCACGGACACGGTCTTCGACACTCCAGATTCTTGCATGGTCACACCATACAACACATCTGCTGCCTCCATCGTTCCTTTACGGTGAGTTACGACGATAAACTGTGTATCATTTTGGAAAGCACTCAAGTAATGACCGAAACGAGAGACATTGGCTTCATCCAATGCTGCTTCCACTTCGTCAAGCACACAAAACGGTACTGGACGAACTTGAATAATGGAAAACAATAACGCAATCGCAGTCAGTGCCCGTTCGCCCCCTGATAGCAAGCTGAGGTTTTGCAATTTCTTGCCCGGTGGTTGGGCTTCGATCTCAATCCCAGTGTTCAATAAATCTTTCGGATCTGTTAAGACTAATTCCGCATGACCGCCGCCAAACATATTAGGAAAGACTTGTTTGAATTGCAGACGGATCGCATCGAAGACTTCGCCGAAACGGGTTTTGACTTCTTCATCCATTTCAGACATCGTATCAAACAGCTGTGCTTTAGCCGACAGCAGATCGTCTCGCTGACTCGTCAAGAACAAATGCCGTTGATTGACTTGCTCATATTGTTCGATCGCATTTAAATTGACTGGACCAATTTGCTCGATCGCTTGTTTTAGTTCCTGAATGTCGACTTTGGCTTGTTCTGCATCCTCGATTTCAGGGAAATCTTGCGCTGCCTTTTCAAAGGTGAGATTGTATTCTTCTTGTAAATACAACAAACGATTATCCATCACCAATTCTGCGCGATTTTTTTCGATCTCAACTTCGGTTTTTTCTGACAGCTTTTCTTTTTGCGTTAAGTTTTCAGCACTCAGGGCTTCGTCTAATGCACCGATTTCTTGTTGAACGACTTGACGTTGTTCACGAATCACCGTCAATTCCGCTGTTACCTGCTGCTTGGTTTTTGTGAAGGCTTCAATTCGCTGAAGAATGCTTTCTTCTGAAAACTCATGATCGCTGACGTTGCTTGTCAAGGCAGCTAACTGCCGTTCTAAGGAGAGTTGACGCGCTTCGTTTTCTTCTAATGCTTGATTCGTAGCGGCAATTTTTTGCTGCAAATGCGCCACTTGTTCTTTTTGAACTGCGAAAGCTGCCTGCAAGCGCGCACTTTCTTGTGCTAAGGTTTGGCGTTTTTCCTCGATCAAGTCTTCTTCGGCATTCATTTGATGAATATCTTGGTCGATTTTCGCCAATTGCGCTGCAATATTCTTTTGCTGTTCTTCCAAGCTCGTCTTCTTCTCATCATATTCCTCAAAGAAGGCTTGCACTTCGCGATGTTCAAAATCAAACACTTGCTGCTCTTGCTTCAAGCGGCTCAGGTCATTCTCAAGATTTTGTAAACGGCTTTGCAGCTCATGCTCCGTCATGCGAGCCTGTTCTCCTTGCGTCCGCAATTCTTCTAATGCTGCTTGTGCTTCTTTGGTCGCTGCTTCAAAATGCTGGACTTGCTTTTCCGTTTTTAAAAGCCGCTCATCCAGTTGCGCCGCTTGTGCCGTCAATTGTTGCAGCTCGTTGCTTTGGCTAAACAAACTACCGGCATTTTTCTTCGTTGCGCCACCCGTCATGGAACCTCCAGCATTCATGACATCCCCTTCTAAAGAAACGACCCGATAGCTATAGTTCAATGCCCGTGCTAACGCATTAGCACTTTGCAAGTCTTCGGCAATCAAGATACTGCCTAACAAGTTATCCGTAATCGTTTGGACGTGTTCGGGCGACTGGACCAATTCGCTGGCAACGCCGATAAATCCAGACACTTGCTTGGCTTGATTGCGGGCATAATCTGGCAAATGACGGGCTTTGATGGTCGTCAGCGGTAGGAAGGTTGCACGACCCCCTCGATTTTCTTTCAAATACGTGATGGCTGCTCGCGCATCCCGCTCATTTTCAACGACGACATGCTGTGCAGCGGCGCCTAATGCGGTCTCGATCGCCACGGTATAGTCTTGTGGCACATCGATCAACTCCGCTACTGCGCCAACGATACCGCTGATCTGCTGTTTGTTTTTCAAAATCAAGCGAACGCCTTGATAAAAGCCGCTATAATTTTCTTGAATGTCTTGCAGACTGCGCTGTTTCGCTCGTACCTGCTGCACTTGACTCATTAACTGATACATTTTCTTTTGTTCTTCATCAAAGCGTTTTTTGTTGGTCTGAGCTTTTTCTTGAAGATGGATGTATTGCTTGCGTTGTTCTTCTAAAATCGCTTTAGCCTGCGTCAGCTGCTCTTCCACGATTTGCGCTTCCGTCGTCTTTTCTTTCAACGACGTATTCATTTGCGTCTGCTTGCTTAGCGCCGTTTGATTTTTCGCGGCTTCTTGTTGGTATTGACGCTCCAAGTATTTCAATTCGTTTCCAATCGTTGCCTGCTCCTGCATGGCTTCGACATATTGGCTGCGCAACTCTTCAATGATTTCTTTTGCTGAACGTTGGTACTTTTCCTGCTCTTGCTGACACGCCAGCATCGCTGCTTCAACTTCCTGCACACTACGATTCTTTTGTGAAAGCAAGCCGATCAGTTCCGTTTTTTCTTCATTTAAAAGTGTGACCCGCTCTGTGACTTCCTCTAAAGTTTCTTGGTATTCGGCAGAGCTTTTTTGCGTATGCTTTGAACGTTCATCCAAGACTTCTTTTTGCCCTTCGGCTTGCTTCAGTCCTTCGGTGACCTCTAAAAGCTGCTGATTCAAACGCTCCAACGTTTCATCAAAAGCAGTACGTTGTTGCCGCAAAGAATGTAACGACAGTTCCCCTTGGTTGATCTTTTCGGAAATCTGCGCCAGTTCTTGGTTAAAGGTACTCAGTTGAGCTTTGGCTGTCTCCCACGCTTCTTTTGCTTTCGTGATCTCTAAGACCGCATAGGCCACATCGACCGTCGTCAATTTTTCTTTTAACGCTAAAAAGCGGTTGGCTGCTTCACTTTGGGCTGCCAGAGGCACCAACTGATCTTCTAGTTCATAAATGATATCTTGTAGACGGCTTAAATTGTCTTCAGTTTCAAACAATTTTTGCTCGGCTTTCTTTTTCCGCTGTTTGTATTTCAATACCCCCGCCGCTTCTTCAAAAATCCCACGACGGTCTTCTGGTTTGCTGCTGAAAATTGCTTCTACCTTGCCTTGGGAAATGATCGAAAATGATTCTTTCCCCAACCCAGAGTCCATAAACAACTCTTGGATATCCTTTAAGCGGCAAGCTTGTTTATTTAAGAAAAAGTCGCTTTCGCCGGTTCTTCTCAAGCGGCGAGTCACGCTGATCTCACTGTAATCCATCGGCAAGTAATGATCGCTATTGTCTAAAACGATCGTCACTTCCGCTATATTTAGCGCTCTGCGGGTGTCAGAACCTGCAAAAATAACATCAGGCATTTTGCCACCACGTAGATTTTTGGCAGATTGTTCTCCTAAAACCCAACGAATCGCTTCGGTAATATTGCTCTTGCCGCTGCCATTTGGTCCGACGACTGCAGTCACTCGATGTTCGAAATCAATGACTGTGCGGTCGGCAAAGGATTTAAAGCCGGCAATCTCTATTCGTTTTAAATACACTCCGCCAGTCCTCTCTTACTGTTCAAGATCCGCCAAGGCATTCGCAGCGGCGTCCTGTTCTGATAATTTCTTCGATTTTCCTTGTCCTTTTCCGATCAAGGTATCATCGCAATAGACTTCCGTCCAAAAAATCCGTTCATGGGCGGGGCCTGCTTCTTTGATCAAACGATAATTGATGGAAACATCGCCGCCGCGCTGCAAGACTTCTTGCAAGCGGGTCTTGTGATCCATCTCATGGGAAAAAGCACCTGCTTTTACTTTTGGAAAGACAACTTTCGTCAAAAAGCCGCTGACACTTTCCAGACCTTGGTCCAAGTATAACGCACCTAAAAAGGCTTCAAATAGATCACAAAGCAAAGAAGGTCGTTTACGACCGCCAGAGTTTTCTTCCCCTTTGCCTAGACGAATGTATTCATCGAATCGGCAATCTTTGGCAAACATGGATAAACTGTCTTCGCGAACGATTGCCGCCCGTAGCTTCGTCAGCTTACCTTCGGGCAGATCTGGCAATTCACGATACAAATACCGTGAAACGATCAACTCTAAGACAGCATCGCCCAAAAACTCTAAACGTTCGTTATCTGACAAGTGCAAGTTGCGGTGCTCATTCACATAAGATGAATGCGTAAACGCTTGTTCAAGCAGATCTACATCATGGAACACAATATCAAACTTTTCTTTTAGTTCTTTCGTTAATTGTGTATTCATTTGTCACATTCCTTCATTAGTTTATCGACACTTCCCTATTATACTGGTTTTTGCCGAATTATGAAATGTTTCCTCCAAATTCTTGGAAAGACTGTAATAAAATTTTATTTACTTAATCTTCTCCTGTATAAAAAAGCCTGTTTTTCTCAGATACCCGCAAAAAAAACAGAAAAAAGACGTCCTGGAAAGGACGTCTTTTCATCGATCATTGATTAACGAGATTCAGCTGTAACTGAAATTGTTGCCCAAGGATTGTAATTCACATCATAAGCCCATGTGAAGTCTTTGACGCGATTTGATACAGGTAACACCGCACTACGGTAAAGTGTTGGGATAACAAACGCTTCATCAGCAGCATATTCTTGCCATGCATCAAATGCTTCTTTACGTTTTGCTTCGTCAAACGAATCTTTTGAATCGATTGCTTCTAGCAATTTCGTATTTTCTTCTGATTCAAAACGAGTGTAGTTGAACGCAGAGTTAGGTCCATACAAGCCCATTGGTGATGGGTCATAACCAGTATTCCATGCACCTTGGTAAACATCAATCTCAGGATCATCATTTTCCAATTTGTCATAGAATGCTTGGAAGTCGATCAAGCGACCTGTTGTGTATTGTACATCAAGTCCGATTTCATTCCATTGTTGGATGTAGTAATCTGCTAATGGTTGTGCTGTTTCGCCACCTGACATTGAAGCAAAGTTAATGGTTAATTTCTCACCATTTTTGTCTTCACGCATACCGTCGCCATCGACATCTTTGTAGCCAGCATCATCAAGTAATTGATTTGCTTTGTCGATGTTTAAAGTATAACCTTCAACATCTGTATTGTGTAATGAGCCAAATACTGGTGGGATCAATGTCGTTGCATTTGTACGCAAGCCATTGTAGAAACGGCTTCCGACAGCATCATTATCTAATGCATAACCCATTGCTTGACGCAATGACTTGTCAGCCATTTTTGAATCAGGATTGTATTCAACTTTACCTTCATCGGCATTCCATTTACCTAATTTGAAACCTAAATAAGTGTAAGCAGTATCTGTTCGGCCTAAGATTTGATAACCGTCAGTATCCTTATAAGTAGGATACGTATCTGTCGGCATTGATAAAGCCATATCATATTGTTTTGCGTTCATCGCTTCAACAATAGATGAAGTTGGAACTGCTTTAAATGATAATTTATCTAGTTTTGGCTTATCTCCATAATAGTATTCGTTTGGAACGTACTCTACGGATTCACCAGCTACGATATTTGACATTACATAAGGTCCGAAGACGATTGGATTTTTACGAACTTGATCGCTTGATTCCATATCTTTGACTTCGATTCCTTCAAAGGCGTGTTTTGGTAATGCTGAAGCCCAAATACCACCACCTGCTTGCATCATACCAGGGTGAACTTCTTTGTATTGAATTTTAACGACTTTGTCACTTTCTTTGGTGATACCAGAAATAGTATCAGCTTTACCATCATGGTAATCTTCCATACCAACAATGTTAGTAAAGTTACTATCATAACGAATACCAGTATAATCTTTGTTACCAATTACTTCGTAAGTGAAGATGATATCATCTGCCGTAACATCTTCGCCATCAGACCATTTCAGGTTGTCGCGTAAAGTAATTGTTGCTGTGTTGTTGTCTTCATCTAGCTCAAGGTTTGCAGCCCCGCCGTCAACAATTTTGAAATCAGCGTCATTGACGAATAAACTTTCATTACTTGGCAACATAAATTGTGCATCATAGTTATCTTGATAAAATTCTGTTTGGAACAACCCTTGGAATTGCGTATCCATCACTACTGCAACATCCAAAGTACCACCTTCGATTGCCTCTGCATCATTGCTAACTTCGATTGGGAAGTTGCTTACATCTTCCGTATCGTTTGCTGCATTGCTGCCGCCACCAGAAGAATCGGTTCCGCCGCCGTTGCTGCCACAAGCTGCCAATGCTAACACTGACAAAAGAGTGACCATACCAAAAATATTTTTCTTCATCCTGTATCCTCCTTGTTTATCCTAGTCGTTGACGCGCATCCGCTGAACGCTTAAATGCTTGACCAACGTAATTGATACTCAACATCAAGACTAAAATTAGAATTGATGCGGGTAACCAGATCCACTGTCTGTTGACCAGCACATCACCGCTGCTGGCATATCCGATCAGTGTTCCCAAACTTGGAACATTGGTCGGCAGACCAAAACCTAAGAATGTTAGTGTCGTTTCAATACCGATATTCGCTGCAAAGTTCATTGTTAAGTTGGTGATGATCAATGAGCTAAGGTTCGGCATGATTTCGCGGAACATGATGACGAAGTCATTGGTTCCGAGGGTTTTCGATGCACTAACATAGTCGCGACGGCCTTCTGAAAGGGTCTTACTTCGGAAGAGCCTTGCTTTTCCGACCCAGTAAAAGGCACTCATGACCCATATAAAGGTCCAAACGTTATAACGAGGTACGATCGATACGATAACGATAATGATCAACATGATCGGCAAAATCATAACGAAGTCAACGATACGCATCAAAATGTTATCAATGATGCCACCATAGTAACCTGAGATGATCCCTAGTCCGACCCCAACGATCGACGTAATGATCGTGATTGAAAAACCAATCAAGATTGAGTTACGCGCACCGATGATCAATTGTCCCCAAACATCACGGCCACCTTCATCCGCCCCTAAAAGGTAGGTGCCGCCGTTTGGCGAAATCGCGCCGGGTACAGCGTATTTATCAAGGATGCTGACACGCATCACTTGTGATTGGTCGATAACTGCTGAGCCGATAAACACGAACAATAAAACTGCGACTAACAAAACTAATGAAAAGATCGCCATTTTATCTTTTAAGAATTCGCGAAAAATCATTTTTAATCCCATAGGCGGGATGCTCTCTTGTTTTAGTACTTTTTCTTTCTTTTCAGACACATTTATCCCCTCCTATTACTGGATTCTGATTCTTGGATCGACAATACTCATGATGATATCTGATAGCAGCGTACCGATCAAGGTCGCTAGTCCTAAGATCAATGTCAGTGAAGTGATCACGGCATAGTCCCGTTGGACGATACTATCGATAAACAGTTTTCCGACACCTGGGTAAGCGAAGATTTTCTCAATGACCACAGAACCTGCGATCAATGAAGTGATCTCGTAGCCCATTTGTGATGCGATCGGCAACGATGCATTACGGAAAACGTGACGTGAGAAGACTTTATTCGTTGGTACCCCTTTTGAACGAGCGGTACGAACGAAATCCAATGATTTCGAATCAATGACTTCACTTCGCAAGTATTGGATCGTCACTGCTGTTCCTAATAATGCAGAAGTGATCGCCGGTAATAGTAGGTGATACAAGCGACTCCAAAACTCAGCCATGCCGCTGACCCCCGGTGCAACGGAACCACCCGTTGGGAACCAAGCCAATCGGTAACCGAAGATGAACAATGCGATCAACGCAAAGATAAACAACGGTACGGCGAAACTGAAGAAGTTGTAAACAACGACGACTTTATCAAGCAATGAATTTTGGTAACGTCCTGCCCACATCCCTAAAGGAATGGCAATCACGTAAGTCAAAATGACCGTCAATAAAGATAACCACAATGTATTGCTGATACGTCCTGCTAATAACGTTGAAACAGGTAATTTAAAGATGAAACTTTGACCAAAGTCCCCTTTTAAGGCATTTCCGATCCAACGGAAATACTGGGTATACCATGGGTCATTCAAACCAGCGGCTTCACGCATCCGCTCAATAACAGCTGGATCTTGGTTTGGATTGATCAAACCGGTAAATGGATCCCCAGGCATTGCTTGTGCGATCAAGAAAATCAAGATACTCAAAATAATGACTTGCGGGATCATCAACAACAAACGACGTAGAATTGTTTTCCACATTATTCAGCACCCCCGTTTTTCAATGCGACTTGGTGCGACTCGGTGATTTTACGCAAGTCATACACTCTGCCAGTTTCGTCGTAGTAATCTTTTTGATGGGTCACATATTCCAACTCGACCTTGCGGCGGTTTTCTTTGTGAGCATCGCGATTTTTTACGTCGATTTGAGGAATCGCTGATAATAAACGTTTTGTATAGATGTGACGCGGGTCTTGATAGATGTCTTCCCGTGTCCCGATCTCAACGAAGCGGCCTTTGTACATGATGGCGATATTGTCACACATGTGTTTTACGACCCCTAAGTCATGAGAGATGAATAAGAAACTTAAGCCAAATTCTTGCTGGATCCGTTTCATAAAGTTTAGCACCTGCGCTTGCACGGATAAGTCAAGGGCTGAAACCGGCTCATCGGCGACGATCAGTTTTGGATTGGATGCTACCGCGCGGGCAACCCCTAACCGCTGACGTTGTCCACCAGAGAACTCGTGAGGATATTTGTATAGGGCATCTTCTGGCATCCCAACGATATCCAGAAGGCTTTTCACTCGTTTTTTCTCTTCTTGATCGCTTAAGCGTTCAAAGTTGCGTAATGGTTCGGCGATAATGTCGACCACGCGTTTTTTAGGATTCAAGCTGGACATTGAATCTTGGAAAATCATTTGGACATCTTTGTTGTAGTTCATTTTTTTGCGGACGGAACGTTTGGTCACGTCTTGCCCATCATAAATGATTTCGCCACTGGTGATTTTTTCTAATCCAACGATGGCTTTCCCCGTCGTGGATTTACCAGAACCAGACTCACCAACCAATCCGTAGGTTTTTCCTTTTTCTATGATGAAGTCCACACCGTCAACGGCATACACATGGTCTGTGACGCGGTTGAAAAATCCGCTGCGAATAGGATAGTGGACTTTCAGATCTTTAATTGTAATTAATTCTGTCATCTACACTTCTCCTTCTTCGTCTCTAAAATGAAAATGCTTGTAGCATGTGCAACGGACCAAATGATCAGGTGCTACTTCATGCAAGACTGGGTTTGCTTCGTGGTCGCTTTCAGGAATCCAAGGAATCCGTGCGGCAAACCGACAACCCGTCCGTGGCATATTTTTCAATGAAGGAACTACGCCTTCGATCACGTGCAGTTCACTGTCTTGTGAATTTTCTTGAGGGATCGAGTTAAGCAATGAGCGGGTGTATGGATGTTTTGGATTGGCAAACAACTCTTCGGCTGTTGCGACTTCCACAAACTGACCCCCGTACATCACGGCTACTCGGTCGGCCATCTCTGCTACGACACCTAAATCGTGGGTGATCAAAATGATCCCCGTCTGTGTTTCTTCTTGCAAATCTTTTAGTAGATCAAGGATCTGTGCTTGGATCGTCACATCCAACGCGGTCGTTGGTTCATCCGCAATAATGATTGGTGGTTTACAAGCAATCGCGATCGCAATGATGACCCGCTGACGCATCCCACCAGACAATTCATGAGGGTATTGACGTCCTACTCGCGGTGGATTGGGAATCCCCACTTGTTCTAATAATTCTAATGCTCGTGCTTGACGCTGTTCGGCGGTCATATCCGTATGGTAGGATAACCCTTCTTTGATTTGATCTTCGATCCGCATCAAAGGATTCAGTGCAGACAATGGATCTTGGAAAATCATCCCAATATCATTTCCGCGAATTTTGTTGTACAGCGTTTCGTTTAAGTTTGACAAGTTTAAATCTTTATATAAGATTTCTCCGGTGATTTTCGTGTTGTTTGGGTCATGCAGCCCCATGATCGTTGTAGCTAACGTACTCTTGCCGCAACCAGATTCTCCTACGATCGCTAAGATCTCATTGCGATCCAGTGTAAAAGAAATACCATCTACTGCGTCATAGTAATCGTCTTTAATACGAAAACCTGTGTGAAGGTTTTGAACATCTAGTAATTGATTATCTCTGGACAATCGAATACCCCTCTCTACTTTCTAAGATGTCTTGCAATTTAATGTAAAAAAAGAAGGAACATGCATTTCATTTCCAAAAGCTTTCTTAACATTGTATAATATATTCTTAATAATTATATAGAAATGCCACCAATAATGCAAGTCCCAGAAAAGTTAATACACTGAATTTTCAGAAAATTTACATTATGCTTTCAACGCCGTCATGTCAGGTTTAACGACCGTTTTTTAGATTTCACTACCAAAGAAAAGCCGCTCAAAATCACTGCGGATCAATTATGAGAAAGAAAGAGCTAAGTCATCTAGGACTTAGCTCTTATGTCTGTCTTAAGCAAGATGGCTTGAAATATAATCAACCGCTCCACCGACTGTTTCGATCTGCTCGGCATCTTCATCAGAAATCTCGGTACCAAATTCATCTTCTAGTTCAAGGACGAATTCCATCACACTGATCGAATCAGCGTTCAAGTCGTCTTTAATGCTCATCGTATCCGTTACGTTCTCTGCGTCAATTTCAAAATGATTGGCGATCACGACCGCAACTTTCTTGAATACTTCATCTCGTGTCAACTGGCTTCACCTCCACGCGTTTGCACAAAACATAGAATGGCTAACAAACATTGTACTGCTTTCTATGCTTTTTGTCTAGATATTTTTGCAATTTCATTACAATCATTGCATTATGATTGCGTTTCGTCTTTGTCAGTCGGCATTTCTTCAAAATGGGCGACCAATTGTGCCACGACATCTGTCGCTAACATCGTATGGATCTGCTTGATGGTGTACGCCACCGCTTCTGGTCCTGTCGCACCATGGGTTTTGATGACTGGGGCTTTCAAACCAAACAATACGGCACCGCCGTGTTTCGCATAATCCATTTCATTTTTCACTTTCCGCAACGCATCTTTTAATAATAATGCGCCTAATTTCCCTTTGGCACCAGAATCGAGAATCGATTGTTTCAACAGCGCCATCAAATTCAAGGCGGTTCCTTCGATCGATTTCAAAACAGCATTTCCAGTAAAGCCATCTGTCACGACGACGTCAGCTGCACCATCCAATAATTCCCGAGCCTCGACATTGCCGATAAAGTGGATCGTCGGGTCTTGCGAAAGCAGTTCAAAGGCTTTTTTCGTTAATTCACTGCCTTTGGTTTCTTCCGTTCCGTTATTTAACAAGCCGACCCGTGGTCGATTGATCCCGCGAACTTTTTGGGCATAAAAGGACCCTAAGACGGCATAGTTTGCCAAATGTTCTGGTTTATTGTCGGCATTGGCACCTAGATCCAGCATGTCAAAGCCAGCATCTTTGCCGATCACTGGCATTGTGGACATCAATCCGGGACGGTCGATCCCTTTGATCCGACCGACGATAAACAAACCAGCCGCTAATAAGGCCCCAGTGTTTCCAGCTGAAAAAATCGCATCTGCCTCACCATTTTTGACCGCTTGTGCTGCCAAGACCATTGAGGCGTTTTTTTTTCGTCTGATCGCTTTGACAGGCTCATCATCACTATTGATTTTTTCATCCGTGTGGATAATGGTGACATTCTTATCATCCGTCATGTATTTTTTGATTTCATTTTCTTTTCCGTAAAGGAGGAATTCAATCTCTGGAAAGTCTTTTTTTGCCAGCATGACTCCTTCTACGATCGCTTTTGGGGCGTTGTCTCCGCCCATTGCATCAACAGCAATCCGCATCTCGCTGCCACTCCCTTCATTTTCCCAATCAGTATAGCATATTCTTTAATCAAAAAATTGTTTGTCTGCTTTTTTTGCTGCTAAATAGTTTGCCAATGCCGAAAATTCTGGCAACAGCTGCCAGCCATTTTTTTGCCAAAGCTGGGCAGCTTCGACTTGTGCCACTTCTAGAATATGGGCATCCGCGACCAAATCGGCAGCCGCAAACTCTGGCAAGCCCGATTGTCGATTGCCGAAGACTTCTCCTGGTCCTCGCAACTGCAAATCTTTTTCGCTGACTACAAAGCCGTTGGTGGTTTCTGTCATGATCTTCATTCGCTCGACCCCTGTCTCATTCTTCGGGTTTGCGATCAATATACAGTAAGAAGCATCGGCACCGCGCCCTACCCGTCCACGCAATTGATGAAGCTGGGCTAACCCGAAGCGATCGGCGTCAATGATCAGCATCACTGTCGCATTGGGGACATTGACCCCTACTTCGATGACCGTCGTGGAAACCAAGATCTGCAGTTGATTTTCTTTGAAAGCTTCCATGATGCTGTCTTTTTCTTGATTCTTCATTTTCCCATGCAGCATCCCCACTTGATAAGTAGGAGAAAAGTAACTTTGCAGCTGCTCATAAATCTCCGTGGCATTCTTGACATCCAGCATTTCGGATTCTTCGATCAAAGGACAGATGACATACATCTGATGCCCTTGTGCCAATTCTTTTTGCGCCCACTCTAAGATCGATTCAAACTGCGGCGGACGGACCCAGCGAGTCTCTACAGGAATCCGTCCTGCTGGCATTTCATCGATCACCGAAACATCCATTTCGCCATAAGCCGTGATCGCTAACGTACGAGGGATCGGTGTGGCGGTCATAAAGAGCACATCAGGCAGATAGCCTTTTTCCCGTAAGACTTTTCGCTGATTGACGCCAAAACGGTGTTGTTCATCGGTGATGACTAAGCCAAGATGTGCAAAGTCCACCCCTTCTTGAATCAGCGCATGGGTCCCAACGATGATGTCGATCTCCCCGGCTGCTAATTGTTCTAAGATGACTCGCCGTTCTTTTGGTTTGGTCGAGCCTGTCAAAAGAGCGGTGGTCACTTCTAAGGGGTCAAAGAGTTGATTCAAGCTTTCTAGGTGCTGCTGGGCCAAAATCTCAGTCGGCACCATCAGTGCGCCCTGAAAGCCAGCTGTCATCGTGGCATAAAGGGCGATCGCCGCCACGACTGTTTTCCCGCTTCCTACATCTCCTTGCAAGAGTCGCTGCATGTGCTGCGGACTTTTCAGGTCATGGCAGATTTCATTGGTCACACGCTTTTGCGCATTCGTCAATTCAAAGGGCAGTTTACGAGTAAACTCTTTCAAGCGTTGCACATCATAATCGATCGCTAGACCGTTTTTCTCGGCTTTTTCGCTTTTCTTCAGTCCTTGGATCTGCATTTGGAACAAAAAGAACTCTTCAAAAATCACCCGACGCTTCGCTTGATGACTCTCTTGGGGATCTTTAGGAAAGTGCATCGCAAACATCGCGGATTTCCGATCCAACAAGCGATATTTTTCGATCAATGACAAAGGCAAGATCTCTGTGATCTGATCACCAAAATCAAGGAATGCCTGTTTGATCAGTTCGATCAACACACTTTGACGCACGGCTTTATTGACATGATAAATGGGGGCAAAGTCTTCTGCGCTCTTGCTGCCGAGAATTTTCATCCCCGTCAGTCCTTTGCGTTTGGCGTCCCATTTGCCATAGACGGCGATCTCTTCTGAAACCTCTACTTTATCCTTCAAATAAGGCTGATTGAAAAAGGAGACATTAAAGACATCGTGGTCTTGCATCATGCGAAATTGCAACCGACTTTTCTTATAGCCAAAGCGATTGACGACCGGCGGGGAAACGACGATCCCCTTGATCGTTACTTTTTCTTGGTCTTGAATCTCCGCTAATTGCCGTTCTTGAATGTCTTCATAACGAAACGGATAATACTTCAGCAGGTCTTCAATGGTTTCGATCCCTAAACTCGCCAAGTCTTGGGCGCGTTTTTCTCCGACACCCTTTAATACCGTAAGTGGCTGATTCAGCATAGGTACCCTCCTTTTCCAAAGTAATTTTATTTATTGCAGAGATTCCTGCATTCATAGAAAAAGACGGAGTCAAAAATCATCTACGATTTTTGCCCCCGCCGCCTAATTTGTTTATTCTGCTGAGAAAAGATACGGATAAACTGGCTGATCGCCTTGATGGATCTCTACTTCGATCTCAGGATGCAGCTCAACGATCGCTTCTTCAATTTTCGCTGCTTCTTTGGCTTTGCCTTCTTCACCGATAATGATGGTGACGATCTCAGTATCTTCTGTGATCATTTTTTCTAAGGTAGTCATGGAAGCAGAGAAACGATCAGGAACAGAAACAACGATTTTGCCGTCGACCATTCCTAAGAAGTCGCCTTCTGTGATTTCGATGCCATCAATTGATGTATTACGGATCGCATGAGTCACTGATCCGCTGACAACACTTGCTAAGACATCGGTCATAGCTTGCTGATTTTCAGCTAGTGTGGATTGCTCGTGGAATGCCAGCATCGCTGTCATCCCTTGTGAGATCGTCCGTGTTTCAACAACCGCTACTGGAATCTCGGAAACTTCCGCTGCTTGCTGTGCAGCCATAAAGATGTTTTTGTTATTTGGTAGAACGATCACTTGGTCGGCATTAACTTCATTGATCGCCAACAAAATGTCTTCCGTACTTGGGTTCATCGTTTGGCCGCCACTGATGACATATGAAGCACCCAGGCTAGTGAACAATTCTTTCAAGCCTTCGCCAGCCGCGATCGCGATGATCGCAAATGGTGTCCGTGGACGTTTCACTGGTGCAGGTTTTGCACCTTGCTGGTCGTGTTCCAAAATCGTTTCATGCTGAAGACGCATGTTGTCAACTTTGATTTTCACCAATGAGCCGAATTTTTGACCATAATTCATGACTTCGCCAGGATGTTCCGTATGGACATGGACTTTGATGATCTCATCGTCGTTGACCACTAATAAGGAATCCCCTAACTCATTTAAGTAATTACGGAATGTTTCATAATCAAATTCACTATCTACAGTCGGACCTTCACCGATCTTCACCATGATTTCTGTACAGTAACCAAAGGTGATATCTTCTGTCGCTAAGTGTCCTTGAACGCTGCGATGATGTTCGGCATTGACCATTTCATCCATAGCCGCTGGGGAAGGTTCGAAGATTTCATCGGCTGGGTATTCACCCGTCAACGCATTTAAGAAGCCTTCATAAATGAACAACAATCCTTGACCGCCGCTATCTACCACGCCGACTTCTTTTAAGACGGGCAATAGATCTGGGGTTTTCGCCAATGAACGTTTTGCACCGTGAACCACGGCTTTCATCACTTCGATACAATCATCGGTAGTTTGTGCTTTTTTCTCGCCATATTCAGCTGCGATGCGTGCCACAGTCAAGATGGTTCCTTCCACAGGTTTCATGACTGCTTTATAGGCGGTTTCTACTCCATGAGTAAAGGCTTGAGCCAATTCTGGTGCAGTGAGTGTTTCTGCGGTCGGGATAGCTTTAGAAAAACCGCGGAATAATTGAGATAAAATGACGCCAGAATTCCCACGTGCGCCCATCAATAGTCCTTTTGAAAGTGTAGCGGCAAGATCGCCGACGTTTTCTGAAGTCGCATCTGCGACCGCTTTTGCTCCACTGGTCATGGATAGATTCATGTTTGTCCCAGTGTCTCCATCTGGAACAGGAAACACATTCAATGAGTTGACAAACTCTGCATTAACTTGTAGACGAGCCGCGCCTGCCTGCACCATTTCTTGAAACTGACTTGCGCTGATATTCGTTACCTTCACTTAGATAGTCCTCCTTAAAATCATCCGCCATGAACGGATCCCTTGCCTAATCTGGCAGTACACGTACGCCTTGAACAAATACATTTACCGAGTTCGCAGATACACCTAGCATTGTTTCTAAGTTGTATTTCACTTTTTCCTGCACGTTGCGGGAAACTTCGGAAATCTTTGTTCCATAGCTGACGATCGTGTATACATCCACTGCAATGCCGTTTTCTTCTTGGCGGACAACGACACCGCGAGAATAATTTTCTTTTCGTAAAATTTCATTGATGTTATCTTTGATTTGTTTCTTGCTAGCCATACCAACAATGCCGAACACATCTGTTGCTGCGCCTCCGACCACTGTTGCAATGACTTCATTGCTGATTTCAATAATACCTGATGAGGTTTGAATTTTTACAGCCATTTTATAGCCTCCTTCAATGGGCATGACCCATCTTTCTTCTTACATATTTTATCATAGCTGTACCGCAAATAAAAGGATGAGACATATGAAAAGGGGCTTTCTGACCAAACGTCTTGCATTTCGACCTTGTTTAATTTACAATGTTTACCGGGAAAAGTCAATGTTTCTTGAAAATTACTCTTGCTTTTTTCACCTTTCTGTGATAAATTCAGATGGTATGAGCTGAAATAGCGCTCCAACATCAAGGCAAAGGAGGAAATAACCACATGGCTAAAGTTTGTTACTTTACTGGACGTAAAACTACAAGTGGAAACAATCGTTCTCACGCAATGAATGCGACAAAACGTACTGTGAAACCTAACTTGCAAAAAGTTCGCGTTATGATTGACGGAAAACCTAAAAAAGTTTGGGTGTCAACTCGTGCTTTGAAATCTGGAAAAGTTGAGCGCGTATAATTAGACCTTTTCGGCCGTTCGTTTTGAACGGCTTTTTTTGTACCCTTTTTTCTTTGGTGCGCTTTCACTTAGGTTTTCATTAAAGAAAACAGGTCTTTGTTTTTTTAATCGATTCACCTGTGGTAAACTAAGAAAAAATTGATAAAGAACAGGTGACTTCTTGTGACGAAAATAAAAACATTTGCCAAACAACATTGGCCTTATATGCTTGCTAGTTTCTGCTTGCCGTTTCTTATCATGGCAGTGATCTATTTGACCATCGGCATCTACCCTGGCAGCAGCCGCAGTGTCTTAGCCAGTGATGCCTTTTCACAATTCTCAAACTTTCATGCCAGCTTTCGCAATATGCTCTTAGGCAAGCAAAGTATCTTTTATACATGGAACGCCTCTTTAGGCTTGAATTATCTGGCACTGATCTCCTATTACTTAGGCGGGATCTTCACTCCTCTGGTCTTGTTTTTCCCAAATCAGCTGATGCCAGATGCGTTGTACTTCTTGACCTTGATCAAGATCGGCAGCGCGGGCTTGGCGTTTTGGTTTTATGCCAGCCAAACCTTTAAGATCCAACGTTGGCAGCATGTGACCTTAGCTGTCTGTTATGCCTTGATGTCCTTCATCACCGCCCATTCGGAACTGATCATGTGGCTTGATGCCATGATCTATCTACCGCTAGTGATTTTAGGTATTGACCGTTTAGTGAAAAAGAAAAAACCAGTCGTGTTATTTATCAGTTATCTGCTGTTATTTTTATCCAGTTTTTACATGGGCTTTATGATCGGTCTCTTTTCCGTGATGTATTTCTTGGTTCAGTTGGGCCGCAACTGGAAGCAAGCTCGGGGGGCGATCATCCCATATGGCATCACCTCCTTGTTAGCTGGCGGCGCCTCAATGGTAATCATCTTACCTGCCTTATTGGATTTGCGCTCAAACGGGGAAGAATTAACAACGATTTCTTCCTTTAAAACCGAAGCCACCGATGTCTTTGATCTCGTGATGAAAAACATGATCGGTGTTTACGATACGACAAAATACGGCTCCATTCCCTTCATCTATATCGGTTTATTGCCGTTGCTGTTGTGTATTTTATATTTTGTTTCGAAGAAAATCCGCTTGAAGGATAAATTCTTATACGCTGGCATGTTTGCTGTTTTGATCGCCAGTTTTTATATCGTGCCGATGAATCTTTTTTGGCACGGGATGCATGCCCCAAATATGTTCCTTTTCCGCTATGCCTATTTGTTCTCCTTCTTAGTGATCATGCTGGCGGGATACGGGTGGGAGCAGCTGCAGCAAAAAGATCGCGGATTGTTTCTCATTATTGGTCTTTCTACGATCGTGGTGTTTGCCCTCTCCTACGCATTGAAAGGACCTGGAACCTATGAATATGTTTCCGCTACTTCTTTTGCGCTAACGATCGTATTCTTTGTTCTTTACTTGTTATGTATTGGGTTCGGGCAACTAGGTCTTTTAACACAAAAACGAGTGACGATCTTGATGCTGATCTTCGTCTGCGGAGAAATGGCCGTCAATACGAGCGGCATGGTTCGCGGAATTTTGAATGATTGGAACTATGCTTCTCGCAGTTTGTATACAGAACCTTATCCGGACATCAAAAAACTAGTCACTCAAGCCAACGAAGACAATGATACCTTTTTCCGATTAGAAAACCTTGATCCTGTTTCTTCCAATGACAGTATCAATTATGGCTACAGCGGTGTCAGCATGTTTTCTTCGATCCGTAACCGCAATTCCTCAAGCTACCTGGATAAGCTGGGCTTTCGGTCCCGCGGCACCAATTTAAATATCCGCTATCCGAATAATACCTTGCTGATGGATGCTTTTACAGGGATCAAATACAATATCTCCAAGCCAAATCTCACCAAATACGGCTTTCAACGTGTGGGGGAATCTGGTGAATACAAGCTTTATGAGAATCAAAATGCGTTACCGCTAGGTTTCTTGGCTGAACCAACCATTGAATCGATTGAACAGCCGCAAAATGACAACTTGACGAGCCAGAAAAATCTTTTCAATGGCTTGGCGGATTTAAATTTAGAGTATTTTGCCTTTCAGCCAATCACGGTGATCCATAGTAAAAATACAGATATCACCAATGACGGCATGTATATGAAATTTACCGAGCAAGAAAGCAATGTCGCAAAAGAAGTGACTTGGCAAGTGGAGGTTCCAGCGAACTCGCAAGCATACTTGAGTCTTTTCCCTGCCAACTTTGGGGAATTGGAAAGCTCATCTGCCACCGTGACAGTCAACGGTCAGCAGCGAGAAACGCAAATCAGTATCAACGGTCAATACTACGACTTAGGGCACTATGAGACCGATACGACGGTTCAATTCACCGTCAGCTTCTACGGAACGCCTGAAATCTCCTTCCAAAACCCGCAAGTCGTGACCTTGGATACCAACGCTTACCAACAAGCCATTGATGCGATCCAAGATCGAGGGGTCGCTATGACGGTCGGCAAACGCAGTGCCAAAGCCGATATCACGACTGAAAAAGAGCAGCAGCTTGTAACGACCATCCCTTATGACAAGGGTTGGACTGCTACGCTTGACGGCAAAGAAGTTCCAATCACCGCCTTTCAAGACGGCTTTATCAGTGTGACGATCCCAAGTGGCACCCATCACTTGGAACTGTCCTTCTTGCCGCAAGGCTTTGTTATCGGTGTTTGCTTGTTCTTTGGCTGCATCGCATTGTTTATCCTGTTTGCTTGGTTTTACCAGAAACAAGTAGCCAAAAAGCAAGTCTTAGACGACCAACGCCAACTCATGGATCAACCACCAGAAACCTAATCGAAAAAGAACCAACTCGTCTTTTTGAGGCGCTCCCCATAAGTTAGAGCAAACGCTGACTTATGGGTGTCGCTCAATGATCGGTGAGTTTGGTTCTTTTTTTGTGCTGGCGTTCCGCAGTTGTTCGCTCTATTGGCCTTAGCCTCCACTACCGACTAGATCCCCTTCGATGCGGGGACAAATGTCTAGCCCGTTAGCCCTTAGAGCGTTTAGCGAAACATAAGATAACTGTTAGGTTCTTCCGCATTTTTCTTGATGGAGTGCAACGATCGCTCCCATAATTTAACCATTTTGGTTTGTTTCAAGACGCGAAAGATCGAAAGCCCTTGGTCGATTTTCAACAGTCCTTTTTCTTGATCACCATAAATATACCAGTACCACCCTTGATAGCAAAGAAGATGCGTGCTGTTTAGCATGTCTCCGCGATCTGCCAATAATTCCTCTGCAATGGTCAACACCTCTTTTGCCCACTCCAGGCGGCGAAAATTGACAAACGTCGTAAAACAACTAAAAATCAAATCCATTTGAATTTCTCGCATCAAGGACAAGCCTTGTTCTTTTTTTGTGCGGGAAATAGCGATCTGCAGTAAGTGATAGGAGGTTTCGACAGGAAACAAGAATTGAAAATACCGAAACAGTAAAATCTCATAAACGCCCCAGTTGTCTACTTTCGTAAGGTAGGAAATGACGGGACGAGTTTTGGTGCGCAGCTTTTCCATATAGTCACCAGAAGAGTGATTGGGTTTAGGACCTGAGAGATTGATTTCATGTATCTCCTTTGTGATCTCAAGGTACAGAAAAACAAAAGAATGCTGTTTGGAAGCGGCGATCAGTTCGCTGCGCATTTCCTCCAGCCCTTCTTTGCTTCGCTGGGCGTGGGCGTTACTCAAGAAAGCTTCTTTGTTGATCCCTAAAATTCGATCCAGTAAATCCATAAATTCGCTCGTCATATAGCTGGGGAAGCTCATCATGTTGTCGTGACTTTTTATGCCTTTTTGCTGCGCACGTAAATAATAAAACTCCTCCACCGTGACATGGATATTTTCTAATAAGCGTTCCAATCGATGAATACTGATACTTGAAGCACCTTGCTCAAATTTACTGATAAACGAGCGACTGTTTTGTTCATCCGCCACTTGAGCGATCGTATAGCCGCGCTCTTTGCGCAATTGTCGGTACAGTTTTCCTTCTTCCATAACCATCCTCCTAGCGATCAGTCTGCAAACGCCAAACCAAACTTGCTTTACGAATGAAGCTCTGCCATTAAATGCTACTATTTTAGATTCAAATCTAGATTCAACCTTATAAAATGTTGAGGAACAAAATCTACGGTACCCTATTTACATGCCACTCTTTTAGCTGTTAGCCACTCGTGGCAGTAACCTCTGGTACGCTCCTGGTACATTTAAATTCCACTATAGTGGATTATTTTCTCTTCTTAGTATAAAGCATCCTATACTGATTTTACAACGTAGAACGTGAAAGGATGACTTCGATGAAAGAATATCAACAAAACAAAGGCTATCGTGCCTTAGTCAACGCCGCCTTACTCAGTGGCATCGGCATGAGTTTATTTAATATCGTGTTCGTGGTTTACGCCAGTACATTACCCTTTAATGCCCTTGCTGTTTCCTTAGCCTCCATGGCACTGCTGGTCCCTGATCTCTTACGGATCCTGACTGGCTATCTAGCCGATCGTACCAGAAACAAAGTGCAATGGATGATCAGCAGTCGACTATTACAAGGAGTCCTTTTTGTGGCACTCGCTTTTTTGATCCAACTGCCGCCTAGTTTATGGTCTTTCTTCCTTTTGCTAGGCATCAACATTGTATCTGATTGTTTGGGCGCTTATTGTTCTGGGTTGCAGCTGCCCTATGTTCGCCGTCTTGTGCCTGCTGACGCCTTAGACAGTGCCATGGGCTTTCAAATGGCGTGTCAAACCACCGTTCAAATCGTCTTTCAAGGGATCGGTGCTTGGGGGATCCTTTTACTGAATAATAATTTTGCCGCTTTTGGTTTGATCAATGCCGTGACGTTTTTCTTAGCCGCCATCGTGATCTTCTGGAACCGCTCGCTCTTTAATGCGGTGCCTGGGAGAATCAATCAAGCACCCACACCACTCTTTCAGAATTTCTCGGAAACCTTTAAATTATTGACTGGCACAGCTTTTCTTAAAAAGATGATCCTCTTTGCCTTACTGATCAATACCTTAGCCGCTAGCACGAGCGGTCTGCTAAATCTCCAGCTGTTGGATGACCTTGCGCTTTGGTTTGCCACTTATGGCAACACCGTTGCGATGGCAGGCATCGCCACTTCCATCGGCATGGTCGCTGGCGCCTTGTTTGCTGCCGACTGGTTCAAGAATACTGGTCTGGTTCGCTTGATTGCGTATACCTCCTTCGTTTTATGTCTATTGACCTTGAATTTTCTCTTCCTGCATAATCGTTGGCTCATGATTGTGCTGCTCTTTGCTGAAGGCTATCTGATTGGAAAAATCAATCCTCGCTTTTCGGCACATCTGATTCGTGAGATCGATGAAGAACATCTCGCCATCAGCAGCGGGATCTTTTCCACCATTGTGATGCTAGGGGGACCCGTCGGTCAAATGGTCTTTTTAGGCATCGGCAATCGCTATCACGTTGCTTGGAGCTGGCTGTTTTACTTGCTTTTCGCATTTTTGGTAGCCATCGCCGCCTTAGTCGCTGCCAGCACCTTAGAAAAAACACCCACCACTGCTGCGTCTAAAACCGCTGCGGAAAGGACTGAAGATTGGCAAGAAACTGCCCCTGTTTTGCCTGAGAAAAAATAAAAACACAAGCTTTCGCTTTCTCTTTTTGGACAAGAGCAGCGAAGCTTGTGTTTTTCCTTATTCATAGGCAACGTGAACCAAATACAATCCTTCTGGATGCGCTGTGGGACCTGCCGCATTTCGGTCTTTTTGCGCAATGATTGCAGGAATACTGTCAGGTGCGAGGCGTCCATTGCCGATTTTCAGCAATGTGCCCACCATGATCCGAATCATCTTATACAAAAATCCATCGCCGCGAAAGGTGAAAATCAACTCATCTCCAGCGTCATTGACTGCCATGGATGCTTCATGGATCGTCCGTGTTTTGTCATCAACGGAACTGCCCGTCGCACAAAAACTGGTAAAGTCATGGGTGCCTAAAAAATATGGCAACGCTCGTTGGATTTTTTCCAAATCTAGCGGATACGGATAATAGCTGGCATAATGACGACGGAAAGGACTGCGAGGTTTCCCAATGTCCACTCGAAACTGGTAGGTTTTTTCAACGACTAAGTAGCGGGCATGGAAGGTATCGTCAACGATCTCCACCGATTTTACCGCAACATCTTCTGGCGTTTGGGTATCTAAACCAAAGCGCATTTTTTCCAGTGGGCGCTTTTGAGGGAAATCGAAGTGGATCACTTGCCCCTGCGCATGGACCCCCGCATCGGTGCGTCCAGAGCCATGAATCTGAATCGGCTGACCATTGTTCATCTTCGTTAATGTCTTTTCAATCTCTTCTTGAACCGTTCGTCCATTGGGTTGACGCTGAAATCCTTGAAAATTCGTGCCATCATAAGCGATCGTCGCTTTATAGCGGACCATTGAATCACCTGTTTCTTTCTATTTTTTCAAAAAAAGCCTATGAGAAAAGTCTGATCGATCGACAGGCCTTTTCGAACCAGCCGCTGGGATCGCCAGCAGCCTCGTTGCTTCGTTAAGAACCTTTCGTGGGTTGACTTCAATCATAGGTCTTCGATTATCCTCTTAAGAACACTAACGCTACTGTAAAGAGCGCAAAAACGATGACAACCAATGTGTCCCGTTGATGCCAGTGCAAAATCCGATACTTCGTACGCCCTTCGCCGCCTTGATAGCCTCTGGCTTCCATAGCGGTAGCTAGATCTTCCGCACGGTTAAAGCTGCTGACAAATAAAGGAATCAATAAAGGAACGATCGCCTTCATCTTCTGCAACAGTCCCCCTTCGCCGAAATCGACCCCGCGGGCACGCTGAGCATTCATAATTTTTTCTGTTTCATCCATCAAGGTTGGCACAAAGCGCAACGCGATCGACAGCATCAGTGAGATTTCATGGACAGGGAAACGGATCGCTTTTAAAGGACGCAAAATGTATTCGATCGCATCTGAAAGCTCTAATGGAGGCGTCGTTAACGTCAACAAGGTCGACATGAAAATGATCAAAACAAAACGGCAAAAAATAAAGATCCCGTTTTGGACACCAAATTCTGTGATGTTAAAGATCCACCAAGACCAGTAGACGTCGCCGCCGGTAGTAAATAAAATCTGTAACGCCACAGTAAATAAAATCAGCCAAATCAAAGGACGCACGCCTCGAATAAAGAAGCCAAAATCGATTTTTGAAAAGGAGATACAAAAGAGCGTAAAAGCACCCGCTAATAAATAGCTTTGCCAATTATTCGCCAAAAAGATAATCGCGATAAAATAAAAACTAGCAATCAATTTGACTCGTGGATCTAAACGGTGGATCAAGGAGTCCCCAGGAATAAAACGACCGAAAATCAGTTTATTCATCATGGGCAGTCGCCCCCTTTGCTACTAAAACATCTGCCAGCTCATCAGCTGTTAGCGGCAACTGCTCAAATGCCAATCCTCTGGCTTGTAGTTGCTCCGCAAATGCGGTTGCTGTCGGTACACCCAACTGCTTTTCTTGCAGCCAGGCAGTGTCTTGAAACACAACGGACGGCGTGCCTGCTTTGACGAGACGGCCTTTTTCTAACACATAGACATAATCAGCATAGTTTGCCACATCATCCATCAAGTGGGTCACTAAAATGATCGTCATGTTCTTTTCCCGATGCAGGCGATCAAACATTTCCATCATCTCTTTGCGTCCTTGTGGATCTAAGCCAGCTGTCGGCTCGTCTAAGACCAAAACTTCTGGTTCCATAGCCAAGACCCCAGCAATCGCTACACGGCGCATTTGGCCCCCTGAAAGGTCAAATGGTGAACGTTCCAGAAAACTTTCATCTAAACCTACCAATTGAATGTATTCTTGGGCTAAACCTTTGGCTGCTTCTTCGGAGACCCCAAAGTTTTTCGGTCCAAAAGCGATATCTCTCGCAACGGTTTCTTCAAATAATTGGGATTCAGGAAATTGAAAAACGATCCCGACTTTTTTACGTAACGGTTTTAGATTTTTGTTATCTGTCTCGGGTTTGATGACTCGCTCACCGATCGTGACCGTGCCAGTCGTTGGTTTTAATAATGCATTCAAGTGCTGCAACAACGTAGATTTTCCGCTCCCTGTATGACCGACTAAGGCGGTATAAGAGCCTTCTTTGATCTCTAAATCGATATCGAACAAAACCCGCTGTTCAAACGGAGAATGCGGTTGGTAGGTGAATCCTACTTGTTCAAAACGGATGTCCATAGCCAATCCACCATCCCTTCTTCAGTTAAGTACGCTTGCGGTACCGTGACGCCCCGCTGTTTTAGTGCCGCCTTTAATTTTTCAGGAAATGGCAGATCTAAGCCTAGCTCAATCAGTTCTGGACCTGCAGAAAAAATCTCTGCGGGTGTCCCCTCGCGGACGAGCTCTCCTTGACGCATCACCAGCACCCGATTGGCGTTGGCTGCTTCATCGATATCATGGGTGATCGATAACACGGTCAAATTGTTTTTTTCTTTGATTTTTTTGATCGTTGCGATCACTTCTTCACGACCTTCTGGATCTAGCATACTAGTGGCTTCATCAAGAATGATGATATCTGGGCGCAATGCAACGACGCCCGCAATGGCTACCCGCTGTTTTTGACCACCAGAAAGACGCGCGGGTTCCCGGGTCGCAAACTCGCTCATCCGTACTTGTTCCAGAGCGTCTTTGACACGAACCAGCATTTCTTCACGTGGGATTCCTTGATTTTCCAAACCGAAAGCCACATCATCTTCCACCGTCGAACCAACGAATTGATTGTCAGGGTTTTGAAAGACCATACCGACCATTTTTCGAATATTCCAGATATTTTCTTCATTCAAAGGCAATTCGCCGACAGAAACACTGCCTTCTTGCGGCAAGATCAAACCATTGATGGTTTTTGCTAAAGTTGATTTACCAGAGCCGTTATGGCCGATCAACGCCACCCATTCCCCTTTGTTGATGGAAAAGGATACGTTATTTAACGCGGCACGCTCTTCTTCGCTATAACGCACAGTAATAGCATTCAATTCAATGATTGGCTTCATGATAGACTCCTTCATTTGCGATTAATTCTTTCTAACACTACCAAAAAAGCGCACGTTTTTCAATGATTCACGCACGATTTGTCTCCAGATCTTTTTTTCACTTGCCATTATCTGTCTTGACAGGTAATCGAAAGTAAAAAAAAAGCACTTTATGATGAGTGCGTACACCTCGAAATACATCGAGGTGTAGGCGCTGAGCTAGACTCGGAAAGTTTCTTCCAACATCATAACACTCTTAGTAAACATCTATAAAGTGATGATAAGTGTGATTTTAAACAAGTTCTAGGATAACCATTGGTGCAGCATCTCCGCGTCTTGGTTCTGTTTTCAAGATACGAGTATATCCACCTTGGCGATCTGTGTAACGAGGAGCGATATCATTGAATAATTTTTGTAATGCTGATTCAATAACTACTTCTTCGTTTTCTTCACGTACACTTGCAACTTCATTACGAACGAATGCTGCTGCTTGACGACGTGCATGCAAATCACCACGTTTACCTAAAGTGATCATTTTTTCTGCAGTTGAACGAACTTCTTTCGCACGAGCTTCAGTCGTAACGATACGTTCGTTAATGAATAAATCAGTTGTCAAATCACGCAACATCGCTTTACGTTGGCTAGATGTGCGTCCTAGTTTACGATAACTCACGTGGTTTCCCTCCTTCACTTTCGAATGTTGTATCGGTCAGACGAACCGAACTAACGTAATCGAAAACGGTTTAATCGTCTTTACGTAGTCCTAAACCTAAATCATGTAATTTCACTTTGACCTCTTCAAGAGATTTACGGCCTAAGTTTCTTACTTTGATCATTTCTGGTTCAGATTTGTTTGTCAATTCTTGTACAGTATTGATTCCTGCACGTTTTAGACAGTTGTATGAACGAACAGATAAGTCTAATTCTTCGATCGTCATTTCCAACATTTTTTCTTTTTGTGTTTCTTCTTTTTCAACCATGATTTCAGCGTTTTTCGCTTCATCCGTTAGGTTAACAAAGATGTCTAAATGTTCAGTCATGATCTTCGCAGACAAACTCATTGCTTCCAATGGTTCGATTGAGCCATCAGTCCATATTTCCATCGTTAATTTGTCGAAATCATCCCGACGACCGACACGTGTGTTTTCTACTTGGTAGTTGACACGACGTACTGGTGTATAGATTGAATCGACTGGAAGAACGCCGATCGGCATGTCTTCTTTTTTGTTTTCGTCCGCTTGAACGTAGCCGCGGCCAGGTTTCACTGTTAAGCGAGCATGGAACGTAGCACCTTCAGAAACGGTACAGATATACATATCTTTGTTAAGGATTTCTACATCACTATCAACGATGATATCGCCAGCAGTTACTGTAGCAGGTCCTGAAATATCAATTTCAAGGGTCTTTTCTTCATCCCCGTACATTTTCAATGCAAGACCTTTAATATTCAAGATGATTTGAGCAACGTCTTCCCGAACACCCTTAACAGTTGAGAATTCGTGTAAAACTCCATCGATTTGAATATTGGTGATTGCCGCACCAGGTAAAGAAGATAATAAAATACGACGTAGGGAATTTCCTAGTGTAGTTCCGTAGCCTCTTTCAAGAGGTTCCACGATGAACTTGCCATAATCTTTGTCTTCATCAATCTTTGCGATTCTTGGTTTTTCGAATTCAATCATTCTTATCTATTACCCCTTTCAAAACGAAAAGTGTCTTGTTCAATGACGTATTTGTTACACTCAAAATGAGCAGCACTCATTAAACACGACGGCGTTTTGGAGGGCGGCATCCATTATGAGGGACTGGAGTCACGTCACGGATCGCACTCACTTCCAAACCTGCTGCTTGTAATGAACGAATTGCTGCTTCACGTCCAGAACCAGGTCCTTTAACTGTTACTTCAACAGTTCTTAATCCGTGTTCCATTGCTGCTTTGGTAGCTGTTTCTGCTGCCATTTGAGCGGCAAAAGGAGTAGATTTTTTGCTTCCTTTGAAACCTAATGAACCAGCTGATGACCATGCTAATGCATTACCATGAGTATCAGTGATCATTACGATTGTATTATTGAATGTTGAGTGAATATGTGCAATACCCGCTTCAATATTCTTTTTCACACGGCGTTTACGACTCACTTTTTTTGCTGCCATGAAGTTTTAACCTCCTTCACTTAGGAATTATTTTTTCTTGCCTGCGACTGTTTTAGACGGGCCTTTACGAGTACGTGCATTGTTTTTCGTGTTTTGTCCACGAACTGGCAATCCACGGCGATGACGGATTCCACGGTAAGAACCGATTTCCATCAATCGTTTGATGTTTAAGTTCACTTCACGACGAAGGTCACCTTCAACTTTTAATTTATCAACTTCCGCACGGATAGCATCTGTTTGTTCATTCGTTAAATCACGAACGCGAACTTCTTCAGACACGCCAGCGTCAGCTAAAATTTGTTTTGCAGTCGTGTTACCAATACCATAGATATAAGTAAGTGAAACGACCACACGTTTATCACGAGGAATATCTACTCCTGCAATACGAGCCATATTTGTTACACCTCCGATTATCCTTGACGTTGTTTATGTTTTGGATTTGCTGGGCAAATCACCATAACGCGTCCTTTACGACGAATTACTTTACAATGTTCGCACATTGGTTTTACTGATGGTCTTACTTTCATGATAATACCTCCTGTGGTTTTACGGAGTACAATTATTTAAAGCGATAAGTAATGCGGCCACGGTTCAGATCATACGGGGATAATTCCACCGTCACTTTGTCTCCAGGTAAAATACGAATGTAGTGCATCCGGATCTTACCAGAAACGGTCGCTAGAACTTGGTGTCCGTTTTCCAATTCTACTTTAAACATTGCATTCGGCAAAGTTTCGACGACTGTACCTTCGACTTCAATCATATCTTCTTTTGCCACGCACAGTACCTCCTTGTACTTGTGATTTTCACACGATAAAATGGCGGAAACTCGGTTCCCACCTGATATTCTCAAACTATGCTCCTACTTAATAAAAAGTAGAAGTCGGACTGACATATTCTATCATATCCTGTCAAAGATTTCAAGAGAAAGTTTTAAGCTGCAAGTTGGACTCGGGCAATCTATGATTAGTCAATGATCTTTTGAACATCTTCGAATACAGCGTCGATGTCGCGATCCCCATCAATCGATTGCAATAACCCTTTGTCTTTGTAATAAGTCAAAATTGGTTCACTGCTTTTGATATTGACAGCTAGACGATTTTTGACCGTCTCAGGCTTATCATCTTCACGTTGGTAGAAGTCATGACTTCCACAACGATCACATGTTCCTTCCTCTTTTGGAGGATTGAACAATTTATGATAAGTTGCCCCACAATTGCGGCACATGAAGCGGCCGGCTAAACGTTCTACAAGAACTTCTTCAGGAACATGAATATCAATAACGGCATCAAGTTTTTTGTTAAGGTCAGCTAGCATCTCATCTAACGCTTTTGCTTGATCCAATGTACGAGGAAAACCATCTAATAAGAAACCTTTCTCGGTATCAGGTTCAGCTAAACGTTCTTTAACGATCCCATTTGTAACCTCATCAGGAACTAATGCGCCTTGATCCATGTATGATTTTGCTTTAAGGCCTAGTTCTGTTTCGTTCGCCATCGCAGCCCGAAACATATCGCCTGTTGAAATATGAGGAAGACCGTATTCAGCAACGATACGTTCTGCCTGAGTACCTTTTCCAGCACCAGGTAATCCCATTAAAATGAAGTTCATTCTAATTCCTCCTGTAAGTTTTTGAATAGTGTTGAGGAAATCCTCAACACTTCAATAACTTTAATTGATGAAACCAGTATATTTCCGTTTCAGCATAAGCCCTTCTAACTGCTTGGCAGTATCAAGTGCCACACCGATAATGATCAATAGACTCGTTCCACCTAGACCGATCGATTGCGGTAGATTCCAAGCCATCTGAGCGATGATTGGAAGTAAAGCAACCAATCCTAAAAAGATCGATCCAACCGTGCTTAATCGCATCAACAAACGTGATACATATTCTTCGGTTCCTTTACCAGGACGCACACTCGGAATGTAACTTCCTTGTTTTTGCAAGTTTTCCGCTAATTTCTCAGGGTTCACTTGAACAAATGCGTAGAAGAAAGTAAACGCAACGATCAAGACAGTATAGATGATCGCACCCGGTACAGTGTTGTAACTAAAGATCGTTTGCACCACGTCGTACCAAGTTTCTCCTTTATATGAACTACCTAATGCTTGAATGATCGCATTTGGTGTTGTAATAAAAGAACTGGCAAAGATAACTGGGATAACCCCGGCAGCATTTACTTTCAAAGGAAGGTAACTGCTGGTAGGCGCTCCTGCTACCCGTTTTGTATATTGGATCGGAATCTTGCGTTCTGCTTGTTGAACATACGTTACTAAAGTAATGACGATCAACACAGCGATCACAAGCAGCGCCATAAAGATAGCATTTAGCCAGATATCCGATTGATCCACGTTAATGAAGTAATCTTCAATCAATTCTTTGATGCTTGCTGGTAAGCGTGAAATGATCCCTGCAAAGATGATCATTGACACACCGTTTCCGATACCACGCTCGGTGATCTGCTCTCCTAACCAAGTGACTAACATCGTTCCGGCTGTTAAAATCAGACCGATCACGATATAGGTTGCCATATTAGGATTGTTTACAAACCCGAGTTGAGTGTAATAGTTAAATCCAGCCGTTAATGTCATGGATTGGACAAAGCCCAATACCAACGTCAAGTAACGTGTTGCCTGATTTAGTTTCTTACGACCCACTTCACCTTGTTTCGACCATTCAACAAATTTAGGGACGATATCCATCTGCAACAACTGAATAACAATTGAGGCAGTGATGTAAGGCGAAACCCCCATCGAGAAAATCGAAAATTGTTGCATGGCGCCACCACTTACCAAGTTTAACATGTTTAAAAATGGTAGATCTGCGATGGTATTTAGGCGACTTGCGTCTACGCCTGGCACAGTAATATGTGTTCCCAGACGAAAGACAAACAAGATTAAGACGGTGAACAATATTCTGGATCTAATATCCTTAACCTTAAAGGCATCCTTCAATAGTCTGATCATTAGATCACCTCGATTGATCCACCAGCAGCAACGATTGCTTCTTCAGCTGCTTTTGAGAATTTAGCTGCTTTCACAGTCAATTTCTTCGTTAATTCTCCGTTAGCTAATACTTTGATTCCAGCTTTTTCGTCTTTGACGATTCCAGCTTCGTGTAAAGCAACAGGTGTTACTTCAGCACCGTCTTCAAAGCGGTTCAAGACATCAAGATTGATGACTGCATATTCTTTGCGGTTCACATTTGTAAAGCCACGTTTTGGTAAACGACGGAACAATGGTGTTTGTCCACCTTCGAATCCTAGACGTACTCCGCCGCCTGAACGAGCTTTTTGACCTTTTTGTCCACGTCCAGCTGTTTTACCGTTACCAGATGAAGTTCCTCGACCGACACGGTTACGTACTTGGCGTGAGCCTTCTGATGGTTTTAATTCATGAAGTTTCATAGGTTTGGCACCTCCTTAATCAAACTAGATCTGCTGATCCTTAGACCTCTTCAACGTCCACTAAGTGAGAAACAGTGTTAACCATGCCTTTGATTGCATCATTAGCAGGTTTTACAACTGTTGAATTCAACTTTGTAAGACCTAACGCTTTTACAGTATCACGTTGGTTTTGGGGACGTCCGATAATACTGCGTTTTAAAGTAATTTTCAATTCAGCCATTATAGTGTCCTCCTTAACCGATTAATTCTTCTACTGATTTGCCGCGAAGTGCTGCCACTTCTTCAGCGCGTTTTAATTGTTTTAAACCTTCAACTGTTGCGCGAACAACGTTGATTGGTGTGTTAGAACCTAAAGATTTAGATGTGATATCAGCTACCCCAGCTAATTCCAATACGGCACGAACTGGTCCACCAGCAGCTACCCCAGAACCTTCTACAGCAGGTTTCATAAGGATGCGTCCGCCGCCGAATACACCGATAACTTCGTGAGGGATTGTAGAACCAACCATTGGTACTTCCACCAAGTTTTTCTTCGCGTCTTCGATTGCTTTACGGATTGCTTCTGGTACTTCTTGTGCTTTACCAGTACCGAAACCTACGTGTCCGTTTTTGTCACCGACAACAACTAATGCAGCAAAACGTAGACGACGTCCACCTTTAACAACTTTAGTTACACGGTTGATCGCAACAACGCGGTCTTCTAATTCCAAATGTTTTGGATCAATATAAACCATGAATGGTGTTCCTCCTTCTCTTAAAATTCCAGTCCATTTTCGCGAGCTGCTTCAGCTAAAGCTGCTACACGGCCATGGTAAAGGTATCCACCACGGTCAAAGACTACTACTTTAATACCTTTTGCTGCTGCACGTTCTGCGACTAATTTACCGACAGCTTGTGCTTGTTCAGTTTTTGTTGCACCTGAAACTTCTTTGTCTAAGGCAGAGGCACTTGCTAGCGTCACACCCGCTACGTCATCAATTACTTGTGCGTAGATGTTTTTGTTCGAACGGAACACGTTTAAGCGTGGGCACTCAGCAGTACCAGAGATTTTGTTACGTACACGACGATGTCTTTTCTGACGTGTCTTGTTTTTATCTGGTTTTGTAATCACAATTTGTCACCTCTTTTAATTTTGCTAGCCTAAGCTGCTAGTCGTAAAGAATTACGACTATTTACCAGTTTTACCTTCTTTACGGCGTACAAATTCGCCAACATAACGAATTCCTTTGCCTTTGTAAGGTTCTGGAGGACGAACGCCACGGATATTGGCAGCCAATTCGCCAACGACTTCTTTATCTGATCCTTTAACGATCACAGAAGTGTTTGAAGGAACTTCGATTTCGATTCCAGCTGGCGCTTCGATTTCAACTGGATGAGAGTAGCCAACGTTCAACACAAGTTTTTTTCCTTGTAATTGAGCACGGTACCCAACCCCGATTAATTCTAACGCTTTTTGGAAACCTTCAGAAACACCAACAACCATGTTGTTGAAGTTTGCACGGGTAGTTCCGTGGATAGTTTTCATTTCTTTACTATCATTTGGACGAGTGAATGTTACTTCGTTTCCTTCGATATTCATTGTGATATCAGAAGAGAAAGTACGTGTTAATTCACCTTTAGGTCCTTTAACTGTAATGTCGTTTCCGTTTTGCTTGATTTCAACACCAGCAGGAAGAACGACGATCTTATTACCGATACGACTCACTTAGAGGCACCTCCTTGTGGAATATTTTAAATTACCATACATAAGCGACTACTTCGCCGCCAACATTTTTTGCTCTAGCTTCTTTGTCAGTGATTACACCGTCAGAAGTTGAGATAATCGCGATTCCTAGACCATTCAATACTTTTGGTACTTCGTCAGCTTTGACATAAGCACGCAAGCCTGGTTTAGAGATACGTTTTAAGTTTGTGATAACACGTTCACCGTTTTTACCGTATTTAAGAAATACGCGGATCACGCCTTGTTTGTCATCTTCAATGTATTCAACATCGCGGACGAAACCTTCACGTTTCAAGATTTCAGCGATATCACGTTTGATTTTTGAAGCAGGTACTTCTAGGCTTTCGTGTTTAACCATGTTTGCGTTACGCACGCGCGTTAGAAAATCTGCAATTGGATCTGTCATGACCATGGGATAATTTACCTCCTTTATGCGAGTATAGTTTACCAGCTAGCTTTCTTCACGCCGGGAATTTGTCCTTTATAGGCAAGTTCGCGGAAGCAAATACGGCAAAGATGAAATTTACGATAAACTGAATGTGGACGTCCGCAACGTTCACAACGAGTGTATTCTTGCGTTGAGAATTTAGCAGGGCGTTTGTTTTTAGCAATCATTGATTTTTTAGCCACGTAGTTCGCCTCCTTTTTTTATTTTTGGAATGGCATGCCTAATTGTGTCAACAATTCACGAGATTCTTCATCTGTGTTTGCTGTTGTTACAATCACGATATCCATACCACGTACTTTGTCGATCAAATCATAATCTACTTCAGGGAAAATCAATTGTTCTTTGATACCTAAAGTGTAGTTTCCGCGTCCGTCGAACGCTTTTTTGCTCACACCGTGGAAGTCACGGACACGTGGCAATGACACACTTACTAGTTTATCTAAGAATTCATACATTCTTTCGCCGCGTAGTGTTACTTTCGCACCGATTGGCATTCCTTCACGTAAACGGAATCCTGCGATAGATTTTTTCGCTTTTGTGATCAATGGTTTTTGACCTGAGATCAATTGTAATTCTTCAACAGCTTTGTCTAAGTTTTTAGCATTAGAAACAGCGTCACCGACACCCATGTTGATAACGATTTTATCAACTTTTGGTGCTTCCATGATTGAGCTGTAGTTAAATTTGTCCATTAATGATGGGACAACTTCTTTTGAATATTTTTCTTTAAGGCGGTTCATCTGTTAGCCCCTCCTTCCTTCATCAGATTATTTATCAAGAACTTCTCCGGTTTTCTTAGAAACGCGGACTTTTTTGCCGTCAACTTCTTTATAACCGACACGCGTAGCTTCACCGTTCGATGGATCAACCACCATCACGTTAGAAACATGAATTGGTGCTTCCATTTCAACGATTCCGCCTTGAGGAGCAGTTTGAGAAGGTTTTTGGTGTTTTTTGACAACATTGACACCTTCAACAACGACTTTGTCTTTTTTAGGAAACGCTGCTAGCACAACGCCTTCTTTGTTTTTGTCTTTACCAGTGATAACTTTAACTTTATCGCCTTTTTTAACAAACATGTTTGTTTCGCACCTCCTTTAGATAAGAATCACTATTACAATACTTCTGGTGCTAGGGAAACTATCTTCATAAAGTTGCCTTCACGCAATTCGCGGGCAACTGGGCCAAAGATACGAGTTCCACGAGGGCTCTTATCGTCACGGATAATAACCGCAGCATTTTCATCGAATTTGATGTATGAACCGTCTGTACGACGAGCTCCTGATTTAGTACGAACGATAACGGCTTTAACGACGTCACCTTTTTTGACAACCCCACCTGGCGTTGCTTGTTTAACCGTAGCAACAATCACGTCACCAATATTGGCAGTTTTACGACCAGATCCGCCAAGGACTTTGATCGTTAGAATTTCACGGGCACCTGAGTTGTCCGCCACTCTTAATCGGCTTTCTGCTTGGATCACGATGTGTATCCTCCTTTCAGATTTTGCAATTCACAATCTATATAGGAAAATCTCGTGTGATTAGATAATCACTGCCTTTTCAACAATCTCTACTAGACGGAAACGTTTCGTAGCTGATAATGGACGAGTTTCCATAATTTTCACGATATCGCCAACTTTTGCTTCGTTGTTTTCATCGTGTGCTTTGTATTTCTTAGAATAGTTCAGACGTTTGCCGTAGATAGGGTGGTTTTTCTTTGTTTCAACGACAACAGTGATAGTTTTATCCATTTTGTCTGATACCACGCGACCTTGGTAAACTTTGCGTTGATTTCTTTCTTCAGTCATACGCTAAATGGCCTCCTTCCACTATTACTTAGCTTGTTCACGCAATACTGTTTTAATGCGTGCAATCGATTTACGTACTTCTTTGATACGTGCAGTGTTTTCTAATTGACCTGTTGCTAATTGGAATCTAAGATTGAACAATTCTTCTTTCAATTGTTTTTCTTGATCTAGCATTTCGGCAGTGGTTAATTCTCTGATTTCTTTAACCTTCATTCGATTCACCACCCATTTCCTCACGTTTTACGATCTTCGTTTTCACTGGTAATTTGTGAGAAGCAAGACGTAGCGCTTCGCGCGCAACTTCTTCAGGTACACCGGCAATTTCAAACATGATTTTACCACGTTTAACTGGTGATACCCATCCTTCAGGAGCCCCTTTACCAGAACCCATACGTACCCCGATAGCTTTGGCAGTATAAGATTTGTGAGGGAAAATTTTGATCCATACTTTCCCGCCACGTTTCATATAACGAGTCATTGCGATACGGGCAGCTTCGATTTGACGGTTTGTGATCCAGTGTGATTCAACAGCTTGTAAGCCGTATTCACCGAATGCTACTTCTTTTCCGCCTTTCGCTTCGCCACGCATTTTTCCGCGGAACTCACGACGGTGTTTTACACGTTTAGGTACTAACATGTTTATTTCCCTCCTTTCTCAGTGTTCTTTTTAGTTGGAAGAACTTCTCCACGATAAATCCACACTTTAACTCCTAGTTTTCCGTATGTTGTATCTGCTTCTTCCCATGCGTAATCGATGTCCGCACGTAATGTATGAAGTGGAACGGTTCCTTCTGAGTAACCTTCTGAACGAGCGATATCCGCACCATTTAGACGGCCAGAAACTTGTGTTTTGATTCCTTTAGCGCCAGAACGCATTGTGCGTTGGATCGCTTGTTTTTGAGCACGACGGAAAGCAACACGGTTTTCTAATTGACGTGCGATTCCTTCGCCTACTAATTTAGCATCTAAATCTGGTTTTTTGATTTCAACGATGTTGATGTGAACTCGTTTGCCAGTTAGGCTATTTAATTCTTTTCTTAGGTTTTCGACTTCAGATCCGCCTTTACCGATAACCATACCTGGTTTAGCTGTGTGGATTGAAATATTCACGCGGTTTGCTGCACGCTCGATCTCAACTGTAGACACAGCGGCATCAGCAAGTTTAGATGCGATAAATTTACGGATTTTCAAATCTTCATGTAGAAATTCAGCATACTCTTTTTCAGCATACCATTTAGCATCCCAGTCACGGATGATGCCTACACGCATTCCAATTGGATGTACTTTTTGACCCACTGATTGTCCCTCCTTATTTTTCTGATACGACTACAGTAATATGACTTGTACGTTTGTTGATCGGTGAAGCTGAACCTTTCGCACGTGGACGGAAACGTTTCATCGTTGGTCCTTCGTTTACGAATGCTTCAGAAACAATCAAGTTTTCAACATCTAAGTCAAAATTATTTTCTGCATTGGCAATAGCTGACATCAAGACTTTCTCGATGATTCCAGCTGCTTTATTTGGTGTGAACTTTAAGATCGCGATTGCTTCAGCAACGCTTTTCCCTCTGATTAAGTCAATAACTAGACGAGATTTACGAGGAGAAACGCGGACTGTTTTAGCAGTTGCTTTCGCTGATGTGATTTGTTCTGCCATTTTTGGATATCCTCCCCTCAAAATTAGCGTCTTGTTTTCTTATCATCGGCAGCATGTCCGCGATAAGTTCTTGTTGGTGCAAATTCACCTAATTTGTGTCCTACCATGTCTTCTTGGATGTAAACTGGTACATGTTTCCGTCCATCATACACAGCAATTGTAAATCCGATAAAATTAGGGAAAATTGTAGAACGACGTGACCAAGTTTTGATCACTTTTTTCTTTTCAGCGCCTTCTTGTGCTTCGACCTTTTTCATCAAATGGTCATCGACAAAAGGTCCTTTTTTCAAACTACGACCCATGGTGTACCTCCTCTCAAAATGTGCGACACACGGTCAAGTATATTACTTAGTTTTACGACGACGAACGATAAGTTTGTCTGATTTTGCTTTTTTGTTACGTGTTTTGTAACCAAGTGCAGGTTGTCCCCAAGGAGAAACTGGTGCTTTACGTCCGATTGGTGCTTTACCTTCACCACCACCGTGTGGGTGATCATTAGGGTTCATTACGCTACCACGTACAGTTGGGCGTTTGCGCATCCAACGAGAACGACCGGCTTTACCGATGTTGATCAATTCGTGTTGTTCATTACCAACAGAACCGATTGTTGCACGACATGATGCTAAGATCATCCGTACTTCACCAGAGTTCAAGCGGATCAATACGTATTTGCCTTCTTTACCAAGTACTTGAGCACTTGTTCCAGCTGAACGAATCAATTGTCCACCTTTACCAGGTTTCATTTCGATGTTGTGGATAACAGTACCGACTGGAATGTTTTCTAGTGGTAATGCATTCCCTACTTTAATATCTGCATCTGGACCAGAAACGACAGTCATGCCAACTTCTAATCCTTTAGGTGCTAAGATGTATGCTTTTACTCCATCCTCGTAATGTACTAACGCAATGTTAGCAGAACGGTTTGGATCATATTCAATCGTTTTAACCGTAGCAACGACGTTGTCTTTGTTACGTTTGAAATCGATCAAACGGTATTGACGTTTGTGACCGCCACCTTGATGACGAACCGTGATACGTCCGTTGTTGTTACGACCAGCATTGTTTTTCAAAGGAGCTAACAATGTTTTTTCTGGTGTTGAAGTTGTGATTTCAGCGAAATCAGAACTTGTCATATTACGACGGCCGTTCGTGGTAGGTTTGTACTTTTTAATCGCCACGTCTTTTTCCCTCCCATGTAAAGTTTATGCGTGAGTTGCTTATTCAGCAGCTTCGAAAATTTGGATTTCTTTAGAATCTTCAGTTAAAGTCACAACAGCTTTGCGACGTTTTTTTGTATATCCTGCATATTTACCCATGCGTTTGAATTTCGGACGAACGTTGATGATGTTCACGTTTGCCACTTTCACTCCGTCAAAGGCAGCTTCTACAGCTTGTTTTACTAAAGTTTTGTTAGCTTTTGTGTCCACTTCAAAAGTGTATTTCTTGTCATCCATGGCAAGCATTGATTTTTCAGTGATCACTGGGCGTTTAATAACGTCTAGTAAGTTCATTATGCAAGCACCTCCTCGATCTGAGTAAGAGCAGTTTGTGTCACTAACATTTTGTCGTTAGAAACGATGTCTAAAACACTAATGTTATCAGCAGTAACTACAGAAACTTTTGGCAAGTTGCGCGCAGATAAAGCGGCAAAGTCGTTTTCAGATTCTAAAACTACCAATACTTTAGAGTCAATTGTCAAGTTAGCTAAAACTTGTTTGAATTCTTTTGTTTTTGGAGCATCAAAGCTTAATCCTTCTACTGCTACCAAGTTATTTGAAGCAACTTTTTCTGACAATACAGATTTCATTGCTAAGCGACGAACTTTTTTAGGAAGTTTGTAGCTGTATGAACGTGGTGTTGGTCCGAAGACTACGCCACCTCCACGCCATTGTGGTGAACGGATTGAACCTTGACGGGCACGTCCAGTTCCTTTTTGGCGCCATGGTTTACGGCCACCGCCACGAACGGCACTGCGGTTTTTCACAGCGTGTGTTCCTTGTCTTAATGAAGCGCGTTGCATGATGATTGCATCATAGACAACTGATTCATTTGGTTCGATTCCGAAGATTTCTTCGTTCAATGTAATTTCGCCATTTTGGCTTCCATCTTGTTTGAATAATGCTACATTCGGCATTCCTTAGTTCCTCCTTTCTTCCTATCTACTTATTTAGCTTTCACAGCTGATTTGATTGTAATCAATGATTTTTTCGCGCCAGGTACATTACCTTTGATCAAGATAACGTTGCGTTCTGCGTCTACGCGTACGATTTCCAAGTTTTGGATCGTGATGCGATTTCCGCCCATACGTCCAGCAAGACGTTTGTTTTTGAATACACGGTTAGGTGCAACTGGACCCATTGATCCAGGACGACGGTGGTAACGAGAACCGTGAGCCATTGGTCCGCGGCTTTGTCCGTGACGTTTGATAACGCCTTGGAATCCTTTACCTTTCGAAGTGCCGGTTACATCGATGATGTCTCCTGCTTCAAAAATATCAACTTTGATTTCTGATCCTACTTCTAAGCCCTCTAGCTCTACATTCTTGAATTCGCGAATGAAGCGCTTAGGAGCCGTGTTTGCTTTTGCAACATGACCTTTCGCAGGTTTGTTAGACAAAACTTCACGCATATCTTGGTAGCCGACTTGAATTGCTTCGTAGCCGTCATTTTCGATTGTTTTCACTTGTAGCACTACGTTTGGTGTAGCTTCTACTACAGTTACTGGAATCAATTCGCCAGATTCAGTGAAGATTTGAGTCATTCCCACTTTTTTCCCTAAGATTCCTTTGGTCATGATTACACCTCCATCTTAATTATTATAGTTTGATTTCGATATTAACACCGCTTGGCAAGTCTAGCTTCATTAAAGCATCAACAGTTTTTGGTGTTGGATTCACAATGTCGATTAGACGTTTGTGTGTACGCATTTCGAATTGTTCGCGTGAATCTTTGTATTTGTGCGTCGCACGGATGATCGTGTACAAGCTGCGTTCAGTTGGTAATGGAATTGGACCAGATACGCCAGCTCCAGTTCTCTTTGCAGTTTCTACGATTTTATCCGCTGATTGATCTAAAATACGATGTTCATACGCTTTTAAACGGATACGAATTTTTTGTTTTGCCATTGTTTTCCCTCCTTCGCCTATTTTGAAAAGTAGACATAGCTCCACGAAAATTTTCCGTCACGCTCGTCCATGGCAAAGCGTCCGGGCGTGTCGCAACCTCTCGTTTCGTAGCCGGCAGAAAATTTCTTTGCTGCCAGTGTGACTTACGTATTTACGTAAACAGCACCTTTATGATTATATTACGGATAAACATTGATTGCAAGCTTTTTTTATGGAAAAACCGGGATTCTTTTGCATTTCTTTCAGAAAATTTTCTTTTGGTTTCGTAACACAAAAAAAGAAGCGTTGACCGCTTCTTTTAAGCACTTCTTCATTTCCTATTTATTATAGAAGAAAACCTGCTATTGCTGCGCTTTTTCCTCCATACGGTCTTGGGCGTGGGTATAGGCACCATGCCACACATGACCCACATATGGATTGATGACCACTCCTTCTTTGATTGCCGCTGTGACAAAGGCTTTCGCTAACCGAACGCTTTCCACGACGGGTTTGCCTTTTGCAAGACCCGCAGCGATCGCAGCTGAAAAGGTGCAGCCTGCCCCGTGATTGAAATCGGTAGCGATTTTGTCACTTTCTAACAAGAGGAAGGATTGCCCATCGTAAACGAGGTCAACGGCTTTTGCTCCTGGCAAGCGATGCCCCCCTTTGATCACGACGTATTTAGCACCTAATTCATGGATTTTTTCAGCAGCTTGCTTCATGGCCTCCACACTCGTCAAATCACCCAAACCTGAAAGAATCCCCGCTTCTACTAAATTAGGGGTGACAACATCTGCTAACGGCAACAAATGCGTGATGATGGCATCGACGCTTTTTGGCTGTAAGATTTCTGCAGTCCCTTTGCAAGCAATGACAGGATCGATCACCACATTTTTGACTTGCTGCTGTTGGATCATCTGCGCAGCTTGGACAATATTGTCTTCATTGCCTAACATACCCGTTTTTAGAGCATCCATCGGATCACCTGCAAAAGCAGAGATCGTTTGTTTTTCGACAAGCGCTGTTTCCATCGCCGTTACTTCATGGCTCCAACCTGCTTGTGGGTCCATCGTGACGATCGAAGCGATCGTGGCAAAACCAAAGACACCATATTCCTGAAATGTTTTTAAATCTGCTTCGATACCGGCACCTCCGGTTGAATCTGACCCAGCAATTGATAGGACTTTTTCCATCTTCCTCATCTCCTTGTGCTTTTTGCTAAGTATAGTCAATCTTCCCCTTGACGAAAAGAGCCATTTGGCTTATTTTTAAACCATCCAATTGAAAAAGGTGGTGCAGGATGGCTTCATCAAGTATCGACAAACAGAAGAAACAACCGATTTACCAGCAGATCGTGACTCATTTTATCGAAGAGATCCAATCGGGAATCTATGGACCTGGGGATCGTTTGCCACCAGAGCGCAGCCTTGCTCAGACTTTTGGCGTCAATCGTTCCACCGTCGTCAAAGCGTTAGATGAATTGAAAAGCTTAGGATGGATCGAACGAAAACAAGGCAGCGGCTCTCGTGTATTGGAAGGTCGTTGGGGGAACCGCCAAACGCCACTTTCTTATTTGCGTTCGTCTTTAAGCAGCCCTTATCTGCAGCAAGACCCTTACGTTCAACAGATTCAGCATTTGCGCACCGAGAAGGATGTGCTGGATCTGTACACAGGTGATCTACCTGCCGATCTGATCCCCGATTTCACGTTTCCTGCCTTTACCTGGGAAGAGATTCGCAAGGAAAGCACCAAAGTATTACCGACGGGTTATGAACCTTTGCAAGAAATCTTATTGCAGCACCTTGCTGATTCCTTCAATTTGCCCACCAACGGACAAAAACTAGTGATCACTGCTGGATCGACACAAGGAATCACCTTGCTAATGCAAGTCTTATTGCATGCGGGGGATTGTATCGCGACAGAGGACCCTTCTTTCTTGTTCTCTCTCCCCTTGTTTTCCACGATGAATGTCCAGCTGATCGGGATCAAGCAAGATAGCGAAGGAATGCGGCCTGCGGCATTGGAAAAAGTGTTGAAGGAAAAGAAGATCAAATTCGTCTATCTGAATCCCACCTTCCAAAATCCAACGGGTCATACTATGACTGACCATCGGCGCCAAGCGATCATCCGCCTTTGCCAGACCTACCAAGTACCGATCATTGAGGATGATGTTTTTAGCGAGTTGGCTTTTGATAAAGTACCGCCCAAGCTAAAATCCATGGCTCCCGAAACCGTCATTTATTTAGGCTCGCTTTCAAAATTACTAGGATCATCCATCAAAATCGGCTGGCTTTTGGTGCCAGAAGCGTTAGCCGATCAATTTGCCCAAGCGAAAAAACGGATGGCGATCGATACCACGATCTTCCCGCAAGTCCTTGCCAACATCGCCTTACGCTCCTTTGATTACCACCAGCAACAGCGGACACTGCTTGCAGAAATGGCCCAGCGTCAGCAAGACTTACTCCAACTCTTGCAGGCATTTCAGGAGGATTGGCAATGGCAGCCGACGAAAGGTGGTCTTTACCTGTGGTTGACTTGGCGTCACCGCACATTGACTCGCAAAGATTGGTCACTCTTTTTGGCGAACGATTGCTTAGTAGCACCTGCGTTTCTTTTCAGTAACGATACGAATGGCTTGCGTTTGAACTATACCCGCTTAGCCAAAGATGATTTACCGCTATTTCAAGAACGATTCACAAAAATCACCCAACAGTTAAAGGAGCAAACCTATGAACGAAACCATTGAGCTTTTGCACAATCACCGCACTTACCGACAATTTGACCCTGACTACCGCTTGAGCCAAGAGCAAGTAACCGCGATTTTGACTGCGGCTCGTCAAGCACCTAGCTGGATGAACGGGCAAGCCTATTCGATCTTAGTGATCGACGACCCGCAGATCCGCCAACAAATGGTCGAATGGAATCCTGGCAATCCTCATATCGCAGCAAGTTCACTCTTTCTGCTATTTTTAGCTGATTTAAATCGAGCCAAAAAAGTTGCTGACGAAAAACAGACTCCCTATCCAATCGATGAGGGCTATCAGCCATTATTGATCGCCACAACTGATGCCAGCATCGCTTTGCAATCTGGTGCGATCGCTGCTGAATCACTGGGCTTAGGCACCGTCATTTCCGGCAGTGTCCGCAAAGACAGCGCCAAAATCGCTGAATTGTTGCACTTACCAGAATATGTCTATCCTGTGGCTGGTTTGAGCATCGGTAAACCAATCGTAGAAATGAAGGTCAAACCTCGCTTGCCAGAAGAAGCGGTCATTCATTACAACCATTATCAGGACTATTCTTATGAGGCGATCGAAGCGTACGATCAAACGATGACTGCTTTTGGAGAAGCCCGCGAGACCAAACCATGGTCAGAAAAATTCGCTGGCTTTTACAGCAATCGTCCTGACCAAGGATTTGACACCTTCTTGAAGAAGCAAAATCTAATAAAATAAAAGGCGCCGCTCTCTTTAGCTTCGATGAACCGTAACGGATTCATCCACGCTAGAGAGAGCGGCTTTTTTTCTACAAGAGTCAAAAAAAGAGCAAAAGCGCGTACGCTTTTGCTCTTCGATCAATCAAATTAAGCTTGGATTGCAGTTACAACGCCTGAACCAACAGTACGTCCGCCTTCACGAATTGAGAAACGAGTTCCGTCTTCGATAGCGATTGGGTGGATCAATTCAACGTCGATTGTTACGTTATCACCAGGCATAACCATTTCAGTTCCTTCTGGTAATTCAACAACACCAGTTACGTCAGTTGTACGGAAGTAGAACTGAGGACGGTAGTTAGTGAAGAATGGTGTGTGACGTCCACCTTCTTCTTTTGTTAAAACGTAAACTTCAGCTTTAAATTTTGTATGAGGTGTGATTGTACCAGCTTTAGCCAATACTTGTCCACGTTGGATGTCTTCACGAGCAACACCACGTAGCAATGCACCAATGTTATCCCCTGCTTCAGCATAGTCTAACAATTTACGGAACATTTCAACACCAGTTACAGTTGTTTTAGCAGTTTCTTCAGCAATACCAACGATTTCAACTTCGTCACCAACGCGAACTTGTCCACGTTCAACACGGCCTGTAGCAACAGTACCACGTCCAGTGATTGAGAATACGTCTTCGACTGGCATCATGAATGGTTTGTCAGTGTCACGTTCTGGAGTTGGAACGTATTCGTCAACTGCAGCCATTAATTCCATGATTTTTTCTTCGTATGAAGCATCGCCTTCAAGAGCTTTCAAAGCAGAACCAGCGATTACAGGAACATCGTCGCCTGGGAAGTCATATTCTGACAATAAGTCACGAACTTCCATTTCAACTAATTCTAGTAATTCTTCGTCATCAACCATATCCATTTTGTTTAAGAAAACAACGATGTATGGTACACCAACGTTACGTGATAACAAGATGTGTTCACGTGTTTGAGGCATAGGACCATCAGCAGCAGATACTACTAAGATCGCGCCGTCCATTTGAGCAGCACCAGTGATCATGTTTTTAACGTAGTCCGCGTGTCCTGGGCAGTCAACGTGAGCATAGTGACGTGCTTCAGTTTCGTACTCAACGTGAGCAGTTGAGATAGTGATTCCGCGTTCGCGTTCTTCTGGAGCGCCATCGATTTGGTCGTAAGCTGAAGCTTGAGCCAAACCTTTTTTAGATAATACAGTTGTGATAGCAGCTGTAAGTGTAGTTTTACCATGGTCAACGTGTCCGATCGTACCAATGTTTACGTGGGGTTTAGAACGGTCAAATTTTTCTTTTGCCATTTTAAAATGTTCCTCCTAAAAATGCAGTTTATTTTTTATATTTGATAGGTAGGGAGCCGCAGCTCCCCATCCCTTATCATCGATAATATTGTACACGAAACTCAGAAAAAAATATAGCTTTTTACTTAATTTCCTATACTTCCATCAATTATTCAGCTTTGCCGCCGTTTTTCTTGATGATTTCTTCTTGAACAGATTTAGGTACATCTTCATAGTGATCAAATGTCATCATGAACGTACCGCGACCTTGTGTTGATGAACGAAGTGTTGTTGCGTAACCGAACATTTCAGCTAATGGCACGATTGCGTTCACGATTTGTGAGTTACCGTGTGCTTCCATTCCTTCTACGCGTCCACGACGAGCAGTTACGTGACCCATAACATCACCTAAGTAATCTTCTGGTACAGTGATAACTACTTTCATCATTGGTTCAAGAATTACTGGGTTTGCTTTCTTCGCTGCAGCACGTAAAGCCATAGAAGCTGCAACACGGAAGGCAGTTTCACTTGAATCGACATCATGGTATGAACCATCATAAAGTTTTGCTTTGATGTCTACTAATGGGTAACCGGCTAAGACACCGTTCGCCATTGAGTCTTCAAGTCCTTTTTCAACTGCTGGGATGTATTCACGAGGAACCACACCACCGACAATCGCGTTTTCGAATTCGAAGCCTTTACCTTCTTCGTTTGGTGTAAATTCGACCCATACGTGACCGTATTGACCTTTACCACCAGACTGACGTACAAATTTACCTTCCGCTTGTGTTGCTGCACGGAATGTTTCACGATAAGAAACTTGAGGCGCACCTACGTTTGCTTCAACTTTAAATTCGCGACGCATACGGTCAACTAAGACGTCCAAGTGAAGTTCTCCCATACCAGCGATAACAGTTTCGCCTGTTTCAGCGTTTGTTTCCACACGGAATGATGGATCTTCTTCAGCAAGTTTTTGTAAAGCAACCCCCATTTTATCTTGGTCAGCTTTTGATTTAGGCTCAACAGCGACTTCGATAACTGGTTCTGGGAATTCGATTGATTCAAGGATTACTGGTGATTTTTCATCACATAGTGTATCCCCAGTTGTTGTGTCTTTCAAACCAACAGCAGCGGCGATATCGCCTGAGTATACTGTTTGGATTTCAGCACGAGTGTTGGCGTGCATTTGTAGGATACGACCGATACGTTCGCGCTTGCCTTTTGAAGCATTCAATACGTATGATCCAGAGTTCAAGATACCTGAATACACACGGAAGAATGTCAAACGACCTACGAATGGGTCAGTCATTACTTTAAATGCTAATGAAGCAAATGGTGCTTCATCGTCAGCCGGACGATCAGTTTCTTCGTCTGTTTTAGGATTGATCCCTTTAATCGCAGGAACATCAAGTGGTGAAGGCAAGTAGTCGATGACTGCATCCAACATCAATTGAACCCCTTTGTTTTTAAAGGCAGATCCGCAAAGAACAGGGAAAAAGTCAACAGTCAATGTTGCTTGACGAATACCAGCTTTCAATTCTTCTTCTGTGATTTCTTCACCTTCCAAGAATTTCATCATTAGTTCTTCATCAGTATCAGCAACAGCTTCGATTAATTTTTCGCGCCATTCTTCAGCTAATTCTACATATTCTTCAGGAATTTCAGTCTCTTGGATTTCAGTTCCTAAGTCATTTGTGTAGATTTCAGCTTTCATTTTTACTAAGTCGATAATACCAGTAAAGTCATCTTCCGCACCAATTGGTAATTGGATTGGGTGAGCATTTGCTTGTAAACGATCATGTAAAGTTGATACAGAGTATAAGAAGTCTGCACCAATTTTGTCCATTTTGTTACAGAATACAACACGTGGTACGCGGTAGTCTGTCGCTTGACGCCAAACTGTTTCTGTTTGAGGTTCTACACCTGATTGTGAGTCCAACACAGTTACAGCACCATCAAGTACACGCAATGAACGTTGCACTTCGATTGTGAAGTCCACGTGTCCTGGTGTGTCGATGATATTTACGCGGTTTTCTTTCCATTGCGCAGTTGTCGCAGCAGAAGTGATTGTGATCCCACGTTCTTGTTCTTGTTCCATCCAGTCCATTTGAGAAGCACCTTCATGTGTTTCACCAATTTTATGGATTTTACCTGTGTAATAAAGGATACGTTCAGTTGTCGTTGTTTTACCAGCGTCAACGTGGGCCATGATCCCGATATTACGAGTTTTTTCTAGCGAAAATTCTCTTGCCATTCTAGGTTGTTCCCCTCTCATTCTTACTTAACTTAAGCTAAGGTTGTCTCAGTACCTTCCAATAAAAAGCAGTGAGGATCTTACCAACGATAGTGAGCAAATGCGCGGTTGGCTTCCGCCATTTTGTGTGTGTCTTCGCGTTTTTTCACAGAAGCACCAGTGTTGTTCGCTGCATCCATGATTTCTTTTGCAAGACGTTCTTCCATTGTGTGTTCGCCACGCAAACGAGCGTAGTTTACCACCCAACGAAGACCTAGAGTTGTACGACGTTCAGGACGTACTTCTACTGGTACTTGGTAGTTAGAACCACCGACACGGCGAGCTTTAACTTCCAATACAGGCATAATGTTTTTCATTGCTTGTTCGAAAACTTCCAATGGATCATTTCCTGTAGATTCTTTGATAATGCCAAAAGCATTGTAGATAATATTTGCAGCAACACCGCGTTTACCATCAACCATTACACGGTTGATCAAACGAGTTACTAATTTTGAGTTATAAATAGGATCTGGTAAAACATCACGTTTTGCAACAGGACCTTTACGAGGCATCCGTAACTCCTCCTTCCGAGATATCAGTTCTGATTTAAATAAGATTCATTTGATCTGTTTGTCTTAAAGATTAAGCTTTAGGACGTTTTGTACCATATTTAGAACGAGATTGTTTACGATCGTTAACACCGGCAGTATCCAATGCACCACGAACGATATGGTAACGTACCCCTGGTAAGTCTTTTACACGTCCACCACGTAACAAGACCACGCTGTGTTCTTGTAAGTTGTGTCCGATACCTGGAATATAAGCTGTCACTTCAATCAAGTTTGACAAACGAACACGCGCATATTTACGTAGAGCTGAGTTCGGTTTTTTCGGTGTCATAGTTCCCACACGAGTAGCTACCCCACGCTTTTGAGGTGAGTTAACATTCGTTTGAGCTTTCTTGAAACTGTTATATCCTTTGTTCAATGCTGGTGAATTTGATTTTTCAACCTTGGATTTACGAGGTTTACGTACTAATTGATTAATTGTAGGCATCCCTAGTTGTCCTCCTTCCTTGATTCGCTTTATAGTCCCACACATCCAGGTGGTTCTTTTTTTGCGATAAAAAATAATGCATTCTCTGCATTCATATCAACTATGCTTTGATAGACAGTCAGCACGTCTCCAACGAGAGACCTGTAGATAAAGCACCTTTGATAGAATATCATGCTTATTCTTACCTGTCAAGTATCCTCCTAAGCTTTTTTCAAAAGAAATCTGTTACGAAAAAATCCGCAAATTTTGCGCTTCTTCCTATATAATAGAGACAAAGCATTTATTTAAAAAAGGCGGGAAGAAAATGAACCTAAAAGAAATGGTCGGCATTGAAGCGGCTAGTTATGTAAAAGATGGCATGGTCGTTGGCTTGGGCACTGGCTCAACAGCCTACTACATGATTGAAGAACTGGGTCGACGTGTAAAAGAAGAAGGTCTATCGATCACGGGTGTCCCAACTTCTTGGGCATCGAAAAAACAAGCAGAAGGATTAGGTATCCCGATTCGCACCATCGATGAAGTGGACGCTGTGGATCTAACGATCGACGGTGCAGATGAGATCAGCCAGGATTATCATGGCATCAAAGGCGGCGGTGCAGCCCTTTTATTCGAAAAAATTGTGGCGTCTAACTCCAAAAAAGTCTTGTGGATCGTTGATGAATCGAAAATGGTCGAAACACTTGGTGCCTTCCCGTTGCCAGTGGAAGTGATCCCTTACGGCAGCCAACAGCTGTTGCGTCTGTTCGAGAAGAAAAACTACCATCCAAAACTGCGTCTGAATGAAGAAGGCGAACCGTTAAAAACCGATTGTAGCAATTACATCATCGATCTTAATCTAGAAACGATCACCGCTCCTACTGAGTTGGCACAGGAATTAGATGCTACAGTGGGCGTGGTTGAACACGGTCTGTTTTTGGATATGGTCCATACGATCATTGTCGGATTGCCTGAAGGCCCGAGTACCAAGCACGTCAGATAAAGGAAACAAAAAAGAGGAGCAATAATGCTTCTCTTTTTTTCGTTATTTTTCTTCAATCGACTTAATTTTTATTATTTTTTGTGCAAATTACCCTATCATTTAAGAAATAATTATGATACATTCAATAAAAAGGGAAAGGTAGGAGGGTTTATGAAAATCATAGGCTATGCTCGTTCAACGATCACCGACAACTCAACAAGTGAACAATTAAACAAGCTCGAAGAATTTGGGTGTCATGAATTTTTCCATGAGACATTTAGCGTGGAAGAAAGTGAAGAAAATCATTCATTGGAGTCAGTGGTGGCACAAATGCAGCCCGGCGACACCTTAGTCGTTACGGAACTGCATCGTTTAGGGAAAACCACCAGACAGCTGACCGATCTCACTGATCTATTAAAACAGCGAGAGCTTCATCTGGTTTCACTGGCAGAACAAATCGATACCCGCGGTCCGATGGGACAGGTTTACTTCAATTTAATGGAAGGACTTGCGATCATGGAACGCTCACTCATCAAAGAGCGCACGCTGGTCGGCTTAAATAAAGCCCGCAAAAAAGGCAAAATTGGCGGTCGTCCAAAAATCGATCCGAAAACGATCAAAAAAATCCGTCAATTGTACTACGAGAAAAAAGAAACGATTCAATATATTTCTGAAAAATGCGGTGTTTCTGTAGGTACATGCTATAAATACATAAAATTATCCGAAGAAGAATGGAACAAGTTACGTTCATAGTTGTCGACTCCCCCTAGAACAGCATGAAACAAAAGCGGTCCTCTTTTTAATGATCCCCTTTTGTTTTTCCTTAAGAATGGCGTTTTCCCCCAGCTTTTCCTCCAAAACCATGGAAATTCTTTGAGAAAGAGTGTACAATAAATACGGAATTGAAAATTTCAGAAAAATATCGAATATCTAAAGGAGAGTTTTACATGCCAAAATTAGTATTTTCTCGTCATGGACTAAGCGAATGGAACAAATTAAACCAGTTTACCGGTTGGGCTGATGTTGATCTAGCGCCAGAAGGTGTCGAAGAAGCAATCGAAGGCGGACGTAAAATCAAAGAAGCAGGCATCGAATTTGACGTTGCTTACACATCTGTTTTAACTCGTGCCATCAAAACTTGTAATTACATTTTAGAATATTCTGATCAACTTTGGGTACCAACGATCAAATCATGGCGCTTAAACGAACGTCATTACGGTAAATTACAAGGTTTAAATAAAAAAGAAACTGCTGAAAAATACGGTGACGAACAAGTACACATCTGGCGTCGTTCTTACGATGTTTTACCTCCATTGATGGAAGCTTCAGATGAAGGTTCTGCTGCAAACGACCGTCGTTATGCAATGCTTGACCCTCGCGACGTACCTGGTGGAGAAAACTTAAAAGTTACTTTAGAACGTGCATTGCCTTTCTGGCAAGATGAAATCGCCCCAGCATTAAAAGACGACAAAACTGTCTTAGTTGCGGCTCACGGAAACTCTCTACGTGCATTAGCAAAACATATCGAAGGTATTTCTGACGAAGATATCATGGATCTTGAGATCCCAACTGGTCAACCACTTGTTTATGAATTGAACGATGATTTGACTGTTGCGAAAAAATACTACTTATAAGCCTCGCTTATCGCTGCCCTTTTTAAAAAAAGGGCAGTTTTTTTATTGGCATTTCCTCCCCCCTCTTTTATAATTGAGGGCGTACTCGAAAGGAGCTTACTATGAAACTAGTCAAAAATGATACCGTTTTATTTTTAGGTGACAGCATCACAGATTGCGATCGTGATCGCCAAGATCCCCACGATTTAGGACATGGGTTTGCCCGTCTCGTTGCCGATCAGCTGGCAGAAACATTCCCCACTGCAGGATTTACCTTTTATAATCGGGGGATCGGCGGCAACAAAGCTGCCGACGTCTTAGCCCGTCTCCAAGAAGATTGCCTTCAATTAGCACCTGACGTCTTGGTCTTTATGATTGGGATCAACGACACGTGGCACAATGCCGGTGGTCCCGATTTTGGTTCAGAAGCTGCGGCAACGTCCTTTGAGGCAACCTACCGTCAAATTCTGGAACAAGTGACCCAACAGGGGATCACGCGCATTTTCTTGCTGGAACCTTTTGTTTTGCCATATCCTGAGGATCGCCAAACTTGGCGGATCGATCTTGATCCGAAAATCCAAATCGTTCGTCACTTAGCTGCCGCCTTTCATTGTCAGTTGCTGCCGCTGGATGGCTTGTTTGCCGAAGCAGCCGTTGCTAGCTCCCCGCAGGCACTGACAGGCGATGACGGGGTGCACCCCACTCCTGCAGGACACGCCTTGATTGCAGATCAGCTAATGGCCCGTTTGGCTTTTTCTTCTGAAGGATAAATAAACAGACCGCTCCGCGACAACCAAGTCGCAGGAACGGTCTTTTTTATGATTAAAGATAGGTTGAAGGAGTCAAGGAATCTTGGTAGATTGCAATCACGTCTTCTTCTTGCAGCGGTACATACGCATTTGTTGCAATAGAGCTGAATTGAACTGCTTGAGCCGCCATTTCAGCAAAATGGGTGTCATCGGCGATCCCTACTTCTGGCAAAGTCATCGGAATATCGCAAGAAGCAAAAAAGTCATACAGTTTTTGAATCCCCATTCGGGCAGCTAATTCTGGCACTGCTTCTTGGACACCAAAGACTTCTCTAGCAAACCGCGCAAATTTCGGCGCCGTTTCTTCATTCAATACATGAAGCATCCAGCGTGGGGTCAAAATCGCTAAGCCGATGCCATGGGTAATGTCATAAAACGCACTCAACTCATGCTCCATCGCATGACAAGACCAAGCACCACCCTTGCCGCTTCCAGTCAAACCATTTAAGGCTAAGGTGCTCGCCCACATCAAATTCGCCCGTGCATCATAGTCTGTGGGGTCATTTAATGCGATGGGCAGATTTTTAATGACTGCTTTTAGCAATCCTTCTGCTACACCGTCTTGGACATCTGTTCCTTCTGTTTTACTGAAATAATTTTCAATCAGATGGCTCATGATATCCGCTGAACCGGCAGCCGTTTGATAGCGACTGACACTAAAGGTCGTTGTTGGATCTAAAAAGGATACTTTCGGTAAAAATTCGGGTCCGTGAACACCAAGTTTTTGTTTCGTTTCTAGATTAGAGATCACCGCGCCGCGATTCATTTCACTGCCGGTAGCCGCAAGGGTCAAGATCGTTACTAATGGAATCGCTGGTCCTTGATAGCTTCTGGAAAGGACTAAGTCCCAAGGCTCTTGCTCACTGCAAGCCGCCCCGGCGATCACTTTGCTGCAATCAATTACAGAACCGCCGCCAACAGCTAAAATGACGTCGATCGTTTCTGAACGACAAAGAGCGGCTCCTTGACGAACGGTTTCGATTCGTGGATTTGGATCGACACCAGTCAATTCAGTGACTTGATTGCCGTTGGCAGTCAATTGCGCCATGACTGCATCGTACAAACCGTTTTTCTTGATACTGCCGCCACCATAGACTAGCAAGACGTTTTTTCCAAATGTATTCAGTACTTCTGGCAGCTCGTTCAGACGGTCTTTCCCAAAACGAATGTCCGTCGTTACATGAAACGTAAAATTATTCATTGTCTCGTCTCCTTTTTACACCTTTTCTTTTCATTAAACCATTTTCTGGCAAAAGTGCAACGCTTCTTCGTGGCTTTTTGCCAACAAAAAAAGATAACACATTCTCGGTTGCATGCAAACCAATACGATTTGGCTGCTTGCTCTATCAAAAGCAAGCAGCCTTCGCATCGTTCATGCACCGATCCTGCGGTATCTTTTTTACGCGATCGCTGTTTCTAAGCCAACTTTGATCATATCGTTAAATGTCGTTTGTCTTTCTTCTGGCGTTGTTTCTTCTCCAGTGATGATGTGGTCGCTGACGGTACAGATCGCTAAGGTTTGAACGTGGAATTTCGCCCCTAAATAGTATAAGGCTGCGGCTTCCATCTCAACACCCATCACCCCAAGGTCTGCCAACTGTAACGTTTCCGTCATGTCATCTTTGTAGAAGGTATCTTCAGATAAGATGTTACCGACGTGAGTCGTAAATCCTGATTCAATCGCTGTATCATAGGCTTTACGCAACAGTGCAAAGTCAGCGATTGGTGGGAAATGGAAACTTTGGAAGTTTTTTGCCACCATCGATGAACTTGTTGCTGCCGCTTGGGCAATCACAAGATCACGCACGTGGACATCTTTTGAGATGGCACCACACGTACCGACCCGAATCAATTTCTTCACGCCGTAAGAGTTGATCAATTCATGGGCATAGATACTCGCTGAAGGCATGCCCATGCCAGTTCCTTGGACAGAGACCCGCTCGCCCTTATAAACGCCTGTATAGCCCAACATCCCCCGAACGTTGTTGTAACAGATCGGGTCTTCTAAAAATGTTTCAGCAATATATTTTGCCCGCAGTGGATCACCTGGTAACAAGATTTTGTCTGCGATCTCGCCTGCTTTTGCTTCGATATGAACGCTCATTCGTTTTTCTCCTTTGGTCTGCTTTTTATAGTACTGCTAACGTTTCTTTGATCAACGCTTTAAATTCTGCCTTGACCCGTTCCGTCGTTTCCACGACTTCTTCATGATTCAAGCTCGCTTGCATACCAGCAGCCAAGTTTGTGATACAAGAAACACCTAAGACTTTCAAGCCACTGTGAACAGCAACGATCACTTCCGGGACAGTCGACATACCGACAGCATCGGCGCCGATCGTCCGAGCAAAGCGGATCTCTGCTGGCGTTTCATACGTAGGACCTGAGAAGCCCATATAGACGCCTTCTTTTAAGTGCAATCCTTTTGATGCACCAACTTTTTGTGCCGCTTCCCGATAAGGCAAATGGTAGGCTTGGCTCATATCTGGGAAACGTGGACCCATTTCTTCTTCGTTTTCACCAATCAGTGGGTTGTCTCCCATAAAGTTGATTTGATCGGTGATCAACATCAAGTCTCCCGGCTGGAAGCTTTCGTTTACGCCGCCACAGGCATTGGTCACGACTAAAGAGTGAGCTTTCAATGCCGCCATCACACGGACGGGGTAAGTGACCGTCTGCATCGAATGGCCTTCATAATAATGGAATCGTCCTTGCATCGCTAAGACTTTTTTCCCAGCTAATGTTCCATAGACCAATTGTCCTGCATGACCGACCACTGTCGAAACAGGAAAATGCGGGATATCGTTGTAAGGCAACACGATTGGGTTTTCGATCTCATCGGCTAATTCACCTAAGCCAGATCCTAAAATCAACCCAAATTCCACTTCACCGACGCCGCTTTCTTGGATAAATGCCGTTGTTTCTTGTAATTTCTCATGTAACGTTGTCATTTCATCACCTCTAGTTTAAATGTTGTAAAAAGCTTGTTCCGTTTTCTGTAGCTGAAACACCAAAGTTTTCAGCGATCGTTGCAGAAATATCCGCATAGTAGCCTTGTGGCAATTTGCCTTGGCCTTGGAATTTCTTGCTGTACGCTAATAATGGCACATATTCTCTCGTGTGATCCGTTCCCGTAAAGGTTGGGTCATTGCCGTGGTCAGCTGTGATCAACAACAGATCCTCGTCTCCCATTGCTTCTAAAAGTTCTGGAATACGCAAATCAAAATCTTCAATGGCATGGGCATACCCTAGGACATCGCGACGGTGACCATAAAGCGCATCGAAGTCGACCAAGTTCGTAAAGCTTAGACCCGTAAAGTCTTGTTTCATCACCTTCAGTAATTGATCCACACCGTCCATATTGCTCTTCGTCCGTACAGAATCGGTGATTCCTTGTCCGTTGAAGATATCATTGATCTTCCCAACGGCGATCACGTCTTTTCCAGCTTCTTTCAAGGAATCTAATACTGTATGGCCAAATGGATCCAGTGCGTAGTCATGACGATTGCTCGTACGAGTAAAGTTTCCAGGCTCACCGACATACGGACGCGCGATGATGCGGCCGATCATATATGGCTCATCTTTCGTGATATCCCGAACGTACTGGCAAATACGATACAATTCTTCTAGTGGAATGATTTCCTCATGCGCAGCGATCTGCAACACTGGGTCAGCCGAGGTGTAAACGATCAGATCGCCTGTCTTCATTTGATGTTCGCCGAAGTCATCAATGACTGCTGTCCCTGAGTACGGCGCATTGCAGACGATTTTACGTCCAGAGAACGCTTCGATCTGTTGCAACAATTCATCGGGAAACCCATCGGGAAATACGCGGAAAGGTTTTTGGATATTCAAGCCCATGATCTCCCAGTGCCCCGTCATCGTATCTTTCCCAACGGAAACTTCTTCCAATTTGGTTGCATACCCATCATGGTCAGCTACCGCCTTCACGCCTTCTAAAGGACGAATCGTCCCTAGGCCTAATTGTTCCAAGTGAGGGATCGTCAAGCCTGCTTCTTTTGCAATATGGCCTAACGTATCTGAACCGACATCACCAAAAGCTGCCGCATCAGGTGCTTCACCAATTCCGACTGAATCCATCACGATCAAGTGTACACGTTTAAACATTCTATTCCCTACTTTCTTTATTTTATGCTTTTACAAGCGGATCTACTACCTCTATCATACTAAACTTAAGCAAAAATTGCGCTGGGTTGCTTTGGAAATTTCCGGATGCGTTCCTTTCACCCAGAGGATAGAAAAAGGGCAGGACACAGCAACACATTCATGTCCCATAGCCCCACCCTTTCATACTGAAAAAATTATTTAGATTTAATGTAGTTCTTCCCGTTAGCTTTCGGACCAGCGGCTTTTCCAAGGAAAAGAACGAGCACGATGATCGTCAAGGCATAAGGCGCAGCTTGTAAGTAAACCGCTGGAATGGAAGAGATGATTGGCAGTTGGCCACCTACGATACTGATGTTTTGCGCAAAACCGAAGAAAATCGCAGCTCCCATCGCACCAAGTGGATTCCATTTACCAAAGATCATCGCAGCCATCGAGATAAACCCTTGACCGGCGATCGTTGTCACGGCAAAGCGACCCGCGATCGATTGAGCAAACAAGGCACCGCCCATCCCGCCAAGGAAACCAGAGATCAAGACACCTGAGTAACGCATCACGTAAACATTGATCCCTAAGGTATCCGCTGCTTGTGGATGCTCACCGACAGAACGAAGACGCAACCCAAAGCGTGTTTTGAAAATCACGAACCACGCGATCACTGAGATCAAAATAGCGAAGTACGCCGGTAAGAATGTTTGATTAAAGAAAATCGGGCCAATGATAGGAATATCTTTAAGAATCGGGAAATTGAAATACCCCAATGTCCGTTGGATGTTATCCGTTTGCCCTTTGTTGTAGATCGCTTTGACTAAGAACACGGCCAAAGCTGGTGCCATCAAGTTCATCACCGTACCACTGATGATATGGTCGGCACGGAAGTTGATGGTTGCCACCGCATGCAGCAAGGAGAAAACCACACCGACAAGTCCGCCGACGAGCATCCCTAACCACGGTGTCCACGCACCAAATTGTGACGCAAATTCAATATTGAAAACAATCGAGCTAAAAGCACCCATAACCATGATTCCTTCAAGACCCACGTTAACGATCCCGCTGCGCTCTGAGAACACGCCACCTAGCGCCGTCAAAATCAGAGGAGACGCATAAATCAATGTTTGAGTGACGATCGAAGAAATTAAACTAATATCCATTAGATGGTTCCTCCTTCCTGATCTTGATCGTTTGGTTGGGCTTCAATCTCCTGTACGACCAGCGCTTCTTTTTTGCCGTCAAAGATTTTTGCCAACAAGAAACGAATCACAAAGCTGATCGCTACGAAGAAAATAATAATTGCGATATTGACATCGACTAATTCAGATGGAATACCTGCAAACTGCATGCCTTGTCCACCTAATTTCAAAATACTGAACAAGAGGGCTGAAAGCAAGATTCCGATCGATGAGCCGCTTCCTAACAAGGATACAGCCATACCGTCAAACCCGATGCTCAATGATGACCCTTGAACGAAGAAGTTTTCAAACGTTCCTAGTCCTTGAACGACTCCACCTAATCCAGCAAGCGTTCCAGAGATGATCATGGAGATAATGATCGTCCGTTTGCTGCTCATCCCCGCATATTCAGAAGCGCTTGGGTTCAATCCCACCGCGCGGATTTCATAACCAAGAGTGGTTTTTTTCATCAAGAACCAAACCAAAACTAAGAAGATCAAGGCTAAGAAGATCCCTAAGTTCAAGCGAGAGTTGCTCGTGATGCTTGCTAGAAACGGCGTCTGCATGGAGGCATTTTCCCCCACCATTTTTGTGACCCCTTTTGTCGTGATCATGGATTCGCTCATCACATTATTGACTAAATGGTTCCCCGTATAAAGCAAGATATAGTTCATCATGATCGTCACGATGACTTCACTTGTTCCAAAGAATGCCCGTAGGAAACCAGGAATCGCAGCTGCGATCGCCCCGCATAAAGCCCCTACGATCACGGCTAATGGCAAGACCACCAACCGAGGCGCATCTGGCATCGCTAGTGCGACCCAGATACTGGCAACCCAACCTGCTAGCGCTTGACCAGAAAGACCGATATTGAAGAATCCCGCTGAGTTTGCAACGGCAAACCCCAGAGCAGTAAAGATCAATGGTCCTGCTGTAACAAAAATCTCACCAATGTTGCGGGCATTTAACCCACCAGTTTGTCCGTTGATAAAAACGGTCCGAAACATTTGTGTATACCCTGTGATTGGGCTGTAGCCGAAGGCCGCCATGATGATCCCGCCAAGGACGAATCCCAACAAGACAGCGATGATCGGCACTAATATATTGCGGATCTTTTCTTTGCGGTTATTCAACCGAACCACCTACTTCCTCCATTTGCAGCTCTCGTCTTGCTTCCTCCAAGGAGTACCCTGCCATCAACAAGCCAAGCTCTTTCTCTGATGTTTCTTTCGGATCAACGACCCCAACGATCTCACCAGCATGAATAACAGCAATGCGGTCTGATACATTCAAAATTTCATCTAATTCAAAGCTGACTAACAATACCGCTTTGAACTTATCCCGCTGCTCAATCAAGCGTTTGTGGATAAATTCGATCGCTCCAACATCCAACCCACGGGTCGGATTGGCAACGATCAATAGATCAGGATCGCGGCTGATTTCTCGTGCGATGATCGCTTTTTGTTGATTCCCGCCGGACAATGCCCGTGCTGGTACGATCTCGTTGACTGTTCGTACGTCAAATTCTTGAATCAAATCACGAGCAAACTCGTTGATCTCTCCGTAATCCAAGACACCTGCATTACTCAAAGGTTTTTTGTAGTAGGTTTGCAAGGCGATGTTTTCTGATAACATCATATCCAAGACAAGTCCGTATTTGTGGCGGTCTTCTGGCACATGACCAACGCCGGCTTCGGTGACTTTCCGAGGCTTGAAGTTGGTTATGTCATCACCATTCAGCAAGACCTTGCCGTTTTCGACTTTCCGTAAACCAGTGATGGCTTGTAACAGCTCTGATTGCCCATTGCCATCGATCCCAGCAATCCCCAATACTTCACCTGCACGTACTTCTAAGCTTAAGTTTTTGACTGCTTCTAAGCCACGGTTTTCTTTTACGACTAAGTTTTCAACAGAAAGCACGACTTCTTTTGGTGACGCTTCTTTCTTCGGTGTCTTGAAGGACACAGAACGACCAACCATCATATCGGCCAACTGTTGCGAGCTGACGTCTTTGACATTGACAGTGCCGATCCCTTGTCCCCGACGGATAACTGTACAACGGTCTGCCACCGCTTTGATCTCATCCAGTTTGTGGGTGATCAAGATGATCGATTTGCCTTCACGCACCAATCCGCGCATGATTTCGATCAGCTCTTCGATTTCTTGCGGTGTCAAAACTGCCGTTGGTTCATCAAAAATCAGTACATCTGCGCCGCGGTAAAGAGTCTTCAAGATCTCTACCCGTTGTTCCATCCCAACAGAGATGTCACGCACATAGGCATCTGGATCAACCGATAAACCATATTGTTCAGAAACTTTTTTGATTTCTTTGCGGGCTTTCTTGCGATCTAACACACCGAGATGATGGGGTTCGCTCCCCAAAATGATATTTTCTGTTACAGTAAAGGCGTCTACCAGCATGAAATGCTGATGCACCATCCCGATCCCCAATTTGTTTGCTGCGGTCGGACTCGTGATATTCACTTTTTCACCATTCATCCAGATTTCACCAGATGTTGGTTCCAATAATCCTGACAGCATATTCATCAAGGTCGACTTGCCCGCTCCATTTTCACCAAGCAATGCGTGGATTTCTCCTGGCCTTACTTGCAAGTTGACATCGTCATTGGCTTTGAACGTTCCAAACTCTTTGGTGATATGACGCATTTCTACAACATATTTTTCCTCAGCCAAATTACTCACATCCTTACTTTCTAATTCGCTTATACAAACCATTCGTCATGTCAAAAAAATAATTGCTATTGCTTAGGATGATTACTATCCTCATGAAAACCCGTAGCTTTCATCAACATAGTAATCCAATGACGATCATCTTGCCCTAAACTAGGGCAAGATAACCGAAAAGAACAACTTTATTTTTCAGGTGTTTCTGGTACTTCTACTTTGCCGTCGATCACGTCTTGTTTCGCTGTTTCGATCGCTGCTTTGGCATCATCTGAAAGGAACCCTTCAGTAATGTCTACACCGCCATCTTTCAAGCCGTAAACAATGTGTTCGCCGCCAGGGAAGTTGTCTTCTAACGCACGAGTTGAGATATCTTGTACCGCTGCGCCAACACCTTTCAATGTTGAAGCCAATGTGAAGTTATCTTCTTTGCCATCAGCAGTTGTGTATTTTCCTTCGTCTTGTTGATCGCTATCTACACCGATGACCCAAACTTTTTTGTCTTCTAGGTCTGCTTCGTTCAATTGTTCATTGATTGCTTTTGCTTCTTGGAAGACACCTGCACCAGTACCACCAGATGCGTGGAAGATTACGTCAACGCCACTTTGGTACATTGAAGCTGCCAATGCTTTCCCTTTAGCAGGATCACCAAATGATGCTGCATATTGAGGATCAACCGTGATTTCTTTGCCTAATTTTTCAGCTGCGTCTTGAACGCCCTTCATGAAACCAGCTTCGAAACGGTCGATAACGACGCCTTCTTCACCACCGATGAAGCCGACTTTGTTTGTTTTGGTTGTATACGCTGCGGCAAAACCAGCTAAGTAAGCTGCTTCGTTATCTTTAAACGTTGCTGAAACAACGTTGTCTTTGCCTTCGATCACATCATCGATGATCCCGAATTGTGTATCAGGGTTTTGGTCAGCTGCTGCTGCGATTGAATCTTTCAATAAGTAACCTACACCGAAAACTGTTTTGAAACCATTTTGAACGGCACCATTTACGTTGGTTGTGTATTCTGAAGCTTCATTTGATTGCACGTAGTCATAACCACCAGCACCGCGAGCGATCCCGTGTTCCTCACCCCATGCTTCTAAGCCTTCCCACGCGGATTGGTTGAATGAACGGTCATCCACCCCACCGATATCGGTAACGATTGCGACACTATGCGCTGCATCAGTCGTACCGTCTGCAGAACCGCCGCCAGTTGAATCAGTTGAACCTGAATTTCCTCCGCCACAAGCACCAAGTAAAGTCAACCCAGCTACTGCAACAATACCTAAACTAAATAATTTTGCTTTTTTCATTGCTGTAAAGCCCCCTAAAAATATAGTTTTTTTCAACAGCCGCATCGACTGAATGAACATGGTTTATAAATCTTTGTTCGTGAAGTAATAAGGCAATAGGCCTTCTACCGTGGTTTCTTTGATGACACCATCATCGCCGACTAAGGTCACCGGCATATCTGGCGCACAAAATTCCACCATGACCTGGCGGCAAGCACCGCAAGGAGAGATCGGTTCTGGCGTATGACCCGCCACAACCAAATGTTGAAACTCTTTTTCGCCTTCAGAAACGGCTTTGAAAAAAGCGGTTCGTTCTGCGCAATTTGTTAAGCCATATGAGGCATTTTCAATGTTGATCCCTTGATATATCGTACCATTTTTGGCAACGAGACAAGCACCGACCGGAAACTTAGAGTACGGCACATACGCTTTATCTAAGGCGGAAACGGCGGTGTCGATCCACTCTTTTTTCGCTATTGTCATTGTCTTCCCCGCTCTTATTTTTATTTTTTGCTACTTGATGCTAGGCCTAGTAGCCAGCACCTGTTGAGCCAGTCACGATAGCAACACTTGCGCTTGTTCCTAAGCGGTTTGCGCCCGCTTCGACCATAGCTGCAGCTTCTGCTTCGTTGTGGATACCACCGGAAGCTTTGACACCCATTTCTGGTCCTACTGTTTCACGCATCAAGCGAACATCTTCAACGACTGCCCCACCAGTTGAAAAGCCAGTTGAGGTTTTCACGAAATCTGCACCGGCTGCTTTGGCTAATTCACAGGCTTTGACGATTTCTTCGTTGTCTAATAACGCTGTTTCAATGATTACTTTGACAAGCGCTTTGTCTTTGGCCGCTTCAACGACTGCTTCGATGTCTGCTTGAACTTTTTTGTATTGTTTTGACTTCAAGGCACCTACGTTGATCACCATATCGACTTCATCTGCGCCGTTTTCGATCGCATCTGTTGTTTCATAAGCTTTGACCTCAGATGTGTTTGCCCCTAAAGGAAAGCCGATCACGGTACAAACAGCCGTTGGTTCACCTTGTAATTTTTCTGCTGCTAATGAAACCCACGTTGGATTGATGCAGACAGAATAGAAGTGATAGGTTTTTGCCTCTTCGATGATTCGTAAAACATCTTCCTCCGTTGCGTCTGCTTTCAAAATCGTGTGGTCGATCATGCGATTCAATTCCATTTTTATTCGCTCCTTATTCTGTAATAATGTCATGGATCAATGGCGGTTCTGCGCCATCTTCCCCAATTTCAATATTTTGGTCGATCAATGCTTTGACATCCTCGATTGCTTCGGTATTGCTATAGATCGTCAATAGCGATTCCCCTTTGCTTACGGATTCGCCAACTTTCTTATGCAATTTGATGCCCACTGCATGGTCGATGTCTTCGTCTTTGGTCTTACGACCTGCCCCTAACATCATCGCCGCGATCCCTAGCTCATTGGCAACTAATTTCGTCACCACGCCGCTCGTTTTCGCTGGGACTTCCACTTCATATTTCGCTGTCAAAATCTTGCTCGGGTCATCGATCACTGTAGCGTCTCCGCCTTGGTCTGTGATCATCTGTCTGAATTTTTCTAACGCTTTGCCTGAATGCAGGGCTTCTTCCAACAGTTGGCGTGCTTCTTCCAATGAATCAGCTTTTTTCGCTAAAACGACCATTTGGCTGCCCAGTGCATAGCACATTTCTTCCAAGTCTTTCGGTCCTTTTCCTTGCAGTGTCTCAATGGCTTCCACCACTTCCAAACTGTTGCCGATCGCTTCCCCTAAAGGCTGTGACATATCAGAAATGACTGCCATCGTTTGGCGATTTGCCAATTTTCCGATGCGGACCATCGTTTGGGCTAAGCGTTTGGCATCCTCCAAGTTTTTCATAAAGGCGCCATCGCCTGTGGTTACATCTAACACGATCGCATCGGCACCTGCCGCGATTTTTTTACTCATGATCGAGCTGGCGATCAATGGGATCGAACTAACCGTTGCCGTCACATCTCGTAAGGCATACAGTTTTTTGTCTGCAGGAGCTAAATCTCCTGATTGACCGATCACGGCCACTTTGCTTTCGTTGACTAATCGGATAAAGTCGGCTTCAGAAAGCTCGATTTTAAATCCAGGGATCGCTTCAAGCTTGTCTAAGGTCCCACCAGTATAGCCTAAGCCGCGCCCAGACATTTTCGCAACTGGTACGCCAACACTAGCCACTAATGGCGCTAAGATCAATGTGGTCGTATCACCAACACCGCCCGTCGAATGCTTATCGACTTTGATTCCTTCAATTGAGGATAGGTCGATCACTTCACCAGAATTTGCCATTGCTAGCGTTAAGTTCGTGATCTCTTCATCTGTCATATCTACATAAAAAATAGCCATCAACAAGGCACTCATTTGATAATCTGGAATACTTCCTTCAGTATACGCAGTTACAATGTAGTCAATTTCTTCCTTCGTCAATGACTTGCCGTCACGTTTCTTTTCAATTAAATCCACCATTCGCATCGAAATGACCCTCGCTTCCTTTAACATTATACAATAATTTTTCGTAGGGTAAACCACTTTAGTAAAACAGTTTACTAAATATCGCAAAACTATGAAAACACTTACAAGAAGAAATATACCGCATTATTTCTCGCTTGTCAATGTCTTCACGCTCTCACGAATAATTAATTTTGTATCAAAAATTTTATTTGGAATTCGCCGTGTCGGAAACTCAATGGCGTCCACTAAAAACTTCGCTGCGGTAAACCCGATCTCAAAAGTCGGCTGCATGACCGTGGTAAGCGGTGGTGTGATGTATTCCGATAATTTCAAGGCATCAAAGCCGATCACCGAGTAGTCTTCTGGTACTTTTTTGCCCGCCTCATAAATCGCTTGATAACAGCCGATCGCCATGGCATCGTTGCCACAGAAGAACGCTGTGATCTCTTTATACTTCAATAATTCCTTCGTTGCTTCGTACCCGCCGGTAACCGTTAATTCAGCATTTTCTACATATCGGCCTTTAAAAGGGATCTGATGATCCTTTAAGGCATGGCGATAGCCATTGAACCGTTCCTCTAATTGATAGTAGCCGGTGATTTCTTTGAGCATCGCAATGTTGCGGTGACCATTTTTGATCAAATAGCTGACGGCTTGGTAGGCGCCTTCGTATTCTTTCACGATCAAACGACCATTGTCCCGCTGATTGATCCCACGATCGACTAAAATAATTGGTCGGTCATCAAAGAACCCGCTCTTCAAGGAATAATCCTCTGGCAGCAAATGCGGCGTCGCTAATAAGATGCCATCTACCGAACGATGAGACAGTTCATTCAAATATTGAACCTCTTTTTCTTGGCTGTGGCGCGAATTGCATAACACTAGCATGTAACCTAGTGGATTGAAATAGCTTTCCGCCCCTTCAATGACTTTAGAGAAAAAGAAATCCGTCACATCAGGCACGATCATTCCGATCGTTTTTGAATGGCGGTTGATAAGATTCGAAGCAAAAAAATCCGGCTTATAGTGATATTTATTTACGATATCTAAGACCCGCTTTCGGGTTTCTTCACTAAAACGGCTGCCTTTATTGTTTAGGATCTGCGACACGGTCGTGACAGAGACGCCAGCCATTTCAGCAATCTGTTTAATCGTCAATTTCATCTGCTTCTCTCCTCTCTTGCCTAAAGTGTAGCAAATTTTTCTCAAAAAAAATAGCACACTTTCAACAAGTGTGCGACTTTCTTTTTCGTTGATCAAAAATGGCCCGATGATACAGACAGCTCTTTTAGCGGAGCTGCGATTGCTCCAAAGGCTGATGACAACAGGCTTTTTGAGAAACTAACTGCCCAGTTGCCGCTAACCAGTGCTTGTCTTGGCGATGCCTTTGATCTGTTGAGAATCAAAGAGCAGCTACGCTTCTTTTACGCTTTGAATGATGTAATAGCCTTTGTCTTTTTTGATGATTTCGGCATTGCCAAAGGTCTCTTGCATTTTCTTTTGAGCACTCGGCGCCCCTTGTTTCTTTTGGATCACGATCGTTAAAGTCCCGCCTACTTTAAGCAAAGGAAACGCCCCCGTCAAAATCTCATGAACGACTTCTTTTCCTGCCCGAATCGGCGGATTGCTGAGGATCGCCGCATAAGCAGGTTGATTTAATTGGGCATAGATATTGGATTGATGGATATCTACCTGTTCAATGCCGTTACGCTGGGCATTGCCTTTTGCCAAATCCACTGCCCGCTGATTGATATCGATCATCTCTACAGGTCGTTGACTCGCATAAGCCAACGCTAAGCCAACAGGTCCATAGCCGCACCCAACGTCCAGCAGACTTCCTTCTGGCAGCTCCCCCCACTCAAACGCATCGATCAGCACCCGCGAGCCATAGTCCACCGTGTCACGGGAAAACACCCCGCTATCTGTCACAAAATGAAACTTCTTTCCTCTTAATTCAAACGACCACTGCTCAAAATCATGGGCCGTATCAGGATTTTCTGTATAGTAATGATTACTCATGGTTATGCTCCTTTCTTCTATTTCCTCTTCGCTTGTTTTTTCTACTGGTTTCTACTAGTTTTTCCTTGTTTCTTCTATTCGAACGAGTGTACGTAGTGAAAACACTAGTAAAAAAGCCCAGCAAGATTTGCCTGCTGCTTCTTTCTAATCATACCGAAAAACAGCCAGAAGTAAACGCCCAGCAAAAAAAACAACGAAAAAACAGTTTTTTGTTGTTTCTGCAAAGGAAATCATGTCTTTTTTCCAAGTTCCGCAAGTTTCTATGGTAAAATACTTTCGAACAGTGGCCCGTCGCTTCTAACAGAAACCGATGATGCCGCAAAAAAGGAGCCTACTATGCAAGAAACCATGAATTTTTATCAAATTCCTCGTGAGCAATGGCAAGGGTTTTATACGAACGGCATGATGCCTTTCACTCAAGAAGAATTGGATAATATCAAAAGTTTGAACGACCGGATCTCGGTCCAAGATGTGGAAGATGTTTACGTGCCTTTGTGCCATCTGATCCATCTTTATATGAAAGAGTTTGAATCATTGACCCTCAGCAAGGGACTCTTTTTACACCGCTACGTCAAAATGCCGCCTTTTATCATCGGCATCGCTGGAAGTGTCGCCGTCGGCAAAAGCACCACCGCACGGCTCGTCCAAAATTTGTTGGCCCGTTTGTTTCCCCGTAGAACCGTCCAACTGATCACCACTGACGGCTTTTTGTACCCGAACGAAGTCTTGGAAGAACGCGGCAGCTTGAATCGCAAAGGATTTCCAGAAAGTTATGACATGGAAGCCTTGATCAACTTTTTGAATGCGGTCAAATCAGGAGAACCAGACATTCAGATCCCCGTCTACTCCCATGAAGTCTACAATATTATTCCTGATACGTATGAAACGATCAGTCAACCAGATATCTTGATCGTGGAAGGCATCAATACCCTACAACTGCCTGCCAACCAACAAATCTATATCAGTGACTTTTTTGATTTTTCAATTTTCGTGGATGCCCAACCAGCACTGATCGAAAAATGGTATTTGGAACGATTTGAATCATTACTAGACACGGCGTTTCAAGATCCCAGCAATTATTATTACCAATATGCGATCGGGGATCGCAAGGAAGCGATTAAAATGGCAAAAGAAGTATGGAAAAATGTGAATTTAAAGAATTTACACGAGTATATCTTGCCTACACGCAGCAGAGCCGATATAATTCTTCATAAAACAAAGCACCATTTGATCGATGAAGTGTTCTTGCGCAAGTATTGACCGCTTCATTTTTATGATTATGCTGTTGAAAAGGCCCAGCCTTTTTTCAATAAAAACTAAAAGAATTGAGGTAATTTATTGTGACAAACGTTGACACTTTGCCAAACGTCGAAAAAATTATCGTACTTGATTACGGTAGTCAGTACAACCAGCTGATTACACGCCGTATTCGTGAGTTCGGTGTTTTCTCAGAATTATTGAGCCACCGCATTACCGCTGAAGAAGTAAAAGCGATGAACCCAAAAGGGATCATCTTATCTGGCGGACCAAACAGCGTCTACGACGAGAACTCTTTCGGCATCGACGAGAAAATTTTTGAGTTAGGCATCCCAGTTTTAGGGATCTGTTACGGCATGCAGTTGATTACTTATAAATTAGGCGGAAAAGTTGAACCTGCCAAAAACCGTGAATACGGCAAAGCAGAATTGGAAGTCACTTCTGATGCAGCGGCCCTTTTCCAAAACACGCCCGCAACCCAAACCGTGTGGATGAGCCACGGAGACTTGGTCACTCAAGCACCTGCAGGCTTTGATGTCGTGGCAACGAGCAAAGATTGCCCGATCGCTTCTATCCAAGATGCCGAGCGCAAAATGTACGGTATCCAATTCCACGCAGAAGTTCGCCATTCAGAATACGGCAACGACTTATTGCGTCACTTTGCCATTGACGTTTGTCAATGTACAGGTGATTGGACAATGGACAACTTCATCGATATGGAAATCGCAAAAATCCGCGAACAAGTGGGCGACAAAAAAGTCTTGCTTGGTCTTTCAGGCGGGGTCGATTCTTCTGTCGTTGGTGTTCTTTTACAAAAAGCGATCGGCGATCAGCTGACTTGTATTTTTGTTGACCACGGCCTCTTGCGTAAAGGCGAAGCCGAGCAAGTAATGGAAAGCCTAGGCGGCAAATTCGGCTTGAACATCATCAAAGTTGATGCCAAAGAACGTTTCCTATCAAAACTTGCGGGGGTTTCTGATCCTGAAGAAAAACGCAAGATCATCGGAAATGAATTCGTGTACGTCTTCGATGATGAAGCAACCAAACTAGCTGGCGAAGAAGGCGTTTCTTTCCTTGCCCAAGGAACCCTTTATACCGACGTCATCGAATCAGGAACCGAAACTGCTCAAACCATCAAATCACACCACAATGTGGGTGGTTTACCTGAAGACATGCAATTCAAATTGATCGAACCATTGAACACCTTGTTCAAAGACGAAGTCCGTGAATTAGGGACTCAACTTGGCATGCCAGACAGCATCGTATGGCGCCAACCATTCCCTGGACCAGGTCTAGGCATTCGTGTCCTTGGCGAATTAACAGAAGAAAAACTAACGATCGTCCGCGACTCGGACGCAATCTTGCGGGAAGAAATCGCAAATGCCGGCTTAGACCGCGACATTTGGCAATACTTCACCGTCTTACCAGGCATCCGCTCTGTCGGTGTCATGGGTGATGGCCGGACCTACGATTATACCGTCGGCATCCGTGCAGTCACTTCGATCGATGGCATGACCGCTGACTTTGCCCGCATCCCATGGGAAGTCCTACAAAAAATCAGCGTCCGCATCGTCAACGAAGTCGCACACGTCAATCGGATCGTGTACGATATTACGAGCAAACCACCTGCTACTGTGGAGTGGGAATAGTTGTAGGAGAGCTAGAAATCCTCTTATACCAAGGGTTTCTGGCTCTTCTTATCTTTTTACTGCACTTTTATTGCACTTTTTTCATTTCTTTGTTTCGCAAGTAGTCTACAGTAAATTGATTCTTTGGTGAAGTATCATAATTTTGTTTTGCTTCTTTAAAGGAAATGGCTCCATTTAATTTGTTAGCTACCTCGAAATTACTGTTAGGATAAAGATGTCCATACGTTCCTAAAGTCGTCTCAATATCTTCGTGTCCTAGACGATCTTTAATGATAAGTGGATTTTCTCCCATACTGATTAACAAGGAAGCATGAGAATGCCGTAACCCATGGATTCTGATTCGATGGATACCAGCCAGCTTAGCATAGCGTTCAATAGCATATGATAGTGTATGTTTTTGGGTAGGAATACCGTTATAGCTCATTACAAAGTCTGTCTGAATTAGATTTTGTTGTACTTCCTTCCATTCGGATAAATAAGTTAATGTGCATTTATCTAATACAATATGACGAACGCTCGCCTTTGTTTTTGGTTCAACAAATCTATAATTCGATTGATTCTTGTAATAGAGTGTTTTGTTGATGGTTAGTACTCCTGAGTCAAAATCAATATCTTCCCATTGAATGGCAGTAGCTTCACCAATTCGCATTCCAGTCATAAATAAAAACCACAGAGAGATAAATAAAAAGTGTTGATAGTAATCTTCTTTGTAAATTAGAGAGATTACTTTTTCAAATTCTTCTTTTGTCCAAAATTCAATTTTAGACTTTTGCTTTTTCACATTGCCAATAATCTTAGATGGATTTGTGGTGGTTATCCCAAGGACAATTGCTCGATCCATAGCAACTGAAAATAGTCCTTGAACAGCTCTTACATAAGAAGACTTACACTTCTTTGATAATTTTAGTTGCCAATTTTGCACATCAATAGGCTCAATATCGGAAACAGCCATTTTATCAAAATAAGAGAAATGCTTCTTAATAGTTGGTAAGCGATTTTCATATGTTCTGAGCTTTACCTGTGTCTTATACCATGGAAGGAAAATTTCAAAGATATAATGTTTAAACGTCATTTTATCCTTATTCTCACTTAATTCTTCTGGTTTCATCAATAGCAGTTTCGAATATTCTTCTCTTGCTTCTTTTTTAGTAGTGAATCCACTACGATATTTTTGAATTTTTTTCCCTTTAGAATCATAACCTAGATTTGCACGAAAATAATAGGTTCCATTCTTTGCTTTTTTTATTGGGTCTTTAACCATAGTTTTTACTCCTTACTGTGCAAAAACTACTCAGACCTGTTTTCATTTGAAAACCGAATTCCTAGAATTTCTTCAACAGCTTCACGAGGGACTCTATCTAGCTTTCGAGATTGATAGTAGATATGCCCTTTTGTAATCATCAATTCTTTTGCTTTTTTTATGATGTCTGCTGAAAAAGAAGTTCCATATCCTAGCTCAACTAAATCCTTTTTTGTGACCGTTATCATTATTACTCCTTTCCCAATTATAGGCTAGGAAAACTCCAATATTCACCTATAATTATATCAAATAGTTTTATAATAATACACTGACAAGAGAAGAATATCTTAGCAATCGAACAGCTCTAGCAAAGCTCACAGGAATTTCACTTCTGCATGGTTCTCATGTAGCCGTACCCATTGCCTGTGACGCTTCTAACGCTCGGACTATGGCTATACGGGAGTATCATTATCACGATAAGAAAGTCATGGCAGCAATCCTGCTAAAGATTACTTTCGAATTACTAACATGAATCGCTCACTAATTTTGTAGGTCATGGCGTGTTAGTTCATCAGCTCTTTTCTTACCGAAACGTATTCGATTGCCTTTATTTGGTTGTCAAAGAACGTTTGGCTTGTTAGCCTATCAAAACCTACTGAACACACAATATGCTTTGATGGAATAACAAACCTCCCAAATCGGGAAGCGTGGATACGATTCGACACGCTTCCACGAAAAAATGGGACTATTTAATTTCGAACGATAAAATCTTAGAGATGAGTTTCGTTTCCATTCTGCCACGTAGGGTTTCATCAATAACCATATGAGAATTTCCATATTCGTCTGTCATGCGACGTAATGAACGTTTTGAGGTATACCCTCGATAATGTTTAACAATCTGATTAATTGCTTCCACGTCGCCATCTGTCGCCTTTACAATGAGGGGGAAGGGAACCCTTGGATAAGCTGTTTTCATTCTTTACACTCCTTCATGAATTCTTTAATCATGGCTAGTCCACTTATTCGATGACGATAAACAGTCGAACGATTCAAATTTAGTAACTCCGCAATCTCCACATCACTCATATCCATAAAGTAATGAAGTAAAATAATGTTCCGTTTTTTCTCTGAAAGATGACGCAGGGCTTCACTTAATAAATCACTTTCAACATTGATTCTTAATCCAAATAATTTAAATAGTTGGAAATCAGTGACGTACGTATCAACAGTAGAAAAAGAGTTGACAAGGTAGTTATCTATATCAGAAAACGAGACTTCTTTTGCTGATAGTCTGTCTAGATGTTTGAAGTAATCTTTTCGTTCATCTTCAATAACTTGTTTGCAGATATAGTCAAACTGATTTTCTATGGTTTCTTGAAAAGAAGATGGTTTCATGCTTTTCACCCCCTTTCTGTCGTGAAAGGGAGTGGCATGTGCTTCTTTATCTCCCTTCATACTAAACCCCGACACGAAAGGGGGATTTGTTGCATAAATGAAGAGAAATCCTAAAAGATATTTATTAAGTGACCAAAAAAGCACATAAACAGATTGTTTTCTCTGTTCATATGCTTTGATTTTTCTATCTATGTAATCTGCAAAACCACATTGATGGTCATATCTATCCAGTACAGGTGGATAAGTTTTTTTGATAAGAACTTAATTAAGAGAACTAGATGACAGATTATCTTTCTCATGGCGACTTTTCCCTCCATTAAGTCGCCAATTTTATCTACTTTCTAGGAGTATGACTAAATTTTATAAAGTTGTATAGGTAAATAAAATCAGCGACCTTTCTATTTGAAATTGGATTCATCGCATTAATAAATTCCACAGTGTTCTATAGGAACTCATAAACTATATAACATGTTTTTCTATACCTGTTTATGGTTATATAGGAACAGTAAAATGTATAGAGGTGATTTAGTATGCGTAAAAAAGAAGATAAATACGATTTTAGAGCCGTTGGTTTAGCGATTAAAGAGGCTCGAATGAAACGGGGTCTCACTCGTGAACAAGTGGGAACAATGATTGAAATTGACCCACGTTATTTAACAAATATAGAAAACAAAGGACAACACCCAAGTACACAAGTGCTGTATGATCTTGTATCATTACTCCATGTATCTATTGATGAATTTTTCTTACCTACAGATAATTTGATTAAAAGCACTCGAAGGTTACAGGTAGAAAAATACATGGATAGCTTTACAGACAAAGAACTATCCTTAATGGAAGCACTAGCAAAAGGTATCAATGAAGCAAGAAATATTGAAGGCTAGTCAGTAAAATTCAGATAAACAAAAAGAGCCGATAAGATGAGAGTTTCATTTCTCAAATTATCGGCTCTGCGTCTTGGCGTCTGGCTCTTTGATTGTTATTATATTCATTTTTTGAACATTAATTAAAGTTTCGTTCTTACATTTGGGGCAGTATAAAGGGAAATTTTTAAGTATAGTATCCACTCGTATTCGTAGTCTTGTTTTATTTCCACAAATAGGACACAATATCCACTTGTAGTTTATAATAACAATCTCCTCCTTTCCACTTTAATTCAAATCTATATTAAAGAATATTTCATCTTATTTAATAAGAAACCATATTTATATAACAACATAAAACGCACTAAGTTATTTTATTGAACATATATCTTACTTTATCTATCCGACTATTTAGACGACGGGTCTGGCAAACAGGTTCGCCAGTGGTAACCTGATATCCTTTTAGCTCTGCTAAACAAACACTAAGCCCATTTGTAAAAAAAGTTAAATCATTGCGATAATCTTGAATACATCGAGCAGGAATTTCTCCAATAATAATGACCTCATTATTTTTCAGTTGAGTATTTACGATATTTGCACAATATTTGGGAGCATCGTTATATGCCCGTGAAAGATATTCCTGTGGTGCATAAACTTTAAAACTAAGATATGGCTCTAACAATTCTGTTCCAGCTTTTCTAAAGGCTTGCTCCAGTACAATAGGAGTAAGCATCCGAAAATCTGCTGGAGTACTAACAGGGCTATAGTATAAACCGTACTTAAAACAGATTTTACAATCCGTCACATTCCAACCATATAATCCTTGTTCGCAACCATAGCGTATCCCTTCCATAACTGCATTTTGAAATGATTGATTTAAGTATCCAAGAGAAACCGAGCTCTCATACTGCATTCCACTTCCCAACGGAAGCGGTGATACAGATAAACCAATGGAAGCCCAGAAAGGATTTGGCGGCACTTCGATGTGAATGGTATATTCTGCATTTTTTAACGGTCTCTCCATATAAATGACTGTAGGCTCTTTTAGTTCTATCTCCACATGATACTTTTCTTGCAACAGTGCACTAATCACTTCCATTTGTACTTTCCCTAAGAAAGAAAGTATAATTTCATGTGTCGTAGAATCCACGTAATATCGTAGAAGCGGATCACTATCTGAGATTTCCAAAAGGGCATCAAGCAACATTTCTCTCTGTTCAGGTTTACTCGGTTCAACAGTTGTTTGTAGTAGAGGGTGCGGATTTTCAATCTTTTTTCTCTGTGGCAATAGTTTTGTATCTCCAAGAACACTATTTAACTTCAAAAACTCATTTTGCAAAATAACAATTTCTCCAGAATAAGCTCTATCAATCTTACATAATTCACCATTTATTGAAGTATACATTTCTGTAACTTTTATTTTTTCTTTTTCTGATACTCTAACCGAATCTCGTAAATGTAGTACTCCACTATAAAGGCGTATATATGCAAGACGTTGTCTTTTTTTTGTATATTCAATTTTGAAAACATTTCCGCAAAGTTCAGACGGACCTCGATGTGTTGATGAATAAAATTTATTAGTAATAACTTCTATAAGGTTATCAATCCCTATATTACTTTTTGCACTTCCATGATAAAGAGGGAACAGAGAACAATTCTGAAATCTTATGCTTTCCTCTTGTTCGAGTTCCAATGCTTCTAATGATTTACCGGACATATATTTCTCTAAAAGGTCATCGTTTCCCTCTATTACCGTATCCCATTGTTCAGATTCGGTAAAGTTCGTCACACACATATTAGGATACAGTTCTACCTTCTGTTTGATTACAATTTCGGCAGAAAGTTTCTCTTTAATATCCTGATAAACCGTTGATAAATCAATTCCATTTTGGTCAATCTTATTGATAAAAAAGATTGTGGGAATCCCCATTTTCCTAAGTGCATGAAATAATATACGAGTTTGTGCTTGTACGCCATCTTTTGCAGAAATCAGTAGAATTGCCCCATCTAAAACTGATAATGAACGATATACTTCTGCTAAGAAATCCATATGTCCTGGCGTGTCTATGATGTTCACCTTCGTATTTTCCCACTGAAAAGAGGTTATTCCTGTCTGAATTGTAATTCCTCTCTGACGTTCTAAAAGCGTATTATCCGTCCTCGTTGTACCTTTGTCCACGCTTCCTAATTCTGTAATCGCTCCACTGTTATATAATAAGCTTTCTGTTAAGGTAGTTTTTCCTGCATCAACATGAGCTAAAACTCCAATATTAATAATTTTCATGTGATTTTCCTCCATTCAAAAACCCAAAAGGGCATAAAAATCCCAGTGATAAATACTTTTATCACTGGGATTTTTATGCATAACCATAGGTATACAAAGCATACAGATATTCTCTGGATACTTTAGAATCACATGATAAAGGTATTCTTAAACTGGGTACAAAAAACTAAGCCCTCCTAAAAAAGGACATCTAATTATTTGTTCCCGCTATCAAATTGACAGTTTATTTAAGAATACCTTGCCGCATATTTATTAACTCCTTTTAAATAGTCACTTAAATAATAGCACGTAAGAGCATATTTGTAAAGGAATCTCCAATTTTTTATCAAAAAGAGTACATGATTACAAAGTATCTGTAATCATGTACCAATATTTGTTATTTTACAATCTTCCAATTATCTTGTTTTTCTAATATCAACTCAAATTGCGAGATTTGGGTTGCCTTTGTTTCTTGATCTAAATATTTCACAGCGACATTCACGATTACTTGGTTATCTTTTCTGGTAAAGATAGGATTCACCAATTCCTCGAAAACATATTCCTTGTTAATCATAGGTAACACATGATTACTTACATAGTAAGTCAATTCTTTTTCTGTGGCGGTAGGATAGAGCTGGAAGAACGTTTCTAAAAAGCTAGTGATTTCGTCCATCGTTTCTGTATCTACTGTATGGTCACTTTCTAGCTGTTTGGGTTGGTAGTCCGATTTTTGAGGTTTCTTACTCATTGTCGGATTTTTGATAATAACCATATTATCTGATTCATCTATATGGACAACCACATGAAAGCTAGACGATATAGTTTCCTTGTCTTTGTCTTCGGTAATAACTTGTTCAACAGAAAACAGTACCTCAAAGGTGTTCTCATTCACTTGAGAAACCTGCCACACCTGTATATCGTTCACACTAGAACTAGTAGGAATATCCTTACGAATCATTTCTTCATTTAATACCTGCAATTCTTCCGTCAAATAATGGGTCAATTTTTCATTTCGTTTATCAATGGCTTCTTGGGATTGTTGCCACGAAAAGTAGTCTTTCGCAAAGGATTTCACAAAACTTTCTACTTGGTTGGTATCGACAATCTGCTGTTTAATGATTTCTGTTTCACGGACAGTATGAGTGTCAATGGCAGTAAAATTTTTATAGATTCCAAATCCGACACTACCAATCAATAAAACCCATAAAACAAAGGTTAATTTCTTATGCGTGCCAACTTTAATCATCGGAACTTTTCTTTGCTTGCTCGGTTTTTTAGATTTCTTTGGTTTCTCCTTCTTTTCTTTTCGCTCGATTTTTATAATCATTTGATTCATTCCTTTCTTAGTTATGAATAACACGTCTAGCCCCAATCAGATGGTCTTGCCAATAACGACTGCTTAAGTCGCCATAACCGATTGGGTCGCCTGCATGATAAAAGCGATTTCCCTCTAAATATATCGCCACATGAGTCACATATGTGCCTGCATTATAGGTTGAATGAAAGAAGATAAGGTCGCCTGCTTGGGCTTCTTCCATAGAGATTTCTTGCGTAGCGTCATACTGATCTTGGGCGACACGAGGGAGAGAAATGCCAGCTTTGTCATACACCCATTGTATTAAGCCACTACAATCAAAAGAGGTGGTAGGCGACGCCCCTCCAAAGACATAGGGAAACCCTTCGTATTTCAAGGCTTCGTCCATAATGACTTGCACGGTTTCATCATCAAATTCTGTTGGGGAAGTGTCGGTTAGGTATTGTGAAACCAACTGAACATAAAACTGATTTCCATAGTTATATCGCCAACCACCATTCACAGGTATGGCTATAGGATTGGGATAGTCTGCTTTTTGACCACCCGACTTCTCTTTAGAAAACTGTTCGGCTAATTCATAGGTATATTTTTTCCCATGACTCCTCACATAATTTAAAAAGCCACCGCCATAATTATAAGATTGGATAACAGAATCTATATCCACTCCTTGTTGTTCTGCACTGGTTAATAATTCACTGAAATATTTAACCCCTTGTTTGATGGACTCTTCGGTACTCAAACTGTTGGGCGGTAAACCCAAAGATTCGGAACTTTGCATAACATCTTCTGCTGTACCGCCCGATTCCACTTGCATAATGGCTAAGATATAAGAAACATAGTCTTCAATCCCATATTCCTTACCATATTTTTCAATCAACGGACGGTGTGCCAACACTTCTGGTGAAACGGTCACACCGCCTTGTGGAATAGAAGAATCCTTGTTGTTTTCGCCACTGTCCGTATCATCTGCAAAGAAAATGACTAGGAATAATAAGAGAAAAAAGAAGAGAGAGAAGACCACACTACAAATCACTGTTATTTTTAGCTTCATGTTTGTTGTCCTCGCTTATCCGTTCTTTTATTTAGCTTCCTCTGATTGAATTGCTTCGGTGGTGTCTTTTGTTTTTGCTCTTTTTTCAATGGTCGCTGATGATTTTCACGTTTAGTGTTTTGTGACAAAACAGGCGTGACGGTTTGCTGACGCTTGCGAACATGCTGCTGGTTATTCTGAACAGGAGATGATGGGTTTTCTTTTCGTCTTTTTTCTTTTGCTTTATCCAGCTCCAAACGCTTTTGAGCAATGTTCTTTCGTTTTTGCTCCTGCTGGTTCATACGCTGTTGTTTGCGTTGAGCTTTGGTATCTGCCATAGATTGTTTAAAGTCTGTTACATTATGAGTGACATTCTCTTTTCCTTGATGAAGGGCATATTTGACATGGGTTGGTGTCGCCTGTATCTGTTGTTTTGCCTGCTTTCTTTTATTGACTAGACGATTTTTCGTGTCCAATACATGGGCTGTCTTTTCACCTAATCGTTGCCCGATACCGCCTTGTTGCTTTTTCACATTGGAAAGTGCTGTTTCTTTCTTTGGTGTAGTCCGTTCATTTTGACGAGTATGGTTAGCTTTATTGGTTTGATTCTGCTTTGTTGTCATTGTCTTTTGCTTCGTTGACCCTGCTTTTCCACGAAAAATCTTACTCATACTGCGTTGAAATCTTCTGGTTTGTCGATTCATCATTTGACGAGGTCTGCGAAACACTTGTCTGCCCATGTTTTGAGAGTCGTTGCTTTGTAAAGTGAATAGGCTCATTAAATCGCCCAGTTTAAAATAAATCCCTGCAAAGGTCACAATTTGTAAAAACATAATCATGAAAAAGGGAGAACTTGCTGACAGCGAATAAAGCATAGTGGAAATACTAAAGGCAACGGTAATAATCAAGGTAATACCAGCCCTTGTCATAATCACATTAAATAACTTGGTAATGGCATGCCTGCCCATGCCATCAAAACTCGGCAACATACTTAATAGGAAACTGATTGGCAAAAACATAGCGAAAATAATAAATAGCACTTGCGAAAAAATCATGATTCCTGTTAGAAGGAAAACAAAAATCGAGATACCAATATTGAATACAAACAAAAAGAAGACTGTTCCTAATCTGGAAATCGTCTTCGGTAGGGTTAAATAGGTATTGTCATGATCTTCAATTTCTTCAATCACTACATTTTCTCTATCTTCACCATTGTTTGTATCTGGACTGGTAGACAATAAACTTTCCACACGTTCTTCCCCTAACGCTTCTACATCAGTGGAGCCATATTGAAGCAATAGCCATGGTTGCTTTACTTGAACAGAGAATAAGCTGTCACGTATCATGTCCACACTGTCTTTCCCTTGACTATCCGTGTTAGGAAGAACAATTTTTGTCCCAATATTCAGACTGGCGGTACTGACATCTTTGGAAAAATCATTGATTTTCGCAATATAATCGGGTGCATACGCAATAAAGGAAGCCGATAGAATAAACACCACGACAAAGTTTAAAACAGCTCGTATCACTTTCGTCGTTTCTCGCTTAACCAATCCTGTATAGGCAACATAGATTCCAACAATGAGAATAAAAAGAAGGAGGAAACCGACATAAAACCCTGAACTGGAAAAGCCATTCGGTGTAATGCCTGCAATCGTCTGCATGTTTTCGCCAATTGCTTGGGATGTTTGACTAATGAAATCTAAGGCATAGGCTTCTTTCACCAAATAACCTGTGGCGTTCGATAGATAAAGAGAAATTGTCCAAATAAAATTAGTAATGGCATACAATCCATACATCACCGATTGTCCTATGCCATCACTCCAATTCCATGGAAGCCAGCCCCAGCTATTGTCCACATAATAATCAAGCTGATATTGATTCAAACCATACTTGGAGTATTCATTGCTTGTATCAATGGTTTCATCAACTAAGCCTGTCGCTTGTACTGCATTGCCCAGCGTGCCTAATAAAAGTAAAATAACGCCCACACAAAGGAGCGTTATCCAACTATAGTGAAGAAATTTCTTTTGTTTTTGTGTCATTCTTCCACCTCATTTCGCACAGGCGGTCTGGTATCAAAGGCATGAAGCAACTCTTCAAAAATCGGGTGAAACTGCATAACCCCTACACGACCATAGATGTCTGAAACTAAACATTGTCCATTTTCTAATTCACGTAAGCGTTTCTGATTGTTTTCATCTTCCTTGTCCACACCAAAAAATTCTAAGGTCTTTTTGATTTCCACTAGGTCAGTGGAACGAAAGGCAAATTTCAAGCCAATATTATTCTTCATCTTTTCATCTAGTAAATCGTCCGCGTTTTGAGTAACGAAATAGACCCCTGCATTCATGGCACGTCCTGCTCGAACCAATCGCATAGATAGAGCTTTTCCTTGTGCCACTTGTAAAAAACTCCAAGCCTCATCAAGGTCAACAATTTTAAAAATGGAACGGTCAGAGTGGATAAAGTCTAAAGCAAAGGTACTAATGACAATCAGCATTGCCACACTTAATAATTCCATGGTAGTGTATTCTTCAAAAGAGCTATTGGAATCGGGTAAGACCAAATCTGCCACTTGAATAATATTGAGTTGTTTTTCCAAGCTAATGGATTGGGTGACACTGCCATCACTGAATAACAGATGGGCAAAATCATAATCGACAAAGCTTTCGATATGGTCAGCAATACTATTGCTGATGGGCGTATCTTCTTTTCGCAATTCATCAATCACCAATAACAACCCTCGTTGTTTGCTTTGAGTTACACTCCGAATAGCTTTACGCAGGACAGGAAACTTCTCGCTATCTCGGCTGGAAATACCTGTTAAGAACGTGAGAATATCAATGGCAAGGCTTTCTGAATCTTTCGGGAGTTTTAAAATCACATAAGGGTCAAGTAACCCTTTATTGTCGTTCTCACTCGTGAGATTAACAATATTGATTTCATGGGCAATATCAGGTAAGGTTTCTTTCCATTCACCACGTTCAGCTTTTGGGTCAACAATGGTTGCCTGTCCGCCAAAGAGTACTGAATAATAGACCAGCATATTGTTAGAGAATGATTTTCCGCCACCTAATGAACCAATAAAAGCGGACGCTAATGCATTTGTTACAGAGCCTTTAATTCCTTGACTTGCAAGGCTAGGTTGGAGATAAATATTTCTGCCTGTATCGAGATTGTAACCGACGTAAATACCAGAATTTTCACCAATCATTTGTGTAGCACCGAAACCAAGACCAGCCAAAAAATCCGACGTGACATATTGAATATAGTCATTGATATATCGCTTGCTTGAGGGAATAAATTCATTATGCAAGCCTAGCATATCGCCAAAAGGTCGTACTAATTTGATAGACAGATCATCATAAAAATCTTTTACTTCATCACAACGTTGTTTCAGCTCGTCCAAATTCTTTGCTGATACCCGTACCACATAGCTTAGTTTGTACATAGATTCTTTGGTTTGGTCTAAATTACTTTCTAATTCATCGACAGATTCTAAAGCGTCCACCACATTAGTACTGGTTTCGTTGTCGCTTTCCCATGCGTGGCTATCTAAATCTTTCAGTTCTTTCTTTTTATTGCGAACGGTAGATAAGGCTTTTTTATTGGCGACAATTTCAACATTCATACTGGTATCAACGGGGAAAGTAAACTGCTGTTGCTGGTAATAAAAAATTTCACTATTAGGGAAATCCAATTCACCAACAATACTATTAATTGTAAAATACGCCACATAAGTAGTGGTATCTTCCTGTTCAATCCGTAAATAGCGTTGATTTTCTTCGATTAAACAGCGAGTGGGTTTGAGAATATCGTATTTCTTTACCAACACTTTTTTATCTTCGTATCGTTTCGGTAAATGGTAGTCGTAGTCATCAAAAGGGACACCTGTTTGCCCGTAAAGATGTTCAATAATATAACCAAAATCATCTTTCTCCAATTTACGAATCTGAAAGCGTCTGGATAATTTACTTTCTAACAACTGTTCCATCTTAGAAAAGCGTTCGATTTCCGCCATAGGCATAGAAACAAAATCGCCCATTAATTTGTGATTCACACCATGAAAGAATTCCGCAAATGCTTTTTGAATTTCTTTCCCAACATTTTTTACGGATACTTCCTGTTCATTGAGGTAGAGTTTAAAACCAATAAAAAAGCGATAGTCTACTTGATTGTCACCAATCATAGAAATTAACGCTTCGGTCTGTTCATCTATTTTTTCGTAAGCTATCTCTTTTAATCGTCCAGTGATTTCTTTTTTCGATTGTTCCTGTGTGGCTCGAATACTTGATTCGGTTGCTAGTTGCAGAGCATGAATCTTGCCATCACGATTTTGGGCAATCAATTGACAGAAATTATCATGAACTTGAATTTTTTCATCGGAACTTAAAAAACTGTAATTATAGGGAATTAATTCATAATAAGCGAATACTTCGCCATCATGATTAAATACGAGATTATCTTCCATATATTTAATCGGATATGCCATCTAGTTGTTCACTCCTTACAATCGTAATCGATTCATTCATTGTTTCTTTTTTTAATCGTATTTGTTTGCCAGCGTAGGTTACTTTAGGGCGTAGAGCATAGGTAATGATAGACTTTAGAAATCCATAGGGTTTCTTTCCGTCAAAGGTCTTTTGGCACATGAACCCAGTGAGAACAATGGGAATCCCTAAGTATTTGAGTAGTGCTCCGTCAATCAGAGAAAGTGGTGGTAAACTGCCAAAGAGTATGACGACAAACAAAGAAACGATAAACCATGTCATTTGCGTAAAGGTAATTGGGAAAGGGAGTTGTAAATCATTAATCGCATAAATCACTTTTTCTACTGACCAAATACTGGTGTAACTTCTTATTTTTTTCATGTCTTCACGTCCTTTCCGTAAAAATAGAAAAAGAACAATCAAAATAGGTGATTGCTCTTTCAATGCTTTAACTATTCAATTTTATTTTTTGTCCATTTTGCAATAATACCTTCATCAGTTTCTTCATCATCTGGATTCATTGAATATCTGAAACTTAAATTGGTATCTGACCCTAATCGTTCATATAAGCTGGGTCTATACAATCTCGTTTTATTGTCATTAAAAGGACTTCGTTTTCCCAGCTCACCATTTCCCTTTAAAGGATTTCTTCTAACTGAAAAACAATATTTTTTTCTGGGATCTTCTGAATCACTTTGACTTAATGAGAAACACATGGCTTCTTTTTGGTCTTCATTTTTCTTCTCACTAACTTCTGTCGGAATAAATCGAGCAAGAGTTTGGCTAAATTGAAATAAAACATCTCCCAAGTTACTACTGTATTCGATACCAAAATATTCTCTTATTGTTTTCGTGTCTGTATATAATTTTACCGAATTAGCATAGACAGCTAGCATATCTGAAAAATCGTTTTCCTTTAAAAATTCTAGTTTTAACAGAGCATATTCTGGAACTTTTTCCTCTTTTTCAAATAGCTTAACAAGTACAATATAATTTTGCTGTTTGTAACGAAAGTAAAAGGAATCTATCACCCAGCCTTTATCTTTCATTTCTAGTTTTAATAGTTTAAGATTTTCAAATACATTTACCATAATTTATACCTCTCCGTGCTATTTATTAATTTAATTATAATACGGATTGTTAAACTTACTGACAATATTCAAATACCCCATGAGAGGTAACTAGGTAATTACCCTCTATTTCCATATCACGTCCCAAAGATTGGTAGTCAATATAATTTTGTAAATTGGAAGGGACTTCACCAAGCTGTCCTGTTTCTTCCACGTAATAACGGGCGACATCTTCCATCGAATCACAATCACTATAACAATGAATATCCTCTTTGTTTTCCAGTAATTCTTCCAAGCTACTAAACCACATGCCTTGAATTTCTTTGAGTTCATTATAAATAGGTGTACCTTCGATTTCTTGAATGGCTTCACATAGACGGTTGATTTCACTAATCGGCGTGTATTCGTCCACATCAAAAGGAAGCTCAAAATCATGTATTGCATATTCTTCGTAGTCCTCATTTAAACCGATTCTTTCTGCCATTTCTTCCTCATCAATTGGTGGAGTAAACCATGCTCCGACTAATTCACCTTCATTATACCGTCCTAAATTTGCCACATAGACTTTCATTTCCAATTCTTATCACATCCTTTTTATAAAAATAGTCATAAAAAAAGTAGCAATCAGTTAATGACGCTACTTATCAAGGTATCCGCTAATATAATCTGTAACTGTACTTGAAATACCTATTATTAGTTTTGCTTCTCTCTTTCCAATAATATTTGTATTAGGGTGTGCAAGTGAATGCCTATTTCTTGCTTCATTAAGAGAGCTAATCATTCCATTTGATGACCTTATCGTTGTCTTCACTATATCAGCAAGTTCAGTAGGTTGAATTTCTTTTTCAATTAATTGTTGTATCCTACTATATAATTTAGATAGATTTTCGTCTCTAGGAACTGTAATTTCATATTTTTTTAGTATTTCAATTAAATATCCATGAAAAGCAGTGTGAACTCTGTCAAAGGCACGTTGATATTCACCATTACTCATAAAAGACTCAGCGTCTTCAATAGCTTGTGAAACCACATCACTAATTTTCAACTGACTAAAGTTAATTACTTCGTAATTCTCTGGAAGTGGTACTAAAATAGTATCCACTAATACATTATCACCTTGTTTATCATATATGGAGCTTGCTGTCTGGGTAATCAAATCTTTATGACTTTCAAAAAAGTCTAAATCATCAAAAGGAACTCTTATTTTAAGATATGTGCAAAGCGTATTCCAGCCCTTTTTATATCCTTTATAATAAGTAAAATCGTCAGTCTCATCTAAAGTTACCTCTGATATTTTCATTTTAGAAACAATCTCGTTACCTCCTTCATAATAATTTGAAGAGCTCTTTCTTTCTAATGTTTTAATTAAAAGAGATTTAAATTGATCATTTGTAAACATATTCATAAATCCTTTCATAACAAAATATATACTTCCTATTTTATCATGAAAAATATCTGTTAAGCACCAATGATTCGGTTAAATAAGTTTAATAACACATCTTTCACGCCAGCTGCATTGAACACAAGTCCGACGGCGATTAGAGCAATAATCAAGAAGCCAATGAGTTTTGAAAATTCTCGTTTAAAACCTAAAAACAGTCCAATGACAACAATCGCTAACAATACCAATGACTGTGCATTATCCAAGAACCAGTTGTACAAATTCTGCCCAAAATTCATGTGATTGTCCTCCTTTCCTTAAGATATTTTTCTCGATAATAGATATAGCTTTTTACACGCCTTAATAATTGAAAAGGGGTTAAATGCTCTCCATAGACGGTTACTCGATTGGTATAATTATTATAAAATCTCACCTTGTAAAAATCATAGGTATAGATGGTATCACCAGCTTGCCGTTTTCCCTCAATAATGAGAGACGTATATTTCCCTGTATTTTGTATATACGCTTGAAACTCAATGCCACACTGAAACCCTAACTTCTTTAATTCTTTTGTTAAAAGGCTCATGTAATCAAATCCTCCATGGCTAGATGTTGTTGTTCAATTAATTTCTCATGTTTTTCTGTCAGTTTGGCTTCCTGAATCATGGTGGAGATAATGGTTGTACCGTTGAGAACATCTAAAATGCTTGCGATTTTTAATGTAGGGGCGACTTGATGATGTAACCAGTTCAATGTTCGTTCAAAAGAATAAGGCTCTGGCTGTGTGGTTAGGCGTAATGCTCCACGATTTTTACCGATAAACCATTCCCAACGTTCATTAGTTTTCCAATCACTCCGACGTTTAGTGTCGTCTTTATCTGCAAAGCGGATATAGCGATTGATAATTTCAAAGGCTGTTTTTTCCGCCTGTTGATGTGCCAATAAATCTTTCATGGCTTGGGTGGCTCGGTCATTTTTTAACCGAATTTCAAACCGATTCTTTACTTCTGCGTCTTCTAAGGGAACATCATTTTTCACGTATTGCTCATAATCTTTCTCATATATACAGAAATAGACTTCACTTTTTAATGAGCCAATATAAAGTGTGTTTCCCATGTATGGTTTTTCATCACGGTGAACCAATTCACCACTGCGATAATTTTTAAAGCTTCGAAAGACGGAAATGCATTCTTCCTGTTTACATTTCTTTGCCAAATCTGGAATATTCAAAATCCCTGTTTTATCGTTGATAGCTAAATCCAAGCGTTTGAAAATACCTTTATGTTCCATGCAATCTTGAAAGAAATCATACCAGCTCCGATGTTGAGCCAATAGAAAGTTTTCAAATTGCCGACAGCCTTTTCCTTTCAGTTCTAATAAAACACCTTTACTTACATCATGAGAGACTAGGACAACAATATCACCGAAACGATAGTGTTCGGGATAAGAATAATAGCCAAAGTCTTCGTGTAGCATATAATCCATATTCAAACGTAAAACCTCACCGATAATTTGAGCCACATCATTGGTAGGGAATCGAATCCGTACATAGTCGAATAACATCTCCAATGGGTTATCGGGATTGAAGCGTTCCAAAGCGTTCAGTAAATCTTCTTTCACCTGTTGAGTAGGGACTGCCTTGCCTGTTTCAATATCCGATAGGTAAGGTCTGGTAATATGAGAAGCAACCGCCAGTTTATTTTGAGAAACGCCATAAGCCAGTCGCTTTTCTTTCAATTCCTTAATCCAAATTTTTTCGTTTTCCATTCGCAAACCTCCAATCTAAAAAAGATGTAAACTATGACCCTTGAGTTTACACCTTTCATATTTTCCGCAATCCTTTGTACCATCAACATTGGTTGATGAGAATTGCCTGTTTTCAGTTGTATTTGTGCCCCCCTGTTAGATAGAGGGGGCTAAAGGATTGGCGTGGCTAACGCCACACCAATCAAAGCAAGTCTGAACCTGTACCTTTCACTTCGTGCGGTACAGGCTCAGATTGCTTTTTTTGAATGACTTTTCCTATTTCTCCTAAGAAATCGTACCTTTTTGGTACAAGGGGTGTATAAAACTCACTAATCACACTTTTTCCTGTATCCACGTAACCTCTTCCCTTGATGGGTTTTAAGAAAAATTGTTTTTGTGTATCGCTTCCGAACATCATACCAAAGCCCATTTCAGACATACGACCCAAAGCCACACGGAAGTTAAAGTTGTCCCGAATCCCATCACTAAAATATTTTGCGTCTGGACGTTGACAGGCAAGAATTAAAAAGAAGCCTGCTTGTCGTCCTAACATTACAATTTGTTTGAGTTTATGAATAACGGTGGTACTTTCACGACCTAGCATATCCATCATTGCCACATATTCATCAAAAATAAGAAAATTGGCAGACAAACCAAGATAAGCATAATTTTCTCCTGTTTTATAGTTAGGGTGTTGTTTCATGGTTTCACTGCGATCAATCATATCTTCGTAAAATTGATTGATACATGCCAACATATCTTCTTTACGGTAATAGACATTATTCATGACCGCCCCTAAGTCTGCCAAATCAGCATTTTTAGGGTCAAGAATATAAAGCTTTGCATTTGTATGCAGGAGAGATTCAATCAATGTGAGAATAAAATAGGATTTTCCACTACCAGTGCCCCCAGCAATTAACATGTGAGGGAGAGAATCGAACTCCCAATAGACCGATTCCATCAATTTGACACGTCCATCTTGAGCTACCACGTCTTCAATGCCAATTCGATTGCCAATAGTATCATAAAGTAGGACATACTCTACATAAGAATCTTTCAACGTTTTTTCCACTAATTCACAATACAATCCTGTTTCTAGTTTGTTTTCTAGGTGCAAAAGCTGATCTTGATATTTCCCTAAGGTGATTTCTACATGAATATGGATTAGTCCATCTTTCATTCGATAATATATTTTAGGAAAATGGCGGATTCGTTGTTTGGTTTTCTTGCTGGGTAAATCTTTAAAGAATCCCTCTGATTGAGTTTCTTCGGCTTCATACCAATGATTTTCTAAAATCATACGAGCTAACTTTTGACGGTGCTCTAACTGTTTTATAGAATCTATACGATAGTGATAATAAAGCCAGCTGATAAGTCCGCATACAAAAAGAGCAGTGAGAATACTGCTCCAAAAGTATGGCGTATGAAGTTGATAGAAAAATGTATCTAACTGAACTGCTTGCCAGTTCACCGATTGTAACGCTCTCCAATGAAAAGGGAGTAGGACGACTAGAAAAACTACCAGCAATGAAATTAGTACAAAATGATAGACCAAGTGCTTATCGTTGGCTTTGATTCGCTCTCCTCTGTCATGAAGCAATGGCATAAAAATCCTCCTTTCCACCTATCAAAATAATTGTGTATTGTAGATACGAGCCTGTTTATCAAAAGTTGGTTGAGAAATGGCTTCATATTTCTGATAAGCGATTCGCTTTTCAAAGCGTAAATTTTTTTCTTTCGGATAATAATGACGTCGATAGAGAGTGTGTCCTAACAGTTTTTTCGCTTCTTTTGTCAACGGATAGAGATAGCGAAACATGCGTCCATTGATTTTCTCAATCCCTTTGTATTCGCAAAATGCCTGGGAAAGCCAATGCTTTTTCTCTACCTGTTCAAAGCGAGCATTTTCCTCTAATAAAAGGCGAGCACTTCGAGGGTGTATCTTTTCCCATGACTGCTTATCACGATAGACACTTGTCTTGAAATACCCGCAGTAAAAGAAGTTGGACGCTTGATAGACATAGCCACATTTTCCCTCAATTCCATCTGCCAGTGTATATAAAAAATGACAGTCCGTATGTTCTTTCAACCACTTAATTAGAGCTGAAAGAGCTTGACTGCCAAAATAATTGGTTTGATTCATTTCTGGAAGAAAACACATCTTTCCAATTTCTAAATAATCTGTGGTTTGAAGGGAACTGTCGGGAAAGAGTTTGCGTATGGTTTGTAGGGGTTGCGTACCCCAGCCTAATTCCACAACGCCTAATAATTTTTCTTCTGAAAAAATCCCTAGAAAGTATTTACACAATCTAGGGAGTATCTTTGAATAATGGTATTGCCGAATAAAAGAAATGGCTTCATCCTTCGGAATTTCTTTCAAAATCAATGGTGTGTTTGTCATAAGCAACACCTATTTTTCACTTTCGGACGCTTCTTTTTTATATTTCTGATGAGGTTTTGTCTGTCCTTTTAATACAAGATCGTCTGCTTTCACGTACCAATCAACGTCTGCCCCTCGAAAAGTAGCCGTCGCTACGGTATCTGCCACAGGATTGATTAATTCCACTTCTGCGTTGTAGTCAAATTCTTTCAAAGGAACAGAAGCGGGGATACTGACTTGTATCATGCGTCCTTGTCCTTTTGATTTTAAGTCATAGGTACGTTCTTTAATTTCTTCGGAAACCGTACCATCTTCATTCTGGATACGAACCTCACGACGCAAGGCGGAAAATTTCAATGTGCCAAATGTCTGGTCTTTTTCAATCACAATACCTTCTGCTAATCTCATATTTTTTCACCTTTCCTTTCTTATGCTTTCACCATATCGTCTGCGTGCATAATGTAATTGGTAAATCCTCGATTGCCAATTTTATAACCTTCTGCGGTAATATGTGGGTTGATGAGTTTGACTTTTTCGTCGGATTCAAAATGTTTCTCGCCAGCTTCGGAGGGAAGAATGACAACAATATCATCTGCTCGTTGAATCGTTGAGTATAAATTGTAACTACGAGAGAGAATGGTTGGTCTGCCATTTATTCGACGTTGTTCAATGTTCCCTTCACCAGCATATTCTAATTGTCCAAATGTTTTTTCCATATTGGGAATGACATATTTAAGTTCCATATTTTTACCTATCCTTTCTGTTTTTATGTTTGAATGAATCTTATTTGTGTGATGGTTTTAAAGGGGGGAGAGCGACCTTTTGATTCTTGATTTTTTATTTTCATAAGTTCACTTCCTTTCAAAATTGGGTAAAAAAATAGACGCTCCGTACTGAGCGTCCGATTCCTACTATATTTAAAACAACGACTACCTAGGTATTTTAAATATTATAATCAAATTCTATTTTATCTAATAATTGAGTGGGATAAAGCAAGTCTCCTTTACTCGTAAAATAACCCACCTCTGAGAAAAGAAATAAATTATTTTTTGCTCTTGAACAAATTACGTATAGTAGTTTTCTCGCTGAACTAATTCCTTTATCAGAAACATTAAAAATTTCATTCCAATGAGGAATTTTCCCGTTTAGAAGATTAATAGCGATAACAGTATCATACTCATTTCCTTTAACTTTATGTGCTGTAGTAAGTGTGATACCATCTCGAGATTTAAACATCTTCTTAAAACTAGATACACTACTAGATAATGAATTATTTTTTATCCGATCTTCTACTTCGTTAATAAAAAATAGATAGTGCTTAAAAATAGACGGGTAATTTTTCTCGTCAATATTAAGATTAACAAATATATGTTTGGTAACAAATTTGTATAAATCAACACCGTTGTCGTCTCCACTATACATTCTTTTCACACTGTTTATTAGCTGTAATAAATCTAAGTCAATAAAATAATCTTTAACTTCTATTCCAAATTCATTTTTTAATATAATTAAAATATCGTTTGCAATTAGCTTTCTTCTTCGAACCTTTTCACCTGATTCAGTAAAGTACAAAATTGCTAACTTGAAAAATAAACTATGATTATTTACCTTAATTGGTGATATATTTATAGCATCAAAATTGCAATACGGTAATTCTTTCTTTAAATACTCACCCAGTGAAAACAGAGGATAGTGTTGAGGAGCAAGTACACAAATATCTTTTTCATGAATGCCGCTTTCAATCTTTTCCTTTATTATATTTTTTATTATGTTGGGTAAATCCTCCTTAGTAACTTTGCAATCATAACTTATAAAACCACGGTCGTTTTTATTATTCCCTCTGCTTTCAATCTCGTAAGGACAACTCTGAAAATTAGAGTAGAAGTCTACTAATCTCTGATTAGACCTGTAACAGCCATGTAGCGTCTTTGATTGAAAAGTGTGACTAGTTAGCATTTCTAGTTCTTCAACTGATTTAGCTATACCATCTAATGATCCATAAATTGCTTGGTCAATATCTCCAACAAACATTGACTGAATTTGAGGGTTGTTTTGAAGTAATTTAGCTATTACATTGTATTGTAATTCTCTAGTATCTTGAAATTCATCCACATAAATCGCCCTTATATTACTAGCAATATTACGTGCAACGTTACTGTTTACAGTTAAAATTTTATACGCTACTAGTAAAATCATATCAAAATCAATTTCTTTATTTTTTTCCAACATAGTGTGATACATTTCAGAAACTTGAGTATACTGAACTTCATTAATTTTAAAATCATGAGAAAGTGACAAATCAATTTTGTTCAGTTCATACGTTTTGAGATTTAAATTCAGCATATTATTAATTTGGCTGACGTAAGCTCTTTGAGTATAATCATCAATAATTGTAAATCCTTTTGATACTCTTGAGAGATTCATTTTAAAAGGATAAATAATAAATTCAAGACAAAACTGATGTATTGTCCCCACCCAAATATTAATATCATCATCTATACTAAGTAAACTTAGGCGTTCCTTAATTTCTTCAGCAGCTCTATTAGTGTATGTGATAGCAATTATTCTTTTTAGTGATCCATCGTGTTTAATTGCTTGGTAAGCAATTTTCCTTGTAAGTACCCTTGTTTTCCCACTCCCAGGACATGCATTTACATAAAGGTTATCTTCACTTTCCACAACATCTTTTTGTTCTAAATTTAAATCATTTACGATTTTTTCGAAGATATTTGTCATTTTGAAACCTCAGCATAAAGTATTTTTGTGTAATTTTCTATCTGATTGATTAGATACACAACATCCTCATCTTTACCAAAGTACTCTAATAAAGAAATTATTGCTATATTCAAATCAGCTGTATCACTTGTTTTTAAACTAGCTGATAAAGCTGACAATTCTGTAGTTTCCTCGTACAAGTCGATTGTATGGAGTAGAATTTTTTTATAAATTGAGAGATCTACTATTTCCTGACATGCAAAAGCAATAGCATTAAGAATATACTTAGGAATTTTGATTAAAAAGTCAATTTTTTCACCTAACTCAATTGCAAACCACCCCTTACCAACATGATTGGCTAGTTTTAACATCGCTAAATTTCTTTCTAAATATTGTTCACTTTGTATTTCTTCTTTATAAGCAGTTATTGTTTTTTTATCTTTGAATGCGTCATCTATAATTGGACTGACATAAGTTAGAATATTTTCTTTATTCACATCTAAAAACTCAATTTCAAATGTTGTATTAGCATAAAAACAATTAACCCAATTGTTTTCATTAAAAAGGGAGGATAATTTTTCTTTTCTTGCTTGACCTTTCTCTTGTGCAGTGCTTTTATACAATCGATGTTCTGATGGGATTGCCTGTTCATCTAAATCAGTTACAATAGCACACTTTCTCTGTATTCTATCATCGTCAAACAAGCTAGCGATATATTCAAACGAAGTACTACCAACATTAATCAAACCTATTCCAAGTTCGTCTAAGTTTATACCAAATAATTTTTTTACTATTTGAGGAATAAGTATTTCTTCAGCATCTCCTTCAACTAAGATAACACCTTTAGAAAAAAGCAATCCATTTCTTTTAACATCTAAATATCTCTCTACTGCGTTTATTAGATTTAGATTGTTCTTTTTTAACTTTTCTTTAGCAAATGAGTTCAGATTATTTGCTGGATTCATAACGATAGATTTGCCATTAAACGATTTTAATACATTCATCCGAGATATTTCAGACACTTCAGCTAAATGTACAGAATGTGTGGTCATGAGAATCTGAGTATAGTTTTTTTGAAGATTTAATCCTTCGAACAGAGTTTTTTGAATATGATGATGAATATGAGCTTCTGGTTCTTCAATCAACATAATATTAAGTAGTTCTCTTGAACGACACGCTTCAAATTCGACTATTTTCAAAGCTAAATAAATCATATTTAGATGTCCTAACCCTAGTAAGTCTAAGTCGATATTTTGTTCTGGCTTCATTGAAAGAAATTTTGCTAAAGAACCCATATCATCTGACATAGTTGAGGAAAGAAGAAGATTAGGAGAATACACTGAACCAATTATGCTATTTAGTTGCCGATTAATATTTTCGCCAATTTTCCTAATTTCAGGAACACTGGTAATAGTCTCATTTAATTGCTGTATAATTGTTTTTAATGACTCAACATTATCTGATGATATTTTTGATTCAATTGTTTCCATGATTCTTTTGACTGGGTTTCGATTGTTTTTCATTTCTCTAAGAACATCTCGAAGAGCGTCAACATAAACAACCGAAATATGCTTGAAAATATCTGACATGTCAATTCTTGAGCCCAACAGAGCTTCATCGTCTTCTTCAGGATTACTAGCTATATTGTCATTGAGTCTTCCTACCAATTTATCATAATTTTCATTGATACAGAAATTTAGATTTGATTTAGATGTGTAGTAAAATTCATAGTCGGATAGACGAATAGAATTTCTAAATTCGTTAAATTGATGAGAGTCTAATTCAGTGGAAATATCAAATAATTGCTTTCTAATAGCTTTGTTAGGTCTAATAAATAGAGAAATACTACCTACACCTTTATCTGCATTTGAAATCAATTCTTCTAAGATTGTTTGACTTTCAGAATTTAAAGAAATGGAAGCACAAATCTCATTGTCAAATTCTTCTTCGCTGATTCCTTCAAATGTCGCAGAGATAATAATCCAATGCCCTTGCCACCCATTTTGAATTCCATGAAAAAAATCTGATTCTTTTAGTGTTTTACTACTATAGTAATAACTATCATCTAATAAGATTCTCAATGCAGTAAGAGCATTGGTTTTCCCTGAATCATTCTCACCTATAATAGTATTTGTCTCATTATCGAATCGAAAGATTTCGGATTCATAATTTCTAAAATTTCGAATTTGAAGAGTAGATATAAACATAAGCAGATCTCCTAACTATTTAATTAATATGATTATATAGTAAGTTTATCATAAATTATGTTAGTAAAAGTTCTCATTATAAGGGAGCGTCAATAATTTTGTGTAAATGATTCTTCCCTACTGCAGATTGTTTCTAATTCTCAATCAGTTGGCTTAGCATTTGTTCGAGCTCGCCTTCGGCCTGTTGGAAACCTTTATGACTGCGACCTAGGAATTTTTGGTTGTAAGTATCAAAAGACGAGACTAAGAAACGTTCCATCGACTCTTCATTTTGGAACTGTTCCTTGCGGTGGCTGTATTTCTTGATTTGTTTATTAAAGGATTCAATCAAGTTCGTAGAATAAATACTCTTGCGTATGGCCAAGGGGAAATCATAGAAAGTGAGCAAGTGATCGTTCGAAAGAATCGATTCAACCACTTTTGGATAGCTGGTTTTCCATTTTTCCGCAAAAGTACCACGTGCTTCCAACGCCACCTCTTTAGATGAGGCTTGATACACCATTTTAAAATCATCACAGACTTCCTTACGATCATCGACACGCACTTTATGACTGATATTACGGGAAACGTGTACACAACAATGTTGAAAACGAGCTTTGGGATAGAACCGACTAATCGCTCCTACCATCCCCTTTAAGCCATCCGTGATGAACAGGAGGACATTTTTCAAACCGCGCTCTTGAAGGTCCAATAAAATTTCCTCCCAAATCGTGATGGATTCAGTCGGTGCAATCGCATAGCTCAATACTTCCTTTGATCCGTCCGGGCGAATGCCAACTGCGATATGAATAGCTTCCTTGGCGACGGTTTTCCGCTTTAACGGAATATACGTTGCGTCCATATAAATAGCAGCATAACGGTCATGAAGCTCCCGCCCATTAAACGCCGTTACCTCTTCTGTAAATGATTTTGTTATATTGGACATGGTTTGGGGCGTGTAGTAATGCCCATACATTTTCTCAATCAAGTCTGCGATTTCCGACATGGTAATACCTTTTCGGAAGAGGTGAATGACGGTCTCCTCTAACGTGTCATTCGTCCGTCTATAAGCAGGAACAGTCTGTTGCTTGAACTCACCATTGCGGTCGCGCGGAATCTGGAGATGAAGTTCCCCATACTCGGTCTTGACCGTACGGTCATAGGAGCCGTTACGAGAATTACCCGTGTTAAAACCAATGCGATCATACTTTTCGTAATCTAGGAAAGCCGTTAACTCCGTTTTGAGAAGCGTATTGACTGCTTTCTCCAAATGGACACGGAATAATTCATTCAAATCGCCTTTGTTCGCTAGAGTCTTTAGAATTTCTGTAGTAAAATCGTTCATAGGGAAGTCCTCTCTTCTGTGAATGTGTTGTGGTAACTCTATTCTACAGAAGGGACTTCCTTTTTTCTATTTACACAAAATATTTTACACTCTCCATTATAACAATTGGGTTAAAAAGAAAATAGATAGTATTCTACCTCATATTTATTTGAAAGTAATATATAAAAGACGTTCAAATTCGAACGCCTCTCGTTAACCAAATATTGGATTCAGAATCTAGTTTTCATATATAAACAGAGTATGATTAGGTGCAAAAATTGCACTTTTATTGCACTTTTATTTTTATTTATAGTGTTTTACTGTTCTGTATATTGTTTTAACTCCCTTGATAGTATCGCATTCTGTTTTATACACTTTACGTTGAAAACAGAGTGGGAATAATAAAAAAACCGTGAATCCCTTGATATTCAAAGGATTCACGGTTATTTTTTTGTTAGTGCTACCATTTTGCAGCCAACCTTAACAATACCAAGGATAAAAATGAGGAATTGTATCATTAGGTACTCTTATCTCTTTCAAAAACTGGTACATTTCAGAGTTTCTATTAGCTACTATAAAATCCAATAATTCTTTTTCTGTAGCAAAATTTTCACTTTCATATATAAACAAAGGTGGCATCAAGTGATTATTTGTTTCCAAAAATATTTCTAAATTAATCAATCCATCCTGATAACCTAAATCGTAATACATTTGCAAATAATTTTTATTCTTTTCATGTTGACCTACTAAACTGTGATATGAAGCTACTATTTTACTTAAATAACCTGGAATCAAGTAATCACCTTTTTTTCTATTTGCATAACATCTTTGATACGCATGTATCATTCCATCTTGATACGCTATCGATAGTATTATCTCTGGAAAAGAAGCAAGTTTTTCTTTAAAATTATCAATTTCATTAAGCCAATCTGTATGAAAATCTGAAGCAACTTGACTTGCGTATCTTGCAAAATCATAGATGTCATTTGCTACAAGGCTTCCTTCTTCTATGAGGATATTTCGTAATGAATGAATAAAAAACTGTCCATCAGTTATTATTGGAATAATGCGAGAGTCTCTATTCTTTTCCCATGATTTGTCAACTGTCACTAAATAAAACTGATTAGCAAAATCATCCAATCTTTCAGAAAGTATATCAATAATTTTATTTAAGTCTTCATCACCAAAAGAAAAACCTATAAAAACTACACAATTACTTCCTAGTAGAGTCTTTAAACGATCGCCTATTGGCTCACTTGATAATCTTTCATAGCATTTATCATAGTCATTAGTTGTAGCCACAATCGATCCAATATTATTTATTGATCCATGAACCTTAAATACTCTTCGGTCAAAAGTATTCCATAATGCTACATCCTTATTATCTACAATAGAAGTGGCTAAACATTCTTTTTCAAAGTAATCATCCCAATTAGTAGTTATAATAGTTTTGATCTGAGGAATTTTCGAAACCTCTTTATGAAATCTGGTAGCAGAATTATATAGTTCTGGAAATGACTGAACCCTATCAAAGCGTTCATTTATTTTTCTTATTAACTGTTTCCTACCATTAGGAACGATACTACAAAATTTACTCATCAATTCTGAGAAAGCAATATCTGTATCTAAATTTAAGTTATGTTCGCTATTTAAGAAAGTCAATGTATCCATGTAAAAAGATGTAGGTAAAACCGCTTTTGATTCTGTACTTATCCCTGCTCCACAAAATAACACTAATTCTTTCTTTTTAACTGATTCAATAATTTCATTGGGCATATCAAAACTATTATTATTTTTGCACATAAAACATTCACAATTAACTGCACCTATTACTTTTTTCATAATTAATAGCTCCTTGAGTTTGAAAATTTCTCTTTTTAAACAATATATCATAGAAAAAGAATTATGCCTGTAAATTTTCTATTTCCTTTTTATATAGAAAAATGTAACAATGTGTATTATCCTCATGGTAATATAACAGCATATACGTTTTTATAAAAAATAGTCTATCTGTATTCTTCGAAAGATTGGATAAAATATTATATCTAATCCATTTAATGAAAAAGATGATGAGAAGGTGTGTAATTAGTGAAGCTATTTATAATTGGAAATGGTTTTGATCTACATCATGGTCTCCCTACGAATTATAGTCAATTTGTTTTATTTTTAAAACAAAACTATAGAGAAGTGTATGATGGTCTAATCAAAGTTATAAGAAATTATTCTGTCACTTATTTTACGATAGATGTAACAAATGAAGATTATAACTGGGCAGAATTGGAAAATATAATAGGTAGCCTAGAACCTTTAGAGCTTGTTGAGGAACACAGGGATTGGAACTCACCAGATGATTATACTGGAGGTCCCAATAAAGAAATTGAAGCAATGTTAGAATTTGGCATGAAAACGAGCATCTATCTGTCTTCGTGGATAAAAGAAGTTAGCCATAATCTTAAAAGTATGGAAAAAATAGAGAAGATAGACAAGCTTATTTGTAAAACAGATAAATTTCTATCTTTCAATTACACGTCAACTTTGGAAACGCTTTACGATATACCCAATGTTCTCCATATACACGGCTCACCCCCGAAAAAATTGATTATGGGTCATGATGAAGAATATAACGTGCAAGGAAACGATTTTGGCGTTAACTTAGTGAATGAAAAATATGTGAAAAAATATTTTAAGAGAACTGCAAAAAAAAATTTTAGTATTATTAATAGAAATCACAACTTCTTTGAAAGGCAAAACTTAGAAGAAGTTACAGATATTTATGTATTAGGACACTCAATGAATGGAATAGACAGACCATATTTCCAAAAAATTTTTGAGCTAACGAGCGAAAATGTATTTTGGCATATTACCTACTACAATACTAATGATATTGATTATTTTGCTGAAGCTGCTAGTCAATTAGGTATAAAAAAGATAGAGTATATAAGTTGGGATACTCTCTAATGTTTCGGAAAAGATATTTATAATGATGAATTAAGATTCAACTCCAACCGATTTTATCGGCGCTCTCAATTATCAATCCTCTTTTTTGTACCGATAGTTTTTTTCTCCAACTCTTCTAAATTTTTCAATTGTCTTGAACTCATCATTTGGGTCACATGTAAAAAATTAGCGGCATTCGTGATATTTCCTTCTCGAGCTGCAGTTAAATACCGGTATTACTCAAGCAACTCAGAACAAATCAAATGTGATAATCAGCCTGAATAGTTCTGCCAATCAATTTGGTAGATCTGTTGGTGGTAGCCTGGCTTCAATCATTATTGCCAATAGTGGCATCCAAAATATTATTATCATTACGATCGTAGCTAGTATTGTTATTACGCTGATTCAGCTGTATGGGAGAAAATAAACGAGAGGATTTAACACTTTAGTGAAATACCCGATATTAGGTGCCCTTCAGCAGAAGGCACCTTTATCTCTTCCCATATTTCCGTTGCAGCTTCTTTGACATCTTTTTTTCTTTCTTTTTTACTAACGGCTTTTTCGCCCGTTTTTCTGCGTAAAATACGTAATAGCCCTCAACTTCTGTGACTTTCACGTAACCGAAAACGGAGCGAATCTTGTTCTCATACCATTTTCGGCGTTTGGTCACCATGTATAGCTTTCCGTTGAGTGCCAGTTGACGATAGGCTTGCTCGATAAATTCCTTTGGCACAGAAAAATCTACATGGTACGGAGGATTAGACAGAATAACATCAAACGTTTTGTCGCTGATTTCTTTAAAGCCTTCACTTAAGACGATCTCTGGTGCTACTTCATTTCGTTGCGCATTTTTTGTAGTCAAGCCGATGGCATTTGCTGAAATGTCTGTCATTGTAACTGCTGCTTCAGGATACCTTTTTGCCAGATAAATTCCTACAAATCCATAACCGCATCCCAGATCCAAAATTCTATCCTGCTCATTGATAACTGCTTCTTTTAACATTGCTTTCGTTCCTGCATCTAACCCTTTTGGGAAAAATACGCTTTCATTTGTTTCAAACTCTAATGATAGTTCATCATATCTGACTGCAAGCAAATCCTACCCACTCCTTTAGCTGTTTTATGAATTGCTTGGTGGCAGCTTTATCACTAATAGTAGATTATCACCATAATCACCGTAAGACCCTTGTGAATTGGTCAATTAATTATCAAGCCAAAGATCCTCATTTTTCTAGTCCACTGCCCAAACAAAAAGCAGCTTTTAAATCATTATATAATAAAAATAATTAAAATATTTGATTTATAGGATTAAATATAACGGTTTTTCGTTAAAATCAAATTATTTATGATTATAAATAAGAAAATTATTTTATAAAAAAGAGTGCGGAAAAATATTCCACACTCTTTTTCTATTTACATATTCTTATCTATCAGTTATTACTGCTAATCCTAACCCAAAATACCAAACGCACTCAAAACGATCGACAAAATCAAGATGATCCAAATCACTCGAGTGGAATTTAGTTTCTTTTGGCCTAACATCCAGTAGGTCAGCAAGACGAGCAAGATAGGTACAAGGGATGGCAAGATGGCATCCAACGTGTCTTGGATCACTAATTCGACGCCATCTTTTTTATAGACAAAGGGAACAGTTGCTTTGACCACAGAGGGAATCAAGGCTCCAATCACTGTGACCCCTAAAACGGTTGCGGCATTGGTGAAGGCCGATAATTTGTCTTTCAAGGTCGTCACTAATTTGATCCCTTGTTTGTAACCTAGGGGAAGCAACGCTGCCCGACCGAAAAGTAACGCGATGTTGGCGATGATCCAGATGACACAGCCAACGACGGAACCATTTTGCGCCAATGTGCCGGCAACAGAGCCAAAGATCGTTCCCCAAATCACGTGGAACAAGGAGTCACCGACACCTGCTAAGGAACCCATCAAGGCCGTTTTCAAGGCGATGATCGTTTCTTTGGCTTTGTGTCCGTCTTGTTCTTCAATCGCGACATCGATCCCCATGATCAAGTTCCCAAAGATCGCATTGGTATTGAAAAATTGATTGTGGGTCCGCAGCATATCTTGTAGCTGAGCTTCATCGTGGCCATAGAATTTTTTCAAGACGGGCAGGATACCGTAAAGGTAGCCTGAACTCATCATTCGCTCATAGTTCCAGTTTAATTGGCTTGCCAAAATATAGCGCCAGCTAATGGTATTCAACTCTTTTTTTGTCAGTTTTTGATCACTCATCGCCATCATATCCTCCTTCAAAATCTCCAGCAGCTACCGTTGCAACGGTGCCTTTTTCGCTATCTCGTTTAAAGACTAACATTGCTGCTACGAGCCCAATGATGGAAACTCCGAGCATTGGCACTTGCAGATACGCAGCTAAAAAGAAGCCTAATAACAAATAAGGAATGTAGTGCTTTGTTGGCAAGTAGCGCAATAAGATCGCTACCCCGACGACTGGCAAGACGCCACCAGCGGTTTTTAGTCCAGTCATCAGCCATTCTGGCGTGTTATCGGTAATCGTCGTAACGACTGCATCTCCAGCTAAAAGCATCAATAAAATCGGAATCGCCCGTGACAATCCCCATAAGAAAGAACCCGATAAAACTAACCGTGGGATTCGTTTGACTTGCATGTTGTCGATGGCTCTATCGATCCGGTGTAGTAGAAATACGTTACAAAAACGAGCCACGACGTCCAGTTGCAGCATCAGTAAGGACACTGGAACTGCTAAGCCGATGCCGTATTCCGCGCCGTTTCCTGAGATCACGGCAAACGCTGTCCCCAGTACTGCGCCGGTAAAATAATCTGGGACGGATGCACCACCAAATGCGGCGATCCCTAAACGCATCAACTGCAAGGTACCGCCGACCATCAAACCGGTCTTCAAGTCCCCCATGATCATTCCAGAAATCATTCCGGCGATCGCTGGTTGGGTCAACGTATTGGAAATAAGTGAATCATTAATAGCAATAAAAGCATAAACAGTAATAAGAATGATTTGATACGCTGCTAAATGCATGAATTTTCCTCCTAATTGTATGAACGAGTCTTAACTGGCTGGTTATCGATCGTTGTGTCGCCTCAGATAAATCGTGAAAAACACTCGTTTTTTGACAAATCCTTCGCTACATATTCTCCTCGATCGAAGCGCTGCCTGATTTATCCTCGTAATTTCTTCATAAAGTCGATCGATGGTTCATTGGGTACAAGCTGTGCCGTGACGGTGATTCCTTTTGCGGCGATCGCTTCAAAGATCGGCTCTTCTTCTGGCAGCACTTGAATGCTTTTGGTCACTTCCCGTGCGCCTTCTTTGTAGCTCATGTTGCCGACGTTGATCGCTTTGATCGGTCCATCTGCTTCAATATAACGCAAAACATCTTGGGGATTTTTGAAAAGTAAAAACAACCGTTGCTTGCCATAACGACCAGCGCGAATATTTTTGGCTGCAGTTGCCACTGGAAGGACGGAAAGTCGCATCGAAGTTGGCGCTGCCATTCGTAAAGAAGATTTTTGTAATGGGTCTGCGGCGGCTTCATCATTGGCCACGATGATCCGTTGCGTGTTTAAACTGGTGGACCAGATACCGGCGACTTGTCCGTGGATCAAGCGCTCATCGATCCGACTATTGACGATATTTTCTTGCCCAGCATACGCACTGTAATCCCCTAATTCCTCTTGCTTTTCTTCTAAAATTTCTTGTTCTGCCTGGTTCATCCCTGCTTTGACATCAACGATGTTTTCTTTGGCTAAGCAAAGCAGCTCGTTGATCGTCGCTCGTTGATTGACGACTGCCTCGATCACTACGGACAATGTCATTCCAGCGAAAATCGCCACTTCGTCATCCTCTAAATAATTCTTGACTGCAACGTTGCACGGGGTTCCTCCTAATAGATCCGCAATAATCAATGTCGAACCGTTAAGGGCTTTCATTTTCTCGTTCAATTCTTTTTCAAACTGCAGATTGTCACTATCTGGTCGTAATGAAACGGTGTGAACGTTTGCTTGCTGGCCTACGATCATCTCCAGACTGCTTTTGACCCCTTCTGCCATGCCGCCATGACTGATCAATACAATGTTTTCCACTAATTTCCCTCCTACTCCGTAGGTCGCCCAACTTAACATGTTATGTTCCTTGTAAGCATACTATACCACATGGCAAGCCATACGCAAACCTAATATCTTAACATATTGAATTTTATTTTTTAGGCCTGTACAGACTGGAAAACAACGAATTTTCTACAATAATTAAGTGGCAGGAAAGGATTTAACATGTTATGCTTGATGTATTCATATGGAATGGAGGGAAACCACTGTGTTGCCAAAGTATGAGCAGATCAAGCAAGATCTTTTACAAGAAATCAAAGACCATAAATTCATTCCCGGTGATAAGTTTTATTCAGAGGCGGATATCAAGCGAATGTATTCTGTTAGTTCGATCACGGCAGTCAAAGCATTGAATGAATTGACGAGTGCTGGCTATCTGTATCGCATCCAAGGCAAAGGGACCTTTGTTTCAAAAGCAAAAGTATCTCAGAGTGTGAAGTTTTCCGACATTGAGCTGCATTCACTGGACCAAGAAAAGGTCAAGGTTCTTGCGGTGGAAGAAGGAAATGACCCCGAGATTTTGAAAGAATTAGGCTTGGCTGCCAGTGCTTCCTACTACCGAATCAAACGGGTCCGCTATTTTGGCGATGTTCCTTTCTTGGTTCACATCACTCATCTGCCGAAGAAGCTGATGAAAGAACCGATCGCCAAAAACCTCAACCGATATGCCAGTGTTTATGAGCGGGTCCGAAAAGACTTTGCGATCGACCTTTTCTCATTGGCTTCTGTTGAAACCAACGAAATCGTCTTTCCTGATGACGCTGAATTGTTGAACTTATTGCAACTGAGCTTCCGAGAGCCTGCGGTCAAACAAGTCAAGCACTCCTATTTAGCAGATGGAAGTGTCGCTGAATACATCGTCAGCTACAAGCATTGGAAATATTTCAAAACAAAAATAGAAGTAGAGCCCGCGTAAATTTGGGTCTCTACTTCTATTTTTTTATTCCACGACAGGTTGATCACAGAAAACGAGTTCCTTGATCTCCACGCCATCGGTTTCAAATACCACGACTTTGTTGCTGCCTTTTTTCAAAAATTCTTTCGGACAGTATAAGGAATGCACGGGGCCACGTTGCCAATAGCGACCAAGATTGATGCCGTTGACGATAACGACGCCTTTGCCATACCCACGGCAATCGATGAACGTATCTCCTACCTCTGTCAGCGTGAAGGTCGTTTGATAAAAGGAGGGGTGTGTCGGATTTTTTCCTGCTTGATAATCGATGGCTTGTAGCTGCTCTGCGGAAAGCGTCAATGGGTAATGACGATAGCCTTGATGAAAATGAATGTCTTGCATGATACCTCCACGGATGCCTTTGGCTTGTGTAGGCCCATTCAATTTAAACCCGTAGTTCACGCGCCCTAAGTTTTCTACTAAGACATCTAGCTCGATGGTTTCTTTATCTGGTGCCCCTTGGATCAGCAGCTCCTCGCCTAGCGTCTCTTGGTATTGGATCGCTTGTAATTGGCCGTCGGTAAAAATATGCAGCCGATCGCTAGCTTCTACCACTTTTAATTTGTTTTCTCGATGATAGTTGTTTAACTGAACCGAATAGAGCAAATAGCCGTAGCCTGTACTGGCAGCTTCCATTGTTAGTGGATACATGCTTTCTTGCGGTGCCATCAGCTGGTCTTTGATGGCCAATAACGAGACACTGTTTTCGATGGGAAAGGTTCCTAATGCCGCTAATTGCTTGGTCCGTGGGTTGGCTTGCCACACTTCGGGACAGGCTTCTTTTATGGCTTTTTGTACCTGATAGTATTTGTCGGTAGGTTCTCCTGCTTCTGTCAGTAAAGCATCGTAATCATAGCTGGACACTTGTGGTAGATCCAGCGATCCCCGAGCGGAACAGCCGTTGTAAAAGCCAAAGTTCGTGCCTCCATGGAACATGTAAAGATTCAAGGAGCCGACTGCTAACATCTCTTTGACTTCATTGGCTAAGTCTTGACCGTCTCGCTTGATGATCGGCTCGCCCCAGCGGTTGAACCAGCCATCCCAATATTCCATGCACATGATGGGCCAGTTTTTGCCATGTTTTGCCATAAACTCTTTCATCACAGCCGCATTTTCCTTGGAACGACTGCCGAAATTGCCTGTGACAAAGACGTCGTCTTCAATCAATGTCCCAGCGTCTAAGACTTCTTCCCATGCCCCATCTGAGGTAAACAAGGGTACATCGATGCCGTATTCTTCCATCAACTCCTTGGTCTGGCGCAAATACGCTTTTTCCATTCCATAAGAGCCGTACTCATTTTCCACCTGCATCATGATCACTGGTCCCCCATGGGTGATCTGCAACGGCACAAGCTTTGGCAGCAAGACCTGGAAATAGTTACGCACCTTTGCCATGAAGCGTGGGTCGGTTGAGCGCAACCGCATCGGTTCGTTTAACAGCCAAGCTGGCAGCCCGCCAAATTCCCATTCAGCACAGATGTAGACGGACGGGCGTAAAATGACCATCAAGTCTAGCGCTTGGGCTTGCTTTACAAAAGCACAAATGTCTTTCATTCCTTCAAAGTCGTAGACTCCTTCACGAGGTTCGTGGAGATTCCAAGGAATGTAGGTCTCAACTGTGTTGGCTCCCAGTGCTTTTAGATTGTAGAGGCTATCTGCCCATTGCGCCGGTGTCATGCGGAAATAATGGATCGCTCCGCTGATCAATTTGATTGGTTTTCCATCTAACAAAAAATCTTCTTTTATCTCAAACGTTCGCATGTCGTCTTCCCCTTCACCAGTATCTTCGCCAATTAGGCAATGCCAATCGGATCAATCCTTCTAAATAGAAATAATCACCCCAAAGATTGGGTTCATCGATGCCTTTGCCTTCCGCATGAGCATACACACCATGCAGCAATAAGCCTTCATTTTCTGGCACTTGGCTCGCTGCATACTGCTCGCCTAATTGGTAAAGCATCCCTTTAGCGATTTTTTTGGCATCAGGATACGCACCCATTTTCTCTGCTTCCAACAAGCCACAAGCCGCGATCGCTAAAGCTGAGCTGTCTTTTTCAGCAGGATGTTGGTCGTTAAAATCAAAGTCCCAATACGGCACGAGATCTGCGGGTAAATGTGCTAAGAACACCTCCACGATCTGCGGATAATTTTCTGGAAAAGGCTGGCTATGCAAGTAGCTTTCATTTAAAGGAAGCCCTAAAATCGCCCAGCTTTGCCCTCGTGCCCAAATCGATTGGTCGCTATTTCCTTGATGCGTCGCACCGTGACTTGGCTGCCCCGTTTCAGGATCGAAATAGTACGTATGAAAGGTGGTGGCGTCATTTTTGATGACAGTCTTTCGCACTGTCTGATAATGCTTACTCGCGGCCTCTGCGTAACGAGGCTCTCCCGACAATTGGGTTGCTGCAAATAAAAGCGGCAAGTTCAGTAGCGAATCAATAATCAAGCGGTATTCTTGTGGGTCGCCATAAGTGCCCCAAGCTTGAATAAATTCCCCCTTTTCTTGAAACCGTGCCAACAAAACATCTGCTGCTTGAATGACTTCTTGCTTGCAGTGTTCATCGCCAGTGATCTTGTAGCCAGCACCGGCGGATAAGCTATATAAAAATCCGATATCATGATGATCCAATACAAAATGATCGTCTAAGCGCGTTTGAAAACTGTCGATATTCTCCATTGCTCGAGTCAAAAAGTTCTTCTCTTTGGTCCACTCATAGGCGAGCCACAACATCCCCGTCCAAAAGCCATTGGTCCAATCATCGTTGCCTTTCAGCCGGTATTTGCCATTGGTGGCACAGGCTGAAGGAAACTGTGTGCCAAAGCGCCGGCTATTTTTTTCGATCTGTTGGATGCACGCGGTGATTTTATCCGCTAGCCACACATCGGTCACTTTTTCTCCTAACAGGATCAAGCGTTGTTTGTTCTCTTGCAGACGCATGTTTACCCTCTCCTTAACTTGTTAACATATTAACTGAAATCATTATAACGTAAACGAACAAAAAAAGCGACCTTCCTTCATTGATTCCTAAAAAAAGAGCATGACAGCTGCCCACAAATGCAGACCTGTCATGCTCTTGTCCTCTTTTTTTTTAACAGTTCCAACCAAATACTTCGATTTGTGTAAGAGCTGGAAACGGGGAATCATCCTCTGCTTTTTGCAGCTCTTTATAGGTCAGCTTAGTCGTTTCTTTTTTCGGAAAACGAACTTCTTGAAAAGACGCCGTATTTGTCGTTTCCACCACCAGCTCTTCTCCATCAGCAAAGACCAAGGTCCCTTTGGTCCAATAGCTATCATGGGGATAATCTGCCCGTAACAGGAAGCGAACCCGATCGATCAAGACGGGACGACCAAACTCAATGGTCAATGCAGCATCGGCTTGCTGATTGATGCCCCAAGAAGCAAACGGATACGAACCGTGGGATCGGTTGCCATATTTTCCATCGATTGCATTCTTGGCAAAAAAGACGGAATCATCTCGCGTCTCCACATTCGCTGAAGCATGAGGATACGCCCCTGTCGCTGACTTTTGATCATGGGCATTGAAAGATAAATTTTGATAATTCGTGATCTCAAACGCATGGGCTTTACGCACCATCAGGTGATGGCGCTGCGAGGCAAAGGCCGTTTCCACCGAGGACTTTCGATGAGATTCCGTCCAAGGGATCTGATATTCCCAAGTGGATTGGGAAAGATAGATCAGTGACGGTGTTAAGGTTTCATCAAGCTGAAGGACATAATACGGATTTTCCCCTGTCACCTCAACGACGATCTTATCTCCTTCCTCATAGGGATAGTTTTTAATGGCTAATACGGCCAAATCATCACCAGAAACTTGAAACGGCGCGGGTTCTTTTTCATGGTCGATGCGACCGACGATCATCTGGTCCTGCTTATTTTTTATTGCTAGCGTAATCATTTGGATCGCTCCTTTCTTTTTCTACGATACCACCGACTAAACAAATCAAACGGTGCTTCCCGGGCGGAATATGTTGTGCTAAGTATGGAAAACTAGTTCTTGGAAAAAAGACGGAGGTATTGGCTTCTGGCTGAACAATACTGGCTTGTTGATAGCCTTCGATGTTGATGATTTGAGAACAAAAGCCTCCTTCACTGACTCGACTCCAGGTCGGTCCTGTTTGGGCCTGAGGCAACCGTCCAGTCAGCGGTACACTAAACCCGCCCTCACGAAGGTCCAACGAAATCGTCGTCGTCAACTCGTGCACGCGCACATGCCACTGACCAAAGGGATAAATCTCAGTTTCAATCACTACCTCCTCAAAGGGCGCCCATTGGTAAAAGACGCCTTTTTCCGTCACTCGATAATCCCTGACTGCGCTCTTCGTGCGAAAATAGCTGCCATCTCGAGCAATAGCTAATGTGCTATCGAAGGCGCCTTCGGCATACGTGACGCCAGCTTTCGGCACACTGAAACCAAGTTTGCTCGAATAGACGAATTTGCTGTATTTTGCTTGAGCATGGGCTTGCTGTTCAAGCATCAAGCCTGCAGGATACCCCAACAGATGATGGCTTTTTTCATTGTGCACCAGCAACATATTGCCTTTTTCAATCCGTTTTTGCGGCTCTCTTTTGATTGGCTCAGGTTCAGCCCGCCAAAAAGGATGCGTTTCTGCGACCGCTAAAAGCAAAAAGGTTTTCAGCCCCCAATAAGGCGAGCCTGGGGCATTATACCCTTCTGCCATCACATGATTTTCATAGTGGTAGCCGATGGACAAGCGACCATCGAAAGTGAAAATCTCCTGTGCCATCCAATTGCGCAAGTGCTTCGCCAGTAGTCCTCGCACCTGTCCCCATGGGATCGCTTCGACGTCTGCGAAAACCAGTGCCGAGAAAAACGCCCCTTGCGCAAACCGATAAGTCAGGCTGCGGCCATAGGGCAAGGCTTCACCGTCTTCATCAAAATAATAGACGAAGTCTTGCGCAAATAGCGTGGCTCGTTCTTTAAAACGCTGCGCCCATTCTAGGTCTTCGTCTTGCATAAATGTAGCGTAAATCAAGCCATAATAATGAAACGCAAAAGGAATGTAGTAGTCTCGTTGCGTGGTTTTCCCATCTACATACCAACCATCGCCCATGTACATGGAATCGATCAATGCCAACTCTTGGGACAATGCTTCTTTTGTCAACGGTTCCCCACAGTGAAACAAGGCAACGCGTATCAACACTTTGAAGAATGTCCAGTTGTTCTTAGGAATCTTGCACTCAAGTGCTTGGGAAAGCCAAGCCACTAGCTTTCGCTGGTTCTTCTGCGGCAACGCTGTCCAAAAAGCGTCCTTTTGCAACAATAGGGTCAATGACAATGCGGCTGCTTCCACGATGTATTGATCATAATCCGTGATCCTTCCCCAGTAAAACGCGTGTTCAGGATCTGTCCCTGCTATCACTTTTTCCACATAAGCTGCTCGTAACGGATCATCTGGGCAAACCCTCCAATAAGGCGCCAGCCCCCACAAAGGACGCACAAGCGCTTCCATCTCAGCCCGTGTTCGGTCATACACGGCCCCACTGCTACCTAGATTCAATCCTGGATAGTCATCTGCCAAGATCGCTTCTCGCAAAGGAGCGATCATGTCTTCCAATGCCCGCTGATAATCCAGACGCGTCAAAAATGGATTCTCTTTGATTGCCATTTGCTTCATACGCCATCTCCTTCTGTCAATTTACAGAACAGAATAGCAAGCAACGGCTTTTTTATCAAGCGATCTTCTACTGGCAATACTGCTGAAAAATGAGAAAAGATTTCGAGGGATTTTTTACTTAATCTGTTAACAAATCTTTTAGGATTGATTTTCTTCCCTTCTTTTTCTTTTAACTAGCAAAGTTAACTTAGTCTATATGAAAAAATTATGATAAATCATCCATAGTGCTCTGACTTTTTTTCATAATTTTTTCGTTAACCCTTTTTTGTCTAGATGAGGTCAGCGTCCGTTATACTATCAACCATTTTTCACTAGAAAAAGACACCCTAAAGCCTTAAGTCAGAAGCCTGCCACTTCTTCTCAAAAGCCCTTAAGATGTCTGATTATTGGCCATTTCTCTTGTCAAACAGTGAAAAAACTATTCCTTGACTGCGACTTTGTCCCACCAAGAAGTGGCGGTCTTTTGGATCACTTCATTCAAGTCTTCGATGTGCTGTTTTCCAGTACTTGCTAGCCATTCTTGGGCTGCTTCTGTCCCTTGTTTTACAAAGGGTTCAACACCATCTTTCCACGTTGCCCGGCCGCACAAGACGCCATTGAAGGTGGAGCCAGCTTCTTTGGCAAAAACCAGTGTTTCTTGGAATAAGCTGGCTGATACGCCTGCACTGAGAAAAATAAACGGCAGATGCGTCGCGTCGCTTTGCGCTTTGAAATACGCGGCAGCTTCTTCCTTGGTATGCACGGCTTCTCCCTTGGCAAAACCTGCCACATAATTCATGTTGACTGGTACTTCCACTTTTAACACATCGACTTTGTACTGCGGTTTTGAAAATTCCTTCATCAATCCAATGACTTTTTCTGGTTTGCGTTGCGCATATGCTTTTGAGTCGACTTCAGGCAGCTTAGCATCATAGGAAAGGACTTCTAAAAAGAAGGGCAGATCAGCCGCTTGGCATTCACTGCCGAGTCGTTCCACAAAGACATGTTTCAACTGATTGATCTGGGCATCTTCATCTACATCATAGTAAAGCAAAAATTTGATAGCATCTGCGCCAGCTGCTTTTAATCGCTCAACCGACCATTCCCCTAATAAATCAGGCAAACGTCCCGGCGTAGTCGCATCATAGCCGGTTTTTTCATACGCCAGCAAAAGCCCCGCCTCCGGATCACGGCTTTGCGCAGCTGCCAACCCATATTCTGGATCTAATAAAATAGAAGACGCGTAAGGGGTCAATTCTTGTGAGACTAGCGTTTTAAACTGGCTGATTTTCTCTGCGTCAGCCTCCACGCCAAGTGCTGCCATCATTTTTTTCAAGGCACCTCGTTGGTCGATCGCTAAAGCTGCGATCACTCCTTCTTTCGTTGACAGGCGATCCATCGCTGCTTTTTTGGCTTTCGTTACGGTTGCTTTCATTAAAATTCCTCCTTTTTTGTCCATGTCAAAGAATCAACCGCTTTCACTTTTTTCAGCGTTGGCGAAACGGTTGTCAGCACGTATAAAAATGTCTATTGATGAAGCCGTTCGACTGATTGACCACCGCACGTATCGACTTCGTACACGAAAAGATACGTGCTCGTGGTGGGCTTCCTCAGTCATCGTTAGTTGTTATACGGATGAATCGTCACGCCTTTGACCACCCGATTGACGGTACGCGTTGGCGAAGGTGTGTCGGGTGTATTCCCGACTTTGATCGATGCCAGCAGTGCGATCGTTTGTGCAAAGACAATGTCTGCTAAGGCAAGATAACCGTCTGGCAATGAAGTGTCATCTGGAAAGAAAAAGTTTGTTCCTGAGAAATTCACAGCTGTCGGCTGTCCGATAGCAGTCACTGCGGCGGCGATGCCATCACTCTTTAATTCTTCCAACATATCAAGATCATACTGCCGCGTGTAGGACGTATTGCTGACAAAGACAAAGACGAGGGTTTGATCATCTACGAATGATTTCGGTCCATGACGGAAGCCCATCGAAGAATCGAACACGGTGGCGATTTTTCCCGCAGTCAGTTCCAATACTTTTAGCTGTGCTTCCCTGGTCAACCCCGACAACGTGCCTGACCCAAGGTAAACGATCCGCTTAAAGGAACGGTCCGTCAGTACTTGGAGTTCTGTTTCTCTGTCGATCACTTCTTGCCCCAATCGGCTAAGGGTTTCAACATAATGCCCCTTTTCTGTCAGAGGCGTCTGGTCAAAAATCAGCAGTGCGGAAAGAGCCATGCAAGAAAAACTTCCCGTCATTGCAAAGCCAGCATCATTTGACCTCTCAGGCATCAATAACAGATAGCTCGTTTCACCAGCGGCAGCTTGTTGTGCCAAAGATCCGTCGGCTGCACAAGTGATCGTCAAATGATAACTGTCGGCAACGAATTGATCGACGATTTTGACCGCTGCTAAACTTTCTGGTGAATTGCCGCTTCTAGCAAAAGAAACGAGCAGTGTTGGTTCATCCGCAAATAAAACTTGTTCTGGAGCAGCGACGATATCCGTCGTAGCAATACTTTCAAAAAGATAATCCGCAGTTGCGCCGGTCTTATTCAAGTAAGGAACGATCGTATCTCCGACATATTGCGACGTCCCCGCTCCCGTGAAGACCACCCGAATGCGTTTGTCCGTCTTTTGCTTGATGGTACGTAAGAAAGCCGCGATCGCCTCTTGCTTTTCTTGATAGATCGTCAAGGTTTCTTGCCAAAGTTCTGGCTGTTGTTTGATTTCTCTTGTTGTAATCTCCGCACCTAATTCTGCTAATTCCTTTGTTGACAGTTGAAACATCTTTCTTCCTCCTAGCTACTGTTTTTCCAGTATGTATTCCCAGTGACGGTGCGAGGAGCGCTTGTCTTGGATGAATGCTTAGCGATCACCCAAAGGGCAAACTTCCCCGACCTCACTGGTTTTGAATACACGCCTTTTCTTTGCTCGAGTGGATCATTTCAGACTGTCTAGGAAATGCGCTACTCGTCGTTACGCAAGTGGCGGACTTTGTATCTAAATTGGTCTGCTCGAGCAACACTCAAGGTGTATTCGATCACTTCATTTTCAATATTGAACGTGCTACGTACCAGGTTCAACACTGGCGCACCTTCGTGGATTTTCAGCAATGCCGCATCTTTCGCACTGGCAATGCTGGCAAAAAATTCTTCGTCCGCGAGGCGGATCACTTGATGAAAGTCTTCATGAAATATATCGTACAATGGTTTTTGCTCGATCATCTCACTCGTTAAATGCATGAAGCGTTTGACCGGCAGATAAGAACGCTCGATCATCATCGGTTGCCCATCAGCAAGACGCAATCGTTTTAACTTGTAGATCGGCTCGCCGATGGAAACTTGCAACTGAGTGGCAAAATATTTTGTCGCTTCCATTTTTTTGAATGCCAATACTCTAGTTTCTGGTTGTTTCCCTAGTGCTTTCATCTGTTCGGTAAAACTATACGAACCTGATAAATTGGTTGCCTGCTTGCGGATATCCGAGACAAAGGTGCCTTTGCCATGTTGGCGATAAATATAGCCTAATTTTTCTAACTCCTGTAGAGCCAAGCGAACGGTGGTCCGACTTAATCCGTAGCGCTTTGACAGCTCTCTTTCTGAGGGAAGCATTGTGTCTGCTTCCATTTCATTTTCGATTTTTTCAATCAGTAAATTTAACAATTGATCGTATAATGGTTGTCGATTTTTATTGATATTCATAAGCCCCTCCAAACTGGTTACTACCACATAACGAGTGTACTATTTCCCGATAGGCGTGTCAAACAATCGTCTACAGGGGCTCTGTTTCCTGAATTTGTGTCTTTTCACGCAGGAAAATGAACCAATTGCCAGCACGAGCTAAGCTGAAAAGTCAGCTGTTGCTTGCTTAGCAAAACTCCTCCTACGTGTTGCGCCGTTTCTTCTGCTAGCTTGCTTATTGCGGCCAAATGGATGGATACAGACCAAAGCCAGAACCGATCAAGCCGATCACTAGCAGCAAAGCGATACATTTCAACGGCGTCCAGCCGCGTTTTGATAAGAAGAAATACAGCATCAATGTGATGGTCAATGGAATCACTTGCGGCAAGATCCCATCGAGGATTTTTTGAATATCGATCGTCACAGGCACTTCGTTGACTTTGTTAAACGTCAATTCATATTTGCCGTTAGCCAGTTCATTGACCGCAGCATTTTCTTGCAATGTGTCGGTCAATTGACCATTCTCATCCGTGGTATACAGCATGTCTTCGTAAGCGGCAATGGCTGCTTGATCATCCACGATCGTCGTCGCTTGCGTCACTTCATTGGTAGTGCCGTTAGGGATCTGAATATCCAAAGACGTCGCTCCATACACGCAGGTCAAGGAACCGACAACAAAAATCCCTAAAATACTCGCTGCTCGGGTAAACTCTTTGGCATTTTCCGTTAAGATGCCAATTGCATCTGTCCCTAAACGATAGGACCAGTGCATCAAGAAGTACCGCAAACCAAATTGGGCCGCATTGAATACCAGTAAGAATATAAACGGTGCAGCGATATTGCCGCTGATCGCCATATTGGCTGTGATACCCGCCGTGATTGGTACCAAGGTAAACCAGAACAACGCATCACCGATCCCGCCTAACGGTCCCATCGCGGCGACTCGCACTGCCCGAATCATGGGAATATCGGCTTTGTTTTGTTCCATCGATAAAATGATCCCCATCACAAAGTTCACCAAGAATGGATGAGTATTGAAAAACTCTAAGTTATGGCTCATTGAAGCAGCCAAGTCCTTTTCATTTTTATGGATCTTTTTCAATCCCGGTAAAATACTGAATAACCAGCCTCCTGCTTGCATTCGCTCATAGTTGAAAGAGGCTTGTAGAAATAAGGAACGCCAGACCATATTGTTCAAGGTCTTTTTATCCAGTTGTTCTGCGGGCGCTTGTTCGCTATAAGAATCGGGAATATTATATGCCATCTTCATCGCCTCCGAAATCATAGGTATTGGCTGCTGCTACTTTAAATTTGGACTGGATTTGATAATCCCAAAAGGCTAATGCGAAGCCGATAAAGGCTAGAATGATCAAGGCGGGTCCTTGCAAGGAAGGTGCCGCCATCACGATCGTGGCTAAACCAAACCCCATAAAGAAGAAGCCCCACATTTCTTTGGAAACCATCACTTTTAGTAAAATAGCAAAACCGACATACCGCATCATGCCCCCAGCTGCGCCGAGCCCACCCATCAACCATTGAGGGATCGCTGCGACCGCCTGATTCCCGAAGGCAGCACCGCCGATAAAGAATAAGACCACGATCAAGCCGAAGATCGTTCCAAGACCCGCCATCGCTAAATAATTGATTCGATCAATACCCTTCGTATTGGCATCATGGGCGTAGCTGTCAGCTTTTGACATCACTGGCGACATTAGTGAGAAGATAATCGTCACCCCATATTGCCCCAGCAAAGAAAACGGAATCGCCGTAGCAACCGCTACTGTTGGTTCTAGTTGCAGCGTGATTGCTAAGATTGCTGCCATAATTCCGCCAATCACCGCATTTGGCGGTTGCGCGCCGCCCACCGGCATATTGCCGATCGTCATTAACTGATACGTTCCGCCAACGATCAAGCCGGTTTGAAGATCTCCAAGAATAAGTCCGATAACCATCCCAGTAACAATGGGTTGGTACAATGATTCTAAAAAACTAAATTGATCGATCGCGGCAATGAATGTGACTATGAAGACTAAAATGATTTGAAAAATCGTGTAATCCATTTTCTTTCTCCTTCCTTACCTCTGCATTACTGAAACAATTTCTTTTCATCTTCAACAGGTGTCGTTGGAACCCGCTGGATCACTAATTGCACCCCCATTTCCTTCAGTTTTTTAAAGGCATCGACATCTGCTTCATCGACGGCAACTGTCGTAGCAACCTGTCTTTTCCCTTCTGACATATGCATATTCCCAATGTTCAGTTTCTTGATCGGCACCCCACCTTCAGCTAATTTCAACGCATCTTGCGGATTTTCAACCACCATGAAAATTTTTTGTTTTGGTGATGCTTTATGAATGATCTCGATGGTTTTTTGAAGCGAGAAATACCTCGTTTGGACGCCAGCTGGCGCCGCCATATCCATCAACCCTTGTCTGACTTTGTCTTTGGCGACCTTATCATTTGCCACTAAAATTAGATTTGCCCCCAACGTACCGTTCCATTGTGTGGCAACTTGCCCATGAATCAACCGATTGTCGATTCGCGTCAATAAAATATTTGGTTCTCCCATAAATATGTCCTCCTTCTATTTACTGCATGATTTCTGCAACCGCACTACGTTCTACTTCGATCACCGTTCCCGATTTCACCCTTAGATCCACTGTCTCTTTCCCAAGTGCTTGAATCTCCCCAATAATGCCGCCGTATAATTTGATTTTCTGCCCCTTTTTCAAGGACTGCTGCAATTTAGCGAAATAGCCTTTTTGCTTTTTCAGATGTTTCCCATTCAAGAAAGATGAGACCGCCAAAAAGAGAAAGAGAAAAACAAGCACCACGATTGAGGCTGCTAAGATCATTTCCCACATGTTTAAATTCCTTCTTCCTCATTGATTTCCTCATGGCCTTTGATCTTTCCGTGAAAAATACCGCTCTTGCCAATCTCTGCCAGTTCTTGGCAAAAACACTCTGGATCAGCTGCTGTATATCTAGTCAACGAACCTTCCACTAGCATCAGCAGATTGCTACCGCCGATGACCTCGACTTGCGGGTCCTCATTGGCAGCGGTCATCGCAACATTAAAAGGGGTTCCGCCCACAAGGTCTGCACAAATCACGACCCCATCACAGGTTTCCTTTAATTGATCGATTGCTCCTTGCAACTCTTTTTCAAAGCCAGCTAACGGATTTTCCTCTAAAAACGGCACTGCTAGAAACTGTTCTTGCGGCCCTGCAATCATCGCAAGCGCATTTTCCATCCCTTGCGCAAATCCTCCATGACCTGTTAAAACCAAACCAAGCATCTTATGTCCTCCCCTTATTCTCAACTGGTAGTAACCACATATCCAATATAAACGCTTTCATTTTGTCTGTCAACAAAATTTTTGTTTTTATATAAAAATGTCTTTGTTATCTTTAAATACGAAAAAAAGCGCCAAAACAATGATTATCAAACAAAAAACTAACTGAAAAAAGTATTGAAATCCATCAACAGAATGTTCATAACGTTATTTTAAATAAATAAACATATTCGTTTTCGATTTCTGGTATCTAAAGAACCACAAGTCACTCACTATTCACCGATACAACAATCAACGTTGTTAAATAAAGGAACTATCAGCAAATTTGCTACCTTAATAAAAAAACCAGTTAGGTATAATCCCTAACTGGTTTTGATCATCGCCAAACTCATTTTCCATTATGCGTTTTATTAAATTGTATTGCCATTTTTTTAAAGAATAATTCATGTTATTAACTTAAACAGGATAGAAGTAACATGCTACCTTACAACCCTGAAACTTTGAGAATATGATCCCCCCATACTAACAGAACTCTTGTAAAGCGTATCTTAGTGGAGCCGATTTACTCTAAATTCACTGTTTTCACGTGAAACAAAAAAGCCTAACCAACCAGCAGGATCGCTGTTTGATTAGGAAAGAGGCACTGCTTTATTGTTCGTTCAACCACGTGCGCGAGTGTTCAACTTCTTCATATGTTAACTGATGACTTGGGGTCCAAACGGTTGAAAGGGCTGCGCCCCGGGAGGTGAAGATCTCTTGGACGTAAGTACTGTCGGCTAGGGAAACGATTGGGTCGTTTCTGCCAAAACTCAGAAACACATGAGTATCAGGCAAGGAATTCGTCGGTAAATTCTCGACTGGATACATGGCGTGGTAGAGGATCGCTTTTTTAAAGTGGTCACTATCATTTAGTAATAAGCGAATGACAATGTTGGCGCCATTGGAATAACCCACCAGTACCACTTGCGCTAACGAAAAGTGGTGTTCTTTGGCGGCTTGCCGAATGAAATCGGCTAATTCGTCGCCGCGAAGTGCTAAGTCGGTTTCATCATACACCCCTTCAGCTAGACGTTTGAAGTAACGAGGCATGCCGTTTTCTAAAACGTTCCCGCGAATACCTAATAGTGATGCTTGGGGATCAAGGGCTTTGCCTACTTCCAGCAACGACTGTTCGTCGCCACCAGTGCCGTGGAGCAGCACCAAAACTGGTGCGTCGGCTGCTCCTTGTTGGTAGATTGCTTTCATCGAAGTTCCTCCTTTAACTTGGTCGTTTGATATCGAAAATCTCCCCAATCGTTGCGTAAGAATTTCCCGCTAGCCGGCTGACTGCTTGTAAGGCACGGGGATCGATCTTGCCGTCTTGATAGACATCCTCTGCAATCTGGTAGCCGACGACTTCCAACAATAAGAGATCGGCAGTGGTCTGCTGGTCTTTTTTGATGGGTACGTGCTGATGCAGAATCGTTTCTAAGCGGACACTGGCTTCGTTCAAGCCAGGAACGGCAATCGTTTTCGATGTCGTTGTGGTAAACCCAGAAACCGTCAACTCGCTTTGATCTGCGGGCAATAATGCCGCGGTTTTATTGGCCTCTTGGACATTTGTTTGATCTAAAATATGCACGACGGATTCTTTCGTCGCCAACAGATTGCGGGCGGTGTCTTTCAGTTCCCCCTCTTTGCGCTGGATAGCCAACGAGAGGATCACAGGTTCTGAGCTGACGATGTTAAAAAAACTGAATGGGGCGATGTTGACGATACCATCGGCTGATTGCGTACTGACCACTGCCACTGGCCGTGGAATGATGGAGCCAATCAGTAGCTTATAATTTTCTCGTTGGGTCAAATCCTTGGGATCTAAATAGTGCATACAGCGTCTCCTTTTCTAAACCGATAAGTCTGGCAAGCGATCCTCGATCTCTGCACGGCGGCTTTCAAATTGGGCTGGCAGCATCAACTGCTGTCCCAGCGTTTCTAATGGTTCATCAACTAAAAAGCCTGGGGTTTCTGTTGCGATCTCAAAGACGATGTTGCCCCGCTCTTGGAAATAGACGGCTTTGAAATAGTTGCGGTCTTTGATTTCAGTGACTCCGTATCTTTGATCGTACAAGTACTCTTGCCACTCTTTTTGCACTGCTTCCGTTGGCACAGACCACGCGATGTGATGGACGGTGCCGACACCCCAGCGCCCTGCTGGCATTGCTTCATGGGGCACGACGATCTCATGAGCGCGGGTGCCTACGGTATGAAGATGGGTGCTTTTCTCTGTTTTGTTAAAAATGTTTAGCCCTAGATCATCTGCCAACGTTTGAATGGTCGCTTCTGGTTGTGCCGAAAGCAAGACTGCCCCATGAAAGCCTACAATCGCTGGTGTTTCCGCCGATTCTTCGGCTTCGACTAACGCCAAAGACAGGTCATGCTGATCATGAAGTTCTAAAGTTGGCCGGTCAAACAATGTACTTTCTTGGACAGTTACTTGATGTTTCGCCAAATGTTCTTGCCAATAGGCACTGCTGCCTTTAGGAATACGAAAGGCGATCGTGCCGACTTGTCCGCTTCCTACTCGTCCAGGATGGGCATTTGCCCAAGGGAAGAAAGTGATGATGGTCCCATTTTCTAACGCTTGATTGCTGTAATAAAGATGATACGTGTAGGGATCATCAAAATTGACGGTTTGTTTGACGAGGCGCAACCCCAACACGTCACGGTAAAAGGCAACGTTCGTTTGGGGATCGCCTACGATGGCTGAAATATGGTGGATCTGTTGAATGGGTTGCATACTATGTGCCTCCTTAGGCGCGTTTTGTATTGAAGGGTTTGATGACTCCTTCGATGTATTCACGGCGATTTTCTAAAAATGGTGCCAATGATAAGGATTCACCCAATGTTTCATATGGCTCATCCCCCATAAACCCTGGTTCATCTGTCGCTAGTTCAAAAAGAATATGGCCGATGCGCACATACAACGATTCAAAATAGTAACGATCGACATAGCCAGAGTTGGCCAATCCCAAGTTATCAAAGACTTCCTGCCAGACTGCTAACGAATCGTGATGGGCTAAGCGAAAAGCCACATGATGCACTTCGCCGTCCCCTTGTTGTGCTTTTGGGCTCGTGGTGTCTTCCACTAAAACGATTTGGGCGCCATTGCCGCCTTCACCGACTTCTAGCAAATAGCGATTGTCTACTTGATCAATGGTTTTGAAATCAAAGACGGATTCCAGCAGCCCTTTGAAATCTGCCAAATAAGAAACAGATATTTCAACAGGACCTAAGCCATAAATCGCAAACTCAGTAGGAACGGGTCCTTTTTTCCAAGGGATACCAGCTTTCACGCCAGTATTGTGTTCATCAGAGATCAGTTGATAGGCTTGCGTATCAAAATCCCAAAAGCGCAACACTTTTTTCCCAAATTCGGTGGTGATTGCCTCGTGTTTTACCTCAAATTCATCAAAGCGTGCGACATAATAATCAAGGGCTGCATCACTGGGTACTCGAAAACTGGTGCGGGTGATCGAATTGGTTCCTTTGCTACCACGAGCGGTATTGGGAAAATCAAAGAACGTCATGGTCGTTCCCGGTGTCCCTAAATCATCCGCAAAGTAAGTATGGTACGTATAGATGTCATCTTGATTGACGGTTTTTTTCACTAAACGCATCCCTAACACATCTGTAAAGAAATGGTAATTCCGTTCCACATCACTTGTCATAGCCGTCACATGGTGTACCCCTAATAATTGGTCTTGTTTTCTCATTTTCTTTTCCTCATTTCTGATCGTAAGTTATTTTTCGTAAAATTGTTTTTAATTGTTGCAATTCTTCACTGCTGAGTTCGGAAAAACTCGCCGCAATCTTTTGTGCATGACTGGGAAAAATTTTCTCCATCAATGCCCTGCCTGCTTCCGTAATACTGACGTATGTTACCCGTTGATCTTCTTGGCTAGGTTCCCGTTGCACGCAGCCTTTTTTGACTAATTGATCGACCACGTAGGTTGTGGAGCTACTGGCGATCAAGATTTTTTCCTTGATGGCTTGCGTCGTATGGGTGCCTTTATGGTAAAGCAACTCCAGTACGGAAAACTCTGTGATATTTAAGCCATAACAACGGACATCCTTTTTTGCCACTTGTTCCAAACGACTCGCCGTACGCAGCAAACCGATGTATGCTTTGAGCGCTTCTTCTTGATGCGCCATTTTCCTCACCTCTTTATTTCGAATTCGAGATAATCATAACTTACTTTTTGTAAGTTGTAAAAGGATATGCTTTGGTTATTTAAGAAAATCATTCAATGCTTATTTTTGTAGAGATAAAGAACACTTAGACACTAACGACGGTCCTCGCCTTTTCTCTATGAACCCGCCAAATCTAAGAAAAAAAGCGGAACTTATGAAAGGTTCCATAAGTTCCGCTAAATATATATTTCAATGAAAAGGATTCGATCCATTCCATGTACCGATCAATGAAGCGCTGATTCCGACGCATACTTGTCCTTTTTAGATCATTGTGGTCGGCTGCACCTGCTTTTCCAAAGCCAGCAGCCACTTTTTGCGTTCGATCCCGCCACCATAGCCGCCGATACTGCCATCGCTATTGATGACACGGTGGCATGGAACGATCAACGCCAATTGATTTTTTCCGTTGGCATTGGCAACAGCTCGGGTAGCTTTTTCATTGCCGATTCGCTGTGCCAATTGTTTGTAAGAGTATGTTTCTCCGATCTTCATCGCCAACAGCTGCTGCCAGACGGCTTTTTGAAAATCAGAGCCGATCAATGCGATGGGTACCGTGAAGGCAGTTCGATTCCCTTCAAAATATTCCGTCAGTTCTTGCTTGAGTTGCTGAATGATTGCTGTTTGCTGGGGAATGATTACTGCATTCAAACGGCTTCTCAAAACAGCAATCTCCGTTTCTAGCCCTCTGCGATCCACGAATTCTAACAAGTAAAGCTGTTGCTGGTCGCTGATCGCCAACATCGACCCCAGCTTGGTCTCAAGCCAAGCAGAAGAAAGAATCGTTTTTTCGCGGCTGTTGGAAGGCAACTCCCCCATAATCCGAGAAAACGCATCTCGAAAGCCGTTGCCAGAATCGAAACCGGCTTCTAATTGCGCTTGGATCAGCGATTCTCCTTCACGAATCTGCTTAAACGCTAATCCTAAGCGGCGTGCACGGGAGTATTCGATAAAGGTCATGCCAAAATATTTTTTGAATTGTCGACGTGCGGTATTGGGATGGATCGCTAGTGCTTCAAAATCTTTGTCGGTCCACTTTTTCTCTGGGTTACTCTCCACGGCTTCCACCAGGCTTTTCACGTCAGGGGATAAGTGGCTAGGCGAGCTGAGCGGGCGACATCGTTTGCAGGGACGATACGCCGCCAGCAGCGCTTCTTGTGCCGTCTGAAAAAACTCGCAATTTTTTTTGAGCGGTTTTTTCGCTGGGCAGGTGGGACGGCAAAAGACGCCGGTGGTTTTTACCCCAACGTAAAAAATCCCTTCATATTGGGAATTTTTTTCAATCAGCATGTCGTAATAGTGGTCCCGTTGTCGGCTATCTTCAATCATCTTGCGCATCCCTCCCTCTTTTCTACACTTACAAAAATACTTCGTGCCTGTCCAAACACACAATCAACCAATGCAGCAGTCTGCAATGGCAGTTCGAAAATTTGCCCACATCCTTCTGATGACATACGATCACCCTTTCCTCTGAATGACCTTAGTGTACAAAAAACGGTCTTGGCACATCCCATAAAAATTAACACCAATTTTTTAAAAAGGATCGAAGGCAGTTGCCCTCCGATCCTTTTGATTTCCAGTTTGCCTATTTTTCGGCGAATCTTAAAGCGGCACCTACAGGAACCTAGACCGTCGCCTTCTGCTTGACTTGCAGGGCACTTTTTTTCCGCAAGACTCGCTCCAAACGGGGGCGATTGTAGCGTTGGATCATGATGAATGGGCAATTAGCCAATAACGCATAGACGATCATCACCCAGCCCGCCCACGCAGGATTCCAGAGGAAAAAGAACGGTGCTGGAACCATCAGCAGCCAATGGGTCAGCTCTGCTCGGCGTGTCTCAATGACGAATTTTTCCAGATAGTCCTTTTGCTGTTGAGCCAAGCGGGATTTGTCAAAGCCTTTTTTGGCAATCACAGTGCCGTCGGGCAATTTGTCTTTCCACTGACGAATACGAAACACCTCCGACCAGATCCTACCGCCTTTTTCAAAGGCAAAAGAACGGAACCAGTTGGCATGACGTTCAAAAAAAGCATCGCTGACATTGCGCAAGCCAAAGGAGATGCCTAGATGAAACAGCAGCCAAGCCAAGCTGTCTGTAATGAGCAAGAGCAGTGGAGATAAGGTGATCAGCGGCATGTGCATCGCCTCCTATAAATTGATTTTGCGTCCTTTCCAGGTCACGGATTTCAACAAATGGGTTTGGATCCACGACCAACCAAATAAGCCTAGGAAAAAAAGAAAGTACCATGGGAAAAAAAGCAGCAGGATTCGGTTGAAGTTGCCGACACGGCGGGCAAAGCACAGAGTTTGTCCAAAATAAGCAGCATAAAAAAGCAGTCCTAGCCAAAGCGGTTCCATCAGAAATGGTGCCGCCAGTACCCCAATGCCGCCGCTGATCCACAAGATGACGCCCGCCATAATCAAAGGGTGAGTGGATTGCGAAGCAGTGGCAAAGTCCTTCGTCCAGCCTTGAACAAGTTGACGAACACCAGCTGGATACATCCGAAAGGCCACCAAGTCTTTTCCACCATACAAGGCGATCGGCAAGCGTTTTTTCTTAAAGCGTCTCGCTAATGCTAGATCATCTAAGATTCCTTGTGGCATGTCCTGATGTCCATTGGCTTGAAGGTACGCTGTTTTGCTGCACAAAATACACGGACCAAAGGCGCCGCCAGCTGAGAGTTTTTCGCCTACGATAGAGAAACGGTTCAACCCGACAGGTAAGATGACATTAAAGACGACAGACAGTTGTTCATACAGGCGCTTCGTTTGATGATAGGGCTGCACCGAGAGCAGTCCTTGTCCCGATCGCTCCTCATACGCAGCGAAAAGACGCTCTAAGCCATCTTCTGCTAGAAAGAAGGTATCGGCATCCAAAAATAATAGATACTTGCCCACCGCTTGTGAGGCGCCTAACCAACAAGCCGCCGCTTTCCCAGCAGAATCAGCAGTGGTTTGCAAGACCGTCGCACCGAAGCCCTTGGCACAGGCGATCGTCTCGTCTTCCGATCCGTCATCAACCACCAAAATCTCCACAGGATGAAGGGTTTGCTGCTGCAAGGACGCCAACAATTGCGGCAAATTTTCTGCTTCATTGCGGGCGGGGATGATGATCGACAGTTCTCCCCTCTCCGTCATGTCTTTGGATGCGGCTGTCTCCTTGCGGATGGGTATCGTCGGCAGGCGGAAAAAAATCAGCCAGCCTGCCAACCAAACAGCGCAAATACCAGCGAGCAGCAGGTACACAGTCATCATCCTTTCTTGTCTTAGTGTTCTCTTTTGGTGATCATCTCACTGACTTGCTGGCCACTGAGGGTCACCATCGGCATGCCGGCCCCTGGATTGACCGTACCGCCAACGAAGTATAGATTGTCGTAGCGTTCGCTGTGTTTCGGGTGTTTAAAGCCATGATTTTTCTTGCGGTTAGAGACCGTGCCGTAGATGGCGCCACGATGTGACAAATAATTCTTTTGGATGTCTTCGGGTGTCCAGCGGTCTTCATACACGATGTGCTTACGTAGATCCGTTAAGCCCATGTTTTCCAGCTTGATCAAGATCCGTTCACGAAAGGCATCGTATTCCGCTTCCGTAAAGGGTTTATCCTGCAAATAAGGGATATGAGGCAAGATTTTGATGTTCTCATGCCCTGCCACTGTTTGCGAAGGATCGGTTTTGTTGGCATTGACCAAATAGATTGTTGGATCTTCTGGCAGCTGATGCCGATGGAAATTTTGATCAAAGTTTTCTTTTGAGGCATTTGAAAAGAAAAAGTTGTGATGCGCCAATTGCGGATAGGAGGTTTTGACCCCTAAGTGCAAGACAAAACCAGAACTTGCTGGTTCAAATTTTTCTTCCAGTTTTTGAGTAAAGGTCGGCGCTTCTTCTAACAGCTCTTCATAGGCCGGGATCACTTCCATGTTGGAAACAAAATAGTCGGCTTCGATCAGCGTACCATCATCCAAACGAGCGGCACGGATCTGTTCCTGTTCAACGATCAATTTTTCCACTTTGTGTCCCGTGTGGAAGGTCACACCGATCTCTTTTGCTAAGCGAACGATGCCTTCGGCTAAACGGTGCATCCCGCCTGGCACGTACCAGACACCTTGGGCATGCTGCATATAAATCATCATGTTCAAGACGGCTGGAGCGTCATAAGGAGATGAGCCGACATACTTGATAAAATAGCTCAGCATGTCTTGCAGCTGCGGATTGCTGACACGTTTTTGAATGGCATCATGCATCGAAGAGAAATAATCAAAGCCTTTCAGCGCTTTGATCACGCCATGATACTTCAAGATTTCTTTCGTGGTATCTAAGCCTTTCTCAAAATAGCCTTTTTCTGTGATAGCATAAATCTTTTGCGCATAGTCCAAAAAGTCTTGGTACTCTGCCATGTCTTTTTCCGACAAGTGCGGGTTTTCCTTTGCCATACGTGCAAGATCGCCATAGAGATCGATTTTGGTGCCGTCAGGAAAAAAGGAGCGCCATTCCAATGGCAATCGGCGAATCGCAACATAATCCGCCATATCGCGATTGCTGCCAGTAAATAACTTTTCGAAAATCTGCGGCATCGTCAAAATCGAAGGACCTAAGTCAAAGCCGAAGCCGTTTGTTTCCAGTCGGTTCAACTTGCCGCCTAAGTGGTGATTTTTTTCATATAATGATACATCAAAGCCATTTTGGGCTAATGAGACCGCCGCTGATAGACCACCAAGTCCGCCGCCGATCACTACAACTGTTTTTTTCTCTTTCATTGAATTGCTCCTCGTTTGCTTTAATGAACGTCCCTATTTAGCCAAACCTTCTCGTCAAAACAGATGGTTGCGTCTCACTGCAACTGCGTGTCTTGGCACTGTTTTGGCATTGACCACTTGAATCAAAGGATCGTTTTTCTAGATAATTCTATAGTATCACACCTTTGAAAAAATGACGGGGATGAGCCTATCGGTCAATTGATGCTGCTTTGTCTGCGACCATGATTTCAGCAAATGAAAAAACAACTCGCTGGCAAAAAATGGAAACCCAGCAATTTCGCCCAATTCGGAAATATTCTTTTTATAACAACAATTATCAGAATATTTGAACATTTTTGACGTTAATACCAGCGAAAAACAAATCTTCGTATGGTTACGAAAAAACGCGTTTGAGCCAATTTGGAATATCCTGTACATTGAATGTAGCGAAAGTCCTTCCCCCAATCATTTTAAAAAAACAAACGGACCTTCTCAGTAAGACATTGCTTAACAGTGACTGTTTTTGATAATGACACGTATTGTCGCTTTTTCCTAACACTTATAAGGAGTATTGATATGAACTTAAAAACGATCCAATCAGCCGAAGAATATTTAAACTTTTTTGACGAAGAATTTATCCACTCGCCCTGTTCTTATACTCATCCGAAAATCTTTAATTTTTATCTCTCTTTGCGCCAACGATTTTTGGCGATCTATGAACAAGAAGAAGGTACTTTTTTCGAAAAAATGTCGTTGCTACTAGATATCGACGCACAGCTGCAAATACTAAAAGAACTTTATGTTTTAAAAATTTCTTCTTTAAACGAGTATGCGGAAGAAGAGATCATTCAGCTGACGGTCAAAGACAAAACCTGTTTCTATCGGGAATTGACCGGTCTTCAGCTAAACCAAAAGGCGCCTTGGAGTTTGATTTACTTAAGTGAAGCCCAATGAGTTCGCCCACATCAATCGATTGAATTGAAAACCGCTGGTTCCAAAGGCTTGCATCCGTACCTGATGCACTCCCCACTTCCCCTCCCCACACTCCTGCACAGCTGCGGAGAGTCAAGCCATTAAAAAAGAAAGCATCTTTCCTTTTCACTATTTAAGCAGTGAAGGAAAAATGCTTTCTTTTCATGTAAAAGGCCCTTTCTAGCAGCTCTTTAGGTCAAAACATAATGGGAAACTAGAAGAGGTCTTTTAAGGCAAATTGGCGGGTGACGTTAGGATTGATCCGTTCAAGCAGTCGATTCCAGTCAGAAGAAGAAGGAATCGTTTTGAAGACGATGCATTCTACGATATCTCGAAATTCGGTCGCATGCTCGGCATAGTTCGTCACTAGCAAATCGATGGTGTTTTGTTCTAAATACTGAGCATTGACTTCCCCTGAGTCAGGATAAAAGACTTGATGGGATCGGCTAAAATAGCGGTTAGACCAGCCTTCAATGTACTGAACGATATTGTTATTTCCTTCGAAGATAAAGGCGATATTTTTTCGGGGAAACCAATGACGTTCTCGAACAGACTCGATATAAATCACTAAGTTTGCACAAAAATCCGTCAGATACTCCTCAGAATATAGGTTGTGGTACTCGCGACTATTTTCTAAAAACTCTCGGTAAGCAGCAAACTCCTTAGGAAAGGTTTTCTTAATAAACGCATTCACATCATAGATATTGCGATTGGCAGACGTGGATAAGCACTCCTTCAATTTAGCAGAGGTAAAAAAGGATTCAATCAGAATCTGATCCTCTTTGGGCTTTTTCGACGATACCTTCAACATCTGATAAAAATCGTTGGTCAACGTGCGGATCTCTGTCCAATGATTATAAGAAAGACAAAACTTTTGTTCGACGATCACATTTTGCAGTTTTTTCTTTGTGATAATACTAACAAATAAGAAGATAAGTTCATCGTTCGTCAATCGACATTGAAAGTACTTTTCAATGACCTCATTGATTCGTTGAAAATGCATCAGCTGAATACTGTGTCGCAAGGCGTGGTACAATTCGGCGTTGATTTGCACAGTCTTACCTTGCATAAATCGCTCAAGCGAAATATAGAGCAGATACGTGTATTGTGAAAATGAAACGGTGTGGTAACTATTTTTGTCAAACATCCTGCCGATTTCCGTTACTGCCTGCTGGACCGCAGCTGGCGGAAATACAGTGTGGGGGGTGCTGTCCGTTTCATAAAAAAAGGTACAGAAGAAATTGCGGATATCTGCTTCTTCCCCAACGATATTCACAGGATCTAATGCTAGCTGGAGATCAAAACGTGCCAGTTGTTCCTGAATGCGCTGCAAGTACTTCGATAAGGTACTCTTGGATAAAAACAAGCAGTCCGCCCACTCATCGATCGTCTTTAACTCTCCAATAAAAATATTTTCCAATAAAATAAAGAGCGGTTCATTCGCTAAAAGCGAGGCTTTTTTCTTTTCATACTGTGAATAATCAAATAGTTCAAACGAATAGCCTTGATTGGTGGAAGTGATCAGGATCAGCCCACAGAAATACTCGTTGATCTGACTGATGTCTTTGCCAATCGTCCTGGTGGTACTAGTTGTTACTTCAGCCAATTGACTGGCACTGCAAACTTCATTTTTTTCAAATTCACTTAGAATCTGCAGCCATCGGACGGTCGATTTGCTTGTGACAAAACTCAATTGAAAATTTTTCAAACATAAGCTCCTTACTAAAAAATTTCTTTTTTGCGGCTAAATTACGCATGAAAGGCGCCTAAGCAGTCTCATTATATCGGTTTTCATCCTACATAAAAAATCGGTTTTTTCATAGCTTGATGAAAAAAAGCGTGGATTCCAGACTACTGTTGTATAACAATTATTTTATCGGCTATTGGAAATAGTGCAAGGATTTCGCTTTTGCTTTCCTCAGAGACCACCTAGGGCGGATACGCATTTTGCTTCATGCTTGAAAAAGCTGCTGCGTGAAAAATCGACTATGTTTTCTTTATTTGTCTAAATGTGTCTGACATGATGTTTAAAAGCTGCTCATATTGAGATTCTTGACTTGTTTTCACCTGCACGTTAAAGTCCTGTTCAATAAATTGTTTGGGTATCAACTGATCCATTTCTATTTTTGAAAGCCGTTCGGTACACTCCGCTAGCAGTTGGTAATCCTTTGCGAGTGTTTGCGGCAGCTTGTATGTTTGAGTAAAAAAAGAATAGCTTGCAGTCTTTTGAATCGTTGCTGCCACCTGTTTTTGAATCAAATAGTGCAATTTTTCTAATTGCGTATCCGTGACGGATCGTTCATCATTTCGTTCAAATAATTGACAGTAATAGTCTAAAAATTCACTATTAGCCATCACTGTCTCAAAATCCGTTTTATTTATTCTCATAAAATGTTCCCCTCTTTTTCTATTTTATGCATCACTGTTTACGACGTTCTTTTCGTTTGTCAGAAAAAAGAGCAGCTCATTTATCTCTTCTACTTTTTTATGGTTAATCATTTCTTGTTAGTTCTTTTCAACGATCAATACTGATAGAAAAAAGGATTAGACTTATAATTGATGCGCTTCCTGATTATTTGCTCCCCTAGTTCGTTAGCAAGTTTTTATTCGTAGGGGTAACAACTGTAACGCTTTTGCTTCTCCGCTCGTCATCAAGAGCATGCGAATCGACCATTTGTGCTGCTTGCTGACCGATCTGCTCACGCCAGTTTATGGATTAGCAACGGTTACGGTTATGTGAAAATTATAAAGAATCTATGCACGATTTTTTTAAACATTTTTTCGGTTTTCATGAAAAAAAAATTAAAATCGTTGCTCTCGAAAAAATGACTAGAAAAAAACAAAAAAAAGAAAGCATCTCTGATACTCTCTTTTTTGTCTGTTCTTATTTTGTTAAAAAAGCGATTGGATCGACCAATTGCGCTTGGCTCAAGCTAGGCGATGCACTGACTTCAAAGTGCAAGTGTGCGCCTGTGCTATTGCCCGTACTACCCATGAGGGCAATCGTTTCTCCTTGTTTCACTTGTTGACCAACCTTCACAAGGTTCTGTTGATTGTGGGCATAGAGTGTCGTCATCCCGTCCTCATGGAGAATCGCTACATAATTCCCCCAAGAAGGATGAACCTCTGAACGAATGACCGTTCCAGATTGACTCGCCAGGATTGGGGTCCCAAACGCTGCGGCAAAGTCAACGCCCCGATGAAAGCTTCCCCAACGTGGGCCAAAAGTAGAAGTGACAACGGCTTTTTCAACAGGAAAAAGATACGTCTCACTTGCGGTCACATCAGATTTTTTCTGATCATAACGGGTCAACGCATAGGCTTCGATCAAAGCTGTCAGTTTTTGATCATACGTCGTATCTGTGGCATACCGACCAGTCAAATAACGGACAGCCTCTTGATAAGAAGCCGCTTCTGATTTCCATACGCCTTTATAAAAATCAGACTGCTGCCCGCCCACCTCTTTCAACAAGCGAGCATAGTCCATCAATGACTCTTTGTAGCCAGTATATTGGCGGAACGTTGCCGTGATCGTATAGTGATTTCCCGAACCATCATCTTCTTGTGTCCGAAAAGCGACACCCTGTCCTTGATAGGTTCCTTTGATACCAAAGAGATTGAAGTACGGCGCCTGACTCAGTCTGCTTTGCCCACCACCTGACTCTAAAATAGCCTGTGCAATCATGACAGAAGCGTACAAATCATTTTTCAAGCCGATTTCTCGGGCATCTTCACCAATCTCTTGGACAAAATCCCACACTTCTTTTACTGGTGTGACCGTCAAGGTCGTTTCGCTGCCTTGCTGCGGTGTCGGATCGGATTGACTTGGCGCGCTTGGTGCTTGGGTACTTGGTGGCATGACCGGTGACACAGCCGCCGGTGTTTCTTGACTTGCTTCACTGTTTGCTTCTGGTGTCGGTTTTGTTTCTACTGGTTTTGACGGTTGGGGCTTCTCTGGCTGCGTCTCAGGTTTGGGCGCTTCAGGCTGTGTTGGTTTTTCTGGTTTCGGTGCTGGCGTTGGTTCTTCTGGCTGAGAAGGCTCTGGCTTACTCGGTAGCTCTGGTTCTGGCTCTGGCGTCGGTGCTGGCTCTGGTGTCGGTTGGGGAACTGGGGTTGGTTCTTCGGTTTGCTCTGTTCCCTCCGGCGCTGTCTCAGATCCTTCTGGTACACTTTCTACAGGTACCGATCCTTGCTCAGAATCGGGCACTTGTCCTTCCACTGCTGGAGCGGTTTCTTCAATCGTCCCTGCTGTGCTGCTGTCACTTGCTTGTGCAGCTGTTTCTGATGTTTGGGTAACGGTCGTACTTTCCGATGCAACAACCGCAGCTGAAACTGGCACACCAGCTAAAAGTTGTCCGCAAACCAAAAGAAGCGCTTCCCCTTTTTGCGAATGCTTCATAGGCGAAATCCTTTCTCTTCCTTTTTCCTCTTAACAACCTCTATTGAAAAAACATCTTGCCATCCAATTAGTAAATAAATATCAATTCTCTTTTATTATACTACGCTTCGTTTTTTCGACTCAAGCAAATGACTCCCGCCCTAGCGAAAGAGAACGAGCTTTTGGAGAATGGGTCTACTGGTAAAAGATCACGTTTTGCATCCAACGCATTGTCGATCCTCGGCTTCAGCAGTTTTTTTCTGTTGCCTAAGATCCTCTGGCGTCATCAGAAAAAAACAGTGTTTCAATTGTCTCTTCTTGCTCCTTTGACCTTCCATCGAGCGTTGGGAGCCTTTCTATTCGTGCTTCATTTTTCTCAAGTTTATGTATGATTTTTGGCAATTGGTTTCTCAGGTCCTTGCTATAATTACTCTGAAGAATTGATATTCTTAGAAGTTTTCTGCTGGCAGTCAGAGTCTTCAAGGGACTATGACCAAAAACTCCGATCAGCTGAGGGTTTCATTCTCTGTGCAAATGATTATGCTATAATTATTTAAACTTATTTTGTTGGAGGCTGACATGAAAACATTTCAATTAAAATTCATGCGAAACCGCACGTTGATTCGCTGGCTGCAATTGTTAAATGAATTTGAGAAAAGTCCCACCCGTACATTGGGAGAACTTGCTGAAGTGACCGAAAGCAGTACCCGTACGTTGATTACTGACATCGCTAGCCTGCGAGAGCACTTTAACGGGACGATTGCGATCCATACAGCAAAAATCGGGTACCTTTTTGAAGTAATCGATCAGGAGAGGTATCGAAAGCAAAAGCAAGAGTTGGTAAAAGATGAACCGATTTTCCAAATTTTAGAAAGTACTTTTTATAATGAGCAGCAGTCACTCCTTGATTGGAGCTTAACGCTTAATATTTCTGAACAAGCACTGATCAGCTATTTCCGAAAAATACAGCCTTTTTTATCCCCTTTCGGTTTAAAAATCAAAACGGACCCCGTCTCTTTGGCAGGTTCGGAGATCGATATTCGGAAATTTTTCTGTCTTTTTTACTACGAGTCTGACATTAATGTCCACACGCTATTCCCTTCGATTCATGTCCAAGATGCGGTGATGGAAATCACTGATCTTTTGGAAACGAAGGCCTTACAGAGCTCTTCGTTTTCTTATTTTGCTTATATCCTTTATATTAGCGTGGAGCGCAGCAAACGTGGTTTACTTGCTGCCCCCTCCCCTCAACTCAAGGAGCTGATCAAAAAAAATGATCTGCTGTTTGATTATGAGGCGCTAAAAACAATCATTCGGCGTTATTTTCATTATGAATTCCCTCAAGAAGAAGCCGTCTACCTTTTGACGTGTATCATTTGTCGCCGCAAAATCAACACCGACCTCGCAGCCAGCGAAGCGTTTTGCCGCAATTACAACCAATAGCCAGAGATCAAACAGATCACTGCAGATTTTTACGCACAAAGTCGCGGGCATAGTTTGGATGAACAAAAAGACTTGCTTTGGCTAGAATCTTTTTTCATCGTTGTCAAACTCCGTGAATTGTTATCGCCAACGATGAATATCAATATTGACGACCTCAATGACTTTGTCCAAGAAAAGTTTGCCGCAGAATTTGCGAAAAATCGCCAGTTTCTCCTTTCCCACCCGCTTGTAAAAAATCTCTATTCTCTCGATCATTTGGATGATTTTTGTACAAGCCTCACGTTCCATATGGAAGCAATTATTGAAGAGAATTGGGGCAAGCCGCGAATCATTGCCGTTATTTTTGAAGGCAATGAATATGTTTGCGAGCATGCCGAAAGCATTATCCGAAAATATCTAGGGTTTTATCATGAAATGTACTACCCTGATTCAAACGAACTTTCCCATGAGTACTTAAAGGAAAAAAATATCAACTTGCTGATCACCAACTACCCTGAATATGCGACGGAGTATTTGCTGGAGGTCGAAAGCGTCTTATTAAAATCGATACCTGATGCTGCCGATTGGAATCATCTCTTGAATCGGATCAATCCAAGGATTTTGCGATTAGTTGTACTTGATAATACATGACGATACCAACCATCCGAATAGAAAGAAGCACAAAAAAAGCAGCGAAGCGTTGGCTTCACTGCTTTTTTGCGTTCCATTCGATGCAAGACCACTCTACTGGCGATCAATTATTTTTGCTGCCTGCTGCTTATTCGGCAGCTTCAATATCTTTGGCGATTTTTGCGACATCGATCTCCCGCTGCAAGTAGTCTTGGTTGTCGATAGGAAAATGCTGACGAAATTCGGCTAGTTCCATCAATTCGACTTCACCAGCTGCCACTTCAAAGTCTAAGACATGGCCAGCAAATGTCCGATCATCACTAATAAAATGCAGGTGGAAACCAGCAGCCGCAGCACCGTGGAACAACAGCGGGGTAAAGAATCCGACGATCGTTCCGCTGATATTTTCTGCCTGAAATTCTGGCTGATGCTGGATGATCTCAATGAATTTTGGATATGGTTTTTCTTGCTTTGGGGCAACGCGGACGTGCATCTTGTTAAATACCCCATGGATTTTGACAGCGGAAAACAAATTCGGGCTGACTTCTGTCAGGACGTGGTTTTTCACTTCTTCATCGGTCATTTCTTGGCTGACCTGCAGGTGCTTCGCTGCAGAAAAATCAACAACTGCCGCATAGGGGGTTCCTTCATTTCCTTGGAGCACTTGCACCTTGCCCGATTCGTCTACATGGTAGATTTCACCATCTAAAATAATCACTTCACCATTGGAACCAGCCAGCGTACCGATCCCAAAATTGCCATATTCAAGCATTTTGCCGATTTGCTCCGTGCCATCCATTAAATCCTGCATCAACCCACCTAGGGTGCCATGCTGATATAAATAACTTTTGTTTTTCACTTTCATCTTGCTGCTCCTTTGGTCTTAATAAAATTGATCAGGTAGGATCGTTTTGCCAAGATCGGCATTATCTGAATAATCCACAGGGATATCAATGATCACTGGACCATCCGTTGCAAAACCTTCTTCGATGGCTGCCATCAATTCTTGTTTAGTGGTTGCCCGTAGGCCTTTGGCACCAAATGCTTCGGCATATTTCACGAAATCAACGGGTCCAAAATCAACCCCAGAAGCACGATCATATTTCATTTCTTCTTGGAATTTCACCATATTGTAGGTACCGTCATTCCAAATCAAGTGAATGATGTTTTGTTTCAAACGGACGGCTGTTTCTAACTCTTGGGCAGAAAACAAGAAGCCGCCATCGCCAGATACAGAGATCACTTGAGTATTTGGTCGCACGAGCGCTGCAGCGATCGCCCATGGCAAAGCGACCCCTAAGGTCTGCATGCCATTACTAAAGAGCAGATGCCGTGGCTCATAACTACGGAAATGACGGGCCATCCAAATGTAGTGGCTGCCGACATCCACCGTTACCGTCATGTCGTCGGTCACTTCTTGTTGCAAAGCATCGATGATTTCCAAAGGATGCAAGGTATTGTTGCTGCCTTCGACATCCGCTGGTTTTTCATTGAGTTTGGTTTGCAGCGTCGTTAAATAGTTTTGGGCGTCTTCGCTCAAGTGATACTGATCGATGGCTTTTGATAGTTGTTCAATAATTTTCGCGATACTGCCCATCAGTTCAACTTCTGGCTGCATAAATGGATCGATCTCCATCGGTACTTCATCGATAACGATCACGCGGGCATCTTTTTCCGCATTCCAGTTGCGGGCTTCGTATTCGATCGGGTCGTACCCCACAGCGATCACTAAGTCGCTGCGTTTCAACAGCATATCACCAGGCTGATTGCGGAATAAGCCGACGCGGCCAAAGAAATGCTCTTCTAATTCACGAGAAATGATCCCAGCACCTTGGAAGGTCTCTACGACAGGCAACCCAGTTTTTGCAACTAACTGACGAATCGCTTGTGTTTCTTTCACGCCTGAAGCCCGCATCCCTAAGAGTAAGACAGGCAGTTTGGCTTCTTTGATCCGATCGACGAGTGCCTGGATATCTTCTGCATCGGCACTGCCTAATTTAGGCGAAGATAGAGGTTTGATCGCTGCCCCTTGAACGGTTCCGTCTGTCACATCTTGAGGAATGGATAAAAAGCTCGCCCCTTTTTTCGCTGTTTTTGCGATGCGAAAGGCGTTGGCAATACTTTCAGAAAGGGTTTCAGGATCTTGGACTTCACTGCTGAATTTCGTGATCGGCGCAAACAACGCCGCATTATTCATGCTTTGGTGGGTCAATTTTGAAAGGTCAGAACGCTTCACTTGGCCTGCTAGTGCCAAGACGGGATCACCTTCGGCAGTTGCCGTGACCAACCCAGTCGCTAAATTACTGGCTCCTGGTCCACTTGTTGCAATGACGACTCCTGGCTCTCCTGTCAGGCGACCGATTGCTTGTGCCATAAAGGCCGCGTTTTGTTCATGTCGTGCCAAGATCAACTCTGGTCCCCGATCACTCAACACGTCAAACACGCCATCGATTTTTGCACCGGGAATCCCAAAGATATAAGGCACCCGATGATTCTCTAAACTTTCAACAATGATTTCTGATCCTTTTGCACTCACTGTATTACCTCTTTTCAAAAACTGTATTAATCACAATACATATAATAGCACTTTTTATTTATTTATCAACGAAAAACACTTATTAAAATCTGTATTATAAAAGCGAGTTTTTTTAGAGAGCGTTTGCATCTGCTTCAGACTGCAGGTGTACGTCTTTCAATTTTTCCGACAAAAAAAGGAGTGGATCGCTCCACTCCATACATCCTTTTCTGTATCAGAACACCGCATAAAAAGAAGCTGCTTTCGTCGGTTTCTTATTCTGCGGGGACATTTTTTTCCGTCAGCCAACCGACAGCCAGTGTCATGGCCGCTCGTGCGGCTTGGGTCTGATCCATCGCATTGACCATCACAAAATCATGGATGATCCCTTGCATCCGTGCTTGGGTGACTTCCACGCCAGCTGCTCGTAAATGCTGCGCATAGGCTTCCCCTTCATCCCGCAAGACATCTGCTTCGCCTGTAATGATCAACGCTGGCGGCAGATCGGCTAACTCCTCTTTGGTCGCGCGTAGTGGAGAAGCGGTCATTTGATCCCGCTGTGTTTCATCCGTCGTGTATTGATCCCAGAACCATTGCATCCCTTCTTTGGTCAGAAAATAATTTTCGCCGAATGCTTCATACGAAGGCGTATCAAAGCGGGCATCTGTCACAGGATAAAACAATAATTGCTGTGCGATCGGAATGCCGCCACGGGCTTTCGTCAACAAGGTCATAACGGTCGCCATGTTCCCACCTACGGAATCGCCAGCCACGGTCAAACGGCTAAGGTCTAAGCCTTTGACATCGACAAATCCTGGTAATTGCTGCAAGACCGCATAATTTTGTTCGATCGCCGTTGGGTATTTTGCTTCTGGTGAACGACTATATTCAGGAAAAATGACGATCGAGTTGGTTCGTACCGCCAATTCACGGATCAATTTATCATGAGTCGCGGCACTGCCGAAGACCCAGCCCGCGCCATGGAGATAATAAATGACAGGGAGAATCGCATGATTTCCTTCAGGACGAACAAAACGAACATTGATGGCCCCCCATTCGCCTGTATCTACGGTCTGATCTTCTATCTCAACCGCCAATTTATTGACGGGTGACTCTTGGACTTGTTCCAATAGTGCGCGCCCTTCTTCTGGCGGTAATTCATAGATCCGTGGGTGCGGTGCATTTGCCTCACTAAATTCAACGGCTGCTTTTTCCAACAAAATTCTATCTGTCATACGATTCTCTTCTTTTGTTTGAAATCGTTCGTGTTGACCTTAAGGGTACCACCAAGTCATTCTGATGCAAAGAATCTTGCTTCCTTCTGCTTCCAGGCATTTTGTTCGACAAAAAAGGTGGTTTTTGCACTCTTAACTGCCTTGCCTTCATCACCGATAACTGTAAGACACTCGCTGTGTAAACTTCCCAAAAAACTGAAAGGCGTAGGTAAGTACGTATGAAATTCACATTAGATGAAACACAAAATAACCGTCTGCTCGCTGCTATTTTTCAAGAACTCGCTGTCATAGTCTTTGATCCGCAAAAAGAAGTTGTTTTCGCCAATACCAACATGACGGATATCCTAGGTTATAGCCAAGAAGAAATCATTGGCTTGCCGCATCGGACCTTTTGTTTTGACCATTATGCTGCCAGTACGGATTACCAAGCTTTCTGGAATCAACTGCTTTACTCAAAGCAACGGTTTCAAGACAAAATCATTCGGAAAAACAAACAAGGAGACAAACTGATTTTAGAAGGGATCTACTTCCCTGTCCTCGATGAGCAGCAAGAAGTCGTCAACGTCGTCAAAATCGCTTTTGACATTACCCAAAGAGAACAAGCCTTAGCGGTCACTATCAAAAAAGTGCAAGAAAGTGCGGCTTCCCTGACACGACTTTCTGCCAACGGACACCGGCAAGTCGATCATTTGTCAGAGAACTTGGCGCAAGTCAAACAGCTGTCTGATCAAAATCAAGCAACGACCCATGCCTTAGAAATGGACAGCCAACAGGTGACAGCAGTGCTGCATGACATCGACCGCATTGCGCAACAAACCAAACTGCTGTCCTTCAATGCTTCCATCGAAACGGCACGGATCGGCGAACAGGCAGCTGGCTTTCGGGTAGTTGCGGATGAAATGCAAAAATTAGCTGAACAGACCAAGCAGTTGACCCAAACCATTGCCGCAACCATGCAAGCCATCAACCAACAAGCCTTAGTCTTGTTAGATAGTGCCGATTCGACGACCATGAAAATCAGTGATTCGCAAAAAAGCCTCGCTGCCGTTTTGCATTCTTACGACACGCTGCGAACGACGGCCAGTCTTTTAAACGATGAAGCCGAGTATTTATCAGAAACCAACGACGCTGAGTTGGAAACCTAGAAACCAAATGAATAAAAAAAGAGCGCCGCTGTTTGCGACGCTCTCTTTGTTTTTTTGACCAATAAATTGATTCCCTATTTGATTTCATCGATACTCAGCACTAGCCAGCCTCCACCTCTTGCAACAACTGCTGTAATTCTTGCAAAAATGATTGGGTCGCAAGGCCCAATGCTTGAAGAGGAACACGATATTCCTGTTGAACCACCAAAAAACTGCCAAAGATTTTATGTTGGAACGAAAAGGAAAGAGTTTTCCAAATACTCCAGGAAAAACTGGCTATTCGTTTTTCTTTCTTTTCATACGTGCACAAATACACTCGCTCGATACCAAAAAGCAGCCCCGCATTCGCTTTCTTGCCAGTCATCTGTGCCGTTAGCAGTGCCAGAGGCGTCTCCGTTTCAGGCACTTGAAAACTGGTAAGGACTTGTCTTTGCCATTGCCGTGGCAGCACTTGTCTTTCTCCAGAAAAATAGAACAAAAAATCTTGCTCTTGCAAAAAAGCATTCAAACGAGTTTGCCGCTCCTTGACTGGATCGCGTGGCGCCTGCTGAATCAAAGACTTCTGATTCATTGCCGATTGCTTTGACTGCTTGTGATCACTTGAACCCCCTGCCGCTGAGGAGTTTCCCAGGGGAAGAGGATCCATCGTTTGGTTGGCAGCAGCTGACTGACTGATTTTTTTCAGCAACACAGCAAGGTGCGTCAACGAAAGCTGTTTTGCTGTCATAGGATTGGCATGCGGGCTTTTGGTAGGATCGAATGACCGTTTGATCACCATTTTCCCACGACAATACAGACAAATCGCCGTGCCAGCGTCCCAATTGACTTCTAGTTCTCCTAAGCAGTGGGGGCATTGAATCGGAATAATATCCATTGAATCATCTTTTCGTTTCGATACAGGTATCGGAGCTATCCGTAGTAAAGATACGGATCGTATTCCAGCTGAAAAACGCCAGCAGCACTAGAAGCGATAAGCCATAAAAACCGAAATACCAAATAAGGAATGTTAAAAAAAGGATCAAGGCAAATTCATACGCCATGTTTTCCAGACTGCTGTAAAATACTGTCTGTCGGACGAGTTTCTTCCTACGCGTTTCAAAAGCTTTCTTCACTGCAGTTGCTGATGCATCCGATTGACTCAATGCCTGAGAAAGTTCTGCTTTGAATTTGCCGTACTCTGAGAAAAACTTGACCTCTGGTACGAGCAAGAAATACCAAGTCACGACACAAGCAATCAGCAAGATGATCGCTGAAACAGTCAGACTAAAGACAACGGCAGGCATTAAAAATCCACCAAAAAAAAGATTCAAGAACGTTCCTGAAAGCATACCTAACAATAAAAATATACAGAAAGAATTTCCAAGGATCCTGCTGGTTTTGGAAAAACTTTTTTTCACTTGCACGAGCTGTTCACATTCAGGAAGCTGGGTTGGAAAAAGACGTTCAGCATCGGTGCCATCAGCCACGAAAGAATAGGTTTGGTTTCCGTACTTGAATTCACCAATGTAATAAGGAAAATACAGTTTTTCCGTATCACATTGTTTCGGAAAAAGAGTCAGTTGAACCTCATTGGCAACCTCAGCTCCCACCAAATGGTCTTTCGCTTTTGCTTCAAAGACTTCCAATAGATGGGTATCAGCAAGTGCTGCTTCTCTGGAAATATCAAAGGGCAGCACCTGAACGTCTTGGCTAAGTGCCGAAAACTGCTGCATATCCGTGCAATAGGCGGCACCTTTTTGAAGATGCAACGGCAGCTTGCCATTGATACTGTAATCCGCTTCTTTTTGGGTATCCGTAGGAAAATATTCATTGAAAACCGTTGTGTTCCCGCTGTTATGTAAAGAAATGTCGGCAGTAATGCGCCCACTCTCCCTCTGCTGTTCCTCGTGGACATAGCTCCCTCTCACTTGCGCATCATAAGCAATTTGAAAATAATATATCGGGATGAATACACGTTTTAGATGAACCATCTCTAGTTCAAAAAAGATACTTTCCGAGATGGTCTCTTGCCAGGCTAGTTTATTTTTCAACGCAGCTTCACATGCCTTTTCATCATAGGCAAACGGATAAAATCCTTCTTTGACGGTCCCTTGAATGCGTGGCAACTCTTTCAGCGAGACGGCTTGGTTTGTTTGTTCCTGTTTTTTTTGTTCCGGTTTGATCAACAGCTCATTCAAGCAATACTGACAGACTGCTTTTCCTGAGTCCCAATCAACTTCTAGACGCCCTAAGCAACTGGGGCATTGGATTTGTGTGATTTTCATTTTTTCTCCTTTTTTATGAATCATTTTTTTCAACAAGATGGCTTATCAAAAAAACCGACGAATGTTCCAAATAATATTCCAAATAAGGGTAGCGATCACGACCACATAAGCGAGCGTATCGAGCCATTCATAAAATTTCCTGATTCTTGCAAGGTGCTTCCCACGCTTCTCATAGTTTGCTAACAAAGCTGCCCCGGCCGTCTTCTTACCTAATAATTCTCTTTTAAGCTCATCTCTAAATTTTTGGACTGTTTTGAGATACTGTTCTTTTAGAAAGTGCAACACTATCCCCGATACTACCCAATAGACGGCAGTTGGCAGGGAACTCATGACAATCCCCCCTATGACAGCTCTGAACACTCTTCCTAGAGTGATCCATTCAGAAATGAATAGTGCAAGGAACAGCAGGAGCACACCTAACGTAAAAAAGAGTACAGAGGACCAGCCAAAAACCTTGCGAGCTTTTGAAAAATTCGCAACCGTTTGTAAGGTTTCTTGGCATTGTGGGATAATCGGCAGCTTCATTCGGTCAGGATCTTTGCCGTCGATCGCAAATTCAAAGGATCGCTCTTGGTACTTGAAGGTGCCCATATACAGGGGAAAGTAGAGCTTTTCTGTAGCACAGCTGATCAGGGAAAGATCTAGGTGTAGCTCTTTTAGATGATCGGCAGATTCTTTCTTCTGGATCACGGCATTCGCTTGGGCTCTCAGTTCCGCTTGTTTTTCAGAACCAAAGAGCGCCTGCTCTTGCTCAATATCAAAGGGAAAAGCATGAATAGCATGTGCTGAGATTAGCTGTTGAAATTCCTTTTGATCGGTACTAAAGTGCGGTTTTCTTTTCATTTCATTATTGACCTCGAAGCTCTGAGGAATTTCTTGCTCGATCACCTCCGAACTGCCGCATTGATAGAGTATGACCGTCTCATCTGGATGGTCGCCTCGCTTCTTTTCCCACGTGGTCGTATGCGAGCCGTCCCAAGCAATGGAATGGGTATCGTAGCCAAAGGCCCCCTCCCAGTGCATCGTATAGGTCACCTGAAATTCATAAATCGGAATAAAATATCGTTTTATCTCGCTGACTTCAAGATGAACGACAATGTCCTCAGGAACTGATTCCTGTTGGATCAGCCATTTTTTCAAGGCATTTGCTACCTCGTCTTCATTAAAGGTAAACGAATAAAACCCTTCTTTGACTTCTTGAAAAACTACGGGAACCTGTTCATTCGAAGCTTCTTGCGTTTGTTTTGGCGGCGAATGTAAGACTGACTTCGTTAAGCAATACTGGCAGACTGCTTTTCCTGTCTCCCAGTCAACGGTTAACTGACCCAAGCAGCTGGGACATTGGATTTGTGTGATTTTCATTGCTTCTCCTTTTGCACATACTGATTTTCTTATCAATGAAGTGGCTTGGTTGCAAGTGAGGGGGAATATCTTTTTTATGGTGTTAGTTGGGGGAAGCAGCGAAGGAAAGCTGCTTGTTTGCAGGTAGTTGCTCGCTCTCATCCGTTTGTTCGAAACATTTTTTCCAGTGATGAAGCAAACAAGTGTATTTGTACCAAGAGCTGTTTAACCAAAAAACAACCGCAAACGAAAAACAACTCTTTTCTATATCATTTTATAATAAAAAATACCTTAAATCTATTTATTATTGATAAAAATATCTGATGATTTGCTAGTTGCGTAAAATATTTTCCGTAATAGCCACTAAATTTTGCAACGAAAAAAAGACAAACCTCATTTTTGTCTAAGGTTTGTCTACAGTCTGAAGCGGTTGTCTCGTCGGAGGCAGCCGTTTTTTGTCACTTGCTAGTTTTCCTCATACGAAAATTCGTACTCGTTTTGTTCGTCATCGATCAGACGCTTGTCATTGTTGTCCGCCATTTTGAATACTTTCTCAAAATCATCGCCAGTCATGCGCACTTCCCTTTTCTCTTGATCAATGATCACTTGGGCATTTGTCACTTCAAAGGTGTGCATAGGACCGATGTCTGCCGCAGTCAGTGCTTTGCTTTTGGGAAACTCTGCTTGTAGTGTTTCGTTGATCTGTGCTAATTGTGTCTCTTGTTCTTCTACCAAGTCCGCAGGTTCCTGATTCGGATTGGTAAAAAAAGTCAGCGTTTTATTGACAGTGATCCTTCCATCTTCAAATAGATACAAAGCATATTGTTGATGACTGTTGCTATTGGTCAATACTTGATTCGCAGCTGCAGAGTCAACGCTTGAGCTGCTGCAGCTTGTCAAAAAAAATAGTGTCGCTAAACAAACGGCAGCAAATATTCCTCTACCTAACATGCTTTTCGTTTTCATTTTTTCCTCCTCGTTGCCCCTAATTTTGCTTCTTTGATGATTTTTCCGCAATCCGCGGATTTGGTTTTCTACAGATTAAAGTGCTTTTAGTATAGCACAAATTATTTGCTTTTATAGCCTTTTTTTATAGTAAGGATAATTTTGCACACAAAAAAAACCAACCTTGTTGAAACAAGATCGGCTTTCTTTAGGATTGATTCGTTGAGACCTTTGAACGCTCTCGCTGGGGTATGATCGTTGCCTACTGTCCAATCAATCCGACAACAAGTCCTAAAACGATCACTCCTAGAAACCCATTCACAAGATGCAGCCCGACTAATTTGCGGGACTGTCCTGAGTAAACAGCCATCACGAAGGTGGCGACCCCATAAACCCCTAGCCACAATAAACAAGCGACTTGCAAGGAGGTCATCAGCCAACCATCATGATCGAATTTTGCAAACCAATAAACGACTTGATAGGTCGCTGCTGATAAGAGGATTCCACCAACGATCGTGCCGCCAAAGGTAAAGAGCATGTCACCGGTCGTCATCTGCTGATCAGCCATCTTCTCTGCCATTCCTGATTCTTTCGCCCAAAACTTGCCCCACTTATGCATCGGATTGTAAAGCAGACTTTCCACCACGACCCAGCTGAGGGTGCCGAAAATCAATGTCCAAAAATTAACCATTTTCGTTTTCTCCTACACTTTATTTTATCGTCACATTCCTGAGAACCGAAGAAACAACCGAACGCGGGGTTCCTTCCCCATCAGTTTATGTCTTAAGGGACGTTTCTTCAACTTTTTTCACTGGTTTTCTCAATTTTTCGATGGTTCCAATAAAAACTAAGAAAAATGATCGTATACAATAATGCGGTGAAGCCAGTGACCGCCAATGGGTTAGTGATCAAAATACCGACAAACAGCAAAATCAGTGCAAGGATCGCCCCACTCAAGAAAATCGTATAGCCCATTTTCTTCTGCTTGCGTACCAAAACAAACGCCGCCGCACTGATCAGCAACCAGATCAGCAGTACAGTATAAGACAGGGAGCCTGCTAGATAATTGAAGAGTTTGTCGCCTAAAAAGTAAGAAAGAACGACCCCAAGATATAAAGTACCGCTGCAAAACATGATCGCTCGTTGGGGCACGCTGTTTTTATTCAGCATCGTAAAGCGGCTTTTTTTCTGGCCATTGTTGCTTAATCGGAAAAACAACGTTCTTGAAGAAGCATAGACTCCAGAATTGATTGACGAAAACAAAGCCAAAATAATCACTAAATTGACGATGTCGGAGGCAAATGGGACATGGATTTTTTGAAACACCATCACAAAAGGACTGACATTTGGATCGGCTAATTGATTCCACGGATAAATGATCAGTAAAAGAAACAAGGGAATGATGTAAAAAGCGGCAATCCGAGTCATCACTCCTTTGATTGCTTGCGGGATCGCTTTTTTGGGATTTTCCGCTTCACTGATCGTAATGGCTACTAATTCAGAACCGCCGTACGAATAGATTACGACCAATAACGAATTGATAAATCCTTTGAGACCATGAGGGGCAAAACCACCATAGTCTGTCATTTGTCTCATCGTCGGGAAAAAGCCCAAATCAAAGACTTGCGTGGCAACCAGATAGAGACCCACCAAGATCAACGCGATCACCACACTGATCTTGGCCCAGGAAAGCCAATATTCCGTTTCCGCAAACAAGCGAACCGAAAACAAATTGATGATGGTCGTGAGTAGTGCCAAAATCAACACAAAGATCCAAGCTGGAATATTGGGAAACCACAACTGCAAAAAGCTTGCGGCAGCAACTGCTTCGGCGATGATGTTGATCATCCACATCGACCAGTAGATCCAGTCGATGAAATCGGCTGGATGCACGCCAAGATATGGCTGGACTAAGCCCGAAAGGCCATGTTGTTTTTGGTCAGATAAGACCAACTGTCCCAGTCCTGTCATGACGACAAATAAGATCAGCCCGCAAAAAATAAACGCCAGCAAGACCGCAGGCCCCGCTAACTGGATCGCTTCACCGCTGCCTTTGAATAGGCCAGCACCGATGGCGCCACCTAGTGCCAACATAGTGATATGTCTGGTTTTCATCTGCTTTTTTAATTGATTTTTTTCTGTCATAGGTTCCTCCTTGAAAACCGTTGATCCTCCATAAAAGGTGATTCTCTCACTGTTACTATTTTTAATTATATGAATAATTTTTTTTAACTACCTCATAGAGAATACCAGACGCTTCTGCTATTGCAACTAAGAATTGAAAAAATTATCTATTTTTTCTGAAAATTCTATCATCCTCTAATCTTTTTCACCTAAATCAAATCTTGGCGAGCTTTTCTCTAAGTGAATGCACGAAAAAAGCCATCTCCCAACTTGCGGGAAATGACTTCCTGTCCTTTTTTCAAGCAGGCATGATGATCAATGAGTCGTAACCAACTCGTCTTTGACGGCGTCAGGGAGATCTTGTTCGGTCACCTCTTGATACGACTCCACATGTTTGCCCTTTGCATCAAGCTCTAGGTAGGCATTTTCTTTTAGCTTTTGTGGTGCCCAAAAAGTGATTTTTATCTTTTGCCCATCTTCATTGACCCCTTCTTGTGTATATTCGTAGGAATCGTGTTCTTGCAACACGCCATACTCGTCGGATGTTTTGATATAGACCTTTTTCTCCGGTACGAACGGATTGAAACGATCCACCAGCTGAACCAGTTCGCTGGAATCATCTTTCGTAAAATAAGACCATGTAACCAATGTGACGGTCCCGATCGTTAACACGAGCAGGATCATACTAATTGCTTTCTTCAAGTGATTGTCCTCCGTTTTTTCTATCTACCTTCAGTATAAAAAAACAAGCGATAAATATAATCAAACTTAAGGCGTATTTTTCTGTCGGTCATTGTGACTAAGACAAAAAGGGACCACTTTTTCAAAAGAAGCAGTAGTCCCTCACTTAGATGTTCCGTTTGTTCGTGACCCTTAAACCGTCACTGCCACATCGATCAGCTTGCTTTGCAAATGAACGAGGGTCTCTTGCGCGACACCAATCGTCCGCAAATAATGATACGCATCGGTATAGGTTTCTTCCAGATGCGTTAAGACGGGCAACAGGTACTCAGGTGCTGACAGCCACATCTCATTCGTGATCGTTTGGACTTGCTGAGCTACCAGCGGGTTAGCAGCTAAATAGGTGTGCGTCGTTTGATAGTTGGCAATGATATCGGCTTTTGCGACATCTGCCAGTTGAAGCAGCAGCATAGCGATCACACCCGTCCGATCTTTGCCCGCCGCACAATGAAACAGCACACAACCTTCGGCAGCCGCCATCGTTTCCATGATCTGCTTGATTTGCTCTTTACGGTCTTCGATCATCTGGATATACAGCTCCGCCATATTGAAAATCAGCGGCTGCTCCAGTTGGGTCACATCCCCCATCGTTTCTGAAATCAAGGAGATCGGCCAGTTCTCCACACCGTCGATCACAGGTGTTGGCTCCTTTTCGATCTCTAAGGTCGTCCGTAGATCAATGATGGTCGTCAGCTGATACCTTTGTAAAAAAGCGATATCTTCTGGATGTAGATTGGCTAGACTGTCGCTTCTTAAGAAACGCTTCCAGGCAGTTGCTCCGTCTTTTGCGGCATAACCGCCTAAATCTCTTGTATTATAGGTTCCTTTTAATGGCAATCGTGTGTACATTCTTGATCGTCTCCTTATCTCATTCGTTTTTTGACTTGTCCGATCCCTAATTCGACACTGATCATCGTGAAAAAGATCAGCAAAATCAGCATCGAAATTTCACCATAATTGTATTGACCGATCGCCCGCGTCAAGAGCATGCCGATCCCGCCGGCGCCTACCATTCCAAGTGAGATCGACTCAGCGATGTTGCCTTCCAGACGAATCGACGTCCAGGCTAGAAAGCGGCTGCTCAAGTTAGGCAGCAGGCCTTCTGTAATCATTTGCAGCCAGCCGGCACCGGTGGCTTGCATCGTTTCAATGATTGCCGCGTCTTGTTCTTCGATCGAACTGATAAAGGATTTTGTTAAATACCCCACCGTCGGGAAAACCAGTCCCAAAACCCCCGAGGTATTCCCAAATCCTAAACTAGCCACCACGATCAAGATCCACACTAGGGTTGGAACGGCCCGTACTACCGCTACACTGCCCTTGATAAGCATTGAAAGGAAAAGATGCGGTGTGGTGTTGGCTGCTCCAAGAAAGCTTAATACCAGTGCAATGAGCCACCCGATGAATAAGCCGCAGATCGCCATACACAAGGACACAAACAATTGGCCCAACGCTGGAATGATTTTTGAAAAGTCGAGGGTCATAAATTTTGCCAAAATCGTCCCAGCATCTTGCCAACGGCTTAAAAAGCGCGCGACCTCCAAGTCCAGCAAAGCCACACTTGTGATCAGCAACAAGATGAGGCCACAAATCGTGCCTAAAGTCAGCAGTCGTTCTTTTTTCGTAGATAATGCAATTTTTGTTGTCATCGCTTCCTCCTTCAATCAGGCAATTCGTTTTCTAAGCTGATTGACTGCAAATTCAGTCAATAGCACCAACAAAACTAAAAGAATAATTAGGGCAAACGCTTCGCGGTATTTAAACAAACGAATATTGGTCTGAATCATGATCCCCATTCCTCCTGCCCCTACCATTCCTAAAATGGAAGACGCACGAATATTGATTTCGAAAGAAAACAAGGTCCAATTGATCCAAGAAGGAATAAATTCAGGAATCAATCCATGAAAAAGAATCTGCCAATAAGAGGCACCTGCTGCTCGCAGCGCTTCTAATTTACTGCTGCCGATCTCATCGATCGAATCCGCATAAGAACGAGCCAGAAAACCTAAGGTCGCAACGGTCAATGCCAAAAGTCCCACCATATTCCCAATGCCGAAAATATAAACGAACAGCGATGCCCAAACCAGTACTGGGATATTTCTCAGAAAAGAGATCACCATGCGGACGCTCGTCCGCACGAAAGGATAGGGATTTGTCTGCTCTGACATCAGCAACCCGCAGACAAAAGCCAAAAAAGCCGAGAGATAGGTGCCAACGATCGCAAACAAGACGGTCTCTGCCACCAAAGGCAAGTAACTACGGATATTTGCAAAATTTGCTGGGAAAAAGTTTTGCACAAAAAATCCCACAAATGCTGGAAGTGACCGAAAGGCTTCCACCACATTGATTTGCAAATAGGCAAACGACAATAGAACAGCTACTACTACCAATAAGCCGTTCAAGACTCGTCCTTTGTTTGACTCAACCCTCAACGGAATCACAAATCTAGGCTTCTCCATAGGTCAACTGCTCCTTTCCTACGGGAATCGTTGCTTGCGTTAACCTCTGCTGTTCTTCTTTTCCTTGATAGATATGTGCGATCATCGCTTCTGTCAATTCTTGGGGCTTTCCATCAAAGACGATCTTCCCTTCTTTGACGCCGATGATCCGAGTGGCATACGCCTTGGCAAAATCAACTTGATGCAAATTGACGATGCAGGTGATCTGGCGTTCTTGGGTGATCTCTTGCAACTGTTTCATGACGACTTTCGCAGCGTTAGGGTCTAAAGAAGCGATTGGTTCATCCGCCAAGATCAGCTTCGGCTGCTGCATGATGGCGCGACATATACCAACTCGTTGCATCTATCCCCCAGACAAAGCATTAGCTCGCTGGTACATCTGCTCTTGTAGACCGACTTTTTCTAATAGTTGGACCGCCTCTTGTTTGTCTTTTTCAGGATACAGCCCGAAAGCCGTTTTGCGAAAAGGAATTTTCCCTAAACGCCCATGCAGGACATTCTTAAGCACATTGGTACGGCCAATCAGATTGTAATGTTGAAAAATCATGCCGATTTCTGAACGAATCTGTCGCAGCTGCTTTTTCTTCGCACGGGTGATGTCCGTCCCCGCAAAAATCACTTGCCCCTCAGAAGGTTCGATCATGCGGTTGATTGAGCGGATAAAGGTCGATTTCCCAGCACCCGATGGACCGATCACGACGATAAATTCCCCTTCTGTCACCGTTAAATCAATTTGCGACAACGCGTATTTTTTTCCATCATAGGTTTTGCTCAACTGCTTGATTTCTAATAAGTTATTCGCCATGACTATTCCTCCTCTAAGTTAAGGATCTCGACCATTTCTTGTACCACTTCATAATCTTCATCTTTTGCTTCGGTAAAACGAACCTCTTTGCTGCCATAGAAGGTCTCAAAATACTCTTCGTTTTCATAGGTAAGGTAAAAGTCTTTCAATGCCGCTTTGGTTTCTGCTGGCAAATCGGAGCGAACGACGAAGAGGGCATTCGGGATCGTCTCTGTTTCTCCAATCACTCGGATATCGTCTTCTTGGATCATCCCAGCATCTACTAGTGAGGTGATGACTTGTCCAGCCACTGCTGCGGCATCGTAATCTCCTTTGGCTACCCCCATCAAACTGGAATCGTGCTTGCCTGAATAGGCAACAGTATCAAAAAAATAGCCGGGATTTTCTAATTGATTTGGGTCCAATGACAACTCTTTGACTAATTTCGCCTTGGGATACATATAGCCAGAAGAAGAAGCAGGATCAACAAAGGCAAAGCTTTTTCCTTTTAAATCAGCCAATGACTGCGTCGTGGTATCGTCTTTTCCAACAACGAAAAGCGTTTTGTATTCTTCTTGGCCCATTGAAGTCGTTGTCACTAGTGGTTCTGCACCAGCGATTTTTTTTGCTTGATAATAACTCATTGGACTAACCAGTAAAACATCCAGCTTCCCTGCTTTCAAGGCTTCGATCCCGACTGAATAGTCAGCACCTTCTAATTCTTCCACTTCAATTCCTAACGCCTCTGACATGTCTGAACGGAACTGCTCATTTTTCTGACCAGAGTCTGGATTTGTTTCATCTTGTATTTGAACGATCGTCAGTTTATCAACTGACTGTCCATCCTTAGCATCCGCCGATGCTGCTGATTTCCCGCAGCCTGCCAGCATACCTAGTGCAAAAATGTGAATGAGACCAACCAAAGCCCACTGTTTTTTATTCATAATAAAAAATCCTCACTTTTCGTTTTGTTTAGTAGTATACTACTAACAATATGTAGTATACTTTGATTGAAACAAAGGCGTCATCAAGAACGGGTAAAAACTACGTAAAGGTCTTGTAAACCCACAAATGGAGGAAACGACGTTGGAAGAAACCATCGAAACCATTGTCTATAAAAAAATAAAAAGTGAGATCCTCACAGGAAATATCAAAGTCGGCGAAGCATTTTCGGAAGCTTCTTTGTCCAAATCGACCGGCTATAGCCGCAGCCCGATCCGCTCTGCTTTAAAACAGCTGGAACACGAAAAATTGGTCACTTATAAGAAAAACCGCGGGGTCGTTTTGCGGGAAGCTTCAATCAAAGAACTGGCCGATATCACGCAAATCTGTGTCAATTGGCTGATTTTAACTACTGAGCAGGTTGCTGATGGCTTGGGGAGTTTTGCGATTGACGACATTCAACAGCTGCTGAATGAAGCCAAAACGTACCGACAGCAGATGGATTACGTCAATTATATGAACAAGATGCCAGAAGTCTACATGGCGATCATGGCAGCCAGCCCCAATGATCTTCTGGTCAGCACCTACCAATGGTTGAGCAGCCGTGTCATTAGTGCCTCAATCTATAAAAAAATGGCGAATCCTAAAAATTCGCCCAAAAAAACACTGTCGACGGTTCAATTTTTCCAAACCTACATCGACCATCTCCGAGCAGAAGATTATAGCCAAGCGATTCGCTGCCTAAAAGACTACCAGCAATATGCCAATCACCAGATTCTTTATTATGGGTATTTGTAAAATCGAAACTTCTATACTTTATACTAACGATATCGATTGAAATCCACTTTAAAATGGTTAACAAGTGCATGACAATGTTCCCCTAGTAGCGAGACATTGGCATGTACAATACTCACAACCACATCAAACCAAACAACTGCTTCTAAAAAAGATAACGAGGTGCCCCATGCTAGAAATCAAACTGATCGATCAAAAACATCAAGCTGACATCCGCTTAAAAAACGAACCCTTCTCCTTATGGGGGAAAATGCTGCCGTCTTATAATGAGGGCAGCTGGCAGTACACGATCTGTAAATTTGCATCCGAAGACATTCAGACGATGCGTTTCCCAGATGAAAATTATTGCTATGATGAAATGAGCCGAAACAGTCTGTTTATCGGTGCTTATGATGATGGAAAATGCATCGGCTTAGCGATCGTTCAAGACGCTTTTTTCAAATATCTGTACCTCTATGACTTAAAGGTCAACACAGACTACCGTAAGCAAGGAATCGGTCAACTACTGATCCACCAGGCACTGAAAACGGCCCTTGCCAATGGCTATCGCGGCATCTACACGCAAGCGCAGGACAACAATCCTTCTGCCTGTCTGTTCTACTTGCGAGCAGGCTTTCGTATCGGAGGTCTGGATACGGAGGTGTACAAAGGAACCAATCAGGAAGGCAAAAGTGACATTTTGTTTTATTTGGATGCAGCGGAAACGGCAGGCAAAAAATAGCTAAAAAAAGAAAAAAATTCCTCCTGCCAGATGGTACACTTAAGGCAACAATGTTTTAGAAGGTGAGGAAGAAGAATGTACGTAGGATTTGATATTGGCGGAACAAGTATTAAATATGGTGTTTTGGATGAAACCGGAGCGATCCTTGAAAAATCTGCGATCCCTACTAGCTATGAACCAGCCCAGTTTTATCAGGATCTACTCACGATCATCGAAGATGCCCAGAGCCGCCACACGATTGATGGCATTGGGATCAGCGCCCCCGGGATCGTTCAAAAAGACGGCTTTATGTTAACTGCGGGCGCCATCAAATCGTTATATGGCGAAAATTTCAAAGCAGTCTTGGAAGCGCGTACAGGGTTGCCTGTGGCGGTGGAAAATGATGCCAATGCAGCAGCGATCGCTGAAAAATGGATCGGCAATGCGCAAGAGGCTGCCAACTATTTGTGTCTTGTCCTAGGCACTGGTGTAGGCGGTGGGATCGTGATCAATAATCAAGTCTACCGAGGTGCTCATGGCATGGCTGGTGAATTTGGCTGGATGGTGATCGATCAGCTGCCAGAAGAAGGCAATATCGAGGAAAGTTCCATCAATAAAAAAACTGCCGTCGTGGGCGGCTTGATTCGCCTCTACAATTTAGCGGGGGCAGCAGTTCCTGGCTTTGAACCCACCCAAGACGCCAAAGAGATTTTTGACCGCGCGCAGCAAGGCGAAGCGTTGGCGCTGAAGCTGACGGACCAATTTCTGACGGATCTGTCTGTAGGGCTGATCAATTTGATCAGCTGCTTTGACCCAGAATTGGTATTGATCGGCGGCGGCATCAGTGCCAATCCTTATTTCTGGGAACGATTGCAGGCTCGCTTGACGATCACGGAAACACGGCATGAAGCGATCAATTATTTGCGCGGACAAACCATCGCACCTGTTCGTCCAGCGAAGCTGAAAAACGATGCCGGCTTGATCGGCGCAGTCTATCAGATCCATCAACAGCTGCACCGTTAAAAGTTCGGATATGCTATACTGGTGTAAATTGATTATCTAGGACAGCGAGGAACCAGCATGGCGCTTTTTGAACAATTAAACTTGAACAAGCTCTCTGCGGTAGAACAAGAAATCTACCGTTTTATCGTCAATCACTTAGAAAAGATCCCGTATATGCGCGTGCGCGACATTGCCGATGATGCCCATGTCTCTTCGACTTCGGTCTTTCGTTTTATTCAAAAAGTCGGCTTTCAGTCGTTTCCAGAATTTCGCTTCTATATCAAAAATCATTTAGAAAAAGCCCATTTTGATGCGCATCCTGAACACTTAGGTTTAGAAGCGCGCATCAAAGGCTTGAATATGCAGATCTTCCACCCTGATGCGGAATACCAAATACGAAAACTCGCCGAAGCGATGCGTGATGCCGATTTGATCTTATTTATGGGGATGGGGGCATCCGGTGCGATCGCGCAATACGTTGCCCGCAAACTAGCCAGCCTCGGTTACTTTAGCATCAGCATTGATGAGCTGACCTACCCGATCAAAAGCTTTTTGCGAAAAGATCAAAAGAATGTTTTGGTTTTTTTGAGTGTCTCTGGTGAAACCAAAGAACTGATCGAAGTCATTACCGGTTTAGACAATCAGGCGATCGTGCAGAAGTACTGCATTACCCCAAATCGGGAAAGTACGTTGGCACGCCTGTGCGATTATTCGATCGAGTATGCGATCAAAGAGGAACGCAAAGACATCTTTCTTGATTTGACTAGTCAATTGCCTTCAGTAGCGATTTTAGAAACGCTGATCGGCTATTTGCAAGATTATCGTACCCATTCTTGATGGTTCAGTTTACTGAACCATCTTTTTTTGTAACACTGTGTTCCAGCTGCGGAATTTTTTTCATTTCTTGAGAGATATGTACGGAATCCGTATCCGCTTACTTTTAGTCGTTTTCATTCGCTATAATGATGGCATCAATTAATGAAAGGTGTTATTATTATGCAAAAATTCAATGACCTGTTAGACCGCTCGTTGGTACCAATCGCAACAAAGTTGAACAATCAACGCCACGTAGCAGCGATTCGAGATGCGTTCATGCTGATTTTCCCACTGACCATCGCTTCTTCTCTCGTTATTTTGGTCAACAATATTTTATTTTCCAATGAGAGTTTCATCGTGCAATTATTTCAACTGAATCGACTTTTCCCGAATCTGGAAAGTGCCCAGCAAGTCCTAGCTTCCGTGGCGAACGGGACCATCAACATTATGAGTTTATTTATCGCGTTTCTTGTTGCTCAGCTTTTAGCCAAGCATTTCCAAGCAGATGCTACGCTAGTTGGTTTGACAAGTGTCGCTGCCTTTATGATCTTGTACCCGACCTCCTTTGCAGTAGATGATGTCAATGTGATTTCCACACAATATTTAGGCGCCCAAGGGTTGTTTGTAGCTATGATCGTGGCTTGTTTGGTCGGTGAATTCTTGCCGAAGCTTTTCAAAGTCAAACGACTGCAGATCAAAATGCCTGAAATGGTACCACCAGCAGTTTCTCGTTCCTTTTCTGGCATGATTCCGATCGTGATCATCGTGGCAGTCACTGCTTTGATCAATTTCTTAGTTTTGATGATCGCACCAGAAGGTATCAATGAACTGATTTATAATGGGATCCAAAGTCCATTGCGGGATCTAGGGGGCAATGTCGTCGGTGTCTTGATCTTGGCGTTCTTGCAAACCACGTTGTTTGCGATCGGGATCCATGGACCAAATACTTTGAATGCGGTTCGTTCAGCGATTTTTACCGAACAGGACCTAGCTAACCTAGACTTTATCAACCAAGGCGGCTCCTTGTGGGACGTTCCTTACAAAGAAACTTGGGGCGTTTTAAATGATATGTTCGCAAATATGGGCGGAACTGGTATGACATTGGGCTTGATCATTGCGATCTTCATCGCTTCAAAACGTCCAGAACAACGTGAGATCGCTAAGATGTCTTTAGTTCCAGGGATTTTCCAAATCAATGAGCCGATGATCTTCGGTCTACCGATCGTCTTGAACCCAATCATGATCATTCCGTTTATTTTGACGCCTATGGTCAATATTTTGGTGGGTTATTTTGTCACTGTTGTCTGGCCGATCATGCCGACCCCAGCGATTGGGGTACCATGGACGACCCCAGGAATCATTAATCTCTTTTTAGGAACTGGAGGAAATGCGATCGCTGCAGTTGTCGGTGTCGTTTGTCTTGCGATTTCGGTCTTGATCTATTTGCCATTCGTGATCGCCTCTAACCGTTCCCAAAAAGTAGAATTATAAGCAAACGAATGAGTCGAGGAGGAATGAAATTTATGTCCGCAAAAATGCCAAAAGATTTTTTATGGGGCGGCGCGATCGCTGCCCATCAAGCGGAAGGCGCTTGGAATGTTGCTGGCCGTGGAATGAGTACCGCTGATGTTATGACGGCCGGCGGCAACGGTATTCCCCGTAAAATCACCAAAGGCGTCATTGAAGGAGAGTATTACCCGAACCATGAAGCCATTGACTTTTATCACCGGTACAAAGAAGATATCCAGTTATTCAAAGAGCTGGGCTTGAAATGTCTACGGACATCGATTTCTTGGAGTCGGATCTATCCAACTGGAACAGAAGAAGAACCAAATGAAGCCGGTCTCCAATACTACGATGATCTTTTCGACGAATTGCAGGCAAACGGCATCGAACCCGTGATCACTTTGTCCCACTTTGAAATGCCTTATGCCCTCTATGAAGAATTTGGTGGGTTTGCTAACAAAGAAGTGATTCCCCTCTTTGTCAAATTCGCTAAGACCGTTTTTCAACGGTATCGTGACAAAGTAACGTATTGGATGACCTTCAATGAGATCAATAATCAAGCAGATGGGCAAGAGCCGCTGCACGTTTGGACCAACTCTGCCATGATCATCGAGGATGACAGTCAAAAAGAAGCACTCGTCTTTCAAGCGGGCGTCAATGAGTTGATTGCCAGTGCGGCAGCCGTGATCGAAGGCAAAAAAATCAATCCAGAGTTTCAGATTGGTTGTATGATGGCCTATGTCCCAGTCTACCCCTACTCTTGCGCACCCGCTGATTTGATGGCATCCGTCAAAGCCAATGAACGGCGCTATTTTTACAGCGACGTCCACGTACGAGGCAAGATCCCAACCTATGTGCAAAAATATTGGGCGAAAAAAGGCATCACGATTGAGATCACGCCCGAGGAACAAGCGCTATTAAAAGCGGGAACCGTTGATTATATTGGGTTCAGCTATTACATGTCAGGAACGATCTCAACCCTTGATGAGGTGGCTGGCACACCAACTGAGGATATCCCAGGAGCAAAAATCGTGAGTAATCCTTATATCAGTGCTTCTGATTGGGGCTGGCCTATTGACCCAGTCGGGTTGCGTTATGTGTTAAATACCATCTATCAACGCTATGACTTGCCGCTATTTATCGTGGAAAATGGCTTTGGTGCTTACGATCAACTAACTGATAAGCAGCAAGTCCATGATGACTACCGCATCACTTACCTGAAAGAGCACATCGAACAGATGGAAAAAGCGGTGGTTGAAGATGGTGTACCGTTATTAGGCTATACGCCTTGGGGGATCATCGATATCGTCAGCTTCGGCAGCGGCGAAATGGAGAAACGCTATGGCATGATCTATGTCGACAAAGACAATACTGGCAAAGGAACCTTGAATCGTTTGAAAAAAGATTCCTTTGCGTGGTACCAGCAAGTGATCGCCTCTAATGGTGAAACGCTCTAATTACTGCTTCCATGACTAACGTACAAAAACCGCTCCTCGTTGCGCCATACTCCTTTTCACATTAGGAGCTCGGCAACGAGGGGCGGTTTTCTTATTAAAGAGGGGCGCCATTGCGAGGATGGCTTTTCTTATCATCACTAAACACTACCTCAATGCTGTGGTACACTATAGCTATTCATTTACTTTCACTTTAAGGAGGAGCTGCATGAAGCCGATATTTCGTTCGATCCAATCTCAAGATGATGCGCCCTTAGCCGCTATCATTCGCAAAAGCTTGACCGACCACCAGTTGGCGGTTCCAGGGACTGCCTATTTTGATCCAGAGTTAGACCACTTAAGTGAATTTTATGCCGCAGATCCTGCTAGCCGCCATTATTTTGTCGTCACTAATGAATCGGGTACCCTTTTAGGCGGCGGTGGTCTTGCCGCTTATGATTCAGAAGGGAAAATCGCCGAGCTGCAAAAATTTTATCTCAGTGATGCTGCCAAAGGGCAGCGCCTCAGCTATCCCTTGCTGGCGAAGATCGAGGCCAAAGCTGTTGAACTAGGTTACCGGCAACTCTATTTAGAATCCCATCATTCTTTAGAAGCAGCCTTGCATGTCTATCAAAAAGCCGGCTATCGCGCATTGTGCCAGCCACTATTGGCAGCACAGCATACCACGATGGATCGCTTTTATGTGAAAACATTAGAGCCGCAGCAACCAAATCAATGCAACAGCACCCACGGTTTGGACAGCACCAACGGAAAGACCATAGAATAAAAAGCGCGGGCCTTCTTTTAAAAACTTGCGGAAATCCAAACGCAAACCAATGGCTGCCAACGCCGTCGTTTCAAACCACGTACTGATAAAATGAGCGCCCTCATTCAACCAGCTAGGCAGCGGCAAGAAGCTGTTCAAGATACAGATGGTCAAGAAGCCCAACACATACCAAGGGATCGGCAGCCCCAGCTTGCCTTTGGCTTTGGTTTTGGTGGGGGTCTTTGTCGTCATTCGTTCAAAAACAATGACGACGACTGCCAACATGATGATGCGTGCGATTTTAAAGAGCATCGCGTATTTGACGGTGTCGGTATCAATCAAACTAGCCCCCGCCACGACTTGTCCGACGGATTGCAGCGTGCCACCAAGTAAGGCGCTTTTTTGCAACAGATCATCGCCGTATAAGGCCAAGCCTAAAAACGGCAGCGTCAGCATCATCACTGTTCCTAAAAGATTGACCAAGGTGATGATCTGCCCTTTTTCTTCATCATCGGCATCAATGGCTGGTGCGATCGCCGCAATCGCAGAGGATCCGCAGACAGCATTGCCGCCTGCCATCATCAGGCTCATCTTTTGATTAAAGCCCATTTTTTTCCCTATCAAATAAGCAGCGGTAATGACCAAGCTCATCATCAGCAATATAAAGAGAAAGCCCCGAAGGCCCATTTCACTGATGGTCTGGAAAGTGACGGTAAAGCCCAGCAAAACCACCGAATATTCCAAGAGTCGACTTTCCGCAACCTTCGTTCCGACTTGATAGCGTTCTTGCTTGAACAGTGTATTTCCTAAAATGATTCCTAATAAAATAGCAAGGGTTGCTCCCCCTAATTTTGGTACAGCCAAAGCCATGATTCGGGCGATGACGGCTACCGAAAAGGATAGGAACAAACCGGGAAGTATCAAAGCTGTTTGTCGTTGCTTCATTGCTTTCATCCTTTCATATAACATCCATTATACACAGATTGACCGATCAGTAGGATTTATTGGTATAATAGTTATGATTGAATTTTCTAATGGAAGGGATTGCAATGTTAAAATTACTGGAGACCTTCAAGATGGTCTATGAAACAAAAAATTTTTCGAAAGCTGCCGAATTGCTGTTTATTTCGCAGCCCACGGTTTCTGCTCAGATCAAGCAGTTGGAACAAGACCTGGATACACCGCTTTTTTTACGCAATGGTCGCAAAAACGTGATCGCCACGCCCCAAGCAGAGTACCTTTACGAAAAGGCACTGAATTTATTGGATGAGTGGTCGACGATCGCCAGCGAGATCCATACCAACACGCAGCATCAAAGCCACTGTGCCCTAGGCATCTCTCATACCTATGCGATGGCCTTGATGCCTGACTTGATGATTGCTTTATACAACGCCTTTCCCACGGTGCGTTTTCGGGTATCGATGATGAACTCCGCTGAAGTCTTAACAGCGCTTGAGCAACATCAACTAGATTTAGGGATCATTGAAAAACCCTTATCTGCACCAAGTATTTTGCGTTTCCCGATTTTGAAAGATCAGCTCGTCTTAGCTGGTGATCCCCAAGTCGGTCCTTGGCTTGTTCGAGAAGCGAGTTCTGGTGTCTACTATTACACTAAGCGCTATCTAGAGGAACAAAATATTCAAGGACCGATCATTGAGATCGCCAGCAATGAATTGATCGTCGCTTTACTGAAACAAGGCTTCGGCTGTTCGATCCTTTCCAAGCGAGCCGCCCACGGCATTGGCTATCAACTGCTGGATAAAAATTTTGAGCGGCAATTTTACCTCATCCAGCGCAAAGCCGTCACAGAACCAGCCATCGAGGGATTGCGGACCTTCATTCAGGAGTGGTCGCAAGAGGATTCCTCACAAGCAGAAAGCAAATAAATTCACTTGTTTTTAAGGGAGGAAACCACCGCCTCGTGGGATTTCTTAACCTTTTCTTACGATTACGCTTCCTCGCTGCCGATCTGGTCCGTTTGATTGTTTCTTAAGAAATTTGTGCTAAAATGAAGAGTACTGGCTATGGGCTCTAATGTTCCCCTTTTTAAGGAGAGCTTAGACCGCCTTTTGACTACCTTTACAGTTCGTGAGCAAACCAGTAAGAAAGGATCTTGAAATGAACGAACAAATCAAGAACAAATTAGCGCTGCTTCCTGACCAACCCGGTTGTTATTTAATGAAAGATAAAAATAACAAAATCATCTATGTTGGGAAAGCCAAAATTTTAAAAAATCGTGTCCGTTCGTACTTTACCGGCAGTCACGATACGAAAACCGAACGGCTCGTTCAAGAAATCAATGATTTTGAGTACGTCGTTACCGAATCAAATACGGAAGCCTTATTGCTGGAAATCAATTTGATTCAAAAAAACAAACCAAAATACAATATCATGTTAAAGGACGACAAGTCGTATCCTTTTATTAAAGTGACCAAAGAGCGCTATCCGCGTCTGATCATCACTCGTAAAGTTTTAAAAGACGGAGCTTTATATTTTGGCCCTTATCCTGATGCACGAGCAGCCAACGAAACCAAACGGGTGCTGGATCGCCTCTTTCCATTGCGAAAATGCGGTCCTTCTCAAAAGCGGCCTTGTCTTTATTATCATTTGGGTCAATGCGTCTGTCCTTATGTCAACAATGTAGATCCCAAGGATTATCAGAAGATCGTTGATCAAGTCAAACACTTTTTCCACGGCGGTCACGTCGATATTTTGAAAGACCTGAAAGAGAAGATGGGCGAAGCCATTGAAACGTTAGAGTTTGAACGAGCGGCTGAGCTGCGGGATCAGATCCAAGCAATCGATACCGTCATGACGCGACAAAAAATGACTCTGACCGATCTGATGGACCGTGATGTCTTTGGCTACAGTGTCGACAAAGGCTGGATGTGTGTCCAAGTCTTCTTTATCCGTCAAGGAAAGCTGATCGAACGAGAAGTCTCTTTGTTTCCTTTCTACAATGAAGCGGATGAAGATTTCTTGACCTTCGTCGGCCAGTTTTACCAAAAGAATGAACACTTCATTCCCAAAGAAGTCTTTGTTCCGCAAAATGTCGATGCCGCACCGTTAGAAGCGCTGCTGGAAACCAAAGTCCTGCAGCTCCAACGAGGCGACAAAAAGAAATTGGTCGATTTGGCCAATAAAAATGCCCGCATTGCCTTGGCACAAAAATTTGCGTTGATCGAGCGTACTGAAGAACGGACGATCGGTGCAGTGGATCGTCTAGGCGAAGCCATGGGGATCGCGACACCTTATCGGATCGAAGCCTTCGATAACTCCCACATCATGGGGACCGATCCGGTTTCTGCAATGGTGGTTTTTGTCGACGGGAAGCCGTTTAAAGATGATTATCGGAAATATAAGATTCGGACTGCACAAGGCGGCGACGATTATGGCTCTATGCAAGAAGTCATCTATCGCCGATACTCTCGTGTCCTAAAAGAAAACCTGCCTTTTCCTGATCTGATCATCATCGATGGTGGGAAAGCCCAAGTCGGTGCTGCCCAAGAAGTGCTGCATAACCAGCTAGGTTTGGATATTCCCGTTGCCGGTTTAGTGAAGAACAACAAACACAAAACCAGCGAGTTGATTTTCGGGGAATTTTTAGATCCGATCCAACTGGAACGCAATTCTGTAGAATTCTTTTTGCTGCAACGGATCCAAGATGAGGTCCATCGTTTTGCGATCACCTTCCATCGCCAACTGCGCAGTAAAAACAGCTTTTCTTCCAAACTGGATGAAATTCCTGGCTTAGGACCAAAACGCAAGCAACAGCTGATGAAAACCTTCAAGTCGTTAAAAAACATCCAAGCAGCTTCCGTGGAAGAGATCCAGCAAGCTGGCATCCCCAAAGCCGTTGCGGAAACTATCTTAGCCAAACTAGGTGATCAAAACCAACCCACTTCTTAAGTCAAAACAAAAACGCTCCATAGCCAACAGTAGCTATGAAGCGTTTTTTCGTTGAAGAAGCATTTTGTAAGCCGTTACTTTTTGCGGTGCTGTAACAGATCAGGCTTCATGTCTAACATGGAATAGCCCCGAACATCATACCGATTGCGGCTGCAGGAATAGTCCACTGGACGTCCCGATTCTAAATAGATGATCTGTTCTAATTCCAATACTGGGTCATCTGCTTGGCACGCTAAATAGGTTTGATCGTATTCATCGCTTTTGGCAGCCTGAAAGGTCCGATAAGCGCCAGCAAATTTGTAGCCTAAATCTTGCAGTAGATAGTCATAGACGGATTCTTCCAAGATCTCTTTCGTCAAACCGCTGACCAGATCCAACGGCATATAGGAATGCTCGAGTATGTATGGATTGCCTTCTAAGATCCGCAAACGGATCACATGATAGATTGGTTGTTCGGCAGTGATCTGAAGCATCTCTTGAATTCTTGTTGTAGGAAAACAGACTTCAAAGGTGATGACTTGGCTAGTCAATGTCCGTTTTTCTTGTTTCATCTGATAGCTCAGGCCTTTGTATTCTGTCACCGATGAGGTATCTTTGCCCCAAAAGGAATGATTCAAAACTTTGGTCCCTAAGCCGCGCTTTGTCAGCAGCAAACCTTCCATAATCAGGATATTCACCGCATTTTTAATCGTCATTCGGCTGACGCCAAACTCTTCCACTAACTCTGTTTGATAAGGTAAAAGACTGTCTTTCGGATAAGTTCCGTCCTTGATTCTTTTACGCAGAACATCTGCGATCTCCATATATTTGGGCATTTTGCCACCTCCAAAACGTGTGTTGTATTGTATTGATTGAAAAACGAGAAAAGAACCGGCCAAACGAAAAGAGTGTCATCACACCACTGCACCTTCCAATGAAGCAGTGTGATAAGGGGTATTGCACTCTGATCGCGGCCGGATAAGGTCTATTACGTTTGGCGCTTGTTTCTAATCGACTCGATCAGACATTACGCATTTTTTAAACGGCGTGTTTCTTGAATTTGCGCCATTTTCACGAACGGCAAGTAGATAACGATTGACAAGATCAAGTTAACAGCTGCCAAGATTCCGCCAGCAATACTTTGTGTCGACAAAATACCGCCGATGATTGGTGGCGTCGTCCATGGTGCGATGACGGTACTTGCAGGAACTAAGCCAGTTGCGGTTGCAAAATAAGCAGTCGTTACTAAAACAAGTGGGGTCAACACATATGGGATGAACAAGATTGGGTTCAAGACAACTGGTAACCCAAACATCACTGGTTCATTGATCATGAACACACCTGGTGCAACGGATAGTTTTGCGACAGTCATATACGCTTTATGATGACGAGCAACTAAAAAGATCGCAATCAAAAGACCTAGTGTCGCACCTGTTCCGCCGATGTTCACGAAAGAATCAAAGAATGGTTTGTTCACGATATAAGGCAAATCTGTTCCTGCTTCTAATGCTCGTGCGTTTGCTTCGATCGCTGGCACATTGATCGTTTGCATGAACGGGTCGATGATGTTGGCACCATGTAAACCAAAGAACCATAAGAATGCAGAGATAAAACCTAATAGCAAAGCAGCTGGGTAAGAGTTTGCCAAGCCCATGAATGGTTGTTGCACCAATTCATAGAAGGACAATACGATACTTGTCACACCAAATGCTTGGAAAATTGCTGTAAACAAAGCAAAGATCGATACGGTGATCATTGCTGGGAATAATGCAGCAAATGAACGTGAAACTGCTGGTGGTACTCCATCAGGCATGTTGATGACTAAGCGTGGGTTGCCAGCTAGACGACGGAAGATCTCAGTAGAAATGATCGATACGATTAATGCTAAAAATAATCCTTGAGAACCAAGTCCGGCAGCTGTTAACAAACCATCTGGGCCTGTCGCCATTGCACCTAATGCGAAGAAACTTGCAACTGAGATCGCCCCAGCACCTAATGCGTCTTGATTGTAGCTTTTAGCTAAATTATACGCTACTGTGAAAGCGATTAACAGACCAAGTATTGAAAAAGTACCTGCTGACAAGTTGTTCCCAAAGGCTTGCCATGTTCCTTCACCAAAAATGCCATTCATAAAATCAATATAGGCAGGGATTGGTAAGTTGTTGATCAATACCCCAAAAGAGCCTAAGATCATCAACGGCATCGTTACGATAAATCCGTCACGAATGGCCACTAGATGTCTTTGAGAGCCTATTTTAGAAGCGATCGGAATAAAGTGCTTCTCCATAAATCCAATAAATTTATCCATTGTTTTTTCTCCTTTCAAACCCTAAACAAAATAATGAAACCGATTTCTACTAAAGAATACCACGAGAACGTTTCCATGTCTAGTCTTTTCTTTATCAAAACTGTGCTTTTATTTAACCCAGCTTATCATTTACAAAAACAGGTGGTTTTTTAATAGAATCCCCCCTTTGAAATCAGCCAGAAAAAATCCGCGATTTTACACAAAAAAAGCAATGCTGATTCCTACAGCATTGCTTTTTTCATTGTTATTAAAAGCCGTTATTATCTGAAACTTCTTTAAACCAACGACCTGATTTTTTCACCGTTCGTTTAGCATCATTTGCTAAGTCAACGGAGATAAATCCGTAACGGTTCTTGTAAGCATTGGTCCATGACCAGTTGTCCATGCAGGTCCACATATGGTAGCCAACACAATTGGTTCCTTCTTGGATCGCTTGGTGGACGTACTTCAAGTGGTCAGAGACAAATTCGATGCGGTAATCATCTTCGATCACGCCATCAGCATTGACGAAACGTTCTTCTCCTTCGACACCCATGCCATTTTCAGAAATGTAGCACTTGATATTGCCATAGTTTTCTCGCGTGTTCGTCAAAATATCATAGATCCCTTTTTCATAGATTTCCCATCCACGATACGGGTTCATTTTCTTGTTCGGCATATCATAGTTATCAAAGTAATCATCAGGCATTGGACTTTTCGCTTCATCGATCGGTGATTCTTTCTTCATGATACGACGAGGTTGGTAATAATTGATCCCCAACAAGTCGATCGTATTTTCGCGAATCGTTTGTAGATCATCGGCTTCCATCGCTGGTACCATATCCAATTCCTTGACGATAGTCACTAATTCTTCTGGGAACGTGCCTTTGACCGCAGGGTCTAAGAAAGAACGATTAAAGAAGGCATCCGCGATTTGTGCTGCTTTGACATCCTCTGGATCGTTCTCATCTCTTGGATAGCTTGGCGTCAAGTTCAAGATGATGCCGATCTCCCCATCAAGGTTCATCTCATGATAGACTTTGATGGCTTTAGCACTCGCCAACGTTTCGTGGAACCCAACTTGGACTGCATGTTTCATGTTGATCTCATTTGGATAATGGAATTGGTAAAGATAGCCGCCTTCAACAGGGACGATCGGTTCATTATGAGTGAACCATTTCTTGACACGATCACCAAATAATGTAAAGCAGGTTTGCGCAAATGCGACATAGGCATCCACGGTTTCTCGGTTCAACCAGCCGCCTTTTTCTTGCAGCGCCATCGGCATATCGAAGTGGTAAAGGTTCATGAAAGGTTCGATCCCGTTGGCGATCAGCTCATCAATGTAGGCGTTGTAAAAATCAACGGCTTTTTGATTGACTTCTCCTTTGCCTTGCGGGAAGAGACGACTCCATTGGATCGACGTCCGAAACGTCGTATGGCCGGTTTCTTTCATTAGTTGAATATCTTCTTGATAGCGTGTGTAGACTTGCGAGGTTTTTTCAGGACCTACCTCATTGAAAAATTTCTCTGGTTCCTGCTGATACCAGTAATCCCAGATGCTTGCCCCTTTGCCATCGCCTTCAAATACACCTTCTGTTTGTGGGCCACTAGCGGCTGACCCCCACCAAAAGCCTGCTGGAAATTGATAATCCATCTTCATTCACTCCTCATTTTTTCTTTGCTGCCCTAATCATAAAGGAAGCAGTTACAAAAATCAATCTTTTTTAAAATAAATGTATAGACATTTAAAATAAAACATGATACATTATCAATGTAATCGATTGCAAAAAGAAATTTAAGGAGTGAAATAATAATGAATGGTTTTATGGACAAGTTATCTGAAAAGATTTTGCCCTTGGCGAATACCTTAGGACAAAATCGCTACCTGACCGTCTTGCGGGACGCGTTTATGCTTTCGTTTCCAATCACTATGTTTGGATCGATCGTGGTCGTTTTAAACAACCTGCCCTTCTTCAGTGATGCCACTAAAGGAACATTAGGAACACTGTTTGGCAATGGGCAAAATGCAACAATGAGTATCATGACTGTTTTCGTTACTTTCGGTATTGGCTATTATTTATCAAAATCATATGATGTGGAAGGGATTTTTGGTGGTGCCGTTTCGTTTGCCAGCTTTTTGATCTTGACTCCTTTCTTTATGACTACTGAATCTGGCGAAACGATCTCCGGTGTGCTGTCTCTTAATCGTCTTGGCGCAAAAGGGATGTTTATCGGGATGATCGCAGCATTTTTGGCAGCTGAAATCTATTGCCGCATCACAAAACGCGGCTGGCAGATCAAAATGCCTGATGGGGTGCCACCAGCAGTTTCTAAATCTTTTGCCGCTTTGATTCCAGCAATTATCACCTTAACGGTATTCTTAGTGATCAATGCCATCATGACGGGTGTCTTCAATGCCAACTTGCATGACTTGGTTTATGAATTGATCCAAAAACCATTGACTGGACTAGGCAGCAGCTTGCCAGCAACTCTATTGGCTTTGTTCTTTGTTCAATTCCTTTGGTTCTTCGGTCTACATGGTCAAATCATCGTCAACTCTGTGATGGACCCGATTTGGAATACATTGATGTTAGACAACTTAGAAGCGTATCAAAATGGGGATGCACTGCCGCATATCGTCACAAAACCATTTATGGAAACCTTTACTGTTGGATTAGGCGGTTCTGGTATGACGTTAGCCGTTGTTATCTTGATGGCTTTCGTATTGAAGAAAAAACAATACCGCGATGTGGGTCGTTTGGCTTTAGCACCAGGGATCTTTAACGTTAACGAACCAGCCATCTTCGGTATGCCGATCGTCTTGAATGCGACGATCCTGATTCCTTGGGTCGTAGCACCTCTTGTGGTAACGACCTTCAATTACTTAGTGATGGCGGCTGGACTTGTTCCTGCACCAACTGGTGTTTCTGTCCCTTGGACCGTTCCAGTGGTCTTCAGTGGTGTCTTAGCAACCAACTCTTGGTTAGGTGGTTTGCTGCAAGTCATTGACGTGGTGATCGTCGGCTTGATCTGGTATCCATTCTTACGTGTGTTAGATCGTCAAGCAGAACCATCAATCGATTAAGCGCAACGGCTGGCTGAATTTTTTCAGTCAGCCGTTCTTTTTATAAAAAAACCAAGGTTTGATTGTCGAAACCGCTTTTTTCAGCTATACTTCTTGCGAGGTGATCAGATGCCAAAATACCAAGAAATTGCCAATATTTTACGCACACGTATCAAAAACAAAACGTATCCGCCTGACAGCTTACTGCCGAATCAAACTGATTTAGTCGAGGAATTCGGAGTCAGCCGGATGACCGTCAAAAAAGCCATCGGTATTTTAGCCATGGAAGGACTGGTTTATTCTCAGCGGGGCGCTGGAACAAAAATATTGAACCACCCATTCTTAAAAAAAGACACCACTGCTTTAACGGTCTATGAAGGCTTGTCAACGGAAATGGGCAAAGCTGGCCGCAAGCTAGTCAGTCAGGTCATCGATTTTCAAGTCGAATTTCCTGACCAAACGATCCAAGAAAAGTTGATGTTAACGGAAGAACAGCCGATCTATAGTATTGTCCGCTTGCGGATTCTTGAAGACCAACCGTTTATTTTAGAATATACCTATATGCCCGTCCATTTGGTGCCCAATTTAACTCGTGGCCATTTAGAAAGTTCTATCTACCGTTATGTCAAAGAGGAACTAGGGGTCCAGTTTGCTGGCGCCTACCGCACCATCGCCGCTGATAAAAGTACCGCGTACGATCAACAGTATTTGGACTGTAAAGCCGATGATCCGGTCTTAGAGATCGAACAGATCGTCTATCAGAAAAATGGCTCACCCATCGAATTTTCCCGTAGTCGCAACCGTTATGACGTGCGGGCCTACTCTTATTTAGATGTCCAGCACTAAAAAGACCTACCCACGATTTCTTATGGAAGAAAACCGTGGGCAGGTCTTTTTGTTGGTGCATTCGTTGCTTCGCTTATTTTTTCGCTGAGGGTTGGAATCGTTTCAGCCGCAAGGCATTTAATAAAACGGATACCGAGCTGAAGCTCATGGCCGCCCCAGCGATCATTGGATTGAGCAAGGGGCCACCGAAAAGATGCAGCACACCCATTGCGACAGGGATGCCTAAGACGTTATAAGCAAAAGCCCAGAAAAGATTTTCTTTGATGTTTTTGATGGTTGCCCGACTTAACTCGATCGCTGATGGGACGTCCATCAGATCGCTGCGCATCAGTACGATGTCTGCCGATTCGATGGCGACATCGGTACCAGAGCCGATCGCGATCCCTACATCGGCTTGGGCTAACGCGGGCGCATCATTGATCCCGTCACCTACCATCGCAACCTTTTGGCCTTTGGCTTGCAGGCCAGCTACTTTGGCGGCTTTATCTTCTGGCAAGACGTCACTGATCACTTCATCGATACCGACTTGTTTGGCGATGGCTTGGGCCGTTCGGGCATTGTCGCCCGTGATCATTGCTACGTACAAGCCCATTTGATGCAACCGTTCAATGGCTTTTCGACTGCTTTCTTTGATAGTATCTGCCACAGCGATGATCCCGATCGCTTCGCCGTCTTTGGCAACATACATCGGTGTTTTCCCTTCGTGAGCCAATTGTTGGGCTTGCTCGATCAGGCCATCGATGGCAACGTTTTGTTTTTCCAACCATTTCTGGTTGCCTAATAGGACTGGACTGCCAGCGATCGTTCCTTGAATCCCATGCCCTGGGATCGCTTCAAACCCGTCAACTTCTTGTAGGGCGAGAGCTTGCGTGCGGGCTTCGATCACAATGGCTTCGCCTAATGGATGTTCTGAGCCTTTTTCAACAGAAGCCGCCAGCTGCAGCAATTCCGTCGGCGTGTGATTGCCTGCAGGTAGGAGATCGGTTACGACTGGTTTGCCTTCTGTGATCGTGCCGGTTTTATCAAAAACGATCGTCGTCACGTTTCTAGCTGTTTCTAACGCATCGCCGCTTTTGATCAAGACGCCATTTTCTGCCCCTTTGCCCGCACCCACCATGATGGCGGTCGGTGTCGCTAATCCTAAGGCACACGGACAGGCAATCACTAATACAGAGATCGTAATGGTCAATGAGAAGATCCAGGTTTCTTGTCCTAAGAAAAACCAGGCAAGTCCTGCAAAAACCGCCAAGACCATGACGATCGGGACAAACACACCCGAAACTTTGTCAGCCATGCGGGCAATCGGCGCTTTGGAGCCTTGGGCATTTTCTACTAACTGAATGATTTGCGCTAACGTTGAATCTTCTCCCACATTGGTGGCTTCATATTGAAAGGAGCCGTTTTTGTTGATGCTGGCGCCGATCACCCGATCACCGACTTGTTTTTCGATAGGTAAGCTTTCTCCAGTAATCATTGATTCATCGATGGCAGAGCGGCCTTGGGTAACGATCCCATCCACAGGAATCTTCTCACCAGGTCGTACGATTAAGATATCGCCAGCTGCGACTTCTTCAATACCCACTTCGACTTCTTCGGCTTGATTCCCGCTGCCGCGGAGCACGCGGGCTTTTTTCGGTGCGAGATCCATCAACTTCTTGATAGCTTCGGAGGTTTTGCCCTTCGAGACCGACTCAAGGTATTTTCCTAAAGTAACTAATGCCAAAATAACGGCGGCCGTTTCATAGTACAAGTGCATCGCATAGTGGGTCGTGCCCAGGTAGACCATCACGGTCCCATAAATACTATAAAAGAAGGCAGCACTGGTTCCCAATGCGACGAGGGAATCCATATTGGGATGGCCTTTCCAAAGTGCTTTGAAACCAGCAATGTAAAAGGCGCGACCGAGGACCATCACCGGTAATACCAAAAGCAATTGAGTGGTAACGAAATTGACTGGATAGGCCATCGGATCTAAAAAGCCAGGGATCGGCAAACCGATCATTTCCCCCATCGTCAAATAGAACAAGGGGATCGTAAAGAGCGCTGAAAGCCAAAACCGTTGCCATAGAGCACGAATCTCTGCCTGTTTTGAATCCACCTTGTCGGCAGAAGCGGTCGGCAGCTGTGCATCATAGCCCGCCTCTTTCACGGCAGCTGCGATCTTCGCGGCGGTCACTTGATCTTGTTGATAGCTGACCGTCAGTTTTTCTGTTGCCAGATTGACGGAGGCTTGCTCCACACCCGCTAATTTTTGGACAGCTTTTTCTACTGTTTGGGCACAAGACGCACAGGTCATGCCCGAGATGGCAAAGGTCTCTTGTCTTTGGGAGCCGATCAGTTGATAGCCCGCTGCTTTGATGGCCGCAGCGAGTGTTTCTTCGGTGAGCTGCTGCTCATCATAACGAATATGTAATTTTTCAGTAGCCAAATTGACAGCTGCTTGGTCGACCCCCGCCAGCTTGCTGACTGTTTTTTCGACGGTCTGGGAACAAGACGCACAGGTCATCCCTTTTACCCCATAATTCTTTTCGATCATTGTTTCCTTCCTCCTTGCTTGCTATGCAAACCCATTAACCTTTTATGTTTACAGTTGTAATCTTCTTCTACTTTACAATTATCGTTTACACTTGTCAACGATAATACTCAAAAAAAGGACGTTCTCCTTTGAAGCGGCCCAAAACGCGAGACTTTTGGTCTACCTTTGGGCGGTCGCTACCGGTGGAACGTACTTTTTTCTAAGAAACGATCACTGCCGTTGCAGGGGTCGTTTCGCTTATTCAGGTATTGGTTTTAGGAGGCTAGCACTCTTGCCCGTTGGTTTTGATCAGCTCTTGGTACCAGTAGAAGCTGTCTTTCTTGTAGCGTGCCAAAGATCCTTCTTGCGTTTCATCTTGGTCGACATAGACAAAGCCATAGCGTTTTTGGTAGCCGTTCAACCAGCTTAGCAAATCAGTGAAGGACCAGGTGCAATAGCCAAGAACTTCCGCGCCGTCGCTGATCGCTTCTTTGATGGCATGGACATGCCCTGCTAAATAATCGATGCGGTATTGGTCATGGATTTGATGATCGTCGGTTAGTTTGTCGTATTCACCAAGTCCGTTTTCCGTAATGATCACAGGCACCCGATAACGGCTAGTGATTCGTCGTAAAGCGATCCGCAGCCCTTGAGGATCGATCTCCCAATCCCAATTCGTCCGTTCCACAAATGGATTTTCGGCTTTTTTGAACATTCCTGGTGTCCCGGTTTCTTCGGAGCTGCCTTTTTTCCCAGTGGTGTTCATTTTCCCCGCACCGACACCATCTAATGGATTGTAGGCATTTGTTGCTGTTTGGTAATAGTTGATCCCTAAGAAATCTGGTTTTGCTGAACGCAGCAAGTCCATATCTCCTGGTTCGATCGTTGGTGCGATCCCTTGCTCTTTCAAGTAATTCATTGCCGCAATCGGGTATTCGCCCCATAGATAGACGTCTAACCAATAATGCGCCATCAAGTCTTCCGCGTTTTCAGCTGCCAAAATATTTTTCGGGTCGCTGTTGATTGGGTAGTTTGGTGAGTAGGCGAAACTTGGTCCGATTTTCCCTGGGATTTTCATCTCATGGAACTTGTTGATCACCGAAGCATTCGCCAAGTTAGCGATATGATTGACTTCATACATCCGTTTAGGATCGGTCACTCCTGGTGGATGGGCAGCTAAAAGATAACCTAAAGAAGTAAAGATATTTTGTTCATTCAAGCTGACCCAATAGTGGACTTTGCCGCGAAAGGCTTCAAACAATACGGCTGCATAGTTGGTGAAATCTTCAATGATTTTGCGAGATTCCCAGCCACCGTATTCTTCTTGCAAGGCTCGTGGCAGATCCCAATGGTACAAGGTCACCATCGGTTCGATCCCTGCTTTTATCAGTTCATCGATCAATGCTAAATAAAAGTCTAACCCTGCTTGATTGACTTCTCCTCGTCCTTCTGGAAAAATCCGTGTCCAAGCAATGGAAAAACGATAGGTTTTCAATCCTTGTTCTTTCATCAAGGCAACATCTTCTTTGAAGCGGTGGTAATGGTCGACTGCGACATCTCCGTTAGTTGCTTTAAAGGTTTTTCCTGGAATGCGGACAAAATCGTCCCAAACCGAAGCGCCTTTGCCGTCTTCTTGCCATGCGCCTTCTACTTGATAGGCTGCTGATGCTGAACCCCATAAGAAATCGTTGGGGAATTCTTTTAGTTGTTTATGATCCAATTGTTTCCCTTCTTTCTGTTTGATGATACCCCTTTCTTAAGTATACCGATAATTGCCTGATTTGTCATAAGAAGATTTTGTACCTATGCCAAGAAAGCCGATGGCACGCAAAAAACATCCTTGCAAGCAGTGGCGTTCTCCTTGCAAGGATGTGGACTAGCTATGGATCATGCATCAAATTGTGCCTGATAGAGTGCGGCGTAACGCCCCTCTTTGGCTAATAACTCTTCGTGGGTCCCTTGCTCTACGATATTCCCCTGTTCCACTACGAGGATCGTGTCGGCATGTCGAATCGTGGACAAACGATGGGCGATCACAAAGGAGGTTTTGCCTTTCATCAATTTGGTCATCGCTGCTTGGATCAGCAGCTCTGTTTGCGTGTCGACATTCGATGTGGCTTCATCAAGAATCAACAGATCGGCATCCAACAGCATTGCTCGTGCAATCGTCAACAGCTGTTTTTGCCCTTGTGAGATACCGGTTCCGTCTTCTGAGATTAAAGTATCATAGCCTTTTGGCAGGCTCATAATAAAGTCATGGATATGGGCGGCTTGTGCAGCAGCTTGGACTTCTGCCAACGTCGCATTCGCCTTGCCGTAGGCCAAATTGTCGAAAACCGTTCCCGTGAACAACCAGGTATCTTGCAGCACCATCGCATAGCTTTGCCGTAGGCTGCGACGTGTCGCTTGGCGGATATTTTTACCGTCTAACCGAATCGCTCCTTGGTCAGGGTCATAAAACCGCATCAAGAGGTTCACGATGGTGGTTTTCCCCGCTCCGGTCGGTCCGACGATCGCGACCAAGCTGCCAGCTGGTACTTGTAGCGAAAGGTCTTTGATGATGGGCTGCTGTGCTTGATAGCCGAAGGTCACATGGTCAAAAGCGACATCACCAGACACCTCGTGGTATTCGTAGGCTCCAGGAACATCAGAAACTTCAGGTTCTTCATCCAGCAAACGGAAGATCCGTTCTGCCGCCGCCAATGCTGATTGCAAATCGCTGAAGATGTTGGCTAACTCATTGATTGGTCCTGAGAATTTTCTGGAGTAAAGAACAAAGGAAGAAACATTTCCTAATGTCAGATGACCGAACAAAAACAGCAAGGCGCCAAACATACTGATCAAGGACAATGACAGATTGTTGATAAAGTTGATGGAGGGACCAGTCATACTGCCGTAGTACTCGGCATTGTAATAGGCATCCACCGCTTCTTGGTTTTTTTCGTCAAAACGGCTGATGATCGCTTCTTCTTGGTTATACAGCTTGATCGTTTGCTGACCAGAAATAATCTCTTCCACAAAGCCGTTCAGTTCGCCTAATTTGCGAGAACGACGGCGAAACAATGGTTGAAATTTGCTCATCAAAAAGCGGGTCAAAAAGATCGAAGCGGGAACCGTTACGACAAAAATCAGCACCAGCAGCGGCGAAATCAAAACCATCATCACAAACGAACCAATGATCGTCACAAGACTGCTGAGGACTTGAATGGCATCGCTGGCCAATGACGTATTGATGGTATCGACATCATAACTGATGCGACTGATGATATCCCCAGTGGCGACTCGGTCAAAATACCCAACCGGCAGTTCGGTGATTTTATCAAAAATCGCCTTGCGCATCGCTGCCACCACCCGCTGACTCAAGCGGATCATCATGAGCGAAATCAGATAACTAAGAAGGGAAGACGCAAGATAAAACAGCAGCATCAGCCCACAATAAAAGAAGACTCGGTCAAAAATGACCTTGCCGGGACCCGGTTGAATGGCATCAATGGCGTACCCTGAAAGCAACGGTCCCACCAAGGCGAAAATGTTGCTGGCCATCATCAATACAGCGGCTGCCAGCAGGAGACCTTTGTACTCGTAGAGATAGCCCCACAAACGCCGTAGTGTTTTCTTACTATCCTGCGGTTTTTCCGTTTTTTTCTTCGGCATCGTCGGTACCTCCTGTCTGACCTTGATAAATGGCTTGGTAGATCGCATTTTCTGCTAGTAATTCTTGGTGACTGCCAAAGCCGTTCATTTGCCCGTTTTCCAGTACCAAAATTTTGTCGGCATGCTGGATCGAGCTGATCCGCTGCGCGATCAAGACCGTCGTCGTCTGTTGAAACTGCTGTCTCAGGACCTTGCGCAACTGAGCGTCGGTCCGATAATCCAGCGCACTGGCAGAATCATCCAAAATCAAAATCTCTGGATCCCCCGCCAAGGCCCGCGATAACAAGACCCGCTGCTTTTGACCCCCGCTTAAATTGCTGCCTTTAGCATGCAGTGGATGAGCTAAGCGCTTGGGTAGTTGATTGATAAACTCCTTGGCTTGGGCGCGAGCCGCCGCTTCTTCGATCTGTTCTTTGGAAAACCGCCGACCAAAAGCGATATTTTCTTCGATCGTTTCCGCAAAAAGCACGTCTTTTTGTAAGACGACACCGAATAACTGATGCAGCTCCGTCGGATCGATGGAGCGAATGTCGCGACCAGCGATGCGAATCATGCCCTTCGTTGGGTCATAGAGCCGCAGCAGTAGTTTGACGATCGTTGATTTTCCACTACCAGTCGCACCGATAATCCCTAAGGTTTCTCCCGGCTGCAAGGAAAAATCGATGTCTTTCAGCACCTGGGTACCGTTAGGATAGGTGAAGGAAACTTTTTCAAAAACGATATGCGCAGACTCTTCTTTGACAGGCGCCTCAATGACTTGCATATTTTGCGGCAGGCGCAAGACGGATTGGATTCGATCGGCAGAAGCCAGCCCCTTCGACACGATCACAAAGATGCGCGTGATACTGAGCATGGCATTCAAAATGATCGTAAAATAAGTCAAAAAGGCGATGATGACGCCTGGTTGGGTAAATCCTTGATTGACGCGAAAGGCACTGACGACGATCACTAGCGTCAGTCCGATATTCAAAAATAGGTCCATCAGGGGTGGTGTCGCAGCCATCGTTCGATTAGCGGTAGTTTCCGCAGCTACTACGTCTTGGTTGACGTGGTCAAAGCGCTTTTTCTCGTAATCTGCTTTGGACAAGGCCTTGATCACCCGAGCCCCAGTCACATTTTCACGGACAGTTCGCACCAACACATCCACTTGCTTTTGTAATGAGGCAAACAAGGGGATCCCCCGTTTCGAGATCGTGACTGCCGCCACTAAAGTGAAGGGCAAGACGCCCACTAAGACAAGCGTCAACACGGGATCTAATGTGGCAGTGATCATGATCCCTCCTAATAATAGAATCGGGGCACGAATCCCCATCCGTTGGATCATGCCTACCGTTTGATGGATGTTGTAAGTGTCTGTCGTCAAACGAGACACCAAAGAAGGGATCCCGACTTCTTCGACTTGCGGAATCGACAGATAGGAAACTTTTTCAAATAAATCATGGCGTATACTACCAGTGGTATCGCGAGCAACACTGGAGGCCATCCGATTGGCGATGATATTGGTGACGACTGCGATGATGGAGCAGACCACCATCGCCCCACCCCAAGCAAAAATCGCAGATACCTGCTTCGTGGGGATCACAGAATCGATGATGTACGCCAAAATCCAAGGCAATAGCAAGTCCATCAGGGAGCCGAAGAATTTGATGCTGACGCCAAGGGAGATGCGGCCGATATAGGGTTTTAAATATTGAGTCAAAAGATTCATTCCATCGCCTCATCTTTCGCTAAAAGCCGCTGGGAATTTTCTTTGACGATTTCCAGATCGGCGATCAACTGCTGCTGTTGGGCAGCAGAAAAACCTGCTACGACTTGTTCATTCCAGCTTTGAAGCAGCTGTTGGATCGCTGGTTGGACGGCGAGTGCTTTTTCGGTTGGATAAACCAGTAATTGTCGTTTGTCGGTGGGACTGCTGGTTCTAGTGACAAATCCTCGTTCTTCTAGGATTGCTAGTTGACGGGCAACATTGCTTTTATTCACAAAAATCTTCTTGGCTAAGGCTTCTTGACTGATCCCCGGTTGGCGACAAATGTTTAAGATATAGGTATGATGCATCCCACCTAAACCAAATTTTTTCAATTCTTTTTCCCGATAAAGGGTGGCGAGACGGGCAATATGATTGATTGAGCGGATAATGGCTTCCATGAGCACTCCTGCCTTTCTTAGTTCTTCAAAGTGTCTAATCTATTATAAGGAATAATCGTTGCGTGCGCAACGATTATTGTTTCTGACGAAAAGCAACAGGTACACTGTTGTTGATCAGCAAAAAAAGAACTTCAGCCCTCTCGCTGAAGCTCTTTTCTGATTCATTTTATTCAGATTCTTTCAATAAAGCTTGTACGACCTTACGACGACGGTACAGCTGTCTGGTTTTCCAGCTGATAAAGCCGATGAGTAAAGCGAGCCAAGAAATGATCGTCAGCCATAAAGCTCCGTCGAAAAACCAAGGTGCGTCGTAATCAACGACTAAGACATTCTCCCCTGCTTGCTGTTGGACAGAAACGGCACCAATGGCACTCAAAGAGACATCTTTTTCAGTTAGTGGCTGCTGATTGAGGGTCAATTCAGTATATCGGTAATTGATGATCGGTAACGCCTTCCACGTCTCTTGATCACCTTGCCAACGTAAAGTAAGCTTCCCGTTTTCTACGGTTTTTGCCACGGTATCATTCTTTTCAATGATTTCTTCCCCGTACAAATTGTACTTGTTCTTCTTGGTCTCTTGATAGAGGGGCAGATAATCTGGCGTAGAACGTTGATACAGCGCTAATGCTAAGGACTTGTCTTTACTAAAATAGGCTTCCTTCAATTGCGCTTCAGATTCCGCCGAGAGATAGGTGTGGTTTCGCAGTGAAACCGCAGCTTCATCGGAGTGCCAGTCCTGCATTTTGACCGTGTTTTGGATCAGGATTTGACCAACACTCAAGACTAAAACGAGGACAAACCAACGCGGATTTGCCAATGGCTTGCCCCGATAATAAGGAACTAGCAGGCACAAACCGACTAAGATCAAAATCGTGGCAGGAACAAAGAACCGAAAAGGAAATTGCAGTAAATTGATCACACCATTGTCCAGACTGCCTAGCCATTGCCAAGGAACAGCGTTCGATGATAAACCGAAAAAGACTGCTGCAGCTGCCGTCATCAATTTGAAGCCGCCAGATAGACGTGACCACACACGGATCGCACCGCAAAAGAACAAGGCACATAAGATGGGCAGCAGGTACGGAGTCGTCCACCAATAGCTGCTGGTTCCAGTAATGGTGTTGTTCTGCATGTTGCGATTCACAAAAGGCGCGATCAACGTGTTACTCGTATAAAGATCCAACATCCCTAACCAAATATTGGCGGTCAGTAGCAAGAAGATCCCGATCGCTCCTGCTAAGCGCAGCACCAATTGTCGTTTTTCTTCGCCAGAAGTCCCAACAAAAAAGGCGCGTAAGAAAAAGGGTACGTATAAGAACACTAACAAGATGCTTGAAAACACATGGATTTGAAATAAGACCGCCACGGAAACCCCTACCGCAAAAGGCCGTAACCGTTTATGTTCCCCTAGTGCGATCAGTGGGATCAGGCACAGTGGCAGCACAGCCGCCCCCCAAGCAGAAAAGCCCTGCCGCTCAATCCAATACTGGACAGAATAGGTCGCCATAAACAGGACGCTCATCCCCACTGACAGCCAACCATTGACTCGTAATTTCTTTAATAAGCCAAACATCGAAAACCCTGCTAACAAATAGAGCAGCCCGTTGGCGAGCAGCTGGTAGGAAAACCACGAAGGACTCAGCAAGACCAGCAATCCTTGGAAATAGGCAAAAAAGGGCCCGTATAATGCATTGACGATACGAGCAGATTGCTGAAACCCGTAGATAGAAAGAAAATATTGAAAATTGCCCTCTTTGATCTGCTGGCTGGTCTCATAAAAACGATTGAAGTGAAAGACCACATCAGAGCCCAAAATCATGCCTTGGCCTAAGATCTGCGGTAATAAAAAAACACCACTCATTGCAATTAGAATCACCACTTGCCAGAAAAGCGGCTTTTGTACTATTTTTTGTTTCAAAAAAAAACCTCCTTGCACCTTTTCGGTACGCTCATAAAAAGAGTACCAGATAGGGACGAGGAGGGGAAAAAGAAAGCTTAGTGAAAAGGGATACATGGTAAAAATTTAACCAATTACTAAACTTTTCTAGGTTTTAGGTGGTCGTTTCTTTGCTTTTTCTCAAATTTATTGGGTGATCGTTTGCCAACTTTCCAGTAGTTCGCTTAAAAGTGGGACGACCGTTTCTGCAGGGGCTGCCTCTTTTTGGACATTGGCACTGACTAGCTGATCGTACATATAGCCATACAGCTGATCGAGATCTTCAGCAATAGCGCCGCCTTGCTCACGGTCTAAAGAGACCCGTAATTCCAATAAAATATTCTGCGCCTTGACAAATTGCTGATGAGCTTGGCTCAACTCTTCTTTTTCCAATGCGATCACTGCTAATTTGATATTTTTGATCGCTGCTTGCAACAGCATTTCAATCAGTTTGTTGGGGGAGGCACTCATTACTTGGTTCTGCAAATAGTTGTTTTGCATTTTTTGATAATTCATCTTTTTTTCCTCACTATAAATCAAATTCGACGAAGGCGGCACTGTCTTCTTGCTGCAAATACGTTTTGACAAGATTGTTTTTGCGGTTCAAACGCCCCAATTCTTGTTTGATCTCTTGCTGCTGGGCTTTGACCTGGTCTAAGAACGCTTGATACGCTTGGATCACTTGTTGCGCCAATACACTGGTTTGTGGACTATGGCTCTGTGCTTCTGCTTGCATGGCTGCTATGACCGCTGCATTGGCTGCCATCAAACGACTGGCTTCTTCGCTGTCGCCGCGCCATTGGGCAAAACCAGTTAAAATCTGATTCAAACGTTCATCTAATGATACGTGTGGCTCCATAGGTTGTTTCCTTTCATGTTGACGAGGGTTTCTTATGCGAATGAAAAATGACTGCTTTAATCGGCTATCCTGCCTAGTTTGACGTATTGGCAAACTGATTGCTTAGGTAGCTCAGCTGATTTTCAGCCTCCATCATCACGGAGTCTAACTTGGTAAACATTGTGATGTAACGCTCTTTTTTCATTGCTAAAATATCATCAAACCGTGTGATCTGCTTGTTTAAATCCTTGATGGTACTGTCATAGGTCGCAGATTTGGTGGCAATGATCCCTTTATTGGCTGAAGTATTGACGACATAGCTGTTGGCTAATTCTTTTAGGGCTAGTGTATAGCCAGTCTCTTTCGTGCTCGCAGTGCCATCAGCTTCTTTGGTTTTCGTACTTGCATAAAAGAAAGACTTCACAGCAGCGGGATCTTCCGCTAAGGCTTCTTTTAACTTTGTCGTATCCAGTCCCAATGTACCATCATTATCAACGGTGGAGATGCCTAGCTTATTGGCGGTCAGCTTTGAGCCGCTGACGGCTGGAATGGTGATCAAATTTCGCAATTGGGTCTGTAGACGGGTCAACGCACTGTCTCCCACCAAGGTCCCCGTCTTGTTGTTTTCACTACTAGGATCTCCCACGGTCAAATTGTCGCCGATAAAACTCATCAAGCTATTGTATTGATCCACTAATCCTTGCACTGCATCAACGACTTTCGAGGTATCATTGGCTAAAGAAAGCGTCACATGCTCCTCGCTTTTTTTCGCTAACGTCAGCGTGACACCATCGATAACATCCGTCACACTGTTGCTGTCGCGAGTGATCTTCATGCCGTCTAGCTCAAAAATAGCCGGTTGGCCTTGCGTCGTTGTCGCAGTTGAACCGATCCCTAACCCTTCGGCGGCATTGCCGTCGATCAAGAAATTTTTGTCGCCCATTTTGGTATTTGTTAAAATCAAACGGTTATCCACGATGCTCGCCGCGACGAAGGTCGTCTTGCTTTGGCTATTGATCTTGGCTGCCACATCTTTTAAGCTATCTTCGACCGTGATCTCGATCGAAGCGGTGATCGGTTTGCCATCTTCATCGACTTCCGAACTGGTCAATGACAGCTGACCACTGACATTTAGGGCCGTTTTGCTGCTTTGAGCTAATTGACTCCCCGTCACCTTCGTGGCTGTTGCTAGTTGGTTGACTTTTAGATCATAGGTGCCTTCTGGAGCTTCCGTTGTTCCTGCAATTGAAGCGATACTGCTATTGGTGGTCGTCGCTTTTTTCGTTTGATAAGCATCATCTTTTTGTAATGCATCGACTTTTGACAAAAAGTTAGTCAAGCGAGTGCTGATATCACTCCACGCCGTTTTTTGTGCTTTTAGCGACGTGATTTTATTCTCAGCGCGGGTCTTGTTGATCGCATCTGCCGCCAATAATTTTTCAATATCTTCTGAAGTCACGCCAGAATAACTCCCTAGCGTTGTACTGATTCCTGAACTGCTGGTTACACTTGCCATGTTTTCATCCCTTTCGATCGACCGCGATGCCCATGTCATCCCATATTTTCCCAATCACGTCTAGCATGTTGGCGGGCGGGATCTCTTTGATCACTTCGTTGGTCTGCATATCCACTAAACGCACCATCGTACGCCCCGTGCGCTCATGTACTTCATAAGCCAATTTCATATCTTTGCCAAGTAGTCGCTGATTCACTTCCTCCACGGAGGCTGCGATCTTGTGCTGATCGGCTACTGAAAAATAGTGGATCGGCGGTTCAGTGGCCACTGTCTGTTCCTTTTTCTCCGCCAGTTTCCCCTCTTGGTGTTGCGGCTGAAGGTTGGCGTTCTCTTGATCTAGGGATTCGATCGGACGTGCTTTAGCGACCGACGCAACGGCTTCGATCGGGTGTATTCCTGACATTGGCTGAATATCCATCAGAGCTTCCTCATTTCTAAGCGTTTTTGTGCTGCTATGTAAAACACAAGAACTGCGCTTCCCCTAGGCAGTCCTTGTGTCAGTGGTTCACTTGATCAAAAATTATCCTTGTAACAAGCTCAATACGCTGTTAGGCATTGAGTTTGCTTGTGCCAACATTGAAGTTGCTGCTTGAGAAAGGATGTTGCTCTTCGTAAAGCTCATCATTTCTTGCGCCATATCAACGTCACGGATACGTGAGTTTGCTTCAGATAGGTTTTCTTGCGTTGTACCTAAGTTGTTGATTGTGTGTTCTAGACGGTTTTGCGCCGCACCAAGATCCGCACGTTGTGCAGAAACTGCTTTGATCGCTTCATCGATTTTTGTGATTGGGTTGTTTTCAACGCTGACAGTTGCCGCTGCTGCTTTGCCTTCATCAGAAGCGGTAAATGTTGCTAAAGCATCATCGTATGTTTTTTGAGCTGTTGCTTTTGCTGTATCATCCGCTGCTGTATCGATGGCTGTTTGTAATTCAGCAACTGTTTTACCAGCAGCCGCATCAACTGTGCCGTCCGCTGCATATTTTGTTGTAGCATCTGCTTTGAAGGCAGTCGCTACTGCTTTATCTTTTGCTGCAGCAACAGCTTTAGCATCGCTTGTATCAATGGCTTGTGTTAAATCTAAGCCTTTTACTTTCAATGCAGATGAGCTCATGTTGTTGATTGAAACGCTCATTGTTTGGTTTGCGTTGGCACCGATTTGGAAAGTGAATGATTTCGCATCATCGCCTTCACCAGTTAACAAGCTTTTTGTATTGAATTCAGTGGTATTGCTGATACGGTCGATTTCATCAGACAATGCGGTGTATTCTTTGTTGATCGCACTGCGGTCGTCATCACTTAACGTACCATTTGAACTTTGAACCGCAAGATCACGCATACGGCCTAAGATGCTGTGGGTTTCATTTAATGCACCTTCTGCTGTTTGGATCAATGAAATACCATCTTGTGCGTTGCTTTTTGCTTGTGACAAACCGCCGATTTGGCCTTTCATTTTTTCAGAAATTGCTAAGCCAGCTGCGTCGTCCCCAGCTTTGTTGATGCGTAAGCCTGAAGATAATTTAGACAAAGAATTGCTTTTAGAAGCATTTGCTGCCGTTAGGCGTGAGTAAGTATTCAATGCTGAAACGTTTGTATTGATTCTCATGTGTAGTTCCTCCTAATTTTTATTCGCTAAGGTTTCCCTCTGCTACTATTTATCGGAAGAAACCGTTCAGGGTTAAGCCTTTTTTCTAAAAAAAATAAAAAACTTTTGCTCTCAGAAAAGAACAAAAGTTTTTGGGTTAATTTAAATAATCTAGAATGGACATCTGCATGATCTTTGTTCCCATCGCTAGTGTTGAACGGTAGGCAGTCATTTGATTTTGATATTCCATATACTTTTCCGCAATATCGACGTCTTGTTTGTTGGACAGTGTTTCGGTCAAGTTCAGCTTTTCCGTCTCATTTCGATCAGCTGCCGCCTCCAAGCGATTGTAGAGGGTGCCGATCTGCGCCCGTACATTCACCACATTAGTGGCATGCTGGTCATGAGCGGTTAAAAGCTCGCCACCTAAGGCATCTTTATCATCACTGCGCAACGCAGACAACAAATCATTGAAATAGGTGCTTAAATTTTGGGGATCCGCAGCTGTGCCCGTCTCGTTCATCAGACGATCACCGCTGGCTAACAGATCCACCGAGACCCCATTTGCGATTTCTCGCGGCAAGTCTTCGCTGGTGCCATTGTATTTGATACCGACGATGGCGTCATTTTCTTTGACGATCTCAAAAGGCGCCGTCGTCGTATTCGTTCCGCTAAATAGATAGCGGCCATCAAAGTTGGTGTTTAATGATTCAACGATGCCTTCGATCTCTTGCTCGATCTCTGAACGATTTGCCCCTAATTCCTCACTGCCAGCTGTCGCATTGGCAGAAGATTGAACCAACGAGCGAATCCGCAGCATCGAAGTACTGACGCTTTCTAGAGCAGAATCTTGGGCTTTTGTCCAAGAAATACTGTCTTTGATCGTATTGTTGTAAGTTTTGTTTTGATTTAACGACACATTGAGATCCATGATTTTTGAAACCAGCAGCGGATTATCCGAGGACTTGCTGACTTCTTTCAAACTTGATAGCTGATTCAACGTGGATTGGACTTTGGAGGCGTTGGTTCCTAGATTTCGTAAAAAATCATTGTAGGTGATTGAATTGGAAATACGCATGGTCTACACTCCTGTTCGATTGATCAATGTGTCTAACATTTCAGAAACGACCGATAATATGCGGGCATTGGCCTGAAATCCTTGTTGGAAACGAATCACATCTGACATTTCTTCATTTAATGAAACCCCAGACACCGATTGATTTTTGTATTCTAGTTGATTCAGCAGCGACAATTGGGCACTGACTGTATTGTCGGCTTGCTGTTTTGAGATCCCGTTTTTGGTGACGATGCTGTTAAAATAGCTGCTGACACTCATGCCAGATGCTGCATTCGCAAACGTCAATGTCTCAGAATCAAAAGAAGCGATCGTCTTTTCTGACAACGGGAAGTCCAATTTGGCACTGCTGAGTTTCGCCATTGCAGCAGCTCTTGAACCATCTCCTGCTGCATTGCTCGTTCCGCCGGTCACCAGACTTGGGTTATCTAACAGTGCTTGGCTGACCCGAATCGTCGTCGCTGTACCAGTATCATCTTGGCCGATCTCAAATAGACCGCTAGTAGGAGAAGCGCCGCCGGTAAAGACCATGTTCATGGCTTGCGCGATCGTCGTCGTAAAGTTGTTCAATTCCGTCAGGCGACTGCCGATCTCCCCAGATGATGCTTGCAGGCCTCCGATCGCGCCTTCTTTGATCGGCAATTCTGTATAGGCGGTTTCGCCATTGTCGGTGGTTTTCGTCAACAAGACGGTTCCAGCTGGATAAGACCCTGTAATGGTTTCGACAGGATTCAAGGCGTTGCCGTCTTTGGAAACCAAGACGCCTGTGTCGGTTTGTCCCACCACCACACTAAGGGTATTGCGTTCCTCCGCACTTAAAATCGTCTGTCCGCTCATGGATACAAACCCACGGCCATACTGATCGGTCTTGGTTTCGATCCCTGCTAGACCCGAGAGATCTTTCAACAGACTGTCTCGACGATCCAAAAGATCATTCGGTGTCTCACCACTCGTCGTCAACCCATAGATCTGTTCATTCAAGGATTGCAGCTGTTTGACCTTCTCATTGAAGTCCAGCGCGGATTTTTCGATGGTATCCAGCGTATCGCTTTGCAACTGCGTCATTTGTTTGCCCATTTGGTTGATGGTATCGGCAAACGTACTGCTGTTTTCCAGCACAAGGGTCTTAGACGTATCCAGTTCAGGATTGTTGGCTAATGCGGTCCAAGAATCAAACATCGTTGCCAGCTGTTTGGACAGTCCGTTGTCAGAAGGCTCATTCATTAAACTTTCCAGCTGTCCTAATATGTCTGCTTTTTGTTCATAATATGTATAGGTAGAATTGGCATTGCGTACTTGTCCAATGACAAAATCATCGACGATCCGTTCGACACTGCCGACTTTCACACCCATACCGATGCTGCCGACACCCGCTAAATGATAAGACGCTTCGGCTTGCAAGTTGACTCGTTGTCTTGAGTAGCCGTCTGTATTGGTATTTGCAATGTTATGGCTGCTGGTTTGCAACGCTGCTTGATTGGCGGTCATGCCCCGGGTTGCGGTGCCTAATGAACCAAATAGTCCTGTCATAGAAGTACTCCTTACATTTTTTGATCGATGATCGCTGTTGAGACAGCTTGTTTTTCTTGGTATTTCGAATACGTATTTGCCGGTGTCTTGATATTTTCTTTGACTGCATCCATCAAAACAGTTTGGAAACTAATGGCTTGCTCCGTCAGCAGGAGATTTTCGGCTTGCTGCACTTGGATTTGGCGGATGAGTTCTTTGATCGCCACTGAAAGAGTTCCTTCATACGTGGAAAAAACGGGTACGAAGGCGGTTTTTTTCTCGACGAGTTCTGGTAATTTTTCTGCTTGATTTTTGATCAAGCAGGTCTTTTCTTTTTGCAGCAACCGCAAGAACTGCTGAAGCTGACGCTCAAATTCCCGTTCTGTCATCTAGTCGACCTGCTTTTCATCTTGTTGCAGCATTTTATCTGCGATCGTTTCGGCAGATACTTGGTAGGTGCCTTCTTTGATCGCTCGTTTCAATTCTGCCACTCGCTCACTACGACTGGCTGTTTGATTGGCACTCTTTTGAATGGCTTGAGCTGTTTCGGATAATTGAACATCGACGGTTTTTTCTGTCTGAGCAGCAGTTGGCTTTTCTTGTTTGACCGCTTCACGTTTGATGGCCTTGTCGCTGTATTCTGCGTAACCGCTTTCGATTTTCATAGGTTCTCCTCCGTTCTCATTCTTCTACCCTCTACTATCGGTCAAATCACAAAAAAGTTAAACCCATATGTTTAACTTTTTGCGATTTCTTCAAATTAATGCAAATTGTGGATGCGTTGTTTTTGCGAAAGAATGTTGGTGATCCGCACACCGAAGTTTTCATTGATGACCACGACTTCCCCAGTGGCGATCAGCTTGCCGTTCAACAAAATCTCTAGCGGTTCATCCGTCAGTTTTTCCAGCTCGATGACGGACCCCGTATTGAAAGATAAAATGTCCTTAATAGTTTTTTTGCTGCGGCCTAACACGACACTTAGATCCAATGGCACATCAAGAATCAAGTCCAAATTATCCCCATCGCTCACTCCGCTGGAGGCTAATGTTTGAAACGCAGGTTTGCTGACTTCCACGGGCTTTGATGCAGCCGCTGGTTCTGGCGTAGGCGCAGCAACGGGTGCCGTTGGCTGCGGTGTTGGTGTTTCCCGAGTAACGACAGTCGCTTCATCGGACAGCATTGCACTGGCGATATCGTTGACCACAGGATCCGTAAAGATCTGCATGATTTTGCTTTCGATCAAACCTTCGACGCGCAAAGAAAATGAGATACAGTAAATCTCTTCCTCTGCCTCGATCCCGCTATACTCAATGTTTTCTGGTGTCTCCCATAGTTTGACGATCGGCGGCAAGATATCCACTTTGCGGCTGATCATCGTTGCCATCGAAGTCGAGGCAGTCCCAATCATTTGGTTCATAGCTTCTGCCACAGCACTTAGCTCTAATTCCGTAAATTGAGTGTTGCTGGTTTCACCAGTTCCACCCATCATCAAATCGGCGATCACGATGGCATCTTTGACTTCTAACAGCATCAAATTACTGCCTAAAAGGCCTTCTTTACATTCAACTGTCGTCGCTACTTTTGGTGCAACGAGGTCGTTTAAGATCTCACCAAATTTGATTTTAGACACTCGGGGAGTCGTGATGCTGACCCGACGATCAAGAATGGAAGACAACGTCGTCGCCGCTTGCGACATGGAGATATTGCCAACTTCGCCGATAATGTCGACTTTGACTTGCTCTTCTAATCCTTGCGGCTGGGCTGGGGCACTTTGATTCAACAATGCATCGATTTCTGCTTGGGATAAACGTTCACTCATAGTTCTTGCTCCTCTTCTAACTTGTCTAATAATTCAATGGCTAAACGGTCCTCTTGCTTCCCAGGTTTTGCTCGGAAGCAAGGTTTTCCATCGATGAAGGTCTCCAATGGTTCAGTAATTTTTTTGTCTAGTTTGATGACATCGCCTTCTTCTAAGTGGAGAAACTCAGAAAGACTCATTTGAGCATGGCCCAGCAGAACTTCTAAATTCAAACCGACGCCATTCAAACTTTTTTGCAACTCGTGGCTATCGTCTTGGTTGACTGGCTGATTGCTATCAAACCAATTGCGGAAACTTAATTTATCAATGATCCCTTCAAAGAAGACATAAGGGATACATAGATTGATAAAATGTTTCACTTCAAAAATTTTGATAGTAAAGGTCACTAACACGACGGGTTCGTTGGGCGACATGTTTTGCATCAATTGCGGATTCGTATCGATTCCATCCAAAACCGAATCCAAGGCAACGATGTCCTTCCATACATTTTGGTAGACCCGGACAAATTGTGCCACCACTTCTTCCAAGATTGCTGTTTCAATATCAGTAAAACTTTTTTTCTCGCTAAAATCCATTTCGATCGGCTTGTTTTGATAGACATCCAAGCCGCCGCACAACAATTCCACCAACATCATACACAGTTGTGGGTTCATCTCGATCATTTGGATCCCGCTCAAAGGCTGCGAATGAAAGAGCCCCAACAAAGTAAATTTTGGTATCGAATGGATAAATTCGTCATAACTGACTTGTTCGATAGCTGCCAACTGCAAAGAAACATTGGTCCGCAGTTGGGTAGAAAGCATGCTACTGCTCATCTTCGAGAAATCCTCGAAGATCATGTGCAGGGTATTGACGTATTCTTTCGACAGCTTTGTTGGTCGGCGAAAATCGTAGGCTTTCACTTTGGCTTGTTTGTCTTCTATCTCAATAATTTCTTGATCGATCTCTCCGCTGCTCATCGCATTCAACAATAAATCAATCTCTTGCTGCGTCAATACCTGATCCACACTAATCCCCCATTTTTTTAAAAAATCATGTGATCGATTTGAATCACACTGGCTACTTTTTCACCGATCGTCACGACCCCAACGGCATGTTCTGTCTCTTGATTGCCCAGTTGGATATCGTCTTCGGTGATATCAAGAACTTCAATTACTTCTTCTACGAGGACCCCTTTGGTCTCCTCTTGCTTCTTCATGATCAATATGTTTTTTTCGTAGGCTGGTTCCATGATGGGAATCAATTTTGCCAAACGAATCACCGTTACGACAGACCCCCGCAGATTGATCAACCCTTCCACCCACTCTGGTGCTAAGGGCACCTTCGTAAAAGAAGGGGCATCAATGACCTCGTCCACCGAGTCCGCCGAGATCAAATAGTACTGCTGAGCCATTTTGAAAAGAATCATCTGCATGTCGCTATCCTCCTAGGCATTAGGCAAAGGCTTTGTCGATGGCAGTGATTACGCGGTCCGTGTCAAAGGGCTTCACGATAAAGTCCACCGCACCGGCGCGAATCGCATCCATCACCATTCCTTGTTGTCCCATGGCACTGCACATTACGACTTTGGCCTGCGCATCAAACGTGCGGATCATTTTTAATGCCTCTAAGCCATCCACTTCTGGCATCGTGATATCCATGGTCACTAAGTCTGGTGTCGTTGCTTGGTATTTTTCAAAAGCCTCTTGGCCATTTTGGGCTTCCCCCACGACTTTATAGCCGTTTTTTTCTAAAATATCCTTTAATTTCATGCGCATAAATACCGCATCATCCACGATCAATACTTTTTTTGACATTGTATTTGCCCCTTTCAAATTCCTAATGAATCAAATATGTTTTCTAGTACACCGATTTCTGGAATCAAAAATAACGATGCCTCTAATGTTTCTTTGGCGTAGACGAACTCATTACGGATCACCATCACCTGCTCATCATACTGGGCCATCGCCAAATAGATGGAGCTGATCGCTGCGCCAAAGAAATCATAGCTGGCGCTTGGTAAAGACGCACTCAGCTGGGTTTCCAACAGTTGCCCGATCGCGATCAAAAAAGAATTGGTAAGGATGTTGGTCAACTCGTTGATGACCGATTGCTTCAATTCTTCAGACGGATCGCTTTCTTGGATCATCAACTGACGCAATTTTGCGGCGGATTCATCCGTTAAGACAAACAAGAAGATCCCTCGAAATGCCCCTTCGATCTGGCTCATCACCACATGAACTTCTTTGTCTTCCGCCATGATCTGCTGATACAGGTCCTCATAAGCTAGAATCTCGACTTCCGGTACCCGCATATCGATCGGTTGTTGGACGAGCTTTGATAAACTAGTCGCAGCGTGACCACCGCCGATATTGATCAGTTCTTTTAGGCCATCGATCTGCAGCGCTGTATAGCTCATAAGCGGTCATCCTTTTTTTCCTGACAGATGGCATGAATGTCTAGGATCAGTGCGATCGAGCCGTTGCCCATAATCGTTGCTCCTTGATAGCGATTCAGCTTTTGCAGCAGCGGATCGATTTTCTTGATGACGATTTCTTGCTGGCCGATCAGCTCATCTGCCAAAATGCCGTGAAATTGTTGGTCATTGTTGACGATGATGGCGAATTTTTTCTCAGATGGATCGCCTTCGATCGCTAAGAGTTGATCGGTCCGAACCAAGGGAATCAACTCCTCTTGAAAACGATAGACCTCATCTGAGACCGTCTGGATGATCTCTTCTTCTTTGACCATCACCACGCGTTCGACGAGATTTAGTGGGATCGCAAAGGTTTCTGCTCCGACGCGAACCATCAACGCTTGAATGATCGATAGAGTCAATGGCAATTTGATCACAAACTGCGTGCCTTTATTTGGCTGGCTCTTCATTTCGATCGTGCCCCCTAGTTGGGTGATCTTGGATTGCACGGCATCCATCCCGACACCGCGCCCAGAAATGTTAGTCACTTCTTGCGCAGTTGAAAAACCAGGATGGAAAATCAGCTGCTGCAACGCTTCATCGGAAAGACCTTCCGTTGCTAAGCCTTTCTTTTCAGCACTTGCTTTGATTACTTGCGGATCAAGGCCTTTGCCATCATCCTCTAAAGTAATGATCACGCGATTGCCTTCTTGATAGGCCGCCAAGCGAATCGTGCCCTTGCGCGGTTTGCCCAGTTTTTCCCGAACATCGGGTGCTTCGATGCCGTGATCGACAGAATTACGTAACAGATGGACCAGAGGTTCGCTCAACTCAGAAACCACTGTTTTATCCAATTCCGTTTCTTCCCCAAAAATGACAAGTTCCATTTCCTTTTGCAGTTCATTGGATAAGTCCCGAACCATTCGTGGAAAGCGACTAAAGACGACATTGACTTGCTGCATGCGGATCCGCAAGACCAAATCTTGCAGCTCAGAGGTCAATCGTGAGACTTGCTCTAAGGGGTCTTTGACTGCTTCGATGTTTTCCCGCTCACTGACATCTTCCAATTGATTGCGATAGACCACCAATTCGGACACGAGATCCAAGAATGAATCTAAGCGATTCAAGTCGACTCGGATCGATTGATTTTGGGCGGACGCATGATGCACGGGCGTCGGCGATTTTTCTTTCGTTTCTGTTGTCGCTTGCTGAAGAGCAGAAGTCTCTGACTCTGGGGTCGGCACTGGTTGGAGCAGCTCTTCTGCCTCCTCCAACACAGCCGCTGAAGGATCAAACGGTGCCACCACGAAGGCTTCGATCTCACTGTTGCTGGCGATGTTTTGCTCGACATCAGCCAGTGTTTGCTGCGTCAAATACAGCAGTGAAAAATCTGATTCAAAGGTGCCTTCTTCGAGTGTTTGGGCATCTGGTTCTGTATAAAGAACATCCCCTGCTTGGCCAAGCTTTTCCATGATCAAGAAGGCACGAGCACCTTTTAACATAGATTGGGCATCTAAGCGAACAGCAATTTGGACCGCTTGATAGCCATCTCCAGCCGCTTGCTCGATCACATACAGATCAGAAGGATCGATCTGTTGAAGCTGTGGGGTTAACGCGCCCACTGCGGTGGGGTTTTGGCTTGCTTCTGTCTCGGTTGATATACCGCCAGAATGTTCCGTTTGGTCAAGTTCGGCCAATAAATCGGCAATTTGAGCTGGCTGCAGGTCGCGTTCTTCCCGCAAGTCCTCCACAAGTTCTGACAGGCGATCCAGACATTTGAAAATCAATGAGATCGATTGCTGGGTCACTTGCAAGGTCCCAGTTTTAAATAACTCAAAAATATTTTCCATTTTATGGGTCAGCTGCGTCATGACGTCATAGCCCATCGTTGCCGCCATCCCTTTAAGGGTATGGGCAGAACGGAAAATATCATTCAGCAAGGCGCTATCTTTTGGATCGTTTTCCAATTGCAAGACATGATCATTCAACTGCGCTAAATGATCGTCTGTTTCTTCAAAGAAAAGGGTACGATAGACACTATTGTCATCCAAATGGGTCCCTCCTTTACAAAATTATACTTTTTGATAGATAAACGAATCGATTTTCTTGAGACCGAATTGTTCCGCAAAATTGATCGTTTCTGTCGCTCCCGTAAACAAAATGCCCCCTGGGACCAATGCATCGCTGAATTTTTGATAGACGGCATCCCGAGCATCGCTTTTGAAATAAATCGTCACATTGCGGCAAACGATCACATCAAAAGGCCCATTGTACGGGTCTTTCAAAAGATCGTGTTGCTTAAAATGAACCCGCCGTTTGATTTCCGGTTTGATCTGAAACTGGTTCTTTTCTTTTGCATCAAAAAAACGGGCACGTTCTGCCGCTGAGACATTCCGCAATTCGTGGTCTCGATAGAGTCCTTGCTTGGCTTTTGCCAAAATTTGCGTATCGATATCGGTAGCCAAGACATTGGCTGCGGCAATTTGGTTTTTTTCTAGCAGCATCGCGATCGTATAGGGTTCTGCCCCAATCGAACATGCGGCACTCCAAATTTTGGGCAGCGTGGTTTTCGGGAGAACAATGGTTGTCAAGACGCGTTCAAAGGCGTCAAACAGTTCTTTGTTGCGATAAAATTCCGTTACGTTAATGGTGATATGGGCTAAAAAAGCCGCCCGCACCCCGTCATCGCCTTCGATCAATTGCTGGTACTCCCTCAACGTTTTTGCCCCGCTGTTTTCCATGATCGTAAGGATGCGGCGCTGCATTTGATTTTCTTTGTATGCGGCTAAGGGAATCCCTAATCGGCGATCCACCCACGCATTAAATAAGGCAAATTCTTCTTCCATCTTCTTCACCTGACCATCTGTGCAATTTTTGCTTCAATGCCCTGCAATGGCAGGACTTCATCCACGACTCCTTGTTCAATGGCATACCGCGGCATCCCAAAGACTGTACACGTTTCTTTGTCTTGAACGATCGTATAGCCCCCAGCCGCTTGGATCTGTCGTAAGCCAGCGGTGCCGTCTTTTCCCATCCCCGTCAAAACCACTGCCGCTAGTTGCGGGCCATAGTAGTCAGCTGCTGAGGAAAAAAGATAATCGACGGTTGGCCGCGTCCCATGCCGTTTTTCTCGCTGGTCCAACTGCAGGTGCCCTTGTTGGACCGTCATGTGGTAATCCCCTGGACAAAGATACACTTGATTTTCGATCCGCATGCCGTCGACTGCTTCTTGTACTCGGACGGTTGTCTCTGTGTCTAAGAAGCGTTTTGCAAAGGAAGCCGTGAAGCCCGCTGGCATATGCTGAACGATCAAAATCGGGCAACGCAAACGTGCAGGCAAACGGCGAATAATTCCCAGTAAGGCACGTGGTCCGCCTGTTGAAGCACCAATGACTAGCGCATCAAGTGATACCGGCAAGCTGTTTTGTGTCAGCTTAGTGGGCTGGGCAATCGTTGGCACTGGCGGGTGAACCGTACCGACTTCATGATCCATCGCCAAAATCTTTTGATGAAATTCAGCGATCCATTCTTTTTCGATCATCGATAGACTGACGGGTTTTTCCACAAAATCTCGGGCGCCAAGCGCCAAAGCCTCAATCGTGGTTTCTTGATTGGTTAATGAACTAAGCATGATGACGGGAATGGCTGATTGCTGTTTCATCCTCCGCAAGGTCTCTAATCCGTTCATCACTGGCATCTCCACATCCATTACTACCAAATCGATCGCTTCTTTGGTCAGATAGTCCAATGCTTGTTTGCCATTGCGGGCAGCGACGGTCACCTCGATATCAGGCAGCTGATTCAATAAATCTGTCACTACTTTCCGCATGAATGCCGAATCATCGACGATCATTACTTTTTTCATGTCCCTGTACTCCTTTTACAAATAAACGATTTCTTGTTTGACTTGCCGAACCATGGTCTTGAAATCCTGAAGATCCACGATCATCGTTCGACCAGCGCTGCCGCCAACATGTTTGGCTACGATCGGAATGTTTAGCCGAGCCAAGACTTCCTCGACGGCTTCAATATTGCGCTGACCAATATTGCTGGCAGCGTTAAGCGTCTGGAACTGAAACATATTGGCGCCGCCAACGATTTTCGCTTGAAAGCGAGGCCGACGGATCTTTTGTTCCAGCTCAGCCACCATCGCTGGCAATGCCAAGTCCGCAAACTTCTCGGGCTTGATTTCCCGCTTGTGCAAAAAAGGCTGACTATCTGGCAGCATAATATGACTCAAGCCGCCGATATGACTGGCTTCATCGTAAATGATCGTGCCGATGCAAGAACCTAAACCCACCGTGATCAAACGCGTCGGCGCTTGGGCGATCTTATACTCCGAGATCCCCACATGCAGTTCCTCATTCACGGTCATCATTGTCATGGTCATTGGCGGCTGCCAATTCCTCTGTCTGATAGGCGTCTAACTCCGCCGTCATCTCAGCGGCTTGTTCATAGCTGAAGAGAAACGGCAGCTCCAATGCCAGCACAAGTTCATCGTCTTTTTTCAGAAAGGCTTCGATATAGTTTTGCTTGAGTCCTGATGTATTTAGTTCCGCATTGCTAGGACTTTCAACGAGCGGTAAAATGCCGACGATCTCTTCCACGTAAAGGCCGATCGCCTGCTCTTGCCAGTGACACAACAAGACCACATTTTGCCCAGTTTCCGGTGTAAATTCATCAAACAGCTTTTTGCGGATGTCAATGATCGGCACCATCGCCTCTTCAAAAGGCTGGATCCCCAGCACGAAATCCGCCACTTCTGGCAGCTGGGTAAAAGGAGCAGCCTCAATGACCCGTACCACATAGTCGATTCGCAAGGCAAAGAGTTGTTGATGACTTTTAAATACAACGTATTGTTCCATTGGCGTCACTGCTCCTTTTTAGAATTTGAAACTATCCACTTGGAATTTAAGGATAGTGGCGATCGTTTCGATCTCTTGCACATTCCGTTCAAAGTCTTCGATGACTAAGTAGAAGTCTTCTAAGTTTGCCGTTACTTCTTGGGTGCCGGCAGAGGTTTCCGAAACAGCAGCCGAAATGTTGCTGACGGAAACTTGAACCATGTCTTTTTTCTCAACGATCCCGGTAATATGGGCTTCCACGGCTTGAATACTTGAAACCAATTTTTCAACAATATCAGAGATCTCATTGGCTGATTCGATCGCTTTGTTGATATTGTTGGTTTGTTTTTCGCCGCTTTCAAAGGAATCCGTCACTGCAGAGACCACTTTTTCCGATTTTTTGCGGATCGTTTCAATGATCGAACGAATGCTTTTCGTTGATTGACTGCTTTGTTCCGCCAAGCTGCGGACTTCTTCCGCAACGATGGCAAACCCTCGGCCTGCTTCTCCAGCTCGAGCTGCTTCGATGGATGCATTCAATGCCAGTAAGTTGGTCTGATCAGAAATGTCATTGATCAGCTGAACGATCTTACCGATGCTTTGGACATCTTCGTTCATGTCGTTCATGCTTTCTACTAATTCTGCTTGGTTTTGCCGTTCGATCTCCCAGCTTTCAAATACATGGAACATCATTTCCGAATTGTGGACATTGCTGCTTTGGGATTGACCGACATAGCCATTCATCAATTCGATCTCTTTGTGGATCTCTTCGATACTTAAGGCTAGCTCGTCCATATCAAAGGAGGTTTGTTCCGCTTCGGAGGCTTGTGAACTAGTGGCATCTGCGATGGCATTCATCGTCTGACGCACATTTTCAATTGAATTTTTGGCATTTTTTGAGGTTGTCGTTAGGCCGCCTACCATTTTTTCCATTCGGCTGCTTTCTTCGTGCATGCCAACGATTACCGCTTTGAAGGTGTTTAAAACCCCTTGAAAACGATTTTGAACTTGCCCAAAAAGAGAAGTCTGGTCACTGCTGCCGATCTCATCGATATGCGACAGATCGCCAGAACCAACTGCTTCTAGTTCTGTCAATAACGTATCCATGCCCGAGTGGGTCTCTTTTTTTACCAAATAGGTCATTCCTACTAACACTGCGATTTCTAGCAGCAGTACGATTACTGAAAAAATAAAGAAACTTTTTGCTGCTTGTCCGTCTCCGTGGGTGCGGATCACGAAGAAATAGCATCCTAATAATACGATCAGGGTAAATCCTAGCGGAATCAACGCCGCCAAGCGGATTTTTTTGATGATAGCTTGTACCTTCTTCTTCATAACAGTATCCTTTCCTATGCAAAATGATCAGTCGTGCTGTTTATCAAGATTCGCTCTTCACTTGATAATCGTTGAGTCACTCCTTCTTTATCCGATTATGAAAACAATCTTCTAGTTCTTTAATCGGATCTTTTGCTAGAAAAGTTAAGCATCTTCACCAGACATATGTATCTTTTGGATCAGCAAAGCGCGTATAGCCGCCTTGGTATTCATCACGAACCAAACGACCGTTTTACAGCTCGACTACTCGATTACGGACCGTATTGACCATCGTACTGTCGTGGGTCGCCAAGAGGATCGTGGCACCGACTTGATTGATCCGCAAGAGCAGTTTCATGACTTCGACGGCTGATTTGGCATCCAGATTGGCGGTGGGCTCATCGGCGATCAAGACTGCTGGCTCTGTGACGATCGCCCGCGCGATCGCTACTTTTTTGCGCTGTCCCACGGAAAGCTCCTCAGGATAGTGATCCTTTTGAGAAAACATGCCCACCAGTTGCAGCGCTTTGGCGGTTTTTTCCTGACGCAGCTTGCGGGGAGTGCCTAGTACTTGCAGCGCATAATCGACGTTTTTAGCAACCGTCAGATAAGGAAGCAAAAGGTCCTCTTGTCCGACGATACCGACTTGTCGTCGAACCATATAGAGATGACGGTCTTTGAGTTGTTCCAACAAGACATTGCCGACTTGGATAGAACCAGCCGAAAGCTCTTCTTCTTTCAAGAGCAATTTGAATAAGGTCGATTTGCCCGCACCGCTGGGACCCACCACATAGATAAATTCTCCTTGAGGGATCGCAACAGAAATATCGGCCAATGCCAACGTGCCATTGCTGAATTTTTTACTGACCTTGGTTAAGCGAATCATGTTCTTTCTCCTCTAATCTGTAAAACGATTGATCACGGACCACATCTCATCGGCTGTCTGCATGGCTTTCGTGTTCAATCCATACGCACGCTGGGTCGTTAACAAGTCTGTCATGGACGTCGCTAGATCCACCGTCGACTGTTCTAACTGTCCTTGCAAGACGCTGCCAAAGGCTGCTGGATTGGTTTGCGAAGTAAGCAACGCTTGATCACCGGCACGGTACAGTTGGTTGCCCACTGGCGTGATGTTTTCTGTATTCGTCGGCTGATAAAGGGTCAGCTGTCCCAACACGCGAGTCTGACCATTTTCTTCCGTCGTCAGCTGACCGCTGGCATCTATTGCGATTTGCTGCGCATCTGGCCACTGAGGGGTCGGTACGTTTGTGGTCATTGCCACAGGGTACCCTTCACTATTGACTAATTGCTTGTTCTCACTTAAATGAAAATTGCCTGCTCGACTCAGCAGCAATTGACCAGTTTGGTCCCGGACCCCGAAAAAGCCGTTGCCTTGGATCGCGAGATCTAATGGCTGAGCGGTGCCCGCCAGATTGCCTTGGGCAAAACTGGTAGTCGTAGTCGCTTTTGCCCCCATTGACGCACCATATTGGGCGGCGTTGCCATTAAATAGCGTTTCTTCTGCACCGATGGCATTTTCCATCAATGCTTGAAAATGGGTCGTTTGTGCTTGATAGCCATTGGTATTGACGTTGGCGATGTTGTTGGCTGTCGTGTCTAAGTTTGTCTGCAAATGATTCAACCCAGAACGGCTGATTCCTAATAATCCACTGATATTCATTGACTCATCCTCAAATCTTTCCTAATTCGTTGACCGCTTTTTGCAATGTCTGATTCGTTGAACTCAAGGCTTTCTGATTGGCTTCAAATTCGCGAGAAGTCTGGATCATCGCTACCATTTCATCGGCAACCGCTACGTTGGCTTGTTCTAAGGCACCTTGCTGGATCACGGGTGCATTCACCGTGGTTCCTGCTGCGTTGCTAGTCACATAGTTTTGACCAGCTGTAGTCAATGCTTCTGGGGGGAATGTTTGGATCTGAAAGTTCGCTGATCCCAAGGCGCTGACTGCTTGTCCATTGGCACTTAAGACAAGATAGCCTTCTTGTGTCACGTATTGATTCTGCTGATTGACGGTAAAGTCGCCATTTCTCGTATACAACCGCTGCCCCACATTGTTTTGAACGACAAAGTAGCCTTCGGAAAGCAGTGCAAAATCGCTGGCTTGTCCCATCTGTTTGACAGCGCCTTGGTCTTGACTGATGGTACTGCCTGCCAATTGGGTTCCTAAAGACAATCCACCGATATCATGGCGGGTATCCGCATTGGGCCCGCTTTGGTAATTATGCAGCGCCACTTCATCTAGCGCCGACTGGAACAAAGTTTTTGCTTGATACCCTGTTGTATTGACATTGGCAATATTGCCGCTCGTCGTCTCTTGTCGCTTTTGTAATAATGAAATGTTCCGTGATAAGACATCCAATCCTCGAATCATGCCAGTTCCTCCTCAATCAATGTGCGCAATTTGGCAATCGTTTTGCCGTGAATTTGTGAAACTCGTGGAATCGAGACTTCTAAGATTTCAGCGATTTCTTTTAACGTCAGTTCCTCGGTATAGTACAAACTTAAAATCAATTGTTCTCGTTCCCCTAATTTTTTGATGCACGCCACCAAGGCGGTGCGTTTTTCTTCAGCGACCAAGGTATCTTCGACATTTTCGGCTGGATCCCGAACCATATCTTTTAAGGTCATGCCTTCTTCTTGGTAAGCAAACAAGGTATCTTCCAAAGAAACGCTGGCTAAGTAGTGCAGACTCTCATAAATATCCGCTAGTTGACTTTGGTTGATTCCCAGCTGTTTGCAGATCTCGGTGTCGGTCGCTTCTCTTTTGAGGCTTTGCTCCAACTCTTGCCGTGCTTGATAAAACTGATTGACTGCCGCCATTTTGTATCGGGAGATTTTGGCGTGCTTGCGTACTTCATCAATAATTGCCCCTTTGATACGAATCGCTGCATAGCTTTCAAAAGGAACTTTTTTTGAGGGATCGAATTTCCGCAAGGCATCCATCAGCCCAATCACCCCAATATTATAGAGATCGCCTGATTCATAATCGGCGGTTTTGATAGACAGGCGCTGAACCACCCGTTCCACTAGCGGCAGATACTTGATGATCTCCGCTTCTCGATCGACTTCATACATCGGCGATGCCCCTTCCTAAGAAAATTCTGCTTAAATGTCAATACTGCCCACCGTTTCGATCGCAATTTCATTGGGAATCTCATTTAGAGAAAGAACGGCGATATCTGGAAAATTAAAAACGATCATTTTTTTGAATGCTAACCGGATCTTAGGCGATGCCAGAATCACGAAATTGATATTTTGAGCGATCGCCGCATGTTGGATCCCACTGATGGAATCCAACAGCTTGGTCACGGTATCTGGTTTTAAGACTGGGTACGAGCCAGTTGCGGTTTTTTGGATACTTTGAGCGATGATTTCTTCTAGTTTCGGCTGGATCACCGCCACTTGCAGCTCGTGGTTCTCATTGGCATACTTGGCAGCGATCGTCCGTTTCAATGCTTGGCGGACATATTCTGTCAAAACTTCTACGTCTTTCGTGACAACGCCGTAATCGGCTAAAGTTTCTAAGATCGTTGCTAAGTCATTGATGGGAATTTGCTCATCCAATAAATTTTGTAAAACTTTTTGGACCTCGCCGAGCCGTAAAATATCGGGGATCAATTCATCGATCACGACATTGTACTGCTCTTTGATGCCCTCCAATAATTTCTTGACTTCTTGGCGACCTAACAGCTCTGGTGCATGGGCATAGATGATTTCTTTTAAGTGTGTTGCGATCACGGTCAACGGCTCGATAATCGTAAACCCTTGCAGATCCGCCATCTCCTTATCGGATTCATCGATCCACATAGCATCCAGATGAAAGGCTGGTTCTTTTGTTGCGATTCCTTGAAAAGGAAACGGCTCTTCATTCGGACTGATCACCATGACTTTATTCGGGTAAATATCGCCGCGGCCGACTTCGTTGCCGCGGATCTTGATCACGTAATCGTTGGCATCCAAATAGAGATTGTCGCGAATACGAACGGGACTGACTAAGATCCCTAATTCTCTAGCACTCTGTTTACGGATCGCCACGATGCGGTTCATCAAGCTGTTGTCGATCGAACGATCCACGATAGGGATCAGACCATAACCAATTTCCACTGAGATTGGTTCCACTTGGAAGGAAGCCACGGAATCGTCTTCTTCCTGTGCTTCTTTTTTGCGTTCCAGTGCCAATTTTTGTTCCCATTGTTTTTGTTCCACTCGCTGCTTTTCTTCTTTTTGCGTCACCAGAAAGCTGGCTGAGAAAAGGCCTAAACCAATCAACACAAAAGGGACAAAAGGAAACCCAGGAACTAAGGCTAAGACGAAGAGAATCGCCCCCACGATCCGAAACAGTTGGGGATTACGCATCACATCTGCCGCAATATCTAAACCAAAGGAACTATCGTTATCAGAACGAGTCACGATCACCCCAGAAGCAATCGAAATCAATAAAGAGGGAATCGAGCTGACCAAGCCATCCCCGATTGCCAGTTTCCCGAATTGGGCGAAGGCTTCCATGACGGTCATTTGTTCCCCCATGGAGAAAATGATCGCCCCGCCGACTAAATTGATGACAGTGATCAAGATCCCTGCGATCGCATCCCCTTTGACAAACTTGCTGGCACCATCCATCGAACCAAAGAAATCAGCTTCTCGCTGCAGATCTTTTCGTCGTTTGCGGGCATCCGCTTCCGTGATCAAACCGGCATTTAGGTCGGAATCGATCGCCATTTGCTTGCCGGGCATCGCATCCAATGTGAAGCGAGCAGTCACTTCTGAGACACGCCCTGCACCATTGGTCACGACGACTAGCTGAACCACCATGATGATCACGAACAAAATGATCCCCACGATGTAATTGCTGCCGGCAACGACATTGGCGAAGGCATCGATCACGTGTCCGCCATTTCCTTGGGTCAAGATCAACCGTGTGGAAGATAGGTTCAAACCTAAACGAAACATCGTTGTGATCAGCAGCAAGGTTGGAAACGTAGTGAATTCCAACACTGATTTGGTAAACAGGGTGATCAGTAAAATGTTGATCGCGATCGTCAAATTGATAATGATCAGAATATCTAATAGTGCACTCGGTAATGGAATAATAATCAAACCAATAATAGCTAGGACGATCACCGAGATTAAGATATCCGCCAGACCAATGCCTTTTTTCGGTTTTGAGGCAGCCTCATTCATTTTTGTTCCTCCTGTTTCCTTAAATCTTGCCGCGTTGGCTTTCTTCTAACTGATAGACCAAAGCGATGATTTCGGCAATGGCTTCATACATCTCAACAGGGATCAGATCCCCGGGTTCTACTTGGCGATAAAGGGCTCGTGCCACTTCACGGTTTTCGATCTGTGGAATATTTTCTTTCAGTGCTTCTGCTTTCATCCGCTGCGCCAGCTGATCTGCCCCTTTGGCCAAGACCCGCGGCACCCCTTCACTACTGGCATCGTAACGAATCGCAATGGCGAAATGGGTCGGATTGGTGATCAAAACCGTCGCTTCTTTGACGTTGGCGATGGCATTTTGGGTCATCGCACGGTACTTCGCTTTGCGCTGTGCTTTGACTTGCGGATCACCTTCCATTTGCTTGAACTCTTCTTTGACTTCCTGCTTGCTCATCATCATGAAAAGCCAAGACGACCAATATCCGTCTTGGCTTTATTGCAGTCTCCTATTCACTAAACAAAAATCACCCACGAGCCATTCTTGCGAATAGCTGATGAGTGATTTTTTTGCTTGGTTTATTTTTCCACTTCAAAACGATTGGTCAATCGCTTCAACTCTTCTGCAATGTCTCTGAGGTCTGCCACATGGTTGGTAAATTCATCCATGGTTGCCAAGACTTCTTCTGCATTTGCGGAAACTTCTTGTGTACCAGCGGCATTTTCTTCCGTTGATGCGGAAATGTTTTCTAAGTTTTCCAGTACACTGTTTTGAATGTTTTCGATACGGGCACTGGCTGCTTCAATATGATGGATGCCTTCGATCATATAGCTGCTGCGTTGGAAAACTTCTTTTGAAGACGAGATCGCTTCTTTGATCAAGTTGGTTTGGCGAACGCCGCCTTTGACAGATGCCGACGTTTGTTTGACCATTTGACTAGACTGCTCACGAATTTCTTCAATGATCGCTTCGATCTCTTTGGTAGAAGCCTTGCTTTGTTCCGCCAATTTACGGATCTCAGCTGCCACGACGGCAAAGCCTTTGCCCGACTCACCTGCACTTGCGGCTTCGATCGATGCATTCAAGGCTAGCAAGTTGGTTTGGTAAGAAATATCGTTGATGACCCCAATGATCGAGTTGATGTTTTGGATACTATCATTCATTCCCGTCATGTTCGACATCAAACGCTCCATCTGTGCCAACTCTTGTCGCCAGCTGTCATCGACTTGATCCATGATCGTTAAGTTTTCTTGATTGATCTTCGTAGATTCTTGCGACTTGCTGCTCATGCCGCCAACATTTTCTCGTAATTCTTTCACGACCTGCGACAGGTTTTGCATTTGTGACACGCTGTATTCTGTTTCTTGGGCTTGCGCACCGGTCACTTCAGCAATCCCCGTAATGGTTTGAGAGACTTCTTCTGTCGCAATATTGGTTTGTTTTGACAATTCTAATAAAGAATCTGACATTCCTGCGACACTGTTGCTTTCTTTTTGTACTTTTTGGATCAATGCACCCGTGCCTTCGATCATCACATTGTAATTGTCCGCCATTTGCTGGATCTCATTGCCTGCTTTGTCTGGATATACAACTCGGCGTGCCAATTGCTCCCATGTCCATTTTTCGCCTTTGGCTCTTTTGGTTTTGCTCATCTTCTCTAGTTTGCCTTCACCGACTTTTCTAAAGTAACGATTGAAGCAATCGATGATCGCTGCGACTACTTTGATCGCGGCATAAGAAACCAGTCCTACAAAGAGCAGCATCAAGATCGTAACGATAATGGTGGTGCGGACTAACGCTCCTAGCTCTTTGTCTAGATCACTAGCTTTGACTTCGGAGTACGCCCAAACATTGGAATCAGCAGACTTGTCATACAACACATCGTTGACTTTATTCGAGTCGCCTAAACCAACCATGCCTGTCGGGTTTTTAGCTTCTTTGATTTTTTGGAATACTTCTTCTTCTTTGATATTCTTACCGATTTGTTTGGTGTTTTTTGAGGTCACGATGACCCCAGATTCTGAAACTAAGGTGACATTCCCAGTCCGCCCTACGGTAAAGGAAGACAAGATGTTTTGAATGCTTTCATAAGAAACATCGACGCTTAAAACCCCCACTTGATTATGGGAGTTTTTGACCCTGATCGAAGCCGACGTCACAAATTGATTCGACACTGTATCTAAATAAGGTGCTGTCCAATACACTTCTCCTTCGGCTTTTACGGCCCCTTTGTACCATGGCCGAATCGTAGGCTTATAATCATCTGGTAAGGGATTGAAGGTCACATACTCATCATCTTCTGTCCCAAAAGTCACCGCTAAGAAGCTGTTGCTCCCAGCAATCGCTAAAGAAAGATCTGAACGGATGCGCCCCATGCTGAATTCTGTTTTCATCGCTGGCAGTTCAGCCATTGATTTCAATTTGCTTTCCGTCGATCGGCGCAAACTCTTTTCTTCCGCCAAGATCAAATTGACGGCACTTTCTTTGTTCAAATCATTTCGTTCAATCAATAAGTTCTTGGTGGTTAAATAGGAACTTGTCAGCATGACAATGATCGGGATCCCCGCAACCAGCATCAAGGTGATCATCACATAAATTCCTATCGTCTTTTTTCTTTTTTTCACAACTGTGCCACTCCTTCATTTCCAATTTCACACGATCCAATGAAGACTCGTCCGTAGACGACCCTTAGTAAGGATAATCGGTTATTTCTTTGAATGATTAAGAGGGTTCATTGGCAGAAACGGCTGCCAGCGCATTTTCTTTTTTGCTAAGGCTTACGGTTGCTGATCTAACGAATAGAAAAGCTCCTCAGTCATGAAGGAGCGTTGCGACTGCATAAAAATAGCCAGCACGGAAGTTTCCGCACTGGCTGTAGGTTCCCTTTAATGGGACTACTTTTTATTGCCTATAATTCTTTGATGACGGCTTTTTCTTCCGCAGTCAAAGCGAAATCAAAGAGCGCTAAATTTTCGGCTTGATGTTTTTCTGAATGGGATTTCGGAATCACGATCACCCCACGCTCGATTTGGTAACGCAAGACCACTTGGCTCCAGGTTTTTTGATACGCTTCACCGATTTGGGTCAAGGTTTCCCGAGCCGCTTCTGAAATTCGTGAAAGTGGCCCCCAGGCTTCTGGAACTACCTGATTGGCTAAGGAATAGGCGATGATCGCGTCGTTCCACTTGCCTGGATGCGATTCGATTTGATTGACCGCTGGTTTGATGCGACTGTTTGCCAATAAATAGCTAAGTTCTTCTTCTTGGAAATTGGACACCCCGATCGCTTTTAAGACTCCTTTATCGACATAAGCCTCAAGAACCGCCCAGACAGCGGCGATCTCTGCCAAGTTGTCCCACGGATGATGGATCAAATAAAGATCGATCGATTCCGTCTGCAGGGCTGCTAAACTCGCTTCGACAGACGCTTTCACGGCAGCTGCATCTTGCGTATGCTCTGGTTTGCCAGGAATCTTAGAAGTCAGGAAAAATTCGCTGCGGTCGATCCCGCTCTCCTTGATGGCTTTGCCTACTACGGCTTCGTTGCGGTAAGAAATCGCCGTATCAAAATGCCGATACCCACTTGATAGCAGTCAACAGCTCTGTCGTATCATCATTGATCGCACCTTGGTATTCTCGGTTTTCTTTCCCAAATGTATTCGTCCCACTGCCGATCACTGGAATCTGAATGCCGGTACTCAATTCAATCGTTTCCATGCTGCTTCCCCCTTTGTGTTGTTTCTAGTCTATCAAAAAAGCAGGAGTAAGGGGAAGAAAAACTCTTATTGCCGCTAAAAAACGGAGAAAAGCACAAAACGCATGTTCAAGCTGCCCCTCCTCCGTTATACTGAGGGTAAGACACGAAACACCCAAATAAGGAGGGTTACTTTTGAAAAAAACACTATTTTTTCTTTGTGGATCACTGACATTCGGTCTAGGTACTTTAGGAATCTTCTTGCCTTTCTTACCTACAACGGTCTTTTACTTGCTGACGGCTTATTTCTGGCTGCGGAGTTCCGATACCTATTATCAACGCTTGGTTCAATCAGAAAATTATCAAAAATACATTGAAAAACCACTCGTACAAAAACAGCTGAGTACCAAGGGAATGGTTCGGATGTTTGCCATGATGCTGGTAGTCTTTGCCATTCCTGCAGTATTGATCCCTAATCTGCTGGTACGTTTCGTCCTCGCTGCCATCTACCTTGCCCATGTCATTGGGATCACTTGGTATTTAAAAGGACGCAAACCCGTGATCCAAAAAACGGATCAGCCACTGTAAGGTGAAGCTGCACGAACACACCGTAATCCAGCAAGCAAGCGAACCTTGCTAGTGGACTGCGGTGTATTTTTTTCTCCTATTTTAGTGGGAGCCCACTGACGCCTCTTCGATGATGGGGGCGGATTGGGCGATCGCTAACCAGGCAGCAGGGATTCGGTATGGGGAGCAAGAAACATAGTCGATGCCGATCTCTCGCAAAAATGCAATGGAATAGGGATCACTACCGACTTCGCCACAAACACCGATCGAGTGCTCTGGCTGACGATCTCTTACGCCAGTGATCGCTTGGCGCATCAAGGTACCAACACCCGCCTGATCTAAGTGCTGGTAAGGATCTTCTTGTAAGATCCCCGACTGCAAATAGGCTTGAATAAAGCTGCCTGCATCATCCCGCGAAAAGCCAAAGGTCATTTGGGTCAAGTCATTGGTACCAAAACTAAAGAACGCAGCATCTTCAGCACACTCCCCAGCGATCAAGCACGCTCTAGGTGTCTCGATCATCATGCCGATCTCGATGTGCAATGGTTGCTGCAGGGTTGCTTCTGCTTGAGCGATCACCTGTGTCAACGTCGCTTTCAACACCTGCAGCTCTGCGGGCAAACTGATCAGGGGCAATAAGATCGCCGCCTCTACCTCGACTCCTTGCTGCCGCAATTCCACAGCCGCTTCACAAATCGCCGCTGTTTGCATTTCATAAATTTCTGGATAGCTCAGTCCTAAACGGCTGCCGCGATGCCCCATCATGGGATTGACCTCTTGCAGCTCGTCAATTCGCCGCTCGATCACTGCCAATGATTTTTGACTACGGCGAGCCATTTCAAGGCGTTCATGCTCATGGGGCAAAAATTCATGAAGTGGTGGATCTAATAAACGAATCGTGCACTTCTTTCCTTGCGCGGCCTGCAGCATTTCTTGGAAATCGGCTTTTTGATACGCCTTGATCTCAGCCAACGCCTTCAATCGTTCCGCCTTCGTTTCTGCCAAAATGACTTCCCGCATTTTCCACAAACGCTCTTCCCCAAAAAACATATGCTCCGTCCGTGCTAAGCCGATGCCCGCTGCCCCAAAGGCCAGCGCAGCCTCAATGTCATTTTTCGTTTCCGCATTTGCGTAAACCTTTAGATCTGCCTGGGCTTGTGCCCACGTCAAAAGCTGATCCAGCAAGACCCGCTCCTGGACACTGGTCATAGGCAGCTGCCCTTGATACAGTTTGCCAGTGCTGCCGTCTACCGAAAGCACGTCACCTTCTTCAATCAGCAGCTCGCCGCAGCGAGCCTGCTTCAAAAATACATCGACACTTAATGCCTCGCACCCTACCACACAGCAGACCCCCAGACCACGGGCGACCACCGCCGCATGCGAAGTCATCCCCCCACGAGCGGTAATGATCGCTTCACTCACCACCATGCCTTCAATATCTTCAGGTGAGGTTTCTTGTCGCAGCAGCAGGACTTTTTCTCCTGCGCGGTTGGCTTTTTCCGCCGCCTCTGCAGTGAAATAGACATGTCCTGAAGCTGCTCCTGGACTAGCCGGCAAGCCCTGCGTAAAGGCTTTGGCTTGCTGTAAGGCTTCGGGGGCAAATAACGGGTGCAGCAATTGATCGATCATTTCTGGTGTGATGCGATCTAGTGCCTGCCTGATAGTGATCCGACCTTCTGCGACCATATCCGTTGCGATTTGCGCTGCGGCAGCGGCGGTTCGTTTGCCGTTTCTTGTTTGCAAGACAAACAGCTGACCGTCATCGATGGTAAACTCAATGTCTTGCATGTCTTGATAGTGATCCTCCAAACGCTCAGCCAGTTGCTTTAATTCCTGATAGATCATGGGATGCTGCTGTGCCAACGCTTGGATCGGTTGCGGTGTACGAATCCCTGCAACCACATCTTCCCCTTGGGCACACACTAAAAATTCGCCGAAAAGTCCCAGTTCCCCGGTTGCTGGATTGCGGGTGAAGGCGACACCCGTCCCACTATTTATCCCGCTGTTACCAAACACCATTTCTTGAATCGTTACGGCAGTCCCTAGATCGTCAGGGATGCGATGGAGAGATCGGTAGGTCTTTGCCCGTGGGTTGTTCCATGAGCGAAAAACCGCCGTGATAGCTGCCAACAATTGCTGAAACGGGTCTTGCGGAAACGCTTCTTGAGTATGTTCCATATAAATACTTTGAAACACGCGGCAGATCATTTGCCAATCATTGCCGGTCATCATTTGGTCTGACGCATAATTCTGCTGTTTCTTATAATCTGTCAAGTAGGCTTCAAAGTGCTCTTTTGCTACACCTTTCACCACATCCCCATACATTTGGATCAAGCGGCGGTAACAATCATAAGCAAAAACGGGGTCCCCCGTCTGCTGAGCCAAGCCTTGGACGGTTTCATCATTCAACCCAAGGTTTAAGATCGTATCCATCATCCCTGGCATGGAAAACTTAGCCCCACTGCGGACAGAAACCAACAACGGCGATTGCAGTCCGCCAAATGTTTTGTTCCTGCGGACTGCCAATTCTTCGATGGCAGCTTTGACTTGCTTGATGATCGCCTCAGGAAGAACCTGTTCTTCTAAATAGGTCAGGCAAATAGTCGCAGGGACGATAAATCCCTGGGGAACAGGCAAACCCAAATTGGTCATCTCCGCAAGATTTGCCCCTTTCCCGCCTAATAGTGCTTTTTGCTCTTTTGTGCCTTCTGAAAACCATACGACTGCTTTTTCCATCATGTTCCTCCTTTTAAATGTTATATACTATTTCGATTAATTAGCAGTATATAGTATGACATATTTAATCGTCAAGCTGAAAAAGATAACTTTTAAGGGATTTATCCTTTTTAAAAGAGAAGGATTGCCTTTTTATTCGGAAAATCATATAATCAATAGCATAGCACATAAAAGAAAGAAGGTGACACATTGGAATTAAGCCAAAGACAAATGAAAATCATTGAGATCGTCAAAGAGCATCAGCCGATCAGTGGGGAGACCATTGCGAAGCAGTTGGGCTTGAGCCGCGCAACCTTGCGGAATGACTTATCGATTTTGACCATGACCGGTTTATTAGACGCCCGACCGAAAGTCGGCTATTTCTATACAGGACAAACCGTTGAGCCTTTGCTTTTCGAAAAACTCTATCATACCAAAGTTGCAGAAGTCATGATCCCGCCGTTGCTGATCTCACAAACGGTCTCCGTTTATGAAGCGGTCACGACTTTGTTTATGTACGATGTCGGTTCCCTCTATGTCAAAAATGACCAAGACGAGCTGATTGGGGTCCTCTCCCGCAAAGACCTACTGCGCTTTGCGATCAGCAATGCCGCACCAGAAAAAACACCTGTAGCGATGATCATGACTCGCATGCCAAACATCGTGACCATCACACCCGAAGAAACGATTTTGACGGCTGGTACGTTGTTAGGGCGACATGAAGTCGATACCTTGCCTGTGGTCGATCCGCAGGAACCAAAAAAAGTCATCGGCAAAATCACGAAGACACGGCTGATGAATTACTTTATTCAAGCAGGCAATGACAGTGACAACACACACTTTTAGGGGGCAAAAACAATGAAGAACGTTCGAATATATTTGATTTCAGATTCCGTAGGCGAAACGGCACAAAAGCTGATCGCAGCCGTTTCCGCGCAGTTTCCCACGATCGACCTTTCAGACATCCAGCTCTTTCCCTTTACTAATGATGAAGAGAGCTTAGGCGAGATCCTCAAAGATGCCTTGCTAGACAAATCGATCGTCGTTACCACCTTAGTCAATAAAGAGTTAGTCGCCTTTGTTGATGCCTTTGCCAAGCGGACTGGTTTGCAGTATGTCGACTTTATGTCGCCCTTGACCACGATGCTGGAAAAAACATTCGGTGTAGAAGCCGTCCAAGAGCCTGGTGCCTTGCATCGCTTGAACCAAGCATATTTCAGCCGGGTGGCAGCGATGGAATTTGCGGTGAAATACGACGACGGCAAAGACCCACGGGGATTTCTCGATGCTGACTTTGTCCTCTTAGGGGTTTCGCGAACCTCGAAGACACCATTGAGTTTATACATGGCAAACCGCGGCTACAAAGTGGCAAATCTGCCTTTGATTCCTGAAGTTGCTTTGCCAGCCGAAGTGCACCAAGTCGACCCGCGAAAAATGGTCGGTTTGACCACGAATCCAGAATCTCTGACCGAGATTCGGCGATCCCGAATGCATTCATTGGGCTTAAAAGAAGAGACCCATTACACCAATTGTGAACGAATCGAAGCAGAATTAGCTTACGCGAATGAATGGTTCAAAAAGCTGAACATTCCGGTGATCGATGTCAGCAAACGCTCCATTGAAGAAAGCGCGATGCTGATTGAAGAACAAGCCAAAGAACAGGCCCATGTTCAATAAAGACGCCTTGGCAAACCTGACCGAGATCATCAACTTGGAAGCCATCCAGCAGCTGCCGAAAGCCACCGAGCACTTTGTCAGCGATCTGCATGGCGAATACGATGCCTTTGACCATATTTTGCGGAATGGTTCTGGCAGTATCCGAGAAAAAGTCGAGATTTTGTTTACTGGCGTCTTGACGAAAGAAGAACAGACCGAACTTTGTTTTGTCATTTATTATCCAGAGGAGCTATTACAAGAACAGGCCTGGACCCCTGCCGATTGGCGCTTAAAGATGGCACAGCTAGTAAAAGTTGCCCGCTTTACTTCCAGTAAATACACACGCTCCAAGGTACGCAAAGCACTGCCGTCTTCTTTTGCTTATATCTTAGAAGAACTGTTGTACCAATATGATGCTGACTTCAATAAAGAAGCTTACTATCGGGCGATTTTTGATAAGATCATTGAATTAGAGGCAGCCCCGCTTTTTTGCCAAGAACTGGCGTACTTGATTCAGCGCTTCGTAGTGGATCATCTCCACGTCTTAGGCGATATTTATGATCGCGGACCAGCGCCAGACAAAATCGTCGATCGCTTGATGACTTTGCCCTCACTGGATATTCAGCTAGGCAACCATGATATCTTGTGGATCGGCAGCTTTTGCGGCTCGCTGCCCTGTTTGGCCAATACGATCCGCATCGCTGCTCGCTACGGCAATCTGGCATTATTACAAGATGGTTATGGGATCGATCTATCAAAAGCACTGGCTTTTAGCCAAAAATATTACACAGAAAATGAAGGCTTTTATCCGCAAAAAACAGTGGACCCTTTATCAAGCCAGCAAAAAAAAGCCGCCATGCTTTTGCAACAGGCGTTTGCCATCATCCAATTCAAAGTCGAAGCAGCCGTGATCCAGCGGCGACCAGCATTTGCGATGGCAGAGCGCTGCTTGTTGCATCGCTTGTCTCAAGATCGGCAACAAATCCAGCTAGACCAGACCTATCCTTTGATCAACGGCTGTTTTCAACTAGTAGATCCCGATGATCCTTACCGTTTGACAGCAGAAGAACATGAGGTACTGCAAGATTTGCTGAGCCAATTTCAACGCTCGCCCCGCTTAGCTGCGCATATGCGCTTTTTAGTTGAGCATGGCACCTTGTACCAGCGCTTCAACGACAACCTGCTGTATCACGGCTGCCTGCCTTGTCAGGAAAACGGCGATTTCCTGGCCTTTACTTTCCAGCAGCAGCCCTTAGCAGGCAAAGCGTTGATGGACTTTTTTCAGCAATGTTTGCAGGAAAGCTTTGCCCACCCAGAAAAGCAAACAGACCTTGCCACCGATATGATCTGGTATCTTTGGTGCGGCGAAGGCTCTTCCCTCTTCGGCAAAAAAGCCATGAAAACCTTTGAGCGCTACTTTATAGCAGATCGCAACACCCATATGGAACAAAAAAATGCCTATTATTCTTTAAGGGAAAACGAAGACTTCTGCTGCCGTGTCCTAGCTGCCTTCGGTCTGCCGCCGACAGGTCACATCATCAATGGCCATACCCCTGTCAAAGTGCGTAAAGGCGAGACGCCCATCAAGGCAAATGGTCGTTTATTGGTGATCGATGGCGGACTCTCTCGCTCCTATCAATCCGTCACAGGCATTGCCGGTTACACGCTGTTGTCAAATTCCTTCGGCATGACCTTAGCAGCCCATCAACCCTTTACAGATCGCCAGCAAGCCATCCAGCAGCGACGTGACATCGTCACTCAGAAAAAAATCGTCGTGCGGCAAACGGAAAGAACAACGGTAGGGCAAACAGATATCGGCAAGCGGCTGCAGCAAGAAAGCCGCGTGCTTTTTGAAGAATTAAAAAATCATCCGATCCCTTGACGAGTCATTCGTCAACCAATCGGATGATTTTTTTTACAGTCCTTTAGAACTATGAAAGGCTTTGAGTTTTTCCAACGCCTGCAGCACAATGATCAAGACCAAGATCGCTAAGGCCAAAAAGAGCGTTTCTAACCCTTTTCCTTGTGCCAAAAGCAGCTCTCTTAAAATTGCTGTAATACTGATCAAAATCAAGTAACGCACCGGAATATGGTGACCTTCTTTTACGTAACGCAATAACATCAAAATAATTTCCAGTAAAATAAACAATGTCGCGATCTCTTCGATCAATAAGGAAAGATCACTGACTTCATGCAGCGGGATCACATGGATGACGATTTTGTAGATCGCTTCCGCCATCACCACCAAAACCAACAGAACCAACAGTCCTAACATAATATCAACAATCACACTAATCATTTTTTCGAAGTGCTTAAAATACTTTCCCATAACACCCCTCCTCACACTTATTATAGCGAAACTGTTCAAAATCACTTTACGATATGCTTGCAAGTGCAGCTTTTTTTAGGAAGGAAGGAAATAAACACGCAGGACTGAGGGTAGTCGCTTTTTTCACTAGTCAAAAGGGATAGCTGCTTTATGGGGACGCAGCCACGAAAAAGCCTGTTTATGGCAATGGCCGGGCGTGACTCCTTCACACAAGCAAATAAAAAAGCTAGGCATAAAGCCTAGCTGAAATGGTGCCTTTGGATTGGACTGGTTTTCCTTATAAACTGGGATCAGTTGAGCCCTTCGACTGTTAGATCAACGTTTTCACTCGTATCTTCCGCAGCTTCGTCATCGCTATTGGAGGTTTCCGAAGACGGTTCAGTCGTTTCACTGCTGGAGCTGCTTGTTGTAGTACTGGTCGAACTCGTAGACGAAGAGCTTGAAGAACTGCTGCTAGCGCTACTGCTGGAGGTATCGCTGGTGGTCGTTGAGCCGCCACTCGGCGCGGTACTCGAACTGCTTTCGTTACTTGCAGAAGTACTGACGCTAGGCTCTGTCTCTATTTCGCTTACAGAAACAGACGTGCCTTCATTTGTCGACGCTTCGATCGAGCGACTAGTCGTTGAAGACGGTGTATACGAACTAACACTGGCTTCATAAAAAATCTGACTGGAATCAGAGGTTTCTTCGATACTGCTGCTTGCGGTCTGGTAAGGTGGCTCGGAGGAACTACTGGAAGAATCTCGAACAAAGGGCGCGGCAACAAAGGCATTGGCATCTTGATTGATCGCCACACTCAAAAAAACCGCAACAAAACAACTGACTAATGCCGACTGCATATTGAACTTGAATTTCATCGCACTCCCCATCCTTTCCCAAAAATATGGTTGGACCTTCCGTCAATGATCTATCTCATTCTTATATTATACAAAAAAAAGCAATCGTCAACAAATTAAGTTTTATTTTCAAAGATGACAAAGACATGGATGCCCGTTGCGCAACAAAAAAAGCCCGAGGGCGACGGTCGATCACCTGCGGGCCCATCCCTTCACTAAGGGTTGGCAGGTGCGACGGATGCTCGTTCCTCTGGCTTTAATGGTTCCTTTACTTAAGAAATTCTTTTACTTATAAGTTTCGCAGATGATTCGGGTCATGGATCGGTGCTTCAATATCACTGTCTCCCATGCGCGGTGTTGGATGAACGGACTCATCGGGCATCGCTGTTTCACCTGGTAACGGTTGATCGATGATTGGCCCAGTATCTGCATCACGATCCGTTATTTTGTCCATCGGCTGATAATCGTAGACGCCGACAACGAGTTTGTCTCGTTCGATGTCATCTCGGTAGCCGTATAATGGATCATGTTCATCGTCTCTGTGATCTGAATCGCCAAAAGAAAACGCATCTTTGATTTTTTCCCAAAGCGAACGATCTTCGTCTTCACTAGCAGCATGCTCCACTTCCACATCATCGATGGATTCTAACCCAAATTGATCGATGCCTGTTTGATTCGCATACAGCACGATATCGTCTTTGCCATAGCCTTCGTTTGTCAATTGCTCAATAACCGGTAATACTTCTGTTCGAGTGTCGTAACTGCCAATAATCGTTAGGTTTCTGTTGTGCATGTGAAATCCTCCTTATTTTGTGTACGCTTCGATTGTTCTGGTTCTGAAGCAATTCTTTTAAAACTAGCAATTTCTATTGCTTCTTTCATTCTAACGCAGGGTTCCCTGATTGACCAAATAGTTTGATTGCGCTTACGAAAAACAAGTAGTTTCTTGATAAACCGCTAGCAGCTTAGTGAACGCTTGATCCAGCATAAAAAACCGCGTGAGCCAATGGCATACACGCGGTTGCTTTTGCTTATTATTTAGAAACGATCAACTTTTGCCCGACATAGATCGTATAGCTGCTGTTGATCTTGTTCCATGATGCGATTTGGCTGATACTGGTGTTGTATTTTTGTGCCAGTGACCATAGGCTGTCACCTGATTTCACCGTGTGCGTCTTCGTTGAACTACTGCTGGTATTCGTATTAGAAGACCCACTGCTAGCAGCTGTCAAGTAGGCACCGCTGACCCAGCCTTTGCCAGAAACATAATACCATTTGTTCGTGACATTGACGGTCGTCCCGGTTTTTGTTGCGGTAACCGTGACGGTTGCCCCTTTACTTAAAGAACCAGTAATACTGCTGCTGGTAGAAGCGTCGGAACGAACATTTAAAATCTCGGTGGTTTTCATTTTCTGATTTGTCGTCGTTGAACCGCTGTTATTGGAAGAACTGCTGGTTGTTGTCAAGTAGGCACCACTGACCCAACCTTTGCCAGAAACGTAGTACCACGTTTTATTGCCTTCCACTGAAGTGCCGTTCTTTTTCGCTGTCACGGTAACGGTCACCCCTTGACCAAGCGTCGTCACGACACGGCTGCTGGTAGAAGCATCCGAGCGGACATTCAATGCGGCCGTCGTCTTCATTTTTTGATTGATGCTTGAACTGTTGTCTTCTTTTTCTGCTTCAGAAGCATTATTGTTGGTCACTTCAGTAAGGTAGGCACCGCTGACCCAACCTTTGCCAGAGACATAGTACCAATTTTTGTTGCCGTTGACTGATGTGCCGGTTTTCATAGAAGAGGCTGTAAAGGTCGTGCCTTTGCTAAGTGATCCTACCACTGATCCGCTAGTAGAAGCGCTGGAACGAATATTCATCGCTTCCGTCGTCTTCATTTTTTTGTTGATCGTCGTGCCAGAATTGCTATTGTCAGAACCGGTGTTGCCTGATCCGCTATTGTTATTTGAATCATCGGTCGAAACCTTCGTCAAATATGCACCGCTGACCCAGCCTTTGCCAGAAATTTTATACCACGTGGTGTTGCCGTTGACGCTGGTGCCCGTTTTGGTCGCCGTTGCCGTAAACGTCGTATTGGCTGCTAACGAACCAGTAATAGAGGCACTGGTGGAGGCATCCGAACGAATATTCATGGATGACGTGGTTTTCATTTGCTGATTGATCGCTGTTTCATCACTGACGATCGTTTCATTGCTATTGCCGCCGCCTGCATTTGAGCTGCCAGTGTCATATTGCGTTAAATTATACGTACTGATCAAATTGTTTAATTTGCTGGCATAAGAAGTATCGGTTGCATACCGCCCTTGCAGCCAAGCGGTCGCTTGCGTGTAAGAGGTCGTATTGCTTTTCCACGCACCGCTGTAATAGTAGTTGCCGCTAGAAAAACTCGTGTTGCGCAACACATACGCATTGTCTTCAAAAGACTCTTTTAATGATGGGTATTTCCGAAACTTGGCGCTGATCAAATAATAATTGCCTGAACCATCATCTTCATAGGTATCCATCGTCACGTATTGACCATTATAGCTACCTTTGATCCCAAACATATTGTTGGCCGTGGTCGTCAAAGTTGATGCGCCCCAGCCAGATTCCAAAATCGCTTGTGCCATCATGACAGAGGCATACAGATCGTTTGCTGCCGCTACTTCCGTTGCATAGCCGCAAATCTGACTGATAAAGGCAGCCGGATCGATCGTTGCCCGTGAAAATAATGCCCGACTGGTCAAATCCGAAAGGGCTGATGGTACTTCATCTGCTTCTAAGGCTTCATCACTAGCGACTGTTGTGCTTTCTGTCGTCGCTGTTTCTGATCCCTCAGTGACTGCGTTAGTCCCTGACTCCTCCGTCGTTTCCGAAGTTTCTTCGGTCACAACAGGTGCTGTCGTCGATTCTGTGGTTTCCTCAACCGGTGTGCTATCGGTTTCTGGTGTAGTGTTTGTTGTTTGTTCAACGACCTTGAGGTCATTGCTAGTTTCTGTCGTTGCCGTTTCAGCCGCATGCCCTAAGGTCGGGATAAACGTTGATCCCGCTACTAAAGTAGTAGCCATCGTAATACTTTTTTGGGTATATTGTGTGCGCTTCAAGCGCTTTTCTAAGCGGCGTCGTTCTTTACGAATTGTCATTTAATCCCTCCGTCGTATTAGCCTTTTTTTATTGTAACACGATTTATTAAAAAATGGGGGGTTAAGATGAAAAAACAGTGAAATCAACGAGATAATTTCTTGCTATGAAACAGTTTTCTCTTTTGCTTCATCCGCCAATCCTCTGTTTTAAAAAAAGAAAAAAGAGTGGTTTTGGCACCAAAAAAGCAGCCTTTATCAAAAAGACTGCTTTGGGTGAATTGTTATTTAATAACAGGTGCAGGCTTTTTGGCTTTTTTCAGCATCGCATAGCCAATGTTGAGAACGAGCCCAAAAACCGCCAAGAAAATTGCCGTATAAAAGGCTTTTGTATAATCTCCTTGGTTGCTTTCAGCGATTGCTGCTGCCACTCTAGGCCCAAAGAATGCCGCCGTAGAATAACCAATAAAGACGATTCCATAGTTGACTCCTTGATTGATCGGTCCGTAATTTTCCATAACGATCGATGGGAAAACCCCCATCACGCCCCCGAAGCACAGTCCTAAACCGATGATCCCGACAGTGAAGATCACGGTTGTCTGACCAAGTGTCAATAGGAATAAGGACAATGCCACCACGCCATAGATGATCATCAACGTATTCGTCCGACCAATTTTATCAGAAACGGTGCCCCAAAGGACCCGACCAAAACAGTTGCTCAATGAGTACAAGCTGACATAAAAGGCAGCGGCGGCTGCCGTCAAACCGAACATACTTTGCCCGATCACCGATGCGTTAGAAGCAATCATCAAACCTGAGAAAGCCCCTGCCCCTAACATAACGATAATCAAGTAGAAGGTTGGTGTCTTTAGCATGTCCAACCAATTCAGATTGATTTGTGGGCCATTTTTTCCTTGCGCCGCTGGTTGCCAACCTGCTGGGCGATAATCTTCTGGTGCCTTGCGAATAAACAGACTAGCCACTAAGACGATCACGATATAGGCGATCCCTAAAATCCGAAACGCTGCTAGTACATCTTGTGATTCGATCAAACGATTTGCAATCGGTGCGGCAATAATCGCTGCCCCACCCATACCTGCTGTGATCAAGCCAGAAGCCAGTCCCCGTTTATCTGGGAATAGCCGAATCGTATTGCTTAAACAAGCCGAATAGGCAAAGCCTTGCCCTAAACCAGCAAAGACTCCATAAGTCAGGTACAGCATGGCGGGTGAGTTGACCAATCCCGTCAGGAAGAAGCCCGCTCCGAACAACACGCCTCCACCAGCGATGACCCATCTAGCGGCTCCTCGGTCTGTCAGCAAACCACCCAAAATCATGGTAATCGGGCCAACTGCGGCATTGATGGTAAAGGCTAACATGATCTCTTCCATGGACCAGCCTTTTAATTGACTAAGAGGTCCTGCAAAAACACTAAAGGCGTAAACAGCGCCTGTACACAGCAATACCGCGGTCGAAGCGATCAGAATCAGCCAGCGATTGATTTTTGTTTCCATTTTTTCTCTCCTTTGCTTTAATCATGTTACTTTATTCACATGTTTTTTCAAAAGCTAGCGCGCGTGACGAGACACAACGCGCAAGGCTTTTTATTCGAGATGTTCTGCGACTGCTGTTTTTCCAGCAATCCGGCCAAAAGTAAAGATGTCTGTCAACGAGTTGCCGCCTAAGCGATTGCCAGCATGGATCCCTCCAGCAACTTCCCCTGCTGCATACAGCCCTTCAATGATTTGATCTTCCTTCGTCAACACATGGGTTTGCGGATCGATTTTCAATCCCCCCATCGTGTGGTGAACCGCTGGTTTTCTTGGTGTGGCATAGAAAGGTGCTTTTTCCACTTTCAAGTCGAAGACATCTTTGCCAAACTCTGGGTCCTTCCCAGCATCCACATAGCTGTTGTATTTCGCAACGGTCGCCTCTAAGACGGCTGGATCAACATTGATCTGCTCTGCCAGGCCAGCCAAGGTCTCACTGCGGAACAGCGTACCAGCAGCTACTTGCTTATCGATTTTTTCTTGGCTCGTGTTATAAGCGGTTTTCTTGATCTCTTCATCCGCGATCAAATAGAACAATCCGCCATTATCGATCGCCGCTTGGGTCAATACATCGCGACTTTCGTATTCATTGACAAAGCGTTCACCCTTTTGATTGACCATCACAAAGTTAGCAGGTGGCACTTGCAGGCCACTGAACAAAGCCCCTGTGTTTGGATCAGATACGGGCATCATTTGCGAAAAGCCCATGCCAACAAGGTCCGCGCCAGCACTTTCCCCTAGTTTGATCCCGTCACCAGTGATCGCTGGTGAATTTGACGTTTTGATATCGTCTTCGATCTCTGTCCAATAGGTATTGTATTGTTTCAACATTTTCGTATTCGCTCCGAACCCACCAGAAGCTAAAATCACTGCTTTGGCATGGATCGTTACTTTTTGACCGTTACGGCCTTCCCCGATGATTCCAGTAACCTTGCCATCTTCGATCAATAATTCTTTGACAGGCGTATCGGTTAAGATCGTTCCCCCATGTTCTTTCACGAATTGATGCAAAGCAGAGACAAAGGCATACCCTTCGTTTTTGACTGGTTTATGTCCTCGGCGCCATTTCGCTCCTACTGGCATATCGACATTGTTCATATCAAATTCTACGCCGATTTCTTCTAGCCATTTCACTGAGTCCAATGCTTGATCCGTCAAGATCTTCACTAGCTCGTATTTCCCATAGATCGGTTGACCATTCAAATCTTTGCGTTTTCCGCCTAAATAGGTTTGAATTCGATGCCACAAAGCAGAATCAAACAAGTATTCTTTTTCTGGCGTCGTTTCTGAAAGATACACAGTGATTTGTGCCTTCAAAGCTTTGAAGTCTGGTAAGTATTCTGCATCGATCTCTTGCTCATCGATCGTCAGCACTTCTTCTAAAGCACTGCGTTCGCCAGGCAATGCGGAAAAGCCGTTTTGCCATTTTGGATCCGCGGCATTCATCGGTCCGCCAGTACGTACGGTATTGCCACCGATCGCTGGGAATTTTTCTACTAAGATCACATCTTTATTGGCTTGTAGCACACTGGCAGCCGCACTCAGACCCGCGCCACCGCCACCTACGACAACGACATCGGTGGTATACGTTTCATCTTCTGTTTGCAACGCACTGGCGGCTTTTGGCCGTTTGCGCAAGACATCTGGGTTCGCACCAGCCATTTTCACAGCTTTTGCTACACCATCAACGACACCGTTACTAGTAACCGAAGCACCAGAGATCGCATCGACATTTAAGGTTTGCCCTTCAATGATCTCTTGAGGAATCCGTACGAAAACGACATCAGCGATCCCTTCGGATTCACCAGAAGTATCGATATCGATAGCTTCGATCCGTTCTTCACTCAATTTGACGACCATTGGTAGATCCCCGTTATGTCCTGGTGCTGTGACGGTGTATTCGCCAGGCTCATAAACGACTTCTTCTGGTACGTTCAACAAATTAGCGACTTCCGTAAACCGAACAAACTTGCGGAAACAGCTTTCCAAAAAATCGACCGTTCGTTGATCTTTTAAATTGCCTTGTTCATCAAAGGCTTGATGCGCACGTCCCAACAAGAACTCATTTCCTGGCATGACTGTCGCATTGACACCCGGTGCATCAAGGATTTGGCGCAAATGAAGCTGTGCTCGCGAAGAGCCTTGTACATCGTAGGATGCACCGACGATCATCACTGGTTTGCCATCAAAGGGATGGAGATTGAAGGAGAGCCATTCCAAGACGCTTTTCAATGCGGAAGGAATTGAATGGTTATGCTCTGGTGTCGCAATGATCACCCCATCGGCTGCTAAAATCTTGCTATTTAACCGTTGGATCACTTCACTATTGGTTTGATCTTGTGTTTCATTGAACATTGGGACATCCTTGATTTCCAGTAGTTCAATTTCTGCTAGGGCAGCAAATTCTCGCTGCATAAACGCCACTAATTGGCGATTGGTGGATTTTTTGGCGTTCGTTCCGATTAGGCCGACAAATTTCATGACTGGTTCCTCTCTTTCTTATGCTTGTTCCCACGAAAATTTCTTTGCTCGTTCTTTAGCCGTTGAATATTCACTGACCAGACGGTTCGTGATTTCGACAAACAAGACAAATTCATTGAAACAATCTTCTAGTTCGGCAACTTTTTCGCTATCGATCAAGTTTCCTTGTTCATCGAAGGCTTGCATGGAGTGCCCTAATAAAAATTCCGCACTCGGCATGATTCGAGCTTTTACTTCTGGTGCATCTAAGATCTGACGCAAGTGGGCTTGGGCTCTCGATGAACCTAATGCACCAAGAGAAGCACCCGTGATCATCACTGGTTTATCGATCAAAGGCCGCGTCGTATAAGAAAGCCATTCAATCATGCTTTTTAGCACCGCTGGGATCGAGTGATCGTATTCTGGTGTACTGATGATCACCCCATCGGCTGCTTCGATCTTCTCTGACAAGGCTTGGACTGCCGCTGGTGCCGTCCGATCTTCTGGTTCATTAAATGCTGGCAGATCACTGATTTCGCAAAGTTCGATCTCCGCTTGGTCACTAAAATGGCTTTGAATAAATTGCAGTAAGCGACGGTTGGTCGAACGCGTCGAGTTGGTTCCTACGATTCCAATCAATTTCATTATCATCTCTCCTAATTGTGAATAATTTAACATTTAACAATAAATAAAAAGTTTTTGACCATTGGCTTTGATTTCTTTTTTCAATCGTTTCTCAAGTTGGTTTTTAAGACCTACTGAGATGAAAGGCTTCTTCCTAAACAAAAAAATCTTCCCCAAGTACCCATTTAGTGTACGACTGAATTCTTTATTTGTGAAATATTTATTTAACTATCTATCGATAACAAATTTGTTATAATGAGAAAAATGACTAGGAGGACCACGCAATGGCACTTAAAGATTCCCATCTGATGCTGCAATACCTCGATACCTTGTTAAAGCATAGCAACTATACCAAAGCCGCCAAAGACCTCTACATCTCACAGCCTTACTTGACACAAACCGTGAAACGTGCCGAACAAGAGCTAGGGACCCCCATCATCAATCGGCAGCCGGGTCATTTTCAACTGACGGAAGCTGGTAAAATCTATTATCAATATCTGGAAACCTTGGAAACAGAGTCTGCCAAATTGAAAAGTCGGCTGTCTTGGTATACCGCGACCGAGAAGCGTTCTTTGCGCTTAGGCATCTTGCCCAGCCTTGGTTCCTATCTGCTGCCACTCTTTTTGCCTGCATATTATGAACACTATCCCAACGTGCACTTTTTCTTGCGGGAAGACCTGCCCAAACACAATGAAAAACGACTGTTGAATGGGCAGCTGGACTTTTTTATCGGACAAAATCCTGAGACGATCGCACCGAATCTAACAGTCCACAGTACCAATCAAGAACGGTATCTAGCGATCATTCCGCCTTGTTCTCCCCTGTATCAACCAGAGAAGCGGTATTTAGCACCTGATTCATTGGCCGTCAAAGACTTGTTGCAAAGTCCGTTGATTTTGACCGCTAGCGGCTCGGCGATTCGGCGTCAAATCGATCAATTGCTGCAAAAATACAAAGTAGAGGCGACCGTTCTCATAGAAAGCAGCAATATTTATACAGCAGCAGCATTGGCAGAAAACAACCTTGGGATTGCGATCGTACCAGAAAGCGTGCTGCAAGCAGCGACCGCGACTCCTTTTAATCTTTATCCGATGCCAGAGGAACTTTTGTCCCTCACCTATTTTATTGCCCATCAAGCCGAACGGGCATTGTCAAACAGCGAAGCGGACTTGATCGAGACCTTTTTGCAACACGTCTAGCTTTTTTTTACAAAAAAACAAGCAGCCACCACCTATATTCCTAGGTGATCGCTGCTTGTTTTCATTCTGCTGTTGGCGTTTCGATCAAACGGGCTAATTCTTGCGGATAGATCAGTTCTCCTTGTTTGGTAATGACTAACCCAGTGATCCCTTCTAACGGCGCCAGCTCCTGCAAGATGGCTTGTGGCTCTTTGCCGAATAAGCGGGTCGTCCAAATCTCTCCATCAACCGATTGGTCGGAGAGAATTGTGACACTGGCAATGGCTGACTCTAACGGATAGCCCGTTTCTCGATCAAAAATATGATGATAGGTCTTGCCCGCTACCTGATAGGTTCGTTCATAGATCCCTGATGTAACGACTGATTGATTATGCACCTTCAACGCTGCAACAAAATTCCCTCTTGGTAAGAAAGGGTTTTGGATCCCGATCCGCCAATAGCCATCTTGATGGCTCGGGGCATCGCCGTAAGTCACCACATTGCCCCCAAGATCGATCAAAGCGGCTGTGACACCAACCTGTTTGAAATAGGTCATCAACAAATCAGCAAAATATCCTTTTGCCACAGCCCCTAGATCAAGCTTCATGCCAGCAGCTAACCCGACGGTCTGCAGCGTTTCATCCAAAACGATTTTGGCAGGATCAGTCTTTGGCAGCAGCTCCGCGATTTTCTCAGGCGTTGGTAGATGAGCATCTTGGAACCCGATCCGCCATTCCTGCACCAAAGGACCGATGGCAATATTTAAGTAGCTATCTTTGGGTACGCTATGGGCTTTCCCTAGTGCGATCAATTCAAACAATTCCTGTGTGGCAGCGATCGCTCCTTGTCCTGCCTGCTGATTGATCTGCATCAACTCAGACGTCGGGTCATTGGCACTAAAACGCTGTTCAAAGGCCGCAGCTCTTTTGGCTGCTTCCTCTAAGATCACTTCTGGGGTTTCATGCTGCACCCAAATCGTGATCACCGTTCCCATTCCCTGTAACACTCGTTGGCCTTCTGGCATTGTCCTTGCTCCTTTGTTCTGTTCTTTTGGCTATCATAGCAGTTTCTGGGAGAAAAAAGTAGTCTGCGGGATACCGCTGCTGCTTTTTTTGAAAAAAAACTGCGAGGTCACCCTCGCAGTCTGCTGTTTCTATTGCTCAATGATAAAAGTCGAAGCGGCCTTTCGCCAATACTTCTTTGACCCCACCGGTTTGGTACAAGGAACGGTCCATAATGGCTTTTTTCACCACGGAAGCGGGATAGCCTTTGATGCCCATTTTCCCTACTAAGCCAAAGGCATGGGTATTGCCGATCGACGCCACTGAACCTAATGATTCAAAGTGGAAATCTGCTGGTTTTTCTCCGTTCATTTGACGTAAGATATTTTTACCCGCATGCTGCCCCATCTTCAAAGCGATTTGAGCCGTTGTTGGATACGGGCGATTGGTCGCTGGGTCCATGACTGCTGAAACATCACCGACAACATAGACGTTACTATGATCAGGGTCTGTTAGGTCTTGATTGACCATCACGCGACCACGACGAGCAGAAAAGTCTGATTCAGCCATCACATGGCTGCCGCTGACGCCTGTGGTCCAAACGATGGTTTTGGCTGATAATTCTGCTGTTGCTCCTGTATCGGCATCATTTTGATAGACAACGACACCTGGTTTGATTGCTTTGATGGGTTTACCAGTCAGGAAGTTTACGCCCCATTTAACGAGATTTTTGATACCGTAATCCGATAGTTTTTCATCAAACATCGGTAATAAACGAGTCACTGCTTCGACACAGTACAGTTTGATGTCTTCTGGTTTGACACCTGCTGCTTTCGCGAAGGTTTTACGGTTTTCCACCAATGAACCTAGCAATTCGATTCCAGTGAAACCAGCACCGCAGACAACGATTTTTAGGTAGTCAGGATTTTGTGTTTCTTTGTATGCCTTCATTTGTTTCAACAAATGATGATAGATGTTTTCTGCGGAGTCGACATCCACCATTTCCAACGCATGCTCCTCGACCCCAGGGATCCCAAATGATTCTGATTCAAAGCCTAACGCCACGATCAAATAATCATACGTGCACGTGGATTGATCTTTAAAAACGATCACTTGCTGGTTACGATCGATCGACGCCACTTCCTTTTGAACAAAGGTGGTCTTTTGGGGACGAACGACATCATTGATGGGATAGCAAATGCGGTCTCTTGGTTGCGTACCGGCCGCAACTTCATGAAGATCGGTTGCCTCATAATGATAATCGTTTTTGTCGATCAATGTGATGTGAAACGCTTCTTTTGCTCCTTGCAGTACGTGCAATGCTCGCAATCCAGCATACCCTGCTCCTAAAATGACAACTTCCTTCATGTTTCCTTACTTCCTTTCTTTGCTGTAAAAATTATAAAATCAAACCAATCGCAAAACTCAGCACTTGTACGCATGCTCCGACCGCAAGGATCCGAACGGCACAAATGAAGGTCTCTCTTTTGATTTGTTTTTGCATAAATCGTTTTGTCTGTTGCCAGACAAAGGGCGCCGCGAAAAAGGTCAGAACCAGTGACCAAGGCGCAATGTTGAGGGCAACTGAGGCAATGATCGCAACAAACGCCAAGACGTTCATCGTGATAAATAATTTCAACGCACGGGCTTTACCAAGGTAATGCACCAGCGTATAGCGCTCATTTTTTTCATCCTCTTCCAGATCACAAATGTTGTTTGCCAGCATCAAGTTGGCGATCCATAATGTGTTGGGTAATGAGATCAAGAAAATACTGCCGATCGTGGCAATGTTCCATTCAAAGGTTTGATAGGCATTAAGGTAGACACAGATCAATGAGATCATAAAGCCCATCGTAAAGCCAGAAAAGAACTCGCCTAAAGGCAAACTAGAAAGCGGCCGTGGACCAGAGGAATAAAAGATCCCGACTAGGTAACAATACAGCCCCATCCAAAAGAGCGGCCAACCAACTACCATTGCCAAGGCGATTCCCATGGCGGCGGAAACGATGATCATGGAGACCATCAACCAAAAAACCAATTTGACAGACAACTGTTCCCGACCAATGATATTGGTTTTTTCTTTGTAATCATGCCCTTCTGTGGCATGATGGTAATCGTTGTAGTTATCTAAAATATCCACCGCCATATTGAAGATCAGCATGGCAATGAAATACAATAGGACATAGCCAAGATGAATCGTTTGATAATTGTACCAGCTGTAGCAGACACCAATGAAAAATGGCAAGATACTGGCGGTTTTTGCTTTAAATTCGACAAGTTCTAAAAATACAGGTAGCGTCACAACTTCACCTCCTTTAGCGAGTGCATTAAACTAGTCAATCACGCCCCTTTACGCTAGAATAAGGGCTGAATGACTGTTAGAAAGGGTTATACTATGTTTGACTTTTGGATCGATTATCCGACGATCGAACAACGATTGAAAACCGTATGTTCCATCATTGAAGAACACGTTACTGTTCGTAACAAAGAGATACAAGATGTTTTGATCGACTTTACTTATTCAGGTGGAAAAATGCTGCGGCCAGCGCTCTTTTTTTTGTTTGCTGACTTAGGCGATCCCCATTATAAAAAAACCGACCAATTAACAAAAATTGCTGCTTCTCTAGAAATTTTACACATGGCCACTTTGATCCACGACGACATCATTGACGATTCGCCGCTGCGGCGCAGTCAAGTCACTGTTCAAGCCAAATACGGCAAGGATATCGCGGTCTACACGGGTGATCTTTTGTTCACCCAATTTTTTGAGCTTTTGATCGAAAGTATGAATGGCTCCCCGTTTTTAAAAACCAACGCACAAGCCATGAAACGACTCCTTTTAGGTGAACTTGATCAAATGCACACTCGCTACAACATCCATGAATCGATTGACGACTATCTGCAAAGCATCAACGGCAAAACCGCTGAACTGTTTTGGCTCGCTTGTCTCGAAGGCGCTCATTTTGGCGGCCTCGACACAGAAAACCAAGAGCGGGCGGGTGAGATCGGTCGCAACATCGGGATCGCCTTTCAAGTATTCGACGATATTCTCGACTACACCTCTGATAGTGGCACCTTGAAAAAACCGATTCTAGAAGATTTGGCACAAGGAGTCTATACCTTACCGCTGCTATTTGCCAAAGAACAGGCACCTGCAGCATTCGCTCCTTATTTGAATAAAAAAGCAGCCCTCTCCTTGGCAGAAGCCCAAGAAGTTGCGGATCTTGTCGTCCGTTACGGCGGTGTCGAAAAAGCGCGCGCTTTCGCGGTCACCTACACGCAAAAAGCCTTAGACGACATCGATCTGCTGCCCGAAGCACCTAGCAAAGCCAAAATTCGTTCATTAACTGAACTGCTCTTGCAGCGCAATTACTGAGCCATAGAGCAATGAGAAGAAAAGCGTCCATCACTGATTGATGGACGCTCTTTTTTATCGTCGTCCTTGGTCAATGGCCAATAAGTGTTGAAAATGTTTGTTTTCTGCTGCCAATTCGGCAGGTGTTCCGCTCATGGTCAACTGACCATCTTCAATAAAGAGCACACGGTCCATCATCGAAATTCCTTGCAAGTGGTGGGTGATCCAAATGATCGTTTTGTTCTCCAGCACTTGGAAAAAGGTTTCGAGCACGCCTTGCTCCGTGATCGGGTCTAAGCCGACGGTTGGCTCATCCAATAAGATGATCGGAGTGTCTTTTAGCAAGATCCGCGCCAATGCCAAACGATGCCGTTCTCCACCAGAAAAACGCAAGCCGGCTTCATCCACCATCGTGGCCAAGCCGTTAGGCAAAGCTGCCACCATTTCTTTCAACCCGACTTGCTCCAGTACGCGCCAGACTTCTTCTTCCGAAGCCGACTCATTGCCTAGCCGAATATTATTCAAGACGGTCGTATGGAAAAGATAGGGACTTTGATTGATGACACCGATCAAGTCACAGATCGACTCACTCAATGCCGTCACAGGTAGGTCGTTTAAGGTGATCGACCCTTGGGTCGGTTGCAGATCGCCTCGCAACAAGGAGGCAAATGTACTTTTCCCAGAACCGCTGCGACCAAGGATCGCTAGTTTTTGATGCGCAGGAATCGTTAGATCCAACCCATGAAGCACTTCTTTGCCTTCAGGATACTGAAAATGCAAGTCCTTGACTGTGATCGACACGAGGCCCGTCACTTCAGGTACTGACGGTTGCTCCATGGAGACCTCTTGGCGATTTTCTTCTGGCAATGCATTGAAGCGATCGATAGAGTCTTTGTAGCGATTGGTTTCTTGAGCAGCTGACGGTAATGGCGCAAATGCATCAACTAAAGGAAAGACACACAGGACAAAGGCAGCGATCCAGTTGGCTGCTCCTCCGTGGTTACCTGGAAAGCGAATGCTGGTCCAAAGCAGCAATGCGACAGCGATCACTCCAAAGATGCTTTGTAAAAGAAAATCACGCCGGCGATCAAAGGACAGCATCTGTTCATCCACCGCCCGCAACTGCGTTTCCAGTTCCTTATGGGCAGCCACGTACTCGCTGCCTCTTTGAGAGAAGACCCAATCAGAAACCCCTAATACATTATCCGTCAATGTCGTATACAAGTTGTTTTTCATGTGTTTTTGCTTTTCTTGCCGCGCGCCGTTGATGATCACCGACCAAAGTGGCAAGACAAAGACGATGATTCCTAATAGCAGCAGCATCACCAAAGCAAACCACCAAGAAAAATAGCCGAGTCCAATGATCAAGAACGCATACAAGATCCAAGCGATCACGGTAGGAAAGATCGTCCGCAAATACAGGTTTTGAATATGGTTGATATCTTCTGCCAATAAGCCCAAGATATCCCCCGTGCGATGTGCTTGCTTAAAGAAGATCGCATCTTTTTCTACTACGTTGTACAATTTCAATCGCAAATTAGAGGTCATGCGCAAGACCCAGCTATGACTGGTCAACCGTTCCAAATAGCGAAAGACTGGACGGCCGATCCCAAACGCTCGGGTCAGTACGATGGGGATGTAAACCAATAGAATGTTTTCTGGGATCGATGCCGAGCGGCTGATCAGGTACCCAGAATTAAACATCAGTGCCCCACCACAGAAAAAGGTCAAGAAGCCTAGGAATAAGGCCAGCGCCAAAACGTTTTTGTATTTTGACAAGAAAGGCTTGACCCACGTATCAGTTTTCAATGAGCGCAATAAGCCGATTTTATTCAAGCTGTTCCCTCCTCATTCCATTGACTAGTTCTGTAAAAGCACCTTGCTTTTGCTGCAGTTGTGCCAAGGTTCCTTGTTCCACGATTCTTCCTTGATCCATCACGATGATTTCATCCATTTCTTCCATCCAGTGCAAGCGATGGGTTGCAAAAAAGACTAAATGGTTTTCCATCAGCGGTAGCATCCGTTCTTTTAAGGCAACTTCGGTTTCAATATCCAAATGAGCCGTTGGTTCATCAAACAAAAGAATCTTTCGTCGCTGGTCTAAAAAGGCACGGGCTAGAGCGATCCGTTGGGCTTGTCCGCCACTTAGATGCCGTTCCCCTTCACCTAACATCGTGTCCAACCCTTGCGGCAGCTCCGCCAAAAGCTCAGTCAAGCCTGCCACTTCAATGGCTTTCAGTACGGCTTCTTTGGTAGCTGTCGGCTGATAAAACGCGACATTTTCCTGCAAGGTCAACCGATAGATATAAGGATTTTGCGGAATATAGATCAGCTGTTCTTGCCAGCTTGCTTGGCGAAAGGCCGTGGTCTTCGCCCCTCCAAGAGTGATCTCGCCACTGTCTGGCACGAGAAAGCCACTCAAAGTATTGATCAAGGTAGACTTGCCAGAACCGCTCAGACCGATGATCCCGATCTTTTTGAAGCCAGTCACGTTCAAGTTGATATCCGTCAAAGCCGCTTTTTCCTCGTAGGAAAACGCCAGCTGATCGATCGTTAACTGGGCGTCTTCCTGCCAACGAGGCACCGTTACTGCCGGTACTTGGGCTTCGGGCTGATGCAAGATCTCCGTCACCGCAGTCATCGCATTTTTCCCGTCTAAGGTTGCATGGTAATCACTGGAAAAGTCGCGGATCGGCAAGAAGTATTCTGGTGCTAAAATCAAGATGGTTAACGCTGGAAACAGCAAGATTCCTTCATTGATCAGCCGCAAGCCTAGCAAGACTGCCACGACGGCAATCGATAAGGTCGTGAAAAAGTCTAAGGCGAAGGTCGATAAAATACCGACTTTTAATGAAGCCATCGTCGCTTTCCGAAACCGTTCGCTGGAAGCAAAGATACTCTTGCCATATTTTTTACTGACCCCAAACAATTTCAGCGTGTCGATCCCTCGCAGGGAGTCGATGAAATGATTGGACAGTAATTGAAACGTTCGGTATTGTTTTTCCGCTTTGCTTTGCGCGGCATAGCCCAAGATGATCATAAAAATGATGATCAAGGGGAACACCAACAGCAAGACCAAGCCGGATTCCCAATCCAGATAAAAAACGAGTGCCAAAATGACCCAAGGAATGATCGACATATTCATGATTTTGGCAAGAATCAATTTCAAGTAGTTTTCGACTTGGTTGATTCCTTCCAAGACCATCGTTGTTACATTCCCCGTCCCTTGCTGTTGTGCGATCTGAGGACCGACCCGAAACAATTTCTCCAACAATTGATCCCGCAGATCGGCGGCTTGCTGGTAACTGTAATCATCAAGTCTTTTGGAACGGAAATAGATAACGGCTTGTCGGGCGATAAACGAACAAAAGAACAGCAGAATCCAGCCCCACTGTTCCTCTAATGGTCGTCCTTCCCATAAGCCAGTGATGGCTCGTGCCAATCCATACGCCTGCCCAATAATGAAGAGCGCCTGCAGGAACGAAAGTCCCGCAAGCAGCCCTAAAAGTTGTTTCATTCCTGGGAGCTTCATGATTTGTTTATCAATCATTTATACCCCTCCAACGCCTCCGTATGACTGATCCGTTTACGGAAGATATAGTAACTCCAAGCCGTATAGGCCAAGACGAAAGGCAAGATCGTCAGTGAGAGATAACTCATGATCTTCAATGTGTAGCGGCTTGAAGACGCATCAGCGATCAACAGGTCATAGCTTGAATCGATCGAACTGATCAAGACTCTTGGGAATAACCCTGTGAAGATCAATGCCACCAAAGCGATCAACGTCAAGCCGCTCGCAATGAAAGCCATCATTTCTTTGCCTTTAAAGACGCCGATATTTGCAATCAGTGTCAGTACAACGATCACGAGCAACAAACCAAGCGTTGTCGCAAAATGATTTTCGAAGAAATCCGTTTGGAAGTAAAGCATCACAGCAAAGACGACTAAGCCTGCATATAAGATGCCATAAAAAATACTTGCATAGTTGCGTGCCCGTGCCCGAATCGGACCTTCCGTTTTCAAAGCGATATAGTTTAATCCGTGCAAGTAGCACAACAAGGTCAACGCGATCCCGCCAACGATTGAAAAGGGATTGACGTAATCCGTAAAGGTTGCCGTCATGTTGCCATCTTCACCCAAAGGCATTCCTTGGATCATGCTGACAAACATCAGACCGAAGAAAAACGGTACGATCGTACTGCCGATCGTCAACGTCCAGTTCCAAATGTTTTTGTGTTCTTTCGGGAAGTTTGCTCGAAACTCAAAGGAAACACCGCGAATGATCAACCCGACTAAGATCAATAACAAAATCAAATAAAAACCGCTGAACAAAGAAGCATACCAGTATGGAAACGAGGCGAACATCGCTCCGCCAGCGGTCAATAGCCACACTTCATTGCCATCCCAGACAGGCCCGATCGTTTTAACGATCTGGTCTTTTTCCTCTTCATTGTGAGCCAATGTCTGCACAGACATCCCCACACCAAAGTCAAACCCTTCTAAAAAGAAGAAGCCAGAAAATAAAAGCCCAATCAACGTGAACCATAGTAATTGCAGACCGGTCATCCTTCAAACGCCTCCTTATCAAATGGGTCTTCGTACCCTTCTTGGTTGTCTCCTTGGCTGATTTCGCCGAAGGCTTCTTTTTCAGGTCCATGATCCATTTCCCGTTTCACCAGATAGACCATCGTTCCGCCTAAGCCAGAGAACAAGAGGAAGTAAACGATGTTTGAGATCAAGAGTGAGGTCACGGAAACGTTTGGTGACACACTATCTTCGATCGTAAACAAGCCGTAAACCGTCCATGGGTAACGTCCTAACTCCGTGATCAGCCAACCAGCTGTATTGGCAATAAATGGGGTGAACAAAGTGATCGCCACTACCCAAAGCAGCCAGCGTTTTTCAAAGAGCCACGGTTTCTTCTTACGCGTAAAATACAACCCCAGACCAGAAACCAACAGCATCAAGGCACCAAAACCAGCCATGATCCGGAAGCTCCAAAAGAGTGTGTTGACCGGCGGGTAGTAATTACGATCGCCGTAGGTTTCAATCAATTGCTGATTGACCGTATCCATCCCGTCGATGGAGCCGAAGGGTTCATTGAAGGCTAAGATACTCAACATATATGGAATCGAAACACCGAAGACTTGGTGATGTTCTGCTTCATTCGCCCAAGCAACGACGGTCCAAGCCGCAGGACTCCCAGTATCTTCATACGCCCCTTCCATTGCGGCAAATTTCATTGGTTGTTCTTCAACCAAGTATTTCATTTGTTCATCCCCAGCTAGCAAGACGGTGAATGAACCGAACAATGCCACCGCAAAACCGATCCGCATTGATTTTTTGAAGAAATCACGTTCAATGTCTTTGTCTTTCTTCAACAGACGAAAGGCTGATAAACCAGCAACAATGATCCCACCCATCGTGATGGCAGCGGTGATCACGTGTAAAAACTCATACCACACCTGTGGATTTGCCAATAATGCACCGAAGTCAGTCATTTCTGCCCGGCCATTGTTCAAGGTATACCCCACTGGATGCTGCATAAAACTATTGGCAGCTAAGATCCAAAACGCCGATAGCATCGAACCCAGCGTCACCAACCAGAAAAAGGTGGCGTGCAGCTTGGGACTGACCCGATCCCATGTAAAGATCCACAGTCCTAAGAACGTCGATTCTAAGAAGAACGCCAACAAAGCTTCTAAAGCCAAGGGCGCACCAAAAATATCCCCGACAAAACGAGAATAGTCTGACCAGTTCATCCCAAATTGAAATTCTTGAATGATCCCTGTCACGACCCCGACAGCAAAACTCAATAGAAAAATATTTCCCCAAAACTTCGTCATCCGGCGATATTTTTCATCTTTTTTGATCACATAAAGTGTCTCCATAATTGCAACGACGACACCAGTTCCGATCGAAAACGGTACAAAGAAAAAGTGAAAAATCGTCGTCATCGCAAACTGGATTCGCGCTAGTGTCACAATATCCATCCTACATCCTCCTATTTCATAAAAAGTACATTAAAATAATTCTAAATAAAGAAAAATTCCAACTTCGAATATACTCCTCTAATCAGTAAAAAAGAAGCAAATTGCTTGCATTTACTGATTTTTAATCACTTCCTCTCCGATTCTTAAACATAAGGCGCTTTCATCGGCGGGAAACAGCTTTTTCTAGCTACTCCCAGCCAAAGCGGGTTCCTTCAGAAAGCAATGGATCACTCAATAAAATCCCTGGAAACTCTTCTTTCAATACAGATGTGCTTAATAATTGATACATAGCAAACGTGTTCTTCATCCCTAATCTTTCCAGCTGATCTAACGTTTGCTGCATCAAGTCCGCTGCTTGTGCCTTATTTTGTTTTAATAGACATGTCCAGCCTTCAAAAAACGGCATAAAGATCGCTTGTTCAATGTGCTCTTTTTCATAAACATGATCTCGCCATAAATGAAAGGTCTTTTCCGCATAATTCGCCTCGTCGAAAACAGCAAAGACAGAAAATACCGTCTCAAACGTGTTGTACAAAATATCTTCATTGCCAGGAATTTTTGCAAAGCGCTGACTCTTTTTGATGGCGATCGTCAAGCAGCGCCAAAGCAAAGCCGGCTCCATCGAAATTGCTGCGCGGGCAAACAGCCGCAGCTCATAAACACCCCATGTATCGGTATTCAGCAAGTAATGCTTGGCAGAGTCCAAACAGTAATTGTGTTTCAGGTAAGCCTCCTCGATGGGCACCCTTTTAAAAAGCTCCTCTTTCATCAAGTAGTCAAAACGGATCAGTTGTAAGAAGTGGTCCAGCTCCAAGGAGTAATGCTGTTGAAAGTACGTGGTCAGCTTTTGATATTTCTTTTTTAATTTAGGTACTTCATCAATGGATTCGATCCCCATCGAACGGACATAGTCGACCATTAGCTTTTGAGCCTCCGAATGATGCTCCCCCGTATGCAGCAGCTGAAATTCGGCAAAACTCACTTCTAGTTTATCTAGCAAACGATGAAATCGTTCGCAGGAAATCGTCGTTTTGCCATTTTCAAATTGCGATAACAAAGACATCGACAATTGTTCATCCACTAATTCCTTCAACAACAAGCCTTTGCTTTTGCGAAGCTCTTTCACTGTCGCACCATAATTGTTCATTTTTTCACCTTCTTTTTCAATATATTGAAATAAGCAGTTGCTTTTCCCGAAGAGCCTTTATAGTTGAATTATCTTATAGAAACGAGGGAAAAGCTATGGATACCCATATAAAAAAGAAAATGCTTCACGTGAAACATTTACAAAAAAGCTTCAAAGACAAAACCGTTTTGAAAGAGGTCACTTTTGACGTCACTCCTGGCGAAGTATTTGTCTTACTAGGATCAAACGGCGCTGGAAAAACCACTTTAGTCAAAATTTTGTCCACTATCCTACCTTTTGACCAAGGAACCGCGCTAATCGACGGGATCGACTTGACCAAAGATCCAGCAGCGATTCGCGAGAAAATCAGTCTGACGGGGCAATTTTCCGCCGTCGATCAAGAACTGACCGGACGAGAAAACTTGCTGATGATTGCTGCCTTGCGCCATGTCAAAAACAAACAATTTATCGTCCAACATTTGTTAGAGCGTTTTGATTTGGTGGATGCCAGCAACCGACTAGTCAAAAATTATTCTGGTGGCATGCGACGACGCTTAGACATCGCCATGAGTTTTATCGGCGAACCTGACCTGCTCTTTTTGGATGAACCGACGACCGGGTTAGACCCGCAAAACCGCTTAGCCACATGGCACATGATCAAAGAGATCGCCGCTCAAGGACGAACGATTTTCCTGACGACCCAATACCTCGAAGAAGCAGAATTTTTAGCAGACCAAGTCGCCATCTTGCATGAAGGGAAAATCATCTTGCAAGGAACACCAACGGAAGTCAAAGCACTACACCCTTCACAAACGATGGAAATCAGCGTATTGACGAAAGAACACTTGCAGACCGTGCGTCAGCATCTGTCTGATTTTCCGCTGCAAGTCAATGAGTCCAGTCTCTCTCTGGCATTTCCCGTCAGTCAAGACTTCCAGCATTCCTTCACGCTGTTGCAGGAACTCAATCAACTACCGATCACTATAACCAGTTTTAATCAAAAGAATGCTTCGTTAGAAGATATTTTTCTAACACTTGTCCAAGGAGGAAACCAATGAAAGCAATTATAGAAACCAACACCTTATTCAAACGCAATCTCTTGCTATCGATTCGCAGTATGGAGACTTTGCTAAGTGGGATTTTGACCCCAGCGATTTTAATGATCCTCTTCGTCTATGTTTTCGGGGGAGCCATGAACGTCGGCGATACCTCTTATGTCGATTTTGTCGTTCCTGGTGTTCTCGTCCAATGTATCGCCCAAAGCGCCTCCTCCGTTGGGGTAACGGTGACGGAAGATTTGAAATCCGGCATGGTGGAACGGCTGATGACCTTGAACATCTCTAACTCAGCCTTTTTAAACGGGCATGTCTTCGCCGCGACCCTTCGGAGCTTGATCAGCACCTTGGTCGTGTTGATCGTCGCCATGATCATCGGTTTTCGCCCCCAAGCCACAGTTACTGGCTGGGGACTCGCCTTCCTATTGATCTTTTGCTTCACCTTCGCTTTTACTTGGGTCTCCGTTCTAGTTGGTCTCATCGCCAAAAGCCCCGAGACAGCGACCTTGTTTACTGTCTTGATCACCCTTTTGCCCTACTTAAGCTCTGGTTTCGTCCCTACGGAAACCATGCCGCGTCCGTTAGCCATTTTTGCTGAATACCAACCAATGTCGCCGATCATCCATTCTTTGCGAGGGCTTTTGTTAAACTTAAAAGATACCACCTTGATCAGTGCCTTTAGCTGGTGCGGCGGTATCGTAGTGGTGAGCTGGTTCTTGGCACGAATGCTTTATCAGAAACGGTTACGCTGATGGCGCTGGCTCCCTTTTTTGACTCTCTTATAAAAAAACGGCAACGACTAAGCTCCTGCTTCGTCGTTGCCGCTTTTTTTAATCGAGGACTTCTCCGTTAGAAGCCGTCACTTTCTTATACCAGTCAAAGCTGGCTTTTTTGTACCGTTTTCCTGAACCATTGCCCCAATCATCTAGATCTACGTAAATGAACCCATACCGCTTGCTCATTTCTGATGAGGAGCAGCTGACAAGATCGATCGGTCCCCAAGGATAGTAGCCGATCAGTTCTACGCCATCATAGATTGCTTCTTTCATTTGTTCAATGTGCTGTTTCAGAAAATCAATGCGATACGTATCATCGATCGTCCCTTCTTCATTCAATGTCTCATAAAAGCCCATACCATTTTCTGTGATCATGATCGGCAATTGGTACCGATCATAATACTCATTCAAAGCGATCCGCAGCCCAATCGGATCAATTGCCCAGCCCCAATCATTTGCTTCTAAATAAGGGTTAGGCGAAGCTGCATCTTCTTTCCCGTAGTTTTCACTATGAATGATTCGCGTGTAGTAATAGGAGAAAGAAACAAAATCAACCGTATGCTTAAAGTCCGCTTCATCGTTTTCCCCAAATTGAATCTCGATGCCGTTTTCTTCAAAAAATCGATAAGCATAATTCGGATAAGTTCCCCGCGCAAGTACATCTGAATAATAATATTCCATTTGATTATTTTTGAGAGCACTCAAAACATCCAACGGTTTACAAGTAGCTGGATAAACATTGCCATAATAAGACATCATACCAATTTGAAAAGAAGGATCAATTTCTTTGCCTACTTTGATCGCTCTCGCACATGCTACCAACTCATTGTGAACCCCTTGGTACTTAGCTTGCTTCAGATTGTCGACGCGGTCAGCGGGAATACCAAGGTGGTTAAACGATTCGTGGGTAATCAAGTTCATTTGATTGACTAAGATCCAATATTTGACCTTCCCTTGATACCGTTTGAATACGACTTGCGCAAAATGAACAAAGAAATCAATCAGTTTACGATTTGACCAGCCGTCATAAGCCATCGCTAAATGGATCGGCATTTCATAATGAGACAAGGTGATCAAGGGTTCCATGCCGTTTTCAAGGATACAATCGATCAATTCGTCATAAAAGCGCAACCCTTCTTCGTTAGGCGTTTGCTCGTCTCCCTTTGGAAAAATCCTCGCCCAGCTAATAGATGTTCGAAACGAATTCATGCCTGTTTCTGCCAAGAGTGCCAGATCCTCACGAAATGTATGGTAAAAATCGATCCCATCCCGTTTCGGGTAACGCCCTTCTTGATCATTTAAAGCAAATTCTACGTCTGCCGTCGTTATTTCTTTGTTGCTTTTCTTTTTTATATCGATATCATCACGAAAGCGATTGATGTCTGCCACGCTCCAGCCTTTTCCCCCTTCAAGATAGGCCCCTTCTAATTGATTTGCGGCAACTGCACCTCCCCAATAAAAATCGGCAGGAAATTGCTTCTTATTTTTCTTCATGTCATTGCTCCTCTTCTCAAAATTTGATTGCTCGCCTCTTAGACTGATGCTTCGGTTTGACCTTCTTCAAGCACTAATTTGCGCTCATAGGCCTTGAAGAAAGGATAATAAATGCCCAAATAAATCAAGAAATTCACCACTACTAAGACAGCACCACGAATGCTGGCTGTTGCGATCACTGCCGAAAAAATACTCGGAACCGTCCACACAGCCGCTAATGGATACGCCATTCCGGGAACAAGGTTGGACACAAAAGCGAAATAGGTCACGAAAGTGGTCACGATTGGTGCCACGACAAAGGGAATCGCCAGTGCTGGATTCAAAACGATCGGCAACCCAAACAACAACGGCTCATTGATGTTGAAGACCCCAGGAATAAAGCTGAGACGACCAAGCTGTTTTAAAAATTTTGATTTGGAGAAACACATCATTGCGCAAAGTGCTAAGGTTCCTCCGCCACCGCCGATCCATAAGAAAGTAAAGATAAACGGCTGTACCCCCAGATTGGGAATCGCTTGTCCGGCTTGTGCTGCTGCCATGTTTGCTTCAGAATTGACTAGCCAGATCGGCAACATCACCGTCGCTAATATTTGCGGATGAATTCCGAATAGCCACATGATACAAGTCAATCCTACATAGACCAAAGGTGCTGCTAACGAGTTGGAAGAAACACTTAACAATGGTGTGATCAAACTTGCAATCAGGGCATTGATGTCAAAGCCGATCAAGTGAACAATGATCCAAACGATCGTCATTGAAAAAAACACGGGAATAATCACTTCAAAACTGCTGCTGACATTCGTAGGGACTTGCTCTGGCAGTTTAAACCCAATATTGTATTTTTTACAAAGGCGCATGCACTCGACTGCTAATATAGCTGTCAAAATACTAGCAAACATGCCTTCTCCTCCAAGATATTGCGTAGAGATAAACGTTCCTTCATCTAAAGAAGTGAAGGTCAATGTAGTAAAAAAGGTAAAAATTGCAGAAACGCCCCCTGCCAAACTATCTAGTTGGTAGCTTTGCGCTAATCGTGCGCCAATGCCAAAAGCTGCATAGATCGAAAGCAGTCCCATGCTCATATTGAAGGGAATGATCAGTTTTGCCACTAAGTCGGGATGATTGCCCATAAATGATACATACGATTGAGGCCATGGAATATACGGAATCAATAAAAAGATCGATCCGATCACTGTGATTGGAATCGTTGCGATCAACCCATCGCGAACAGCACTCAAGTGACGTTGATTAGAAAGTTTCATCATTGGCGGCATCACTTTGGTTTCAATAAATTGCATTAATTTATCCATCAGTAAATCCTCCTAAATTTTTTAAGATATATCTTAACTTGAATATAAGCGCTTTCTCATAAGGAAACAATAAAAGCTATTTTCCAAAAATGGAAAATAGCTTTTTACGTTTACTCTTTTCTCATATTCATAATCATAAAAATCATCCATAGATGAAGCACTTTTTGCGAGTAATAATTCGACGACATCAATGGAACGACCTCTTTAAACAAGACACGCTCTTCAAAGAGACTGCTTTGAGCGGCTTGCTCGCTGAACGTCAATAAAACTTTCTGACAGGTATTTTTTTCAAGCAAGTAGGCCTTTTTGTCGATCCAGCTGCCTGTTAGATTGATCACAAAACAGATATCTGTTTCCCGCAATACTTGATCAATCAACTGGTCTTCCGCATTACGGTTCACTTCAAAAACGATATAGCCCATTTGACTAAGCAGTTCCCGCAGGAGATTAACAACCGAAAAAGAATAGCTGTTACCCAAGATCGCCACTCGTTTTTTTCGTTTCATTTCTTCTGCGATCCGTGTGCATTGGTGTTGATCAAATTGGTCAAAAATCTGTTTTTGGACCATGTACTCTCGGGCTAAAAATTGGTCAACCATTTCAGATACTTCACTCTTTGTATCGAGATTCGCAAGCATCCCTTCAAACATCGTATTCGCCAAATGGTACTCTTGTTCAAAATAAATCGTGAGGTCATTACGCATTTCTTTAAAACTAGCATAACCAAGTTTCTTACAAAATTTAGTGATACTGGCAGGCGTCGTCTGTGCCGCATAGGCGATTTCTTCAATATAGATCGCAGGAAATTCATCGATCCGCTCAATTAAAAGTTTTGTTATCAAAAAATTCAAATCGTATTTTTTGCATTTAAATAGATGTTCATTTAAACGAATGTATACTTGACTTGTCGTTTTCATAGCGACCACCTCACTTGCTTATTTACGCTGCTGGTTTCTTCTATCTTAGCATAGGCATCCATTTCTTAGAACCTTTCACTTATCGTACCTTTTAATAGAAAGCAAAAAAAGAGTCCGCCTACGCGCAACTCTTCGATTCAGGTCCCCAGTTATTTCATTAACTGCTTTAACTGTCCATAAAAATTCTCATGGGTGCCACATAACAAGTCTGGAATCACTTAGTCATCGATCACATCATAAGCAATACGATAGGTTGTCCCTGCATACTTAAAACTCTTCGACCAGATTCCAGCTAAATCGCCAGTTTTTTGATCGCCGCTATACGGTTCGACAGCTATTTCATCATAAATGACATGAAGAAACTTTTGTTTCAGCGGTTTCTCCTTCAACTTTTTTAAATAGTTCACTACTTGTCTAGATGGAATCACCTCATAAGCCAATTTCAGTTGCCAACTCCTCTTTGGTCATTGCTTTCCCGTCGGTAGCAGTCTCCTTTGCAATTGTCTTAAATGAAGAAATCAGCTTACTCTTACGCGCTTTAAATTCGGATAAAATATCTTCGTGTTCGTATCCCTCATTAATAATATCAGTCAAGATATCTTCACTGAAATCATCGAATGGCTTTACCGGTTCAATAAATTCATACAAGATCCCATTTTCTACTAGCTTTGCTTCTACTTCCACACCATTGGGAATACCAAAGTCTTTGGGCACCGTCAACATAATGGAATTCCCTTGTTTTCTTGTTTTCGTAATCATCGTTGCATCCCTCCCTCTGCTTTAGTAATTACTCTGTAAGAACATTATATCATAATCGAATGTAATGATAAGTAATGCCGAAAGCTGTGTGTCAGATTGAGAAAATAAACCGCCTGCTACTTTGCCTTATTTATGACTATCGATAAAGCAGGTGATACGGCTCATTAAACCAAAGAGCCCAATCTCCTTTTCCAGCGAAATTTCAACAAAAATACGGTATACTGGATATGATTGAATAAAAAGGCAGGGATACCCATGGATCTTAAAAACCGGCTGATCGCCTTCGCTCAGACCTTCAATGATGTTCAGATCGACCATCCATTTGCAAAGTTTCCCGAGTACCAAGTCTTGCGGCACCGCAAAAGCGGCAAATGGTTTGGCTTGCTGATGACTGTAGAAAAGCAAAAATTAGGCTTGGAAGGAACGGAAATGATCGAAATTTTAGATGTCAAAGCAGCGCCCGAAATGGTTTCGATCATCAATCAAAGTCGCGGCTATTTACCCGCTTATCACATGAATAAAAACCATTGGCTCACCGCATTACTAGATGGCTCTGTATCAGAAAAACAACTCCAATCTTTGTTACGAGACAGCTATGAACGTACCCGTTAAACCCAAATATCACCAAAAAACCGATCAACGATGCGCCTATATAGGAGCACCGTCGATCGGTTTTCTTTTATAACGGATCCTGTATTATCCGTGAGTCTAACGAAACACTTAGGCCAACTCTTCTCCGTTTGTTGCAATGACTTGTTTGTACCAATCGAAGGATTTTTTCTTAGAACGATCCATCGTGCCGTTGCCTTCGTCATCAAAGTCAACATAGATAAAGCCATAGCGTTTGCTCATTTCGCCTGTTGAAGCACTGACAAGGTCGATACAGCCCCATGGGGTGTAACCGATCAAGTCTACGCCATCAGCGATCGCTTCGCCCATTGCTTCAATGTGGCGGCGCAAGTAATCGATACGATAATCATCTTCGATCTTACCTTCTTCGTTAAAGGTATCAATGGCTCCTAAGCCGTTTTCCACGATAAACAACGGTTTTTGGTAACGATCATATAGTTCATTCAACGCGATGCGCAGCCCTTCTGGGTCGATTTGCCAGCCCCATTCACTTGCTTCTAAGAATGGATTGCGGACGCCGCCCAACAAGTTTCCTTGCACTTCATCGGCTTCTTCTGTGGTGATATCCACGGCAGAAGACATGTAATAGCTGAAGCCAACATAGTCAACAGTATGTTCAGCGATCAAGGCTAAGTCTTCTTCGGTAATCTCAAGATCCTTTTTATTGACGCCGTGTTCTTTGTACAAACGATCCGTAAAGGATGGGTATTTTCCACGTACTTGCACGTCGGCACAGTAGTAGTTGAAGGCTTGATTATGGATCATCGTCGCCACTTGGTTGACTGGGTTCGCATCAATGCTGTAAGTCGTTGCATAAATGATCATACAACCGATCTGTAGCTCTGGGTTTAATTCATGGCCGATTTTGACTGCTTTACTGCTGGCAACAAATTGGTTGTGCCACGCTTGGATCACGTTTGTAAAGTCGCTGGCACCCGTGCTGTTGACCATTCCTTGACTCAATGCGGAGAAATGGAAAGCAGAGTTGATCTCATTGAAGGTCATCCAGTATTTGACTTTGCTGTGGAACCGTTCCAAGACAACTTTTGCAAAACGTTCATAGAAATCGATCAATGCTCGATTTTTCCAGCCACCGTATTCTTTGGCTAAATGCAAAGGCATTTCATAGTGAGAGATCGTAACCACTGGCTCGATCCCGTATTTCAAACATTCATCGATCAGCGCATCGTAAAATACTAGCCCAGCTTCGTTTGGTGTCGTTTCATCGCCTTTTGGAAAAATACGTGTCCATGCGATAGAAAAACGATAGCTCTTGAAGCCCATTTCTGCAAACAACGCAATGTCTTCTTTGAAACGGTCATAATGGTCGATCCCGCGATGATTTGGGTAGGTGTATTTGTCCTCATCGATCGTCCAATCAAACGTATCACTGCCTAAAATCGCTAAACGCTGTTTGCCGCCAGGCATTGCATCCGCCACTGACAAGCCTTTGCCATCGCGATCGAACGCCCCTTCTAATTGATTCGCTGCGGTCGCGCCGCCCCATAAGAAATTTTCTGGAAATTTTGCCATTTGCTCGTTCTCCTTTTGTTTTCTTTTGATAAACCTACCTAGCTGATTACTGAAAAATCCCCGATAAAAAACAAAAAACCTAAATAAGAGCCGCTGCTAAAACGAGAAGAGCGCTTTCTTATTTAGGTCTTGCCTGATCGAGTCAGTAACAATCCACGTGGGTTTTCTTTCTTTAACTATAGCACTAACTCGTTGGCTTGTCATCATAAAATCGGTTTCTTTTAAACCGTTTCCCCCGTTGAAGGTCCTTGTATTCATTTAACACTTGAACCAACGGTGTAAGAATAAACATAATCACCCTAATCGAATTCATACTCTTCTCAATCGTTGTTTCTATATTTTGTAAGGCTCTTCTATCTAGATGTCAGGACATAAGTCGGTTGTCCTTCTCGTATGGCAAATACAATTGCTTTGTCTGCTCTTTTTTTTAAAGAGCCTCCTTCCCCCTCCTGAGAAATGGCGTGATTGCACCTAGAAGATTCGCTTCACTTTGAAACTTACAACCTTTGATCTTCAGTGGGGCTAACATCAAATCGATCAAATCCACTCGGTCACGCAACTCCTGATACTTCGATTGAACTTGATCGATCAAAATACTTTGTCGACTGATCCCTCCCCCAATCACGACGGTTTCTATATCGATGACTGCTTGCAGATTGATGATCAGCGTTGCAATACGTTCACAATAGTTTTCAAAAAGCAGTGTTAATTCGCAATTAGTTTCTTGTTGGATTGCTTCAAAAACAGCTGGTCCGTCATTTTCATCTTCAAGCCCTAACAATGCGGTACCTTGCTTCACAAATTCAACCGCCGAATGCGTAAAACCAGTCACATCTGAGACATTCATCAATGAAGGAGCCTGAATCATGAAGCTTAATTCACCGGCTTGAAAATGACTGCCTTCGAATAGTGTATGATTTAAAATCAAACCACCGCCAACCCCAGTCCCTAAAATGATCGCTGCACCATTTTTTACACCTTGCAAATTTCCCAGCCACTGCTCAGCAAGCGCAGCTGCTTTCCCATCATTTGTCAGCTCACACTGAATGCCACAAGCTTTTTCGATCAATGCTTTTATCGGGACCTCATGGAGATAACCCAAGGAACCCCCAAAATAGACGATTCCTTTTTCTGCATCCACTTTTCCTGGTAGACTAAGACCTACACCTGCAATTTCGGTTTTGAATCGTTTAATAATTGCTAGGATTTCTTCGAGAAAATCCGCCAAGTTTTGAGGCGTTTTTTGTTTGTCACAAGCAGTTAATTGCCCTGAAACATCTACAACGCCATATTTAATAAACGTGCCCCCAACATCTATACTTAAATATTTCATTACGTTCCTCTAATTTCTGTTTTAATCGCGACTCATTAATCTAATGTCAACCGTTTGCCAATCAGCAAATAAATCACCGCAAAAACCAGCATGACAGTTCCAGCAAAGATAAAAGCAAAAGCAGCACGCTCATTGCCAAACATGATCGTCGGTAACGAACCGAAATATGGGGCTAGAAAAGAACCCAGATTTGTGCCGACCATTGCTATTGAAATCGCCAAATTGATCGATCCTTTTGGTGCTTTACTCATGATCAATCCCCATGAATAAGGCAGTAGCAAGGATCCGCCAAAGCCTAAGAAAACAACGATCAGAGTAAATGTAACAAAATTCGTAGTCTGACTCAGAAAGATAAACCCAAGTCCCAGAAATAGATAGCTAATTGGTAAAGAAAAATGTTTTGTATGTTTGACGAGTTTACTGTAAAACAGATTGGCAATGATCGAAACAAACGTGTAGATCGACATGACGATACCAATGAACGAGGGATTGGCAAAGTTTTCTTCTGCGACGAAGATACTTGATTTTAGGAAAAAGACCATCAAAAATGCAAAACTGATCAGTAATGCGATTGCTTGTAAAATAACTGGTAAATTGACGGATTGCTTTGTTTTGTTCCCAATTTCTTCCTCTGACGCGACGATATCAGTAAGTTTTGGTTCATCATCTCGAGGTCCCCAGATAAAATAAAGCACTAAAGGAATGATTCCGACAAAGTTGGCAGCAAAAGCAATTTGCCAACCGCTAAACATCAGGATACCGATCAAAAAGGTAACTGCTGTTTGTCCAGCACTCTGAACGGCACTTTGTAAGCCGATCAGGCGCGCTTTTTCTTCACCTTCATAATATTCACCAATCAAGCTAACGGCTAGGGAATTGAACAAACCAAAGCCCGCACCTAGGACCAAACGGGAGATATAGATCAATGAATAGCTGCTGGAAAAGACAGGAAATATTCCTGCAAGAAAAGATAAAATCAATCCCAATAACACTGTTTTTCGTGTCCCAATCATTCGAACAAAAAAGGAACTAAGCAACACGAAAATCATTACTGTGAAGTTGGAGGCAGTTACTAATGCTTCTACCGCCGTTGCACTTTGATCGACAAACGATTCTTGCATCAAGCTAACAGTTGCTGCAATTGCGCCACTCGTTGTCAACATCAATGATAAGGAAAGAAGGGCTACTTTGAACATGAAGTGTTCAGATTTTCTATTTGTTTGCATAATTATCACTCCATCATTTTATTTTGCGATTAAAATAACTCGCTGATACGTTGTCAAAGTGCCATTCGTTACCTCTAAAATCAAATGAATTGTTTGACCAGATTGGATATTTTCTGGAATTTTCACTTCGACGGTTTCTGTGTTTTCTCGAACAAGCTTAATTGGATCAACGGGTGGTTTAGCAAGCTTTTCAGATACTTTGCCAAACAATAAGCCCATTGATTCAAATTCAGCGCCTGTGGGAACAGGTGCCGTTTGATAGGTTGATGCCTCAAAGTAATGCCACCATTTAAACGCTAAATCTCGCTGATTTGGATCAAATGCTTTTGCTTGAATCTGGACGGTTTCTCCGGGAGTAACTTGTTGATCGTTCCCCTTTTTAATAGATACAATCGGATAGTGGGCCGCTTCATCATACGTTTCGGCAACACACCAGGCTGCCCGACCTTTAAAATCATCTTGAATGTCATCGAACCATCTCGTTAAGGTATATTGTGCTTCATACCTTTGGTTATAAGGATTATAGTCCATTGCACTATTGATGTACTTACGGGCACCAGCCACTTTTTCAAATCGGCCGCCCCAACCGCCATAGCTGGGATCATCACTATTTCGCAGCCCATTGTTTAAGAAATAGAAGTAAGAAGGGGAATCTCCTTCTGAGATAAAATCAAAGCGCGCATAGTCTGGATTTTTTTCTAAATAGCGATCGATCCCACGCTGTTCTTCTTCAAGCTCGCCTTCTAAAACATTGCCATCTCCGATCAATGCATATTTTTTTAATAGCGGACCGTGATTGTCTCTTAGATTCAATTGCCATTTAGGCTGTAACCGTGTAGCTAACTGAGACTCCACCATTTTCCAAGCATAGGCAAAATACCAGAAATTGAAACGATCATTAATGACTTCAATCGACCAATTTTTCTCAATGTATTCGCTATAGGTGACATCCTGGTCTAAAATGATATAAATAATCACCTTTTTTTCAATTCGCTCTTTGATTGCCTGCCAATCTGGCTGATGGGCATATTTTTCCTCAATTGACTTCAATGCCCTAGCCGTTGTATTCGTTCCTCCCCACGTTTGAATGTATAGTTTCCGTGGATCCTCATCATTCATCAAATAATCCTCAATGAATTTGGAGCCCTCGGTTTCTTTGGTCATTTCTCCCGGTGAATCAATGTTCCCGATATAGTAAATACTTTTCAAGTATTCGGGAGAAGGATAATCCTCAGCGTGTATTTTCAAGTTCGGATATACCTTAGCATAAAGATCAATAAATTCATTGATCCACTCAGTTCCTGTCCACCGATACGGTTCAATGTCTTTAGCTAGATCGCCCGCATAATGATAAACTGAACTTGTCAGGACAATCCCCTCGGTATCAAAACAGTCGCTATAAAGTAAATAGCGTAAAAATGAATTCATATCATCGACTTCACCGTCGGTTGTTATAATTGTTCTGGCTTTGTTATTCATTGTTATCATCTCCTTTTCTTACAAAAATAGTGTCTTGCTTTATTAAAAATTCAGCCATCCTGTTCATTTCGAAAAAGCAAAACGAGGCATCCTGTTCCTATAATTTTCCTTTATCCTTCACTAAAAGTAGCTGATTTCTCAATGAACCGTTTCCATTTTTCATATTTCAAACGGATCACGGCCTGTTCGGCTTGCGGAACGATCGTGGTTTGATGAATAGCTGGTTCATTCATGGTTGGATTGGCAACAAGCATCGTGCCGATGGCTGAAAATTCTTCGACTTCGCTGACGATGACGGGTTTATTGATCAAAGTCGCCAATAAGCTCATCAAGGCGCGGTTTTTCGAAACACCGCCATCGATCATTACCTGATTGATCAGTCGTTCAGCGACTTCTTCCATCACATCGATCACTGCTTTGATTTGAAAAATGATGCTTTCTAAAACGGCTTTCAACAGCTCATGGGTCGTCGTTGTGCGTTTCATGCCGACAAAGCTGGCAGTCATCGTATTATCCCAAAAAGGGGCGCCCATTCCTTGCAATGCTGGGATAAAATAGATGTCTTCTTGACTGTCATTGGTCAGCACTTCTTGACAGATTTCAGCTACATCTGGTAGCGGAGCCACTTGCTCACTGAACCAGTTGATGGCGTCACCACAGGAACGGATGATGCCTTCTAGCGCAAACGCTGTTTCCTGGCTAGTTTGCCAGCCGACCGTCGTCAAAATGCGGCGATCTCGCAACGTCTGCTCCTGCTGCACTTGCATCATGATCGAACAACCGGTACCCATCGTGATTTTTACATCCCCAAGGCTTTGACAACCTTCCCCGAATAATGCCGCTTGTGAATCGGCTAAGATTCCTTTGATAGGGATTCCGTGATAGTTACCGAAAACCGTATCAGCAGGTTTGATCGCTGGCAAGTCTGCTAAATGGATGCCAAAAAGTTTGACGAGTTCTGCATCCCAACGGCCCTCTTCAATATTGTAAAACAATGTTCGGCAAGCGTTGCTGGCTTCTGTCGCAAATACCTTCCCTTGCGTTAAATTCCATAACAGCCAGCTGTCCATCGTACCGATCGCCAACTCGCCAGTTCCCGACTTTTCCTTGATAGCCGATAATTCTTGTGCCAGCCATTTCACTTTGGTGCCAGAAAAATACGGGTCTAAGCGTAAACCGGTCTTTTGATTGATCGTCCTTTCCCAGCCTTGTGCCGTCAATTCTTCACAAATCGCGGCGCTGCGGTTGCATTGCCACACGATCGCATTGTACAAGGGATTACCAGTCAATCGGTCCCATGCAACGATCGTTTCTCGCTGATTGGTCAAGGACAAGGAAACGATTTGACCTGCAATGATCGCTTGTTCTTGAAACACTTGTGCCAGCAATTCTTGGACATTTTGCCAAATCTCGAGGGGATCATGTTCGACCCACCCGACTTTTGGATAAATTTGGCGGTGTTTTTTATCGTAACGCTGCAGGATTTTCCCTTCTTGAAACAGTAAGAGCTTGGTACCGGATGTACTCTGATCTAAAACCAGCTGATAGGTCTTGTCCATCTTAAGCTCCTAGAAACGCAACCGCTGTTTTCGCTATGGAGGCACCGTCTAAGCCATAATGGGCAAACAGTTCTGACGAAGAACCAGTAATCAAGGCTTCATCCGGAAAAGCAATAATTTTTTGTCGAATGTCCGTTTCTTCTGTCAGTGTTTCCGCCACGGCAGCTCCTAAGCCGTTGTATTGGCTGTGTTCTTCCACAGTGATCACGGTGCCTGTTTCTTTCGCCACTCGTTTGACCGTTTCTGAATCAAAGGGCTTCAAGGAATGAACATTTAAAACGGTAGCAGTGATACCTTGTTTTTCCAATAGCTCAGCAGCATCCAACGCTTGGCGCACGGTTTCGCCGGTGGCGATCAATGCGACATCTTGGCCGCTTCTCAGCTCAATGGCTTTGCCGATCTCAAAAGGATAATCTGCAGAATCATAACAATCTTCAACAGGATTGCGACCGAGACGGATATAGGCCGGTTGATTTGATGCCGCTAAGGCTTTAAACATTTGGATCGTTTCAAAGCGATCTGCTGGCAACAGCACTTGCAAATTAGGGATCGCTCGTGCCACTGCGATGTCTTGCAAGGAATGATGACTCATGCCTAATGCCCCATAACTGACACCGCCGCTGATGCCTACGAGTTTGACATTCTTATTCGAATACGCGACATCGACTTTGATCTGCTCGATACTGCGCATGCTGAGAAAACAAGCTGGAGAGGCAACGAAAGGGCGTTTGCCCATATGGGTCAAACCGGCCGCAATACTGACGATGTTTTGCTCTGCGATCCCTACTTCCACCAATTGTGTCGGTAATTCCTTGGCAAAAGCTGCTAACGAAGCGGAACCACGAGAATCACTGGTCAACACCGTGATCGCAGGATTCTTTTTTCCTTCTTCAATCAATACGTCGCACATCGCTTGGCGATTGGCAATATTATTTTTTCCCATGAGTCAAAACCTCCATTTGCTGATCAAGTTCGGCAATAGCTTGTGCAAGCTCTTCTGCCGTTGGCACTTTATGATGCCATTGCGCTTGATTTTCGGCTGCAGAATAGCCTTTGCCTTTGATGGTTTTAGCAATGATCAGCTTCGGTTGATTGGGCTGATGCGGTTTTTCTAATGCAGCCACCAAGGCAGCCATATCATTGCCATCAACGATATGCACATCCCAACCAAAGGCACGCCATTTTTCATCTAGCGGCTCCACTGCCATCACATCTTCCGAGGCGCCCGTGATCTGCAAGCCGTTGCGATCAATGATGGCGGTCAAATTGTCCAGCTGGTAGTTGGCAGCCGCCATGGCTCCTTCCCATACCGAGCCTTCTGCTAATTCGCCATCTCCCAACAACGTATAGGTTTGATACGTGCGGTGATCCAGTTTGCCTGCCAAGGCGATCCCTACTGCGACAGGTAAGCCGTGGCCTAGCGAACCAGTATTCATTTCAACACCAGCTACTTTATTGTTTGGATGACCGATCAGTCGTGAACCAAATTGTGAAAAGGTGGCTAATTCTTCTTTCGGCAAAAAACCTTTGTCCGCTAAAACGGCCCATAGTACTTCTGCCGCATGTCCTTTACTTTGGATATACTGGTCACGATCTTGCTTTTGAGGATCTTTCGCATCGACATTCATTATCCGATAATACAAGGCCACTAAAATATCGGTACAAGAAAGATCCGAACCAGTATGACCCGTTTTTGCTTGATAGATCAGCTCTAACACGGATTTTCGAATCGTTAAAGCCTTCATCTCCAGCTCGTTTATTTCCATGATTGATCCCCTCTCAAGTATGCTTTGACGTCTTCTTCGATTGGATCATAAAAATCTGGCTGCACACCGATGTATTTGCACGCTTCATACAAGATCGGCACCACATTTTTTCTGACCGCCGCAACGTGATGAATATAAGGGCCCTCAACGAGTTTGAATTCCAAGCGATTCAAATTCGCAAATTCCAGATAGAGATAGGTCCCTTGATTGTATGGGCCATCGATCCCTTTACCAGTACCCATCAGCAGTGAGTACTCGCCGTTGTCCCCATCAAAGCGACACAGCGTATACTCGTCTTTGATTGCCCGAAAAGCGACTGATCCTGGATAGTCAAAAACAAAATGTCGTTGCGGCAAGATCGGTTTGGTCTCTGCGGTGGAATAAGCAAAAACTCCTAAGTGCTGCAGCAATTCGCCATTCTCATTTTCTGGATGGCGGCAGTTGACATCCGCAAAGATTGCTCGGTGTTCCCCCAACGAAGCGGCTTCGACCAACAGTTCCGAGATCGCCCCATGGACATCCGTCTCACAGACAAAAGGCAAACCTTTTTCTTGTAACAGCGACAAGGAGGCATACGGTAAAATACCGATTTCGTCTTGTAAGGCCGTCCAACACTGGATGACCCCTGCATTGCAGCCGTAGCTTTCACATAAGTTTTGCAAGGCCACTTTAAGGGCTGCCACCATCTCCAAATCTTTCGCCGAAATTTGGACTTCCGTATTGGTTTCGAAATAATCAATGACTGCTTGCACTTTATCTGGCTGCTGTTCTTTGACTTTCTTGATTTCTTGCACCACTTCTTGGATCGGTACTGGTGATAGCGAAATATTGAAACGCTCCAATAGTTCGCCTTCGTTGCAGATCACAGTCCAAAAATCAAAGGGGCGTGGGCCAACTTGCAAGATTCGTGTTTGTTTGAAGGTCTTGACGACATTGCAGACTTTGATAAAGTCTTGCAAGCCGCGGGCAAATTCTGGTGAATCAATATCAGAATTTTTGACATAGGTGAAAGGTACCTTGAAACGGCGCAAGACTTTCCCAATAGCGAAAAGACCGCATTGCGTATCCCGCAAACGTGAACCGTCGGCGGCTGGCGTCTCATCTTTAGGTCCCCACAGTAAGACGGGGACATCTAGTTTTTTGGCTAGACGAGCACAGGCATATTCCGTACCAAAGTTTTCATTGGCTAGAAAAAGACCGTCGATCTTCGCTGCTTTGAATTTTTCGGCGATTTTTTCAACCCCTTCATCATCGTATAGTAAGCCGTCTTCGTTGATATCTAAAATATCTACATAATCAATGGCGAGTTCGTCCATTTTTTGTCGTGTCAGATTGGCGTACTCAATGGCTGCTTCTGCACTAAACAAATTTCTTCTAGTCGGGGCGAACCCGATGGTTACTTTATCCATAAAACCACCCTTTGCGTTTTAGTATATTTAGCTAAATTTTTATTTCTTCGACGATTCGTGCTACATTTTTGCTCAGAAATTCCTCATCCGTCAGTAAAACGATTTTTTTATCAGGAAAGGCTGCGGCGACTTTCGCTTGATTGAAGCGGGTTTGAGGAGCTAAAATCAAAAAATCATAGTCATTCCCCACCATAAATATTTCTGAAAAAGGCGCGGAATTGACTTGGTAATGCTGTTCATCCGCTAGTTGCTCTTTGAGCGCTTTGACGAGCAGTGCACTGGAGAGCCCAGTGGCACAAAAGAGACCGATCTGTGTCATCTATTCACTTCCTCAAAATGTAATCCCTTACTTTTTACACCTTAAATATAGCACAAGCTAAATATTTTGCAATAGTTTTAGATAAATATTTTTGTTTAATAACTAAAAAAGGACAAAACGCTTGCTAAACGTTTTGTCCTTCTTCTTATTTTTCATATTATTTTTACTCTTAATTGATGCTTTCGCGTTCGACGATCGTCGTGGCGACCAGCATTTTCAGATGGTTTTCATCTTCACTCGTGATTTTCTCGATCAAGCGTCGCACGGCTTGGCGACCAAGGTACACTTTATCTACTTTGACGGTGGTCAGTGGTGGGTTGCAAAATTCCGCCAAAGGAATATCATCGAACCCAACAATGGTCAACGGATGATCGGGAAACACTTCGCGAATGGCTTTCATGGCACCGATGGCGATATTGTCATTGACCGCAAAAAAGGCGCTTGGCAACGGTCGCTGATCGGCACGCAAGGATTCCAAATAGACCTTCATGTCTTGATAGGAGCCCTCCAAGGTGGGTTCTACTAAGGCTTCCGTCTCTTCATAATGGATCAGATCATGCTCTTGGATCGCTTGGATGAACCCTTGCTTGCGTTCACGGAAGTTGTTGATTTGAAAGGTTGAATTGATGATGCCGATGTCACGGTGGCCTTTTTCGATCATCTTTTCAACGATCTCATAGGCACTGTCACGATTATTGATGGCGACAAAATCAAAGTCCTGCGAATTAAATACCGTATCTAAAATCACTAACGGTACTTCCAAATGGCGAAAGACTGCTAAATCTTGTTTTTCCAATTCCGTTCCTAACAATAGCAAACCATCTGCTAATTCTGGACGGATCTTTTCGATCGGGTCTTCTTCTGGTGCCAGTGTGATATGGGAAATGACCAGTTCATAGCCTAACGCACTGCACTCCATTTCGATTCCTCGGATCAATTCAGAAAAGAAAGGCGTATCCCCTACGACATTTCCTTGTTTGTTCATTACGACAAATTTGATTTTTTGACTTTCCGTTTTTTTAATTTCTCGCTGATCAAAATACCCCATCTCACGAGCGATCTTCAAGATCGCTTGCCGTTTTTGTTCACTGATCCCCTTACGATTGTTGATCGCATTAGAGACTGTTCCGCTGGAAACGCCAGCTTTTCGGGCAATATCAGAGATCACAACTTTCATCTGCTCACCGCTTTCTGCTTCTCATTCTGTTAAAAGTATAGCAAAAGAATTGTTTTTTTACTACCAAAAAAGCTAAAACAAACTAAAATTTTTAGTTTGTTTTAGCTTCTACTTTGATTAGTTACTTTGTTCCGCCAAAATGCAGAAGGACAATGGGTCGATGGTTATCCTTGGCGCTGCTACGCCGCGAGAAGCGATCCCAGCTCCATTGGGGTCAGCAACGAGGTGCCAAGAAGTATTTTCTGTTGCCGTCGGTAAGTCAAAGGACCAGCTTTCTTCCGTGCTGTTGAGTAAAACGAACAAGGAACGCCATGGATGCTGTTCGTCACGATTGGGTACTTGATACGCCAAGCGATTTTCATCCTTTGTCTCATAAAAGACCATGCTTTCAGCCGCTTGGGTCGTGGCATCTCTCAATGGTGCATAGGACTGCCGCAATGCCCACAAGCCCCGATACAGCTCGCGCAATTCTTTGAAGGTTTTGGCACGTGCCCAATCCAGCTGATTGACTGCCAGTGGCGAACGGAAGGAATTTTCATCGCCTTCTTTGGTACGGCCAAATTCTTCCCCAGCTTGAGTCAACACGGCTCCTTGGCTAGTAAACAAAATGGCTGCTGCTAGTTTGTTACGGGCTAAAAGCTCAGGTTCAAAATCATAATTTCTTTCCTTCGCTGAAGCCTGCATGGTTGCCACCAGTTTGTCCCACAAGGTCAAATTATCATGGACTGAAGCATAGGCGATCACTTGACGGGGCGATTTTGCCCAGCGCTCGGGGCCTTCTTGTCCAGCAACTTTCGTATTTCCTTGAATCGCCGTTGCCAAATTTGCCGCATAAAAGGTTTGCTTGACTTGCGGTTGACCATTCATTCCTTGAATAAACGCGCCGTCTGTTTCTTCAAAGACATCGCCTTTGATACTGTCTCTTAAATCATTGCTAAAAACCGCAACGCCTTCTGACAGTGCCCAAACATTGCTTTTATTCGCTGGGATATTCGGCTGAATAATTTGATTGCTGCCGGCATCCCATGGTTCGCCGTATAAAATCACATGGCTGAAGCCGGCAGCATCTAGGCGTTGCCGCAATTGGTTCATGGTTTCCACATCGATCAAGCCCATCAAATCAAAACGAAAGCCGTCGATTTTGTATTCTTGCGCCCAATATAAAACTGAATCAATGATAAATTTGCGCATCATTTTCCGTTCAGAAGCCACTTCATTGCCGCAAGCAGAACCGTCTGCAAAATTCCCCGCATCATCTTGGCGGTAGTAATAATCAGGCACCGTTAAATTAAACCACGATTCTTCTGTGATCGCAGTGTGATTGAAGACCACATCCATTACAACGCCGATGGCTTCTTCATGCAGCGATTGGATCATTTGCTTGCATTCACGAATCCGCGCCTTGGGATCACTAGGATCAGAAGCGTATCGTCCTTCAGGTACATTGTAATTTTTCGGATCATAGCCCCAGTTGTAGGCAGACGAAGTTTCATCATTGTCAAAATCGAAGATCGGCAGCAGATGAACATAATTGATCCCCAGCTCTTTTAAATAAGCCATACCAGTTGGTTGACTTTCATCCCCTGTCAGATGGGTCTTTTTTTCAGTAAAGGCTAAATATTTCCCGCGATTTTCTGGTGAAATCCCGCTGTTTTCGGCGCCGCTGAAATCTTCGACATGCAATTCCCAAATATAGGCATCTGTGATCGATTGCTGACTGACGCCGTGAGTCTCCTGCCAGCCTTCAGGATCTGTTTCCTTTAAATCAATGATGGCCCCACGGTTTCCGTTGATCCCTACTGCTTTGGCATAAAGATCCACCGCTTCGACTTTTTGACCGTCTCGTTGAAATTCAAACGTATAAAACAGCTCTTTGACGGTTTCTTCCGTCGTGACTTGCCAACAGTTGTCTTCTTGGACCATTGGCAGCGTCAGCAGGCGATCATCAGCCCCAGCGACACCGCTTTGATAAATCAATACTGAAACGGCCTCTGCTTCTGGTGACCAGCATTTGAACGTGGTTTGCTGTCCTTGAAAAGTCACACCAAGATCATTCCCGTGATACGTATGTTCTTCTAAAAAACCGATCCTGCGATCGATCGCAATCTTTTTTTCTCCATACTGCGTGTTTTGTCCCATCAAAATTCCTCCATTCAACGTTGCTAACTATAAAACCCAGTTACTTTTCTGCTATTTCTACCTTCTCATATTTCTTGAAAATTGCCAACAATAAGCCGCCTTTTCTTTGACCTAAAAATAAGCTTTAACACTACAGACAAGCCCTTTTCTTATTTTGCTAAACGACTCCACACCTCTTTTTATCAAAAGAAAAACCCCCACTCGTTGAACGGCTCTTAAAGAATAGCTATTGCTTCTAATCTTTAAGATCACTGCTCCGATGGGGATTGTTGAAAAAGAAGAAATCAATAATGGCAATGATAGCTGTCACAATATTCTGAAATCTCTTCCTCTCTTTCTCGCTATCTAGTGATCACTTACAGCTAGACCTGATTCAAGTAAGGTTTTAGATAAATCACCTTGATAAAAATCGACTGGTTCATGAAGGACTCGCTGCCAATAATTTTGTGTCTCTTTCAAAAAATTAGCATTATCTTGCGTATTTCCTTCACGAATAAACAGCAATACCAACCCATTAAAAAAGATCAAGGCTTCTTCATGATATTTTCTCAGATCGCTTTTATGCGCACATTGAAAAACAGCTGATTCAGCAATTGCTTCTTGAAAATAAGCAAAAGAACGCTCTTTTATGTAAGGACCACAGCCAATATCATTTAAAAAAAGTGCGAAAAAGAGGTTGCGATTGCGGCTGGCAAATACGTAATAGTCCTGCCAAAAGCTGTATAAGGAATCGAGTGTCTCTTCTGACTCTTTTTTTGTTTCGTGAATGTCGCGAAACACATCATCAACCATCGCCTGTTTATAATTTTGCATGTTTGAAAAATTTAAATAGATCGGTTGGGTCGATGTTCGTGCATATTTAGCAATGTCGCGGACAGTGATTGGTCGATAAAGATATTCCACCAGATATTTTTTTAAGCAATTGATCAAATATTTTTTCGTAATCGTTGCTTTTCTCATAATACCCCTTCCTTTCTGGACGTCACCAATTCTTGCTGATGTTCGTCTCATTCACTTTGACTACTTGCAGCTTTTAGAAGCACAACCAACGCCCATTTTCTTACTGAAAGTAATCTTTATACTTCTACTTTAACAAAAAAGAGCACGTTAACCTATACTTTACGCCGATTTTCTTAATTTTATTTTTCATTTTTGACCATTTTATTAAAGAAACTCTTGTTGTCTTATGGTGCTCAGACTTAAGGCTGATTTTGACTGGTGCTGCTTGTGGAATGATACTATGTAATGTATAGTATGAATATGAACAGGAGGAGAGCCTTTGGATGCCCAATTAAAAAAAGGATTATTGGAAATTTGTGTTTTGGCTTATTTGCAGCATGGTGACTCTTATGGCTATGAATTAGTCAAAAACATATCTTCTTTACTGCCAATCTCAGAATCAACGCTCTATCCTATCTTGAAGCGCTTAGAAGCCAGCCGAGCGGTTGAGACTTATACTAAAAGCCATCAAGGACGGACCCGAAAATATTACCGCTTGACCAAAATCGGAAAACAGCGGATCGACGATTTTTTAACCAACGACTGGCCCCAATTGACATTGATCCAGCGATTTATTAAAGGAGGAACATTAGATGAACAGAGTTGATTTTATCAAGGCATTGGCTGCGGAATTATCTGAAAAAGTCAGACCTAGCGAGATTCATCAGCTGATCAACTATTATGACGAGATGATCGAAGATTTGATGGAAGAAGGATACACCGAAGAAGAAGCCGTGGCACGCCTTGGCTCCCCAAAAGAACTGATCCAAGCAGTCACCGAAACGGAAGAGGTCGTAGTAGAGATTCCCCGCCGCTTTCATCCCTTCTTGCTCTTGATTTTAGTACTGGGCTTCCCATTGTGGGGCAGCCTCTTGTTAAGTGCCGCTTTGCTGATCCTAAGCTTTTTAATAATCATCTGGTGTGTGCCTTTCACCACTGGCATGATTGGTGTCACTACGTTTATCGGTGGGATCGCCAGCGTTGTCTTAAGTCCCATGCTGATGGCGGATGGTTTCTATCTCTTTTTAAGTCAGTTAGGCGTGGGGATTTTCTTATTTGGTTTAGGGCTGCTTTGCCTGATCGCCACTTATAGTATGAGCCGACCTTTTTCACGTCTTACCCACTCCCTTGTCGTTTGGCCGAAATCATTTGTTCAAAACTATCGAAAGAAGGCAGTCCTATGATCAAAATCAATAAGCGCTTTTTCGTTTTTCTCAGTCTGTTGTTTATTATTCTCGGACTGGTCATCACCTTTATCGGTTTTTCAATGTCAGGCTACTCACCTGATGCCTACCATATTGAGCATCGTCGCTGGTATCAACTCGTTGGTTTCTATACGGAATAACAGACGGAAAATAATTATAAGTTGATTTTTTCGTCAGAAAAACTAGCAATTTTCATTAATTTCATGCATCGGTGAAAAAATTGAACTTCTCTTTTTGACGGAACCATATTACTATATAGGTACATCCTGTATCCTATTTCATAGGGTAACCAGAAAAACCCATACCATCCTATGGGTTTTTTTGCTGTCTATAAAAGCAAAAAAACGTGCCGCAAGTCCAGGTATCGCCAAGCCAGCTGTTTTAGCTAACCTTGGCAGAACCTGTCTGCAGTACGTTTTTTCTAATGATCGATTATTCCCCTAGTACTGGCTGTTCTTGCACAGTGCCAATAGGAAACAAGGCGCGAAACACTCGGCGAACGATTGGACCTGCAATGAACAATTGCAACGGCAATGCGACGATCACATTTTTCCCAATGTTGCTTAGCCAATTGACCAACACTGATTGATCAGGGTTTGGGTGCATCAACGCACCAAAGAGTGACATACAGATCACCATGCCGGCGATCATCAATGAAGAAATCAACCCGATTTTTTTCCAAGTAGCTGATTGATGGTCCAAAAATCGAAACGCCAAACCTTTTGCCGGACCCGAAACAATGAACCAATCCAAAATAAAGGCGACACAAAGGGCTAAGGGCAATTCATTCCACGCCAATTGGAATGCCAATGCCGAAACACCGACTTGAAACATGAGGTTATAAACACTCATAAAATACACCATGAAAATACACATAAGTGTCGTATAGATCAAACTTTCTTTTTTATTGATAGGCATGCAACAACTTCCTTTCTCTTTTTCGTACTCGACTATTCTAGCAGAAGAAAATTTTTCGTGTAAGTAAAAGTTTGAAAACTTTCAAAAAAGTTTTTTGCTATTTTTTTATCCACTTCTCTTGACACTTTCTTATGAAGTCAGTAGAATAGCGATAGATTAAATCGTACAGATAACAAGCGGGTTCGCTTGTCGAGAGAGAGGCGGTTTCTATGAGAATAGAAACGGTCTCTTTTTTTGCGAATTTTTAGAGGTGAGAATATGGAAAACAACAAAAAACTCGTGGGGGCGATCCTCGCAACCGGATTGATGTCATTTGCAGGTGTGCTGATTGAAACAGCCATGAATGTAACGTTTCCGACATTGATCGATCAATTTACGCTTTCAACATCCGATGTTCAATGGGTGACGACCATCTACTTACTGGTCATCTCCATCATTGTCCCAATATCGACCTACCTTTTGAAACGCTTCTCATTGAGAACCTTGTTTCTAACTGCCAACGCCTTTTTCCTTGTTGGCTTGGTGATCGACTTTTTATCGCCGACGTTTGCCATTTTGCTGATTGGCCGCTTTTTCCAAGGTGCCAGCACAGGGATCGCACTGCCTTTGATGTTCCACATCATTTTGACTTACTCCCCCTTTGAAAAACGGGGAGCGGCAATCGGCTTAGGGAATTTGACCACTTCCATCGCTCCAGCGATCGGACCGACATATGGGGGCTTATTGACCGCCCATTGGTCTTGGAATGCGATCTTTCTTTTCTTGATCCTAGTCTTGCTGATCTCCCTAGTACTCGGCCTTTACTCGATCCCTAAAACGGCTGGGGCAAAAGACACTTCCCTGGATTTACTGAGTGTATTAGGAATCGTCTTGATGTTCAGCGGCTTCTTATTGTTCTTGAATCAAGTAGGCACCTTAGCGAGTCTACTGCCGCTGCTTTTCGGTTTCATTGGTGCTGGCTTGTTTTATCAACGCTCAAAAGGCCCGAACCCTTTGATTCGTTTGGCTGTTTTGAAAAACCGTAGCTTCAGTTTGTTTCTGTTTGGCTTTCTTGTTTGTCAGTTCCTTTTACTGGGCATTTCCTTTGTCTTGCCGAACTTTGTCCAACTCGTCTTGGGAAAAGATGCCTTTACTGCAGGATTAGTTATGCTTCCTGGGGCGGCGATCGGGGCGATCCTTGCGCCGATCTCTGGTCGGTTGCTGGATAAAGTTGGACCGAAAAAACCGATCCTGTCTGGTTTGACGTTGATTGCCATCGGTTGGCTTGCCTTAGCCCTCGTTTTGCGTTCGCCTTTCATTTGGAGCCTAGTTGCTGGACATGTCTTTTACATGATCGGGATCGGCTTAGCCTACAGCAATATGATGACCACCGGCTTAAACAAGCTGACTCCTGCATTGTACGCGGACGGTAATGCGATCTTTAATACGCTACAGCAATTTTCTGGTGCAGTGGCGACGGCTGTGGTGGCGACCATTATCAATTTGGCACAAAATGCGGCGACCGATTACACCCAAGGGACGGTCATCGGCTCTCAAATCGCCTTATTCTTTTTGTGGGCCCTGGTCTTACTGACTTTCCTATTAACGATCAACTACTTCCGCAAAAGCACCGACAAAAAAGCCGTCAGCTAACTGCGGCTTTACCCATTGAAAACCAAGAAAAAGCCGCTCTCCCTTGAGGGCGGCCATAAAAAAATCCGCTTCCGATCCCCCTTCTTAGTCAAAGGGTGCTCTCGGAAACGGATTATTTTTTTAGTTTAATTCAGCGGAACCAACCGCTGTTTTGGCTGTCACTGTGCCTGTGGTCGTCAATGAAAGCTGACGCACTTTTTCGGCATTCGTGATGACTGTTAAAACATCTGTCTGTTTGCCAGCTGCGGTCACAGCCTCTAGATCCATCACTGCAATCTTCGTTTCTGGTGTGACCGTGTCACCTTCAGAAACAAGGACCTCAAATGGCGCACCTTTTAATTCCACAGTATCTAAGCCCATATGAACAAGAACTTCCGCGCCACCAGGCGTTAAAATCCCAATTGCATGCTTTGTTTCAAAAATGCTAGAGATCGTGCCTGCAACAGGAGCATAAATCGTTCCATTCGTTGGCTGAACAGCAAAGCCGTCACCCATCATTTTTTGAGAAAAGACAGGATCAGAAACTTCAGTGATGGCAACTACTTTCCCATCAGCTGGAGCATAAAGGGTTTCTTCTGAAACTTGTGCTGCTTCTGGGGCTGCAGGTGTCGGTACAGCCGTCGTTGGTGCAACAGCCGCTGCTGCAGCTGTATCAGCAGCCAATTGCGGTTCTAATTTATTTAAGAAGGTAACTTTTCTAAAGATGATGGTGCAAACAAACGTGATCGCAATCGTCACCGCCATTGAGATGAAGACCATTGGATAGTTTTCAATTTTAAATGATAAGAAACCAGGCAGTCCCCCTACACCAATACCTAATGCACGGGTATTCGTTGCAGTGATCAGCATTCCACCAAAGGCAGAACCTACCATTGCTGCGACAAATGGGTAAACATATTTCAAATTAATCCCGAACATCGCTGGTTCAGTAACCCCCATGTAAGCAGAAATCGTTGCTGGAACAGAGACTTGTTCTTCTTTTTTATTGCCACGGTGAAGGAACCAAATCGCCAATACTGCCGTACCTTGTGCAATATTTGACAGCATGATCATTGGCCAAAGGTTGGTTGTCCCAAAATCTGCTACTAATTGAGAGTCGATCGCTAGCGTTGTATGATGCAATCCGGTAATAACCAAAGGCGCATACAAGCCACCGAAAATGAAACCAAATAACCAGTTTAATGGTGAGGTCAAGCCAGCATTTACGACCCAAGAAATGCCTGATCCGATTTGCCAACCGATTGGACCTAACACCATGTGGGCTGCTAAAATAGTTGGCAGCAATGAGAACAATGGAACGAAGATCATTGAAACCGCTTCTGGAATCCATTTCCGGAAGAATCTTTCAAGATAAACCAATAAGAAACCTGCCAGCATTGCTGGGATCACTTGTGCTTGATACCCAATTTTATCAATAGTGAAGAACCCGAAGTCCCACGTATAATTTTGAGCAATTTCTGCAGCAGAAGTTGAACTTACTGAATAAGCATTTAATAATTGCGGTGAAACCAATGTAATCCCTAAAACAATCCCTAATATTTGCGTGGTTCCCATCTTACGTGTAATACTCCAAGTAATCCCTACTGGTAGAAAGTGAAAGATCGCTTCACAGGGCAGCCATAAAAAGCCGTTGACACCGTTCCAAAAAGTAGAAGCTTGCGTAATGGTTTGTCCACCTAGAGCTTCTAGCGGTACACCTTCTAAGAAATTTCTCAGCCCTAGCATCAAACCACCGACAATAATCGCTGGTAATAACGGGGTAAAGATCTCAGCTAACGTAGCGATCGCTCGTTGCACGATATTTTGATTGTTTTTTGCAATCGCTTTACTTTGTTCTTTAGAAACACCTTCTATTCCTGATACATCGGTAAAATCATTGTAAAACGTTGAGACATCATTGCCGATAATGACTTGGAATTGTCCCGCATTGGTAAACATTCCTTTGACACTTGGAATTTCTTCAATTGCCTTTTCGTTTGCTTTTGACTGATCGTTCAAAACAAAACGCATCCGTGTCGCGCAATGTGTTACTGCGGCGATATTTTCTTTGCCGCCAACATATTCCAGCAGCTTCTCAGCATCATCACGATACTTTCCCATAATTAATAAACCCCTTTCATCTCCACTTGTATATATATGTTTTGATTACGCACTAATCATAACTTGATAATTTTGATATTGCAAGCGTTTCAAACCAATTTTTTTCACTTTTTCTATAAACAATACAAGCAAATAGCAAAGGTACCATATGAAAACCTTTATAAATAAACGTTTTTTAAAATGTTTCATTAATATAAAATAATATTGCCAACAACTTTATTTACTGTTTATTTGACAAAAAAGAATAAAAAAACAGGATAGATAAATTGAAATAGCTTACAATTTACGTTATAATCATTTTGCATGTATAGACAAGTTTAAAGGAGGACAACTACTGTGAATACGATTATATTGTCTAAGGAACAATGGCTGTTAACGGATCAAACTGGTACGACCTATCCGTTTTCTGGGACTGACAGTGAGCGCGTTGCCGCACTGACCGCGCAGCTGCAGCAAATGGAAGGTGGCGGGATCGTCTCTGAATCGCTGGTGTTTACGAATGAAGAAGGGACTTTTTCATTGGACCAATGGTTGACAGAAAAATTGAATCGTCCCTTTGTTTGCACTACGAAAGAACAGTATGAAGAAAAAAGTGCTGAAATTCCTTGGCGCCTCGAATACTATGGCTACACCCCTGGTAAAGATGAATACTCGGTGGAGTCACTTTTAACCGTCGGTAACGGCTATTTAGGGCTGCGAGGCACAACGCCTGAGATGACCATTTGTGAAGCGAACTATCCAGGACTGTATTTAGCAAGTCTTTACAATACGGTGGAATCGGATGTTTCTGGTCATACCATCAGCAATGAAGACTTCGTCAATGCACCGAATCTGCAAAAAATGTACGTAAAGATCGATGATGAAGTGATCGATATCGCCAACAATCAGCTCCTTTCCTTTAAACGGACATTGGATCTGAAGACCGGCTTGTTCCAATCAGTGGCAGAAATTGAAACCAAAAAACAAAAGCGTCTGCGAATCGAAACGAAGAAGATCGCCAATATGCAAGACGTTCACCAATACAGCTTGGTCTATCAGTTTACCCCGCTCAACTTTTCTGGCACCGTTACCTTCGTCAGTGAAGCCGACGGATCGGTCTATAACTATAACGTCGCTCGTTACCGTAGTTTAACTAACCAGCATTTGACCGTGAAAGAGGCAGCAGCTGAACAAAACAAAGCGCATTTAGTGGTCACCACTAACCAATCACAGATTACCGTTGTCCAATCCTCTCAACTGTTTTCACAGGACCTGCCATTGGCTGAGCTGCAAGCTGAAACAAATGACCAGGTCGTCCGTCAGCAAGTAACCCTTGAGGTGACGGAAGGACAAACTTATCGGGTCGAAAAATCAGTCACTGTTGCCGCTTATCGCCAAGAAGAGCCGCAACCGGCATTTACGTTTTCTTCCTTAGCATTACCTGATTTTGCGACGATGTATACCGCCTCAAAACAAGCCTGGGCTGAATTATGGGCAAAAGCGGCCATCGAAGTCACTGGTGACTTAATGTCGCAAAAAATGCTGAATCTGCATACGTATCATCTGCTGGTCTCCGCAGCACCGAATGCTTATCAGGAGTCCTTAGATGCCAGTATCACTGCCCGTGGCCTACATGGTGAAGCCTATCGCGGTCATATTTTCTGGGATGAACTGTTTATCTTACCGTTTTACATTCTACATTTTCCTGACACCGCCAAAGAAATTCTGCTGTATCGCTACCGCCGCTTAGCTGCTGCCAAAAAAGATGCCCAAAAAGCTGGCTACCAAGGCGCCATGTTCCCATGGCAATCAGGATTGGATGGCAGTGAGCAATCCCAAGAACTGCATTTAAACCCTATCAGCGGCGAATGGAAAGAAGATCACAGTCGCTTGCAACGCCATGTCTCCTTAGCGATCGCTTATAACATTTGGCAATACTGGCACAACACGCAAGATCGAGTCTTCATGGAACAATATGGGTTAGAATTGATGTTAGAAGTCGCTCATTTCTGGCAAAGTGCTGCCACCTGGGATGATGCTGCTCAACGTTACTTTATCGATAAAGTTATGGGACCAGATGAATTTCATGAAAGCTACCCAAATAGTGAACAAGGCGGCTTGAAAAACAACGCCTATACCAATATGATGGTAGTATGGTTGTTTGAAGAGATCGAGAACCTTCAACAACAACTTTCAGCAGAGAGCTTCCAAGCGGTATTAGAGAAAACGGCTTTAACCCCTGCAGATATTGCTGCTATGGCAGATATTCGTACCAAGCTGGGCTTAGAGATCGATCCAGAAGGCATCATTGCACAATTTGAAGGGTACTTCCAGCTGGAAGATCTGGATTGGGCTCACTACAAAGAGAAATATGGCAACATCTATCGGATGGACCGCATCTTGAACGCTGAAGGCAAGAGTGCTGACAGCTACAAAGTCGCGAAACAAGCGGATAGTTTGATGATTTTCTACAATTTCTCAAAAGAGCAAGTCAATCAGATTTTGGCAGATCTTTCTTACCAGCTGCCAACAGACTATATTGAAAAAAATCTCCATTATTACTTGGCTCGTACCTCCCACGGCTCGACGTTGTCACGCATCGTTCATGCCCAGTTGGCGGCAATGGTAGATGATCAGGAGTTGGCTTGGTCATTATACCAAGAAGCCCTCTCTTCTGATTACCGTGATATCCAAGGCGGGACTACAGCAGAAGGCATTCACGCCGGTGTCATGGCTGCTACGTTGTTTATTCCATTAACCACTTTTGCTGGGATCGATATTCGAGAAGAGCAGCTGCAGATCACGCCAAACTTGCCGAAAGCTTGGGACAGCTTAGCCTTTCAGCTAGAAGTTCGCGGCACCCGCTTTGCAATGAATGTTACACATGAAACATTGACGATTACCGCTGATCAGCCAGTCACGATCTTAGTGAATGGGCAACAAGTTTCTCTAGAAGCAAAGAAAGAAGCAACGATTACTTACTAAAAGGAGTGTTACACATGAAAAAAGGATTTGTTTTTGATTTAGACGGCGTTATCACGGATACGGCCAAATACCACTACATTGCATGGAAAGAATTAGCTGCGGAGATCGGGATCGAGATCGATTTGAAGTTCAACGAGCAGTTAAAAGGCATCAGCCGCATGGATTCTTTAGAGCGAATCTTAACCCTAGGCAACAAAAATGATGCCTACACAGAAGTCGAAAAAGAAGCGTTAGCGACGAAGAAAAATACCCACTATGTACAATTGTTACAAAGCTTGACTCCTGATGATCTATTGCCAGGGGTGAAGACATTCCTTGATGAAGCCAAAGCAAAAAACATTCCTTGTGCGATCGCTTCGGCATCCAAAAATGCACCGTTTATTTTGGACAAACTTGGGGTCATGCAAGACTTTGATACGATCGTTGACCCAGCAACCTTGAAAAAAGGCAAACCAGATCCAGAAATCTTTATCCAAGCAGCGCTGGCACTAGGCATTGAACCGGCAGAAGCAGTTGGCTTTGAAGATGCTCAAGCAGGGATCGACGGCATCAATGCTGCTGGTATGTATGCGGTAGGTGTTTATTCAGGAGAAGAATTACACGGTGCAGATGTGATCGTTGAAAAATTAACGGACCTAAACATTGACGAACTTTTGGCGAAATAGTCGATTGCATTTCCAAATTGGCCTCGCTATAATAGCCAAAGAGGGGGCAATCCGATGAACAAGTTCAAAGAAATATTTTTAGATTTAGAACAAAAAATTCTAGCAAACGAATACCCTCCGCATTCTTTGCTGCCTAGCGAAAACCAATTGATCAAAACTTATGGTGTCTCCCGCGAGACTGTCCGTAAGGCATTGAATTTATTGCGGGATGCTGGTTATATCCAAAAGAAACAAGGGAAAGGTTCGATCGTTTTAGACTTGAATCGCTTTGATTTCCCGATTTCTGGCTTGACGAGTTTTCGAGAGCTGCAAGATACCCAACGCATTCCTAGTGAAACTAAGGTTGTCGAGATCCGCAAGATCGCCGTTTCGCCAAAGCTGCACGAGACCACTGGTTGGCCTGTTGCTTCTGAGGCATGGAAACTGATCCGTCAGCGGAGAATCGATGGAGAAGTGGTGATTTTGGATAAAGATTACCTTGATGCTTCTATCATCGAAGAGTTGCCAGAAAACCGAGCGAAAGTATCGATTTTTGATTACTTTGAAAATGATCTTGGCCTTGAGATCGCTTATGCACAAAAAGAAATCACTGTTGACCCCGTCAACAAAGAATTGCGGGATCTAATGGATCTGCGTCCTGAAGATCAGCATGTCGTTACGGTTCGCAGCCTCGTGTATCTAGAAGACACGCGCTGTTTTGAATACACCGAATCGATCCACCGACTGGATAAATTCCGCTTTGTGGACTTTGCCCGCCGACGCAAGATTTGATGGACGTATAGACGTGAAACACATGAAACAGACCTGGACTTCCCCGAGAAGCCTGGGTCTGTTTTGTTTTTCACTAGCCCCCCACTCGATAATACTGGATCGATCCTCCCATTTTTCGCCTCTGTCGCTATCGAGCCATCCTTTTGCTTGTTCGTTGTTCTGTTGCCGACGAATAAAAAAGGCACGATCATTTATGGGACTGATGAAATAGAGTCGATTTTGCACAACTCAGCCGTCCTTATTGACAATCAGCTACACAAAAAAGCAGTATCCTCTGAGAGGATACTGCTTTTGCTTGCTATTTGGCGTAATCCGTTGCGCGGGTCTCGCGAATAACGGTTACTTTGATATGACCTGGGTAATCCAAATCGTCTTCGATCTTCTTGCGGATGTCGCGAACCAATCGTACAGCATCCAAATCAGAAATCTCTTCTGGTTTGACCATTACACGGACTTCACGTCCGGCTTGGACTGCAAAACTGGAATCGACCCCTTTGAAGCCGTTGGCGATATTTTCTAGGTTTTGCAAGCGGCGAATATAATTTTCCAATGATTCGCTGCGGGCACCTGGACGGGCTGCTGACAAGGCATCTGCGGCTGCAACTAAAACAGAGATAACCGATGTTGCTTCAACATCTCCATGGTGAGAAGCGATCGCATTGATCACCACACCATTTTCTTTGTATTTGGCAGCTAACTCAGCCCCGATCTCAACGTGAGAGCCTTCAATTTCATGGTCAAGGGCTTTCCCGATATCATGCAAGAGTCCAGCACGTTTGGCTAACTGGATATCTTCGCCTAATTCTGCGGCAAGAACACCGGTTAGTTTTGCGACTTCGATCGAGTGGTTCAAGACGTTTTGTCCGTAGCTGGTACGGAAACGCAAACGACCTAAAATCTTGATCAAGTCTGGATGAAGGGTGTGGGCGCCGACTTCAAAGGCTGCTTGTTCCCCATATTCACGAATATGCTCATCCATTTCTTTCCGAGATTTTTCGACCATTTCTTCAATTCGAGCTGGATGGATCCGGCCGTCTTGAATCAGTTTTTCAAGGGTCATACGAGCAATTTCACGGCGAATCGGATCAAATCCTGATAAGACGACTGCTTCTGGCGTGTCATCAATGATCAAATCGATCCCTGTCAATGTTTCAAGGGTGCGAATGTTCCGACCTTCTCTTCCGATGATTCGACCTTTCATCTCATCGTTTGGTAATGATACGACCGATACCGTGGTTTCAGACACTTGGTCTGCGGCACAACGTTGGATTGCTAGGGACAAGAGATTTTTTGCTTTTCGATCTGCTTCTTCCTTTGCACGCTGTTCAGATTCTTTGACCATGATCGTTAATTCATGGTTCAATTCCTCTTCCGTTGATTTCATGATCAACTCTTTTGCTTCATCTCTAGACAGCGCAGCGATGCGCTCTAATTCTTTCTGTTGTCCATCGATTAAGTTTTCTACTTCTTTTTCTCGCTCGTCAATTAATTGTTGTTTCTCACTAAGTCTGCCTTCTTTATCTTCAAGTGAGCGTTCTCGTTTTTCCAAAGAATCGTCCTTACGATCAAGAACTTGTTCTCTTTGGAGTAAACGATTTTCTTGTGATTTTAAATCAAGTTTGCTTTCTTTCAACTCACTTTCAATCTCTGACCGATACTTCTGATTTTCTTCCTTAGCTTCTAACAATGCTTCTTTTTTAAGAGTTTCTGCTTCTTTCTTAGCGCTTTCGATAATTCCAGCTGCAGAATTTTGGGCGCCGTTGATTTCTTTCTCATGACGAGATTTCGTCACATAAACTCCTAATCCAAGACCGACAATTAAACCGATGATAGCGAGGAGAATGTAAAGTAGTTCCAATGAATCCACCTCCATACTATCTTTTTAAATATTTTGTAATTTTGATTAACAAAGGATAACAAAATTATCAATTCGCTACTTCTTATGTGGAAATCCACATACGTTTATTGTAATGTTTGAACCCAAGAGTGTCAACTTTAAATAATAAAGTAAACTTTCGCAACCCTTCCTTTTTACGGATGTTTTTTCAACAATGGACGAATCTGGCAAAAACCACAAAAAAGCCAAACAACGAGGTTGTTTGGCTTTTTCAAGACTTAGTCGTCTAATGGTAATTCTTCTTGCGCTTCCTCAAGGGTTACGGTCTCTCCTGTTCCAATCCCGTAAGCATCGCGGACGCGAGCAGAAACTTCTAGCATCATTTCTTGGTGTTCACGCATATAGTTTTTGGCGTTTTCACGACCTTGACCGATACGATCCCCTTTATAGGCATACCACGCACCGCTTTTATCGACGATGTCTTGTTCCACGGCCATATCCAGCAGTTCGCCTTCTTGGGAAATCCCTTGACCATACATCATGTCGACTTCTGCTACTTTAAATGGTGGCGCTACTTTGTTTTTGACTACTTTGATCTTCGTGCGGTTCCCGATGATATCTGTACCGGATTTCAATTGCTCAGCACGACGTACTTCCAAACGGATGGTTGAATAGAATTTCAACGCACGGCCACCAGGCGTCGTTTCTGGATTCCCGAACATGATCCCAACTTTTTCCCGAATTTGGTTGATAAAGATCGCGATCGTTTTCGTTTTGTTGATGGAACCAGAAAGTTTCCGTAATGCTTGTGACATCAAACGAGCTTGCAAACCAACGTGGGTATCACCCATTTCACCGTCGATCTCCGCCCGTGGGACTAAAGCTGCTACCGAGTCAATGACCACGATATCAACCGCACCACTTGAAACTAAGGCGTCAGCGATCTCTAATCCTTGTTCTCCTGTATCTGGTTGTGATAACAAAAGATCATCGATATTTACGCCTAATTTTTGCGCATATTGAGGATCTAACGCATGTTCGGCATCGATAAATGCTGCTGTTCCGCCATTTTTTTGGACTTCCGCAATGGCATGTAAAGCAACTGTCGTTTTACCAGAACTTTCTGGGCCGTAAACTTCTACGATCCGTCCTCGTGGGTAACCACCTACACCTAATGCAACATCCAAGGCCAATGAACCACTTGGGATCGTTGAAATTTGTTGATCAACTTTTTCGCCAAGCTTCATGATGGCACCTTTACCATAGTTCTTTTCAATCTTCTTTAGTGCAGCATCTAAGGCTGCTTTACGATCATCTGCCAAACGGATAATCCTCCTTATATTCATCACTTTCGTGTGTCGTTCATAAGATAATAATAGTCCTTCTGACGGGAAATTGCAAGAAAAAACGAACAAACATTCGCATTAATTTAATAATTCCTTACGTATTTGATTTAAGCCCGCCATGACGGCACTATGCCGAATATAGGCGCGGTCGCGGTTGAAGTGATACAGCTGGCTCGAGACGCCTTTGTCAGAAGCTAAGGCGATCCAAACGGTGCCTTTAGGCTGACCTTCTAACTCGTCTGGACCAGCAACACCCGTAAACGCCACCGCATAATCAGTCTCGGCTTGTTTGCGGGCATAGACGGCCATTGCTTCTGCACATTCCTGACTAACAGTCCCATAGCTTTCCAAAAGCTCTGGATCGATGCCTAAGAGCTTGCTTTTTGTTGCAGCAGAATATGTCACGAACCCACCGGGAAACACCTCAGAGACGCCAGGAATCCCTCCTAGGGTCGCTTGGAACAAACCAGCGGTCAAACTTTCCGCTGCGGTGACGGTTTTCTTATTCTCGATCAGTAGCCCGACGACTGTTTCTGCCAGCGAATTTTGTTCCCCATACCCATAGAAATACGCACCGACCCGTGCTTGGACGGTTTCTTCTAAGGCATCCAATTGTTTGATTCCTTGCGCCTCGTCTGCAGTTTTGACCGTCAGACGCAGCGTGACCTCATTGGGTTTGGCATAAGGAGCGATGGTGGGATTGACTTGATTCTCGATCAAATCGGCCAATTCTGTGACCAACGCCGATTCCCCGATCCCGTAATAGCGCAAAACGCGAGAAAGCAAGACTTCTTCTTGGGGAAACTGCTCTAATAGAAGTGGTTTTGCGTGGGTAAGAAACATCGCCTGCAGTTCACTTGGTGGTCCCGGCAGCAGCAAATAACTGGTAGCGGCTGTCTGATAAAAGATCCCGATCGCTAGTCCATTGGGATTTGGCAAAGACACACCATCTTTAAAAACGAGGGTCTGCCGTAAACTGTTTTCCGTCATTCTCCGTTGACTGTTTTCAAAGAAGGCTTTCAATTGGTGATAACCTGGTTCATCTCTGACTAACTCTTGTCCCACATGACGGGCAGTGACTTGTTTCGTCAAGTCATCGTCGGTGGGCCCTAGGCCGCCGCACAGCACGATCAAGTCGCTGCGTTTGTCGGCGATCGTCAGCAATTCTTCTAAGCGATTGGGGTTGTCCCCGACAACACTATGATAAAAAACATCGATCCCAAGACTTGCCAGTTCTTCTGACAAGAAGGTCGCGTTCGTATTCACCACCTGTCCTAAAAGTAATTCGGTCCCGACTGCAATAATTTCTGCTTTCATTCGTTTACTCCTTCATTTATCAGATACGTAAAAGTCTTTCATATTGACAAAAAAAGTCCAGAAAACTTCTGAACTTTCGTGACTTGTATCCTTGTTTTTATCGCTTCTTTATCTAGATCTAGAAATTTTACATAGAATCTTTAAAAACATTCGTATTTTTTATGAAATAATCGACCCCGGAATAGATCGTGAAGATCAAACATAGATACAACATGATTTGATCGATAGGCAAACCGATCATTGAAAAGGGAATGTTGTTCAAGAACAAGAAAATGATCGCAACCATTTGTGTCGCGGTTTTGATTTTCCCTGGCCATGCAGCAGCCATGACTTCCCCGCTTTGTTCCACTAACAACAAGCGTAAACCCGTCACTGCCAACTCGCGGCAAACGATGATCGAAACTACCCAGCCTGGGGCTTTGTCTAATTCAACCAGCATGATAAAAGCCGTCATGACGAGCATTTTATCTGCTAACGGGTCAGCAAACTTCCCGAAGTTGGTAACAAGGCCTCTGGAACGAGCGATCTTGCCATCTAGCCAGTCTGTAATGCTGGCTGCCGCAAAAAGGATCGCTGCAATAAGGTGCGTGTTTTCTAATTGTGTCGTACCAACGGTCAGCGTGCCAAGATCGATTGGCAAAACCAAGACCAAAATAAAGATGGGGATCATAATGATCCGTAATACAGTTAATTGATTGGGTAAATTCACGAAATAGACTCCTCTCTGCCGACTATTGTACGAAATAACGGCAAATCATGCCACTACTTCTGCTTTTCAATGGTCGGATGCAACAGATAACTTTTTAGCTAATGATACCTCAATGAGGCACATTTGTCAGATTTAAGCCGCATCGTCTTGGTATTCAATCACGAGACGGACCGTCTTTTGTAACAATTCAAATTGCGGATCAGAAAAGTCCACCTCCTGACCATTGGCAGTGATGGAGATATTTTGACTTGCGCCCAGGGTCAAAGTCGCATTCGTGGCGCCTTCTGGCAGCGTCATCGATTGCGTTTCTCCCGCTTGAACAGTGTATTGGTACACATAAGCGTTGTCGACTTGTACACCGACCCAACAAGAAGCATCTAGCCCAGTAAATGCTAATTCAATAGGATTTTCCGCATCTTTCATCGTGATCGTGATCGACGATTGCGTCGAATCACTGGCAGTCATCGTCATTTTCGCTTCGCTGGATTCCGTCGTACTTGAAGACTCCGTCGCTTCACTCGAAGTACTGGTTTCTTCCGTACTTGACGTGGTGGAAGCGGTAGACGCTGAATTTTCTACCACAAGAGAAGAGCTTCCTTGGATCATCGGCGTTGTATTCCGGTCTTGCCAAGCCATGTAGCCCACGATACTCACGATCGTAATGGCCACCAGACCTAATAGAATCATCGGCAAATAGCGGACGACAAATGAGCCGCTTTTTTCTTCTACGTGCTGTGCTTTTCGTGAGCCGCTGACGGTTTCAGGCTGCGGTCTTTTTGGTAAGGGGGCGTCTAACGTATCTTTGCCATCAAAAACGGCTACCAATTTGTCGCCGTCTTCTCCAACCGCTGCTGCATATTGGCGAATAAACGCACGGACATAAAAAGTGCCTGGCAATTGATCAAAACGCTCTGCTTCAATTGCTTCTAAATAGCGTTTTTGGATCTTTGTCATTTGTTGTAATTCAATCAATGAAATGTTTTTATCTAAACGGGCTTGCCGTAATTTTGCTCCAATCGTTGTTTCGTTGGCCACTCGATCATCTACTCCAGTCTTTTATTCATCTTTAAAAAAAAGCCCTAAAATCGCTTCGCTGCTTGTCGTAAGGTCAGCAAAGCTGCTCTATCATTTTAAAACAGGGGTTCCCTGTATACGTCAATAAAAAAGTTCCGTCGCGCCGATTTCCACTTGGACACGCCGTCTACTAAATATAACATTTTTTCCGTGATTTTTTGCAAAAAAACAAAAAAAGATTTTGCTCCAATAATTAAAGAATACCATAAAAGAAAAAGTCTGAGGATAGCCTAACGACAACTCGCAAACAAATTTTAATACTTTTCGCCAAATTGGCATCAAATTGCAAGAAAAAACCACCCTTTGACGCAAAAAGAAAACACTGAATGACTCAGGAGTTGGCCAGCCCTTGTTCTGTTGGGCATTCCTCCTTGAATCAGTCAGTGTCGCTTAGATGATAGCTGTTTGACAAAACCAGCCTTCGCTTAGGCTTTTTCCGTTGGATACATGTAAAAACGACTAAACGCTTTGGGATCGATAAAGGAACGAGCCGCTTGCTGGACATCTTCCAAAGTAATCGATTGGATCACTTCTGGCAGATCAAAGAGCGTCGTTTCACCGAATAAACTTTGGGTAAACTGGTTTGCGATAAACTCCAGTGAGTTCAGTGATTGGAAATATTTTCCTAGCATTTTCTTCTTCAATAACGTCAAGTTTTCTTCATTGATCTCTGGATCTTGCTGGAAATTCATTACGATCGCTTCGATCTCTGCCAACATTTTTTCTGGCTCTTCAGAATCCCCCGAGAAGTCGGCAAAGTAAAAGCCGCGATCCAAGTTCACTTCAAACCCAAATGTGTCGTCGATGATGCCTTGATCATACAAACGCAAATAATTGGCGGACGTATTGCCTAACACCAATTGGCAGAAAAGATTCAACGCATTTTTGAAGCGTAAGAGCTCTCTTCCTGATTTCGGCAGTTTGTTCAAGTCCCCTTTGATCCCTAATACGCCTTTGGCACGTGTCACTGGCATGGTAAGACTTGATTCTGCTTGAATATCGGCAAAGGTTTCTTCAGGAAACTGGCGAATGATCGCCTGCGTTTCTGGAAAGGTCTTGGCCGCTTGATTGGTCCGAATCCACGCCATCGTTTCTTCAGGATCGATATTGCCTACCACAAAAAGCGTCATGTTGCTTGGGTGATAGAAGGTATTGTAGCAAAGATACAAGTCTTCTGCGGTGATCTGCGCAATGCTTTCCACCGTACCAGCGATATCGATATGCAAGGGGTGCTTCGGATACAGATTTTTGATGATGCCGAAAAACTGCTGCCAGTTCGGATCGTCATCATACATTTGGATTTCTTGACCAATGATCCCTTTTTCTTTTTCGACGGTTTCTTCTGTGAAATACGGGGCTTGAACGAAATCGATCAACGTTTCAAGGTTCAGCTTGATTTGATCGGTTGCCGAAAAAAGGTAGCTGGTTTTCGTGAAACTGGTAAAGGCATTGGCAGAAGCCCCCTGCTGACCAAAGGTTTGAAAGACATCGCCGTCTTCTTTTTCAAACAGTTTGTGCTCTAGAAAATGGGCAATGCCGTCAGGGACTTGATGCAATGCTTCGGGTGAAAACCCGAAATGATTGTCGACAGAGCCATAGTTCGTACTGAAAAGTCCGTAAGTTTTATGGAAATCGGCTTTTGGCAGCAAATAAACTTTCAAGCCGTTTGGCAATACTTCTTCATAAAGGGTCTCATTGATTTGCTGATAGACTTTTTTATTCATGGGTCGTCTCCTTATCCAGGAAGAATACAGCTTGCAAGGACACGTTTTGAGCCAATGCTTGGACATCTGCCACGGTCACTTGTGCCAATTTCTGCATAAATTCATCTTCCGTCATTTTCGTATTCGGTACCCACTGATTCAGATAGGCTGTTTCGATCAGTGCTTGTGGGTTATCCAATGAAAGCAAGTACTGGTTTTTCAACATCGCTTTTGTTTGTGCCAGTTCTTCCGCGGTGACTTCGCCACGCTGCAAGCTTTGCAGCTGCTGTTCGATCAATTTGAAAACCTTGTCGCGGTTTTTGCCATCGATCCCTGTTTGGACCGACAAATACCCCCGAAACGTATCGATACTGCTGGAAGCATAATACGCCAAACTTTCTTTCTCTCGGACATTCATAAACAGTTTTGAATGAGGGAATCCGCCAAACAACCCGTTGAAGACCATAAAGGCGATCCGCTCGGCTTGGTCATAATACACGCCAGTATGATAGCCTAAGTTCAATTTGGCTTGGATGATTGGTTCCCGCAAGATTTTCTCGCGAATGATATTTTCCGCCGCTTGCTGATAAAAGACCGGCATTGCTTGGTCTGGCCGATCGGTAAAGGCCATGTTTTGGAAGAGCGCCGCAACTTCTGCTTCAACCACATCGCCGATCACGAAAATATCGATTTGATCATTGTCCATCATTGAGCGATAGGTTTGGTAAAGCTCTTTTGCGGTCACAGCTTCTAAGTCTTGGGGACGGCCAAAGCTCGGATACTTCTGATTCTGATCGTTTTCGAAATACAACTCTTGCAGCCCTAAAGAAGCCAATGCTTGCTTATCTTCTGCCACGCTGTTCATATAGGCGATCAAGTTGTGCTTTTCGATGGTGAAGTTCTTTTCTTCAAACTGTTCCTCGTGGGCATTCGGATGGAACAAAACTTCTGCTAAAAAAGCGGCTGCTTGCGGCAACACTGCTTCATCTGACACGTACTTCCCGTTGACAAAGGACATCGCTGCATTGATTTGATGCAGATTGCCCCGTTTGTTGACATTCATACCAAAGCTGGCACCGTAAAGCTCTGCCAGCTGACTGCTAAATGCGGTCTGTGTCGGATAAGCCAAACTAGTCGTTTCTAATAAACTGGTCAATAAGGTCCGTTTGGCGGTCATTCCAGCCTGCAATGGTGCAGTAAACCGAACGAAAAAACGGATCGTTTTATACTTTTTGGTCGGTAGCACCGTTAACCGAACACCTTTTTTTAATTCAATAGACATGTGACACCCCTTCTAGAAGCAAAATTATCTCTTCAATTATAGCATAGCTGACAAACTTTCTCCTCGGCTCGCTGATCAAACCTGTTGCAGCGAGCGTTTTTTTTTATAAATCCCGCGTTTTTCGCTATACTGTCAGTAAGATTTAGAAGGGAGGATACAGGATGATTAAAGAATTTAAAGAATTTATTTTACGAGGAAACGTCATTGACTTGGCGATCGGGGTCGTGATCGGGAGTGCCTTCACCGCAATCGTCACTAGTTTAGTTGAAGGATTGCTGACACCATTGGTTTCATGGATCTTATCACTCTTTGGTAACGCAGATGCCTTTTCTGGCTTGGTCTTTGAACCAGCCAAAAATGTGGTCTTTGATTTCGGCCGCGTAATTACTGCCATTATTACGTTCTTGATTACCGCATTTGTCTTGTTCTTGATTGTCAAAGCAGTCAACAAACTACGCAATCTGAAACAACAACCTGAGGAAGAAGAAGTACCAGAAGTCACTGCAGAGGATTATTTAGAAGAGATTCGTGACCTTCTAAAAGCGCAAACGCCTCCTGCCAACACTGTGGATCCACGTCCAACATCATTGGATGATACGATCCGATAAAAAAACGGCTCTTAGTCAATAAGGTCGAAAGAAGCGATTCGGATTCATCCGATCCATCAATCATAGCGCTAAAAGAAGCAAGCACGCGAACCTCGCTAGAGAGTCGCTGTGCTTGCTTCTTTTTTCATCCCGACATGCAGGATCCCGTCTTCATAAAAAGGCGGTGTAATGGTTTTAAAGCCATACTGGCCGTAGAATTTTTCTAAGTGGGCTTGTGCTTCGATCTCAATAGGCAAAGCTGGATAACACTGCTCAATGCGATGCAAAACTTCTTTGATTAGACGATGGCCTTCTTTTTGCCCCCGTTATGCTGGTGCCACAATGACCCGACCAAAATGCACCGTTTGTTCCTGCTGGAAAATACGGGCGTACGAAACGATCTGCCCTTCCTCATCAAGGGCCCATAAATGTTTGGCTTGTGCATCGATCGCATCGATCTCTTGATACGCACACGCTTGTTCCACCACAAAAACCGCTGTACGCAAACGGGCAAGCTGATAAAACTCCACCCCAGTCATTTCCCCTAACTCTTTTAGAAAAAACGCCATCCCATCACTCCTTATCTTATTGAACCAAAAAAGAGTCAACAAAGTGTCAACTCTTCTTGTTTCAAACAGCTTCTGATAAAAATTCAATCTCAACAGTTCTAGTTAAAATATCTGAATAACTATAAGAAACCCGCTCGAATGAATTCTCATTTGGATCCAAATCTACAACAAAAACTGAAGGATAAGTTTCTGTCAAAACGCCGCGACGTTCAGTTTGACGCTTACGTCCAGTCTGAGCAACTAGCATAATCTCACTACCGATACGGCCTTCTAAATCTTTCTTGATCGTAGCTAAAGTTGTTGGCATCGCATTCACCTCGAGCATCATCATACCACGAAAAGCAGAAAATTTCAAGTTTACCATAAAATAATTCTACTTTCAATAAGATTTTTGTTAAACACCCTTGATAAGCGCTATCAACTTTGTCCGAACGCGACTGAAAGCGCTTTTATTTTTTCATAAGGCAGCTTTTCTTGAGCGGCAATCTGATCAAGTTCTAATCCTTTTAAATAATTCATTATAACCATTCGTTCTAAAGACGATAAACTTTTCGGATACTCTGCCAACGATTCATTAACGAACAAGTAGGTCTCTGCAGTTTCCGCACAGCGATTATGATCGGTCAAAAACCGATTGCCTTCTTGTAAAAGCTTTTCTTCCAGCGAGCAGGCATCGACTTGGGCTTTGCGTTTTTGGGCATGCTGCGCCCGCAACAGGCTGCAGATACGGTTCTCAAAGGAACGCTTAAACAAGATACCGATGGTCGTTCCTTTGTCCTTATCGTAAGTCTTTAGACACTTATTAAAAACGATCCTGCCTTCTTGCAGCCAATCGTCTAAGTCATAATCCCGCAGATAATATTTTTTATGCAAAATCTCAACGATCGGTCGATATTTTCTGAACAACTCTTCAAATCTATCTGAACGGTGCGATACTTGTCTTTCCTTTGTGCGCATCGAGATCACTCCTTTTGTTTTTGCTTCATTTGCTACAAAAGGAGCGTATCATAAATGGCTGGGACATCTTCTAATTTACCAGACCAACTTTGTCCCTAACTAAGGTCGCGCAATTTCTTTTCAAGTTCGGCTAATTGTTCAGGTGACCAAGGGGAATTGCGGCGGAAATTTTCAAATCGCAAGTCGGTTTGATGCTCGTGGATGTCTTTTTCCGTTTTTTCCACGCTTTTGTACAATTCCCGTGCCGAAGTTCGCAAAGCACCTTGAGAGAAGATCACCCACTGTTCGGCTAAATCGCTGGTAGCGACGGTGACTTGGGTCAATCGATTGTTTAATTCACCAGCGATTCGTTCGATGTAGCTGTCGGCGGTCTCTCCTTCTTCAGTAAAAATAACTTCTAGCTGATATTTGGTGTAACTTTGGGTCACACCAGGCACCAGTTGGGCATCAAAAACAACGATGATTTTCAACCCTTCATATTTTGCATAATTCGACAGCCGATTCAGTAAGGCTTCTCGGGCATCTTCTAAACGGTCTTGATTTTTCAAAAGAACCAGCTCCGGCCAAGCGCCAATCATATTGTAGCCATCCACGATCAGCAAAGGGGTTTTCATTGGGACGCCCCATTTCGGCTAGTAAAGGCCTGATACATCAACAAGCCCGCCGCCACACTGGCATTTAAGCTCTGCACGTGCCCAGTCATTGGGATCGTCAGCATTTGATCCACTTCTTTTTTCAAACCTTCCCCCATGCCACGACCTTCGTTGCCGATGATCAAACCGACCGCCCCTTTGGCATTCCATGTGCGGTAATCACTGCCACTCATATCAGTACCGAAGATCCAAAAACCAGCTTTTTTCAGCTGCTGGACTGCTTGGGTCAAGTTGGTCACGCGGGCCACAGGGATATGTTCCACTGCGCCGGTCGACGTTTTCACCACTATCGGCGTGATCCCCACCGCACGGTGTTTTGGAATGATGATCCCGTCTACGCCGCTGGCATCAGCGGTTCGCATGATGGAGCCGAAATTATGGGGATCTTCTAGATTATCTAAAATCAGATACAGCGGCTGTTCTTTCGTTTGGGCCAACAATTCATCCAAGGTCAAATACTGATAAGGGGTGATCGCCAAGATCATGCCTTGATGGACCCCTTGGTCACTCATCGTATCCAGCTTTTGTTTTGGCACCCATTTGACTGGAACTGCCTGTTCCCGCGCCATTTCTTTCAAACGATCGATTTTTTCTCCCCGTGCTTCTTCGGAAAGAAACAGCTTGTTGCCTCGCCCTTCTTTCAAGGCTTCAGCAACCGCATGATAGCCGAAGACAAAATTATCTTCGATGGCTTCTCCAGCGGCTTCTTTGCGGCGATCCGGTCTATTTTCTTGTCTGGCTTCTGATCGGCCAGCTGTTTTTTTATTTGGACGCTTTCTTTGCGGTTTTTCTCGCATCTTCTTCTCCTACTTTCTTTATACACCAGTCTATTAGCTCGTCTAAGCGTTCTTTTTGTTGCGTGAGGTGCAAATACCCGATCAGCGATTCAAAGCCAGTAGCGATACGATACGTCGTGACATCGGCATTTTTGGCGCCCGTATGGCTTTTACTATTGCGGCCGCGGCGGTAAAAATCATGTTCTTCTTCGGTCAGGATCTCTTCATCCAACATCTTTTGGATCAATGCCGCTTGGGCTTTGGCCGACACATAGTGGGTCGCCATATGGTGCAGTTGGTTCGGGCGGGTTTGGCCTTGGGCGACTAAATAATCGCGAATATAGACTTCATAGACCGCATCCCCCACATAGGCCAATGCCAAACCATTCAATTGTTTATAATCTCTCATGCTTCTCGTCTCCATCGGGTTCCTTGCGGGGTATCTTCTAAGATGATCCCTTGTTCTTTCAACTCATCACGGATTTGGTCGCTGCGGGCAAAATCTTTGGCTTTGCGGGCGGCGATCCGTTCATTGATCAGCTGTTCGATTTCTTCATCCAGCAATTCTTCGGATACAAAATAAATCCCGAAAATCGTCAGCCATTCGCTGAATTTGGCTAATCCAGCCGCTAATAAAGCCAAATCTGTTTCTGGGTCTTCGCTAGCTAAGTTCAGCCACTTCGCCAATTCATAGACCACAGTGATCCCGTTAGCCGCATTGAAATCGTCGTCCATTTCTTTGACGAAACGTTCTTCAAATTCTTCCAGAACCGCTGCATTGACTTCCTCATCGCTGGCTTGATAATGACTGCTATTCAAGCGGAATTTGGCATTTTCATAGGTCGTCCGCAATTTTTGCAGGTTGGTTTGTGCTTCATGCAAGGTAGTCTCACTGTATTTGATTGGTCGGCGGTACTGGGTCGTTGCCAAAAAGAAACGCAGCACCTGCGGATCAACTTTTTTGACCATCTCATGCACTGTGACGAAGTTGCCCAGTGACTTACTCATTTTTTCTTCGTCTTCACCGATCGTCACATAGCCGTTATGCATCCAATAGTTGGCAAAGGTCTTGCCAGTTTTCGCCTCGCTTTGGGCGATCTCATTTTCATGATGCGGGAAGGTCAAGTCTTGTCCGCCTCCATGAATATCGATGGTCTCGCCTAGGTGTTTGGTCGCCATCACCGAGCATTCGATATGCCAGCCAGGACGACCGGCTCCCCAAGGAGATTCCCAAGCAATCTCATCGCCTTTTGCCGCTTTCCACAAAGCAAAATCCAACGGATCTTCCTTGATTTTTTGTTCTTCACCGGTCCGCTGGCTTGCGCCGACTTCCAGCTCATCGATGGATTGGTCGCTTAATTGCCCATAGTGAGCAAATTTACGGGTACGGTAATAAACATCGCCATTGACTGGATAGGCATAGCCTTTTTCTACAAGAGCAGCAATAAAGGCAATGATGTCTTCGATATGATCCATCACACGAGGATTCATCGTAGCAGGTTTGACGTTCAGCGCTGCGGTATCTTCATTGAAGGCGTTGATAAAACGCTCTGCCACTTCTGGGGCCGTCGTGCCTAATTCTTTTGCCGCACGAATGATTTTATCATCGACATCGGTAAAATTCATCAAATAGTCCACTGTATAGCCGCGGTATTCAAAATAACGGCGTACGGTATCAAACGACACAGTACTGCGGCCATTCCCGATATGGATGTAGTTATAGACGGTGGGTCCGCAAACATACATTTTTACTTTTTTTTCTTCTAATGGCTGAAACACTTCTTTTTCCCGTGTCAGCGTATTATAGATTTTAATCATCGTGGGTAACCTTCTTTCCTTTGATTCGAACGATCTTTGCTGGGATTCCGACAGCAGTTGCTTCTGCGGGGATATCCTTCAAAACCACTGCATTGGCGCCGATCTTTGCACGCTCACCGATCGTGACAGGGCCTAAGATCTGCGCATGGGCTGAGAGAAACGCACCGGTTTTAACCGTGGGATGACGCTTGCCCCGCTCTTTACCGGTTCCCCCTAAGGTGACCCCGTGAAACAAGACGACATCATCTTCAATGATCGCCGTTTCTCCGATCACGACGCCCATCCCATGATCGATAAAGACCCCTTGGCCGATCTGCGCACCAGGATGAATCTCGATCCCAGTCAAGAAACGCCAAAACTGGGCCGTCAGTTTTGCCAAAAAATACCAGCGATGCTGAAACAAAAAATGCGACCAACGATGCCAAAACAAGGCATGAAATCCTGGGTATGTGATGATGATCTCCAACGTTGATCGTACCGATGGATCATGTTTTTTTGTTGCCGCAATTGCTTTTTTGAACCAAGTCATCTTCTCACCTACTTTATCCAAACTTCTTGATACGAAAAAAGCGTCTTTCAAATAAGTTTCCTTATTCAAAAGACGCTTTTTTGCGTGGTCCCACTTTTGTTCGCAGTTCGGCACTGCCTTCAAGCGGGTAACGTCCGCTGCTTCGTCTTTGACTTGCGCCAAAGCCACTCCTAGGTGCATTTCCTAGCCTTTTTTGACCACTCTCACCTTCCGTGGTCTCTCTGAAAAAAATCGGCTAGTACTTCGTCTATTCGCTGTGTTTATAACACGTTATTCAAATGATCAAGGGCTTTTTCTTTCCCTAATAATTCAACGGTATCTGGTAGTTCTGGTCCGTGGGTTTGGCCTGAGACCGCCACGCGGATCGGCATGAATAAATTCTTGCCTTTGATGCCTGTTTCTTTTTGGATCTCTTTGATGGCTGCTTTGACTGCCGCAGCCTCAACGACTGGCATCGCCTGTAATTTTTCTTTAAAGGCTGTCAAAACCGTCGGTACAGTTTCTCCTGCTAAGACTTCTTTGGCTGCATCATCTAATTCAGGGTGTTCTTCGAAGAACAATTCCGAAAGGTCGACGATTTGTGCCGCAAAACTCATTTGCGGTTGATACAGGGAAACGATTTTTTTCAACCAGGCAGCTTTTTCTTCGGTCAATGTTTCTTCGATGCGACCGGCTTTTACCAAGTAAGGGACGCACATTGCCGTCAATTCATCCAGATCCATTTGTTTCATGTATTGGTTATTGACCCATTCCAACTTCTTGGCATCGAAGGCAGCTGGTGATTTGCTCAACCGTTCAGGATCAAAGATTTTGATCAATTCTTCTTGAGAGAAGATTTCTTCTTCCCCTACTGGTGACCAGCCTAAAAGTGCAATGAAGTTGAACATAGCGTCTGGTAGATAACCCAACTCACGGTATTGCTCGATGAATTGGAGAATCGATTCGTCCCGTTTGCTTAATTTTTTCCCGGTTTCGCTATTGATGATCAACGTCATATGCCCGAATTCTGGTGCTTGCCAGCCAAATGCTTCATAGATCATCAACTGTTTTGGTGTGTTGGCGATGTGGTCATCTCCACGCAGCACATGGGTGATTTTCATATGATGGTCATCGACTGCTACTGCAAAGTTGTAAGTCGGCATACCGTCACGTTTTTGGATGACAAAATCGCCACCGACATTATCTGATTCAAAAACGATCTCGCCTTTGACCATGTCGTGGAATTTGTATTCAGTATTGCGAGAGACACGGAAACGAATCACTGGTTTCAAGCCTTGTGCTTCTTTTTCGGCTTGCTCTTCTGGTGTTAAGTTGGCACATTTCCCTGCATAATGGGGCATTTCGCCACGAGCTCTTTGGCCTTCACGTTCGGCTTCCAGTTCTTCTTCCGTACAATAACACTTATACGCACGATTGCTTGCAAGCAATTGATCGATCAGTGGTTGGTAGATATCGCCGCGTTCTGATTGACGATACGGACCGTATTCTCCTGGATTTTCAGGTGATTCGTCCCAATCCATTCCTAACCATTGCAAGTTTTCAAGCTGGCTTTTTTCACCATCTTCAATGTTTCTTTTTTGATCGGTGTCTTCGATTCGGATAATAAATTCACCGTCATTGTGACGAGCAAACAAATAATTGAATAAAGCCGTCCGAGCATTCCCGATGTGTAAATGTCCTGTTGGACTTGGCGCGTAACGTACACGTACTTTTGTCATTGTTTTCCTCTTCCTTCATCTGATTTCCAAGCCAGCCAAGCTGCTTGGGGCTTATTGTTCAGTTTAGTGGGAAAGACCCGCGTAAAAAACAGAACCCTCAAGTTGAATTGTACAATCAATAACCCAATTAGTAAAGGCAGCTGGCATATTTTACGCCAGCTGCCTAGGATTATTTCTCTGATTTCGATCCTTCTTTGTTGTCGATGCCGCGACCAGAATGGGCTGGTTTGGCAAAAATCATCCGCCCAGCTGCCGTTTGCAAGGCGCTGGTGACGATCACTTCGATGTGTTCATTCATGTAATGCTGGCCATCTTCCACCACGACCATCGTCCCGTCATCTAGATAAGCGACCCCTTGCTGGCGCTCCGTGCCAGCTTTCACCACTAAGACGTGCATGCTTTCTCCTGGAATCACCACTGGTTTGACCGCATTGGCCAACGCATTGATATTCAAGACAGGCACATTTTGAAATTCAGAAACTTTGTTTAAATTGTAATCATTGGTCACGACGACACCATCCAGCATCTTCGCTAACTTGATCAGCTTGCTATCGACTTCGGAGATGTCTTCAAAATCGCCTTCATACATCTCAACTGCGATGCCTTCTTCTTTTTGCAAAGCATTCAAAATATCCAAGCCGCGGCGACCCCGAACCCGTTTCAAACTATCGCCAGAATCTGCGATGTATTGCAATTCATACAAGACAAAATTCGGGATCAGCAAGACGCCTTCTAAAAAGCCCGTTTTAGCAATGTCATAGATCCGACCATCAATGATCACGCTGGTATCCAAAATTTTGTATTTGTGGAAATGGTCCGCGATTTTTCTTTCCAGCATCTGCTGTTCATCTTGCTCTTGGGGCTCTGCCTTTTTGTTTTTTGGGGCAAAGACTTTTTTCCATTCATCGATCCGTGTCGTCCCGATCTGAAAACCGAGATACCCTAACAGGACCATCACTAAGATTGGGGCGATCCCGTTGATAAAAGGAATATCCCAATTGTAAAAAGGAATCGACACGATCACACCGATCATCAGACCGATGATCGAACCAATTGCGCCAAACAAGAGATACGTTAAGCTCAATTCACTTAGTTTTTCTTCAATTTTGCGAATACCGGCTGCAATATATTTCGCTAATAGTAAAGATAATAAAAAGAAAATAAGGGCTCCAAGCAAACTATTAGTGATGTTATTATTCAGCCATTCATTTTGGGTTTGCCCAATGGCTTGCCATGCGATAGGCATCAGTGAGATCCCCAGACTTGCTCCGGCAAGTACCATTAGTGCGGTAATGACTCGTTTCTGCATACATGTTCCTCCATACTCCAGTAGGTTTCTTTTGTTCAAAAATCCGTGCTGCCAGACAGGCTCCTTCCGCCAGTCAGCGGCTGTCGGTCGGTTGGTTCAAACGAATGAATCAGCAGCGTCAGGGCAAGAGGAGAGGCGATTGCCCCTTGCTCTTGCATTGACTCCACTTTAACGGAAGACTTTCCGCAAGGTTTCGGCTAAGGTAGACACGCCTTCGACTTCGATGCCTTTGGGCGACTGCCAGCCAGTCAGATTATTTTTAGGCAAATAAACTTTCGTAAAACCTAGTTTTTGCACCTCTTTGACCCGTTGCTCGATCGCGTTGACTCGGCGAATCTCACCCGTCAAGCCAATTTCACCGATAAAACACTCCGTCGGGCTGGTGCCTTTTTCTTTGTAGCTAGACGCGATACTAACAGCGATCGCTAAATCGATCGCAGGTTCATTTAATTTGACCCCGCCGGCTGCTTTTAAGTAGGCATCTTGATTTTGCAGCAGCAAGCCTGCCCGTTTTTCTAAAACCGCCATGATCAGCGAGACGCGGTTGAAGTCTAGCCCCGTCGTCGTGCGTTTGGCATTGCCGAACATCGTTGGCGTGACCAGTGCTTGGATCTCCACCAAGATTGGCCGACTGCCTTCCATTGCTACTACGATCGCCGATCCAGTTGCGCCTTCTAAGCGTTCTTCCAAAAAGACTTGTGACGGATTGGCGACTTCTTTCAACCCGCCTTCTTCCATTTCAAAAATCCCGATCTCATTGGTGGACCCAAAGCGGTTTTTGACGGCCCGCAAAATTCGAAAACTGTGGTGCTTTTCGCCTTCGAAATACAAGACGGTATCCACCATATGCTCCAGCATCCGCGGTCCTGCGATCGAGCCTTCCTTCGTCACGTGGCCAACGATAAAGATGGCGATGCCATTGGTTTTGGCGATTTTCAGCAATTCTGCGGTCGTTTCTCGCACTTGGCTGACACTGCCTGCCACGCTGGTGATATCCGGTTGGGTCATGGTTTGGATCGAATCGATGATCACATAATCTGGGCGGATGTTTTCGATCGCTTTACTGATCTCTGACATGTCCGTTTCCCCATAGAGATAAAATTCTGTGTCGATGGCGCCTAAGCGCTGCGCCCGCATTTTGATCTGCTCGGCACTTTCTTCTCCTGACACATACAAGACCGTCCCGCCGATCGCTGCTAATTGCTGGGAAACTTGCAAGAGCAGCGTCGATTTTCCGATCCCTGGATCCCCACCGATCAAAATCAAGGAGCCTGGGACCACGCCGCCACCTAAGACGCGATTCAACTCAGCGAGTTTCGTTTGGACCCGCGGTTCTTTTTTCGGTACGACATCGGCGATTTTCGTCGGCTGCATCTTTTGCCCCGTCAATGTCGTACGTACTCGACGATCGGCGGTTTCTTGGATCACTTCTTCCACCATTGAATTCCAGCTGCCGCAATTGGGGCATTTCCCTAAATATTTAGGGGAACTATACCCGCAATTTTGACAGACAAATTGACTTTTTGCTTTTTTTGCCATTGATCTCCTCCACTACTTCTATCAAACAGACCCCCAGGCAGGATTTACTGATTCGAGGAGCCAAAGCCGCCGGTTCGGCTGGCAGTGGTTGTATCTTGATCAGCTTTTAAGAACGGCAAGAAAATTCCTTGGCCGATCCGTTCGCCTTTTTTAATGACGACATCTGTGGGGCCGAAATTGGTAAACTGAAACATGATATGCCCTTCATTATCTGGATTGTCATAGTAATCGCTGTCGATGACGCCGACACCATTCGTCAAGACTAAGAAACGTTTCAAAGGATTGCTGGAACGATTTGTCAGCTGCAAATACTCGTCTTCCCCCATATAGGCTTTGATCCCCGTGGGAATCAAGGTTGGCTTCAACTGTTTTGCGGTCTCTTTCGCAAAAAGCGCTTTGACCCCGTCGATCACGCCCGCTTTCCAAATGCTTGGCACCACGATTTCTTCCGCTGCTTCAAAGTCGTAACCAGCCGCATGATGGGTGGCACGTTGAGGCAAGGTGATGCTTTTTTCTTTATATGCTGTAATAATTTCAAATCCTCGTAATTTCATGGGTTCCTCCAATAATAAAACATATAGCTATTTTAGCATAGGAAGAACTATTTTCTTCATGGAAAACACAATTATCGAAAAGTCTTTACAATTTCTTCGTTTAAAAATAGACCAAAAAGAAAAAAGGACATGACGAAACGCCCGTTTGCGAGTACAATAGAAAAAATATCAAAAAATAGGCGGTGGCATATGCGCGCAGATCTTTCAAACAAAAACCGAATCGTTGTAAAAATCGGCACCAGCTCGTTGATTTATCCCAATGGTGCCATCAATCTAGCTGGCATCGATGAATTAGCCTTTGTCTTAGCAGCTTTGCAAAACCAAGGCAAAGAAATCATCTTAGTTTCTTCTGGTGCGATCGGTGTTGGCATGAACAAGTTGAATTTGAAAGAACGACCCGTGGAGATCCCGCAGCAGCAAGCCGTGGCAGCCGTTGGTCAATCGGAACTGATGACGATCTACAACCAGCGTTTTCAAAGCTATAGCCAGCAGACTGCACAGATCCTGCTGACCAGAGACATCATCGAATTTCCCCAAAGCCGTCAAAACGTTAGCAACACCTTGGAGCAATTACTTACGATGGGGATCATCCCGATCATTAATGAAAACGACACGGTAGCAGTGGATGAATTGGATCATCTCACCAAATTTGGCGACAATGACCAGCTGTCAGCGATCGTCGCTCAGTTGACGAAAGCCGAGCTTTTGATCATGCTTTCTGATATCGACGGCTTTTATTCCGCCAATCCGCTGAATGATCCTGAGGCCGTCTTGTATTCCGAGATCAATGAAATCACCCCAGAACTTTTAGAACAAGCTACGGGAAAAGGCAGTCCTTATGGAACCGGCGGTATGACCAGTAAACTAAAAGCCGCTCAACGTATCTTAGACTTGAACAGTCACATGCTGCTGGCTAACGGCAAGCAGCCGAAAATTATTTTTGACTTGCTCGCAGGGGAACCTGTCGGCACCCACTTTTATCAACGAACGGAGGATGAGCAATGAGCAACTTGCAAACGATCGGTCAACAAGCTCAAGCAAGCGCCCAGACATTAAGCTTACTGAGTGCCAGCGAAAAAAACCACCTACTGGCAGCGATGGCCGATGCTTTAGAAAAAGCTACCGAGACGATTTTAGCTGCTAATCAACAAGATCTAGCCGCCGCAAAAGCCAAAGGAACCAGCCAGACGATGCTGGATCGACTGTTGCTGACAGAACAACGGATCACCGAGATGGCTAACGGCATCCGAGAAGTCGCCCAATTGCCCGACCCAATCGGTGCCGTGGATAAAATGTGGCGCAATGCTGACGATCTTTTGATTGGTCAACAACGAGTGCCTTTAGGGGTCATCGGCATCATCTACGAAGCCCGCCCTAATGTCACCACTGACGCAGCTAGTCTGTGTTTCAAATCAGGAAATGCCGTGATTTTGCGTGGTGGAAAGGAAGCCTTCCACTCCAATCAAGTCCTCGTGACTATTTTACAAGAGGCATTAGCTGCCAATGGACACTCCCGCCATGCGATCCAGTTTATCGAAGACACGAGCCACGAAACAGCGGCTGAGCTGATGCGGCTGACAGATTACTTGGATGTTTTGATCCCTCGGGGAGGCGCCGGCTTGATTCGTCGTGTCAAAGAGACCGCCACGGTACCAGTGATCGAAACCGGCACCGGCAACAATCATATCTACATCGACCAAGCAGCCCAGCTGCCGATGGCACTGGCGATCGTCACGAATGCAAAGACTCAACGTCCTTCTGTCTGCAATGCCATCGAAACGATCCTCGTCCATGAAGCAGTGGCAGCGGAGTTTTTGCCTATGGTAGAAAAGCAGTTTGCCGAGCAAGTCGAATTGCGAGGGGATCAAAAAGCATTGGCGTTTTTGAACAATGCACAGCTTGCCACTGAAGAGGACTGGGCAACCGAGTTTTTAGACTATATCTTAGCGATCAAAGTGGTGGCTTCGCTAGAAGAAGCCATTGCTCACATCAATCGCTACAATACGAAGCACTCCGAAGCGATCATCACCGATGATTATTTCGCTTCCCAACGCTTCTTGAAAGAAGTTGATGCGGCGGCGGTTTACGTCAATGCCTCGACCCGTTTCACGGATGGCTTTATGTTTGGCTTTGGTGCCGAGATCGGCATCTCGACGCAAAAACTCCATGCCCGTGGGCCAATGGGGTTAGAAGCACTGACTTCTACCAAATACATTATTTATGGCGAAGGCCAGATCCGTAAGTAACGATACGAAAAAACAGCCACTTGCTGTCATGACTCCCAATAGTTAGACTAAAAGCTAACTTTAAAAGGTCGGTACATGCGCAAGCGGCTTTTTTTCGTCCTCTTATGCTTGTGCAGCCCGCAGAACGAAAGAAATCGGTTCGATGCCAAACAATTCTGTCAGCACTCGATTGGTTGTGGCAAAAACGTCAGCTTCGCAACTCTTTTTCGGACAAGAAATCGTCTGTCCTTTGCTGGAAAACGTATCCTGACGGCTGCCCTCTACGAAAATTACTTCTTGCGTTCCTTTTTGATAGATCAATCCTTCGTCTTCTTCTAATAATAAGCGCGTCTGCCACTGATTGATCTGGGCAATTGGCATCACCAATGCAGCAACATCCAAGTTTTCTAACGAAAAACTACGACCATCCGGCAGCTGCAGCGTGAAGGTATTGAGTTCATAAGGCAAGCAGGCATTGCACCCTCCTTCTGTGATGACTTGGCTCGTGAGAATTTCTGCATTCATTCTTTTTGACTCCTTTCATGATTCATTCATGTTTAGTTTATCACAAACCTATGGCGCACGGCGGAGCAATTATTCCGTCTTAAGTTGGATGTGTTTCTTTTTCTTTCTTGTTATGCTAGGGATAAGAAAAAAAGTCTAGGAGGAGTCACAATGAATACAGAAAGTTTATTAGGAAGAATCGTTACTGTCGTGGCAGTTTTAATCGCAGCATCCCTTGTTTTATCCGTTGTATTAGGCATTATTGGTGGGTTGATCGGATTGGTCTTCCGTTTCGGGATTCCTTTGCTGCTAGCCGTTTTGATCGTTCGCTGGTTAACATCGATTCGCCAAAAGCCAAGAAAATATTATCGTTAATTACAAGTAAATCAAAAACACCTGACGTTTGGAAAGTCAGGTGTTTTTTTATCGATCAGCCTAATGCTACATCTAAAACCATCATTAAGATAAAGCCTAGCATGACGCCAAAGACCGCAAAATGGCGACGACTCGTCAAGGTTTGCTGCGCTTCTGGAATCAATTCTTCCACCACTACATAGATCATAGCACCCGCTGCAAAAGCCAACGCATACGGCAAGACAGCGGACATACTCGTTACTAGCAAAGCTCCGATCACACCGGCGATCGGTTCTACGATCCCTGACGCTTGCCCGTACATAAAGGCTTTGGTTCGGCTTAACCCTTCTTGGCGCAAGGGGATCGAAACGGCTGCGCCTTCTGGAAAATTTTGGATCCCGATCCCGATCGCTACCGAAAGCGCCGCTAAGATCGCTGCTCGCGGATCATCGGCACTAGCCGCCGCCCCAAACGCTACCCCTACCGCCAAGCCTTCTGGGATATTATGCAGCGTGATGGAAAAGACCAGCAAGATCGTTCGCTTCAAATGACTGGGCAAACCTTCTGTTTCATGATTCGGACCAAAATGCATATGCGGGAGCGTCTTATCTGCTGCATATAGAAACAAACCACCCAAACCAAACCCGATGCTGACCACAAGCCACGGAATGTCGCCATTTTCTTCGGCTCGTGCGATCGCAGGATCTAATAACGACCAGAAACTAGCAGCGATCATCACGCCAGAGGCAAACCCCAGCATCGTATTCAGGACATTTTTATTGATTTCTTTGAAGAAAAAGACTAGCGCTGCCCCAAGCGCCGTCATACCATACGTAAAGATCGTCCCCGCCAACGCTTGCTGCCATGGCGACAATCCAACCAACCAATCCACCATTCGTCTGCTCCTTTGTCTAACTATTCTACCAATACTCTAGCATAGGAAGCCGTCAGGTTCTACTAGGAAGGCAGCAGCAGCCAAAATTTTTCTTTCACCAGCCCTAAGCCTTTCCTGATGAAATCCTCGGCTTTACTTGAAAGTTTCAACATTCATCGCTATAATGCTAGGAGACTCCATGTCAATTTATATAAAGTGAGGAAAAGAATTGATTACAGTAAGTGATGTAAGTTTGCATTTTTCAGACCGCAAACTGTTTGATGATGTTAATATTAAGTTTACGCCTGGTAATTGTTATGGTTTGATTGGTGCAAATGGTGCTGGTAAATCAACTTTTTTAAAAATTTTATCTGGTGAGATCCAACCTTCAACCGGGAATGTGTCTTTAGGTCCTGATGAACGGATGGCTGTCTTGAAGCAGAACCACTATGATTACGAAGAGTTTCCAGTGATCGAAACGGTCATCATGGGCCATAAACGTCTCTACGAAGTGATGAAAGAAAAAGACGCGATCTACATGAAGGAAGACTTTTCTGATGAAGATGGGATTCGTGCCGCCGAACTAGAAGGCGAATTTGCGGAACTTGATGGCTGGGAAGCAGAGCCCGAAGCAGCTGTTCTTTTGCAAGGCTTGAACATTCCCGATGAATTGCATCATGTCTTGATGAAAGATCTAACTGCTGGTCAACGGGTGAAAGTCTTACTGGCACAAGCCCTTTTCGGTAAGCCAGACGTCTTGCTCCTAGATGAGCCTACCAACGGATTGGATATCCAATCTATCAACTGGTTAGAAGAGTTTCTGATCAACTTTGACAACACCGTCATTGTTGTTTCCCATGACCGCCACTTCTTAAATAAAGTTTGTACCCATATGGCCGATCTAGACTTCGGCAAAATCAAATTGTTTGTCGGCAACTATGATTTCTGGTTGGAATCAAGCCAATTAGCTGCGAAATTACAATCCCAATCAAATGCCAAAAAAGAAGAGCAGATCAAAGAACTGCAAGACTTTATCGCACGCTTTAGTGCCAATGCATCAAAATCCAAACAAGCAACATCTCGGAAAAAAATGTTGGATAAAATCACCCTTGATGATATTCAACCTTCGTCTCGCCGCTACCCGTTTGTCGGTTTTAAACCAGAACGTGAAATCGGGAATGACTTGCTGCAAGTCGACAATGTCAGTGTGACGATCGACGGCAAAAAGATTTTAGACAATATCTCTTTCACCTTGAACAAAGACGATAAAGTCGCTTTTGTTGCCAATAGCGATATCACCACCACGACGCTATTCAAAGTCATCATGGGGGAAATCACTCCTGATACAGGTAGTGTTCGTTGGGGCGTGACCACGCAGCATGCCTACTTGCCAAAAGATACGACCAGCGAATTTGATACGGATACCCCGATCGTTGATTGGCTGCGCCAATACGCAAGCAAAGAAGAAGACGACAATACCTTCTTGCGCAGCTTCCTAGGTCGCATGTTGTTCTCTGGTGACGAAGTATTAAAACCCGTCAACGTTCTTTCCGGGGGCGAAAAAGTTCGCTGCATGTTGTCGAAAATGATGCTTTCAAAAGCCAACGTATTGGTATTGGATGATCCAACCAATCACTTGGACTTAGAATCGATCACCGCATTAAACGATGGCTTGATGGCCTTCACCGGCTCATTGTTGTTTGCTTCTCATGACCACCAATTTATTCAAACCCTTGCGAACCGTATCATTGCGGTCTCTAGCAAAGGCGTGGTGGATCGTGCCGAAACGACCTACGATGAATTCTTAGAAAACAAAGATGTGCAAAAACGCGTAGCAGAAATGAATCAATAAGCTGCTTTTGAAAAAAAGAACGCTCCAGTTGCTCGCCACCAAGGCTGCAACTGGAGCGTTTCTTTTATTTTGCCTAGGTGCTTCGGGCGCTTTTTGGCAGGTTACGCTTGTTCTAAACGGGCTTTGCCGAATGAAAACAGCGCCAAGCAGCCATAGCCGGTATGACTGGAGATCGTTGGACCTAATGGATAATGATGAATAATAATGTCAGGAACTTTTTCGGTCAAACGTTTGATGACTTTCTCTGCTGCTTCGGGATCGCCAGCATTGGCAAAATAAACCGTATTGGTTTTTGATTCGTGAAGATTGGCGATGGTTTGATCCACGATTTTTTGGATCGCTTTGTTGCGTCCCCGCACTCGATCAACGCTGCGTAATTTTCCCGCAGTATCGACGGTAATGATTGGTTTCACGTTCAGCAATCCGCCGATCGCTGCCGCCGTTTTTGAGATTCTGCCGCCGCGTTCCAATTGTTTTAAATCGTCGACGGTGACCCATGAATCTAAACGCAGTTTGTTTTCTTCTACCCATTGGCTGACTTCCAGCAACGAACGTCCTTGGGCTTTTTGTTGGGCTGCTTCAGCCACTAAGAAGCCTTCGCCTAAACTCGCAGAGCGCGTATCGATCAAGGTGATCGCAACTTCTTTGTATTCTTCTTTTAGTAAGGCTACGGCTTGGACGGCACTTTGGAATGAGCCGCTCATTCCTGAAGAAAAACCTAAATAAAGGATCGGTGTGCCCGCTTCGACATACGGCCGAAAATACTCCATATAACGTCCGACATTGATTTGAGAAGTTGTCGGCTGCGCATGTTCTTTTAGTTTTCCTAAAAACCATTCCGTATCAAATTCTTTGCCCATATCATCGATATATTCTTTGCCGTCTAATTCGATCAGCATCGGAATATACGCAACATCTAGCTCCGCTAACCTTGCTGCTGGTAAATCACAGCAGGAATCTGTCATGATTTGAAACATGGTTTCACCCCTCTCGTTACCCCCTATTATAGCAAAAAAAGAACAAGACAGAAGAAATTCTCATCAAAAGCAGCCAAACTTATCGTTGACTGCTTTTGACACAGGAGTTCTTCGTCTTGTTCTGAAGCTTTTGCGTCAGATTAGATTTGCGCCCAAACACTTTCTAAAATGTTGGTTTGGCTGCGGTCTGGTCCTACCGAGAAGGTCGAAATGCGGACACCGACTAATTCAGAGATGCGGTGAACGTAATTGCGTGCATTTTCTGGCAGATCTGCTAATGTTTTGCAGCCAGTAATGTCTTCAGACCAGCCAGGAAGTTCTTCGTAGACTGGTTTGCAGCGGTTCAACTCTTTCAAGCTTGCTGGGTAATGATAGATCAATTCGCCGTCTAGTTCATAAGCCGTACAGATCTTCACGGTTTCTAAGCCGCTCAAGACATCGATCGAGTTAAGGGATAGGTTCGTGATCCCTGAAACACGTTTTGAATGGCGCATCACGACGGTATCAAACCAGCCCACACGGCGAGGACGTCCTGTCGTTGTTCCGTATTCACGACCGATCTTACGAATTTGTTCACCTGTTTCATCAAACAGTTCCGTTGGGAAAGGACCATCTCCTACCCGAGAGGTGTAAGCTTTGCAGACACCAACGACTTTGTTGATTTTTGAAGGGCCCACACCACTACCGATGGTAACACCTCCAGCAACGGGGTTGGATGATGTCACGAAAGGATAGGTTCCTTGGTCGATATCCAGCATCACGCCTTGTGCTCCTTCAAATAAAACCCGTTTGCCTTCATCTAAGGCATCGTTAAGGATCACCGAAGTATCCGTCACATATTTTTTGATTTGTTGGCCATATTCGTAATACTCTTCAAAAATGTCTTCAAAAGCGATTGGCTCTGCGTCAAACATTTTCACGAATTGACGATTTTTTTCTTCTAAGTTGATACGCAGACGTTCTTCAAAAATTTCTTTGTCTAAAAGATCAGCGATCCGAATGCCGACTCTGGCAGCTTTATCCATATAGGCTGGTCCGATCCCTTTGATCGTCGTACCGATCTTGTTGTCACCTTTGGCATCTTCTTGCAGCTGATCCAAATGGATGTGGTAAGGTAAAATAACATGAGCACGATCAGAGATCTTTAAGTTTTCTGTTATTATATTGTTTTCTTTCAAGTATGCTAATTCTTTAACTAATGATTTCGGGTTCACAACGACCCCGTTTCCAATGACACTGATTTTATCTGCATAAAAGATCCCAGAAGGAATCAAATGCAGTTTATAGGTCACACCGTCAAATTTAATCGTATGGCCGGCATTGTCTCCACCTTGATAACGTGCAATGACTTCCGCGTTTTCACTCAAAAAGTCCGTAATCTTTCCTTTACCTTCATCGCCCCATTGTGTACCTACTACTACTACAGATGACATATAATGACCTCTTTCTTTAATTAGTGCATTCCTTAAGTATTGTAACAAGATTCGCAAGCTCTTTCAATCTAAAATCGAATAATCGTTTTAAATTCTCATTTTTCAGGGGTAAAAAACGAACTATTTTCTTCTCAATAATTATTTATACACGTAAAAACGAATAAAGTCGGCACATAAAAAAAGCCCTGCTGCCATCAGCGCAATGCAGACGGCAGCAGGAGCCTGAGTTTCTCACATCGTTGGTGTCTTACCCGAACTCTTCTCGCGGCGAGACCGAGGAGAACTTATTGTATTCTTTGATAAATAGAAGTTCGACGGTCCCTCGGGCACCACTCCGGTTTTTCTCGATAATGACTTCGATCACATTGTTGTTTTGTTGTTCTTCTGGTTCATCGTCATCGTCGCCTTCGCTGCGGTAGTAGTCATCTCGGTACAAGAAAGCAACGATATCGGCATCCTGCTCGATCGATCCTGATTCCCGAATATCACTTAAAACAGGACGCTTGTCTTGTCGTTGTTCCACACCCCGAGAAAGCTGAGACAGTGCGATCACTGGCACTTTTAATTCCTTCGCCAGTTTCTTTAATTGGCGAGAGATCTCAGAGACTTCTTGTTGGCGGTTTTCGCGACCCGTTCCTTCAATCAGCTGCAAGTAGTCGATCAAAATCAAGCCGAGATTGCCTTTTTCTTGCGCCAGTTTCCGACAACGTGCCCGAATCTCAGAGATCTTGATCCCAGGGGTATCATCGATATAGATATTGGCGTTAGAAAGACTGCCCATGGCAACGATCAAATTGCGCCACTCTTCTTCTGAGAGCTGCCCCGTCCGCAAGTGACTGGCCTCAATCGAGCCTTCCGCACAAAGCATCCGGTTGACCAATGATTCAGCCCCCATTTCCAGACTAAAGATCGCTACGGAACGATCGGTTTTCGTTCCGACATTTTGCGCTATATTCAAGGCAAACGCGGTTTTCCCTACCGCGGGGCGGGCAGCGAGAATAATCAACTCTTCTTTTTGCAGCCCCGCCGTCATTTTGTCTAAAGCCGCATAACCCGTAGGTAATCCGGTGATTTCTTCATTGTTTTGCGCCAGCTGATCGATCGTTTCGATCGTTCGATTCAAGACTTCCGCTATCGATTGGAAGCCATTGCTGTTGCGCTTTTCGGATACTTCTAAAATACTTTTTTCTGCTTGATCAATGATCGATTGCACATCTTCATCTTGTTCAAAGCCTTTGGTTACGATGCGGCTCGCTGTTTGGATCAGATTGCGTAACGTGGCTTTGTCGTCAACGATCTTCGCATAATAAGCAATACTTGCTGCTGATGGTGAAGCTTGACTCAATTCAGTCAGATACGTCAGGCCGCCAACATCTTCAAGACTGTTGCTTTTTTCAATTTCTGCTTTCAACGTAATCAAGTCGATCGATTCACTACGGTCGTTCAACTGGATCATTGCTTGAAAAATTATTTGATGGCTGCGGCGATAAAAATCTTCTGGGGCGATTACTTCCATTGCATCGATGATCGCATCGGCATCTAAAAAGACTGCCCCTAGGACCGCTTGTTCCGCTTCAATATCTTGTGGGGGAACTTGATTTTGCCAAACTTCATTCATGCCATTCGCTCCTTCGTCCATTCATTCTACAAGATTCCCATCCAAAGTACAAGATTGCTTGGACGTTTGCCGAAAAAAACCCCAACATGTGACTGTTGGGAGTAATGCTTATTCTTGGATGGTATGAACATTGATCGTTGCTGTTACTTGTGGGTGCAATTTTACAGGTACTTGCGTAAAGCCTAATGCACGGATCGGCTGATCCAATTCGATTTTGCGTTTGTCGATCTTGATTTTGTATTGCTTGTTCAAGGCATCTGCGATTTGTTTTGATGGGATCGAACCGAACAAGCGGCCATCTTCCCCTGCTTTGGCATTGATCTTCACAACGGTTTCTTCTTTTTCAAGAAGTGCTTTTAACTCTTTCGCTTCTGCTAAGACTTCTGCGTCTTGTTTTTCTTTGGCTTTTTGTTTGCCTTTTAATTCTGCCATGCTTTCATTGTTGGCAGGTTTGGCTAAGTTGTTTTTGATCAGAAAGTTTTGTGCGTAGCCATTAGGGACTTCCTTGATATCGCCTTTTTTGCCTTTTCCTTTGACATCTTGTAAGAAAATAACTTTCATCTTGGTCACTCCTTGTTATTGTTCATTTTTCGTTAATTCCGCTCGCAGCTGGTTTTCTACATCACCAATGCTGCTGTTCTTTATTTGAGTGGCTGCGTTGGTAAAATGTCCGCCGCCGCCTAATGCCTCCATCAAGGTTTGTACATTGACTTTACCAGTGCTTCTAGCACTGATACCGATCAAATCTCCTGGTTGTTTCGTAATGACAAATGCGGCATGGATCCCATTGATCGATAGCAGAGTATCGGCCGCTTTCGCAACGGTGACACTATCGTACACCCGATCTTCATCCGCTGCAGCAATCACGATATCTTCTCGGAAATGCTGGCTGCGAGAAACCAGTTCACTGATCATCAAATAGGAATCGAGATCCGTACTCAACATGTATTGAACCAATGACGTATCTGCGCCTTGGTTTTTCAAATAACCCGCAATATCAAAGGTCCGACCAGTGGTTCGCACCGTGAAGTTCTTCGTATCCACGTAGATACCCGCTAATAAAGAAGTCGTAATAAATTTCGGGACTTGCGATCTGCGAGAAGCACGATACTGGATCAATTCTGCTACCAGTTCCGATGCCGAAGACGCGGAAGATTCAATATACGTCAATAGTGGCTTATCGGGAAACTCATCCCCGCGACGATGGTGATCGATCACTGCGATTTTGTCAAATTCATCATAGACCGCTTGCGAGATCGACATCGATGGCTTATGGTAATCTACCATCACTAGCACACTTTCTTCATTTGATAAATTAACTGCTTCTTCCCCAGTGATCACAAATCGTTCCAGCTCGGGGTATTTTTTCAATTCTTCCAATGCCCGCTGAATGTCTGCGGTGATCTCTTTTGGATTTAAAATGATGTAGCATTCTTTGTCGCTCATCATCGCCATGTATGCCACCCCAAAAGCCGAACCTAAGGCATCCATGTCTGGGTAACGATGACCCATGATAAAGATCCGCTGGTTTTCAGCAAAAATCTTTCTTAACGCCGTACTCATGGCACGAGAACGAACACGCGTTCTCTTAGGTGTGCCGTCTGTATTGCCACCAAAGAATTGCGGTTTCGCTTCTTCTTTGGCTTCTTTTAAAACGACTTGATCACCGCCGCGAACTAACGCAATGTCGAGATTGTTTTGTGCCACTTCCCCGATCTCTTCAAAAGACTCTTCCCCATAGGAGATCCCCATACTGATCGTTAATGGCAGATCATTTTTTTCCGCAACTTGCCGTACTCTAGTCAAAAATTGGAATTTTTCTTCCTTCATCCGCTCAATATCTGAATACTTCGCGACGAAAAGAAACCGCTCGGAATTGATTCGTTTGTAAAAAACATGATTCTCACTTGCCCAATCAGAAATCAATGTCGTGATCAGCGAGTTCAAATAAGAAACTTGTTTGTCGTCTTTTTTCTCAATCAAATCATCGTAATTATCAATTGAAATCAACCCAATTGCTGCCATCTTTTTTACCCCTCAATGTATCATCCCATTTTTTTGAAGCTTTGTTCCTTATTTTACCACAAAACAATCAAATAGGCGATTGATGCAAAAAAGTTCCACGTGAAACTTTTTTGGTGAACCAACCAGGAAAAAATTTCTATCATTCGTTATTCTATCTATATATAAAATAACAAGTTACTCTTCGATGGATAAAAAAATTGACAAGCTTCAAAAGAAACTTGTCAATAAAAATCATTCGATTTATTCTTCGCCTACGAATGGAAGTAATCCCATGATACGCGCACGTTTGATTGCAATGGTAAGTTTGCGTTGGTTTTTCGCACCAGTACCAGTTACACGACGTGGTAAGATTTTACCGCGTTCTGAAATGAAACGTTTTAGTAATTCAATATCTTTATAATCGATATGTTCAATATGGTTTGCAGCAATGTAGTCTACTTTACGACGTTTGCGTCCGCCTCTTCTTTGTTGTGCCATCCTATTTCCCTCCTATCAATTTCTTAGAATGGTAAATCATCGTCTGAAATGTCGATTGATGAGTTTCCGAATGGATCGGAGTTGTCTCGATCAAAATTAGGCATTCCTGATGGTTGAGAGGATTGAGTTTGATTTGAGTTATTGTTACCAAATCCAGAAGAACTGTTTGAGTTATACGTATTGTTACTGCCAGATCCGCTATCAGTTGTGCGTCTTTGCTCGGAAGCATTCCGCGACTCTAATAATTGGAAGTTGTCAGCAACGACTTCTGTTACATAAACACGTTGGCCTTGTTGGTTGTCGTATGAACGGGTTTGAATACGTCCAGTAACCCCTAATAAAGTTCCTTTGCGTGCATAGTTTGCTAATGTTTCCGCTGGTTTTCTCCAAATAACACAGTTGATGAAATCAGCTTCGCGCTCTCCACTTTGGTTGGTAAAATTGCGGTTTACCGCCAAGGTAAAGGTTGCGACACCAGTGCCATTAGAAGTGTAACGTAAATCAGGATCTTTGGTTAGTCTTCCTACTAGTACAACATTATTAATCAAAGTTCATCATCTCCTCATCGCTTTTGTTTCATGTGAAACAATATTATGCTTCTTCTTTGACAATCATGTGACGGATAATGTCATCATTGATTTTCGCAAGACGGTCAAACTCGTTGATTGCACTTGCAGTTGTTGAAGAAGAAACTTTAACGATGTGATAGATACCCTCACGGAATCCATCCATTTCATACGCTAGACGGCGTTTTTGCCAATCTTTTGATTCGATAACTTCAGCGCCGTTATCAGTTAAGATTGAGTCAAAACGAGCGATCAATGCGGCTTTTGCTTCTTCATCAATGTTTGGACGAATGATATATAAAATCTCATATTTCGTGTTTTCCATTGATTTTTCACCTCCCTGTGGACTTTGGCCCCTAGTTTTCTAGGAGCAGAGAGAGTGGTCTAATTAGACTACTCACAAATAATTATTATACACTTTTTTCGTCCTTACTGCAAGCTGTTTTTTTGCGTCCCTGCATCTACCCATCACCGCAAACAATCGCTTACACTGATAAATACGTCAGCTGCTGCCGATTTTTTGAAAAAAGAATAGAAGACAGCAAGCTGCAGGTTCGCAGGTTGCTGTCTTCCTAGAAAACGTATTGCTTATTCTTGTGTATCCGTGGTGTCTTCCGTTGTTTCTTCCACATCTGGTACGTCTTGTACCGCTGTTTCTTCAGCAGTCGCTAGTTCTTCTTCGACTTCTGGTTCAACCGTTGCCATCGTCACTACTTTGGCATTGTTTTCCATCTTCATCAAACGAACCCCTAAGGTTGCCCGACCAGTTTGGGAAACAGTCGCTACATTGAAACGAATCAAGACGCCTTTATCGGTGATCACCATGATGTCTTCCTCACCGCTGACCGTCGTCAAGCCGGCTAATGGACCGTTTTTCGCCGTAATGTTGGCTGTTTTGATCCCTTTTCCGCCACGACCTTTGATTGGGTATTCAGAGCCTTTGGTACGCTTGCCGTAGCCGTTCTCAGTGATGACCAAGACTTCACTGTCTTCTGTGATCACTGCAGCGCCTACCACGTAGTCTCCGTCTCTTAGACGAATGCCTCGCACACCAGCAGCTGTTCGGCCCATATCCCGAACAAGCGCTTCTTTGAAGGTCACAGAGTAGCCATCGTGGGTTCCGATGATCACGACATCTTCGCCGTGGGTTTCAATTACATTGACCAACTCATCATTTTCCCGAAGACCGATCGCAATCAGACCATTGGCACGGATATTTGAAAAGGCCGTCACTGAGGTCCGTTTGACCACACCTAGACGCGTCGTGAAGAACAAGTAGCGTCCTTCTTGAGGCCCACCAGAAGCCGAAATGATCGCTTCGATCCGTTCGCTAGAATCGATCCCTAGGAGATTGATCACAGGGATCCCTTTGGCTGCTCGACCATACTCAGGAATTTCATAGCCTTTGGCTTTGTAAACTTTCCCTTTATTGGTGAAGAACAGTAATGTGTCATGAGTCGAACAAGAAACCAACGTCTTCACGAAGTCTTCATCGTGGATCCCCATTCCTTGAACGCCACGTCCGCCGCGGCGTTGTGCACGGAATTCAGACTTAGCTACTCGTTTGATGTACCCATTGTTCGTCAAGGTAATGACGATTTCTTCTTCTTCGATCAAATCTTCATCTTCAAGACTTAAGACTTCCCCAACCAATAATTCAGTCCGGCGATCATCGCCAAAGCGTTGGCCTAATTCTTGCAACTCCGTTTGGATGATTTCTAGGACCCGTTGTGGATTTGCTAAAATGTCTGTCAAATCAGCGATAAATTCTAACAAGCCTTGGTACTCGTTTTCGATCTTGTCGCGTTCCAAACCAGTTAAGCGACGTAAACGCATATCTAAAATCGCTTGCGCTTGGCGATCGGACAATTTGAAGCGCTCCATCATGCTATTTTTTGCTTCATCATCAGAATTTGATGCCCGGATCAAAGCAATGATCTCATCGATATGATCCAATGCGATCCGTAATCCTTCCAAGATGTGGGCACGAGCTTCTGCTTTGTTTTTATCAAACTGTGTCCGACGAGTCACCACTTCTTGTTGGTGCTCGATGTAGTTTTCTAAAATTCGTTTCAAGCTCAAAATCTTCGGCACGCCTTTTTCAATGGCTAACATATTAAAGCCAAAAGAAGATTGCAGTGCTGTCATTTTGTAGAGATTATTTAAGATCACCGACGCACTGACGTCGCGACGAACGTCGATCACGATCCGCATGCCTTCACGAGACGATTCATCCCGCAGATCGGTGATTCCTTCGATCCGTTTGTCACGGTGCAGCTCAGAGATCCGTTCGATCAACTTCGCTTTATTGACCATATATGGCAATTCAGTCACTAAGATCCGTTCTTTGCCGTTGGGCATTTCAGTCACTTCGACTTTTCCGCGAACAGTGATCGACCCTTTCCCTGTTTCATAGGCACGGCGAATACCGGATTTTCCCATCACGATCCCGCCAGTTGGGAAGTCTGGTCCTGGTAGGACTTCCATCAATTCACTCGTTGTGACTTCTGGATTTTCCATCAATAGATCGATGGCTGCAATGACTTCATTCAAGTTATGAGGCGGGATATTGGTCGCCATCCCAACAGCGATCCCAGTCGTCCCGTTGACCAAAAGGTTCGGGAAGCGGGCAGGTAATACCGCTGGTTCTCGTTCTGTATCATCATAGTTGCTTTGGAAATCAACGGTATCTTTGTTGATGTCCCGCAGCATCTCCATCGCCAGTTTACTCATGCGGGCTTCGGTATACCGCATCGCAGCGGCACCGTCACCATCGACTGAACCAAAGTTTCCGTGGCCATCGACTAGCATGTAGCGATAGCTAAAGGGCTGTGCCATCCGCACCATTGATTCATAGATCGCACTGTCCCCATGGGGATGGTATTTCCCCATGACATCGCCGACGATCCGGGCTGATTTTTTATGGGGCTTGTCTGGTGTGACCCCTAATTCATTCATTCCATATAAAATTCGGCGGTGAACCGGCTTTAAGCCATCCCGCACATCTGGTAAAGCCCTAGCAACAATTACACTCATTGCATAATCGATAAAGGACTCGCGCATTTCACTGGTCAGATTGACGTCATGAATATTTTGTTTTGCTTCTTCACTCAAGCTGTTTCCTCCTCTACGATTGGCTAGATGTCAAGATTTTTCACGTAGTGCGCGTTTTCTTCGATAAAGGCCCGTCTTGGTTCGACGCGATCCCCCATCAGCATTTCAAAAATTTGATCGGCTTCTATGGCATCATCTACGCTGACCCGCAGCATCATCCGGTTTTCAGGGTCCATCGTGGTTTCCCATAACTGGTGGTCATCCATTTCCCCTAGACCTTTGTAGCGTTGAACAGATGGTTTTGGTGTCGCAGGCAGTGATTCAATCGTATTTTTCAAATCTTGTTCGGCATTCTTGCCGGGTTGGATATAGTGGATATTTTTCCCTTGTTTGACACCGTACAATGGCGGTTGTGCGATATAGACATAACCAGCTTCAACGATTGGACGCATATAACGATAGAACAGCGTCAAAAGCAGGGTCCGGATATGGGCACCATCGACATCGGCATCGGTCATGATAACTAGCTTGTGGTAACGGGCTTTTGCTACATCAAAATCAGCACCAAACCCAGTTCCCATTGCCGTAAACAATGAACGGATCTCTTCGTTTGCTAAGATTTTGTCCATGCTGGCTTTTTCGACATTCAAGATCTTCCCACGGATCGGTAAGATCGCTTGGAATTCGCGACTGCGGCCTTGTTTTGCTGAACCGCCGGCAGAATCTCCTTCGACGATAAACAATTCGCATTTTTCTGGATCATTACTGGAACAGTCGGCTAATTTCCCAGGTAAGTTACTGATTTCTAACGCACCTTTTCGGCGAGTCATTTCCCGCGCACGTTTGGCTGCTTGACGGGCTTTTGATGCCAAAAGTCCTTTTTCCACGACTTGACGACCCACATTCGGGTTTTCCATCAAGAATTTCGTGAAATGTTCGGAAAAAAGACGATCAGTGACTGTCCGCACTTCGGAATTTCCTAATTTGGTTTTCGTTTGTCCCTCAAACTGAGGATCTGGATGCTTGATAGAGATAACTGCCGTCAATCCTTCCCGAACATCTTCTCCGGTCAGGTTTTCGTCGTTTTCTTTCATCAATTTTGACTTGCGGGCGTAATCGTTGATCACCCGTGTCAAGGCAGTCTTAAACCCGAATTCATGGGTTCCGCCTTCATAGGTATGGATATTGTTGGCAAAACTCAACAGATTGCTGTGGTAGCTATCGGTATATTGCATGGAAACTTCAACCGTGATTCCTTGTTGTTCTCCTTCTAAGTAGATCGGATCTGGGAAAATCACTGTCTTACTTGCATTCAAATGCTCCACATAGCTCTTGATCCCGCCGTCGTAATGATATTCTTTCAAGACGGGTTTTTCTTCCCGTTTGTCTTCGATCGAGATTTTTAAGCCACGGTTCAAGAAGGCTAATTCCCGAACCCGTGTCGCTAATTTATCAAAATTGAATACGGTTGTTTCCGTAAAGATCTCTGGATCTGGAACAAAGTGGACGGTCGTTCCGTGGCGGTCGGTTTCATCGATCACTTTCAAATCATCAACGACTGCCCCACGATGGTATTCTTGATAATACACTTTGCCTTCTTTATAGACTTTTACGTCTAAAGTCGTGGATAACGCATTAACGACGGAGGACCCTACCCCGTGCAGTCCACCAGATACTTTGTAGCCGCCACCGCCGAATTTCCCGCCGGCATGCAGGATCGTAAAGACGGTTTCTACCGCTGGACGGCCTGTTTTGGCTTGGATATCAACGGGGATCCCCCGACCGTCATCGACGACCGTAATACTATTATCTGGTTCAATGATCACTTGAATACTTGAGGCAAAGCCTGCTAGTGCTTCATCGATCGAGTTATCGACGATTTCCCATACTAAGTGGTGCAAACCTTCTGAACTGGTAGAACCAATGTACATCCCAGGTCGTTTGCGGACGGCTTCTAGTCCTTCCAACACTTGGATCTGACTGGCATCATAGGCTTTTGCACGTTCAACTAAGCTTTTTTCTTCTTCTGTCATTCAGTCTATTCTCCTTTAATATGTCCTTGCTCTACATAAAAAATCTCTGCTTCCACAGACATTTTGTCTTTCACATGTTCTAATGTCGTCGTTGTCAGAAAGGTCTGAACTTTTCCTTCAATGGTCTCCAATAAATGCAGTTGTCGGGAATCATCCAGCTCACTCATGACGTCATCTAATAAAAGGACGGGATATTCCCCCGTTTCTTCTTTCATCAAATCGATTTCTGCCAATTTAACACTTAAGGCTGTCGTTCGCTGCTGTCCTTGCGAACCAAAGGTCTGAACATTTTTCTCATTGATCAAAAAATCCAGATCGTCTCGATGGGGACCTGCCAACGTGACTTGCCGAAATCGTTCACGGTCTTTGACTAGTGCCAAGGCTTTGACAAATTGCTGTTGGATCTCTTCCAGCGTACTCGCCTCACCAGGCACATTCGATAAGTAGTCGATCTGCAAGGTTTCTTTTCCTTGGCTGATCTTTTGGTGCAGCTGATTTGCCCAATACGCCAAGCGCTGAACAAATCGTTGTCTGGCTAAAATGATTTTACTGCCGAAAGCCACCAGCTGTTCCGTCAAAACATCTAAATAGATCTCATCGGTCTGTTTTTTTTCATTCAGCTGTTTTAAGTATTGATTGCGCTGTTTCAAAACGGATTGGTATTGAACGAGATCATAAAGATAGATTGGATCGATCTGCCCTATTTCCATATCGAGAAATTTGCGGCGGACTTGGGGACTTCCTTTTACAAGGGAGAGGTCTTCTGGAGCAAATAAAATGACATTCAACTGCCCTATGTAACTACTGAGCTTTTTTTGCTCAATGTGGTTTACTTTCGTTTTTCGTCCTTTTTTTGACAAAAACAGTTCTAACGGGATCGTTGAGCGTCCCCGACTGACACTGCCAGAGATCCGCGCCCCTTCTGTGTCCCAGCGGATAAGCTCTTGCTCGCTGGAGGTGCGGTGGCTTTTGGTCATCGCCAATACATAGATGCTTTCTAAAATATTGGTTTTTCCTTGCGCGTTTTCGCCTAAAAAAATGACCAGACCTTTCTCAAAAGTCAGTGTCAGCGAATCATAGTTCCGATAATTGCTTAAATGCAACTCATTCAGGCGCATCGGCGTCTTCCTTCTTCACCATAAAAAAAGTACCTTCATCAGGTAGCTCAACACGCATTCCCGCATACAATTTGCGCCCTCGTCGATTTTCTGGCTCGCCGTCGACAAAAACGGTGTGCTCTGCAAGGTACCATTTCGCTTGGCCGCCGCTGCTGATCACACTGACTTCTTTGAGCATTTGTCCAAGTGTCATGTATTCCGTTTCTAACGGTATTTGCATTTTCATAATTCCCCTCAATTCTATCAAAGAGCGTTTAGCTCTATTATACTCTTTTTTTGCCAAGAAAACAAATTCATCGGCATATTTTTCATTCTCAGAAGACTTACTGCTTTTAGACAAAAAAGAAGCCAAAATAGAAAAAAGGGCTTAAAAACGATTTTAAGCCCTTTTAACTCATTTATTCATTTTCAGATGGTTGTTTCAACTTTTTTCAAAAGACATGAAAAACTAGTTGGTTCGCACCGGTGTGATCAGCTGGATAAAGCTGCCTTTGCTCTCTGTCGGTTCCAATGTAAAGGGACGGATCGCTGAGATAAAGCGGATCACGATGCTGGTGTCACCAAAGGCTCGGAGTGCTGCTTTCATATAGTCAGGGTTGAAAGAGATCTCTAATGGGTCGCCGGTCACTTTTTCAAAAGAAAGATCTTCTTCGACTTTCCCGATTTCTGGTGAGTTTCCATATAAGACAACGGCTTCTTCGGAGATCGCCAAACGAACGATGTTGTTACGGCCTTCATGAGAAAGCAATGACGCCCGTTCGATGGCTTGTAACAATTCTGGGACAGAAAATTCAATCTCAGTATTGAAGCTTGAAGGAATCAGACGGTTGGTATCTGGGTAAGTTCCTTCCAATAAACGAGAATAGAATTTCATGGTTTTCGTTTGGAACAACACTTGGTTATCCATAATGCTGATTTGGATCGCTTCTTCTTCATCTGTTAAGGAACGAGAAAGTTCCGTTAAGCTTTTGCCAGGAATTACGATGTTGAAGGCTGTTTCTCCGCTTTCCAATGGAATCACCCGTTGGCTCAAACGGTGTGAGTCCGTCGCAACAGCTAATAATTTTTGATTTTCTAAGACAAAGTGTACCCCAGTCAAGATCGGACGGCTTTCGTGTTGCGAAACCGCAAAGACTGTTTCACCAACGACCTTGTTCAATACGTGCGCTGGAATTTCGATCGAATCTTGACTTTCGACAACTGGTAAATGTGGATAACTATCGGCATCCAAGCCGTTGACGGTAAAGTTGGCTTTTCCAGAAGTGATCGCTACTTGATTATTGTCTAAAACTTCTAACGTTAAGGTACTTTCAGGCAAACGACGAACAATTTCGCTGAAGAAACGTGCTTGTAAAACGATCGCTCCTGTTTTTTCGATTTGCATTTGCGCTTTTTCGTTTTCCACACTTAAAAAAGTTTCAATGGAAATATCGGCGTTGCTCCCAGTCATGGTCAATCCTTTTTCGGAAAGAGATAATTTTACTCCAGTTAAGATCGGGATGGTGGTTTTGGTTGAAATCGCCCGTTGGACAGTTTGTAATTCTTGCATGAACTCTGTTCGGTTTAAAGTTAGCTTCATAGCGATACTCCTTTAATTTATAGTTATTAAATAAAAGTAATAGTAGTAATAGGCTTGTTAGTAATGTGGATAACTCGAGAAAAGAGTGATTAGACTAACGAAAATGCCTGTGAATAACTTGTGGACAACTTTTTTGGTTCTTCTTTTCTTATCCACAGATCAGCTGAAGAGGATTTGTTTGATTTCAGCGATCTCATTTTTGATCGTGGGATCTGTTTCGACTAAATGCTGAATTTTTTCATGGGCATGAATGACCGTTGTATGGTCTTTGCCGCCAAATTCGCCGCCGATTTTTGGTAAAGAACTATCGGTCAGTTCTCGAGAGAGATACATCGCGATCTGCCGTGGGACCACGATGCCTTTGACCCGTTTTTTCCCTTTTAGATCATTGACATGAATGTGATAGTATTTTGCGACTTCTTCTTGGATTTGCAAAATCGAAACTTGGGTCGAGCCATGGCTTGATTTTAAGGCTTTGATGGCTTCAGCTGCCAAGCTCGTTGTAATGTCTGAGTTTTGCATCGTAGCAAAAGCTTGCACCCGCACGAGTGCTCCTTCAAGTTCTCGGATATTCGAATCGATCTGCCCAGCGATATAACTTAAGGTATCGTCGGGGATCTCCAAGCGTTCGGCTTCGGCTTTTTTCCGCAAAATCGCAGTCCGCGTCTCTAGATCCGGCGGGGTGATATCAACGGATAAGCCCCAAGCAAAACGGGAAACCAAACGTTCCGGCAAAGTCGGGATCTCATTTGGCAAACGATCACTTGTCAGGACGATCTGTTTATTATTGCGATACAGTTCTTCGAAGGTATTAAAGAATTCTTCTTGGGTTCCTTCTTTATTGACTAAGAATTGAATATCATCCACCAGCAAAAGATCAACATTGCGGTATTCGTTTCGAAAATCTTCCATTTTGTTCTTTTGAATAGAAGTAATGAAATCATTGGTGAAATTTTCACTACTAACATACTTGATTTTGGCATTGGGACGTTTCAGCAACATTTGATGACCGATCGCGTGCATCAAGTGGGTTTTCCCTAAACCAACGCCACCATAGAAGAACAGCGGATTATAAATAGACCCAGGATCTTCTGCAACAACTAAAGCAGCAGCGTGGGCCATCTGATTGCCTTTCCCGATGACAAAGGTATCAAATGTGTATTTTTCATTTAAGATCGATTTTGGCGGCCGCTCGTTTTCTTCTGCAGCTGTTTGAATAGTAGAAGGGGCTGTTTTTAAAGCTTCTGCTTCTTCGACAGTCACAAAACTAGGAATCAATTCTTCACCAGTTTTCATAAATCCCATTTCAACAATTTTGGCAGCTAGATTTTTTTCCCAATAAGATTTATGAAGATCGCTGGGTACTTCGATCAGCAGCTGATTTTTTTCAAACGACAAGACATTGGCAGTCTCGATCCAAGCACTATAACTGGCCGGATTCAGCTCTTCTTTAAAGGAACGTTGAAGATCTTGCCAAATAGAATCAGCAGATGGCATAAATTGTCCTCCTATAACTAAGAATAGATATAACTAAAATAGCACGGATTGAAAAAGTTTTCCACAGATTACGATAAAAAAGGTTAGAAAAAAATACTTTTCCACAAAACGGGATAAAAGAAAAATGGAAATGCACATGTTCGAAATCCGACTATCCACAGGTAGAAAAAGAATGTGCATAACTGTAAAACAATCTCCTTTATCCACAGATCGATGTGAAGATCACACCTTGGTAACACTAGGTTTCGGGGTAGTTATCAACAGCTAAAAAAGTGATTGTGGAAAACTTTTCTACAGGCTGTTTGTTTGTGGAAAAAGCCAAAATAACTCTGGGGAAAAAGTTATCCACAAAAATTGGCTATAAACAGCAAACCCACACAAATCAAAGGGATTGTGGATAAAGAATGCCTGATTTTGAGCAAACTTCTTATTGACAAACTAGTACTTGACTCGTTATACTATCAAAGTATGTCTGTGCGCATAAGCATTATCCTGATGGAGGTGGAAATAAATGAAAAGAACGTATCAACCAAATAAACGTAAACGTCAAAAAGTTCACGGATTCCGTAAACGTATGAGTACAAAAAATGGACGTCGTGTTTTAGCTAGCCGTCGTCGTAAAGGCAGAAAGGTTATTTCTGCGTAAGCCACTGAATGCCAGTGGTTTTTTTTTATGCCGTTTTTGCGGAATATAGTGTCTGACTTTTGGCAAATATGGTATTATTGACAGGTGAGTGGTTACGGATTCAATCCGTTTCGCGAAGCTTAATTGAAAGAAGTGAAGGAACCGAAGATGAGAAAATCCTATCGAGTAAAAACAGAGCAAGATTTTCAAAAAGTTTTTCAGGCAGGAAATTCTTTTGCAAATCGGAAGTTCGTGGTGTATGTCTTACCTAAAGAGCAATCACATTTTCGAGTTGGTTTATCTGTAGGGAAAAAAGTCGGTAATGCAGTGAAGCGAAATGAGATCAAGCGCAAGATCCGTGCAAGTTTAACGGAAATGAAGCCGCGAATCGAACCAGCGGTCGATTTCATCGTGATCGCCCGTCCAAGTATCGCCACTTGTTCCTCAAAGGAAATCTACTCGAATTTAGAGCATGTCTTAAAACTTGCCAAAATTATTCATTAATGGAAAGGAATTAGTTACGTGAAAAAAGGGAAACGCGTCTTACTATTTTTGGGAGTTCTCTCATTAGTAGTTGTCTTATCTGCCTGCGGTGCAACAGGTGAAGTAAATGCACAAAGTACTGGTCTATGGGACCGTTACATCGTTTATTATTTTGCAGAGGCGATCAAAGCCCTCTCCTTCGGCAATGCCGGGATCGGGATCATCCTCTTTACATTGATCATTCGGGTCATTTTGATGCCGTTGATGCACTTCCAAACCAAAAGCATGCGCAAAACGCAAGAATTACAACCGAAGTTAAAAGCGCTGCAACAGCAATATGCGTCAAAAGATACAGAAACACAAAGCAAGTTAAAAGAAGAAACACAACGTTTGTATGCGGAAAACAATGTCAATCCTTATGCCGGCTGTCTGCCATTATTGGTACAAATGCCGATTTTGATGGCCTTGTGGCAATCGATCTCACGGGTTCCTGCTCTGCAAGAAGGAAAATTCTTATGGCTGCAGCTGGGTGATCGTGACCCATACTTCATCTTGCCGATTTTAGCGGCGCTCTTTACTTTTGCAAGTACCTACTTATCAAGTATGAGCCAAGTGGAATCAAATGCGAGTCTGAAAATCATGAATTTCGCTATGCCGATGATGATCTTACTGATGGGGATCAACATTGCCAGCGGTCTTTCCTTGTACTGGGTCGTTTCCAATGCATTCCAAGTTGTGCAAACAATGATCTTAAATAACCCATTCAAGATTCGCCAAGAAAGAGAAGAAGCTGCCCGCAAAGAACGCGAGCGTGAACGTGCGCTGAAAAAAGCAATGAGTCCTAAAAAGAAACGGAAAAAATAAGAGGAGGTTGCACTGCAATGCCGATTTATGAAAATCTGACAGTAGATGAAGCAATTCAAGAGGGATTGCAAGTCCTTGGTATCACCAAAGATCAAGCAGTAATCGAAGTCCTGGATGAAGGAAAAAAAGGCTTCTTGGGTCTAGGAAAAAAACAAGCACGGGTCTCCATTGAAAAACGAATCGTTGAAGAACCGGCACCCGTTGAAGAAGTACCAGCAAAACCGCTGGTAGAACCAGATCCTGTGACGACAGAGGATGCAAGCAGTGTGATGGAAGCAGCAGCGAGCGAACCTGTTTTGCTGACGGATCTTTCAGATGAGGAAGCGCTGGCTCAGCTGGGACTCTATCTGACAAATATTTCAAAAGCATTGAATGCACCCGCCTTAGTAAAAACCGCTCGTCAAGACGGCGTGATCGTCTTTCATTTAGAAACGCAAAAACAAGGCATTTTGATTGGGAAGCACGGCAAAACCTTGAATGCACTGCAATATTTGGCGCAAGTGTATATTCACCGCATCGCGAAAAACAAATTGTCGATTGTAGTGAATGTCGGAGATTACCGTGAAAAACGTCAAGCGATCTTAGAACGTTTGGCTAGCCGTACTGCTGAAAAAGTCAAACGAACAGGCCGCCCAGTCTTTTTAGAACCGATGCCGGCGTTTGAAAGAAAGCAGATCCATTCAGTTTTGAGTAAAGATGCGTATGTTCAAACTCATTCTGAAGGGGATGAACCGTATCGCTACTTAGTAGTGGAACCTGCGGACAAACGAATTTAATGAAAAAGGGAAAGGCGGTCTGACAAGCCTTTCCCTTTTTTGATGGGAAAAAGCGATTGACAACAAATTTAAAACCAAGTATCCTTGACTAGAAATCATTCTTATCAAAGTCAACATACGTTACGTAGGTCAGCCTTTGGTATCAAAAAAGAGTCCGTATGCCGCGGACTCTTTTTTGTATTTTTCTTTGATGATAGAGGCAATTAGCCGCCGATGGTTGATTGAGTAAATTGAACCACTGTACCATAGGCAAAGATCTCAAGGAAGGTTTTGTCGCCTTCGACGATGCGGTCATGTTCGAAATGACAGTTGATCACTGCATTCGCTCCGTAGCTGTGGGCGGTTTCTTTTAAGCGATAGGTCACATCTGCCAACAGGTCGTTCAAATTCACAGATGTATCAAATAGATCTACTTCGATTTTGTCTGCCGCAAAGACGATATCCCGCACGACGTAAGGCCGATTCACGTTTCCTGTCGATAAAATGATTTCTTTAATGCGAGCAGCGCTGTTTGATGATTTGATGGTTTCCATAATAGATCCCTCTTTTCTTATTCTTTGCTTTTATTTTAAAGGTTTTTGCGGACAGATGCAAAATTTAAAAGTTTTTGAAGGAAGCTTGCGACTCACGCAAAAATGTGCTAATCTATTTCCAGAATTTAATTGACAAGCAGTCAAAGTGCTAAGTCTACTCGTTTTTATTGATTTTCGATCAATTTGACGGGTGGAGTGGGCACTTTTTTTATGTGAAAAAATAGGAGGAGCAAGCAACATGGCGAATATAACGCAAGAATTTGATACGATTGCCGCGATTTCCACCCCGCCAGGCGAAGGGGCCATCAGTATTGTGCGATTAAGCGGGGAAGAAGCGATCGCAATTGCGGATCGGATTTTTCAAGCAGGCACTAAAACCCTCGCCCAAGTCCCTAGTCATACGATCCATTATGGTCATATCGTGGACCCAGAAGAAAACCGTTTGATGGATGAAGTGATGCTATCAGTGATGAAAAAGCCGCGGACCTTTACCCGAGAAGATGTCGTCGAGATCAACTGCCACGGCGGGATTGTTGTCGTCAATCAACTCTTGCAGCTGGTTTTACGACAAGGCGCACGGTTGGCTGAGCCGGGAGAATTCACGAAGCGGGCCTTTTTAAACGGACGGGTTGACCTTTCTCAAGCCGAGGCGGTGATGGACCTGATTCGTGCCAAGACCGATAAGGCGATGAATCTCGCAGTCAATCAGCTGGATGGCAATCTTTCCCACTTGATTCGGATCTTACGCCAAGAGATCTTAGAGACGCTGGCGCAAGTTGAAGTGAATATCGATTACCCTGAATACGATGATGTGGAAGAATTGACGACCCGCTTATTGCTAGAAAAAGCCACGATGGTCAAAGGGCAGATCCAAGCCTTATTAGCGACTGCCCAACAAGGAAAAATTTTGCGAGAAGGTTTGAGTACCGCGATCATCGGTCGGCCGAATGTCGGTAAATCCAGCTTATTGAACCATTTATTAAGGGAAGAAAAAGCCATCGTGACAGACATTGCTGGTACGACTCGAGATGTCATTGAAGAGTATGTCAATGTTCGCGGGGTACCGTTGAAACTGATCGATACGGCTGGTATCCGCGAAACAGAAGATGTCGTTGAGAAAATCGGGGTCGAACGCAGCCGCAAAGCATTGGCAGAAGCGGAGTTGATTTTGCTGGTTCTCAACCAAAGCGAAGGATTGACCCAGGAAGACAAACAATTGCTGGAGCTGACTGCTGGCAGCCGTCGGATCATCTTATTGAATAAGACCGACCTTGAGCCAAAATTAGCACCCGCTGAGCTAGCGCAGTACGCAGCAGATGAACCGATTTTTTCTGTCTCTGTGTTGACCAACGAAGGCTTAGACCAACTGGAACAAGCCATTGCCGATCTATTCTTTGGGGGCAAGACCACCGATAAGGATGCTTCCTATCTTTCTAATACTCGCCACATTGCCTTATTAGAAAATGCCGTTCAGTCGTTGTCTGAGGTCATCCAAGGGATCGAAGCAGGAATGCCTGTCGACTTGGTTCAAATCGATATGACACGCTGCTGGGACTATCTAGGAGAAGTTGTCGGCGACAGTGTCCAAGATGAGTTGATCACCCAATTGTTCAGTCAGTTTTGTTTAGGAAAATAAAGAATGCGCCACTGGCGCAAAAAGGAGAACACCATGCAAGAATATCAAGCAGAAAGTTATGACGTGATCGTTGTTGGTGCCGGCCATGCCGGATCAGAAGCTGCCTTGGCAGCCAGCCGAATGGGAGCAAAAACCCTCTTGCTGACCATCAACTTAGACATGGTCGCATTCATGCCTTGTAATCCCTCCGTCGGCGGACCAGCAAAAGGCGTCGTGGTGCGCGAAATCGATGCTTTAGGCGGAGAAATGGGCAAAAATATCGACAAAACCTACATCCAAATGCGGATGCTCAATACAGGAAAAGGTCCCGCTGTGCGGGCCTTGCGGGCGCAAGCCGATAAACATGCTTATGCGGCTGAAATGAAACGAACGATCGAAAAAGAAGCCAATCTGACACTGCGCCAAGGAATCGTTGAAAAGCTGATCGTTGAAGAAGGCGAATGCCGTGGCGTCGTGACCTCTACAGGCGCTCGTTACCAAGCCCAAGCTGTAGTGATCACTGCGGGAACAGCGTTGCGAGGAGAGATCATCATTGGAGAGTTGAAGTATTCTTCTGGACCAAACAACTCCCAGCCATCGATTGGACTAGCCGATCATTTGAAAGAGCTTGGCCTAGAGATCGCTCGTTTTAAAACCGGTACACCACCGCGGGTGAAATCCAGCACCATCAACTATGAGGTAACGGAGATCCAGCCTGGCGATGAACAACCGAATCACTTTAGTTACAGCACACCCGATGAAGCCTACAATCAAAACCAAGAACCTTGCTGGTTGACCTATACGAACGAAGGGACGCACCAAATCATCAACCAGAATTTACACCGGGCGCCGATGTTTACAGGGATCGTCGAAGGAGTAGGTGCTCGTTATTGCCCATCTATCGAAGACAAAATCGTGCGTTTTGCAGACAAATCTCGTCACCAATTGTTCTTGGAACCAGAAGGGTTGAACACCGAAGAAGTGTATGTTCAAGGGCTTTCTACTTCTATGCCAGAAGATGTCCAAGTCCAAATGCTGCATTCCATCGCAGGTTTAGAAAAAGCGGAAATGATGCGGACGGGCTACGCCATTGAATATGATGTCGTGGTGCCTCATCAATTGCGTCCAACATTAGAAACCAAAGTCATCGAAAACCTCTTTACGGCAGGACAAACCAACGGAACCAGTGGCTATGAAGAAGCGGCCGGTCAAGGCTTGATCGCAGGCATCAATGCCGCTTTGAAAATTCAAAGCAAAGAGCCCTTCATTATGAAACGCAGCGACGGTTATATCGGTGTGATGATCGATGATTTGGTGACCAAAGGAACCAATGAACCTTACCGCTTATTGACCTCTCGTGCCGAATACCGCTTATTGCTGCGTCATGATAATGCGGATCTGCGTTTGACCGAAGTGGGACATCAAATCGGGCTCGTCCCAGAAGCACAATACGAAGCGTATGTAGCGAAAAAAGAAGCTGTTGAAGCAGAAATTAAACGTTTATCTAAGATCCGCATCAAACCAACGCCAGAAGTACAAGCGTATTTGACTGCTAAAGGGACGGCTACCTTGAAAGATGGCGTTTTAGCAAATGAATTCTTGCGTCGGCCTGAAGTGACGTATGCCGAAATGCTACAATTTATCGAAGCCAATGAAGCATTGAAGCCAAAAGAGATCGAACAAGTCGAGATCCAAATCAAATACGAAGGCTATATCAAAAAAGCTCTCGAAAAAGTGGAGAAACTCAAACGGATGGAAGCCAAACGCATTCCTGAAAACATCGACTATGCCGCTATCAATGGCTTGGCAACAGAAGCCAAACAAAAACTGCAAAAAATCCAACCCGAAACCATCGCCCAAGCGAGCCGTATCAGCGGAGTAAACCCAGCTGATATCAGTATTTTGATGGTGTATATCGAGCAAGGGAAGATTGCCAAGGTTAACTAATAAAAGCCAGGATTATAGCCTTTTGGTGTTTAACACCAAAAGGCTATAATTTGTTAAATGCTTATTCGTTAGAAAATTTTAAAATACTTCTAGAACATCGACAATCTAATTTGGACAAAAATAAAGAAGCTCTTTTCTAAAACGTAAATCATGAAAGTTACGGTCTAAGAAAAAGGGCTTCTTTATTTTCGAAAATGTTATTTGTTTAATAAGGTATCACAACGGCTGGGACACAAATCAACTAAAATTTTTATCGATATATTATGGTTAGCGACACCCAAAAGATAAAACAGGAAAAAGTTTTCTAGCTACATGACTTCTAAACCATAGCATTCAAGGATAACCAAAAAAGCTATATATCGAGTAAAGGTGCTTAGTGTACCTATCAGCCATTTTTGATAAAGTCTTTGAGAAAATGAAAAATCATATAAAAGGCGTATAAAACAAGAGGTATCACAACGACAATTATTAATAATCTAGTGTTAAGTTTCATTTTAATAAAAATAAAAAAGAAAATCTGAAGGGCTCCCACAATAAATGCAATATTCGATGCACCTTTTGCAGCATTTTTCTGAATTTTTATAGGTTTGTCGTTAAAAGTATTTCCAGCAATTAAACGGTACCATTTTCCCCGTCTAAATTGGATGCCTACGCTTATAAGTAGTATCCCTATAAGTAACATAAAAAGCATGTTATCACCTCTACTGAATTTATAATTGGATCACCTTATTTGCTAAATGATCAAAATTATACTCATGTGTAATTAAAAAGTGTATTTTGTCATGTTTAGTTTCGGAAAGGTATTCTAATAATTTTTTGATAGCTTTCTGATCCAAACCAGATGTAGGCTCATCTAAAATAATTACTTTCCTATCCCTTACAAAAGCTCTCAATAGATCAATTTTTTGTTTTTCCCCACCAGGTATACCTGGATATTTTTCTTGGTCAATTCTTCATCAACATTAAAAACGCTATGGGTTCAATATTGCGAATTTTTAAATCCTCTGTATAGATTTGCCAGTCTTTGTTAAAATTTTGAACCTATTTATACTTACTGAGCAATCTTGATACTCTCCCACCAGATTAATCAATGTGCCAACTGATGATCTTCCACTATTCAATAGTACCATCGAGCAAGGGAAAATTGCAAAAGCTTCAGAAAGGCTTGATATCAAGGTTTTTTTTCTTTTTTATTAAGAAGATAAAAAATTTCTTGGTTTTCAGTTGAACCATAAAAACATTCATTCGATTGCTTGAATTCTGTATTGAATTTGACAGAAAACTATATAATAAACCATCCCTATGAGACGAATCACATAGGGATGGTTTTGTTCAGAGTTTAAAGTTATTCCACTTTTTCAATCGTAGTGGTTCCCCAATTCATGATGTTGCTGAGATGGACATAGCCATCGTACAAATTCAAGAAAATCGAGAAGGCACAGACGATATAGATCAATACATAAAAATTATTGGCTTTTTTGTTACGCCATAAAACAAAGCCATCTAAGATCAGTCCTAAAGGAAAAAGAAAGGAGCCGATTCCAGCTAACAGTAGCAAGAGCAGACTTTCATCTTTATCTGCTGCCATCGTTCTTTGGAGTAACGACAATTTTTCTTTCTTGTCGTTGATTTCTTGATTGTTGGTTTCGATCCGCTCTTTTAAGGCTTCGTTCTCACGTAAAAGCTCATCGATCGAGACTTGGTAGAGATCGCTCAACAAAATCAAATTCTCAATATCTGGATAGCCGCGCCCATTTTCCCATTTTGAAATCGACTGGCGTGAAATCTGTAATTTTTCTGCGACTGCTGTTTGCGACAATCCTGAAGACTCGCGACAGCTTTTTAATTGTTCTGCTAAAGCCAATGTATGCTCCTATCTGCTATTTAACAACTAGCTTCCCATTTGAGATCGTGGTTACGACACTCCCATTGGTAGTGATTATACCTGCTTTTTGCTTAAACGTACAGGTGGCTTTGGTGGACGTGTGAGTTAATGAACTAGAAGTGATACTTCCTCTGTGAGCAACTAAACTTAAATTCGAAGTGCCTGTAAATTGATTGCGGCTATTGACCGTTACATTATAACTAGCGGTCCAATTACCTGCGGATGTTTTTGACACACGATACGTTCCCGCTGCCAGATTTGCTCGGAATGACGGCAATTTTTCAATGGTCAAAATCACCTCGTTGCCTTCTTCATCTACCGTGATCAGCTGCTCATAGGGACTATCTGATGCTAAGTCATAAACGAGTTCAGGTTCTTCCACTGTCTGGGCGGCAGCTGGGAGAGCAAAGAGGAAACAAAGAAAAATAAACGGCACAAAAAATAATTTTTTCACAAACACCACTCCTTGTACTTTTAATAATTCAAGTATACAAGGTTTATTTAGTTAAAGAAAGCACAAGCTAGTTTACAGAGGTAACGGATGGTTCACAACTGTTGCTAGATCAGCATTTCACAGGCTTATTTTTTAGGATGTCGAGAAATTTTAAAAGTGATGGTTCATTCAAAAGGTCTTCGTTTTTTAGGTTTCTGACAACGAACCGCTGCTTTTTAAAAGAAACGTCAAAGAAACGGTTGCTTTAGTTTTAATCAAACCTAGCTGTGAAAGGAAACAAAAAAGCGAAAGAGTAGGCAACGTTTCGCGCAGCTCAAACGACAAAGGTAAGACATCCTTCCGCTTTTTTGCAGCCAATTTTATTCTCTCAAATCAATATCCTTTTGATGGTCGCCGTCTTTCTTATAAACGTTCACCACGGATTCTTTGTTTTCGGCGATTTCTTTGGCACGGGCGATGGCATCTGCTTTCTTGTCGAAATGGTCACTGGCACGTTTCGCTCCTTTGGAACGGACTTGCCATTGGTCGTCTTCATACACAACTTCTACATCCGCATCCATTAATTTTTCCGCATTCTTATTGGTTTGATGGGCATCGTCTTTTTGCGGATTTTTCTCTTTCTGAAAAGCTTTCTTCTCCTCTTCATCTGCATTGTCATACCATTTTTCTGCTTGACTCGTGGCGATCGGGATTGCCCGATCATCCGAATAGCCATCGGCTAGCAGGGCATTGGCGATATCGATCGCTTTTTTACGAACTAAGGGGTCTAGATTCTTCATTGACGCAGGATAATCACGGACATTCCAAGGCATTCTTTGTTTCCTCCTTTTTCTTGATCCAAGGTCATTTTCTTAGGGGTTCCCTTTTACAGGTACTACCAGTTACTACTTATTAGTTTACCCCCTTCTATAAAAAAGGGAAATTATTTGATTTCTGGTCAAAAATGAGGGCACTTTCTTTTTTCATTTTCTAATAAACGTAGATTTATTTTTGTTAACAAAGCGTTATATTTCCCAAAAAAAAATGAATGGTTTAGAATTTTATTATAGAGAAAAGGAGGACGTAAGAATGAGTGAACCTATTTTGACTGATCCACGGGAACTTTATCACACGGGTAAATACAGCAAACAGGAACAAGATACGCCTGCTTTACAAGAAGAAATGCGACCAAAACCTGATTGTGGTGAAGAATCTTATGAGGGAAGTCAGCAGTTAGAAAACCGGCGAGTACTGATCACCGGTGGGGATTCTGGGATCGGACGAGCAGCAGCGATTGCCTTCGCCCGTGAAGGAGCAGACATTGCCCTACACTTTTTCCCAGGAGAAGAAGAAGATGCCGAAGAAGTTGCAGGGTACATCAAAGAAGCTGGGCGCAAAGTGATCTTGCTCCCCTATGACCTGCGAGACGAAGCGGCACCACAAGAGATCGTTGACAAAGCGGTGGCAGCATTAGGTGGGTTAGATACATTAGTATTGAACGCAGCACAGCAAATCACGCGGCCATCGATTGCAGAATTACCGATTGAACAAGTGAAAGATACCTTTATGGTAAACATTATCTCCATGTTTGCATTAGTCAAAGCTGCTGAGCCGCACTTACCGGCTGGAGGAGCGATCGTGACAACGACTTCTGTCCAAGCCTTTAGTCCAAGTGCCCATTTAATGGATTATGCGGCAACCAAATCGGCGATCGCCAGTTTTACAGTCAGCTTGGCGAAACAATTTGCTGAAAAAGGAATTCGCGTCAATGGGGTAGCCCCAGGACCGATCTGGACACCATTACAGTTAGATCATGGCCAACCGCAAGACCAGCTGCCTGAATTTGGTCAGCAAGCGTTACTTGAGCGGGCAGGACAACCAGCTGAGCTGGCACCTGTCTATGTCTTTTTAGCTTCGAATAAAGCTAGCTATGTGACAGCACAGATTTATGGTGTTACCGGCGGAGAAGCCATCAACTTGTAAGCTTATCGAAAATTGGAGAAAAAGGAGGAGGTGTCCTATGAGTAAAGGGTGGAAAATCGTATCAATCATCGTTTCGTTGATCTTTATCACTGTCTTATTACCAATCGTATTAATGAGTAATCCTTATATGCAGCTGCCATTTGGTTTGGACAGCAGAGGCAATGTCGTCACGTATTTCTTTGACAACTTGTTTATGCGTCAATATATGTTTTGGGTAGCTGTTGTCTTGATCGCCTTATTCTTGATTGTGATCTTAGTCGTGCTTTTTTATCCAAAAACCAAAACGACCTTTGTTTTGAAAGAGGATAAGGGCGCATTGACGATCGATAAGAAAGCAATCGAAGGACTTGTACGTACGAAAGTAAATGAAAAAGAATTTGTTGAAGGACCAAAAGTTCATGTCAAGGCGACCAAAAATCGAATTTTGATTAAAATCAAAGGACGCTTGAAACGGACGTCTGCCTTAGTCGGCAAAACCGAAAACTTAATGGCGGAAATCCAACAAGATGTCCAACGAGTGCTTGGTTCAAGTGAGAAAGTCAAAGTCGAAGTCAACTACGCGAATTTTGAACAAAATGAGACTCCGGAAAACCCGCGAGTAGAATAGGAGGGCTATGATGAACGAACTACAACAATACAAAATCCCATTGATTTTTGGAGCAATCGGCCTTGTTCTGGCTGTGTTGTTTGTAACGATCGGTTTTTTCAAAACATTGCTGATTCTACTCCTAACAGGTTTGGGTTTTGCGTTAGGATTGTATCTCCAACGTACCGGTATCATCGACGAATTTTTTAACCAACAATAACGCATTTTAATAGGAGGAATTTTTAATGAATAACGATAAAAACGAATTAAACAATGATAAAAAAGTCAGCGCACATCCAGATCCAGTGGTTCCTAACACCAATCATCAAGCAAATGAAAATGCGATTCCAATGACTGAAGCACCAGATCCAGTGGTACCAAATGCTGAAAAAGCAGTAGCAGGACAACAAAACGGACCAAAACCAGGGGATCATCCAGCACCAGGAAATCCAAATCCAGCAGGACATCATCCAGCACCGCCAAAACCTGGTCACAACGATTTTGAAGGACCAACTGGCGACGCACCTGTTCATGGTTCATTGACCTATGATGACAAAGTGATCCAAAAAATCATCGGGATCGCATTAGAACACGTGGATGGTCTGTTGACGGTCGATGGTGGTTTCTTCTCTAACATTGCGGAAAAATTAGTCAATACAGACAATGTGACTGCGGGTATCAATACCGAAGTAGGGAAAAAACAAGTAGCCGTTGATTTAGATATCGTGGTTGAATACGACCGCAACATCCCAGAAATCGCTGACCAAGTCAAAGAAGTCATCCAAAAAGAAGTAACGACAATGACCCAATTAGAAGTTATCGAAGTCAACATCAATGTTGTAGATGTAAAAACGATCGCTGAATACGAAGAGGAACAAGAAACGGTTCAAGACAAAGTATCGTCAGCTGCATCTAAAACCGGCGACTTTGCTTCACGTCAAACCAACAAAGCCAAACATGCGGCTTCCCGCGCGTCTGATCGTATCGAAGAATACAACGAGCCCCGGGTGAAATAAAAAAGTTTCATATGAAACAAAAACAAGCATTGATCCTGTGATCAATGCTTGTTTCTTTGAGAAAAAAGCTGACCAGGAGGGTTGGCAGCCTCGCTGGTCAAGGAAAAATGAAAAAAGTTTTTTGGATTGAAATGAGTATAATTCCTCTGCCTTAAACCAACCTTAAAGCCCCAGTTAAAAAATGGTAAATTCTCCTAGAAAGCAATGTCTGGCTATTGCATCACATTGCTTTTTGCGTTAAAGTAGGAACTAGTCTGTGAAACATTTTTCTGTTTCACAAAATAGAAAGGATTCGTTATGCTACCTGAAGAATTTCATGAAGAATTACGCAAAAACGGGATCGTTTTAACCGAAGAACAAATGGAAAAATTCGCTGTCTATTTCGAGCGTTTAGTCGAATGGAATCAGAAGATGAATCTAACCGCAATCACGGAAAAATCAGAAGTGTATTTGAAGCATTTCTACGATTCTGTTTCCTTAGCTTTTGAAACCGCCTTTGACCCGCAAAGTCATTTGTGTGATGTCGGTTCAGGTGCTGGCTTTCCAAGTATTCCACTAAAAATCGTGTTTCCTGAATTAGAAGTGACGATCGTCGACTCTTTAAATAAGCGCATCACCTTTTTACAAACCCTTGTGACGGATCTACAATTGGAAAATGTCCACTTGTACCATGACCGTGCAGAAACATTTGGTCAAAACCCGCAATTTCGTGGGCAATTCGATTATGTGACTGCTCGTGCGGTTGCCCGTTTGAATGTGTTAACGGAACTCTGTGTGCCATTGGTGAAAAAAGCAGGCTATTTTTATGCGCTCAAAGCTGCCAAAAGCGAGGAAGAACTGGTTGAAGCCAAACCAGCCATCTCACTCTTAGGCGGCAAATTTATTGAAGAAAAAAGCTTTACCTTACCGGTCAGCGGCGATGAACGCCATCTTTTGATCATTCAAAAGAAAAAAGAAACGCCAAAGAAATACCCCCGCAAACCGGGAATGCCAGCGAAACAACCAATCAAATAGGAGGAAAATCAATGGCCCGTATTATTTCTGTTGCAAACCAAAAAGGCGGCGTAGGCAAAACCACCACAACGGTGAACCTAGGTGCGTCCTTAGCATTTGTCGGCAAAAAAGTGTTACTCGTAGATATTGATGCCCAAGGCAACGCCACAAGCGGTGTCGGCATTCGCAAACCAGATGTGGAACAAGACATCTATGATGTATTAGTCAATGAAACACCGATCGTTGAAGCGATTTTACCTAGCAGTCGGGAAAACTTGGATATCGTTCCAGCGACGATCCAATTAGCTGGTGCGGAAATTGAATTGACCTCCATGATGGCACGGGAATCTCGATTGAAATCGGCTTTGAATGAGATCAAAGAACAATACGATTATATCTTTATCGATTGCCCGCCATCTTTAGGTCATTTGACGATCAATGCCTTTACCGCCAGTGATTCGATTTTGATCCCAGTCCAATGTGAGTACTATGCATTAGAAGGGCTGAGCCAACTATTGAATACCGTGCGTTTAGTACAAAAACATTTTAACCCTGAGTTAGAGATCGAAGGGGTCTTACTGACGATGTATGATGCCCGTACGAACTTAGGCGCGGAAGTCGTGGAAGAAGTCCGCCGCTATTTCCAAGAAAAAGTATATGAAACCATTATTCCGCGGAATATCCGGTTGTCTGAAGCACCTAGTCATGGATTGTCGATCATTGATTATGATCCACGCTCAAAAGGAGCCGAAGTCTATCAGACGTTAGCAAAGGAAGTGTTAGCCCGTGAAGAATAAAGGGAAAGGATTAGGGCGTGGGATCGATGCGTTGTTTCAAGACCTGCAAGGGTTAGAAGAAGTCGATATCAAGACAGAAAAAGTCGTTGAACTGCCTTTAAACGAATTAAGACCCAACCCTTATCAACCGCGAAAAACCTTTGATGAGCTTTCATTACAAGAACTGGCCAATTCGATCCAGCATTCAGGGGTCTTTCAACCGATCATCGTGCGGCAATCATCCGTCAAAGGCTATGAGATCATTGCGGGTGAACGCCGGTTTCGAGCATCCAAACTAGCTGGCAAGGAAACGATCCCAGCCATCATCCGCAATTTTGATGAAGAAGCGATGATGCAAGTCGCCGTTTTAGAAAACTTGCAGCGGGAAGATTTGAATCCTTTAGAAGAAGCAGAAGCTTATGACATGCTGATGAAAAACTTGAAATTGACCCAAGCACAAGTCGCTGAACGCTTAGGGAAAAGCCGCCCGTATATCGCCAATTATTTGCGGTTGCTGTCCTTGCCGAAACTCGTCAAAGAAATGGTTCAAGATGATCGTTTGTCTATGGGACAAGCCCGGACATTATTAGGGTTGAAAAATAAAGAACAGATCTTAAAATTAGCCAATCGTTGTGTCAAAGAAAATCTGACAGTCCGCCAATTAGAACAAATGGTCGCTGAGATGAACGACACGAAAAACGAAAAGAAAAAAGTTCCGCGTCTGATTCGGGAAAAACCGTACTATTTACGAGAAAGCGAAGAACGGTTGATGGATAAATTCGGCACGAATGTCGAGATCCGCGAAAAAGAAGGCAAAGGCAAAATCGAGATCGAATACCTGTCACAAAAAGATTTAACCCGTATTTTAGATTTATTGAACATTCAATTTGATGAAGCTTGAGGTGATAAAGATGTATGATCTTGGGGATATTGTCGAAATGAAAAAACCGCATGCCTGCAAAGCCAATCGTTGGGAAATCATCCGCATGGGGGCAGACATCAAAATAAAGTGTACGAATTGCGGCCACATCGTCATGATGACACGCCGAGAATTTGATAAAAAGATGAAGAAAATCCTAGAAAAAAAAGAGAAAGAGTGAAGTGAAGCATGGCGTTAACTGCCGGAATCGTTGGATTGCCAAATGTGGGCAAATCTACTTTATTTAATGCAATAACCAAAGCAGGAGCAGAAGCCGCAAACTATCCGTTTGCGACGATCGATCCGAATGTAGGAATGGTGGAAGTGCCAGATTGGCGCTTACAGCGTTTAACAGAATTAGTCCGTCCGAAAAAGACGGTCCCAACCACCTTTGAATTTACGGATATTGCTGGAATCGTCCGCGGTGCTAGCAAAGGGGAAGGATTAGGTAACCAATTTTTGAGCCATATCCGCCAAGTGGATGCGATCTGTCATGTCGTTCGTTGTTTCGACGACGACAACATCACCCACGTGGAAGGCCGCGTGGACCCATTAGCTGATATCGACACCATCAACTTGGAGTTGGTTTTAGCAGATTTAGAATCCGTCAACAAGCGCTATACTCGGGTCGCAAAAATTGCCAAAACCAAAGACAAAGATGCGGTTGCGGAATTGGCCGTTCTTGATAAAATCAAACCGGTCCTAGAAGAAGGGATCTCTGCTCGTTCGATCGAATTTACAGATGAAGAACAGCGCATCGTCAAAAGTTTGTTTTTACTAACGACCAAACCAGTCTTATACGTTGCCAACGTAGCAGAAGAAGACGTGGCAGACTATGAAACCAATGACTATGTCAACAAAGTGAAGGAATTTGCAGCGAGCGAAAATGCGGAAGTGATCGTCATCAGTGCTCGTGCCGAAGAAGAGATCGCTGAGCTGGAAGAAGAAGACAAAGCAGAGTTTTTAGAAGCATTAGGAATTGAAGAATCAGGGTTGGATCAATTGATTCGTGCCGCCTATGATTTATTGGGTTTAGCAACGTACTTTACCGCTGGTGAACAAGAAGTGCGTGCGTGGACGTTCCGCAAAGGCATCAAAGCACCGCAAGCAGCGGGGATCATCCATACGGACTTTGAGCGCGGCTTTATTCGTGCGGAAACTGTTTCCTTTGAAGATCTGAACCAATACGGCACGATGCAAGCGGCCAAAGAAGCCGGTCGGGTACGTTTGGAAGGAAAAGATTATGTCGTGCAAGATGGCGACGTGATGTTGTTCCGTTTTAACGTATAAAGGGCTTTCTTCCCAGTGAATTTGTGGTAAAATGTCCATTGTGAAGAAAACGCAGAAGGGAGAATCAATTCATGGAACCAGAAACTCTGCGAAATTATGTTTCCGAAAATCGTGAATTAGAACAACAATTAACAAAACGAAACCAACAATATATATTTGATTTAAAAAAATCGCTAGAGGCAGCCAATCTTTCTGAAGAAGAAAAAACGATTGCCTTGCATGAGATGCTGCCGGTCTTAGTCAAAGAACAAAAAGGCGGCAAAACAGCCCGCCAATTATTTGGTACAGTGTCTGAACGCACCGAAGCCATCATCAACAAACCCGTTGAGCAAAAAGAATCCGGCCCTTTCTTGATGTGGTTGGATAGCACCTTGCTGATTTTAGGGATTTTTGGCTTGATGTTAGGGGTTATGGGGATCTTTACTAGAGGACAAGCACAACCTTATGGCTTATTGACCCTCTTCTTGATGGCGATGCTTGCTGGTTGGGTCTTCTACTTGATGTACAAATACATGTATCAATATGAACGCCCAGGTGCCGATAAGAGCAAACGGCCGAAGATGTGGAAGATCATTTTGATTTTAGTCGCAGCCTTCATGCTATGGATCGTTGTGATTTCGCTTTCTGCGATGATCCAACCACCATTGAATCCACAAGTGGATCCTGTGATCGAAGCCTTGATCGGGGCAGTGGCATTAGCAGCGAAGTACTACTTGAAACGCAAATACAATATCATCAGCAGTATGTCTGTTCCTAGAGGCTGATGACTACACGTTGATCGTGCGCCTTCTTTTGTTAAAAAAGACCGCACGATCAGCGTGTTTTTTTAGAAAAAATGGCGAATTATGAGATTTGACCAAAGGTTTGAAGAGGATTATTAAGAAAGCTTTCCGAATGGTTGACTTATGAAAAAATCTTTGCTATTTTTTTTAAAATACCTAAAAACTTTAAGGAGTGGTTACAAAAATGTCCAACTGGGAAACCAAATTTGTAAAAAAAGGGTTAACGTTTGATGATGTCTTATTGATTCCGGCAGAAAGTCACGTCTTGCCAAATGACGTGGATATGAAAGTGCAGCTTGCCCCGAATATTACACTAAATATTCCAATCATAAGTGCCAGTATGGATACCGTAACTGATAGTAAAATGGCGATCTCAATGGCGCGTCAAGGCGGACTTGGCGTGATTCACAAAAACATGAGTATCGCAGCGCAAGCAGATGAAGTGCGCAAAGTAAAACGTTCTGAAAGCGGCGTGATCATCGATCCGTTTTTCTTAACACCAAGCCACTTAGTTGCTGATGCAGAACATTTGATGAGCAAGTACCGCATCAGCGGGGTACCGATCGTAGAAATGATGGAAAACCGCAAATTAGTCGGTATCATCACGAACCGCGACATGCGTTTTGTCACGGATTATACGATGCCGATCAATGATGTGATGACCAAAGACCAATTGATCACAGCACCTGTCGGTACGTCGTTGAAAGACGCTGAAAAAATCTTACAACAACACAAGATCGAAAAATTACCGATCGTTGATGAAGCAGGGATCTTAAGCGGTTTGATCACTATCAAAGATATTGAAAAAGTGATCGAATTCCCGAATGCAGCCAAAGACACGCATGGACGCCTATTAGTGGCAGCGGCAGTCGGCGTTACCAGCGATACCTTTGAGCGCGCACAAGCATTATTGGATGCAGGCGTGGACGCGATTGTTATTGATACTGCCCACGGACACAGTGCGGGTGTTTTACGCAAAATCTCTGAAATTCGTGCGCATTTCCCAGAAGCGACATTGATTGCTGGAAATGTTGCCACTGCAGAAGGCACGAAAGCATTGTATGATGCTGGTGTCGATGTCGTAAAAGTCGGGATCGGTCCAGGCTCGATCTGTACCACTCGGGTGGTAGCCGGTGTCGGAGTTCCTCAATTGACCGCGATCTATGATGCAGCCTCTGTGGCACGTCAATACGGAAAAGCAATCATTGCTGATGGTGGGATCAAATACTCTGGGGATATCGTCAAAGCTTTAGCAGCTGGCGGACATGCTGTAATGCTAGGTAGCATGTTGGCAGGAACCGATGAATCACCAGGTGAATTTGAAATCTACCAAGGCCGTCGCTTCAAAACGTACCGCGGAATGGGTTCACTGGGGGCAATGGAAAAAGGCTCCAGCGACCGTTACTTCCAAGGTGGCGTAAACGAAGCCAACAAATTGGTTCCAGAAGGCATTGAAGGGCGTGTCGCTTATAAAGGCAGCGTTTCTGATATCATCTTCCAAATGATCGGCGGGTTGAAATCAGGGATGGGTTATGTCGGTGCTGGCAATCTACAGCAATTACGTGATGAAGCACAATTCATCCAAATGAGCGGCAACGGACTAAAAGAATCACATCCCCACGATGTTCAAATCACGAAAGAAGCACCAAACTACTCTGTAAAATCATAAAATGTTTCACGTGAAAACCAACGCCCCCTCTGTTCAAAAGCGGACAGAGGGGATTATTTGTTCAAAAAAGGACGTCACTCTCAGCTATCTAGGCAAGAGTGGCGTCCTTTTCTTTAAAATCGCTGCTGGATGATCAGCAAATCGCTTTAGCAGCAGCTTATTCGTTTGATTTCAACGCATCGATCATGTTGACATGAGTCAGTTTTACATGGGTGACGTACATCACGATGATCGTAAAGAGAATCGTCATGCCGCCGGCTAAAGCATAAGCCGGCCAATTGATCACTAATGGAAAGACCATGTTTTCCATCGAAGCTTGGATCAAAATAAAGTCAGTCAAGAAGTAACCTACCACGTAGCCAGCGAGAATCCCAAATAACGTAAAGACGATATTTTCCCGTACGATGTACATGGTGACTTCTTTATTGTAAAACCCTAATACTTTAATAGTAGAAAGCTCGCGAATCCGCTCGGAAACATTGATGTTGGTCAAGTTATACAAGACGACAAAGGCTAATGCCCCTGATAGTACAACTAAGATCAAGACAATGGAGTTCAAGTTGCCCATCGAATCATCCTGCATTTTGATCTGAGTGGAAAGGAACGTCGTGTTTTTGACTTTGTCGGTATCTAACAAGGCTGTTGATAAAGCTTCCTCTTGTTTTTTCGTCATCGTCTTGCTTTTGACTAAGAACGCATTCGGTTCAAAGGCACTGTCGGTGATTTCTTCGTAAAGAGTCGGTGACAGATACAGAGAATTGCCTAAATAGTTTTCTGCGATGCCGCTGATAGGTACTTCAAAAGCTTCTTGATCGCTAGTATAGAAGGTCAATGTATCCCCAACCTGCAGATCATACAATTCTGCGTATTTCATAGTCAGTACGGCGCCTTCTGTTAATGGCAGCTTCTGCCCTTCCGTCGTTTTCAAATGGACATAGTCGGTAAAAGCTTCTTGATCTGCCGGAACCATCAAGGTCAAACTTTGTTTTCCTTGGTTAGCTGGTCGAATCTCGATCGTTTCATTGTAGACTAGCATCGAATGGGTCACAAGAGGATCGTCTGTTAAAACCGTTTCAGCGGCAGCAACGGTTTCTTCCTTCGCATCATTTAAGGTCACGACGGCTTGATAATCCGTAATGGGCCCAAATTGTTTCGCAGTCACAGCACTTAAGGAATCTTTCAACCCAACGCCTGCCACCATCAGTCCCGTACAGCCGGCGATGCCAATGATTGCCATGATCATTCGCGATTTGTAGCGGAAGATGTTACGGAAGCTGACTTTTTGATTGAAGCTTAAACGTGACCATAAGGGTGTAATGGCCTCTAATAAAATCCGTTTCCCAGGTTTTGGCGCCCGAACTTGCAGTAGCTGGGCAGGTTTTTCCCGCAATTCTTTGATCAAAACAAAGAGGCAAGCACCGAGCGTCGCCAGTAAAAAGGCGATCGCGGCCAAAATAATTGGCGACCAGACATAATAGACGCGAATCCCGTCTAAAAGATACCGTTCGCTGGATAGAAAATAAATCAAACGCGGCAACAGTTCCGTCCCTAATACGGCACCACTGATAATGCCAATGGCCGAAGACAGGAGGGCATAAATCAAATATTTAAGGGAGATCTCGACTTTGCCATAGCCCATCGCTTTTAAGGTACCGATCTCTTTGCGGTTTTCTTCTACCATCCGCGTCAGTGTCGTAAAGGTGATCAACGCAGCGATAAAGAAAAAGAAGACAGGGAACACATTGGCGATCGCTGCGATACGATCAGACAGCCCACCATACTCTTGGAAACCGGGGTTGTCTTTGCGTTGGTTGTAAAGATACGTAGGTTCTGCCAAGTCTTCGATCTCTGTACGTTTTTCTGCCAGTGTTTGTTGGGCATCGGTTAGTTCTTGTTGCTGTTCCTCTAATTGGGTTTGCTGCTGTGTCAACTCTTCTTCCCCAGCGGTCAATTGGCCTTCGAGGGCTGCTTGTTGTACGGGCGGCAGCTGTGCCAAGGCGGCTTGCTGTTGTTCTAGTTCCGCTTTGGCCTGATCCAGTTGGGCTTGTCCATCAGCTAACTGTTTTTGTCCATCACGGACTTCTTTTTCTGCAGGCGCTAATTCATCAAAAGCATCTTGCTGAATTTCTGCTAAGCGTTCTTTAGGGCGATCCGCAAACAGTTCCTCAATCGTTTCTTGATGGGCTGCCATCTTGTCGGTATACGCATCGGAGTATGTTTCAAGGCCTGCGACATCATCAATGGCGAGATAAAGGATCGATTTGACCTCCATCTTGAACTGTTCTTCCGGTACATAAGCAAAATACGTCACGACACCGCTGCCGACATTCGCATAGCCACGTTCGGCAGCACTGATATAAATGGGAGAGGTGGCGAACCCAACGATCGTATAGTCTTTGTCCGACAGATTATCGGCATCATCGATCGTAAAAGTATCCCCTATTTGCCAGCCATAATTTTTTGCTTCGGTGTCCAGCACGATTTCATCGGCTTTTTCTGGCAATCGGCCGTCCTTCACCAGTAGCTGGTTGAGTTCCTGCGAGGGATCATAAGAGGTCACTTGCACGACTTCATCTGAATTGGCAGCGTAATAAAATTGATAGGCGGCTTCTGTGTGCGCACCGCTTTTTTCCGCCGCATCAATGTCGTCCTCCGTCAATCCCAGCGTGGAAGTGACTTGCAGATCTGCTAAATGCTGACCGTTGACATATTCACTCGCGGAATGGTTCAGGATCGGTCCCGTCGCTTTGACACCGACAAAGAGAAACGTTCCTAAAAAAATGATCAAGGTGATTGCGATAAAGCGGCCTTTTGATTGGCGAATCTCCCGCAAACTTGCTTTAAGATAGGTTTTATTTTTCATCAGATCCTCCTACCAAACGATTTCATCGATCGAGATTGGATGAGGATTCTCTTCAATGGAACGGACAGTGGCATCGTTGATATGGATCACCCGATCGGCGATCGGGGCAATGGCGCTGTTATGGGTAATGATCAACACCGTATTGCCGTTTTTCCGACTGGCGTTTTGCAAAAGCTTCAACACTTGTTTGCCTGTTTCAAAATCCAGCGCACCGGTTGGTTCATCGCATAATAGCAATTTCGGGTTTTTGGCTAACGCCCGAGCGATCGATACCCGCTGCTGTTCCCCACCAGAGAGCTGCGAAGGAAAGTTGTTTTTACGGTTTTCTAACCCGACTTGTGCTAAGACTTCATCAGGATCGAGTGCATTCGGTGAGACTTCTGTTGCCAATTCAATGTTTTCTTTCGCTGTCAGGTTCGGCACCAAATTATAAAACTGGAAGACGAACCCGACGTCTTTGCGGCGGTATTCCGTCAGCTGTTTGTCGTTAAACTTCGCGATATCGACATTGTCGATAATGATTTGTCCTTCATCTGGCGAATCCATCCCACCTAAAATATTCAAAACGGTCGATTTTCCTGCACCACTGGGGCCAAGGATCACCACTAATTCGCTTTCTTCAATGGCAAAGGAAAGATCGTTGTTGGCAGTGATGGTGGTTTCGCCCATCTGATAGCGTTTATATTCATTCTTTACTTCAACATAACTCATTAATAAAGCCTCCATTTTTTAAACACGTGTTGATTTAATCACATGGTGTTAGTATACTAAGAAAGAAAAGTAAGAGCAATCCTCAATGCTTACGTATTTGTCATTAAATAGACAAATATTGATCAAATGTACAGAGAAAAGGGGAAACGATATGGTGGGGACTGTGGGGAATCGTCGAACGATCTACTCGAAAAAAGTGATCCGACGCGCCTTTCAGGAGTTATTGTTGGAAAAAGAGTACCGCAAAATCACGATCAAAGAGATTGCGGAACGAGCCGATATCAACCGAGGAACATTTTATAAATATTATAAGGATACGGCCGCTTTGTTGGAGGAGATCGAAGGAGAGCTTGTTGAGCAGATCGCATCGAACTTGCAGCAGGAAAATTTGTCATTGGATCTTTGGTTGGAAAAGCTGTTGACGATTTTGTATGAGAATCCTAGTACCACCCATTTGATTTTGTTGAACAACAGCCATTTGCTGAATCTTTTATTGTCAGAGATCAAACCGGAGACCTTGAAACGGTTTGCCCAATACTTTCAAGATGCTTCCGAGGAAGAATTGGAACTGTGTCTTAGCTTTTTTGTCTGCGGGTCTATCGGGTTGATCGAACGCTGGCTCAAAGATTTCTCAATGATGCCGCCAAAAGCTGTCGCTGAACTGTTGATCCAAATTTTTGTGACCAATGTATATGAGGATAAGAAGGGCTAAAAAAAGAGGGAACGATCCAATAACCAAAAAGGAACGCAGCAAGAGACAATTTGCTGCGTTCCTTTTTTTATTTAGTCAACGAGGCGCTCGTCGTTCATCCCAAAGTATTGATGCAATGGTTTTTGCCGTGCTTCTAATAATTGATCGACAGTCACGAATTCGTAGCCTTCGTTTTTGAGCATTTTAATGACTCCCGGTACGGCTTTCACAGATTTCGGGTGAATATCATGGATCAAGATCATGGCACCATTAAAGACATTTTGTTGCACCAAGGCATTGATCTTCTTCGGATCCTTCAATTTCCAGTCTTGAGAATCGATGTCCCATTGAATGATCGGCATGCCAATGGTTTCTGCGCTTTGTTTGTCGATAGCGCCATAAGGGGGCCGTAAATTTCTAGGTAGTAAACCCGTCGCATTATAAATGGCTTTGTTGGTTTTTGTGACTTCTGCCTGCAAATCTTCCGCTGAAAGAGTATTCAGCTGCGGATGAGAGTAAGAATGACTGGCGATCTCGTGTCCAGCTTCTTGGACTTTTTTAGCAGCTTGCGGATATTGCTCTACCATTTGTCCCAGCATAAAGAAGGTCGCTTTAACGTCATTTTCTTGTAAGATGTTCAACAGATCCATGGTGGAGGTACTGTTAGGTCCATCATCAAAGGTCAATGCCACGTATTTTTTATTGGGGTCTAAACTTTGCAAGGCATTGTTGAGTTGGTCAGCAGCCACGAGATCAGGATCAATGAATGGGGCGATCTCGCTGTAAGGCAGGGTGATTTCCGTCGCTCCCGTCTGATTTTTTGGCAATTCGATGGTCAGCTTCTCTGGATCGTAAGTAAATTTCGAATCGAAGGTGATCCGCTCCATGGCCAAGACGGCGTCGATGATTTTGGCGGGTTCTTTGGCTTGATCCAGCAGTTTCTGCTGAATGACTTGTTGAATACCTAATAAGCTGCCTTCATCAGGAACCAGTTCTTTCAAAGACAATTCGGTTTGCGTCTTCTCTGATACGAAGATCGGTGCATCCGTTAGGCTGTCCGCATCTTCAAAACGTCCGGTTTCTCGATTCCACACATAGCTGTCGGCTTTCAATGAATAAGTAGACACCTTTGAAGCCGCTGCTTGTGCTTGGATGCGGGCAACGGTGACGACTTCTTTATTCGTTTGTTTTTTACGCAAGTGATCAGCGGCTTGTGTCAACCGTTCTTTGATATCTTTGATGGGAAACGTATCAAGGTCTTGCGGGCGGTAGATCAATTCTTTGGTTGCGCCTTTGGAGAGCACTTCAGGCGTTGTTTTTAACCCATTTTGACTTTGTTCTGCTTGGATTGATGCCAGTAATTTCTCCGCAGCCGCCTCATATTTTTCTTGGGCTGCGACTTCTTGCTGGTGTAAAGTGTAAAGGACTGAGCCAGCCGTCGCGATCAAAACGATCAATAATAAGGTGAATAAGGAAAAAATTGCTTTTCGATACGGCTTCTTTCTCGAGGGTGGTCCTTTCGGTCTTTCTTCAGCTGACGCTGTTCGTTTTTGATTATTGTTTGGTTTCTTGTGCAAGTCACTCCGACGGGCATAGGTCTTTCGTTCGGGCATTGGTGAAGCTCCCTTCATTCCATCCTAAATTATGCCCACGTTACCATAAGTCACAGGTACTTTCAACGATCATGCCCGGTTTCTGATAGAGACTTAAAAAGATGAAGGGATTTTTCTAATTATTCATTCAAAAATTACAGCCTCGTTGCGTTGTTTCTCTTGCAAGAAATGATCAAGGGCGTTAGGGGATCTTTTGCAACCACTATCTATTAGGTGAACTAGAAAACCCCTTCGTAACAGCTCACGTGGTGTGACTGTTACGAAGGGGGTGCAATTAAGGGTGCTAAGGCTTAGGCTTTTTCGATTTTTGTCAGTCCGCCCATGTAAGGAACCAAAACTTCTGGTACCGTTACACTGCCGTCTTCGTTTTGATAATTTTCTAGCACTGCGGCTACCGTCCTACCGACAGCCAGACCAGAGCCATTTAGTGTATGCATGTAGTGAATCTTGCCCTCTTGATCGCGGTAACGGATCATGGCACGGCGTGCTTGGAAATCTTCACAGTTTGAGCAAGAGCTGATCTCACGGTACATTTCCTGAGCAGGGATCCATACCTCTAAATCATAGGTCTTCGCCGCAGAAAAGCCCATATCTCCTGTACACAAGCTAAGCACTCGGTAAGGCAAGTTGAGTTTTTGCAAAATATCTTCGGCATTAGCCGTCATCTTTTCCAATTCTTCATAAGAATGGTCAGCATCACTGAATTTCACCATTTCGACTTTATTGAACTGGTGCAGGCGAATCAAGCCGCGAGTATCACGACCAGCGCTGCCAGCTTCTGAACGAAATGATGGGCTCAAGGCAGTGAAGTAGGCAGGGAGCTGTTCTTGTTCTAAGATCTCCCCTTGATAGTAATTGGTCAAAGGTACTTCAGCAGTTGGAATCAAAGTCAAATCCGTATCTGCCAATTGGAAAACATCTTCTTTGAACTTTGGAAATTGCCCCGTGCCAAACATTGCTTGGCTATTGACGATATAAGGGGTGATCATCTCGGTATAGCCATGCTCATAGACATGCTGATCCAGCATGAAGTTGTATAAGGCACGTTCCAAACGAGCACCTAAGCCTTTGTAGTAAACAAAGCGGCTGCCAGAAACTTTGGCACCCCGCTCAAAGTCGAGGATGCCCAAGTCTTCTGCGATCTCCCAATGGGGTTTTGGTTCAAAGTCAAAGGTTTTTGGTTCTGCCCAGCGGCGGATTTCTACATTGTCGTCTTCATCCTTGCCCACTGGAACAGAATCATTTGGCAAATTCGGCAATGTCGTGGCGATCTCTTTGATGTCTTCATCAATTTGAGCGATCTCTTCATCCAATTGCTTGATTTGGCTGCCGACTTCTTTCATTTGGGCAATTTTATCAGCCGCGTCTTCTTTCGCCCGTTTCAAGGCAGCGATCTCACTAGAAACATCGTTGCGCAATTTCTTGCGTTCTTCCGTTTGGACTAAGAGTTCTCTGCGACGTTCGTCAAGCGTTAAAAAGCGGTCCAATACTTCTTTTTGCACGCCTCGTGTTGCGAGTTTGCTTTGTACTTCAGCAAAATTTTGGCGAATCATTTTTACATCTAACATAGTGATACATCCTCCTTTGATTTTTCCATAGAAAAAAGGCCATTCCGATCCCGTGTTGCTTGGGACGAAATGACCATTCGCGGTGCCACCCAAGTTCAGCTTGCGCTGCCCTTGCTGCTCGTATCGTGAGCCAACGATTTTTCTTTCGAAAAATACACGTTAAAGAACTGGATTCTATTTTTTCCAACACTGATTTTCACCAACCATCAGCTCTCTTTACTAGATGAAAAAAATATACTAGGTTCTGTGCCTTGATTATTTTCTTTAGCATACCCAAAAAATGTTGGGGCGTCAACCATAGGTTTGTGTGTTGGACAAATTGTTGCGCTTCAACGGGAGATGAATAATAAAGGACGTCCATTCTGGCGTTGATTTGGCATAGATATAGCCGCCATGTAAGGCGACGATGCTTTGAGCGATCGCTAGACCTAAGCCAGTTCCTCCTGTTTCTTGAGAGCGGGATTCTTCCACTCGGTAGAAACGGTCGAATAGAGAATCAAGGGCTTGCTTAGGGATCATCTGCCCATTGTTTTTGACGGTTAAGATCGCTTCGGTTCCGACTTTCTCGACCTCCATGCGGATCTTATCGGCGCCTTTGCCGTATTTCAAGGCATTTGACAGCAGGTTGTTGAAAACTCGCACCAGTTTTTCGGTATCACCATCCATTTCGATATGCTCTGGACGGGTGTAGGTCTCGATCTTGATGCCTTTTCGGCTAGCTTCTAATTCAAAGTCCGCCGCCAATTGTTCAACCAGCTGGGCCATATCGAATTCCATCACATTAATGGGCACGCTAGGCTGACGCACTTTCGTGTATTCAAACAAATCATCGACGAGGGATTTCATTTGTTTGGCTTTGACATACGCCGTATGAGTATATTTCAGCAATTCTTCTTCCGAATGGTATTGTCGATCTTCGATTAGACCTAAGTAGCCGATGATCGAAGTCAATGGTGTCCGAATGTCATGACTGACATTGGTGATCAGCTCATCTTTGGATTGCTCGATCCGCCGTTCATCTTCGATCGCCGCCACCGTACTGTCGACTAAGCCATTGATATTAGAAACGATCCGACTTAAATCGCCCCGTAACTCGAAGGGGATGCGATGATCGTAGTTGCCTTCTGCGATAAAGTGCAGCTCGCTGATAATGTGACGTAGCTGCATTTGATGGTAACGACGAATCAAACGCCAATATAAGACGATCACATCTAATAGGAAGAACATCGGTAGAATGAAGTTACGACCACTGCGGAAGATATCTGTGTTGAAGGCAGCCGTGAACGCATTCTTTGATTCATAGATCGCTTCGACTAAAACCGGTGAGTTTTCTCGTATTGAGGTCAAGATGACCAAAATAGCGACATTTAATAGAAGTAAAAGAACAATCGTTACAATTCCTTCAGCAAATAACTCACTGATTTCCTTTGAGGTCAACGTGATCCGTTTCTTTTTTTCGATTGGTGTGTTGCGCTTTTTTTCAGTTGGTTTACTTCGCATCTATTTTGTAGCCGACCCCCCATACTGTTTGGATGACTTTTTCACCATCCGTGGCTTCTTCGATCTTATCTCGCAAGTGACTGACATGGACCATCACTGTTTTGGCAGAAACGACACTTTCTTGTTTCCAAACTCGTTCAAAAATCTCATCGGCGCTAAAGACACGGTTGGGATGCGATGCCAATAAGTAGAGGATGCCAAATTCTAATGCGGTCAATTGGATCTCATTGCCATCCACCGTTTTTACTTCATGGGAATCGCGGTTGATGATAAGGGAGCTTACTTCCAGAATCTCTGGTTGATTTGAAGCAGCCTGCATCTTGGTTCTTCTCAATAACGATTTTACCCGTGCCATGACTTCTAATGGATTGAAAGGTTTGGTGACATAATCATCAGCACCGGCGACCAATCCACGAATCTTATCCATATCGGTTGTTTTAGCGGTCAACATAATAATGGGGATTTGGGATTCTTTTCTCAATTCTTTGACGACTTGCATGCCGTCCATTTCAGGCATCATGATATCTAAGATCAATAGCTCGATATCAGAAGTGGTGCGAATCTTGGTCAGTGCTTCTTTTCCATCGTATGCTTTGACCGATTCATAGCCTTCATTGTGTAAGTAAATGCTTAATAGTTCTACGATCTCTTTGTCATCATCTGCTACAAGTATTTTCATACTGGGTCCTCCTAGGAACAATATTCTTTTCTCCATTTTAGCAAATATTCCACAAAATAGATAAAATCATACTTAAATTTATAAGAATGATAGGAATTAAGAAAACACAAAAAGGAAAAAGACGAACGATAGGCTAATAATAACGGAAAAAGTCCTTAAAAAAGGCGGAAATCACGGACTAAAAATCACGAATCATCTTTGGAAACGGAGTAACTAGAAACGTTGGTCTATCAATCATTTTATGGTTGACGAATAGCACAAGTCTTGGTATATTATTACATGTGCCAAATGACTAAATGAATTCCTAAAAAGAATTGAAAAAAGTAGTTGACGCACAGCTCGACAGATGATATTATAACGAAGTCGCAATTTTAAAACAGTTAATTGATGTTGATACATCAACAAAATTAATTAAAAAAAGTTGTTGACAAATAACAAATCATTTGTTATTCTAATTAAGTCGCTGAGACAGCCGCTACGAAGTTGAAAAACAACGAGCGAAAAAAACTTTTTAAAAAAGAGTTGACAATTAAATGTCACTCTGATATGATATAAAAGTTGCTAACACAGCACGGTAGACCTTTGAAAACTGAACAAAGCAAGCAAACGAACCAATGTGTAGGACGTTTCAATTTATTGAAACAAATACATGCAAGCAATAGCTAGCAAAGTTAATTTTTATGAGCTTAATGACCGTATGGTCATTCAAACAAATCATTATGAGAGTTTGATCCTGGCTCAGGACGAACGCTGGCGGCGTGCCTAATACATGCAAGTCGAACGCTTTTTCTTTCACCGGAGCTTGCTCCACCGAAAGAAAAAGAGTGGCGAACGGGTGAGTAACACGTGGGTAACCTGCCCATCAGAAGGGGATAACACTTGGAAACAGGTGCTAATACCGTATAACACTATTTTCCGCATGGAAGAAAGTTGAAAGGCGCTTTTGCGTCACTGATGGATGGACCCGCGGTGCATTAGCTAGTTGGTGAGGTAACGGCTCACCAAGGCAACGATGCATAGCCGACCTGAGAGGGTGATCGGCCACACTGGGACTGAGACACGGCCCAGACTCCTACGGGAGGCAGCAGTAGGGAATCTTCGGCAATGGACGAAAGTCTGACCGAGCAACGCCGCGTGAGTGAAGAAGGTTTTCGGATCGTAAAACTCTGTTGTTAGAGAAGAACAAGGATGAGAGTAAAATGTTCATCCCTTGACGGTATCTAACCAGAAAGCCACGGCTAACTACGTGCCAGCAGCCGCGGTAATACGTAGGTGGCAAGCGTTGTCCGGATTTATTGGGCGTAAAGCGAGCGCAGGCGGTTTCTTAAGTCTGATGTGAAAGCCCCCGGCTCAACCGGGGAGGGTCATTGGAAACTGGGAGACTTGAGTGCAGAAGAGGAGAGTGGAATTCCATGTGTAGCGGTGAAATGCGTAGATATATGGAGGAACACCAGTGGCGAAGGCGGCTCTCTGGTCTGTAACTGACGCTGAGGCTCGAAAGCGTGGGGAGCGAACAGGATTAGATACCCTGGTAGTCCACGCCGTAAACGATGAGTGCTAAGTGTTGGAGGGTTTCCGCCCTTCAGTGCTGCAGCAAACGCATTAAGCACTCCGCCTGGGGAGTACGACCGCAAGGTTGAAACTCAAAGGAATTGACGGGGGCCCGCACAAGCGGTGGAGCATGTGGTTTAATTCGAAGCAACGCGAAGAACCTTACCAGGTCTTGACATCCTTTGACCACTCTAGAGATAGAGTTTCCCCTTCGGGGGCAAAGTGACAGGTGGTGCATGGTTGTCGTCAGCTCGTGTCGTGAGATGTTGGGTTAAGTCCCGCAACGAGCGCAACCCTTATTGTTAGTTGCCATCATTTAGTTGGGCACTCTAGCGAGACTGCCGGTGACAAACCGGAGGAAGGTGGGGATGACGTCAAATCATCATGCCCCTTATGACCTGGGCTACACACGTGCTACAATGGGAAGTACAACGAGTTGCGAAGTCGCGAGGCTAAGCTAATCTCTTAAAGCTTCTCTCAGTTCGGATTGTAGGCTGCAACTCGCCTACATGAAGCCGGAATCGCTAGTAATCGCGGATCAGCACGCCGCGGTGAATACGTTCCCGGGCCTTGTACACACCGCCCGTCACACCACGAGAGTTTGTAACACCCGAAGTCGGTGAGGTAACCTTTTTGGAGCCAGCCGCCTAAGGTGGGATAGATGATTGGGGTGAAGTCGTAACAAGGTAGCCGTATCGGAAGGTGCGGCTGGATCACCTCCTTTCTAAGGAATATTTCGGAAGACTACACATCGTTTGCCTTTGTTCAGTTTTGAGAGGTTTACTCTCAAACAAAATTTGTTCATTGAAAACTGGATATCGAAGAAATAATCAAAACAAGTAACACACACCGAGTTGAAATGTTAAAAGAGTTTTTTAATAAGTTCAACGCTTATTT